>CAWFVX010000001.1:0-211581 GCA_963819345.1 uncultured Alphaproteobacteria bacterium
CGCGGCCATCATCCCGTATACTTGGCCCAGGTAGGTGACCCGCGTGCCCCGCTCTACCTCCTTTGCCGTCAGCTTCGACACCGGTGCGAATACAGTTGCCATAGCAACGTTCACCCAGACGTCGATCGGACCCAACTCGCTTTCTGCCTTGGTAGCCGCCAACTCTACAGCGTCGGCGTCGGCAACGTCGGTCGGAATGGCGATGGCGCGTACGCCGTGTCCTGATCGCAACTCAGCCGCCGCGTGTTCCAGTCTCTCCGGGTCGCGTGCCAGCGGTGCCACGTCGTAGCCATGCCTTGCAAACTCTTCAACCGTGGCCCGGCCCACACCAGCACTCGCTCCGGTGACGACGACGACTTTACCCATTGGAAGTAACCTGTACTGAACGCGCACGCCGCGACCGGCTCACCACAGAGAGGCACGAGCCTCCGCCGAAACGGGCTTTCGCATCTCTCACGTGATCTTCCGCGGGACATATCATGGTCATTTCCTCTCGACAGGAGCATCTCTGGTATGTCGTAACACGACATATTGGTCGAGGGTTCCAAGGTGCAGGAAGATTTCATCAGATTTGGGCTGAAGCTCCGAGGGTGCACATACTACTCCCGGACGCCGCGCCCGGATGTGCGCTCGTAGCGGATGAAGCGCTTCCGCACTGGCCACGTGCTGGGTGACACCGTCTCGCCGCTGCTTTGGCTGGAGATGCCTTCATGGATGCGCAGTCGTTGCGGCTGCTGCTGGTTGCTCGTGCGCAACTGGTTTCCCAGCGCCAGGCGATTGCCAATACACTGCGTGGCCTCCTGAAGGCGTTCGGCCATGTTGTCCGCAAGGGCGCTGGCGGGCTGTTCGCCCGCCGCGTGCAAGAGGTCTGCGACGGCAACCCGGCGCTATGCGCAATCGTCAAACCGATGCTCGCTGTTCGGCAAAATCAGCGCGAGCAGATCGGTGTCCTTGATGGTCAGCTTCTCAAGCGCGCCAAGTCTGACCCTGCCGCACAGAGGCTGATGAGCGTTCCCGCAGTCGGCGTGATCGTCGCGCTGGCCTACGTCCTTATCGGCGGACCATCCGATCCCACACCTCGGGACCGCCCTGATCATGGAGTCACTTGGCACTGCGGACTTCGATTTTTACGGCGGATTGCTTACCCAGCTGGCCAGTGTCGGTACCAAGGGAAAACACCCGACGAACGGGGAACGAACTTTATGTTGTCAATGGTGAGGGGTATTGGCCCAAAGGACGAAATTGAAGCCATGATGGCTGCCCAGATGGCGGCGGTTCACATGACCACCATGACTTTCGCCCGCCGCCTCGTCCATGTGGACAACATCCCCCAGCAGGATAGCGCGGAACGGGCATTCAACAAGCTGGCGCGGACGTTTGCGATGCAAGTGGAAGCGCTGAAGCGATATCGGACCGGGGGCGAGCAGAAGGTCACGGTGCAGCACGTTACGGTCAATGAGGGCGGACAGGCGATCGTCGGATCGGTTTCCCCACAGGTAGGAGGGAGGGAGGATGCCCGAAAAAGCTAGGGGTAGCCCGGTGCACCGCCTACCTGATTGGCGACTGACGCTACCGCTGGCGCAATCCTGCCCGCGGTGTGGGGCGCGAACCCGTAGCGGCGCGAAGTGCAAGGCGCCAGCGATGTCAAACGGCCGATGTCGGATGCATGGCGGGACGAATACGGGGCCGCGTACGTCGGAAGGACTGGAACGAATGCGACGCGCCAACACACGGCATGGCAATTATTCGGAGAAAAGCCGCCGGCTCATACAGGCTGTCCGTAAGTTGGTGAGAGAGGCACGACAAACGGTGGAAGAGACATAGTCGGTCGCCTGCTCATCCGATCATTGGTGAACCGTCCCACCAGTCGGGAACGGTTCCGGCGTATCGACGCAGGCTCAGCGGTCGCCAAACCGTTTCCCGTCAAAGCGGCTGCGAACTCGTCTCTGCTCTTCGTTCGATCGTTCAACCCACGTTCGTTTGAATATCCGCGCTGATTAAAAGAGGGCCGCGCTTATTGGATATGCGAGGGGCGCGCTGCTCTGGCGTCAGGTCTTAACTTCGCACCATCCACGATCCCCAAATGCGCGTTCCGGTCGATCGTGATCACTGGTTCCGTTTGATTGTGATCATCCAATCCGTTCGATCCTGATCATGCATTCCGGTGGATCCTGATCACTGATTCCGGTGATCCTGATCATTCCGGAGATGACGGCGCCGACCGGCCTGCCGCTGACAGTCTTCAACCGAGGGTAGTTTCGATCTTTTGCCGAGGAGCAAGGGTCGCGATGCCGGGCGAGAGATTGTCGATGCGAAAGATACGAGAGCTTCTGCGGCTGCGATGGGAGCAACATTTACCACAACGCGTTATCGCAAATGGCCTGGCACTGAGCCAAGGCTCGGTCAGCGATTACCTCCACCGGGCCCGCCGCGCTGGGCTGACGTGGCCATTGCCGGACGCGTTGGACGATGCCGGTCTCGAGGCGCTGCTGTTTCCGCCGTTGCCGGATGTGCCGTCCGATCAGCGCCCGGTCCCGGACTGGTCCGCGGTGCATCGCGATCTGCGGCGGCCGAACGTGACGCTGGCGCTGCTGTGGGAGGAATACCGCGCGGCGACGACCGACGGGTTCGGCTACTCGTGGTTCTGCGATCTGTATCGCGAGTGGACCGGGCCGGCTGAAGCCGACACTGCGCCAGGTGCACATCGCCGGGAGCGGCTGTTCGTCGACTTTGCCGGTCATACCATGGAGGTGATCGACGCGGCGACCGGCGAGATCCGGGCTTCTCGATCAGATGATACGATAATGCTGCAACTGTGAATATCGCTGTCAGAAGGCCACCATATTGCCACCATATCGGGATGCCGGCGAACGCCCGGAGAGGGCGGAATGCCACCTGATGATGAGTTGGTGGAACAGGTAAATTGAATAGCTGATTTCTCCCCCATAGACGATCAAAGGAACCGATAGCGCACGAGAGATCAGCCCATCATATCGGGCAAGTGACAGAATGAGTGCCGCGTAGAACGGGGTTGGAGCAAAATTGCTGATGAACGCCGCGGCCGCAAATGTGACGTGGAGCACGTGCGTTGCGAAATAGGCATTGGAGCCGATGGCGAAGGCCAGCGCCGATGCCTGGATCGCGGTCCCGGCCGTGATACGAACGATCGGCTGAGGCAACCGCCTGCGAAAGACGCCGACAGCTACCCCAACCGTAAATGCGACGAAACAGGTGACCGCGATATCCTCGCAAAACCAAACACCGTCGATGTTCGGGTAGGCGGTGTCGAGGGCGACAATTGCGCTGAAGATCACCGCGACGATGCCAGTGGTCCTCAACAGCGTCTGGCGGTTCAGCGCAACCGCAGTCAACGGAAAGGTCGCATAGAAAAATAACTCGCACGATACAGACCAGGATGGCGCATTATAGGACAGTGGACTGCCTGTTCTGGCCACCATGCTTGAAGCAGTAATCCGTTATAGCCATCAATCCCAACGCCTGCGCGCTCCGGAAGAACGCCAAGCTGCCCGGAAGAAGGATCAGGATTAGGAACGCCAGGGCGGCGACATGTGCTGGCCATATTCGGGCAATGCGGGCCACAAAAAAGTCCGACCAGGTCCAGTCTTATCGGCCCCGATCGTCAGGACAAAACCGGACAATACAAAAAACAGCGGCACGGCCCCGGCGGGAAAGAACGGTTGGAACGCGCCGTATTGAAAAAAATACCCGGTCTGCGAGTGCCACAGCACGATCGCCATGGCGGCGAAGAACCGCAGCCCTGTGAGCGCAGGAAATCGCATGGCCAAATCTGGTGGCTTGGGCGATATCGGAACAGCCATGGGCGAGGTCGACTCTCGTCTGTGGTCGGGGGTGGTTTTTCCTGCACCGCTTGCCTCGCCAAGCTAGTCTACAAGGGCGCAACTGACAAAATGGAGGAACTCCATGACTGAGATACGCGCGCATCCAGGACGGCGTGGCGGCATCCTGCCTGAGCAGGGATGGACCTACGACGGCACGACGTTCGCCGCCCCGCCACCGGTTGTTCCCCCAAAGCAGCTTGCGCGTGACGTGCTTGTGGCGCCGCAGTTCCTGATCCACCTCGGCCAGGCGGGCAGTGCGCGACCATCGGTGGCCGATGACGGCGAGTAAAGCGCCACCTCCAGCGCCGTCTCCGACAACCCATCGGCGGCCGCGGCGTCCAGCCCTGCCGCCGCCGATCGATCCAGATACGCCCGCACCGTCGAGCGCGCCAGCTTCGTGCCTGCCGATATGGGACTCAAATTTGGCCCTAACTCCGCACGCAACCGTAACACTTCCCTGATCCGCCGCATCTCCGCCCTCGGTCTCGGCACTACTGCTACCCCGCCAAAAAGGGCGGAACAGTAGTCGCGATTACTTCGATGTCAGCGGCGGCTTCCTCCACCAGCAGACTGGCGAATTCGCCGGCCTCAGGTGGCGGTTTCGACCGGCCTCAGGTGGCGATTACAATCGGCCTCGAGTGGCGATTACCTCCGGCCCGTGCAATCAGAGCCGCCGGCGTCGAGTTCATTGACGAGAACGGCGGCGGGGCTGGGGTGCGGTTGCGGAAGGGGTAGAGTGGTCGGCCACGCCCTCACTGCGCACGCCCTCCAGCAATCAATCTGGCGTGGAGGGTCTGGTCGCCACCTCAATCGCTTCGGTTACTCCTGACAAGACATTCAAGTGCGACATGATCGCTTTCTTGATGGCTTTATAAAATGAGTCTTTCCGCTCGGTTTCGCCAACTATAATTGCGTGAGCCTCATTGAGTGGGATTGGGTCTGGATCGACAATAGCGACGTCTGACTGGCCTTCGTATTCGATGTTTCGGATCTGTCCGGCCGATACGATTGCGACACCAGCGACGGCTAGCTCTTTCCGTCGATTAGTTCGCTCTGAAGCGATTTGACATAGCACATGGGGCGCACAAGCAATTCGTTCAACCCACCATCCCCTACACCGGTTCTTTAGATCCTGAGTGGGGATAGCTCGTGGGGTGAGACCGTTGCTGTCGACATCATCGGGATCGAACAACACTCTTCCAAGAAGCTCGAGATCGCCGACAGGATCTAGAAATCGGGCAAGAACCACAAGTTAGCTCGCAATATCGACCAGTACGTCACCGATCGCGGGCGGAAGTTCGTCCTCCGGAAGCAAATCATCTCCCATAATCTCCATTCCCTCATGGTTTGACCCGTAAAACGAGATCGTTCCATCTGAGAGAAAGCCGAGATCCAAGTACGCTTTGCCTCGCCTACCGAATAAAAGTATTTCGCCAAAATCGTCGACCAGTACCTTTAGGGAGTGGTAGCCCTAATCGATGAATTTTCATCAAAAAGCTTCTAGCTGCCGATATAGCTCTGGGGCTAGGCAGGACTCGATGTGGATCGGACTTGCTCTCTTCAATTAGGCGATGCAGTCTTACGAGGGCTGACCGTACGTTTTGGGCTGGATCGGATAAAGGCGTCTTCGTATACGAAGAGTGGATATTTGGCAGGCCGGCAGCTACAGAGGCCCAGCTTTCGCCATTGAAGAAGACGGCCGTCGGATAGTTACCGCCCCCGACAGTGCCGCTCACCGTCATATTCGGCACGACAGAGCCCGAAGCCAAAGCCCAAGCTCCAGTTCTAGTTGAGGTGCCGCTCACCGTCATATTTGGAAAGGTGACAGGCACAGAGATTGAAGCCCAAGTTTCGCTACTGAAGACTGTCGTTCCAGAATTATCGAGCCAGACAGTGCCATTTGAGGTACCGCTCGGCACCACCGGGCAGCTTACAATGATGAAAACCTTGCTCTGTGGGACCTCTAAATCGGCCTCGCCCTCCAAGATCTCCAAACCTACGGCCTCGCTGTGCGTAAGCCTGTCAGCCCTCTCTGGGTTTACAGGACTGCCCCTCCCCACCCAGCGACGATCGGCGAGGAGATGTCCGTCGTTCCAACGCGCCCGACGAGCTGTCGTTCTGGTATCTGCTTGATCCGTCATAATACTAAGTCAGTCTCTGCTACCTCGCCATGTTTGGCATTTTCTTCCACCATCCCGCATAATTCTTGAAGAAGCCGATTGAGATCGGTAGTGGCAAACGGCTCCATCTGCCCAGTTTGAGTGCTATGATCGCATTCGAGCCGACAATAGTCCTGACCGCCTGACGGACCCGACAACACCGATGCCTTGTTGTCATCGACCTGCAGGCTTAAGGAGCGCACCGAAATAGCGCTCCACCTGGTCAGCCTGTTAAGCCTGAGTTCACTTACCACCAAACTCGCCCGGGGCCAGTTGATCTGATAGAAAAAATCCAATGAATGGTCCGGGTCAACCCGCACGGCCGTAAGCAGACCGTTCAGCTTCTGATACGCTGCCCGCAAATCGGCCACGGGCATCAACAAAACAGCGCCCACGGCAAGCCGATTGATGGACGGTGAGCCTACGGTCAGCCATTTGGATCCCGCAGCAATAAAAGCGCTCATAGCCTTATCGAGCCTCTCGCAATACGGCTCAGCACGCGGTTGCGGGTCGTCAACTTTTGGCGCCAACACCCAGTCGACACGTGCTGGCGCTATGACAGTCTCTAAATACCAATCCCCAAATGGGCCGGCCTGCCGCCGAACGCCTTCGCGCGGACGGCTATCGTCGATTTCCGGATCGTCCCCCGTCGCGCTCTTCCAAAGCGTCGCAGTAACACCCAAATCGAGAGGAGCCGAAAGGAACACGGTCAGCCGCAATGACTGCGCCTGCCAGTCTATATCGGAACCTTCCCTCTCGATTGTCATTATCCAGCCTTTCGAATTCTCCAACTGGCTGCTAGCCGCGGGAATATGGGTATCAACCCAGTTAGCGTCAAATCCGGCTCTTCCCCTAAAGAACCTGACTGGCTCACTAAGATATCATTTAATCATTAACATAGTGTTAAGACCGGACACAGTAATTTGGAGAGACTGCGCGCCCCTCGTCGGGGCCGTCCTCCTGCGGCCATGCGCCCGCAGCGGATGCCTGCGGTCATGTTCGAAGCGATCCAGGCTCTCGCGGACACAGCGCGGACAATTCTCAATAAATTTCGTCGATTGGCCAGCTAACCTATTGATATCACTGGTGGAGCCGAGGGGAATCGAACCCCTGACCTCCTGAATGCCATTCAGGCGCTCTCCCAACTGAGCTACGGCCCCGGTGAGGCAGGCGTATAGCTACCCTCTCCACCGGTATCAAGGGCAAGCGTAGCGCGGGCGTTGAACCCAAGGGAGCGCACTTGGATTTTCCTTGACGCGGGGTCCGCCAGACCCCGCCCGGCCGGCCCGAACTTCTGGAAATCGCCCTGCGCGAACGCTGCGTTGCCTGCCTCCTGGCGCAATTGCGGAATTCAATCGCTCCGGGGGTGCTTCGCTTGCCGGTTCCACGTTTTATTGCGATAGAACAGATGAAGTGCAAAGCGCTAAACTGGGGGGAAGGCGGATTGCTTCGGGCTGACCGAGCGTCGGGTATCGTCGCGCCAAAGGGCGGAGCTTCAGTGCGTACCGCGCTCGCCGCGTCGGGTATCGCGCATGTACTGTTGGGAGTCGCTTTGTCGGCGGTAGTCTGGTCAGCGGCCCCAGACCCACCGGCCTTACAGGCGGTATCGATGGTTTTCGAGGCGCCAGCGGACCCACACGCCACGGCAGCGGCGCAGCCCACGCCCGCGGCAGCGGAACCAACTGAACCGGAGCCATCTCAAACGGAGCCAGCCCTCACCTCGTTGCCTGATCCAGTGGAGGCGGCGCCCACACCTACTCCGGAGCCAGCGCCTCCCCCGCCGCCCGTCGCGGAGGCCGCGCCCGTTGCACCCGCACCGGAACCTACTCCGGAGCCACCTCCTCCTCCGCCGCCCGTCGTGGAAACTCCGCTCATACCTCCTCCGCCGGTGTCACAAGCGAAGCCGCCGCCGAGCGAAGTTCCCGTTCGGCCCCGGATGGCGAAGCAGATGCTGCCGCATCCGAGATCAAGCGCGCCTGCACCCACCGAGCCCGTTCCGTCAGCCCCCGGAGCGCTCGCGGATGCATCCCCGCAGCACGCAACCCCAACAGAGGCGCCTGTAGCCCCCGGCTGGAACACCCTCTTTTCGGCGTGGCTGGCGGCGCGGAAGACATATCCGGAGGCTGCTCGAAGACATGGTGAGCAGGGGAGCGTGACGTTGCGCTTCAAAGTGGCAGTCGACGGAAAGGTGCTCGACGTCGCACTGGTGACAGGTAGTGGAAGCCCGTTGCTGGATGAGGCCGCCGAGGCCTTGTTGCACAATGCCACGCTGCCCGCACCGCACACCGAGATCAGCCGAACCGTGCGCTTGCGCTATCGGCTCGACGATTAGATTACGCCAGAAACTTCTCCGTCCAGCTCCTGTAGTCGCCTTCCCGCGTGACGCGCGCCATCATCTCCGAGGATGCGATTCCACCGAGAGCCGATGGTGTCGTGCCCTCCCTCAAGGCCTTTAATGTATCATAAATCGCCTTCACCGCCGCGGAGAACGGCTGGTGACCTTGCAGCGCGATCCGGACCCCGCGGCTGGCCAGGTAATCCTTGTCCTGCAAATCGCCTGAGATGCCCCCAAGCATCAGCGGGATTTTGACTTCTTCCGCGATCGCATCCAGGTCATGCCGGGTCAGACCGCCAGCGATGAACAGCGCGTCCACGCCCTCTGCCTGATAAGCCTTCAGGCGTCTGATCCCGTCCTCCAAGCCAGTGATCGATGGCGAACTGGTCCGGCCGATGATCGTCAGGGACTTGTCCTCTCGTGCTGCGAGCGCGGCGCGCATCTTTCCGACACCTTCTTCGAGGGATATCACCATCGGCTTCTTCTCGCCGAACGTGCGGGGCAACAGGGTGTCCTCAACCATGAGCGCCGCTACGCCTGCGGTCTCGAGCTCCTGCACGGTTCGCATCACGTTCAGGGCGTTGCCGTAGCCGTGGTCGGCGTCGACCATAAGCGGCAGCTTCCCAGCCCGGTTGATGCGGTAGGCTTGTGCGGCGAATTCAGTGAGCGTCAGCAAAATTAGGTCCGGAGCGCCCAGCACGGTGAAGGAGGCGATGGAGCCGGCGAACATGCCGGCCTCAAAGCCTAGCTCATCAGCGATGCGCGCCGACATCGCGTCATGAACCGAAGCAGGGTGGATGCAGGCGGTGCCGGCGATGATCTGGCGGTAGCGCTCGCGGCGATCGGTCCAGTGCATGATTCCCCCGTTTCGATATCGGCCCCATGGTAAGGGCGTTGACAGCGATGGGGAAGGTCGACCGAGGTGGCAACGTAGATCTTGACCGCACTGATCAGCGTCTCGCTAACGTCAGCGGGCACGACGCTCGCGGAAGGGAACTTTAAGCGCGACGAACTCATCGCGCTCGGCCGCCAGCTCGGCCCGCTACTGCTTGCCAACGCTAATCTCGCCGCGACGGCCCGATCGTAGAGATTCTCGCCTTACCGCCAAGAACATCTTCACGCGCTCGCTCGACGTAGTCGCGAATACCAACCTCGACTTTCAGGATTTTCGCGCTAGCAATGTCCGCCTGATGCGAGCAGGGGCGGGCGATTTGCCAATGGTCAGGCGGCCCACCTGTGACGCGAAGGAGCGCCGTCATGTCATACCGATTTCTCGACATCGCCGTTACGCCCAGTGTTCGGGCCGTGCAGGCCAAGATGGGTGCGGATGGCATCTGGCAAGACTTCAAGGGCCATCGCGAGTTCGATCGTTTCACTGAGGACGAAGCCGCATTCATTGCCGATCGTGACAGCTTCTACATGGCAACGGTTTCGGAAACCGGCTGGCCCTATGTTCAGCATCGCGGCGGACCGCGTGGCTTCTTGAAGGTGGTGGACGAGAAGACGCTGGCCTTTGCTGACTATGGCGGCAACCGTCAATACATCAGCGCCGGCAACCTCGCGGCCGATCACCGAGCCTGCCTGTTTCTCATGGACTACCCTCACAGGGCGCGGCTTAAGGTCTACGCCCACGTCGAAACCCTTGCGCTCGATGATGACTTGGACCTGACAACCCTGGTTACCGCGCCGGGGTACAAGGCCAGGCTCGAACGTGTCTTCCGTCTGCGCTTGGAAACCTTCGACTGGAATTGCCAGCAGCACATCATCCCACGCTTCACTCAGCAGGAAATCGCCGAGGCGATCCGCCCGCTGCACGACCGCCTGGCTCAGCTTGAATCCGAAAACGCCGAGCTACGCGCTCGCCTTGCCATCAGCGGGGGTCCCGAATGAGCACTCGGCGCCGCCGCCCCGACGAGCATCCTGGTCTCAGCGGTCAGGGCTTCTACCACAGCAATCATAGCGAGCTGTCGATGCCGCCGAAGCGCAAACAGTCCCAGTTTACCCCACCCAAGGACAGCGATGCCGTAGCCGCGATTTATGCTGTGATCCGCCGCATTCCCAGCGGGTGGGTTGCTACCTATGGCCAAGTCGCCGCGATGGCCGGCCTGCCAAGGCGGGCGCGCCTTGTCGGCCAGGTGCTTCACCACCTTGGTCGGTCGACCGATATTCCGTGGCATCGCGTCGTCAATGCGAAAGGCGAGGTTTCCTATGCCCTCTCGCGTAATGGCGGCGATGCCCTGCAGCAGCGCTTGTTGGAAAAGGAAGGCGTCGAGTTCGACACCAGGAACCGGTTCGACCTGAAACGATTCCGTTGGCCCGAATAGAGGTGCTGCCCTTTGGCTGTTCCGGGCAGGGATCGTCTTCAGGCCGTTGCGAGTGCGCGGGCCGCCTAAGGCAGTCGCCGTCCGCGGACATAACGCATCACCGGCTGACCGGTCCTCATCCGAATCCCGCGAACCATGAGAAAACGAAGCTTGCTGGCGATCGTGGTTCATTGGCATGTTGCGCTGTTGCGCACCCCGCTTGATCGGCCTTGCAGCTCAGAATGGCCGGCGTTCCGGCGGGCTCGTCGAAGCCGGCTGGGTCTATCGGGCGGCCAAGGACGGCACTCAATGTCAGCCCGCCAACGCGCCGGCGAGCGCACCGCTCATGCAGGTAGCCAGCGTCCCTGACAGAATCGTCCTCAGGCCCAGCCCTACGATCTCCGCGCGTCGTGCCGGGACCATCGCGCCCATTCCGCCAATCATGATCCCCAAGCTGCCGAAGTTGGCAAAGCCGCACAGCGCGTACGTCAGGACCACGCGACTGTGCGGCGAGAAGGTGTCCGGGGGCAATTGCGAGAAATTCAAATAGGCGACGAATTCATTCAACACTGTCTTCGTCGCCATCAGCGTCGACGCCGCACCGGTCTCCCCCCACGGCACCCCGATGAGCCACATGATTGGACGGAAGAGCAAGGCGAACAGACGCTGCAGCGTGACCGAAGCTCCGTCCCAATCCGGCAACAGCCCCAGTGCCATGTTCGCCAGAGTGACCAGTGCCACGGTCACCAACAACGTCGCAATAATCGCCGCGAAGATCGGGAGGCCGTCCATGGTTCCCTTGACCACGGCGTCCAGGCTGCTGTGGGGAGGATTTTCGATCACCAGTTGCCCTGCTTGGCGATCTGAGCCATCGAACGGCACCATTAGGGCGGCGACCGCCAGCCCAGCGGGCGTGCTTATGATCGAGGCGATCAGGATGTTTCCCAACGCGTTTGGAACGACGGGTGCCAGAAACGAGGCGTAAATCACCATTACGGTGCCCGCGACTCCGGCCATTCCGCACGTCATCAGGGCAAATAGCTCCCCGCGCTGCATCCGGGCAAGGTATGGGCGCACCAGCAGAGGCGCCTCCACCATGCCGACAAACACATGCACCGCTGCTCCCAGCGCTAGCGGGCCACTGATGCCCATCGACCCTCGCAACAGCCAGGCAAACGCCGCTGTAACGCGCTGCAAGATGCCCCAGTAGAATAGCAGCGACGCCAACGCGCTGATCGTCAGCACCAGCGGCAGCGCCTGGAAGGCGAGAATAAAGCTGGCACCGGGATGGGTTTCCGCGAATGCCGGCGCCCCGCCGCCGAGATACCCGAACACGAACTGCGTCCCGGTCAGGGTCGCCGCCTGAAGCGCGTTTGCCGCGTCGTTGAGCCAGAACATCGCCCGGTCGGTTCCCGGCACGCCGATCAACACCAGGGCGAAGGCGATCTGCAACCCTACGCCCGCGAACACGGTGCGCCAGGCAATCCGGCGCCGGTCCTCGCCGACTAGATACGCCAACAGCAGTAGGCATCCGAGCCCCATCGCGGCGTGCAGCATGGCGCTCAGCCTTTGGGCTTCTGGTTCAACAGATAGTGGCGCGGGAGTTCACCCCCTTCGGTCATCTCAACCCCAACATGGTCAAACCCCCTGATCGCCGAAGCGGCGGCCACCGTATCGCCAAACATATCGGTAGGCGAGCAGCGGAAATATGCGGTCTTTGCGAGCATCGAAGCTCGTGCCCGGAAAGGGGACGATCACAATCGCGCCGCGGGCGCTTTCGGCTCAAACTACTGCGTCCTGGACCAATTCGCGTCCAGCGAATTCAAAGGCGGGCGCTTATCGCCTGCGGTGTAACTGACAATGCCATCCTTCCAACCTGCGCATAGAGCACTACCAAACGACCTTGGAGGGATCTCCCTGGTAAATGGATCGGATGAAAGCAATGATTTTCCAGATTTGATCTTGTGAAAGTGTGTCCTTCCAGGGCGCCATGTTGGTCCCTTCTCGGCCATTACTGATCGTGCGGAACAACGTTGCGTCGGTTGGCTTGTAGATCCATCGGTTTCCGGCACCGGTAAGATTCGGACCCATTCCGCCCTCGGCGTGATGGCCATGACAGGCATAGCAGCCGGTGTCGAGAAAGAGCTGGTGCCCCTCTGCGATGGCTTGTGCGTTGCCCGTGTAAGGGTTCTTCAGCGGCTCGTCGGCCCAGACGAAAGAGAATGTCAGTAGAAAGGCCGTCACGAGAAGCGCGGCGAACAGACGCGAGCGAATTCCCTGAAAGCCCATCTCAATCTTCCTCCGTTATCAATACGGGGGGCCAAACCGCCCCCTCGTTCCGCCTGCAATCTCAATCCTCGAATAGGCCGAACACGAACACCGTGCTGCCCTTGCGGCTATCCTTCAATTGTGGGGCCCCCCCACCGTCGCGGCCGACCGTCGCCCAGCCCACCCAGCCGCCAAAGCCGGAAGGAACAGCGACATACTGCTTGCCGCCGACGACGAAGGTGCTCGGACTGCCGACGATGCCCGAGCCGGTCTGATACGACCACAATTCCTTGCCGGCGGCGGTATCATAGGCCTTGAACTCGCCTTCCGGCGTGCCCGTAAAGGTCAGCCCGCTCGCCGTCGTCATAACTCCGCCCATGAACGGAGAGGGTGCCTCGACCGTCCATGCTTTCTTGCCGTTGGCCGCATCGAACGCAACGAGTTGGCCGTGGCCCTTGTTCCATCCCAGCCGCTCGACGCCCCACCGCGTATGGCCGTCAACCTCTTTCTCCGGCGCGGTGAGGATGTCAGTGCAGATCTCGCGGCTTGGCACGACGACGATCTTGCGCTGAGGGTCGTAGCTCATGGGATTCCACCATTTGCCGCCCTCGGAAGCAGGGCAGATGTCCTTCATCTCCTTGCCGTAGACAGGGAATTTCGCCTCGTTGACAATCGGGCGGCCCTCTTCGGTGAAACCGGTCATCCAGTTGATCTGCGAGATCGGAGAGCCATAGACGAACTGGCCGTTAGTCCGATCGATCGCATATAGGAAGCCGTTGCGATCGCCATGCAGCCATAGCTGCTTGTCGCCGACGTCGGCCAGAATCACCTCGTTCACGCCGTCGAAGTCCCATACATCGTGCGGCGTGTATTGAAAGTAGTATTTCATCGCCCCGGTATCGGGATCCAGCGCCAGCGTGGAATTGCTGTAGAGATTGTCACCGGGCCGGGGAACACCGTCCCAGTCCGGGTTTGGATTGCCGGTGCCCCAGAACAGGGTATCGAGTTTCGGATCGTACGAGCCGGTGATCCATGTTGAGGCGCCTCCGTGCATCGCGGCACCCGTGCTGCCCCAGGTATCGACGCCCTTTTCGCCTTCGCCAGGAATGGTGTAGTGCCGCCATGCTTCCTTGCCAGTCTCGGCATCGAGCGCCTCCACCCACAGCCGGGTCGGATATTCAGCGCCAGAAAGACCGACAATGATATTACCCTTCACCGCAAGGGGCGCGACAGTCATCGTCTGCCCCAGCTTCCAGTCACCCACCGTCGTATCCCAGATGACTTCTCCGGTCGCAGCCTTCAGGGCTACAACATGCGCATCGTTGGTGGTGAAGTAGACCTTGTCGCCATATAGCGCCGCGCCTTTGTTGCCGGCATCGCAGCACATCTTTCGCACCGTTCCTTCCTCGACCGGGTGCACGTAAGCCCAGACCTGCCGTCCGGTCAGTGCATCGACAGCGTATATGCGGCTGTGTGCGGCGGTGAGATACATCGTGCCGTCCTGGACCAGCGGGGTCGTCTGCTGGGCATCGAGCGTACCCAGGGAGAACGACCATTTCGGAACGAGTCGTTTCACATTGCTCGGGGTGATCTGCGCCAGCGGGCTGAATCGCGTGCTGGCGTAGTCACGGCCGGCGGTGATCCAGTTGTCGCCCTCGCTTGGCGCACTCAGCAGCATCTGATCCGTCACCGCCGCGGCCATAGTCGTTGGCGCGATTGCTGCCAGCACAATATTTGCCGCTACAATCGCGACGGTCCAGTTTCTACTTCTTTCGCGGTCTAGAAATGGCATTGACATGGTTTCACCCTGTTCTATCGCAACGACGAAAAGCCGCTCGCTGAGGTTCGATTAGAAGGCTGCCTGGCACCGGCCTTCTGCGATGCCCGCCCCTTCCAGATCGCAGGATTGCGAATTTCAAGCACGGTCGCAACCACCTGCTTGCACGTGGAATCGCGACGATTCCCCTGATCGGCGTTCGTGTAGACGATCTGTTCGGGCGGTCTGTAGTGCGTAATTTATATACGACGGTCTGGACCGGACGGCGACCCTATTGAGTTCGATGGGGGCAATGAACTCGGACACAAGAGAAAGATGATGATTCTGAGGTGGATAGAGTGCGATCTAATGCCCGGCCTCGATCGAGTTCGGCAAAAACCCCAAATGAGATGAGCGTGCCTCGCTTATGGTCGTCAAAGAATCGATGACGATCGCAGCGATCCCTCGGCCGAACGAAATCTCGTATTCGACCATCACTATGGCGCGACTTTACTCGAGCGTGTGGACATTTCCTAAAGCCTCGGTTCCGGGCCTATGATCGGAGGCTGACGCTTGTAGGGTCAACCGACGGAGCTTTCAGCCCGATAGTGCGGGCTGAAAGCTCGGTCGCGTTGGACGTAATCGCTCATGTCAAAGGCCTGAGGCATTCCGCCCATCGCGAACATGCCCTCTAGCGGCTCAGAATTTTGAAACTCGCGTTTCCTTCGCGGTGATGAACTCCAGCAGCGCCGGCTTGCCGGCCTGCGTCTGCTCAATACCCCGTTGGATTGCCGCCTTGATATCCCCCGGCTGCGTCACCCGCTCCCCATACCCGCCAAAGGCTCGGGCCATCGCAGCGTAATCACCGGAGATGTCTGTGGACCGGTATTTCTCCGTCGAGATCGGCATCACTTTCAGCTCGATGGCCATGGAGAAATTGTTCATCAATATTGACAGGATGGGGATCCGCTCGCGCACCGCGGTTTCGAAGTCCATTCCGGTGAAACCAATCGCCGCATCGCCCCACAGGTTGATGCAAAGCTTGTCAGGCTTCGCCAGCTTGGCCCCCATCGCCAAGCCCAGACCCATGCCCAACTGGGTTGTCTTGCCCCAGCCGATATAAGACAGCGGTTCGGTAGACACCCAGAACGGCGATATCTGATCGCGTGGGCTGCCGGCGTCGTGGGTGATGATGGTGTTCTTCACATCAACAGTGTTCATCAGCTCCCAGATCACCCGATAGGGGCTGAGGGGCGATTCGTTAGAGTGCAGGCGTGGGCTCCATTCCGCCATCCACTCCTCGCGCACCGCGGTGATCTCCTTCACCACAGAAGATGGATCGCGGTTCGCCTTGATCGTCTGCCGAAGCTCTCCGGTCAGCGCCGTCAGCGTCAGCTTTGCATCGCCAACGAGGCCGACCGAACTGACGACATCCTTATTCAGATGGTTCGGATCGAGCGTCGCATGGATGAATGTCTTTCCCTTGGGAAACCTAATCCCAAAATTCGTTTCGGTGAACGAGCAACCAATGCCGATGATAACATCGGCGTTTTGGACGAAATGGTGGACCGGCTTCGGCACCGCGTTCCCGCCGGACCCCAACGACAGCGGATGATTTTCCGGGAAAGAACTCTTGCCGCCAAGACTGGTGGTGACGGGTGCACCCAGCAACTCGGCAAATTGGCGTAGTTCCGCCCACGCCTCTGCCCATTGGACACCGGTGCCGGCATAGATCACGGGCCGCTTCGCCGCCAGGATCGCCGCCGCAGCCTTGCGCACATCGACGGGGTCGGGGCCGTATTTTGCAACGCTGACCGGCTTGTAATCGATGTCGCCGATCTCCTCATTCCAGATATCCGTGGGAACTTCGACAATCGCCGGGCCACTGCGGCCATTGCGGATGGCGCTGAAGGCGCGTCGCAGTACATTTGGCAACTCTACCGGAAGGGTCACCGGCTCGGCCAACTTCGACACGCCGCGCATCTCGCGCACCGCGTTGTAATTGGGGTCGATATGCGCAATCCGCCGGGGGTAACCTTGAGGGATAACCAGCATCGGCACCAACTCGGAGTAGGCTTGCGCCACGCCGCCATAGGCGTTCTCGGTCCCCGGTCCGTGCTGCATGCAGAACGCGCCGATCTTGCGGCCAGACGTCACGCGAGATATCGCGTCCGCCATGTGAATCCCAATGCGCTCCTGCCGCACGATGACCGGGCGGATATCGGCCGCGGCGGCGAATTCGAGCAAATGATTGACGGGATAGCCGCAGAGGATCTCGATTCCCTCGCGTTTCATGATTTCCGCGATAGCTTGACCGACCTTCATTCGTCCATCCCCTTAGTCGTCGTGGGTTGATGCGTGATGCTTTTGGTCAGACGGTTTTAGTTTACCGCCTGGAGTTCGCAACGGTACGACCACGTTGGAGGTCTGGCAACATTCTCGCCACCGCTTCCGCCACTACATCTCGAATTACCCCTGCTGCGGCTCGGGGTCACCGAATACCAATACTATCTGTTGCGCCAGCCCGGCCGGCTGACCACAATGAGTGGAGGAGAGCCGCTCGACAATTCGGTATTGCACAGGCTTCTCCGTAGAGGAATAGGACAGCCATGGACGGGATAACCCGCCTTACGCCTGACGAACATCCGGTTCGGTTCGACCTGCTGACCGAGAATCCTGTCTACAAACCGTTCCGCTACCCGTGGGCATATGAGGCGTGGCTAACCCAACAACGTGTCCATTGGCTGCCGGAGGAAGTGCCACTGGCGGATGACGTCAAGGACTGGCACCGCAACCTGACGAGCGGCGAACGCAACCTGCTCACCCAGATCTTCCGTTTTTTCACCCAGGCCGATGTCGAGGTGAACAACTGCTACATGAAGCACTACAGCCAGGTGTTCAAACCCACCGAGGTGCTGATGATGCTCTCTGCGTTCTCAAATATTGAGACAATTCACATCGCTGCGTACAGCCATTTGCTTGATACCATTGGGATGCCGGAGATCGAGTACACCGCCTTCCTCAAATATAAGGAGATGAAGGACAAGTACGATTATATGCAGGGTTTTCGCGTCAACTCTCGGTTCGAGATCGCTAAGACGCTCGCCGCGTTCGGCGCCTTCACCGAAGGCCTGCAACTCTTCGCGTCCTTTGCGATTCTGCTGAATTTTCCCCGATCAGGCAAAATGAAGGGTATGGGCCAGATCGTCACTTGGTCGGTGCGCGACGAAAGCCTGCACTGCGCGTCCATCATCAAGCTGTTTCGCACCTTCATCCAAGAAAATCCCGACTTGTGGACCGAGGACCTACGACGGGAGATCTATCTGACCTGTGCGACTATCGTCTCACATGAAGACTCGTTCATCGAACTGGCTTTTGAGCAGGGTCCCGTAGACGGCCTGACGCCTCGCGAGGTGAAGCAGTACATCCGCTTTATCGCTGATCGCCGCCTGATCGAACTCGGGCTTAGCGAATTGTTCCACGTGGCGAAGAACCCGCTGCCTTGGCTGGATGAGATGCTGAACGCTGTGGAGCACGCCAATTTTTTTGAGAACCGCGCCACCGAGTACAGCAAAGCTTCCACCGCCGGCACGTGGGACGAGGCTTTCGCTAATTCTCCTGTCCCGACGGCCTTAGCGCCAGCGGCCGGTTAGCGCCCTCGGGGCGTACCTTAACCGGATAATCTGCCGGGAGACGGGGCAAATCAGTGACTATTGTAACACGTGAGTCATCTAAAATCGCTTAGTCTGATTTTTTGACGAAATTGACGGCGTAGTTGACGATTTTTTCACGGGCGAGATGTTTCAATGTGCATGACTCAGATCGTGCCGCCTTGGAGTGGGGCGGTATTAAAGATCGTGATGCTCGAACATGGAGGGTGCATCTTTGCGCCAGTTGGAGGCTTCGATGGTAAATACCATCATGTCAGGCGTGGCTGTAAGCCACGTCGAGGATGATACGAGCCGGGAGACCGGCGTCAGCGGGACGCCTCGGTATAGCCGGCGCCTTTCGGATAAAATTCTGATCGCATTTCATCACGCCTGTGACCAAGCGGATTTCGAGGTGGCTGAACAGCTTCTTCAAATCCTGGAGATGATGTTGACACGTCGCCCACTCACTCCCGACGGAACGAGACGACGAAACATGGAGAGCCTTGTAGCAGCCCATGAGCGTCTATGGCACCTTCGCCATCCCAATATCGAGGATCTATAGCCAGGTTCTCGCCGCACCGGTCCCGACGAAGACGTATCAAGCCTTGTTAGCGGGGCCGCCCTAAGTTGGTCGGGAAACACTGGTCTCGCTGGTGCTAGAACGGGGTAAGGGTTAAGAATGGCTTCCCGCGCCGTAGGCACCCACTAGCAATAAGAATCTGCCGACAGTGGCTTCCTCATGACCATCCTCTCCGGCAACGCCCGCCTCGCCGGCATTACCGGTTGGCCGGTTGGGCATTCCCGCTCCCCGAGGTTGCACGGATTCTGGATCGAGCGACATGGCATCGATGGTGCCTATGTGCCACTTCGGATTGAACCGGCGCACTTCCCCGCCGCCATCCGAGGCCTGATGCGGTCTGGCTTTGCCGGCGTCAACGTCACGATTCCACATAAGGTTGCTGCATTCGAAATATCTGACACCGTTGAAGCTTCCGCCCGCCGTGCCGGGGCCGTCAACACGCTGGTGTTCGAGAATGGTCGCATCAAGGGAAGCAACACCGACGGGTGGGGCTTCTTGGAGAACCTCCGCTCCAGCGGCGTTGATCCAGCTGTCGGGCCAGCCTTGATCCTTGGCGCCGGCGGCTCGACCCGCGCAATCGCAGCGGCCCTGCTGGATCTCGGCGTCAACGTCACTATCGCCAACCGAACCCGGGCGCGCGCCGAGCAACTTGCCGCCGAACTGCCGGGCCTCGCGGTGATCGATTGGGAGGCCCGCAGTGTCGCCTTGCCCGACCACGCATTGCTGGTAAACGCCACATCGCTTGGTATGGCTGGCCATGACGTGCTCGAAATCGACCTTGACTGCGCCGCGGATGGCCTAACCGTTGCCGACATCGTCTATGTGCCACTGAACACACCTCTTCTGGCCGCCGCGCAAGTGCGTGGGATTCGCTGCGTCGATGGCCTCGGGATGCTGCTCCATCAAGCCGTCCCGGGTTTTCGAGCCTGGTTTGGCGTTGACCCAACCGTGGATGAGGCACTGCGCCGCTTTGTCGCCACGGATCTCCTGGAAGGATGAGAATTATTGGGCTTACCGGCGGCATCGGCATGGGGAAGTCCACCGCCGCCGCCGCTTTTCGCCGAGCGCGTATTCCGGTGTTCGACGCGGATCTGGCGGTCCATCGGATGCAGGCAACGGGCGGCCGAGCGGTGAAAGTGATTGAAGCAGCCTTCCCCGGCACGACCAGTAATGGCTCGGTCGACCGCGACGCTCTTCGCCGGGCCGTGCTTGGCAACCGCGAAGCCTTGGCCCGCCTGGAGCATATTCTTCATCCGATGGTTGAAGCCGAGGAACGCGCTTTCGTTGGCCGGGCGCGGCGCAGCGGGCGGCGCGCGGTGGTGCTGGATATTCCCTTGCTGTTCGAAACCAAAGGCGACAAGCGGGTCGATACCGTGGTGGTGGTTTCCGCCCCGCGTGCGGTCCAGATTTACCGTGTCGGCCTGAGGCGACGCATGAGCAAAGCGGACGTCGAGGCGGTCATTGCGCGCCAGATGCCCGATGCCGAAAAACGGCGACGGGCCGATCTCGTCGTCCAGACCGGATTGTCGCGTAATCACACCTTGCAAATCCTGAGCCGGTTCATCCACAACCTCCATGCATGATCCGCGCGGTTCTATTTGATACGGAAACAACAGGGCTCGACCCGCTAAACGGCGACCGCGTCATCGAAGTCGCGGCATTGGAGTTGTTGAACGATCTCCCCACCGGCAGGCACTTTCATGCGCTGATCGATCCCCAACGCGACATCCCGTCTGAGGCGTCGCGCGTCCACGGCTTCACCAATGGCGACCTTATGGGAAAGCCGATGTTCGCCGAGGTCGCCCGGCCACTGGCCAATTTCTTCGCCGACAGCAAGCTGATTGCGCATAACGCGCCGTTCGATTTCGGCTTCCTGGATATGGAGTTCGATCGAGCCGGGCTGCCTCCCCTGGGCCGCGAACGCATGATCAACTCGCTAGCTCTGGCCAAAATTCAGTTTCCAGGGATGCCGAACAGCCTGGATGCACTGTGCCGGCAATTCTCCATCGACCTGTCGGCGCGCACAACCCACAACGCGTTGCTCGATTGCAAGCTGCTCGCCGAGGTCTATGTTGAACTGACCGGCGGCCGCCAGCGCGGGTTGTCCCTCGCGGCCCGAGACGTTCGGGGGCCGGTGACGGTCTATGTCCATACCGGTCCGCGCATACCTCACCCCATCGTGCCCGCCGAGGCGGAGCTCGCCGCTCACGCGGCGTTCCTGACGCGGATCAAGGAGCCTGTCTGGCTGTTGGCCTGACTGGCAACTCGGCGATCAGGCCCAATGGCCCTCGCGCCAAACCCAGCCGCTGCTCTGCTGCTGCCACTGGCCAGGAACCCAGGCCGTCGCACCCGGCGGGACGGCGACATATTGACCGGCTTGCCAGGTCCACGGATTGCCACCGATCCCGCTGTAACGCCAATGCCCGGGCTGCCAGATCGTCGGAGCCGAGCTCGGCGGCGGGGGAGGAACGAGTTCCGACATCGGCGGGGGCGGCGGCATCGGCGCGGCGGATACTATCATCCCCGCCGGCTGCTGCACGATGATCTGGGTGGTACTAGCTGGCGGCGAGGGTTCGCAGGCAGCGAGACCCAGTAGGGCGGCCATGATTAGGGGCAAGCGGCAGATGACGCGCATGGCTTTACTCCATCAGGCTGTGTGGTACGAGGCGGCCGCCCGCTTTGCTTAGCTACGCCAGCGCCCCTCAACCCACACGTAACCACCGCTGGCCTGCGGCTCCCAATGACCGGGCTCCCACACCGCCTGAGCCTGCGGAGCCTGCACATAATGGCCGTCATCCCAGGTCCAGTTAGAGCCGCTCCAAGTCCAATGCCCGGTCTGCCAAGTCATTGTCTGGGTGTTCGCCGGTGGTGGCGGCGGCGGCACCGTCTCAACTCGCGGCGGCGGTGGAGCGCTCGGTGCGATGATTACGGTTGAGTTTTGTGCGGAGGCGGAGGCCGCCAACCCGATCGAGGCGATGACTACAAACGCCGGAATCCGGGGACAGTGATTGTATAGACGGCGCATAAGACGCTCCTGATTGGCCAGGTTCAGATGCATCACGGGAAGGCGAATGTCGGACTGCCTGTTGCGGCTGAACGGTCACTGTAACGGATCCGGGCAGCGATGGTTGGCGGCAGGCGGAATCACAATCCATCGATTATGGGATAGGAGTAAGCGACGGGCATCAACTATTGCGCGGTGACCATCAGCTCACCCAAATAGAGGAAGCCGCCATTTGCGATGGCGGCTTCTGGCTAGCAGGGGTGGGGCGCCCTAGTGGCGCACCTCCCCAAATTGTCTTTTATCAGGTGCGCTTCTGATCTCCAGCCTTGGCCGCGATTTGCGGCACCTGGTTTTCGTCCCGCTTTACCTGAGTTTCGTCCCGCTTTTTCTCCTGCTTAGGAGCCTGGAACACCACTGGCAGGTTCGACGGTTGCTCAATCTCGAGAGTGTCGCGCCTCACCGTGTCGTGAACGGTCTCGGTGCGAGCGGTGACTTCCTTACGCAACAGCACCTCCTCGACAAGATGCACGGACTTAGAAACGACGGGCACCTCGTTGAAGTCAGACATTTCGACGGTTACTTCCGTCAGCACGTCATCGCCGCTCTGGGCGATCGGCTTGCGACGCTCCAGGACCACCGTCTCGGTGTGCAGCGTGACATCTTGCTGCACCGGGTTCTCGACAACAACGCGGCGCACCCGCGTCGTCTTGCCGGGGACCATGCGGGTCCCGACGTTCAGGACTTCTTCGCCAACGCCGATCACCTGCTCCTCGTTGGTTTTGCGCACGTCGCGAAATTCCGATGATCGGCCGCGCGCACCGCCGAAAAAGCCCAGCCCTGTCCCACGTTGAGCCGCGACGGTTGAATCGAGAAAAGCCGAGGTAAGCGGCTGATAAATCGACAACGCCCGAAGACCGAGGCGTTGCATGTTCATCATCATGTCGAGGACCGGGAAAGCAGTCTTGCTGAAATTGTCAGAAGTATACGACATATCGTCTCCTTTTGCCATTGAGCGGCGCTCTGACTATGGTGCGGTGCAATATAGGCTGCAACCTCGCTCCTGAGTTTGTCACCCTGCTGCGGCCCTTTGGCATTAACGATACGAGCCCGATTTTGGACGGCCTCGCGAATGTGCAGCCAGGGGGAAACAAACAACGACCAAGAAATGAAACTGATGGCAAGGAAGTATGAACACGGAGTCCCTTTCGACGCCGTGGCGCGTCCGCGACCCGCGATCCGTAGGTCCACCGGAGTTTCAGGCCCTACCGCAAATACGCCGGCCGGCCCAGTCGTACAAAACATCTCGGAGGACACATTTGCCCGCTCCGCTTGGCAAAGGCCGCCGACCCGCGGAGAGGATTAGCCGCCGCTCAAGACGGGTGGTCCGATCGTGAACTCCATGCCGCCGCAAGCAGTTTCAGCACGAGATGGTGAGAAGCGGGTCGCCAAGTCGCACTGAACGAGCCAGAGCATTAGTCTCCGCGCAACCGGTTCGAGGTGTGGCGCTGAGCCAAAAAAGCGCGAGCAGGAAACCTGCTCGCGCCTTCACACAACCAAACTGGCGTCAGGCGCTCTTTTTCATGATCTCGTCCGCCACGTTGCGCGGCACCGGATCGTAATGATGGAACTGCATGGTGAAGGAAGCGCGGCCCTTGGTCATGCTGCGCAGGTGAGAGATGTACCCAAACATCTCCTTCAGCGGCACATGCGCCCGCACGATTACGGTGGAACCCGAGCTTTCCTGGTTCTGGATCATGCCACGGCGGCGATTGAGGTCACCCACCACGTCGCCCACATGATCCTGCGGCGTGGTGACCTCCACGTCCATGATCGGTTCCAGAATGATCGGCGTGGCATTCTTCATGCCGTCGCGGAAGCAGGCCTTGGCAGCGATTTCGAACGCCAGCGCGGACGAGTCGACGTCATGGTACTTGCCGTCAATCAGCGTGTACTTGAAGTCGACGGTCGGGAACCCGGCGAGCACGCCGGTGTCGGCCTGGACCCGGATGCCCTTTTCCACCGCGGGGATGTACTCCTTCGGCACCGAACCGCCGACGACCTTGTTCTCAAACACAATGCCGGCGTTCCGCTCGAGTGGCTCGAAGATGATTTTGACCTCGGCGTACTGACCGGACCCGCCTGACTGTTTCTTATGCGTATAGGTCTCGGTATGAGCCTTGGAGATCGTTTCGCGATACGCCACCTGCGGCGCACCGATGTTGCAATCAACGCCATATTCGCGGCGCAGGCGATCAATGATGATCTCCAGATGCAGTTCGCCCATTCCGGACAGGATCGTTTGGCCGGTTTCCTGATCGGTGCGTAGTCGTAATGATGGATCTTCACCAGCCAGCTTTTGCAGGCCAAGCGTCATCTTCTCGACCGCCTCCTTGGTGCGCGGCTCGACCGAGATATCGATGACGGGCACCGGAAAAGCCATCCGCTCCAGGATCACCGGATCGTCGGCAGAGGCCAGCGTATCGCCGGTGCCGGTATCCTTCAGCCCGACAAAGGCCGCGATGTCACCCGCCTCGACTTCCTTGATCTCCGCGCGCTTGTCGGCGTGCATCTGGAACATCCGGCCGATCCGCTCGCGATGGCTCTTGGTGGTGTTCATCACCATGTCGCCGGATTTCAACGTGCCGGCGTAAACCCGCACGAAGGTCAGCGTGCCATACTTGTCGTTGATGATCTTGAACGCCAAGCCAGCGAACGGCGCCGACGGGTTGGCCGGAATTCGGCGGCGGTCGGGGTTATCGCCGTCCTCCTCGCCTTCTTCGAGGGCAACCGCAATGCCCGGAACGTCGATCGGGGACGGTAGGTAGTCGATTACCGCGTCTAGCAACGGCTGCACGCCCTTGTTTTTGAAGGCCGTGCCGCACAATACCGGCCGGAAGGTGCCGTCGATTGTGCCGCGCTTGATGCAGCGCTTTAGCGTCTCGATCGCGACGTCGCCCTTTTCGAAATATTCCTCCATCGCCGCCGTATCGACCGACAGCGCGGTGTCGAGCAGGGTTTGACGGTGCTCCGCCACCAGGTCGGCCATATCCTCGGGAATATCTTCATAATGGTACTTGGCGCCGAGTTCGCCGCCTTCCCAGATGATGGCCTTCATCTCCACTAAGTCTACGACACCCAGGAAGCCATCTTCCACACCGATCGGGAGTTGCAGCGGAAGAGCGACGATATCCAACTTTTCCTTCAATGTGTCGAAGGCGCGATAGAAATCTGCGCCCGTCCGGTCGAGCTTGTTGATGAAGATGATGCGGGGCACTTTGTATCGGTCAGCCAGGCGCCAGTTGGTTTCGGATTGCGGCTGGACCCCCGCCACGCCCTCGATGATGAACACAGCACCGTCCAAGACGCGCAAACTACGGTTCACCTCAATGTTGAAATCGATGTGGCCCGGGGTGTCTATGATGTTGATGCGGTTGTCCTTCCACACGCATGTCACAGCGGCTGAGGTGATGGTGATGCCACGTTCCCGCTCTTGCTCCATGTAATCGGTCGTGGTGTTTCCGTCGTGCACCTCGCCGATCTTGTGTGACTCGCCCGTGTAATACAGAATCCGCTCCGTCGTGGTGGTCTTGCCGGCATCGATATGCGCGGTAATCCCAATATTCCGAATTCTATCGAGCGGCGTAACAGACACAGCAAACCTCCTACCTATTAGCTAGCGGGGCGGGCATATCAGAAAGGGCGCGTGACCCATTGCTGGATCCGGGGATAAACCCCCGCGCGCCCGCCCACGGTGCCGGCCGAACGTTCGACCGGTTATGTAGTTTGGGAAATGCGGCAGAGCATCGAGTTTTGCAAGTGCGAAATCCCCGCTCTGCGCACATGGTAGCGAATTTGGAAGACGTTTTATCACAGTTCGACACACATCAAAAAGCTAAAGTACTCGTTATGGACATTCTTGCCGCCCAGGCTCTCACCCGCTACGGGCTCGGCCGGCGAGGCGCCGAACCGCTGCCATCCGACCCGAAGGCCTGGCTACTCGAGCAGATCCGGGACCCGGACCCGACGCGGTTGGAGAATCCGCCGTCGGCGGCGGCCGGTCTTGTGGCCTTGCGTGAAGATCGTGCGACAAAGCCGCCGCCGGGCAAATCGCGGAGCCGGGCGCTGTATAAAGCTCAGGCTACCGCCCAAATGGCGAACGCGGTCACCACCCCTGCTCCGTTCCGCGAACGGCTCGTGTGGTTCTGGACCAACCATTTCGTCATTTCCCTGAAGCGTCGCCAGTGCGCCGCGGTCGCGGCCGCTTTCGTGGAAGAGGCAATCCGCCCGCATGTCACCGGACGCTTCGGCGATATGGTGTTGGCGGCTATGCGTCATCCAGCCATGCTGCTTTACCTGGACAACGCCACCTCCTTCGGTCCGGACGGCATTGTCGGTCAACGCACCCATCGCGGCCTGAATGAGAACCTGGCTCGTGAGTGCATGGAGTTGCACACTGTCAGCCCGCTAGCCGTTTATACGCAGGCGGATGTCACCGCTTTCGCCAATATCCTGACGGGGTGGTCCATCGACCTGAAAGCCGACCCGCCCGGTTTCCGCTACCGTGCGCAAGATCGAGGCGGTGCTGCGCGAGACCAGGGGCGACCTCGGCGCGGCCTCGGCGGCGCTGGTGCATCTGGACGCCGCTTGGCAACCCGCGACAAAACTGCGCACGCCGATGGAGTATGTGATCGCCAGCGTTCGCGCGCTTGACGTTCCGCCTGATCAAATGCCGAGTCTGCTCGGAATCCTGGCTGGCCTAGGGCAGCCGCTGAGGAGCGCTCCGGCGCCGAATGGCTGGCCGGACCATGCTGCCGACTGGGCGGCGCCGGAAGCTATGCTGCGCCGGATCGACTGGGCAAGCGGTTTTGCTGGCCGCATCGGTGGTCGCAATGTGGTCGAGGTTTCCGACACCGTCCTCGGTCCGCCGCTGCGGCCGGAAACGCGTGACGCCATTCGCCGGGCGGGGTCTCGCCGGGACGCGATGACGCTGCTGTTGACCAGTCCCGAGTTTCAGAGGCGTTGATCGTATGAAAAATGTCCTGATTGGAACGAGCGCTGGTCGTCATTCGGCGCAGTTCAGCAGGGGCGATACCCGAGTCAGGTTTGATGGTCCGGGCGGGTGCCAGACGACGCGCGGGGTCACACGACGCACAGCTTTGCTCGGGCTCGCGACGAGCTTCACAGTATTGGCCGCACCACCTTGGCGTTGGCCTCGGCGCGGACCGACAAAAGACTGGTCGTGCTCATACTGCGCGGGGCGCTCGACGGCATGGCCGCGGTCGTCCCCTATGGTGATCGCGCCCTCGCTGAATTGCGCGGCGAGATCGTGCCGCCGGGGCCGGGGCAAGCTAATGGTTTGCTCGACCTGGGAGGCTTCTACGGCCTACATCCGGCGCTGACTGGCCTGCACGATATGTATTCGGCAAATGAGGCCTTGGCCGTCCACGCCGTCGCGGGCTCCTACCGCGTGCGCAGTCATTTTGAGGCGCAGGATTGCCTGGAGTCCGGGGCTGACCACCGCATGACCAGCGGTTGGCTCAATCGTGCCGTCGCCGCATTGCCTCCGGCCGAGACCGCCCGGCCCGGGGGAGAGGCGCTCGCCGTTGGTGTTTCGGAGCCGTTGCTCCTGCGTGGGCAGGCGGTTGTAGCGAATTGGGCGCCGCGCGGTTTTTCCGCGCCCTCGCCAGACATGTATGCGACGATCGCTGCGTTGAACCAGTCCGATCCGGTCACCGGCCCGGCGATCGCCGAAGGTTTGCGGGCACGTGGTTTCAGCACCTCTGTGATCACTCCCGGAGAACAGCCCAACGACAAATTTGCATTCTCGGCGTTGGCCCGAGCGGCCGGCGAGTTGCTGGGCGCGGCGGATGGTCCGCGAATCGCGGCGTTGGAAATCGGCGGCTGGGACACGCACGCCGAGCAAGCCAATCGTCTGACGGCGCCGCTCAAACAACTCGATACGGGATTGGTCGCGTTGAAAACCGCGCTAGGTCCGGCTTGGGCACAGACAGCAGTTCTGGTCATGACCGAATTCGGCCGCACAGCCCGGGTCAACGGCGCCAAGGGCACTGGCCATGGCACCGGAACGGTCGCGTTCGTCCTCGGGCGCGCCGTCGCCGGAGGGCAGGTGAAGGCGACCTGGCCAGGCCTGGGATCAGGCCAGCTATTCGAGAACCGGGATCTCGCACCGACTGCGGACTTGCGCGCGGTTGCCAAAGGGATCCTCGCGGCGCACTTGGGCTTGGATTCCAGAGCGCTTGGGCAGATATTCCCCGGCAGCGACGGCGTTGCCGCGATGGCAGGTCTGATCCGCATGTGACCGTTGGTTCGTTCGTCGCGAATCGCTTATGTGTTTGCGCCGAACGTTATCGAACGCCGTGGCCGCGCGATTTGGCGCGCGATCAATTCGACAATAATGATGGCGTTGGCCGAGCTACTGGAATCAAGTTCGGACGCAACTTTGCGATCGAAGCAGGACATGTTTTGTTGAGATGCTTTCAAGCGGGAGCGGTGGAGGGGAGAAGCGGGCTGGCCCGAACGGAGGATGCCGACTTAGGGGTGCAATCAAGAAACTGCCGGCGACCGGGACGTCATATGCGGTGGTTGGTCGATCTCTTCTACAATGTTGAGACTATTAAGAAATGGCCCCCGCAAATCGCAGACGCTCACCAGTGCCACCGAAATCTTGGCTTCTCCACGAAAACCGGCGTCACCTGAGCCGCGCCGATGGTCTGACGGGATCTCCTCGACCCGTCTTAGCCGACCAAGCAAAGGCGGCTTGGCGATTTGATCAAGGACGCAACCTCAATCGGTCAATCTACTCGATTCCCGGGGGGAGAATCACATCCACCGAGCGGCAGCCATTCATGTAGTCCCAATGCTGGCCGTCAAGGGTACCGGATCTTCATCCCTAGTCAAACTCTTCTATCGACGCTTGCGCGCATTTTCCATGATCATCATAACTTCGCTCAAGACATTCGACACGATACAAAAGTCCTCATTGCCATTTGCCAAGAATCCGCTCTGGCGCCGAATTTCTGAATGGCCAGGCTCACGAACAAAGCAGACTCAATTGGAATTCCAGATCTGGATCATGGTCAGCCCTGCGGCGCGCATCCAGCACGTCCGCGTCGGCTGTTTCTTGCAATGCTGATGAATAAGTTTAGCCTCCCTCCCGAGCAGTAGTGGCCGGCGGACTTTAGCCTGTCCAGCAACACACCCGCGGGACGTTCAGGACCGCGGGGACCGCCTCGTAGAGGCGACGATCGGCGCCGCAGGCTTTCAAGCTCATGAGAGCGGGGAGCCTGTCCGGAACGCTTTCTTCCGACCCAGTTCACCTGCCGCCAAGCGACGGAACAATAACCACTACATGAACGACTGCCGGTTCGGTCATCGCCGACGATGTAGATACTCGGCGCAGGCGGATACCGCCATGAGACTACGGCCCACAATCGAAGATCTAACAGCGCCTTCCCGCATTACCAGCGAGCCATCCAACTGACCATTCGCACACGCCGGCGGTCTACATTGTGCACTGTCACCCTTTTCTAGACAGAAGGAGTTGCGTCGATATCAAGGCCCCTGAATGAAGTCAGCTTCGGTCGCCGGCCGGTAAGCGGCAGGCTCGTCCACTTCAGCCCCTTCTATATGAAGACGCGGTCATGCTTTTGAAGCCGCCCTGAGGGTCTTCGCTGGTCAAACTGAAGAAGTCGGTCGGTTTGGCGGCGCCAGACTAAATTCATCAGGTCAGTGCGGCGAGATTGTGTGACTGCCTGCGCAATGGCTAACGGAGTCGCGGTTGGACCCCGCAGATTGGTCGAAACAACTTGAACGGTGATATTCGCCACTTTCAAGGAGCGTAGGCGACCTTACGATATTCATGCGAGTCGCGGGCGGCAAGACAAAGACGGATAAACTTTCGTACGATTTCGGCCAAATTCCCAGTTCCGAGTTCTCTTTTGCCACCTGTTACCAGCGCAACTTTCCCGTCTAACTCGAGCGCGAACTACCATCTTTCCCTGTTTATCAAAGGATGAGGGCGACCCCACTTGCTCGGATTGCAGATAAGACCGCGCTGAGCGATCGTCCATGGTCACAAAAATATGCAAAGTACTATAGCGCTATTCACCAAGCTGTCCTATATTGACCGGACTGAGTCGCAGGAAAGAAATAGATGGCAGAAGATGTATTGGGCCTAACGGCTCAGATCGTAAGTGCTCACGTGACGAAGAATCCGGTTTCGGTCGAAGATTTGCCGGGCCTCATTCGGGAAGTGTACAAGACATTGGCGAGTGTTGGCGAAGCCGCCGCACCGGTCGAGGCTGCAAAGCCGGCCGTCCCTGTCACCAAATCGGTGTTTCCGGACTATGTCGTTTGCCTTGAAGATGGCAAGCAGATGACGATGCTTAAGCGGCACCTAATGACCGAGCATAATATGACGGTTGATCAATACCGGGCTAAGTGGGGTTTGCCGTCAAGTTATCCGATGGTCGCCCCTAACTACGCCGAAACCCGGTCTACTCTGGCAAAGAAAATGGGCTTGGGCCGGAGTCGCACTATCGCACCGCCTCCAAAGAAAGCTGGCCGTAAGGCGGGTCGTAAGGCAAGTGCCCGTGGCTAACGGGACCTGAGAAGGACGCCCCTGTTAACGAACGAATGGATTGAGATATTCTTCGTTCGACAGCTCCGAGCGTGATTGTCTATGCAAGGCAGTCACGTTCGGTGCAACGGGATGCCGAATCCATCGCTCAACATCCCGTAGACCACTTGTTCACCTACCAGTCTAACGACCCTAAATAGGTCGCGGATGCTGTCTGGTCGGAGGATAAGCGGTCTCGCGGAAGCTTCCTGTTGGACAGAGCCGCCTCACGTTTCATGGCCTCACTGCTGATAACATTCGCCGCCAAGATCTCGCCGCACCAACTCAGTGATACTTCATCGCCAACCGAACCTGCGGCAGAATTTTACCCCGCGCATTGCGCGGCCCAAGGCGACACGACGCCTCGTCTTAAGCGGACTGTCCAAAGCCAGTCGAGGCGTCAAAGCATCCCTAGACGGCAACTGGGGTCAAGTGACCATATGCGATGATAGGTCGACCGCTTTCGCATCATTGCCCCGTGCCGCCCTGACGTTCAACCGCGGACGAAGTTCCCGCTGATCTTTCCGCGCCGCTCAGCTTGAAATCTGCACAAGCCTCGGAATCGGCACTGAACCGGCGAAAACGAAGCTACTCTGTTGTTGGGCCTTCCTTGCGATTGAGTGCCATCATCACGAGCCAAATCATGGCACTTGTCAAATACTGTCCCTCATCCGAATTGCTCGCCACGTGCCCGCAAATGAATGTTGCGACGGAGCAAGACGCTAGACCGTCTCAGCTTGCCGGTTCATGGTAATCTAAACCGGGCGGCTGATGAGGAAGCATATACGATGAAGCACGGAAGGGTAATCCTCGAAACGACCGGCGATGTGGCGGTCATGACGCTCAACGACCCAAGCGTGCTCAACGCTTTCGGTCTGAAGCTACGTGAAGATATGGCAGTCGCGATGGATCGGGTTGAGGCAGGTCCTGCGCGGTGCCTCGTGATTACTGGGGCGGGGCGCGCCTTTTGTTCAGGTGCCAACTTAAACGATCCTGATCGAGCATCGCGCGACCGGGCTGCCGAAGCCAAAGGCGAGGTCAAAGGCGATCTGGAAAGCTGGTACAATCCAATGTTCATGCGGCTGCGTGCGCTGTCAATCCCGATCGTCACCGCGATCAACGGCATGGCCGCAGGCGCGGGCATGAGCCTGGCGTTGACGGGTGATATTCGTATCGCCGCGCGATCCGCATCGTTCTTGCAGGCATTTGCGCGCATCGGGCTCGTGCCCGACTGCGGGTCATCGTGGCTTTTGCCCCGGCTGGTCGGCATGGCGCGCGCGATGGAACTGTCGCTGCTCGCTGAACGGCTTCCGGCCGAAACCGCCTTGTCGTGGGGCCTGATCAATCGACTGGAAGAGGATGATGCGCTGATGCCCAGGGCATTGGAAATGGCCCACGGCCTGGCTGCCGGACCACGCTCGCTCGGCCTGATCCGACAGATGTATTGGCAGGCCATGGAAAACACTTACAGCGATCAGCTCGGTCTGGAGGCAAAACTACAGCGTCAGGCCGCGGTCACTAGCGATTACAATGAAGGTGTGGCGGCATTTCGAGAAAAGCGGCCGGCTACATTCACCGGGCGCTAGTCCGACCGCTTTTACCTGTCGATTGACGGCTAGGTTCACTGACCCACACGAGGATATCGCCACATGCGAATCGGCATTGTCACCGTCCCATCCGCGGCCGAAACCGGAGCAAACGTTGTGGACTACGTCACGAACATTGCCCGTCGGGTTGAGGCGCTTGGCTTTTTCGGCCTGTGGGTAACGGATGCTTTCGCGCGCGGCAAGCCGACACTTGATCCACTTATCCTGCTGGGGGCCTTGGCAACGCAGACATCACGCATCGAACTCGGCACATGCGTCGTGCAGGTGCCACTGCGCCATCCAGTTGAGCAGGCTCAGCGGGTGCTGACGCTGACCGCCCTTGCCCAAGGGCGCTTTCGCTTCGGTGTCGGCAGCGGGTCAACCAGGAACGATTTTGAGGCGGTGCAGGGGGACTATGACGCTCGCTTCAAGACGCTGACCACATCCCTAGAAGTAATGCGACGAGTGTGGGCCGGCGAGCCGGTTTACGGCCCTGCCCTGTCCGTCTGGCCTGGAACCGAAGGCGGCCCCCCGGTTCTGCTCGGTGCATGGCGAAGCGAGCGATGGATCAACCTTTCGGCCAACGTGCTTCAAGGATGGATCGCATCGGGGATCTATACGTCGTGGGACGACCTGGCGATTGGCCTGAAGATGTTCCGCGCGGCAGGTGGCAAACGCGCCGTTATGGCCAATATTTTGACTGATTTCCGCGATCCTCCGGCGAATTTGCCGATACCGCATGTGCCCAAGGTTTCGCTCCTCTGCTCGCTCCGGGAGGCGAAAGACCGATTGAAGCGTCTGGAGGACCTGGGCATCGACGACGCTTTGCTGATGGTCCCGCCAGGCGATCCCGGGCAGCTGGAGACTATGGCGGGGCTAATAGGTTGAAGCCGTTTAAAGCAACTCAACATTCGCCCGCGTGTGACCACGTGGGTTCCGAGGATCCCGCCGCGGCTTCACCCACGATTGCCTTACGTGTTAATCAGGCGGTTGTGGACTCAGCACCGGAATAGGCTAGAGCGAACAGCGATGTTGATTGGCCCCGCCTTCTTCGACCACCTTGGCGTCCTGATCGGCGGGGAGGCCCGTGGCTCGGCCGGCCAGTTCGCCGATCGCATCACCGATGTAGCGGCCGCCGAAGTCGAGCGCGTACTGGCTTTGTCCCGCTGTTCCCTCGCGAAATGACTATCGGCTTCCTCAGCGATTTTTATCCCTGGACGAAAGCCTTCCACGTGATCTCCATGATCGCCTGGATGGCAGCCACATTCTACATGCCACGCCTATTCGTCTATCACACTGACCTGCGGCCCGGCAGTGCCGAGAGCGAGCGCTTCAAGATCATGGAATACCGCCTGTTCAGACAAATCATGAACCCGGCCATGATCGCCACCTGGATCTTTGGCATCGTTCTGGTGCTGACCCCTGGCGTCATCGACTGGTCCGCCGGCTGGTGGCATGTCAAACTGCTTTGCGTGATCCTGATGTCTGGGTTCCACGGCGCAATGTCTCGCTGGCGCAAGGATTTCATGGCCGACGCCAACCGGCGCAGCCAAAAATTTTATCGCGTCGCCAACGAGATCCCGACAGTGCTGATGGTCGTCATTGTCATCATGGTCATTGTCCGCCCATTCTAACCCGATAGGCCCCTTATGCCGCTCCGCATCGTCGATGTCCGCGAGGTCACCAAGCCGATTAGCTCGCCGATCCGCAACGCCTATATCGATTTCAGCAAGATGACCTCCAGCCTCGTCGCGGTGGTGACCAACGTCCAGCGCAACGGCAAAACCGTAGTCGGATACGGCTTCAACTCGAACGGCCGCTACGGCCAGGGCGGCTTGATCCGCGAGCGTTTTGCACCCCGCGTACTAGAGGCCGAACCCGCGTCCCTGCTCGACGAGACCGGCGACAATCTGGACCCCGACAAGGTCTTCGTCACGATGATGCGCAACGAGAAGCCGGGTGGCCACGGCGACCGCTCCGTCGCGGTCGGCACGATCGACATGGCAATTTGGGACGCGGTGGCGAAAATTGCCGGTAAGCCCCTATTTCGGCTGCTGGCCGAACGCCACGGCATCATCGCCGAGCCCGACGTGTTCGTTTATGCCGCCGGCGGATATTACTATCCGGGCAAGGGTGACGCTGCACTCTGCGCCGAAATGCGCAGCTATCTTGAGCGCGGCTACACCGTGGTCAAAATGAAAATCGGCGGTGAATTGATCGCCCACGATCGTCGTCGAATCGAGGCTGTCCTCAACGAAATCGGCCCTCATGCCCGGTTGGCTGTCGATGCGAATGGCCGCTTCGATCTGGAAACGGCAATCGCCTACGCCAAGATGCTGCGGGACTATGACCTGTTCTGGTACGAGGAAGCCGGCGACCCGTTGGATTACCAACTACAGGCGGCACTGGCCGAATTCTATCCCGGCCCGATGGCAACTGGTGAAAACCTGTTCAGCCACCAGGACGCCCGCAATTTGATCCGTCACGGCGGCATGCGCCCCGATCGCGACTGGCTGCAGTTCGATTGCGCCCTGTCCTATGGCCTGTGCGAATATCAAAGGACGCTGGCGATGCTGAAAGACTGTGGCTGGTCCTGGAAGCGCTGCGTGCCTCACGGTGGTCACCAAATGTCGCTCAACATTGCCGCCGGCCTGAGGCTAGGCGGCAACGAGAGCTACCCCGACGTCTTCCAGCCCTACGGCGGCTTCCCCGACGGCACGCAGGTCAGCAACGGCATCGTGACGTTGCCGGAGCTTCCCGGCATCGGATTCGAGGCGAAGTCTGACCTGTATTCTATCATGCGCGAATTGGCTGCATAAACACCGACCCTCTCTTTCGCGATGAAGCGGGCCGCATCACTAGAAAACTGGTCAGGCGTGCAACCGAGCGATGTCGAGCAAGACGTTAGCCTCAAGCGCCTTCTCATCCAGGCGATACTTCACCAGGTCCCCGATACTGACGATGCCGACCAACTGACCACTATCGACAACCGGCAAGTGCCTGATCTTCGCCATCGTCATCGCCGCCATTGCGGTTTCCACCCTATCGTTTGAACGACACGTGACGACCGGCGCGCTCATGAGTTTCTCAGCAGAAAAACTCAGTGCCTCAGCACCATGTTCGGCAACGGCATTGACGAAATCGCGTTCCGAAAAAATGCCGGCGAGTCGCATCCACTGGTCCTCGACGACGACTGCGCCGATGCGCTCCTCGGACAATTTCTTCACCACGGCCTGTACGGTATCGGTGGTGCGAACCTTTACGACATGGTGGCCTTTGCCGCGCAAGACGTCAGAGATGGACATGGAACCGCTCCTTTTCTGAAACAAACTCCTGCCCCTTAAGTGGGGATGCCAATCCAGCTTCCGAAGCAGATGGCCGATTGTTCAGCGAACGGAAAGGGGCGGACCCATCAGCCCGGCACGATGATGATACGCCGGTTTTGTTTGCCTTTGTTCTCAATTTTCTGCACTCGGATCCGCCCGATCTCACTAGTTCGTGAAACATGCGTTCCGCCACAGGGCTGCAAATCAACCAACGCCTCGCTTGTGCCGATGCGCACCAGGCGCAGCCGGCCGGTCCCGCGCGGCGGCTGCACCGACAACGTGCGCACAAGACCGGGATCGGAATCCAGCACAGATGCATCGACCCACTCGATGGACACAGGATGATCCGCGGCAATAAGGGCATTGAGCGCAGCCTCGATTTCCTCTTTCGGTGGCGGGTTGGGCAAGTCGAAATCGAGCCTGGACTTATCCGCCCCGACCGACCCGCCGGTCACCGCTGCTCCTTTGATCAGACTGCATAGCAAGTGCATCGCTGTATGCATACGCATGTGAGCCTGGCGCCTCGGCCAGTCGATCGCCACCTCCACCACCGCGCCAACCGGCGGCAACGCAGCATCCGGCGCAGGCGGATGAAGGATCGCATCCCCGTCGCCCTTCAAGGCCTCGGTAATCGGGGTCTCGCCAGCCTCCCAGCGCAGTGAGCCGGTATCCCCCGGTTGTCCTCCGCCGCGCGCATAAAAGACAGTGCGGTCGAGAACGATCCCGTCCAGCCCGCTGGCGATCACGACCGCCGACGCGGTTGCCAAGCCCGCGTCGTCGAGGAACAGACGTGCAGTCATGCGGTCATCCATTTCTGTCGCAGCCAGTCGCGTTTGCACGCCAGCCAGAACAACGCGATTGCCGTAATTGAATTAGTAAAGCACCCGGCGAACGCCGCCTGAATGGCATCCTCGGCGTCCCACACCCGCACGCGGATATCTTCGTTTTCCGAGGTTTCTCCACCAAACCCCACGATCCCTTCCCCATCGGCGGGCGGAGCAACCACACGTCCGACATAAAGGTGGCAGAATTCATCCGAACCACCGGCTGTGAGCAAAAAGCCGCCGATCCGTTCCGCTAAGTCGGCGTCCAAAGCCATCTCCTCCCGCATTTCACGCCGGATGGTTTCGGCGGGATCCTCATTGTCCTCGCAGAGGCCGGCAGGGAGCTCGACGAGCGTCGGATCGACCCCAGACACCAGCGCCGGAAAACGAAACTGCTCGATCAGCACAACGACGTCGGCAATCGGGTCATACGGCAGCAATGCTGCAGCCTGGCCGCGCCGCCAAACTTCCCAGGTGCGTAGGTTTGACATCGCGCCATCGAACCGCCGCTGGCTGAATTTCACGACATCGAGCGGAAAGCGGCCCGACCAAACGCGCTGCTCGGATTCGATGACGACATCCGGATGAGGTGGGATCGGCGGGGTCCTACGAGCGATCATGCGGATTTCTACAGGCTTCGCAGCGCCTGCTGTCAACCGCGGCGGAACACGCTCACGCTTTCCAGCCGGGCGGACCAAAGAAACTGGTCGATCGCCGTGACCGCTGCCAGTTTGTAGCCGCCACTGTGCAAGACCCGAGCGTCCTGGGACAGCGTTGCCGGGTTGCAACTGACATAGATAACGGTCGGCACACCTGCGGCCGCGATCTGCGCGATCTGCGCCGCCGCTCCCCCATGCGGGGGGTCCAGCACAACCGCGGCGAACGCCGCGAGTTCCTTCGCCGACAATGGCTGACGAGCAAGATCCCGCCGAAACGCCTCAACCCGGCCAGCCATGCCACCATGGTTGATCGCTTGCTTCAGCGCCCCGTGGGTGGCCATGTCGCCCTCGAACGCCGCCACCCGCACCACACGGGCCAGCGCGAACGTCAAGGTCCCGCATCCGGCGTAGAGTTCGGCGGCCCGCGTCCTGCCGGTGAGCTTCGCCGGCATCCCCCACAGCACCGCATCGATGATCGCCCGCTCGCCCTCCGCCGTGGCTTGCAGAAACGCTCCGGGCGGCGGCCTGACCGCGACCCCGGACAGCACTGTGGTGGGTGGACGCAGCAGCGCGATTGTCTCCGGCACCTCGTTCCCCAGAACCTGGGATACTCGCGGTAGGCCATGCGCAGCAGCGAACCCGGTCAGCGCTACCCGATCCTCCAATGTCAGCGCGGCATCCGTTTGCAGCAGCATGTCCGGGCCGGACTCCAGCAGATTGACGACGACCGACGCCTCTCGCCGGACCGCCCGCAGCCCTAGCAACAACGCACGCAACGGCTCCATCAACCCCATCAAACTAGGATGCAGCACCAGACATTCGGCCAGATCGATTACCTCCGACGATCGCTGCTTATGCAATCCAAGGATGATGCGCCCAGCAACTCGGCGAACGGCAAAGTCGACCCGGCGACGCTCACTCGGCAGACCTGGGACATAGTCGAGCGGGTCGGGCGGCAGAAAGCCCGCCTGTCGCAGCGCATACGACAGCAGCCCAGATTTCCAGGCCCGATAGTCCTCATCCCGCCAATGCTGCAGCACACATCCGCCACAGCGGCCAAAATGGCGGCATGGCGGCTCGACCCGGGCCTCGCTGACCTGAGAAATCGCCTCAGCAAGGGTGTGCCAGCCGTCGCCCCGCGATTGCAGGGCGCGCGCCGTGACGGTCTCACCCGGCAGCGTAAACGGAATATACAACGGCGTGCCGTCTAGGAGCCGCGCGATTCCATCGCCTTCCGAGCCCATGCGATCGATGCGAACTGACGCCGGTTCAGGCGGTTTTTGCCGGGACGTCTTGATCGCGCGCTGCTTCATTCGTTGACCACTCCGAAGGCGAGTCTGACAATCGGACGTGACGGCCTGATCCGGCGTTACTATATACCGTTCCACCCGACGAAAGCTTCTGAATGACCGATCCCACCGCCGAGATCGCGCGCCGCCGCACGTTCGCCATCATCTCCCACCCTGACGCCGGTAAAACGACCCTGACGGAGCACCTGTTGAGAGCCGGTGGCGCGATCCAATTGGCCGGCAACGTGCGCGCCAAGGGCGAACGCCGCCGTACGCGGTCCGACTGGATGGGCATCGAGCGCGACCGCGGAATTTCCGTCGTCACCTCGGTGATGACGTTCGAGTATTCTGATTGTGTCTTCAATCTGCTGGACACGCCGGGGCACGAGGATTTTTCCGAGGACACGTACCGCACGCTGACAGCCGTCAACTCAGCGGTCATGGTGATCGATGCCGCCAAAGGTATCGAGGCCCGCACACGCAAGCTTTTCGAGATCTGCCGTCTGCGCGACATCCCGATCATCACCTTCATCAACAAAATGGACCGCGGATCCCGCGATCCAATCGAATTGCTGGATGAGGTGGCGTCCACCTTAGCGCTCGATACCTGCCCGGTGACCTGGCCGATCGGGCGGGCGTCGGAGTTCGCGGGAACCTACGACCTGCGCGAGCGGGAAATGCACCTGACCAGCGATCTACCGCAGTCGGATCCCCGGATGCAGGCGGTCGCGGACGAGGTCGACCTAGTACGGTCCGCACTGCCTGAATTTGACCTGGACAGCTTCAACGCGGGGCACCTGACGCCGGTCTATTTCGGCAGCGCGATCAAGGATATCGGCGTCAATGACCTGTTGAATGGTCTGGCGGAATATGGCCCAAAGCCGCGGGCCCAACCGGCGGACAAGCGGATTATCGAAGCGACGGAACCGGGCCTCACCGCGCTCGTGTTCAAGATCCAGGCAAACATGGACCCGAACCATCGGGATCGCATCGCGTTCGCTCGTGTATGTTCCGGGCGCCTGGTGCGGGGCATGCGCCTGAAGCAGGTTCGCACCGGTAAATCGATTCCGCTGCATGCGCCGCAATTTTTCTTCGCGCGTGAGCGCGAGATCGCCGATGAAGCCTTCGCCGGCGATGTCGTCGGCATCCCCAACCACGGGACCTTGCGGATCGGCGATACCCTCACCGAGGGCGAGGACGTTCAATTCACTGGAGTGCCATATTTCGCGCCCGAAATCCTCCGCCGGGTGCGGCTGGACGACGCGATGAAGGCAAAAAAACTGCGCCAGGCACTGGTGGAACTGGCGGAGGAAGGCGTGGTGCAGTTGTTCCGGCCGCAAGACGGATCGGCCCCGCTGGTCGGCGTCGTGGGCACATTGCAACTAGATGTGCTCCAGGCCCGTTTGGGCGCCGAGTATGGCGTTGCAATCGGATTTGAAACCTCTGCGTTCTCTCTCGCTCGGTGGGTGTCGTCTTCAGATAAACCTGCCTTGGTCAAATTCATTGCGGACAATCGCAATGCCATGGCAGACGATGTCGATGGCGACCCGGTTTTTCTCTCCACCTCAGCATTCATGATGCGCCGAGCAGAAGAGCTTGCGCCAGGCCTGACGTTCCGGGACATCAAGGATATCCGCGCGGACAAGTTGGCAGCCTGATCAGGCCCGCGGTTGTCATGGCGCATCTTGGCGAGCCATGACAACCCCGGAATAGCTTATATTCGTCCCATTACCAGCAGGATTATGACGATCAGCACGACGAGACCAAGACCACCGCTGGGATAGTAACCCCAGCCAGTACTATACGGCCACGTCGGCAACACACCCAGCAATATGACGATCAAAACGACGAGCAGAATGGTGGACATATATCGAGGTCCCCTATTTCTCCAGCGTTTCCCGAGCGGCGTCTTTCACGCCTCCAACGGCGTTCTGGACCTTGCCGGCGGCCTTTTCAGCCGCGCCGTCGGCTTCGGTTTTCGCATCGCCGGTGACTTTGCCGACGGCTTCCTTTACGGCGCCCTTTACCTGATGCGCCGCACCTTCAACACGATCCTTGTCCATTTAGCTGTAGCCTCCCATTGTGGATTGAGCTGAACTCACGGTCAGTAGTTGGTGTTCTTGTCGGCGGAATGCTGAATGCTCTTGCCGGCGGCGCTTAAGTCTTCACCGGCACCGCGGGCAGTGTAGCAGGCGCTTAATACAGGGGTCATGGCAACCAATAGTGCTAACGCCAGCCACAGTCTTGCGTTCTTACGCACACTTATTCCCTTCGATTAGATTTCTTACGCAGGATCACGTTGCGTCTGCGACAACGCGTTGCAAGTATGCGGAGATTTCATCATAGCCTGTTGATTTCACGAGACCTTGAGACCTCGAAATATTGGCCACCGTCCATCCTCTTGGCATTTGCATCTGGATGCGGTTGATTCGGTGGGAGCTAAGGGGAGCGCAGGCGATGGCTGGGCTTTATTATGAACAGTTTTCCGTCGACCAGGAATTCGAACATCCTTGGACACGAACCGTTAGCGAGATGGACAACACCCTGTTCAGCGCACTGACCATGAATGTCCAACCGCTTCACATCGATGCGCATTTCTCCGCGGGAACGGAGTTTGGGCAGCGCATCGTCAATTCGATGTTCACCGCCGGCCTAATGGTCGGGATGACGGTCAACGATACGACGATCGGCACAACGATCGGGAATTTGGGGTTTACCGAGATGAAATTTCCCAAGCCGGTGTTCCATGGCGACACGCTCCGCGCTCGGACCAAGGTTTTGGCGATGCGAGAGAGCAAATCGCGCCCGAATGTCGGAATCGTCGAATTCGAGCACACCTGCTGGAATCAGCGCAATGAAATGGTGGCAATCTGCAAACGTCAGGCAATGATGCGCAAGTTGCCAAAACCTGCATGAGCGATCCGCCCGCGAAGCCCCCGAAACCCTCGGCAAAGGCCGGGCGCACAGCGCGGGAGGCCGCGGCCTTGCGAGCGAACCTGCTCAAACGAAAGGATCAGGCACGGCAACGTGAGAAGGCAAAGGATAAACCACCCACACCGTCCCGGTGACATCACGTTCCACAGAAAGTCTGCAACACTCTCTCTTCGTCCCGTGGTGGCGTGGCGTAATGCGCCAGTCCGGGCTGATCTTCAAAAGGTCTGGACAGGACCGCGAGAAAATCCTCGAAGGGCTGAAATTCCGAGCGTTCAACTGCAGCGGCTAACGCTGCCTCGACCAAATGGTTGCGTGGAATGAAGGCAGGGTTCACTGCCCGCATGACGCCGGCTGGCTCCTTCTCCGTTGCCAGTCGAACTCGCCACCGCGCCGCCCATTCGTCATACGCGCTGACGTCCTTGAACAGCGCGCGCACTACTGTGTCGCCCCCTGGTCCCTCGGCTGCATCGCACAAGCGCCGAAAGGTCAGAGTGAAATCAGCACTATCCGTTGCCATCAACTTCAGCAGCGATTGCGTCAGATCGTTGTCACCTTCCCGCTCAGTCAGCAGCCCGATCTTTCGCCGCAGTCCAGCAGAATAGGCCGCCTGAAACTGAGGACCAAAGGCCGCGAGCGCATCGGTGGCCGCAGTCGCATCGCCGTCCAGTAATGGCAGCAGGCATTCAGCCAGCCGGGTCAGGTTCCACAGCGCGATGCGTGGCTGATTAGCATACGCGTAACGACCCTGGTGGTCGATCGAGCTGAACACCGCACCCGGATCGTAAGCATCCATGAACGCGCATGGACCATAATCAATCGTCTCACCGGCGACCGAGCAGTTGTCGGTGTTCATCACCCCATGGATGAACCCGATCAGCAACCACTTCGCCACCAAATTGGCCTGCCGCACGATCATCCCGTCCAGGAATGCGCGATAGGGGTTCGATGCGCCCGCCGCCTCCGGGTAGTGCCGCGCAATCGCGTGGTCAGCCAACAGCCGGACGCCCTCCTGGTCCTCCCGGGCGGCAAAATACTGGAACGTCCCGACCCGGATATGGCTCGCGGCGACGCGAGTCAGCACGGCGCCGGGCAGTCTTGTCTCACGCCATACCGACTCTCCCGTGGTCACGGCGGCGAGTGTCCGCGTGGTCGGCACACCCAGGGCCGCCATCGCCTCGCTGATCAGATATTCGCGCAGCACCGGCCCCAGCGCCGCGCGGCCGTCGCCGCTTCGGGAAAACGGCGTCTGGCCCGAACCTTTCAACTGGATGTCCCGGCGAATTCCGTCTCGGCCGACCACCTCCCCCAGCAGATTGGCGCGGCCGTCGCCGAGTTGCGGCACGAAATGGCCGAACTGGTGGCCCGCATACGCGAGCGCCATTGGCTCAGCACCCGGTACCACGTGGTTGCCCGCCAGCACAGCCACACCCTCCGGTCCACCAAGCTCATCGGGATCGATGCCAAGAGTTTCAGCCAGCGCCGTGTTCAGCCGAACCAGCCTCGGCGCTGCTACCGGCGTCGGGTCGAGTCGCACGTGAAACCGGTCGGGCAAACGGGCGTAACTGTTGTCAAACGAGATATGCATACTGGGGATCCTAAGGAACATGATCACGCCGAGTGAACGTCTCGCCCGGTAAACGTGTGATGTCGGCGTGAGTCGGATGATCAAGCAAATCGCGGTATTTCTCTGATCCGGATCACCCCGTATATAGGCCAGATGATCCCATTATCCATCCTCGACCTCTCCCCAGTGCCGGAAGGTAGCGACACTGGTCAGGCACTCCGCAACTCAATTGATCTCGCCTGTCACACGGAGACACTGGGTTATCGCCGCTACTGGATGGCCGAGCACCACAACATGCCCGGGATCGCCAGCGCCGCCACCGCGGTGGCCTTGGCGCATATCGCGGTTGCGACCAGCACGATCCGTATCGGGGCCGGCGGCATCATGCTGCCAAACCACGCGCCGCTGCTGATTGCTGAGCAGTTCGGCACGCTCGCGGCCCTTCACCCCGGGCGGGTCGATCTTGGTCTCGGCCGGGCGCCTGGGTCCGATCAAATCGCGGCCCGGGCAATGCGGCGCAATCTGGCTGCGGATGTGGATCAATTCCCACAGGATGTCGTCGAGCTCATGAGCTACTTCCTGCCAACGGAGCCCGGCCAGGTGTTGCAGGCGGTTCCTGGCGCCGGGGAAGATGTCGAAGTCTGGATTCTCGGATCCAGCACGTTTGGAGCGCAACTGGCCGCGCATTTGGGCCTGCCTTACGCCTTCGCCTCGCATTTCGCGCCCGGTCAAATGAGTGATGCAGTCGCCATCTATCGCGAGCGCTTCCGCGCCTCCGATCGGCTGCGCAAGCCCCACGTCATGCTCGGCGTCAATGTTTTCGCTGCGGAGACCGATGAGGAGGCACGCCGACTGTTCTCCTCGTTGCAGCAGGCGTTCGTGAACCTGCGGCGCGGACGGCCGGGAAAATTGCCGCCGCCGGTGGATAATTTCGAAGCCGGCCTGGATCGTTACGGGCGAGCGATACTCGCCGACGCCCTCTCGTGCTCATTGATCGGCGGCCCACAGACGATACGAGACAGCCTGAAGGCGTTTGTCACAGCTACCGGGGCGGACGAATTGATGGTGGCCGCTCAGATCCACGATCACGCCGCTCGCAAGCGATCGTTCGAGATTCTGGCACATGAAGTCATGAAGCTCGCCTAAACCGGCCTCGGAACCTCCGACCCATGAGGGTTGCTGAGCCAGGACAGTCTCGGTGGCAATCCGATGTTCGGTATCCTGCGTATCGTCGTGAATGTGCCGCAGCGGCGGATTGGCCGGCGGCGAAAGCCTGGCCCTGAGCCCGCCGACGGCAATCATTGAAAGTAGCGAGGTGCAGATAGTTGATCCCCAGCAGCAGCAAGAGGACGTCAAGCGAACCGCCAGCCGTTGACGACCTGCCAGCCAGCGGCTGCTTATTCTTCTATATACCGCGACCCGACAGAACCAATCGAATTCCTATCCCGGCGTGACCAATCTTCTCGGCGCAAGATCGCGATGCGCTCCTCAGGAGTCGCTGTCCGGTCCGGATCAACCAAGGCGTCTCGCGCCGAGAGGATTTTTCAATGCTTCGAGCTTCCAAGCCTGCGCCGCTCCAAGCGCAACGCCCCATTGACGGTCAGGAACCCGCTCTGCTGGACCCGCTCTTGCGATTGGCGGGAAAGGTTCAGGACACCCATGCTCTGATCGTGGCGGAGCATGGCCTCGATCTGATGTGCGGCTTGATCCGGCGTGGTTGCCTCGCGGCTACGATCTTGCGGATCGGCGACAAGCCAGACGCCGGCGATTACGATCTTGTCCTGGTACCGCGAGCAGCGGCGTTGCCCTCGGCCGACGAGGTGATCAGGGTCGCCCGCCGATCGCTTGCACCCCGGGGGCGTCTGATCGTGGGCGTCAGTGGCGGAAAGGCCGCGACGGCGCTGGCCCGCCGGCTCCGGCTGAACGGTTTTACCGCTCTGCGTTCCGCGCAATGGTTCGGCCTGACCTTGCTACGCGCCGACCTGCGGAGCCCGTCATGAGCCACCCCTCCTTTCCGCTCCGCGGGTCGATGACCGCGTTGGCAACCCCGTTCAAAGCCGGTCCGATCGACCAATCCGCCTTCATTCGCCTGTGTCAGCGGCAGATCGCCCGTGGCACCACGGCGCTTATCGTATGCGGCAGTACCGGGGAGGCAGCTTCTCTCCAAGCGGCGGAGTACACCAGCCTGATCCGCCTCGCCGTCGAGACCGCAAAGGGCCGCGTGCCGGTAATTGCCGGTTGTGGAGGACCCTCGACCGACGCCGCAGCAGAAGCCGCCGTCCTTGCGGCAAAGTGCGGCGCGGCGGCCTTGCTCTGCGCGCCGACACCTTACGTGAAACCCTCACAGGAGGGAATCATCGCACATTTGCGCATGCTGGAGCATGTCTCGGACCTTCCGCTGATAGTCTATGACGTTCCCAGCCGGGTCGGCGTTGCGATCAAGGATGAGACCGTGGCGGTGCTGTCACAGCGGGGGCTGGTAATCGGAATTAAGGACGCCACCGCCGATCTTGGCCGTCCGGCGCGTATCCGGGCGCTCTGCGGAGCCAATTTCGTCCAACTGAGCGGTGACGATGCGACCTCCGCCGCCTATCGCGCCGCAGGCGGTGATGGCTGCATCTCGGTCACCGCCAATCTGACGCCATCGCTGTGCGCTTTGCTGCATCGTTCTTGGGACGACGGCGATCTGGCGACCTTCACCAGCATCCGCAATCTGCTGGCACCGCTCCACGACGCGCTGTTCCTGGAGAGCAATCCGGTGCCGCTCAAGGCGGCGCTGGCGATCATGGACCTCGCGGAGGCGGAGGTGCGGTTGCCGCTGTTACGCGCAGAGGAGGCGACAAAGGACAGGCTTGCCGACATTCTGGGCCGGATCATGAGCCGCGAGGAATGGACGGCCTCGCACCCACGCTATGCCCTGGCAAGTTAAGGTCAGGCAGGCGCTGCCGATCGTTGCGTGGATCTGCATGGTCCTTGCGGTAGCCGCCTACGGTGCGGCCATCGTGCGCAATGTCACCGACGCGCTGGCCGGGATCGCCGGGCATCCACGATCTGCGGTCCTTGTCGAGCGACCCTGTCGTTAAGACCCGTGGTGTTGCGCGCGCTAGAATCAGCTCAGCATCGCCAGGGCGGCTTCCCACAGGTCGCGCACAATGTCGCCGGCCGGCCGTGCGGCGGCGCGTGCGGCGGATTGGCCAGCCCATGCCTGCATCCGGTCGATATCACCCACCTTGGTCGCGGCTTCCCGCATCGCTCGGGTAAGGGCCCGTTGAACAGGATACGGCGCCGGTGCAGGGGCGTCCAAACCAGTCGCCGCGCGCGCATAAGCCGTCGCGATGCTGCGGCCCGGGCGGCCGGAAAAAGCGCGGGTGATCAGCGTTTCTTCCGGCTGGCTGTGTCCGATCGCATCGGCCCATGCCGCCGGCAATTTCGCCTCGGGCGCGCGCAAGAACCCGGTGCCGATTTGGACGGCCGACGCGCCTAGGATCAGGGCAGCCGCGACGCCGCGTGCATCGGCGATGCCGCCCGCGGCAATAACCGGCACTTTGACCGCATCGGCGACCGCGGGCACCAGCGAGAACAGGCCGACCATGCACGTTTCGGCCTTAGCCGCGTGGAACGCGCCGCGGTGGCCGCCCGCCTCCATGCCTTGCGCGACGATCGCGTCCGCGCCGGCCGCTTCGGCCTCAAGCGCCTCCCGTACCGTGGTCACGGTGGCAAACCACCTGATACCGCGCGCCTTCATCTGAGCCACGAAGTCTGGCGGATACAGCCCCATGATCGATGAGATAACCGACGGACCGACTTCCAGCATCGCTTCGCACTGAGCGGTGAAATCCGGCAGAATGGCGTCGGCAGCTTCCGCCGGCACCTCCGGTCCCCAGGCGCCGAGAAAGGAGCGCACGGCGGCCTCGGCCGCGGCATCGCGGGCCGGCGGCGGATCAGGAATCCAGAGATTAAGCTGGAAGCCGCCGTTGCTGCTCGCCCGTACCTCCGATGCCCAGGCCTTGATTGCAGCCGGTTGCATCAGCAAGCCTCCACAAGCGCCCAGACCGCCGGCATTGGCTACGGCGATGGACAACGACCCCGGACACGCCCCTGCCATGGGTGCGAGCAGAACAGGGATGCGCAGGCTATACGCTGCACAAAACACTTCGGTGCGGGCCAAGGCAGGATGTTTCGACATGGGGGGTCTCCTCCGGGCGCAGACCTATGACCCGCAGGTGACATTAGCGATAATACTTTATTCGAATGGGTGGTATCGCTGACACAGCTACCAAAACCACGCGAACGCTCCGGCCTTCCCTCCGCCTTCGATCCCGGTTGCCCATGCCGGCTTGTCGCATCCGCTCAGCCGATCCCCGTGGACACTCTCGCCGCCAGGAACGGCGCGCGGCTTCACCGCGAGGATCCCCTTTTTATCAACATCAAATCGCGCGATAGCCAGCCTATGCTGCCCGACACCTTCCGCACGGCACATCTTTTCCTCCGGCCCATCGCGATGGCCGACGCCGGACCGATCTTCGCCGCTTACGCTCGCAACCCAGAGGTGACGCGCTTCCTGATCTGGCGGCCCAATCGAACTCGTCGCGACTTTGAGGCCTATATTCGCGCCTGCCTCGAAACCTCGCCGCGCCGCGCGAGGACCTACGTCATGCAGGGACGAAAGGACAGCGTGATCCGCGGCGGCCTCGACCTGCGCCATGTTGAGCCGCACCGGCTGGAGTTTGGGTATGTGCTGGCCCGCCCCTGGTGGGGCCAAGGCCTGATGACGGAAGTGCTGACGGAGGTCGTGCAATGGGCATTGGCCCAGCCAACGATTTTCCGCATTGGCGCGGTGTGCGACGTCGAGAACGTGCGATCGGCGCGGGTGATGGAGAAGGCCGGACTGATCCGGGAGGGTGTGCTGCGGCGGTACTTGGTTCACCCGGGCATGGGCAACGAGCCGCGGGACTGCTTCAGTTACGCCCGCGTGCGGTAGCGGCCCAACGCGCGCTACGCCGCGATCGAACACCACTACGGAACTGTTGAACCACTGGCTTAGCAGTCCATGTCGTCGTGCGTCCGCCGAACCAGGATCTCCCGCTTGCCGACATGGTTCGCCGTCCCGACGATGCCCTCCTTTTCCATCTGCTCGATCAGCTTGGCGGCCTTGTTGTAGCCGATGTTCAAATGCCGCTGGATGAACGACGTGGACGCCTTGCCTTCGCGCGCCACGACCGCAACCGCCTGATCGAACAGGCTCTTGTCACTATCGCTGGCGTCCCCGATGCCAGACGAAAGCGGGTCCAAATCGCCGCCATTGCCCTCCACCGGTTCGGTGACATCGTCCAGATAGGCCGGCTCACCCTGTTCGCGCAGGAACGCCACCACCTTTTCGACCTCGTCATCCGAGACGAACGGGCCATGCACGCGGGTAATTCGGCCGCCGCCCTGCATGTACAGCATGTCACCCATGCCCAGCAGTTGTTCGGCGCCCTGCTCGCCCAGGATGGTGCGGCTGTCGAACTTGCTGATGACCTGAAAGCTGATGCGGGTGGGAAAATTGGCCTTGATGGTGCCGGTGATCACATCCACCGAGGGTCGCTGGGTCGCCATGATCACATGGATTCCCGCCGCCCGCGCCATCTGTGCCAGGCGCTGCACGGCCTGTTCGATCTCCTTGCCCGCCACCATCATCAGGTCGGCCATTTCATCCACCACCACGACGATGAACGGCAGGGGTTCCAGCGCCAGCGGCTGCTCTTCGAACGTCGGGCGCCCGGTATCGGGGTCGAACCCGGTTTGCACTCTGCGAGTAACGACCTCGCCTTTGGCCCGAGCCTCGGCAACGCGGTCGTTGAAGCCGCCGACATTGCGGACGCCAAGCTGCGACATCGCGCGATAACGGCGCTCCATTTCCCGCACGGTCCATTTCAGTGCCGTCACCGCTTTCGCCGGTTCCGTCACCACCGGCGCCATCAGATGCGGGATGCCCTCGTAGATCGACAATTCGAGCATCTTTGGGTCGATCAAGATCATGCGGCACTGGTCGGGCGACATGCGATACAGCAACGACAGGATCATCGCATTGACCCCGACGGATTTGCCGGAGCCGGTGGTGCCGGCGATCATCAGATGCGGCATCCTCGCGAGGTCGGCGACGATCGCCTTGCCGCTGATATCCTTCCCCAAGGCCAACGATAGCCGGCCGGCCGATTTCTGCACCTCGTCGCTCGAGAGGATCTCGCTCAGAAACACCGTTTCGCGCTTGCTGTTTGGCACCTCGATGCCGATCACGTTGCGGCCGGAAACGGTTGCGATGCGTACGGCGGTGACCGACAGGCTGCGGGCGACGTCGTCCGCGAGCCCGATCACACGGGCGCTGCGGATGCCGGGCGCTGGCACGAGCTCGTATAGCGTGACCACCGGACCCGGCCTGATCTCGACGATCTCCCCCTGCACGCCATAATCGGAAAGAACCGTCTCCAACAGCCGTGCGTTCGCCTGTAGCGCATCCTCGCTGGGCCCGGTGCCGGCGCGCGGCGGAGGCTCCTTCAGGAGGCTCAGCGAGGGAAATTGCCACCCTGCCTCCTGCAGCGGCAGGCTTTGCTGCTGTGGCTTGCGCTGTGGCGGCGGTTGCTGCGTTTTCGATCCGCGGGCCACGACGATCGGTTCGTCCACGACCGGATCATTCGCTCTTGGACCTTCATGGGTTCCTTGCCTTACCACCGGACATACCCGCACCGTTGCCGCGGGCGGCGCATCCGGTTCAAGGCCGGGGCCCCGGCTCACCAGATTGATCAGCCACCCAGAGGCATTGCCCACACCGCCAGCCCCACGCGACAGCGCTCCGACCGCGCCGCCGCTGGCCGACACAGACAACCGCGCCGCGGCTCCGGCAGCCCGACCGGCAGTGCGCCACTCGGAGCGGGACAGGCCCAGCGACAGCAAACCCAACAACAGCGCCAGCAGGACACTCATCAGCCAGACCGACCCAACGCCGACGACCCCGAACAGCCCATGGCCAGCCCCGAGCTCAACCTTGGCAACAATCTGCCCGATCGAGCCCCCCGGGCCGGCCATCACCGGCCAGGGCGCCCGGTGTTCGGGCACCGGGATGGCAGCGACCGCCGCGGCCAGCATCGGCATCGCCGCCAGCAGCGCGGCCATGCGACCAACAAAACTACCTAATCCGCGATGCGAGGCGATGCGCCAGGACCAGGTCAGCATCGCGATGCCGGGCAGGACAGCGACAACCCCGAAGCCTTGCAGCAGTATGTCCGCAAGCATCGCCCCACCTGGTCCGGCCAGGTTGCTGGCATGCCGTGTCGTGGCGGTGTTCAGCGATGGATCGCGCGGGTCATACGTTGCCAGCGCCACCAGAATCGCGAGACCAAACAAACCCAACAAAAGGCCACCAAACTCAGCGCTGCGCTGGCTCATCAGCGCCTTCACGGCGGGCGAGGCGAACTTGCGGGGTTCCATCATGGATCTGGCGGCCATTTTATCCTGCTGATCTGCTTACGGCATCGGTCGAACTATAAGCGCGAACCCACTGATAAATGAAGTACGATCGTCGGCGTCACCGGCTCCCGGCTGCTACGGCAGGAAAATCCGCTGGTTCGAACAGTCTTAGTGGTTTGGGAACGCGCTACAACCCCTGGTTGTTGTCGAGTCGAGGAAACGTTCACCAGTCGGCGCTCGAGCAGCCCGCCTGTCATCGTCTTTTGGACCGACAGCATAAATTACTTCAAAGCGACGAACGACTTGGTCAGCCCAAGAAATTTCTCCAAAACGATTTGCGCATCGGGGAAAAAATGCGAAAACTGTGCTCTATCCAGCAATCGGTAATAGTTAATGAGCCCTGCGGCCTGATCCATGTCGTCGGCCTTTGGCCCCTTCCCGATTTGCCGCCGCTGAACCAAGGCCATGCGTGTGGACTCGGGGAGCCAGTGGAAGAATGGCACCCCGAAATGCGGCTCGATTGGAAACCAGAATGCCGGCGTCTGCACATAGTAGTGGGGAGCGACTCGCCGGGTTTGCACGGCAAACTTCGACATTAGATCCCAACCGCCCAGATGCTCGATGACCGAATTTGAATGCGCTATATCGAATGCATCGTCCTCGAAAGATAGGTCGCAGCAATCCCCGATAATCGTGGTGAACAATGCTGGATTAGGATTATCCGGCAAGTTCTCCTCTGACAGATTGACTAACGTGATGGATACGCGATGAGCCATCAGGTAGTCAGCGCCAAATATATTCCAGTAACGGATCTCGCCGCCCATGTCGAGAAGGCGCACTGCCCCTTTTACGGCATAACACTGTTCGATGAGGGCGCGCAGCCCGACTCCGCGGCGCCGCCGCATCCGGGATCCGAACGAGTTCGGGTCATCATAGTTTGTTAGCTGGCGTAGCATCTTCATACACGCCTCGTCACGAACGGCACCCACGCGCGATCCCGGACGTCGAGCGGCGTGCCTAAACAGGATCGCAATCTGAACAGCAACAACGCAAAACCACCCTACTTCGCGCGAACACCAACGAGATGGCACCGGCCCTTTTTAGGCGACCGAGCCAGACCTGAATGTAACATCAAATTAGAGAACGCCCGATCAAGACCGTGCTACGCAAATGCTCACCAGGCAAATCTCTGCTTCGTTAGGCCCAACCGCATCCTCCCGCCTCACCGTTCCGGAACCGGTATGGGGTCCGGACCGTACGATCTTCGCCATGCTTGCTCCCATCGCCGCTTCCCCTAATCTCGCTTCACCAGAGGGGAACCCCATGCGCATCGAGATCATCTGCACCGGCGACGAAGTGCTGACCGGCAAGATCACCAACACAAACTTCTCCCATATGGCGCAGAAGCTGGAAGACGTGGGTTTGTCCGTTCACTGGGGCACCACCGTCGGTGACGACCGCGACTCCTTGCTGGCCGCCTTCCAACTCGCCGCCGCCCGCGTCGACGCCGTGATCGTCAACGGCGGCCTCGGGCCCACCGTCGACGACCTGTCACAGGAAGTCGCCGCCCAGGCAGCGGGCGTTGAACTCGTCCTGCACGAAGAATGGCTCGCCCGCATGGAGTCCTTCTTTACCCGCCGAATGCGCACCATGCCGCCGAATAACGTCAAACAGGCAATGCTACCAGCCACCGCTGAGCTGATTGACAACCCAATCGGCACCGCCTGCGGGTTCGCCCTCGACATCGGCACGGCGCGCTTCTTTTTCACCCCAGGGGTGCCGCGCGAACTTCAACGCATGTTGGAGCAGCAAGTCATCCCCCGCCTTCTCTCTCGGACCGGAGCACCGGCCTCGATCCACCTGAAGCGGTTTCATTCGTATGGTCTAGGCGAATCTCATGTGGACCAACTTCTCACCGGCGCCGAGGCACTGGACCCGGACGGCGGCGTGAAGCTTGGATTTCGCGCACATTATCCGCAGTTGGAAACCAAGCTGACAGTCCGCGGCAAAGACATGGATGACGTGCGCCGCAAGCTCGCACCGGTCACTGAAGAGGTCCGCAAGCGCTTAGGCAATTTCATTTTTGCTGAGGACGACCAGACACTGGAAGGTGTCACATTGTCCGCCCTGATCGAACGGCAAGCGACGCTGACGGTGGTGGAAACTCTCACCGCCGGCCAGATCGCCGCCCGCATCGCCCACTTGCCCGGCGCCGAGAAGGTTTTCCGCCACGGCACCGTGACACGCCATTTGGATCGCCTGTTTGGCGTCTCGATCCCACCCGAACTCGACCAGGAAACTACCGAGGCAGTCGCCAACGCCGCGCGCGAGCAAACCGGCGCCACCCATGCCCTGGCGGTGCTGATCGAACTGGACGACGGCGCCGATCGCATCGATCTCGGGGGGACCATATGGATCGGCATCGCGACCGCCGACCGGATCGAGGTCCGGCGATCACGCATCCTCGGCGGGCGCGAATGGGTCCGGCTCGGCGCGGTCGAATTGGCACTCGATTGCCTGCGCCGTTTCCTGCAAGGCCTGCCCGTGGTCGAGCGCATCGACTTCGAAAAGGTCTGAACGAGAAAGTCCAAATGAGCACGTCTGCGTTGCCTCCTCCGGCCTCGCTTCGGGGGGCGGCACGTCCAACCTTGTCTCCGATTCGGCACGGCACGATCTTTGATCGCGGTTCGGAAATTCGGTTCTGGGGGAGCCATGACAAGGTTCTACCGCCAGGCAACGGATCATGACCGCCATCCGGCGCGAGATCGACTCGCCTTACGCCTGGTGTCGCCTGACGATCTCCGTCCTGCTGTCCACCATCGGCGGCGTCGGAATGTGGTCCGTCGTGGTCGCCCTCCCCGCCGTCCAGGCCGAGTTCCAAGCCGAACGCGGGGCCGCCTCGCTTCCGTTCACCCTAACGATGATCGGGTTTGGAGTAGGCGGCGTCATCATGGGCCGGCTGGCGGACCGTAGAGGGATCCTTCTGCCCGTAATGATCGGCGCCGGCTCGCTCGCCGCCGGGTTCGTCCTGGCTGCGCTGTCCGGTGGCCTTTGGTCGTTTTCCGCCGCCTACCTGTTGATCGGCACCTTCGGGACTGCTGCCACCTTCGCGCCGCTGTTGGCCGATACCTCCCTCTGGTTCGAACGACGGCGGGGTATCGCCGTAGCCCTGTGCGCTTCAGGCAATTATGTGTCAGGTGCCATTTGGCCGACGCTCATCGAATCGGCAATCCGAGCCCATGGATGGCGCACCGCCCATCTGGCGGTCGGCGTGTTCTGCTTCGTTGCGATGCCACCGTTGGCGCTCCTGCTACGCGGCCGCCCGCCAACCCGAGCCGCCGGAGCCCCAGCACCGGCCGCGTCCCGCCGCGAGATAGATCTGCCGCCACGCGTGCTGCATTCGCTGTTGTCGGTCGCCGGCCTCGCCTGTTGTGTGGCGATGTCGATGCCACAGGTTCACATTGTGGCCTACTGCGGTGACCTGGGTTACGGATCGGCCCGAGGCGCCCAGATGCTGTCCCTGATGCTCGGATTCGGCGTCGTTAGCCGCATTGGATCCGGTTTTCTCGCTGACCGTCTCGGCGGCCTCGCGACGTTGGTGATCGGCTCCTTCGCGCAGATGATCGCCCTGACGCTGTATCTGATGATGGACAGCCTGACCTCGTTATACGTGATCTCCGCCCTGTTCGGCCTTTTCCAGGGTGGCCTGGTACCAAGTTACGCGATCATAGTCCGCGAAAACTTCGCAGCGAGAGAGGCCGGCGGCCGGCTAGGCTTTATCCTGATGATGACTCTTCTCGGCATGGCGCTCGGTGGCTGGATGTCCGGCGTCATTTTTGATTTCACCGGTTCCTACCGTACCGCCTTCGCAAACGGCGTCGCTTGGAACGGCTTAAATCTTCTGATCGCGATCTTCCTGCTGTTCCGCTCTCCGTCGGAGCATGCTCGCTACGGGCCTAAGAAGGACATGGTCGCCGCACACGATGTTCACCAACTGAGGCAATCACCAATCCACTCGCCCGGCGACATTGCCGACACCGCCGCGAAAAGCGCGTGACCAAGGCATGGAACGCGAGAGACCAGGCTCCAAAAAATCAAATGCCCGCATACCAGGCGTAGCCTTGATCTTCCCAGTAGCCGCCGCCGCCACCACCGATCTGCGCAAAGCTTTCCACCAGTTCGATCCGCATGATGGTACTTGGCCATCTTGTACCCGAGTTGGCGTTCGACCCGTAGTCGAAGCGGGGCGCCGTGCGCAACGGGCAGCACGGTGTCGTTCATCTCGTAGGCGAGGATCGTCTGTGGGTGGAACGCCTCCTCCAGGCTGATGCTCTCATAGTATTTGCTGTTCGGATCACCATTGTCCATCGGATCGGCACAACGGAACACCACATACCGGGCGGCCGACTGAGGCCCGGCCTGCCGCAGCACATCGCCAAGTAACGCGCCTTTCCACTTGCCGATGCAACTCCAGCCCTCCACACAATCGTGCCGGGTGATTTGCGTGCGCGAGGGCATGGCACGCAACTCGTCCAGCGAATATTGCGCCGGGCGGTTCACCAGCCCGGACACTTCCAGCCGCCAGTCGGCGAACTGCTTCGACGCAAGTGCCTGATAGTCGTCGTCGTCCGGATCAAGGGTGCCGTTGGCCTTGAATTCCTTCGACAGGTCGGCCTCGGCGTATTCGGGCGCCAGCTTATGGCTGCCGCCGAGCAGCCGCTGCATCCGCCGGGTCAGGTTTTCGGCACTAGCCAGCACGCGCTGCACCGTGGTGTTCTCGGACAGCCGGTCACATCCGCCGAGCAGCAGCGCACTCAGTGCGCCGGTGGTGCCGAGCATTAGTTTACGCCGGTCAAACCGAGTTTTTTCACTCAGCGGCATCGCCCGCCTCCTCGATGGCATATCGACCGGTCAGCATCGACCGGAGATTGTTCCAAACGCCAGAGACCAGAACCATAAAGACATGGATCAGTACAAACGCGAACAGCGACCACGCGAGAATGAAGTGGATGGTCCGCGCCGACTGGCGTCCGCCAAACAGATCGAGCAACTGCGGAAAGGCCGCGTCCATCCGAGGTGACATGGTCAGGCCGGTCAAAACCATGAACGGCAGGAAACCGAACACAACGATCAGATAGGTCAGTTTTTGCAATACGTTGTAGTGGCGCGCCTCCTCGCCCCTGGGGAAGCGGAACAACAGATGATCCCAGATCGTCTGGCCGATTTGACGGAGTTGGTGTCCCGTTGGCAGCAGATCCCGCCACACGTGGCCGCCGAACAAGCTCACCAGCAGGTAGATCGCACCGTTCGCGACAAACACCCAGGCGAAGAAGAAGTGCCAAAGGCGGCCCTCCGCCAGCGATTGCTGACCGGGCAAGGTGGCCCAGACCGGAAACCCACGCTCCAGCGGGTGGCCAGCCGCGTCCTGTGACAGGCCGAGGAGTCCGGTGGTATTAAAAGAATGCCCGAACACTGTGGTCACACCGCGGACCGGACCACCTTCAGGCTGCACCGCCGACATCGACAGCAGGGGGTGAGAGAAATCCGACAGGTTGCCCAAATAGAGCGCGGGGTGGGCGTTGAAGATTTGCAAGCCGCTCATGAGCAGGACAGTCAGGCACACTACATTGACCCAGTGCGTGATTTGCACCACGACCGAATGCCGGTAGATCAGCATCCGGCGCAGAGGCCGGGGGGGCCCGGTCGGCGTGCGACCACCGGTCGGCCCAGTCGCCAATCTATCGGCGCCCCGGGGATCAGCGTTTGCGGGATTGCTTGCCGGTTTGCCCACAGCATGTCCCTCCATTCGACGCCGCAAGCCGGCCGCCTGTATCAACGGCCTCACGCTCGGCCTGCTGGACCACGTTCACGTTTGTCATGGTCCGGCTCAATTCGATATCTCCAGGGCCACGCCCAATGTAAGCGTCAACGGCCCAGACGCCATCCCGCCTTGGCCGCGAAGCTCTCGAAAAAGTCCGCGTCGTAGGCCTGCTCCGGCGACTGGCGGACAAGCTCATCAATCAGATCAGCATCCGCGCCGACAAGGATACGCCACCGGCCCGCCTTGACGCCATCGAGAATTATCGTCGCAGCCTCAGCCGCGGATGTCGGGGCCTCCTCAATGAAGCGTCGCGCCCGCTCGGCGACAAGCGCTCGGACCTCGTCGTCCGACAACGCGGAGGGATCCCGGCCCATCGACGCAAACCACGCACGCGACTGTTCGATTTGGGCCGCAGTCAACTGGTCCGAGTCGTGCCCGGCTTGAACCTTCAGTGTATTGGTGCGGATCGAGGTCCCGATGTGGCCGGGCATAACAACCGACACGCTAATATGGGGGGCATGTATCCGTAGATCGGTAATCAGCGCCTCGCTAAAGCCCTTGACCGCGAATTTCGCCGCGGCATAGGCGGTGTGCGCCACAGTGGGTCCTATCGTCGCCCAAAATCCGTTGATGCTGCTGGTGTTGACGATGTGACCTTGGTCCGCCTTTTGGAGCATAGGAAGGAAAGTGCGGGTGTTAAGATAAACCCCTCCCCAGCAGATATTGAAGATGCGTTCCCACTCATCACGGGTGTTCGCGATGATACTGCCGCCGCCGCTGATTCCGGCATTGTTGAACAACAGGTGGATCTTGTCAGTCTCCTGCTGCGCCGTGACCGCGTCCCTAAACCGCACAACCTGCGCTTCGTCAGACACATCGGCGACGTGCGTCGTGATGCGCAGACCCTGTCGCGGCCGTGCCGCTTCGCAGAGCCTTTGAGTTTCCGCCATGTTTCGTGCCGACACATCGCACATCGCGACATTGCAGCCCTCGGCCACGAGTTGGCGCACCAATTCGCGCCCCATACCGGTGCCACCGCCGGTGACGACCGCGGTCCTGCCCGAGAAGTCCTTCATTGGCTGGTTTCCCCCAATCCTAAGGCTGCCCATCCGTAACCTGCTTGCTCGACTCCGTCCAGAACGCTAGGCATGCCGGGACACGCCCTCGACTTTCGGGTCAAAAGCTCGGCTGGCATTTCTGCCTCACGATGTCGCGTGCTCCGGCCGCGCGTCAGCGAATCTGTTAGAAGCGCAATCATGTCCAATCGCATCGTCACGTCCGGCAAACCTGTGCTCCAAGGATCGCCAATGATCGTAATAGCTATTCTGCTGCCCTGGCTTGCCCTCCTGCTCAATGGGCACGTATTTCAGGCAGCGTTTTGCCTCGGACTACAGCTTACGGTACTGGGATGGATACCTGCCGCGATCTGGGCTGTTCTGGTGGTCAACGACGACCGCCGGCAACGCCAATACCGCGAAATGCTTCGGTTGCTGCATGGCCGCTGAGATACAGAAGAATCGGCCAGCCGACCACGGCAGCCGGGCGCTCGAGATAACTGCGCGACCGAACCGATGGAGACGTTTGATGTGCCCTTGGCGGATGAGCTTGATGATTTTACCGCTTGTGCTCGTTGGCTGCGGTGGCGACAAACCGAAGGCAACGCTCTCTGTCACCTGCGGCGGAAGTGCCGCTCTGGTCGGCGCTCGTTCCATCGACATTCTGGGCGACCTGGTCAATGGCCGGCCGACGATAAGCTTTCCCGACCCGGCGAACCCTGGAAGGACCGGGACGCTGTCCATCGCACCCGCTTCGCGTTGTTCGATCGTGCCGGAGAGCAACGGTGGGTGAGCTAATTGGTGGCAACGCGGCCGGTGGCGGCAGAGCCTCTGTTTCCTCGAAGCAGTGACTAACTCAGTGCCTGGCGCCTCCATCGGGGAAGCTGTCGACAGTGTCGCCCACATCATCCAGGTGGCGCTGACGCCGGTATTCCTGTTGTCCGGGATCGGAGCCTTGCTGAACGTGTTCAACACACGCCTGAGCAGGGTGTCCGATCATCGGGAGCATGTGGAGGACCTATTGCGTGGCGACCCCGACGGAACCGACCAATCGTGGCTGCGCCCCCACTTGGCACGGCTATACCGCCGGACCCTGGTTTTGGATGCCTCGATCGTTCTTACGGCTGTCGGTGGCGCATCCACGTGCGGCGCTGCGTTCGTCCTATTCCTTGGCAGCATGCGCGACACAGCGATCGCCTCCTGGCTGTTCGTGCTGTTCGGATTGTCACTCGGCTGCACAGCGTGCGCACTGATTGCCTTCGTTGCAGATAGTGTCCTGGCGTGGCACGGCCGCTACCGGGACGGGTCCCTTCCCCGTGCGAAATAGCGTCGGGCCACGCCAGACTCGCTCTCGCCCCCCGGTTGGACACTCTATTCTGGCAGGATTAGACTTACCCACCAGTAGGAGGGACCAATCCATGGATCTTCGCTTCACCCCGGAAGAGCGTGCCTTCCGCGAGGAAGTCCGTGCTTTTCTCAAAGAAAACCTACCCGCGGACACCCGTGACCGCATGAAGCTCGGCCATCCGCCGCGCAAGGAAGACACCGTACGCTGGCAGCGTATTCTCAACGCCAAGGGTTGGGCGGCGATTTCCTGGCCGCAGGAGTGGGGTGGTCCCGGCTGGACCGCGATCCAGAGGATGATCTTCCTGGAAGAGAACCTCATGGCGCCGGCGCCGGAGCTTTCATCCTTCAATATAACCATGCTCGGTCCGGTGTTGATCCAGTTCGGGACTGAGGCTCAGAAAAAGCGCTTCCTGCCGCGCGCTGCCAACCTGGATGACTGGTGGTGTCAGGGGTTTTCGGAACCTGGGGCCGGATCTGATCTGGCCTCGCTGAAAACGGCGGCGAAACGAGAAGGCGACCATTACGTCGTGAATGGACAGAAAATCTGGACATCCACCGCGCACAATGCCGACTGGTGTTTCGTTCTCGTTCGCACCGATCCGAACGCCCGCAAGCGCCAGGAAGGGATTTCCTTCCTGTTGGTCGACATGAAAAGCCCTGGCGTCACCGTGCGGCCGATCATTTCGATCGACGGCGGCCACCACCTGAATGAGGTGTTCTTCGACGACGTCAAGGTCCCGGTGGACATGCGCGTCCACGCCGAAAACAAAGGCTGGGACGTAGCTAAATTCCTGCTCGGCAACGAGCGGACCGGCATCGCTCGCCTGGGCAAGTCGCGTGAGCGGGTCACCGCCGCCGTTTCGATGGCGAAGGACGTGAACTTCGGTGGCGCACCGTTGATCCAGGACCCGGCGTTTCGCCAACGGGTGGCGCAGTTGCAAGTGGACATGAAAGCGCTGGAGATCACCCAGTATCGAGTGGTTTCGGCCTACGACAAGGCGCAAGGCGCCGGCAAACCGGATCCGCTGTCGTCCGTCTTGAAAGTAAAGGGCACCGAACTACTGCAGGCCACGTCGGAGCTTGCGGTAGACGTCGCCGGGCCAATGGCCACGCCGATGTGGGCGCAAGAACTGGAAGCACTTAACGAACCGGACGACATGCTGGAGGCAGCAAGCGCAGGGACCGGCGGTTACTTGATGCTTCGGGCTGCCTCCATCTACGGCGGCACCAACGAAATTCAGAAAAACATCCTCACCAAAGCGGTACTGGGGCTGTAATGGACTTCGAACCATCCGACGACCAGCGGCTGCTGGTTGAGAGCGTCTCGCGTATGCTGAGCGATACTTATGGTTTTACTCAGCGCAAGGGATATATGGCGCTGCCCGAGGGCTACTCCCCCGCAGTCTGGTCGCAGCTCGCCGAGCAGGGGTTGCTGGGGCTGCCGTTCGCCGAGGAATACGGGGGATTTGGCGGAGGCCCTCAGGAAGTGATGCTGGTCATGCAAGCCTTTGGGCGGGCGCTGGTGCTGGAGCCGTTCTTCCCGACCGTCGTCCTGTGCGGCACCGCACTGAACTTCGCCGGCAGCGCGGAGCAGAAGGCCGCGTTGTTGCCGGCGATCGCCGAGGGCCGCCTGAAAATGGCCTTCGCCCACGGCGAACGGCAGGCGCGCTACGACCTGACGGATGTCGTGACGACCGCCAAGCGGAGCGGTTCCGGCTGGGTGCTCGACGGATCGAAGACGATCGTTTCGCATGGCGAGGCGGCCGACAAGATCATTGTGAGCGCACGCACCGGCGGTGACCGATATGATTCGGACGGCATCACGCTGTTTTTGGTCGATACGCAGGCTTCCGGAATTGCCCGCCGCGGCTATGTCAGCCGCGATGATACCCGGGCAGCGGACATTTCACTATCGAACGTCTCGGTCGCTGACGCCGATGTGCTGGGTGCGGTCGGCCAGGGTCTGCCGATCATCCGACGTGTCGTCGAGGCCGGGATCGCCGCCACCGCCGGCGAAACTGTCGGCGCGATGGAGGCGATGAACGAGATGACGCTGGAATACAGCAAGACTCGCGTTCAGTTCGGCAACCCAATTGGGTCATACCAGGTGGTGCAGCATCGTTTGGCCGATATGTTCATGGCGCAGGAGCAGGGCCGCAGCATGGCGATGCTCGCGACCATGTCGATCGATAATCCGGACGAGGCCGTCCGTGCGCGCGATATCGCATTGGCCAAGGTCGGCATCGGACAGGCCGGACGATATGTGTCGCAAAGCGCCGTGCAGATGCATGGCGGAATCGGCATGACCGAGGAATACGCGGTAGGCCACTACTTCCGCCGCTGTATGGTGATCGAGCGGCTGTTTGGCGATCCAGCCTATTACTTGAACAAGCTGGCTGCGGAGGTGTCATAGCCCGAGCATACTGGAAACCGGTAGCACGGAGATCGCCGGCTGCCACTGATTGTCGATAAGCCGAGCTGCCGGCGATGGTAGCCCAGGCGGCGACGTGCTGTTTGATCCAATTGCGATGGTAGCCTAGTCGGCGACGGGCTGTTTCATCCAATATGGAGCGGATCAGACGAAGGCAGACATCATGAGCGAAACCCAACCCTCGCGCCCGGACGAGGTAGAAGCCGTCATCCTGCCACGCGCCCATGACCTCGGCGGCTTTGAGGTACGCCGTGCACTGCCGGCCAAAGAAAAGCAGATGATCGGCCCGTTCATCTTTTTCGATCAGATGGGACCCGGCGAGTTTCTCACCGGCAAAGGTCTTGACGTGCGGCCTCACCCGCACATCGGCTTGGCCACCGTAACATACCTGTTTGACGGCTCGATCCTGCACCGCGACAGCCTGGGGACCCAGCTTCCCATCGTGCCCGGCGACGTGAACTGGATGACTGCCGGAAGCGGCATCGCCCACTCGGAGCGCACGGATGCAAAACTTCGGACCCACAGCAACAGCCTGTTCGGGATCCAGTCTTGGGTGGCGCTGCCGAAGGCGATGGAGGAAACGTCGCCCGCCTTCGCCCACCATGCCGCCGACTCGCTGCCTGTTGTCACCGACGGTGGTGTCCGGCTGCGCCTGATTGCCGGCGACGGTTGGGGTCTGCGATCCCCGGTCGAGACGCACGGTGCGTTGTTCTATGCCGACGCCACTTTGCAGCCAGGGGCCGTGCTGCCGCTGCCGGATGATCACGAGGAACGCGGGGTATATGTGGTCCAAGGCGCCATAGACGTCGCCGGAACCCGGTTTGAGGCCGGCCGAATGCTGCTTTTCCGCGCTGGCGACCGTCTCACCGTACACGCGGGATCCGCCGGCGCCCGTCTGCTGTTATTGGGCGGCGCGGTGATGGACGGCCCGCGCCACATCTTCTGGAATTTCGTTTCGTCGTCGCGCGAGCGGATCGAACAAGCCAAGGCAGACTGGAAAGCCGGCCGTTTCGGCACCGTCGCCGGCGACGAACGCGAGTTCATCCCGCTACCGGGGGGCTGACAGCGGGAAGAATGGCCAAGAAACGGCAAAAGATATGGATGAAGGCACCTCCGCGCCCTGTCCGCCCGGACCCGGCCGAGCAACAGGCGATCATTGCAGCGTGCGAAGCCTTCATCGCAACGGTTCTAAAGCCGCGTTTCCTACCTGAAGTCAGACCCTCCGCGTTCAACTACCCGATCGATATACGGGGCGAGTGGAGGGCCGGACGCTATCGCTTCATCCAACGCTACCGCTCCGGGATGGAACATAATTCCGGAGAGGAATTCGATGCTCCTTTCGTGCGTCTCGACCACATGGGGCCCGACCAGTTCGACATCTACTGGATGCGGCACACCGGCCAATGGTGGCCGGTTCATAAAGGCATGAAACTAGCGGCATCGCTTCGCATGATGGAGGACAACCCAATCCTGCATCCGCACTGAAATACAGTCGTGGCCGTCCTCCAATCGACTACCGTTAAGAAGGTATAGCGGCTAGGGGGTGATCGCCACCTTCAGAACGCCGTCGCGCTGATGGCTGAACAAGTCATAGGCCGCTTCGATATCATCCAACTTGAAGCGATGGGTCACCATCGCCGTCAAATCCACGCGCCCGGATTGGATCACGTTGATCAGTCGGCGCATCCGTTCCTTGCCGCCTGGGCAAAGCGTGGTGACGATCCGATGATCGCCCAGACCGGCAGCGAACGCGCCCAGCGGTATCGTCAGGTCCGTGGAATAGACGCCTAGGCTGGACAGCGTCCCGCCAGGCCGCAGCACCCGAAGGGCAGATGCGAACGTGTTCTGCGTACCCAGCGCTTCGATCGCCACGTCAACACCGCGTCCGTTGGTCAGGCGCATGATTTCGGCGACCGGATCGACATCGTGGAAATTCACTGTCACATCAGCGCCGCACCGCCGCGACATCGCCAATCGACTGGCGATGCCGTCGACCCCGATGACCGTGGTTGCGCCGGCTAGCTTGGCGCCGGCGGTGGCGCACAGGCCGATTGGCCCCTGGGCAAACACCACGACCACGTCACCGATGCGGATGCCGCCGCTCTCGGCCCCTGAGAAACCGGTGGACATGATGTCCGGGCACATCAGGACCTGCTCGTCTGTCAGACCATCCGGCACGGGGCACAGATTCGCCATCGCATCGGGAACCAATACGAACTCCGCCTGGCAGCCATCGATTGTGTTGCCGAAGCGCCAGCCACCCATGGCCCGGAAGCCGCTGCTGTTGAACCCCCCATCCTGCGAGCCGTACCCGCACAAACACGCCGCTGAGTGGCCGCTGGGTGTGATCGCGCCGGCTATGACGCGCTGACCCTCCTTGAAGCCTTGCACTGCCGAACCGAGCTTTTCTATCACCCCGACTGGTTCGTGGCCGATGGTCAGGCCTCTGGCCACTGGATACTCGCCTTTGAGGATGTGGACATCGGTGCCGCAGATCGTTGTTGTAGTGACCCGGACGAGTGCGTCGAGCGGAGCGACATCAGGGATCGGCTTGGTTTCCAGCACAATGCGGCCAGGTTCTATGAAAATGGCGGCTTTCATATGTGACATGTAACGCTCCACTGGTTGAATGGTATCTGCATTGTGCATCCAGGGGTTACGCTATGGCTACATATATATAAACTAAGTTGTAGTTTATTAAACGCGTGATGGTTAAGTCCTTGATCGGGGTATGGTTGTGCTTCCGGCACGCCCACGCCGCTTGCCGGCGCCATCATCCGCGTCATGGACCATTTTCAGCCTGATCGTGAGGGCCGAAGATGGTCTATCGTTTTGTTAGATTGGTCCTTCATCGATTTTGTCGCCGGTTGACACCTTGCAAAGATAACCGGAAATTTAGGTCTCATCCACATTGCCAACGGCGAGGCTTCATCCAAAAGCCCTAGCGTTACGATGAGATCGAGCCGAATGCACGCGCAGAGCATCGACGGAAAGGCCGTCAGGCCGAGATGAACGCCTTAGTCGTCACCGCCCTAAAGCGTCCTTATACCTTCGTTGTACTCGCGATCCTGATTCTATTGTTCGGCGTGATGTCGGTATTCAAGACGCCGACGGATATCTTCCCTCCCATCAAAATTCCGGTCGTGGCGGCAGTCTGGAGCTACAACGGGCTGATGCCCTCCGACATGTCAGGCCGTGTGGTTTATTATTACGAGCGGGCCTTGACCACGACGGTCGGTAACATCGAGCATATCGAGAGCCAGTCGCATTACGGCAGCGGTATCGTCAAAATCTTCTTCCAGCCCGGAACCGACGTGGCGGCCGCGCAAGCTCAGGTCACGGCCACCTCGCAGACCGTGATCAAGCAGCTTCCGGCTGGAATCACGCCACCAAATATCCTGGTGTTCGACGCGTCGTCGGTCCCGGTGCTCGACTTGCAGATCGCCGCAGACAACATGACGCCATCCGACATCTATAACCTGGCGTCCAACCTGATCCGGCCCGCCTTGGTGTCAGTGCCAGGCGTCGCGATACCGGCCCCCTATGGCGGCACCCAGGCGGACGTGGAGGTGGACCTCGACCAGACAAAATTGTTGGAGCACGGTCTGTCTGCCACCGATGTGGGCCACGCTCTAGGGACCCAGAACATCGTGTTGCCGGCGGGCGATCAGAAGATCGGTCCGATCGATTTCCTGGTTTCGACCAACGCGACGCCGATCGCCCTCGACAGCTTCAACAACCTGCCGATCAAGCAGGTCGGCAACGCGGTGGTTTATCTGCGTGACGTGGCCTATGTCCATCGCGGCGGTCCGCCCCAGCAGAACATCGTGCTGGTGAAAGGGCAGCAGTCCATCCTGCTGCAAATCCTGAAAAGCGGCGATGCCTCGACGCTGGCCGTTGTTGCCGGGGTGAAGGCCAAGCTTCCCGGACTGCTCAAGACCCTGCCGGCGGGCGTGACGATTACGCCGCTAAACGACGCCTCCAGCTTCGTGCGCGCCTCGATCGCCGATGTGGTGCAGGAGATGGTGACCGCCGCATGTCTTGCCGGTCTCACCGTGCTGCTGTTCGTCGGTAGTTGGCGCTCGACCTTGATCGTCGCCACCTCCATTCCTCTTTCGATCCTGAGCTCGATCCTCGTTCTGTCCTGGCTCGGCCAGACGATCAACGTCATGACGCTGGGCGGCCTTGCTCTTGCCGTCGGCATCCTCGTCGATGATGCCACCGTGATGATCGAGAACATCAACACGCACCTGGAAGAGGCGGACCCAGACGGTAAGCATAAGGGGCTGGAGCGCGCGATCATCGATGCGGCAAATCAGATCGTCGTGCCGACATTTGTATCTACTCTTTGCATTTGCATCGTCTGGCTGCCGCTGCTGCAGCTCGGCGGGGTTGCAGGCTATCTGTTCTTGCCGCTTGCCGAGGCGATCATCTTCGCGATGATTGCCTCGTTCATCATGTCGCGCACGCTGACGCCGACCATGGCCGCCTGGCTGCTGCGTGGTCAGGTCGCGGCGCAGCGAGATCCGGCGCCGAAACATCCAGGCTTCTTTGGGCGGTTCCAGCTGGGGTTCGAGGCGCGCTTCGAGCGCTTTCGCGAGCGCTACCGCGCCATCCTCGGGGAGCTGGCTGCGCGCGCCAAGCTGTTCATAGGCTTGTATCTGGTCGGGGCGCTGGCGTCTCTTCTGCTGTTGCTCTTCGCCGGTCAGAATTTCTTCCCCAGTATCAAGTCCGGGGAGATCGATCTGCACTTTCGCGCACCGATCGGCACGCGGATCGAGGAATCCGCCAAGATTTCCGTGCTGGTGGAGCAGCAGATCCGTAACCTCTTGCCCGGTCACGTGGTAGGCACGCTGATAAACTGCGGCCTGCCGGTCAGTGGCATCAACCAAGCCTATAGCAATACCGGCACGGTCGGCAGCCAGGACTGCGACATCACGATCTCGCTCGACAACCAGGCTGCACCTGTCGATCGCTATCGCGGGATCCTCCGTGCCGGCCTGACGGAGCGCTTTCCCGGCACCGAGTTCAATTTCCTGCCGGGCGACATTACGGCGAAGATCCTCAATTTCGGCCTGCCCTCGCCAATCGACGTGCAGGTCAGCGGCCGTGATCTGGACACCAACTTCGAGTATGCGACGAAACTGACGGCACGGCTGAAGCAAATCGCCGGCATCGCCGATGTACGTATCCAGCAGGTGATGGGCCAGCCAACTTTGCTGCTCTCGTCGCGGCGTTCATTCGCCTTGGGGACAGGCCTGACGGAGTTGAATATCGCCGACAATGCCCTGGCAGTTCTGTCGGGAAGCGGTCAGGTCGCACCGACCTACTGGCTGGATGTGTCGAGCGGCATCTCGCATCTGGTCAACGTCCAGACGCCGCAGGATCAACTCACAAGTGTCAATGACCTGCAAAACATCACGGTCGACAAGGGTGATGGCAATCCGAACAATATTCAGCCGCAGATCGTGGGCGGTCTTTCCGTCCTGACGCAGACAGGAACGCCGGGGCTGGTCTCCCATTACGCGATCATGCCGGTGATCGACATTTACGCCAACGTGGAGGGACGTGATCTGGGCGCGGTCAGTAACGAGGTCGCGCGTGTCATCAAGGACATGGAATCCACTCTGCCACATGGCGCAACGGTCGAAATCAGAGGCCAGTCGACGACCATGCATTCCGCGTACGCCCAGCTACTTGCCGGGCTGGCGCTGTCGATCGTGCTGATCTACTTGGTGATTGTCGTCAACTTCCAGTCGTGGCTCGATCCGTTCATCATCATTACCGCGCTGCCAGCAGCATTGGGCGGGATTTCCTGGATCCTGTTCTTGACGTACACGACGCTGTCCGTCCCGGCGCTGACTGGGGCAATCATGTGCATGGGGACTGCAACCGCGAACACCATCCTGGTGGTGGCCTATGCACGCGATCATCTGCAGGAGTTCGGCAACCCGACGGCAGCGGCGATCGAGGCGGGGTTCGCGCGGATCCGGCCGGTTCTGATGACGGCCCTGGCGATGATCGTCGGCATGGTACCGATGTCGTTCAGCAACACGCAGAATGCCCCGCTTGGTCGCGCGGTGATCGGCGGGCTGCTTGTCGCGACGGTCACCACCTTGCTGTTCGTGCCCTGTGTCTTCGCCATCCTGCATGGCGGCAATTCAAGCAGGCAAACGCCGCCGGCCGAGGGAGAACCCGCATGATGAACCCCCGGGCGAAGGCGGCGCATCGGTCTCGGGGCGGGTTGTGGCTGCTGATCGGTGTCATCGTCGCCGGCGGACTTGCGGGCTACGGCATCTGGTCCCGTAGCAGAACCGTGACTGACCTGAAACAGTCAGCCGAGGACGCGGCGCTTCCCCGCGTTCATTTGGTATCGCCCAAACCGGGTCCGTCGCAGCGCACGCTGACCCTGCCCGGCAACATGGAGGCCTGGTATGCGGCGCCGATCTACGCTCAGGTCAACGGCTATGTGACCCACTGGTACAAGGACTACGGCGCGCAAGTAAAGTCGGGCGACGTCCTTGCGACCATCGACACGCCCAGCCTGGATGCGCAATTCGCGGCATCCAAGGCGAGCCTTGCCGTGGTCGAGGCTCGTTACAAGCTGGCCGAGGTTACCGCCAAACGCTATTCGGCGCTGTCTGGGACGCAGGCGGTCTCGCAGCAGGATGTGGACATCAAGACGGCGGAAGCAGCCGAGCAGAAGGCGCAGGTCGTCGCTGCGGAGCAAGAGGTCGCGCGCTACCAGGCTCTGATCGCATTCAAGCAACTGACTGCGCCGTTCGACGGCGTGGTGACCTCCCGGCACACCAGTGTCGGTGATTACGTCAATGCCGCCGGAGGGGACGCGACCGTTCGTGGCTCGGCGCCGCTGTTCGAGGTCGCGGATATCCATGCGATGCGGATCTTCGTGTCCGTGCCGCAGGAGTATTCCGAGATCCTCAAACCGGGCCTGACCGGGGCGCTGGTGCTGCCGCAGGACCCGGACAAGCATATCCCGGCGAAGGTTCTGACCACAGCCAATTCCGTGTCCACAGCCACCCGGACAGTCGTCACGGAACTGACGGTGGACAATGCCAATCGCGAGTTGTGGCCAGGGTCCTATGTGACTGTCCATTTTACCTTCCCGAGCGACCCGAACATATTAATTGTTCCTGAACAGGCACTGTTGTTCCGGTCGCAGGGAATGCAGGCGGCGGTGGTGGACGCCCAGGATCGGGTTCATCTGCAGGACGTCGTGCTTGGGCACAACCTCAGTACGGACGTCCAGATCGTCGCTGGATTAAAGTCAACTGACAGGATTGTCGCCAGCCCCTCTCTGGGTCTGCTTGATGGGCAGCAGGTCAAGGTGGTGGAGCCGGTTCCAGGCTATCAGCCAGGTCGCGGCAGTACGCCGGCCCCGCCGCTGCCGGAACCGCCTTCCGGGCCGATCATTCCTGGCGCCGGGGTGCGCGCCGGGCAACCGACGGCGGCCTTGGAGCCCGTCGCGACCGGCGCATCGGCGACCACTGGCACGGACCCGGCAGCGCGGTCCCATGATGAGGCGAAGCCGGGCGCCGGACCTGCGCGGTGATGGAGTTTACTTCTGGACCAACCCGCGCAAGACGCGTCTTCGGCCGTGCCCTTGCTGCGCCGGTCATGATCACTCTGATCAGCGTTTGCGCGTGCGACCTCGCGCCAAAGTATGAGCCACCGCAATATGTCCTGCCGGCTGACTACCAGGGGTCTAAACCATTCAAGCTCGCCCAGCCGCTGGATACCATGCAGCGCGGGCCGTGGTGGGAGCGGTTCGGGGATCCTTTACTCAACCAGTTCGAACGGCAACTGACGGCTGAAAACCCGGATCTGGCGGCAATGGCCGAACAGTATACCCAGGCCCGTGACCTTGCCGCGGAGGCGCACTCCGGCCTGTTCCCGCAACTGACCGCCGGCGCGTTGATGTCGGAAAACAAGGAGTCGCAGCATCGGCTGTTTCACAACCCGCACAGCACATTTCAGACCGAAGAGGCCAGCAACGTCATCCAAGCGACGGCGTCGTGGGAGCCTGACTTCTGGAGCCAGATCCGAAACAAAACGAAGGCCCAGAAGCAGCTCGCTCAAGCCAGCGCCGCTACGCTGGCGACCGCTCGGTTAAGCCTGCAGGCCGAATTGGCAAACAATTATATTGCACTGCGCGGATACGACGGCCAAGCGGCGATCTATCGCGCATCGATCGCGAATTACGAGAAGGCGGTCAAGATCACTCAGGAGCGGTTGCAGGGCAGCATCGCCTCCGCGCTCGATGTTTCGCGGTCGAAAAGTCAGTTAGCCTCGACGCAAGCGCTGCAGAGCGGCCTTCTTGGCAACCGTGCCGTTCTGCAGCATGCGATCGCTGTCCTGATCGGCACCAATCCGAGCAGCTTCGCGATCCCTGAGGATAAGCGATCGCGGCTGGTATCGCCGCACGTTCCGGTGGGCGTGCCGTCCGGCCTGCTGCAGCGCCGGCCGGATATTGCCAGCGCCGAGCGGCAGATGGCTGCCGCGAACGCCTCGATTGGGGTTTCGCGCGCCGCCTTCTACCCCAACATCACCCTCAGCGCGGCTGCCGGGTTCCAGGATAACGGGTTTAATCTCCTGAGCCTGCCCAACAGCCTTTGGTCGGTCGGGGCCGGTGCCGTGCTGCCTCTGTTCGAGGGTGGCTTGCGCCGGGCCGCGCTCCAGCGGAGCTGGTCGCAGTATGCACAGGCGCGGGACAATTATCGCTCGACGGTACTGTCGGCATTCCAGGAAGTAGAGGACGGCCTGGCGCTGACGGTGCATCTGCGGACGCAGGCACGACATCAGGCAGAGGCCGTCAACGAGGCGCGCGAGGCCCAACGTATTGCGATGCAGCTCTATGTCGGTGGGCTGACCAACTACCTCGATGTCGTGGTGGCGCAGGAGACCGAGCTGACGGCCCAGACCGTTCAGAACTCAGGTCCAGGTCAGTCGTCTTCAGGCGTCGGTTGGCTTGGTCCGCGCCCTGGGCGGGGGCTGGAGCGCTGCGGATCTTCCAACCGAGGATGGGGTGTTGCCATTCGGGCCACTGGAGATCCCTCACAACGAAAACCCCCAGCAGGCGGACGCCGCGACGGAGGCTTCGAGACCGCCGCAATAAGCGGGACGCGCTGGTCAGAAACCGGGCCCGGCGCCGGGCCCGTATGTGGACTGGGTTCATCGAACTGCGACAACCCGCTGACGCCGAACAGAACCAGGTGGCTAGGGTGAACCGCGCAATGATCGCATGATTGTTGGGTTTGGGACGTTTCGCTACGCGCGATCATCCTCTAGACCCGCCGTTCAACCGAGGACCGGCTGACGTGACCAATCAGATCACCCTTTGCCGCAGGATTGCGTCATGAACAGATTGTTGTTTTCCCGCCGCCTGGGCCCGCTCTGCCTGACGCAGACCTGCGGCGCCTTCAACGACAACCTGGTGAAGAACGCGATGGTCGTGCTGGCCATCTTCAAACTGGGCGCAGGCGGAGCGGGCCTTGTGGCGCTCGCTGGTGCCTTGTTCATCGCTCCCTACGCCCTATTGTCCGCGACTGCCGGACAACTGGCCGATCGTTTCGATAAATCGCGCTTGATCCAGGCAACGAAAGCCGCCGAGGTCCTGCTCATGACCTTGGCCGCCTACGCCTTCATAGCCAACAGCGTGCCCGGTTTGCTCGCCGTGCTGTTCGGTCTTGGGGTGCAGGCGACCATGTTCGGGCCGCTGAAATACGGCATTCTGCCGGACCATCTGCGCGACGACGAACTCATCGCCGGCAACGGCCTGATCGAGGCCTCCACTTTCCTCGCCATCCTGGCCGGCACGGTCGCAGGCGGCGCGCTTGTGCTGCTGGATGCCGGCCCGGTCATCGTCGGTGCAGCCGGCTTGGGCATCTCCCTGCTCGGACTGGGTGTCGCGTTCTGGATCCCGGCTGCGCCGGCTGCCGATAACACCCTGCACATCGGCTGGAACATTTTGCGCGAAACGGTCGTGTTGACCCGCCAGGCCGCTGCCAATCGGCCGGTCTGGCTGTCAATTCTCGGCATAAGCTGGTTCTGGGCAATTGGCGCCACCCTGCTATCCGAGTTTCCCACCCTCGCCCGCGATACGCTGGGTGCCGACGGCCACGTGGTGACCCTTCTGCTGACCATGTTTGCAGTTGGCATCGGCGTCGGGTCGATGCTGTGCGCGCGTCTGCTGCACGGGGAGGTCAGCGCCCGCTACGTCCCGTTCGTCGCTTTTGGCATCACACTGTTCACCTGGGACTTCGCATCGACGGTAATCGGTGCGGGCGGCCTGCACCTCACCTCCGTCGCCGCCGTTCTCGGTTCGCCGACCGGCTGGCACATGCTGATCGATCTGCTGCTGCTGTCCGTCTGCGGCGGCCTTTATTCCGTGCCGCTCTACGCGATCGTGCAGGAGCGGTCAGAACCGTCTCATCGCGCGCGCATGATCGCGGCGAATAACATCGTCAACGCGGTGATGATGGTGCTGGGTGCGGGCTTTGTCGCCGGATTTTCGGTGGCCGGGGTATCCGCGCCGAGGGTGCTGCAGACCGCCGCCCTGGCAAACTTCGTAGTCGCTGTCTGGATCGTCCGCCTGTTGCCGCAAAACTTCTTCCGCTCATTGTTCCAGTGGTATTTCCGCTTGTTCCACGCTGCTCGCATCCAGGGTCTGGAGAACCTTCCTCCGGCTGGAGAGCGAGCGATCCTGGTCATCAACCATCTATCGTTCCTTGATGGCTGCCTCGTCGCGGCGTTTGTTCCTGGGGATCTGGTCTTCGCGATCGGCACCGACCAGGCGCGTCGGTTCTGGTTCCTGAAATACGTGCTCGATATTTTCCCGATCGATCCGAACGCCCCTATGGCGATCCGGGACATGGTGAAGGCGGTGCGCCAGGGGCGCCGTCTGGCGATTTTCCCGGAGGGAAGGATCACGCTGACCGGCGCGCTGATGAAAATCTATGACGGTCCCGGCATGATCGCCGATCGCGCGGAGGCCGCCATCGTTCCAGTCCGGATCGAGGGTTTGCAGTTCCACAAAGTGTCCCGGCTGCAGGGGAAGCTGAGGCTCCGCTGGTTTCCGCCCGTGAGCCTGACGGTCTTGCCGCCCGAACGGATTGCGGTCCCGGCTGCGCTGATCGGACGGGCTCGGCGAGTAGCGTTGGGCCGCATTATGCAGGACATCATGACCAACGCCGCATTCCGCCCGGAGCGCTTGCGGCACAGCCTGTTCGCAGCACTGCTGCACGCCAAAGAATACTACGACCGAGGCTTGCCAGTGGTCGCCGATATTGTTCCAAACGAAACCGGCGGCACGACGCTCACCGAGCTGACATACCGCCGGCTGATCCTGGCAGGCATCGTTCTCGGCCGAAAATTGGGGACGTTCACTCGCCCCGGCGAGCATGTCGGTGTCCTGCTGCCGAATGCGGTCGGCACGTTGGCCACCTTCTTCGCGCTGCAATCGCAGGCGCGCGTGCCGGCTATGATGAACTTCACCACCGGCGCCGACGGGATGCTTTCCTGCTGTGTAGCCGCCGGCATTGAAACGATCTTGACGTCCCGCCGCGCCGTGCAGAAAGGTAAACTGGATCACTTGGTGGCAGGCATCGCCGCGAAGGTTCGTGTTGTTTACCTGGAGGACATTCGCGCCTCGATCGGCCTGCTGGACAAGCTGCAAGGGATGCTGATCGCCCGTCGCGCGGAGAGGCTGCCAGGAGCCGCAGTGGATCCCGCGTCCCCCGCGCTGGTGCTGTTCACCTCGGGTTCCGAGGGCACGCCGAAAGCCGTGGTGCACAGCCATCGCGCGTTGCTGGCCAACTGCGCGCAATTGCGGTCGGTGGTAGATTTCACCACCTCGGATCGGGTGTTCAACGCGCTGCCGATGTTCCACGCCTTCGGCATGATCGCTACGCTGCTGCCGCTGATGTATGGCGTGCGGAACTTTCTCTATCCGTCGCCGCTGCACTACAAGCTCGTGCCCGAAATGGTCTACAACGAGCAATCCACCATCATGTTCGGCACGGACACGTTTCTCACGGGCTACGCGCGCAAGGGCAACCCGTTGGACTTCCAGTCGCTGCGCTACATTTTCTCCGGCGGAGAAGCGGTGCGGGCGGAAACTCGCGACGTCTACATGACGCATTTCAAGAAGCCGATCTTCGAGGGCTACGGCGTGACCGAAACCGCTCCGGTGCTTGCCCTGAGCACCTGGGCGCACAGTCGGCCTGGCTCGGTCGGCCGCCTGTTGCCAGGCATCGAGGCTCGGCTGGAGCCGGTGCCCGGCATCGCGGAGGGCGGTCGTTTGCTGGTGCGCGGCCCGAACGTGATGCTCGGCTATCTGCGCGCCGAGGCGCCCGGCGTGCTGGAGCCTCCGCCGGACGGATCGTACGACACCGGCGATATCGTTACGATAGACGACGATGGCTTCATCGCGATCAAGGGACGTGCCAAGCGGTTTGCCAAGATCGGCGGCGAGATGGTCTCGCTCGCCGCCGCCGAGGGCCTTGCAACAAAGGTCTGGCCGGACGCCACGCACGCGGTCATTGCAGTTCCGGATGCCAGGAAAGGCGAGAAACTCCTGCTGGTGACCACGCAACCGGATGCGCAATCCAGAGCGCTGCTCGCCGCCGCGCGGGAACGCGGGATCGCGGAGATCCAGGTACCCGGGAGGTGATGGTTCGCGATAAAATGCCGATGTTGGGGGCCGGCAAGATCGACTATCCGGCGGTCCAGCGCCTTTCCGAAGCAGAGTCCCAACAGCCGGAAACCGCGACGGTGGCTTGACCGGGCTCCCGATGCGGTGGCCACTACGTCCTCCGGCAATCGAGACAAGACGCCATGAGCGATCCATACGCCCGCTATACCCGCCTGCGCTTCGACCGGCCGCACCCCAAGGTGCTGCGCATCACGATGGACAATGGCCGCATGAACACGGCCGACGATGCGATGCACGCCGAACTTGCCGATATCTGGCGGGATGTCGATCGCGACCCGTCGGTCAATGCGGTGGTGATCACCGGTGCCGGCAAGGTTTTCTCGGCCGGCGGCGATTTCGGTATGATCCAGCAGAATATTGACGATTTCTCTGCTCGGACGCGCCAGTGGAAAGAAGCGCGAGAGATCGTTTACAATGTGATCAACTGCTCCAAGCCGGTGGTGAGCGCGATGCGCGGCGTCGCGGTCGGCGCCGGTCTGGTCTGCGGCATACTCGCAGACGTTTCAATTGCAACGAAGGACTGTCGCATCGTCGATGGGCACACGCGTCTCGGCGTCGCGGCGGGCGATCACGCCGCGATCATCTGGCCGCTGCTGTGTGGCTTAGCCAAGGCCAAATACTATCTGCTGCTTTGCGAGCAGGTGCTGGGCGAAGAGGCGGAGCGCATCGGCCTGATCAGTCTGGCGGTCGAGGACTCGGAACTCGATGCAAAGGCGGTCGAGATCGCCACGCGGCTCGCCGAGGGCGCGCAGAGCGCCATTCGCTTTACCAAGCACGCCCTGAATAATTGGCTGCGTCAGGCTGGTCCAACATTCGATGCATCGTTGGCGCTGGAGTTCCTTGGCTTCAGCGGGCCTGAGGTGAAGGAAGGCCTGGCGTCGCACCAGGAGAAGCGGAAGCCGGTGTTCCCGCCCGGCTCGACAGTTTGAGCCGGGCGGTATGTTAACCTTCGCTGCTCCGCGCCTTCACCATCCGCAGCGGGTTGTAGGTGATTACCAGCGATCCGTCTTGCTTCCTGACGCGATTGAACGTGCGCACCAGCCCTCGTCCGGGACGGCTGGCGCTACGCCGGCTTTCGATCACCTCGCACTCCACATAAATCGTATCGCCTGCGAAGGTCGGCGCCTTCACGTCGAGTTCCATGTTCAGGAAGGCAAAGCCGGTGTGCTGCATTGTGGCGTGCACCAGCAGTCCCTCGGCGAAGGAATACACCATCGCGGCCGGAACGACGCGCTGCGTGATATCGCTTTCAGTCCGCAAAAATTCGGTGTTCGAAAACAGCACTTCGGTCATGCCGGTCACCCCGATGAAGGCGACCAGGTCGGCCTCGGTAAAGGTCCGGCCGATGGTCCGGAATTTACGGCCCGCGGGCAAGTCCTCGAAGTACAACCCTAGGCCCAATACTTCGTAGCCGTCTATCTCGGTCATTTCGTTTCCTTCCTACTGGTTCAAATCAGACGGATAGTGCCGTCCTTTTTGAACCACTGTGGGCCGATTCACCCGACCGCATGGAATGCTTCCGTCGGGATCGGACCACTACGACATCGTCAGGCCGCCGGAGACGCTGATCGTCTGGCCGGTGATGTAGGCGGCATCGTCGGACAGCAGAAAAGCGATCGTGCCCGGATAGTCGTCAGGCTGCCCGATGCGCTTTAGCGGCACAGCCCGAGCAAGCGCCTCGCCGATCTTGCCGCTGTCGGGGGAGGAAGCGGTGAAGGTGCTGAACAGCGGCGTATCGGTCGGGCCGGGGCAGAGCACATTCAGGGTCACCCCATTGCGGGCCATTTCGCGCGCCATCGTCTTGGTGAAGGCGATGATGCCGCCTTTGCACGCGGAATAAACCGCCTCTCCCGACGATCCAACCCGGCCGGCGTCGGATGAGACGTTGACCACGCGACCGAACCGGCGCCGGACCATACCCGGCAGCACGACATGATGTAGATGCAACGGGCCATACAGGTTGATGCGGATGATCTTGTCCCATAGGTCTAGCTCGGTCTCGAGGAAAAACCGCATCACGTCCCAGCCGGCGATGTTGGCGAGGAAATCAACCGGTCCGACCTCTTGCTCAAATCGGGCGACTGCGGCCTCCACGGCGGCGCGGTCACCGATGTCGGCCGCTTCCGTCCATGCGCCATCGTTGCAGAGTTCGGCGGTGCGGGCCGCACCGGCGGCGTCGATGTCAAGAATGCCGACGCGGCAGCCTTCCTCGGCTAGGCGGATAGCGGTGGCGCGGCCGATCCCGCTAGCGCCTCCGGTCAACAGGACGCGGCGGCCTGATAGTCCCCTCATCGACGATGCGTCGCGGACGACGGTTTCAGTGCGGACGGGCTTCGCTGTTCGCTGGGCATGGCACGTTTCCCCGGATGACGTCTGGAAGTATCGGCCTGACGCCGACCCGGTCAACCGCGGACGGGTGCGTGGTTCAAATCCAGGGCGCGGGGACGAAGAACCGGCCGCCGATGGTCTTCAGCGCGTTGTTGTCGCTCGCCATCGCCGCGGAGCGCAGCGTGCGCAGCAGATTTCCTGCGACGGTGGAGTGCCAGAACCAGGTATCGACCTGCATCGGCGAGGGCTTCGGACCGACTGCCTGGGCTGCCTCGCCATACAGCGCCTTGATATCGTCGCACAGAAACCGGACTGACAACGCGGTGGTATCCAGTTGCGGCACGACCGGCAGTCCGCCACCCAGGACCTCAGCCACGAACTCGGGCCACGCCGCCGGTTCCTGGAAACTCAGACCGACCGATGTTCGGTTGAACCGCGCCTGCGCCGCCCGCCAAAGCGGCAGCATTGCCGTCAGTTCCGCGGCAAACGCGGCGCGCCAGGCGTCCGAGCCGTCGAGCACGGCCGCCTTGGTTTCCACTGACGGGGTCCAGCCCAGCGTGTCCACCAGCCCAGGCGGATCGTCCGGAAAGTCGTCCAGGATCACGGGACCGTCGGTCCGCTCCAGCAGGCTCAGTGCGTGCCGAAGGACGCGAAGCTGGAAGCCGGGATCATCGGGCTCGCCCGTCGGACGGCCAAGCGGCGCGGCGGTCCACAGCGCGCGTGGCGGCCGGGTTCTCTCCGCCTGCGCCCGCACGCCAGCCAGCGCCACCGTGGCGAAGCCTTTTTCCTCCAGGTTGTGGGCAAGCACGCACACGGCGCGCGTGCAGAGCGGTCAGACAGGGCTGAGCAGGACGGAATCGATCCGTTCCTGCCGCAGTTGCCCCGCTATTTGTTCGACCGCGTCGCCTATCGCTACCGGGTCGGTGGATCCCATCACGGTGTAATGCGTGTCGGCCACGCCGCCGATCTCTCCCGCGGCGGCGAGGTCCCTGAGCCGGTCGATCGGAAACACCACGTTGATGTCACGCTGCCACCCGCTGCGATCAAAGTTGATCGACACGTGGCTGAGCAGCAGGTCGCTGGCCGGGGTGTCGGCGGCAACGAACCGGCATTCGCCGGAGCCGAACGGAAAGGGCTTGTCGCCGCGCCGGATCAGCGCCGCCGAGGACAGGATCGCCAGGCGTCGCTGCGCGAGCGGCGGTCCGGAGACGAACGGCGTGGTGTCGAACGTGGGACACGGCAGGTTCACTACCACGTCGCGAGTCGGTTGGGGGATATCTTCGAGGCGCGCCATATGAGAACTCCTGGCACACCGGGCGGTGTGACACAAGGTGCGAGGGCGCGCCTTGGCGCACCCCTAATGGGTGCTCTTGCCGCCAATAACGAACAACGCCTCCAACGCGGCCCAGTCGAATGCCACACCATGCCCCGGGCGATCCGGTGCCAGCGCATTCCCCTCGGCGATCGTGATCGGCTGTTCGATATAGCGGTCCAGCCCGAAACCGTGCACCTCCAGATACGACCGGTTCGGCACCGCCGCGAGCAGGTGCACCGTCAGATCATGCGCCCCATGCGAGGTCAGCGGCAGATTGAACGCCTCCGCGAGGTGCGCGACCTTCATGAATACCGTTACTCCACCGCAATTGGTCACGTCCGGCTCCGGGAAGGTTACTCCGCCGGCCGAGATCATCTGGGTGAATTCATGCAGCGTGTGCAGGTTCTCCCCGGTTGCGATCGGCACCCCGCCCTGCTGCACGATCCTGGCGTGACCCGCGACGTCGTCGGGGATCGTCGGTTCCTCCAGCCACGTCAGATTACTGTCCCGGAACGCTCGAGCGGCGGCGATCGACTGGTCCACGGTCCAGCGCATGTTGGCATCTGCCATCAGCGGGAAATCATCCCCCAGATGCTTGCGCATCGCTTGCACCCTGGCGCGGTCCTCGGACAGGCGCGGGCGCCCGACCTTCATCTTGATTGCCCGGAAGCCCTTGCCAAGGTTACCGTCGGTCTGCTTCAGCAACGCTTCCAGGGTGAACTCCAGATCGATCCCGCCGGCGTAGCAGGGCACCTGGGGATCGAACCCACCCAGCATCCGCCACAGCGGCATACCCAACCGCTGCGCCTTCAGGTCGTGCAATGCGATATCGCAGGCAGAAACAGCCAGACTGACGGACCCGCCGCGCCCGCCGTAGTGCAGCTTCCACCACATCCGGGTCCACAGGGCCTCGATCTGATCAGCGTCCGCGCCTAACAGCACCGGCCGCAGACCCTGGTCGATCAGGGTGTGCACCGCTGCCCCGCCAGCCCCGGTGGTATAGGTGTAGCCGACGCCTTCCGCTCCATCGCCGTCCCGCAGGCGCACCGTCACTAGCTCGAAATGGGTCATCGTGCCGTGGGTAGAGTCGGACAGCGGCACCGGAAGTTCGATGCGGTACAACGCGGTATCGAGCGTGGCGATCGGCATGGGCGGAGTCCTCCGTTTGATTTTCTCCAAGCCTGCCCCACACACTGGACCTGCGTCCATGGCTCCCCGCCCTGGCAAAACCTCCCGGCCGGCATCCTTGTCAACGTGGTTCGGACCTGCGACACGCGGGCACCGCATGGAAACGACCCAGCCATTTCTGGCTTATCGAGACCGCATCGGGGTCGCCTCCGAGATCGGCTTCCTCCGCCGCCAGTATATCGGCTTCACTCATCTGCACCCGCTCTGGACCGGCCGGACCGTGCTGCCGGATGCGCGGCAAGTCGGGGACCACATCCTACGCCTCGGCGGCAACAATCCGCTCGGTTCCCTGCACCGGTTGCTGTTCAGGTATTTTGGGCACGTGCCGCCGCTGCCGCCCGTCGCTCCGGTGCTGCACGCCCAGTTCGCCCGTGGCGGCGCCCTTGCGTTGCCGATCGCCGAGGCCCTCGGGTTGCGCCTTATCGTTACCCTCCACGGCGGCGATGTCAGCAAACAGAAGAACTGGCGCGGCACTGTCCTGGCTCAGCGCTGGCCGGCACTGCTGCGGAAAACTGAACACTTTGTCTGTGTCTCGGCCGCGGTGGCGGAACTCGCCGCAGCCCGAGGCACGCCGGCCGGGAAATTGATCGTGCTGCCGATCGGGGTCGAGATCGCGGACCGGGCACCAGAGCGCAATCCCACCGCCCATCTGTTCGTCGGCCGGTTCGTGGAAAAGAAAGGCATCACCGTCCTCGCCGACGGGATGCGCCTTCTGCGCGCCCAGGGCGATCAAACCCCAGTGACCTGCATCGGCGACGGCCCATTGCGCCCGATCCTGGAAACTTTGGCCCGTGACGTGCCCGGCGTCACGCTGACCGGCTGGCTATCGCCTGACGCCGTGCGCGAGCGCATGACCCAGGCGGTCTCCCTGATCGTTCCTAGCATTATTGCCGCCGGCGGCGACGCCGAGGGCCTGCCCAGCGTCATCCCCGAAGCCATGGCACAGGCCTGCCCGGTCATCGGATCGAACCTGGGTGGCATCGCCGAAGCCATCGTTCACAACCACACCGGTCTGCTCGTTCCGCCCAACGACCCTGCGGCGCTGGCCCACGCCATGCACCGGATCATCGGCGACATCACCATAGGCCCCGCGGGCTTCGCGCACGCGACAATCACGCTGAACGCCCATATCCAGTCAAAGCGCCTGGAAACAGTGCTCCAGTCCGCGGCGGCGACTTGACTGGCCCAATACGGTGGCTGGCCATGCACCACTCAATTTCGCGGGCTTCTCGATGCGCGGAGCAGAAGCAATTCGTAAAGACATCATTGACATCCGAGACCAACCTGTCGATAAACCCCGCGCTGTGCAGCTATTTTTTTTGAAGTAATGATCCATACAGCGGATTATCATTCGTAACCAGAATGGTATCGGAAGTTCGCGCGTGGACGCCCCGAACGGCAAGAGCCGCTTCGAAGCGACGGCACGTAACACAGGCTCAGCCATTCGCAATGGTTCAATCGTTTCTGGAAGGTCAAGACCATGACGCGCTCGATTATCCACTTGGCGCTGATGACCGTCATTCTCTCGACCGGTGCACATGCCCGAACCTTGGAGGTCGGCGAGAACAAGGAGTTCAAAATGCCGTCCGCCGCCGCCGCGGCCGCGCAAGATGGTGACCGCGTAGAGATCCAAGCCGGCGAGTATTTCGATTGCGCGGTCTGGAGCGCAAACAAATTGGTCGTGGACGGAATCGGCGACCCGGACAAGGTGATCGTCACCGACAAGACCTGCCATGGTAAGGCCCTATTCGTTACTGTCGGCGAAGGCATCACGATCCGCAATCTCACCCTGACCCGAGCGCGGGTAGCGGACGGCAATGGGGCGGGCATACGGGGCGAGGGCAAGAATCTCGTGGTGGACCGCGTCCATTTCGTCAACAATCAGAATGGCATTCTATCCGGCACCGTGGGTGGTTCCATGATTGTCCGGAACAGCGTGTTTGATCGCAATGGCGCGTGCGACGGCGCCTGCGCTCACGGCCTATACGTCGGCAATCTGGATTTGCTGCAGGTCGAACAGACCCATTTCATCGGCACCAAGCGAGGCCACCACATCAAGTCTCGCGCCCTCCGCACGGAGGTGACCGGCTGCACCATTCAGGATGGTCCGGACGGCACCGCAAGCTACGAAATCGAGATCCCGAACGGTGGCTCGGCGGTGGTACGCGGCAACACGATCGAAAAAGGCCCCCAGGCGGAGAACCACTCGGGGGTCATTGTGATCGGCATAGAGGGGGTGACGCATCCGACGCGGGAGATCATCGTGGAGAACAACACGTTCCAGAATGACGGCCCCTGGCAGACCATCTTCGTCAACAACCAGACCGCCACCGAGGCGTCGTTGCGTGGCAACCAACTTTCTGGTCCGGTGAGCCCGTTGCGGGGCGATGGGCATGTGATCGCCAGTCGCTGAGCTTCATGCATCGCTGCCTTCTGCTCCCACTGCTGCTACTCTCCGGCACCGCGACGGCGAGGACATTGTCGGTGGGACCGGATCAACCGTTCCTGGTCCCGTCCGCCGCCGCCCGCGCCGCGCAAGATGGCGACACCGTCCTGATCGACCCCGGCGAATACTATGATTGTGCCGTGTGGACGCAGAATCACCTGGTCATTGCGGGCGCCCGCCCGGGGGTGGTGATCACCGATACGACTTGCCAGGGCAAAGCTTTGTTTGTGGTAACGGGTGACAACACCATAATCCACGATTTGACCTTGGCGCGAGCGCGGGTGCCCGACCGCAATGGCGCGGGGATCCGAGAGGAAGGCCAGGGCCTGACCCTGCGCCGCGTCCAATTCGTGGACAATCAGGTGGGTCTGCTCGCAGGCTCCCCGGGTGCGGGTGAGATCACCATTTCCAACTGCCGCTTCGAAGGTGGCGGCATCGGTGGCGAGCGTCCCACGTTCGCGGTGCTGGTCAATGCAATAAGCCTGTTGCGAATCGAAGGTTCGACCTTCAAGTATGTCGGCGGCGGCCAGATAAGCACCTCGGCGGCTCGGACGGAACTTTCCGGCAATCAAATCGAGACGGGAAGCGGTGAGGAGCCCGCGGTGGGAACCTTGAGCACCGGCGGTCATTTGGTGATGGAGGACAACAACCTCTCCATTGGCCCGCACTCACCCCGTTGGAACGCCGCGGTGCTGGTCACCGGACAGGACGCTCCGGAGTTGCAACGCAATCGCTTGCTGAACGGCACAGGCCGACCGGCAACCTTGCTGCTTGCCTGGACCACCGATTACCCCTTGCTGGAGGGAAATGTGGTCGCGCCAGGCGACGCGGAGGTGTCCACCACCGGGCTATGGCAGTTCCGCGCGTCCAAGCTGTACCACGGCACGAAGAACGGGGTGCGTGCCGTCGCCGGGCAGGTGAAGCGCGATCTGTTGCAACTGCTGGATCGATGATCTGCCGTTTCGCCGTCGCTGTCGCGGTCCTGGCCATTCCGCTCCGCGCCACCCCAGCGTCCACAGCGCCGGTTGCTCCGTTCGCCGAATTCGAGGTCATTATGTGGCAGGACCATTCCCCCGAAGAAATGGCGGGGCTGTCACGGCTCGGCTTCACCGGGGTCAAGCTGATGGGCACAGGCGGCCGGGTCAACTCGTCCCAACTGATGTCGGAGCAGGCATCGGGCCTGCCCTGGTATTTGGAGAACATCGCAACCGACTTCTTCTCACCGTACCACCGCTACACGCCAGGAAAGCCCGCGAACTGGTTGTTCGATGCGACAAAGGCGCGTCTCCAGGCCGATCCGACAAGTACCGCGGTCTTTGTTCGCGAGCCCAGCCTATCCGACCCCGCCTGGCTCGCTGCGATCCGCGCCCGATTGAACGCCGTGGTGCGGGAGCAATCCCAATACCGCCCGTTATTCTACAACCTGGCCGACGAGGCCGGCATCGGCGATCTGGCGGCTGCCTGGGACGCCGACATTGCCCCGGCTTCCTTGGCCGCGATGCGGATATGGTTGCGCACTCAGTATCCGGACCTCGCAGCGTTGAACCGGCAATGGGGCTCCAATTTTCCCGATTGGGACGCCGTGACACCGGAGTTGACGGATACCGCCATGCGCCGAAGCGATGACAACTACTCCGCCTGGGCCGACTTCAAGGCCTGGATGGATGTCGCGTTTGCCCATGCGGTCCAGGCCGGGACCGAGGCCGTGCATCAGGCTGACCCGACTGCGCTGACCGGGTTGGAAGGCGGCCAGATCCCCGGCTGGGGCGGTTACGACTACAGCCTGCTCGCGCCGGCTGTGGACGTTATGGAAATCTACGACGAAGGCAATGCGGTTGAACTCGCGCGAGCCTTTCACCCAAGCTTGATCTCGATGCGCACCAGCTTTGGCGGTGGACCCCGCGAGGTCCATGCGGCGTGGCGGCACCTGCTCCACGGCGGACGCGGGATGATCGTGTGGGATGAGCGGAATGACGTCGTGCTTGCCGACGGCGAACCGGGTCCTCGCGGAATGCAAATCCAAGCTCTGGTGACAGCAATGCGCGTCGTCGCGCACGAGTTGATGGCCAGCGAACCGGTGTTTGATCCGGTAGACGTGCTGTATTCCCAGGCCAGTTTTCGCACACGCTGGATGCTCGATCAGCGGGGGCGCGGCGCCGCCTGGTTACATCGGGATGCCGCCCGCGAACACGAAGATAATGCCTGGCGGGCGTCGCGCCGGCAGGTGCTGCAGCGCTTGAGCGAGATCGGCATTCAGCCGCGCCTGGTGTCTTCGGGTATGGTGGAAGCCGGCGCGCTGCGGCATGACGGCTCACGGGTCTTGATCCTGCCTCACGCCATCGCACTGTCCCAAGTTGAGGCTGATGAGATCAGGGACTTCGCAAACCATGGTGGAACCGTTCTGGCCGATACCGAGCCCGGGTTGTTCGATCAGCACAGTCGTCGGCTGGAGGCGCCATTGTTGGCGGGTGTCGCCGCGTTGCCAGACGCGATGATGCTGGACGCAGCCGGGATCAGCTCTGCCACACTCGAGGCGTTCAGGGACCTGCTGCGAAACGGCGGCGTTCCGCCACGGGCGGAGCTGCTCGGACCCGATGGGCAGACTGCTACGGGAGTTGACGCCGTATGGCTCCGTCACGGTGAAACTACGATCCTGGCGCTGCAGGCGATTGCGCCCTGGGGCGCACCGGCCCGGATCGAGGTTCGGTTTGCCAAACCCGTCTCTGTCCAAGATATGCGAATCCCAGGCCGGAGCCTGCAGACGGAACGGATCGTCGTTGATCTGGACCAGATCACGCCCACCATCCTGCGCCTCAGATACTGATCGGCAGACATGATTTTTACGGCATAGTTCTCACCATGGCATACGACCGCTTCGACGCACGCATCATGCTGAACAACCACCATCTCGCGGCGGCGGGCCTCTCTGGCGGAGAGGCCTAGGCGGTCGTGGCGATCGCGAGATCGCGGAAAAGATGGCCGGCGCGGGCTGGATTAACGTTGAAGCACTCCTACTCGGCCACGCTGCCATCTTCGTGTTTACATTGCTCAACTCCTGCTAGCACTGGCATTACTGCAGGCGGGGTTATTGCCCGGATACCTTCGGCTCTTGGGGTCAACAGCAATGGATAAGTATTTAAAGGTCTGGCAGGGCGTGCCGAACCCGGTCGGGCGGACGTCGGCTGTCGCCTATCTGAACAGGGTTCTGCCACCGCTTTGGGCGAGCCTTTACCCCACCAAGGGAGGCGAACTCCTCACGGTCACGACCGGGGGCGTGATGGGCCAGGAGGGTGCGGTGAGCACCTTGTTTGATCTGCGCTCGAACACCTCGAAGACGGAAGACCGGGTGGTGGCGGTCTGGGGGGTTTCGCGAGCGGAGCCAGCCAATACGCGCGACACCACCCGGATGGCGGGTTTTCTTGGCGGGGTGTGGTCGGACACCTATCCGGGGCGCGATCGTGGCCACTTTTTCGCGCATACCATGGGCGGCGGAACGGACATCAATTTGTTTCCGCAGGTGGCATCGGTGAATCGCGGCGGAGAGTGGCGGAGGATGGAGCGGTATGCGGTCGAACATCCTGGGACGTTCTGTTTCATTCGGCCGATCTATACGGGCACAAGCTGGACACCCTCACAACTGGAATACGGCATCTACAAAATGCCGCCGGCCGACGCTTTCGGGTTCTGGGGGAACGTATTCCCCAACTTGACTCCGGACACGCTTAATCTCCGAGCATGATGCCATCATTGCATTATCTCGACCTCGCCCTGGACAGCTGTGCTATGTTCCACTTCTAGAACGGCGACGGGCCCGAAAACGGAGTTCCTCAGGCGATGCGCATTTTGTTCCACCACCGCATCGCATCACGAGATGGTCAGGCTGTCCATATAGAAGAACTGATTGCCGCCCTTCGACGACAGGGGCATGAGACGATTTTGGTTGGCCCCCCAAGTTTCATGGCGACGGGCTTCGGCAGATCCAATCCACTCGTGGACCGCATCAAACGATTGTTTCCCGGTGCCATCTATGAACTTCTAGAGATTGGCTATAACGCCAAAGCCTTTCTGCGCCTCCACGCAGCCGTGCGAGCCCATCGGCCAGATATCATCTACGAACGGTTTAGCTTGTTTCTCTTCGCCGGGCTGTGGATACGTCGTCTGTCCGATATTCCGATGTTATTGGAAGTGAATTCCCCGCTCTACGAAGAACGGACCAAAAATGACGGACTGCGCCTACACCGCCTGGGCCGGTGGGCGCAGCGTTTGCTGTGGAACCAGGTTGATCACATCCTGCCGGTCACTCGCGTTCTTGCCCGCACCGTGACCGACTACGGAGTGCGCCCGTCTTCCATCACCGTCATCCCGAATGGCACAGATCCGGAGCGATTTCCTGCCAATACCGACATCGCTTCCGCCAAGTCAGCTCTTGGCCTGCCGCCGCGCCTGATCCTGGGCTTCACCGGCTTTATTCGCGGCTGGAACGCCGTCCATCGGTTGATCGACTTCGTGGCCTTGCACCGTGCGCGGTTTGACTCGCATGTTCTTGTGGTGGGTGACGGCCCAGCGCGCAGTTCCCTGCAGGACTATGCAGGCGAGAGAGGGGTGGATGACCGCCTTACCATCTCGGGGGTCGTCGAGCGCGACCACGTGGCCCGCTATATTGCCGCATTTGATATCGCCGTCCTGCCCGGACTTACCCCCTACTCCTCGCCGCTCAAGCTGTTCGAATACCTGCAGCTCGGCCGGGCCATTGTTGCGCCGGACACCGAGAATATACGCGAGGTCCTGACGCATGGACACGACGCACTTCTCTTTGATCCAGCCGATGAAGGCGGTCTGGAAATGGCCCTGCTGCGGCTGTGCGCCGACGCAACGTTGCGCGCGGAACTTGGTTGTTCAGCCCACCAGACAATCTCCTCGAAGTCTTTGACCTGGAACAGTAATGCCCAACGCGTCGTGACGGTCGCCAAGGCTGTCATCGAACAACGACGCGGATCTTGCTTGTAGTTCCACCAGCATCACGTTCCCACGCCGTCGGCGACCCGCCGCGACATACCGCAACCCGCGTTTCGGGATCCGCTCTCGTTCGGTTAAGCTCCCGCACTAACAATCCAAGGATCGATCATGGAATATCGTCGTCTGGGTGGCAGCGGCTTGAAGGTTTCCGAAATCTGCCTCGGCACCATGACCTTTGGCCACGGCACGGACGCCGCCGAGGCCGAGCGCATCGTGAACACCTCGTTGGATGCTGGCGTCAATTTCTTCGACACCGCCGACGGCTACAGCGGCGGCGTTTCCGAAACGATGCTTGGCCATGCCCTCGGGTCGCGGCGACGCGACGCGGTCATCGCGACGAAGGTGTTCAATGCGATGGGATCGGGCCCGAATGATTCGGGCATGTCCCGCGTTCACATCATGAATGCCGTCGAGGACAGCCTGCGCCGCCTAGGCACCGATTACATCGATCTCTACTATATCCATCACGTCGATATTCAGACGCCTCTGGAAGAGATGCTGCGGGCGTTCGATGACCTCGTGCGCCAGGGCAAGATCCGATACCCGGCTTGCAGCAATTACGAAGCCTGGCGGCTGATGGAAGCCATCTGGCTCAGCGACAGTAAAGGCCTCGCCCGGTTCGCCGCCTACCAGCCGCAATACAGCCTGGTGGTCCGGGACATCGAGGAAGAATTGGTTCCCACCTGTGCCCTCAAAGAGCTCGGTATGGTGGTGTGGTCCCCGCTCGCCGGCGGATATCTATCGGGCAAATACAAGCCCGGCGAACAGAGCGTCGCCGGCTCACGTTCATCAGAAAATTGGGCGTTCCCGACACGATTTTTCCATCCCGATCATCAAGCAATACTGACCGAACTGCTGGCTGTCGCTCGCGGCGTCGAGCGCAGTCCGGCGCAAGTCGCGATACGGTGGGTGGTCGAGCAGCCAATGGTTGCCAGCGCCATCGTCGGTGCCAGAACCGCGCAGCAACTATCCGACACGCTCGGCGCGACTGGCTGGGAACTGCCCGCACAGGCACGCGAGCGGCTGGAGAAGGTTTCGGCCCTGCCGCATCGCTATCCCCGCGCGATGGAAGAAACGATGGCGGAGCGGCGTGACCAAGCTGTGCGAGCGCCGACGCGCGCTGCGCGGTAGTCCTACGCGTCCATATGGATCCCGTGGCCCGCTGGCGAACCTCTTGCCAGGCGGGCCGTTGGCTACAGGAAACCCACGGACAGCCAGGGCACCGCGGCAACGATCACCAGCGCCACCACCAGTGCGAAAATATACGGCCAAATTCGCCACAGCGCGTCGTCCGGCGAGATTTTGCCGATCGCGCAGGCCCCATAAATCCAACCCCTAAAGGTGGCGCGAACAACCCGATCCCCATCGCCAGGATCACGATGATCGAATAGTGCACCTCGTGCACGCCCATCGCCCGCGCGACCGGCAGCAGCAAGGGGCCGAACAACAGGATCGCCGGAATCCCTTCCAGCACGCTGCCCAGGAAGATGAAGGTCACGATGGTGATCGCCAGGAATCCGGCGCGCCCCCCCGGCACGTTCGCCATCCCGGCGACCAGCCAGTTGGAGAACCCCGATTGCGTCAGCGCCCAGGCCATAGCCGTCGCGGTGCCGACGATGAGCATCACTGCACCGGTCAGCGCCACGGTTTCCACCAGCAGCGGATAGATCCGCCGCCAGTCGAACTGGCGGTAGACCAACAAGCCGAGCAGCGCCGTATAGACCACGCCGACGGTAGAGACCTCGGTCGCCGTTGCTATACCTCGGACAACGGCGAAGCGGATGACGAAGGGCAACGTGAGGCCGGGCAGAGCAATCAGCAGGGTCCGCCCGATCTCCTTTCCCGGTGCCCGCCGGCGCCCTCCGGTGTCCTCCTTGCGCGACCGCCACCAAGCCACGACCACCAGGGCGATCGCCGCCACCAGCGCGGGCAGCAGCCCGCCGGTGAACAACGCCGAGATCGAAACGTTGGTCACCGACCCGATGGTGATCAACACCAGCGACGGCGGGATCGTCTCCGACATCGCGCTGGAGGTCGCCAGCAGCGACGCCAGTTCGCCTGGATGCTGTCCGCGGCGGCGCATCTCAGGAAACAGTACCGGCGCTACGGCGGCCATGTCGGCGGCTTTCGATCCTGAGATGCCGGACACGAGATACATCGCCCCCAGCAGCACATAGGACAGCCCGCCGCGGACATGCCCGACCAACGCCACCAGGAAGGCAACCATGACCCGGGCGATGCCGGTCATCTCCATCAGCAGGCCGAGGAAGACGAACATCGGAACCGACAGCAGCAGCAGGTTCGACATGCCGTCGTCCATGCGATTGACCACGACAGACAGCGGCATATCGGTGGTGGTCATTAGGTAGGACATCGTGGCAATGCCGAAGGCGAAGCCGATCGGCACGCCGATGGCGACACAAAACCCCACCAGCACGACGAAGAAAATGAACAGACTGCCGAATACCATCGCCGTGAGCTGCGCCTGGAAATACCACAGCGCCGCGCTGACCACCGCGACCACCAGGACCGCCATGAAGAAATCGCGCCACGTGGTGTTCTCGATCAACCGCAGGATCGCAATGATCGCCGCCAAACTCATACCGAACAGCAGCGACACCGCTCGATATCCTTCGGATATCCCCAACGACGTCAGCTCGGTGTATTGCTGCTCGTCCAGATAGGTGAACGCCGGTCCCAGAATCTGCAGCACGAAGGCGATCACCACCAGCGCGCTGACGGAGTTGAACCAGCTGCCAAGGGAAGGGCGCACCCAGCCGACCAGCGTGGTCAGGCGCATATGTCCGTCAGCACGCAACGCCACTACGGTGCCAAGCATCGAGAGCCACAGGAACAGGAAGTTCGCCAGCTCATCGGTCCAGAACAACGGGCTGTTGAACACGTAACGGGACACCACGCCGGCGAACAGTATCAAGGTCTCGGCTACGACGATCACAGCGCCGACACTCTCCGTGACCACACCGATGCCGCGGTCCAGCAGAAAGGCGGCGTGGCGCAACCCCGAGCGATCGGTCGCTTCAAGTCCGTGCGTGGTGGTCAAACCCATGGCCATACCGGCTATCCCCCTTCAGGCCAGTTTGCCGGAGTATTTTTCCAGCAACGCCCAGAACTCGTCGCCCATCTTCTTTTTCATATCTGTATAAAATCCGTTCTTTCGCGCCATCGCGCGGAACGGCTCCATTTCGGGGGTGTTGAATATCATGCCGTGGTCTTGCAGCGATTTCGCTTCGGTCTCGATAAGCTTCTGCCAGTCGGCGCGTTCCAGCGTCGCCGCCTCGGTCAAATAGTGCCCGACGGTATCCTGGATATCCGGCGGCAGCTTCTTCCACGCGGCTAGATTGAAGCCAGAATAAATGCAAATCCATGAATGCCGCGTCATGCTGACGTATTTCTGCACCTCGTAGAACTTGGCCTCGTCGATCAGTTGCAGCGGGTTTTCCTGACCATCGACAATTCCAGTCTGCAATGCGCTGTAGACCTCGCCGAAGTTGAGCGCGACGGGTGAGGCGCCCAGGCTCTTGAACAGGGCAATCAGGGTCGGAGCCACCGGCAGACGGATCTTCATGCCGGCCAGGTCCTCGGGCGTGTTGATCGGCTTGACGCGGGAGGTGATGTTGCGGAAACCGTGGTCGAAGGTTTTCTCCAGAGCGAATAGGCCCTGCTTCTCCATTTGGCCTCGCAGCCAGGCACCGGCCTCGCCGTCGACCGCGGCCCAGTTCGGACCATATTCGGAAAATGCGAAACCTATGCCCAGGATGCCAAAGGAGGGGTTGCGCGGGGCCAGGATGTCACCGGCAAGCGAATACATCTGCAATGCGCCGGAGATTGTCTGGGCGAGCATGGCAGTGTCGCCGCCCAGCGCGCTGCTGGGATAAACCGCATACTCAAAACGGCCGCCGGTTGCCTCCTTGATTTTCGGGGCTGCCTCGGCAACGCGCGCGACCATCGGATGGGTGATCGGCAGAACAGTGCCGTATTTCCAAGAAAATTCGGCGGCGCTGGCCGGCCAGTGGATGATGGTTGCCGCGCCTAAACCGGCCGCCCCACCCAAAGCCTTCCGCCGCGACAATTTCTTCCCTTGCATACTGACGCCCCCAAATGTTCAGGACCTCGAAGGGTCCTTTTCATGGAAAAGGGTGCCGTCCCGCCTGACGGGTGTCAATGCGCGACAAGCCACTGTTGGGAGCCGTAAAGCTTTTTGAACCTCACCGCCGGGGGACGCGCGCCCTGCGGACGAAGTCTGTGCGAGAGCTCTGGGACAGGGACCGCGTTTCAACGCGATTTGCCGTTTACACCCTCCGGGCTTCTTGCGCGAAGTCGCTCCCTGCGTCGACAATCAATTTGCGCTGGACCAAGGATCGGGAGGGCCTGAATGACTGACACGAACCCTTGCAACCCTCATCGTGAGGAGGACGAGGGCTATTTGGCTGCCGAGGCCGGGCGAGGCCTGTCCGAGAATACATATCCGGTCGGCACAATACGCTTTGAACATTGGCGGCGCGGCTGGCGGATCAAGAACGAGGAAATCCGACGCAGCGTTAAACTAGGCAGCGGCGACGGACAGGAGGACGAGGGCTATCTAGCCGCTGAGGCCGGTCGCAGCCTGGCTGACAATCCATATCCATTCGGCACCATCCGTCACGATCATTGGCGGCGTGGCTGGTGCATAAAAAGTCATGAAGTACAACGCGCCCTAAGGTTGGAACGAGCCGCGCCAGTTTGACAATCTCGCACCCCGACTTTGACGATCCCTGCCTTACGGTGAACCTCTTCGGCATCGACCGCTCCGGTTCGGCCACTCCTGGCCGCGATGAGTGGCCGGCACCGGCGCATCAGAGCCGGTAATGACGCCTGAGCAAGCGGCTCTGACAACGGTCGGTGCGATCCTTGCAGGCGGTCTCGCACGTCGGCTTGGCGGCGGCGATAAGGGTCTGCGCATGATTGGCGACCGCACAGTCCTGTCGAGATTGGTCGATCGCCTGACCCCTCAAGTCGCGCGGCTAGTGCTCAACGCAAACGACGATCCGCAACGCTTTCAAGGGCTGGGTGTGCCGGTCGTCGCGGACAGCTTATCCGATCGTCCCGGGCCACTCGCCGGCGTGGTCACAGCGCTGGAATGGGCGGCCTTGTCCGCGCCAGAAATAGCATGGGTTGTTACGGTTCCTGGCGACGCCCCGTTCATCCCGCGTGACCTTGTCCGGCGGCTGCACGCCACGCGGTACCGCGACAGCGCGATCTTGGCCTGCGCCGGCTCTCGGGGACGGACCCACCCGGTCGTCGCGCTGTGGCCCATGTCGATCCGCGATGCGTTGCGTCACGCCGTGGCCGAGGACGGCATCCGCAAAGTTGCCAAGTTCATGCAAAGATATTCATGCTCGGTCGTCGAATGGGAAGCAGATCCGGTCGACCCATTCTTTAACGTGAACACGCCCGCGGACCTGATCGAGGCGGCTCATCTCGTAGCTGTTTGCCCGGGACTTTGATGGCTCCGACTGGACCACGTAAATCAGTGGCCCGCTGACCGAATACGCGCCAGATACGATTGCTCCATGTCCGCACCCACCTATCCTTGACTTTTGCCTTCGCAGTCCCGATACCCCGCGCGGCACGTGAGCGGATGCAGGGCACCTCGTAGGCGTGACTCGTGTTAGGCTGTCTGTGCGCCCATTCGCGCGGCGCGGGCCAGCACTGCCTGCAAAAAAAGCACCTATCCAACCGACGGAACCGGACTTGACCGAAACAACGACCGCCTCACGGGAACCAACTGGCGTCGAGCCCCCCGTAACGGAAATCGCTACCAAGACGACCGACGCCACTCCGGAAACGCCGCCGCAGCCCACGCCGGTGCTGCACGAAACGGCTGCGCCCGAAGCGGCAGTCACCCAGCCGGAAATGTCCCGGTCCGAGCCCGCAGCCGCGGCCTCCGAGGAAGACTCCGAGCACACGGGCGATGAAGACGCCGCCGAAGATGACACGCCACCATCCCTGATCCCGATCGCCGAAGGGCCGCCGCCGGAACTGGCGCGCCCCTTGTTTTCCGACCTCGGGCTTTCTGCGGAGGTTCTGCGCGCCGTCGACGAAATGGGATACCGCCATCCCACGCCGATCCAGGAGCAGGCCATTCCCTATGTCCTGATGGGCCGGGACGTCATGGGCACGGCACAGACCGGCACCGGCAAGACCGCCGGCTTCACATTGCCGATGCTCGATATCCTGTCCGGTTCGCGCGCTCGGGCGCGTATGCCGCGCAGCCTCATCTTGGAGCCGACCCGCGAACTCGCCCTACAGGTGGCCGAGAATTTTGTCGAATACGGCAAATACTTGAAGCTGACGCATGCCCTGATCATCGGCGGCGAAAGCATGTCCGACCAGAAGGACGTGCTGAACCGCGGCGTCGATGTCCTGATTGCGACACCCGGCCGGCTACTCGACATGTTCGACCGCGGCACCATCCTGTTGACCGATACCAAACTGCTGGTCATCGACGAAGCCGACCGCATGTTGGACATGGGCTTCATCCCCGACGTCGAGCGCATCGTCACTATGCTGCCGAAAGCCCGGCAGACCTTGTTCTTTTCCGCCACCATGGGACCGGAAATCCGCCGCCTCGGCGACGCCTTCCTGCAAAACCCGAAGGAAATCGCGGTCTCACGCACGGCATCGGTCGCCACTACGATCACCGAGGGCCTGGCGCTGGTCGCGGAACACGACAAGCGAGAGGCATTGCGCCGGCTGATCCGCAGCCAGAACGTGCAGAACGCCCTGATCTTCTGCAATCGCAAGCGCGACGTCGATATTCTTTATAAATCACTGACCAAGCATCATTTCGATGCCGGGGCACTGCACGGCGACATGGCCCAAACCGTCCGGTTTTCGACTTTGGAGAAGTTCAAGGCCAACGAACTCCGGCTGCTGGTATGCAGCGACGTGGCGGCACGTGGTCTCGACATCGGCGGCTTGTCGCACGTGTTCAACTTCGATGTGCCAATCCATGCCGAGGACTACGTCCATCGCATCGGCCGTACCGGTCGCGCGGGGCTGGAGGGCAAGGCGCTTACCATCGCCGCGCCGGAAGACCGATACGCCGTGGAGCAGATCGAGAAGCTGATCCACCATCCGATCCCTCCTATACTTGTCGAGGGGCTCGATCCGGTGGACTGGGCAGAGAAAGACAGCCGCAAGCGTCGCGGCCGGAAAGCCGCGGCGCCGAAGAAGGCCGCCGAGAAAAAGCCACGCGAAACCAAGGAGAAGGTCGAGCGACCGCGAACCGAACGCTCTCGGCCCGAACGGAAGCGACCGGAACGCCCGGTCCAGCGGGAATTGCCCGTTCTGGCGGATGAACGCCGGCCTCGCCGTGAGGAAGGCCGCCGCTCCGAATCAAGGCGCCCCGAATCCAGGCGCGACGAACCTGGACGCGACGAGCCCAGGCGTGACGAATATAGGCGTGATGAACACGGCCGAGATGAAGCCAGGCTTGACGAACCCAGGCGTGATGATTTCCGGCGAGAGAGATACCGGCGTGACGAGGACCTGGGGCCGGCCGTGGTCGGCTTCGGCGACGACGTGCCCGCCTTTATGTTCCTTCGCACCCGATCCTCGCCAATCACCGAGAATAGGGAGACCGATGCATGAACAACTCCCCTGCCCGCTCTGCCAGCCCCTTCACGCCCTTCGCCTGGGACGACGCCCTGCGGCTGGAGACCGCGCTTTCGGAAGACGAACGCGCCATTCGAGACTCGGCCCATGCGTTCTGCCAGGAGAAGCTCTTCCCACGCGTGCTGATGGCCAATCGGCACGAAAGGTTCGACCGCGAGATCATGAACGAGTTCGGCGAGATGGGCTTTCTCGGCGCAACGCTCGACGGCTACGGCTGCGCGGGGGTGAACTACGTCAGCTACGGTCTGATCTCCCGTGAGGTCGAGCGCGTGGATTCCGGCTACCGTTCCGCATTCTCGGTTCAGTCGTCTCTGGTGATGTATCCGATCCATGCCTTCGGGTCGGAGGAGCAGCGGCAGAAATACCTGCCCAAGCTGCGCACCGGCGAGTTTGTCGGCTGCTTCGGCCTGACCGAACCCGATGCCGGCTCCGATCCGGCGTCGATGCGTACGCGCGCCAAAAAGGTTGACGGCGGCTTCTTGCTGAACGGCTCAAAGACCTGGATCACCAACAGCCCGATCGCCGACGTGCTGGTGGTCTGGGCGAAGGACGACGCAGGCGACATCCGTGGCTACCTCCTCGAGCGGGGAATGGCGGGCCTGACACAGCCGAAAATCGAGGGAAAGTTCTCGCTGCGTGCCTCGGTCACCGGCATGATCATGATGCAAGACGTGTTCGTCCCCGCGGAGAACCAGCTTCCCGGCGTGAAGGGGCTGCGCGGCCCGTTCTCCTGCCTCAACAACGCCCGCTACGGAATTGCATGGGGCGCGTTAGGGGCAGCGGAATTCTGCTGGCATGCGGCCCGGGAATACACGCTTCAGCGCATGATGTTCGGGCGTCCGCTGGCAGCGACGCAACTTGTGCAGAAGAAGCTAGCCGATATGCAGACCGAGATCACTCTGGGGCTGCACGCCGTCCTGCGGCTGGGGCGGCTGATCGACGAGCATGACGCCTCGCCTGAGATGATCAGCCTGTTGAAGCGCAACAACTGCGGCAAGGCGCTGGACATCGCCCGCGTCGCCCGCGACATGCACGGCGGCAATGGCATCGCGGATGAGTACCATGTCATCCGCCACGTCATGAACCTGGAGACGGTGAACACTTACGAAGGCACGCATGACGTGCATGCCTTAATTCTCGGACGGGCGCAGACGGGCCTATCGGCGTTCGGGGGTTAAGTCGCAAGCCTCGGTTGAGCGTTGGCCCAGCAGGCAGGCGGCGCACCTGCGATTACATGGCTGTGACGGACTATTGCGCTGCGGAAAGTGCTGAGGGGCTTGCTTTTGCCACCTATCCCAGCAGCACCCGTAACGCCACCAATTCTCGCAGCGCCTCTTCCAGCAGGCTTCGCAACCGCTCGCTTTCCCCCTCCGGCTTCAAACGCGGCGCCAAACGCGCCATTTGCGCCACGGTTGGTGGTGGCGCGACGAGTTCGAGCCCAGGAATCAGCGGCGGTCCATCCGATCGCAGCGCCTTCTCTGCTTCGGCCGCCGCGCGCTCGTCTGCCGTGGGCGGCGGAATGTCATCGGACAGCTGGCCGCCGCCCTCTCGCAGCAAGCGTTGCACGCCCTTGATCGTATAGCCTTGAGTGTAAAGCAGATCCGCAATCCGCCGCAGCAGAACGATGTCATCCGGCCGGTAATAGCGGCGGCCGCCACCGCGCTTAAGTGGGTTCACTTGCGGAAATTTTGTCTCCCAAAACCGCAAAACATGCTGCGGGATGTGAAGATCGTCTGCTACCTCGCTGATTGTGCGAAACGCGTTCGGCGCCTTCTTGGGCCGGGACCGGGACCCATGATCCACGCCTGCGGTCAAGTCGTCACTCACGGGCAGATCAACGGATCGCCGCTCCGCTCAATTCTTATGCGGACAACCTCATTCATCTTCTTCCGAGCCAGGTACGGTGCCATTCACATGGGACTTCAGCACGTGGCTGGGCCGGAACACGAGAACCCGGCGAGGCAGGATCGGCACCTCCTCGCCGGTTTTTGGGTTTCGACCGATACGCCGCCCCTTCTGTCGCACAGAAAAGGTTCCGAACCCGCTGATTTTAACTGATTCGCCATTCTCCAAATGGGTCGCGATCCGATGCAGGATGTCCTCCAGCAAATCGGCTGACTCATTCCTCGAGAGCCCGACCTGCGTATAGATCATTTCGGCTATATGAGCGCGGGTGATCGTAAGCATGATCAGACGCTATGCAGATCGAAACAGCACGTCAAGGTTGCAGCTAAAAAATCTTACCGGATCAGAGGTTTGCGGACGATCCTGTTACCCCGGTCACAGCCGCACCAACGCCGATCCCCAGGTTAGGCCACCGCCGAGCGCCTCCAGCAGCACCAGGTCACCGGTACGGATCCGTCCGTCGGCACGCGCTTCAGCCAATGCCAGAGGCACTGACGCCGCCGACGTATTGGCGTGCCGGTCCACCGTCACCACCACTCTCTCAGGAGGCAGCTTCAACTTGCGCCCCATCGCATCGATGATGCGACGGTTGGCTTGATGTGGCACCAGCCAATCGACGTCGCCATGAGTCAGGCCGTTGGCCGCAAGCGCTTCCTCGACCGCCTCCGCTAGCCTGGTCACGGCGTGGCGAAAGACCTCGCGACCGTTCATAACCAGATGGCCGGGCTTGTCGGGCTGACCGACGGCGCCATCGACATACAGAATGTCGCCGAGCGTTCCCTGCGCATGGATGTGGGTGGACAGCACACCCCGCCTGTCGTCGTCCCGCCCGTCCTTATCGTCACGCGCGCGCAGGAACACGGCGCCGGCGCCATCACCGAACAGCACGCAGGTGCCACGATCCTGCCAGTTGAGGATGCGCGAATACACCTCGCTGCCGACCACCAGGATGCCGCTCGCCTGACCTGAGCAGATCATGCCGTCGGCTATAGACAGGCCATAGACGAACCCCGCACAGGCAGCGGACAGGTCGAAGCCGAAGCCCTTCGTGACGCCCAGTTGCGCCTGCACCCGCAGCGCGGTCGCTGGAAACGCCTGATCCGGTGTGCTGGTTGCCAGGATGATCGCGTCAACATCGCTGACCGCCGCACCTGCATCGGCCAGCGCAGCTCGAGCGGCCGCGGTGCCCATGAACGCAGCGGTTTCATGCTTTCCAGCGAAGTGCCGTTGTCGAATGCCGGTCCGCTCACGGATCCACTCATCCGATGTGTCGACCGTCCGCGAGAGTTCGTCGTTGGTCACGATGCGTTCGGGCAGGTAGCCGCCACAGCCGGCGAGGATAGAACGAGGCGGCATCAGGGATCCTGCTCAGGCGGTGGCGAGATGAGTATCGTCGGCTGCGCCCGGTCTTGAAACTCCGCTTCCCGGCTCGCCCGCCGGCGACTCAACTCTCGTCTTATCCTCCGGTGCCCGTTTGTCCAGCGCGATCCGGGCAAGATCTTCGCGGATGCGATCATTGAACCGATGCACGACCATGTCCATGGCGACATCGACGGCATGTGCGAAGCCCTGGGCATCGGTCCCGCCATGCGACTTCACCACGACGCCGTTCAGGCCAACCATCACCGCGCCATTGTAGCGACGAGGATCGAGCCACTCCCGTAGCCGATCCAGACCCGGCCGCACCAGCAGGTAGGCAATCTTGCCGGCAATGCTGCCGCTGAAGATCTGCCTGAGGAACTGCATGATCAGCTTCAGAGCGCCTTCGCCGGTCTTCAACGCGACATTACCGGTAAAACCGTCCGTCACGATGACATCGGTCGTCCCAGCGGCGATATCGTGGCCTTCGACGAAGCCATAAAACTGCGGACCTATATGGCTCGCTCGCAGGATCTCCGCCGCCTCGCGGACGGTGTCGTTGCCTTTCAGTTCCTCCGAACCGACATTCAGCAATCCGATCGTCGGCGCGGTCAGGCCCAACACGGTTCGCGCGAAGACATCGCCCATCACCGCGAATTCCACCAGGTTGCGGACGTCGCACTGCACATTGGCGCCCAGATCGAGCATCACCACGTCGCCTCGCGCGGATGGGCCAATGCCGGCCATAGCCGGGCGATCGATCCCGGGCAACGACTTGACGACAATCTTTGCCATCGCCAGGAGCGCCCCGGTGTTGCCCGCCGATACCAAACCCGACGCCTCGCCGGATGCCACCGCGTCGATCGCCAGCCGCATCGAGGACTGCCGGCTGCGCAACGCAGTGGTCGGCTTCATGTCGTTGCTGATAACGTCAGCAGCGTGGCGCACGGTGCAAGCGGCGCGCGCGCGTTTATTCCTGCCCAGTAGGGCGGTCAGCGCACTCTCATCGCCGACTAACAGGTAGCGTGCCGAAGGATGACGCTCCGCCGCCAATTCTAAACCCTGCACGACCATATCAGGGGCGTTGTCTCCCCCCATGGCATCCACGGCGAGCGTGAATGGACCGGTCACGGGCGAATTGGAATCACGCCGCGACCACCCTCAGGCCCGAACGGCGCCCCGGAGCGGCTTTCCGGCTGCAACAACTTCGCGCCCGTCGTAGTAGCCACAATGGCTGCAGACGTGGTGCGGGCGCTTCAGTTCGCCGCAATTGCCACATTCGGCATGGGCCTCATGCGGCAGCGCCTGGTGACTCCGGCGCATCCCGGCGCGGGACGGCGAGGTCTTTCTCTTTGGTACGGCCATGGGACAACGCCCCCTTCTAGCAACATTTGCCTCGCGAAACCCGCAAGGCATGACAAAATCCACAATGGGACAAAAATGCGGGTCGCGCCGTCTACCAGAGCGACCAATCCATCGCAATGGCTCAACGAGCGCCTTACGAGCATCGCCCGGACATATTCAACCTCATAGCACATTCTGAGCACGGTCGAGATGCTTATTTGATTGTATGATTCAACAGCTCAGGATGTTCCGCTAAGAATAGTCATATTTCAGCGCAACCCGGCCACAACCGGGGCGTTGGCGCGCATCACCAGAACCCTGCGGATCTTGTGCGACGGCGTCAGCAGCCCATTGTCGATAGTGAAAGGTGGAACCAGCGCGTGCTTGCGGATACGCTCGCTGACCGACAGGCGGTGGTTGGTGCGATTCACCGCGAGGGCCACGGCAACGTCATCATATCCCTCGGTCGCAACCACCAGCGCGCTAAGGCCGCTGCGACCCTCCCCGGTGATCACAGCTTGGGCGATCTCGGCCTCCGCCATCAGCATTCCCTCGATCTTTGCCGGTGAAACGTTCTCGCCACCGGACAGAACGATCATGTCCCGCTTGCGATCAGTAATGCGCAAATACCCATGGTCGAGTTCACCAACGTCGCCGGTGTGTAACCAACCGTCACGAATGACCGCCGAAGTCTCTCGCGGGCGGTTCCAGTAGCCATCCATGACCAGATCGCCGCGAACCAGGATCTCGCCGTCCTCGGCTATGTGCAAATCGACACCCTTCAAGGGCGTGCCGACCGTGTCGATGCGAATCGCGTTGGGTGGATTGGCACTGATGACCGGTCCCGCCTCGGTCTGGCCATAGCCCTGCATGATTGTCATTCCAAGTGCCAGGTAGAACCGCCCGACTTCGGGCTCCAACCGAGCCCCGCCGGACATCGCCGCGGTCAGGCGTCCACCGAAGCGGCCACGGACTTTGGCCCGCACCAGCCGGTCTAGGATCGGGTCTAGCATATGCTCTGCCAGGGTTAGCTTCGCCCCATCAACGCGCTTCAGGCCGATTGCGATCGCCCTCTCAAATAGGCGCTGGCGAAATGGCGTTTCCCGAGCCACCTGGGTCAGCACCCGCATCCGGATCACTTCGAGCACCCTCGGCACGGCCATCAGGATCGTCGGCCGAACCGACAGCATGTCGGCCCCCAGATGCTCGACCCCCCGCGCATAAACGATTTCCGTCCCCAGGCTGAGCAGGAAGAACTGTCCGACCGTATGCTCGTAAGCGTGCGACAGCGGCAGATAGGACAAATAGATTTCGTCCTTGAAGTGAAGCGACCGCACCAATTCGAAAGCGCCGCTGCAGTTCGACAACATACACCGATGGGGCAGCATCACGCCTCTCGGTGTGCCGCCCGTGCCGGAGGTGTAGATCAGGCACGCCAAAGCGGTCGCCGGAATGCCGGCTGCCTCCGCTTCGATGTCATCCTGCGGACGCAAATCTCCGGTCAGTTCGTCCCAATGCCTGACCCCCTCGCCTTCATCGATGACGACCAGCAAATCGAGGCCATCGACCTTGGCGGCAGCCGCTCGCAAGCGATCCCCCAACGCCGTGGAAGACACGATCGCTGCTCGGGCACCCGAATCCCGCAATAGATGCGCCTGGTCATCCAGTGTGTTCGTCGTGTAGGCCGGCACTGGCACCGCTCGGATTGCCATCAATGCGGTCTCGGCGATCGGAAATTCGGGCCGGTTTTCCATGCACAGGACGACCCGGTCGCCGGCGGAAACACCCGCCGCACGCAACTGCCGCGCGCAAGAGGCTGCCATTCGGCCGAACTCGCCCCACGCGATGGAATGCCAGCTTCCACCGCGCCATACTCGCAACATCGGCTTGTTCGGCCATCGGCGAGCCAGGGCAAACATCATCGAGGCCAGGTTCGGCCATGTGGGGTAAATCTGCACGCATCCTCCGGTGCGGGGCAGAGAGCCAGCCTGCCTTCTGATATTGCTGCTTCCTAGACCATAATCAGCTTGGCTGTGCAGGGCCTATTGTGATCTGGATCATGATTAACGCCTTTGGAAGTTCCGCCCGACGTGGTCACGCGCTAGCTTACGCGGACCGACAAAGCAGCAGGCCAAGGATACCGAATTCAACATGAATGACGCCAGCGCCGCCCAAACGGACCAACTGCCCGCTTGGGACCTGTCCGACCTCTACCTCTCGCCCGACGATCCGCGGGTAATGGCCGACCTGACGCAGATGGAGCAAACCGCAAAGGCCTTCGCCCAGTCTCGCGCCGGGAAACTAGCCGATTTGTCCGGTGCCGACCTTGCGGCTGTGATCGCGGAGTATGAGCAAATCCAGGAGGTGCTGGGCCGGGTCGCGTCCTATGCGCAGCTTCTCTTCGCCGGCGACTCGTCCGATGCGGCGATCGGCCGTTTCTACCAGACGGTAAACGAACGAGTGACGGCGATCGGTAGCGACCTGATCTTCTTTATGCTGGAACTCAATCGCCTCGACGACGCGGCGCTGGAAGGAAAATTCAGCGACCCCGCGCTTGCCCGCTATCGCCCGTGGTTGCGCGATCTGCGGGTATTCCGGCCACATCAATTGTCCGACGACCTGGAAAGGCTGTCGCACGAGCGCGATCTGACCGCGCACGCTGCCTGGGTGCGCCTGTTCGACGAAACCGTTGCGTCGATGCGCATCGACTTGGCGGGCGAAACTTTGACTGTAAGCGACACCCTCAACAAACTGTCCGATCGAGACCGCTCGGTTCGCGAAGCTGCCGGCAAGGCGGTCGGCAAGGCGTTCGGTGACAATATTCGGCTATTCTCTCTCATCACCAACACCTTGGCCAAGGATAAGGAGATCGAGGACACCTGGCGCCATCACGCCCGTCCCGCCAGTTATCGAAATCGCTCCAACATGGTGGAGGACGAGGTCGTCGACGCGCTGGTGACCGCCGTCCGAGGCTCCTACCCGCGCCTGTCCCACCGCTACTACCAGATGAAAGCCAATTGGCTCGGTTTGCCGAAGCTGCAACACTGGGACCGCAACGCCCCGCTGCCGAACGATGACGACCGGCTGATCAAGTGGCCAGACGCGACCAAGCAAGTACTTGACGCATATGACGCTTTCAGCCCCGAGTTGGCCTCGGTCGGCCGCAGCTTTTTCGAAAAACCTTGGATCGACGCGCGCCTCAGGCCCGGTAAGTCCGGGGGCGCCTTCGCCCATGCCACGGTGCCAAGCGTGCATCCCTATCTGCTGCTGAACTACCACGGCAAGACCCGGGACGTCATGACGCTCGCCCACGAACTCGGCCACGGCGTGCATCAGGTCCTGGCCGGCCCACAGGGCACGTTGATGTCGCACACGCCGCTTACCCTGGCCGAAACCGCGAGCGTGTTCGGGGAAATGCTCACCTTTCGGTCCCTGTTAGACACCGCCAATCCGGCGCAACGCCGCATCATGCTGGCGGCAAAGACCGAGGACATGCTGAACACGGTCGTCCGGCAGGTCGCATTCTACCAGTTCGAGACGCTGCTGCATGACGAACGCCGCTCCGGCGAACTGCTGCCCGAGCGGATCGGCGAGCTATGGACGCAAGTGCAAACCGAGAGCCTGGGCCCAGCGTTCGAATTTACGCCAGAATACAGCGTGTTCTGGTCCTATGTGCCGCACTTCGTCCACTCGCCGTTCTATGTCTATGCGTATGCCTTTGGCGACTGCCTGGTGAACGCACTCTATTCGGTGTTCCAGTCAGGCCATCCCGGATTCCAGGCGAAATACCTCGAGATGCTGAGAGCCGGTGGAACCAAGCGGCACCAGGAGCTGCTGGCGCCGTTCGGGCTGGATGCGTCGGACCCCGCGTTCTGGAACAAGGGATTAGACGTGATCTCCGGGTTCATCGACGAGTTGGAGGCGAGTAGTGGTTAGCGACTGTCCGCGGCTTTCCGTCAGCGATCCTACGCTGCGCGCACGCCGGCGACGAACGTATTGACCTCACTCGACAGGCGCTCGGCCTGCTTGGACAGTTCTCCGGCGGCGCTCAGAACTTGACTGGCGGCGGCACTGCTGTCGTTTGCCGACTGTCCGACGCCACCGATGTTGGTAGTCACGTCCTGGGCGGCGGTTGCCGTCTGATGCACGGTTCTGGCTATATCAGCCGTAGCAGCCCCTTGTTCCTCGACCGCAGAGGCGATCGACGTGGCGATTGAGCTAACTTCCTCGATACTGGTAGCGATGCCACGAATGGCCGCGACGGCCTCTCTGGTCGCAGCCTGGATTTGGGCGATCTGAGCGCCAATTTCCTCGGTGGCCCGACCAGTCTGACTGGCTAGGCTCTTCACTTCTGAAGCTACCACCGCAAACCCCTTGCCCGCATCGCCGGCGCGCGCCGCCTCGATCGTGGCGTTGAGTGCGAGCAGGTTGGTCTGTCCCGCTATACTGGTGATCAGACCGACCACGTTACCGATCTTGTCGGCTCCCTCCGAGAGCGCGGAGACGATCGTGTTCGTGCGCTGCGCATCCTTCACCGCGAGCCCCGCCATCTTGGCGGACTGCGCCACTTGGCGGCTGATCTCGTTGATCGACGCGGTCAGTTCTTCGGTGGCCGCGGCGACCGTCTGGGCGCCCGCTCCGGCCTGTTCGGCTGCCGCCGCGACGGCCGAAGCCTGCTGATTTGTACGATCGGCACTGCCGGTCATCGCTCGGGCCGTCGCCTCCAACTCAGTGGCGCCGGAGGACAGCAAGCCGGCCATCTCCCGCGCGGTAGCTTCGAACGTCGCGACAACACGATCCAACTGCGTAGCGCGCTGTTGTTTCGCCGCGTTTTCGGACTGTTGTTCACCTGCCAGCCGATCGGCAGCAGTCATGGCATCTTTGAACACCTGCACCGCCTGAGCCATCTGGCCGATCTCGTCCGAACGGTCTTGCGCAGGAAGCTCGACCGTCATGTCACGCGCTGCCAGCCGTCGCATCACCCCCGTGATCGTATGTACAGGCGCGGCGATCGATCGAACAAGGAATAAACCGGCCAGGATCGCCACGATCGCCGCGATTATCATGAAGCCAATGATATAAAGCCGTCCGGTCGCATAGCTCCCGTCGACCTCTTTTGTCATTCTAGTCATCGCCGCGATATTATAGTTCATGTTGGCGTGAACGGCGGCTTCGGCGCGAACGCCAGCCTGCGCCATATCGGCGAAAAAGTATGTCTTCGCTTCCGTGGCCTTATCGGCGGCCAAGAGTTCGTGCAAATGGCGAGAGTCGGCCAGATAGGTGCTCCACGAAGACTTGACCTCCGCGTAAAGAGTAGCCTCGGTTCCCGGATCGACGGTCACCGCGTACTTGGCGTCGTTTTCGTCGTACGTTTTTGCCAAGGCGGCAAGCACTGACGCGGTATTCTGGGGCACGGACTTGTCATCGATTTGTAAAAGCTCGCGCGCGATCATACCCCGGTAGTCAGAAACGCTTATGCGCATTTCATCGAGATAGACAACCGCGAGCGCGTAGTTATCAGTAATGCTCTAAATCTTGTCGTCCATCGTGCTGGATCGCTGAAGCGCATTCAGCCCGAGGCCCGCGAGCAGGATCAGCACTGTGCTGAACGAGAGAAGAATCTTGGTGCGGATCGCCAGGTTCGCGATGCGGAGGCCGACTGACAAGGGACAAGCTCCTCACTGGAGGGGAGAAATCGTTCTGACCTCCATTGATAAGATCTTGGCCGTTAACGGCAGGTTAACGTGCGTGACATTTCACCACGCACCCGTAGGCTGGTATACAATCGCCGAGACAATCATCCATTTTTTTGTGGCCCGTACTGAGCACGCAATAAACATCCGGAATCGGCGTCCCGATCTTGTCCTGGCCATGGCGCTGGCATGCACGTACAACTACAACGAAGATCGAGCCGACGCCAAGTCAGCGGCGCCGGCTCGGATTCGCTATTCGGCCGCCATCTTCGCCCCGGCGCCCCCAAGACCCTTCTCGACCGCCGCGCCAAAGTCCGGATGGACTTTGTACCAATGCTTCAGCATTCGCTGCTGAATCTCGTGCCGCTTGGCATCGTCCGGCATGCCCATCATCGGTTCGGACATGCTGCCGACGATATTGGCGACAAGATGCGCCCGTCCCGTGTCATCAAGCACTTTCTCCCAAAATGCCCGAGGTTGACCGTACAGGTCAGCGTCATCGCCGGGATATGTGGTGTACCGCGCACCGTCGCCGTCGATCTTTAGCGGCGGTTCCATGATAGACTTGTCCTCGGCCGGACCACCAAACGAGTTCGGCTCGTAGTCCACCGACCCGCCGCCGTTGTCGCCCGTAACCATCTTGCCGTCGCGGTGATAAGTGTGAACCTTGGCGGCCTTGGCCTGATTGACCGGAATATGATCGTAGTTGATTCCGATCCGGTAGCGATGCGCGTCGGCGTAGGACAAAATCCTATTCTGCAGCACCTTGTCCGGACTGAAGCCAATGCCCGGCACAATGTTTGAGGGCTCGAACGCCGCCTGCTCGACTTCCACGAAGTAGTTTTCCGGCGCGCGGTTCAATTCCATTTCGCCGACTTCTATCAACGGATAATCACCGTGCGGCCAAACCTTCGTCAGGTCGAACGGGTTCCACTTATAAGTATCGGCGTCAGTCTCCGGCATAACCTGAATTGACACCGACCACTTGGGGAAATCTCCAGACTTGATCGCCGTCAGCAGATCGCGCGCCGAAAAGTCCGGATCATCCCCTGTCATTTTCGCAGCATCAGCGTCATCAAAGGTCTTATTGCCTTGCCTTGTCTTGACATGGAACTTGACCCAGAACCGCTCGCCGCTGGCATTCCAAAGGCTGTAGGTATGGCTGCCATAGCCGTTCATGAAGCGAGCCGACACCGGCGTGCCGCGGTCGCTGTAGAGGAACATCACCTGATAAATCGCCTCCGGGGAAAGACCCCAATAGTCCCAGCGGCGCCAATGCGGCTTCAGATGGGTCCCCGGGTCACGCTTCTGCGTCCGGATAAAGTCGGAGAACTTTAGCGGGTCGCGGATGAAGAAGATCGGCGTGTTGTTCCCCACGAGGTCCCAATTGCCATCCTCGGTGTAGAACTTCATCGCGAAGCCGCGCGGATCCCGAGCGGTATCAGCCGATCCGCTCTCACCGCCGACTGTCGAAAACCGGGCGAACATTTCCGTTGTCTTGCCGACCGCGCTGAAAATCTTGGCACAGGTGTATTTGGTTATATCCTGCGTTACGCGGAATGTGCCGTAGGCACCGTAGCCCTTCGCGTGCACCACCCGCTCCGGCACACGCTCGCGGTTGAAGTGCGCCATCTTCTCTGTCAGGTGGTAATCCTGTGTCAGTATCGGGCCCCGCGGGCCAGCCGTCAGAGAGTGTTGGTTGTCCTCCACCGGGCGGCCAAACGCCGTGGTCATTCTCGGCCGTTGGGTATTGTCAGCCATTTGCTGTGGACCTTCTTCCAGTTCGTACGCTGGCCGCCAGCGCCATCCGGCGGCCCATATGGATGTAAAGCACGAGCGGATCATGGGTTCCCCGTCCCTTGGCGAAACAGGTATGCCCAAGCGAACGCGGTCCACGCCGGGTGTAAACCTGCGTGTCGCCGAGGCATTCCCGGTCGTACAGGCCCGTCGGGCGTCAAATGGCCACGGCGTGACCTTTGCGTCGCTCGGGCGGCACGGGATACCGTCCCGCCACGCGCTCGATCAGCGTGCTGACATCCGCTTCCGATCGCTCTTTAATGCCGCGTCCAGGAGTTGCTGCAGCACTACCTACTGGGACACGGCTGCCGCCCGTGCGGTGCATTGTCGCAATCACCGGACGCATCAGAGCCAGCGCCTGCCCATGTCGCCCCTGTCCGGCGCTGCGTTCTGTACGTCGATGTAAAATCGGAAGCCGACCCGGTCAGCGGCGACTGCAGGTCGCGGAATCATAGCGCGACCGCACTTCGGCGAGATCGCCGATCTCCCGGCAATAGACACCTTGATTCCACTATAATAATAAGAGCGTTCCAGATCGCCCACTGCGATTGCAACCTCTCGACCCAGGAGGGAAGATGGGTCAACCTCGGCTCCGTGATGCTGCCGCGGCCAAAACAGGATTCCGATAGGAAGTCGATATAAACCCCGCGGACAGGGAGGCGCCCAAGCACTGGATTGCTGTCCGAATTACGTTATTTCAACGCATTGGGTTCAGAGTACAGCGACACCAATAGTCTATGCTGCCTTCGCCTGCCGCACGATCTCGTCCAGCGACTTCAGCGTATCGCGCGCGAACTTCAACCGCGTCACCACATCCATATCACGCGAGATCGCCAGCTTATGGTCCGGCCGCAGCCGCACCAAACCGCCCTTGCTTGACAGCCACCGCACCAGACCGGCGGGATTGGAGAATGCATTGCCACGGAACGTCAGCACCATCCCCTTAGGCCCGGCCTCAAGCTTCTCGACGCCCGCCTCCCGGCACGCCCGCTTCAGCGCAACGACACCGAGCAGGTTTTCCACCTCCTCGGGCAACGTGCCGAAACGATCGACCAGTTCAGCGGCCATCGCGTCGCTCTCGCCGTCCGACGCCAGCGCGCCAATGCGGCGATACAAACCCAGCCGCACCGGCAGATCGCGAACATAGGCCTCGGGGATCAGCACCGGCAGCCCCAGCGAGATGTTCGGCGTCCAATCCCGCTCCTGCCCCGCCCGCTTGCCCTCGCCGACGCGAATATCAGCCACGGCGTCTTCCAGCATCTGCTGGTAAAGCTCGATGCCGACTTCCTTGATATGCCCCGACTGCTCATCCCCCAGCAGGTTGCCCGCCCCGCGAATATCCAGATCGTGCGACGCCAAAGTGAATCCGGCGCCCAGCGCATCGAGCGTCTGCATTACGGTCAGTCGTTTCTCTGCCGCGACGGACAACCGATGATTCGGCGGCCACGTCAGATACGCGTATCCACGTTGCTTGCCCCGCCCGACCCGGCCGCGAAGCTGATACAACTGCCCCAGCCCGAACATATCGGCGCGGTAGATCAGCAGAGTATTCACCGCCGGCATATCCAGTCCGCTCTCGACAATATTGGTCGACAGCAAAATATCATACTTGCCATCACCAAATTCCGTCATCACCCGTTCCAGCTCGGTCGGCGCCAGACGCCCATGCGCCTGGATGGTGCTTGCCTCCGGCACGATCTCCCGCAGCCGGTCAGACATCCGCTGCAAATCTTCGATCCGCGGCACCACGCAGAACACCTGCCCGCCGCGGAACCGCTCGCGCTGCAACGCCTCTCGGATCACCACCGAATCAAACGGCATGATGAACGTCCGCACCGCCAGCCGATCGACCGGCGGCGTCGCGATAATCGACATCTCTCGCACGCCCGTCAGCGCCAACTGCAAGGTCCGAGGGATCGGAGTCGCTGTCAAAGTCAGCACATGCACGTCGGACTTCAGCGCCTTCAGCCGCTCTTTATGCGCCACCCCGAAGTGCTGCTCCTCATCCACGATCAGCAGCCCGAGATCGGAAAATTCCACCGACTTCGCCAGCAGCGCATGGGTGCCGACAACGATGCCGACATCGCCGTTGGTCAGACCTTTGCGAACCTCATTGGCCTCCTTCGCTGTGACCATTCGCGACAACTGCGCTACCCTTACCGGCAACCCGGCGAACCGTTCCGAGAACGTCCGATAATGCTGTCGCGCCAGCAACGTGGTCGGCACCACCACGGCAACCTGAGAACCCGACATCGCCGCAACAAACGCGGCCCGCAGCGCGACCTCGGTCTTGCCGAAACCGACATCGCCACAGATCAGCCGATCCATCGGCTTGCCCGCCGCCAGGTCCTCCAGCACATCTGCGATGGCGCGCGACTGATCCTCGGTTTCAGCGAACGGGAAGCGTGAACAAAATTCGTCCCAGGTGCCCTCCGGCGGCGCCATCGTCTCGGCGTCGTGCATTTTTCGGACCGCGGCGATCCGGATCAGTTCACCCGCCATATCGCGGATGCGCTGCTTCATCTTCGCCTTGCGGGTCTGCCAGCCGGCGCCACCGAGCTTGTCCAGCGCGGTGCCTTGGTGCTCGCTGCCGTAGCGCGACAGAACTTCGATGTTCTCGACCGGCAGAAACAGCTTTTCATTGCCGTCGTAGATCAGCCGGAGGCAATCGTGCGGGGCACCGGTGACCTGCAAGGTCGCCAGCCCATCGTAACGCCCGATACCATATTCCTGGTGCACCACCAGATCGCCCTCGGCGATTTCGGTCGCCTCGGCGATGAACTGATCGGCCCGTTTGCGCCGGCGCGGCGGCCGGGAAATGCGCTCGCCGAGCAGATCCTGCTCGCCGACCAGGGCTAGGCGTTCGGCAACGAAGCCGCGCTCCACACCCAGCACCACCAGCGAGACAGACCCCGCCGGCTTGCGCCGCACACTGGCAAAATCGTCCTCCGCCGCGACGTCCTTGAAGCCGTGCTCACGCAGTAGATTGCCCAGCCGCTCACGAGACCCTCGGGTCCAGGCGGCAACCACGATCCGCCGCCCTTCTTTCGTCCAACGTTCCGCCTGCCCGCGCAACTGATCGAAGACGGTAATCCCCGGACCACCTCCGCCCCCACTGCCGCCGGCCACACTACCGCCAGATTGGGCGAACACCGGCCCCGGCCGCCCGCCGCCATCAACCCCACTTGCCCCCTCCGGCTTGGCGAACGGGGTAAACGCCAGCAGCGGCCCGAACGACAGCATCTCGTCCCAGCCGTCACGGTCAAGATACAGCAGGTCCGACGGGATCGGACGATACGGCACCTCGCCGTCACGCGGCACCGCCTTGCGTGCCTGAGCGTGGTCGGCGATCATTTCCAGCCGCGCTTCCAGCACATCGTCGGACTGATGATCCAGACTGACAGCCGCGTCCGGCAGATAATCCAGCAGATTTTCCATCGTTGGGTGGAACAGCGGCACCCAATGCTCCATCCCAGGATGCCGCCGCCCGTCGGAGATCGACAGATACAGCGGATCTTGCGCCGCCTCCTGCCCGAACAGGTCGCGCCACCCGGTGCGGAATCGGGCAATCGCTTCCTTGCCGAGCGGCACCTCGGACACCGGCCGCAGCGTCAAACTGTTCCGCTTCCCAGCACTCCGTTGGGAACTGGCGTCGAACACGCGGATCGATTCGATCGTGTCGCCAAATAAGTCCAGTCGCACCGGATCGGGCTCGCCGGACGGGAAAATATCGATGATTCCGCCACGCATCGCGTACTCGCCGGGCTCCATCACGGTACCAGCCCGGCCATATCCATTGGCTTCCAGGAACTCGGCCAGCTTCTCTGGTTTCACCTCGCCGTTGACGGCCAGGCCAAGACTGGCGCCGGCGAACGTGGTGCGCGGCGGCACACGCTGCACCAAGGCGTTGACGGTGGTCAGAACAACGCGCGGCCCAGCCGGCTTTTCCAGCATCCGGGCCAAGGTGGCGATGCGTTCCGACACCAGGGCCGGATTTGGCGACACCCGGTCGTAGGGCAGGCAATCCCATGCCGGGAACCGCAGGATCTCCGCCTCCGGCATGACGAAGGCTAGCGCTTCGGCCAACCGGGCCATCCTGGCGTCGTCGCGGGTGACATGCAGGATACTGCCACTATGCTCCCGGCGACGTTGCGCCAGCAGGAACGCATCCCACCCTTCCGGCGCCCCCCAAACTTTGACCGCATCGCTCATCGTGCCAGCGGGTTCCGCAAAAAGTCCCGCATGCGACGGAGCATCGGCGTATCCTCCTTTGCGGGGATTGGCTCGCGGCCAGTCAGCCATTCGGCCAGGTCGGTGTCGGGCATTTCCATCACCGTCTCCAACGCATCGAGGTCCGCTTCGGTTAGGCTTGCAAGATGGGCACGTACGAAACCACCGATCATCAGGTCGTTTTCGAACGTCCCGCGATGCGTTGCTCGAAACAACAGCCGTCGGCGCCTCATGTCCAGCGCTGAATGGTCTGGTTGAGTCATTTACCGGCTGTCATATAGCGGTGCCCCTGAGAACTGTCAGCCCGTGAACACCGAGACGCTTGCCCCTCTTTTCGCGCCCCTGACAAGTCTGCGCGGCATAGGGCCCGCCATTGCGGCGCTGATCGCGCGGGCCGCCGGCGGCGATAGGATCATCGACCTGCTGTTTCACATGCCCGAGTCTTACCTCGATCGCAGCGCCCGGCCGACCATCCGCGCCGCTCAACCTGGCATCGTCGCCACCCTCGCCGTGGAGGTCGTACGCCACGAGCGCCCGGCGAACTCCCGGCAGCCCTGGCGCATTATCGTCAAAGATGAAACCGGCACCGCGGAGCTGGTTTTTTTCCGGTTCACCCGGGAAACCCAGACGCCGCCCGGCGCGAAACTCCTGGTCTCCGGCAAGCTGGACGTGTTCAACGGCCGGCTGACCATCGCCCATCCCGAGCATCTGGTTTCGTTCGACCAGGCTGACCGCATCCCGACGATCGAGCCGGTCTGGCCCTTGACCGCCGGGCTGTGGCCACGCCAGGTCGCCGCCGCGCTGACCCAGGGACTGGCACTGCTGCCCAAATTTCCCGAATGGCACGACAACGGCGCTGCTGAGGCGCGAGAAATGGCCGCCATTCGCCGAAGCCCTGCGGACCGTTCAGAACCCTGAAAAGACCGCAACCCGAAAAGCGCCTGCGCGCCCGTCTGGCCTATGACGAGTTGCTCGCCGGTCAGGTTGCCCTCACCCTGATTCGTGGCCGCGTTCGCGCCCGCTCCGGCCAGCCGCTGATCGGCGATTCGCATCTCCGCGACGTCGCGCTGCACCGCTTCGGCTTTCCGCCGACGCCCTCCCAGGTAGCTGCTCTGCTCGAAATCGACGCCGACCTGGCGTCCCCCCGCCGAATGCTGCGCCTGCTTCAAGGCGATGTTGGCTCCGGCAAGACGCTGGTCGCGCTGCTGGCGATGTTGCGCGCCGTCGAGGCCGGCAAACAGGCGGCCCTAATGGCGCCGACCGAAGTTCTTGCCAAACAGCATCACCGCACGTTGACCCACCTGTGTCCGCTTCCGGTTGCCCTATTGACCGGCTCGATCAAAGGCAAGGAGCGCGGCCGCCTGTTACGTGGCATCAAGGATGGGTCGATCCAAATTGTCGTCGGCACCCACGCATTGTTCCAGGACGCCGTCGAATATCGCGACCTGGCATTGGCGGTGATCGACGAGCAGCACCGCTTCGGCGTCACCCAGCGCCTGACCTTAGGCGCGAAAGGCGAGCACACCGACGTCCTGATAATGACCGCGACGCCGATCCCGAGGACACTGCTGCTGACCCAATGGGGCGAAATGGACGTCAGCCGGCTGACTGAGAAGCCCGCCGGCCGCCTGCCGATCCGCACTACCCTCCACTCCCTCGGCACCATAGCGACTGTGCTTGAGGGGATCGCGCGCAAACTGGACGAAGGCGCTCAGGTCTATTGGGTCTGTCCGCTTGTTGCCGAGAGTGAGGCGCTGGACGTCGCCGCCGCGCAAGAGCGGTTCATTGACCTGAAGCTCCGGTTCGGCGACCGGGTCGGACTCTGCGCACGGCCAGCAGACGCCTGAAGTCCGCGACACCGCCCTCGCCGCGTTTGCCGCTGGCACGATCCGGCTGCTGGTCGCCACCACCGTCGTGGAGGTCGGCGTCGATGTTCCCGAAGCTTCGGTGATGGTGATCGAGCACGCCGAACGCTTCGGTCTGGCCCAGCTCCACCAATTGCGCGGACGGGTCGGCCGCGGAGCCGATGCCAGCTTCTGCCTGCTATTGCACGAGGATTGGGTGAACGAGTCGGCCCGCCGCCGCCTGACCCTGCTGCGCGATACCGACGACGGCTTCGTCATCGCCGATGAGGATTTTCGCTTGCGCGGCGGCGGCGACGCGCTCGGCACACGCCAGGCGGGCCTCCCCGGCTATCGGTTGGCCGACCCGGTCGAGCACGAGCATCTGCTGCATATGGCCCATCGCGACGCCGCAGTGCTGCTGTCACGCGATCCCAAACTGCAGACGCCGCGCGGGCAGGCCATCCGGCTGCTGCTGCGGCTGTTCGAGCGCACGGCGGCCATGCGCACGCTGGCGGCGGGGTAAAGCGCCCCCGCGCGACCCCTCATATTGATTGTCCGCGCTTAGGGGTTGGCTACAGGTGCGACCGCCGACCTATTCGTGCAGCAGAGCGAAGTGATCGCACCAGCCATTTTTCGAAACTGGCTCAGTCAAGATCCCGCAGGTACTCGGTTCCTTGAAATACTGACAGAAGAGGCACTTCTGCCAGTCGTTCGGCGTCGCTTGGTAGTGCACGGCTTCGGGGGTGAACTTCATCGGAGCAGCCGGCTGGGGAGTAGCTGGCTGGGCCGTCGCGGGATCACTGTCGGCCCGCGCCGAGGCGATCGCGAGAGTTCCGCCGGCCAAGGCAAATCCTGCCTGCAGGATCCGTCGCCGCGTGGTATTTTCGTCATCTCGTCTCGGCACTTGCAACATCCCCCAGACAAATCCCCCGTGAAAATCCCGCGACCGCTTCGAACGTTAACTAAAAGCTGATCTACCGACGCTCTTTCATTGGAAACGGATCCGAGGAGCGGGCGTTTCAGCATACACAGTATTCGGTGCGCAACATGAAACCCTTTATGGCACTTGCCGCTGGCACGCTACTGGCGGCCTCAATCAATCTATCCGCAGTCGCTCAACCAGTCGCCCCGTTGGCCTATGTGCAGCCTGTGCCTCCGGCCGCGGTGCAGGCGGTTCAAGATCATTTGCGCCGCGCGGGCGCCTATGGCGGAGCTACCGACGGCGTTTGGGGACCTGACAGTTCCAGCGCCTTGCAGCAATTTCAAGCCAGCCACCAGTTGCAGGTCACGGGTCAACTGAACCAGGCGACCGCCGCGGCGCTCGGCCTTGATCCGGGACTCCTTTTGGGCACGCAGCAAGCGGCACTTCCACCGCCGCTACCGCCACCGGACACTCTGCAACCCGGTTCTGTCCGCGCTCTTCAGGACCGCCTGCGCAGCCTCGGTTTCTATACCGGGGGCGTCGACGGCGTCTGGGGCCAGAGCACGCAACGGGCGGTTGAGCAGTTCCAGCAGAACCGCGGGCTGCAGCCGACCGGGCAGCTGACAGCGCCGACGATATCGTCCATGGGCCTTTCCCCGGACTCGCTCGCCTATCGATAGGACGCTTTCCGCTCCACGGGACGGCGACGTCCTGCCTTGCGTCTCGTTGCAAGGCGAAGGCGGCGCTGAGGCTGCCGGTTCGTGCATCCCCCCGGCCGAACCGGCAGTCTGTGGGTGACCACAAATGTGTTCATGTATCAAGAATACCCTACCAGCCCAACCTGGCGTGACCAAGCTGGGGTAAATTAGCGAGCATTGAGCAAAGCCTGAACGGGACGGCCGTGGCCTGCGCGGACTTGGTCCGACGCCTATTTCATCAAGCAAGGCCGACACTCCCAGGGGGTTTGACAGCCGCCTCTGGTCACAACTCGAACACCGCCGCCATCCTCTGTATATGCACCTCGTGCCCATAGCTCTTGACATCGACCCATCCCTGGCCATCCGGGAAGGCGACATAAAGCGGATCTTCCCCCCTGCAACTCTGAGCGCCGGCCGCTCGTACGAGCAGCGCGGCCGCGTCCAGGGGCTGGAAATCGGCGCCCGCGGTGCCATCATCACCGCCACGACCCAGGGAACCAGCCCCGATCCCTATGTCCAAAGCCTAAAGGTCAGTCGCTCCCCCAACAACGGCATCCGCATCGCGGGCGCCTGCTCCTGCCCGACAGGCCGAGGCTGCAAGCACCTTGCGGCCGTATTGATTGCTGCCCAGCGCAAGCAGATCCAAGTCCCCCGCGGCCGGGAGGTCCAGCCCCAGCAGAGCTCCGGATCTGCCGCCGCGACCGTGCTCCCGGCTCAGATCCAAAGCTGGCTAGCCGATTTCGACCGCGACGAGGAGGAGCTGACCGAGGAGTACCCTGCCTCGAATTCGCACCCGAGTGTTCTACGTTCTGGATGCAGCGCCGCAATCGACGGGTGTACCGCAGTTGCGCATCGATGCCATGACAGTGGCACTGCGCCGGGACAACAGCCCCGGCACGATCAAGCGCTACACCCCGCATCAGATCCAGAATCCAGCGAAGTACCTGCGGCCCTCGGACCTTATCATTCTGACGCGACTGTATCGCCGCAACAGCTATTCGGGGCCACAGGCCGACGACGATCCGCTCGATACGCTTCGACGGATTCTCGCCACCGGCCGAGCACGGTGGGGCAACGCGGAAGGTCCGGCGCTGTCCGAGGGTCCGGAGCGGCAGGGACAGATAGCCTGGATCACCAAGCCGGATGCGTCCCAGCAGGCCGTCCTGGCTTTGGACGAGGGCCTGATCGGGGTTCGCCTTCCGGCCCCCTGGTACGTTGAGCCCGGCGCCGGGCTCATGGGTCCGGTCGGTCTCGACCTACCGCAACGGACGGCGACGCGGCTGCTAAATGCGCCCTCGATCCCGCCGGAAGCGGCGGCCGAGGTTCGGGAACAGCTGTCGCGGCGGATGCCTGCGTCGAAGGTACCCGTGCCAGCGGAGATGCAGCCGCCGGAATCGGTCCAAGAAACGATGCGCCCGCATCTGCGCCTGATCAGCGGCACCCTGCCAAGCGATCCAAGCTACGGCCGAGGATCGGCCAAACCGCTCGGACGCGGGCTGTATGCCGTGCCACTGGCGCGCCTGTCCTATGAGTATGGTCCCTTTACCCTCCCGCGTAGTCTCAAGCCGCTCCCGAGAATCACCGTCCGCGACGGCATACTTTTCGAAATTGCACGCGACCGCGCGGCCGAGGCGAGAGCCTTGGCTGAACTAGCGGCAATGGGCTTCGGTTCGGTGCATGAGGTGGTTCCGGTCTACTATCAGCATGCTCACACCGATGATTTCGCGCTGCGCGAATACGGCCCGAACCCGACTTGGCTGCAGATCGTCACCCAGGAAATCCCGCGGCTGCGACGCGCCGGGTGGACCGTCCAGGTCGACAACGATTTCCCGGTGCAGGTGCTGTCGGCCGATGCGGACATCGAAGCGGAACTGGTGGAAGGTTCCGGCATCGACTGGCTGGAACTCCATCTTGGCGTGACGGTGGATGGCGAGCAGGTCGATCTGGTCCCTGCCCTGGTCCGCCTGATTGCGCGACCGGAGGCTGCTGAGCTTGTGGAGCGAGCGGACGACAAGCCGTTTGTCCTGACGCTGCTCGATGGCCGTCTTTTGTCGCTTCCGATGTCTCGGATCCGCCCGACTTTGCAGGCGCTGCTGGAGCTTTGGACCACCGGCGGGATCGATGAGGACACCGGGAAAATCGGGTTCAGCCGCCTGGAAGCCGCGGAACTCGCTGGCCTGGAAGAACGCACCGGCCTGATCTGGCGAGGCGGCGAGGCTTTGCGAGACCTCGGCCGGACGCTGCGCCAATCGGGTGGAATTCCCAAGGCCACGGTGCCTGCGGCATTCCGAGCGACGCTGCGGCCATACCAGAGCCAGGGCGTCGATTGGCTTCAATTCCTGGGATCGGCGGGATTAGGCGGCGTGCTCGCCGACGACATGGGTCTCGGCAAGACGGTGCAGACACTGGCGCATTTGATGATTGAAAAGGCGGCGGGACGGCTGGACCGGCCTTCGCTGATCGTGTGCCCGACCAGTGTGATACCGAACTGGACCGCCGAAGCGCAGCGTTTCGCGCCGCAACTGTCGGTGCTTCCGCTGCACGGGGGCGCCCGAAAGGCCAGCTTCGCGGCGATCCCGAAGCACGACCTCGTGCTGTCCACCTACCCGTTGCTGACGCGTGACGCGGATACTCTGCTCGCCCAGGATTGGCACGCGGTCATCCTGGATGAAGCGCAGTCGATCAAGAACCCCAATGCCGAAACGACCCGGCAGGCGTTGCGGTTGAAAGCGAGGCAGCGGCTGTGTCTATCGGGCACTCCGTTGCAGAACCATTTGGGCGAGCTTTGGTCGCTGTTCGATTTTCTCGCCCCCGGTTTCCTGGGTGGCCAGAAGTCGTTCAAGTCGCGCTATCGCACGCCGATCGAGAAACATGGCGATGTCGAACGGCAAGATCTGCTCAATCGCCGCATCCGCCCGTTCATGTTGCGCCGGACCAAAGAGGAGGTCATCACCGAACTGCCGCCGAAGACCGAAATCGTCGAGCCGGTGGAGATGGAAACCACGCAGCGGGCGATCTACGAGGCGATCCGGCTGTCGATGCATGCCAAGGTGCAGGCGGCGATTGCCTCAAAGGGCCTGGCCCGCTCCGGCATCATCATTCTCGACGCGCTGTTGAAAATGCGTCAGGCGTGCTGCGATCCGCGCCTGCTGAAACTGAAGACGGTGGCAAAATCCAAGGCCGGCTCAGCGAAGTTGGACCGTCTGATGGAAATGCTCAGCATCATGTTCGACGAGGGGCGCCGCGTCCTGCTGTTCTCCCAGTTCACCGAAATGCTGGCATTGATCGAGGCCCGATTGCAGGAAGACGAGGTCAGGTTCGTCAAACTGACGGGCGATACCAAGGATCGTGCGACGCCGGTGAAGAAATTCCAGGCCGGCGACGTGCCGCTGTTCCTGATCAGCCTGAAAGCCGGCGGTGTCGGGTTAAATCTGACCGCCGCGGACACGGTTATTCATTACGATCCTTGGTGGAACCCGGCTGTCGAGGATCAGGCGACTGATCGCGCCCACCGGATCGGGCAAACCAAGAAGGTTTTTGTGCATCGCTTGGTCACGCTCGGCACCATCGAGGAGAAAATGGAGGTGCTCAAGGAGAAAAAGCGCGCCATTGTGGCCAGCGTCATGGATACCGAGCATGGCGGTGCGCTGACGATGACCGAGGCGGACGTGGAAGAACTTTTCGCTCCGGCCGGCCCGCGCTAGATCGTTTTCGGACTGTCTATACTTGCTGGTTGTGTGATCGGGCGATTCTGGCGCGCGGGACGTTCCGCGTAGCGCGGTCGTGCTCTTACGGGGAGGGCTGGACTGGAGCGCCGGAGCGCTGCAACGAGTTCAACATTGCGTTGGCCCAGAGCTCAGGGTTCCACGTCTGGTCCGGCGCGGTGTTTGTTGCGAGGTGCGGGGCGGTGGCGGGTTTGGCGTGGGGGCGCTGGGCGGCGGTCCTCGCCTTGTGCTCCTGAATAGCCGCCATAATCTCGGCCTGCCGCATGTCGTCGACGGGCTCCGCCATTTCGGTGGGGGCGGCTGGAAGTTCGCGGGCAAGACGCTCGTCCAGCGCCTTTTCGGTCTGCAGGGTGGAGCGGTTGAGGCTGTTGGCGCAGCCGCGGTAGCGGAGGCGCATGGACGGTGACATCTCGGTAGTTTTCGCCTCGGCGAGGACGTCGAGGGTGGTCATGCCGAACGCGATGACGTGAGCGGCTTGCAGCATTTCCGCCCGGGTGCGGGTTTCGTAGGCGGCCAGGGTGTCGAGGATCTCGGACCGGGCTTCGTGCTTGTCCATGGAGGCTGCGGAGAAGTACGGCAGCAGGAAAGTGATGATCGTCTCAAGAAACGAGTTGGGTGGGCGAGCCATGGGTCGGTCCGGTGTGCAGTTGTAGGTTTGTTCTAGCTATGGTTGCGGGTGATGTCAAGAACATAACATGAATTCCGAGGAGAATGGTATGCGCAGAGGCGGGGATGGATAGCCATTGGCGCCACCAATTCGTGGTGCGCGTCAGCTGCGATACATCATTAAAACCAAAGCGCTGAGAAGTGCTTTTTTGTTCCTCATTCTGTTCCAGGGCATGATTAGGTCTCTACGGAGGGGCAGGACCCAACCGGCTCGACGGCCCAACTCAGTCCGTTACGGAAAACGGCAGGAAAGTTAGGGCTGCGGACTGAATCGCCCAGAAATCTCTCCGGTCACGCTTCCATTCATGCAATGTCCGGTGAACCTTTGCCCGTCGATAGTGCCGCGACAGCGGTAGAGTGAGCCATCGGACATACTGTAGAGCATTGCGTGGAACTCTCCTGATTGACACGTAACGCTGGCCTGGCCGGAGATCGCGCCGAGCTGGCCGGTCAGCGTGGCAGTACCACCATCCGTCGAGGCTTTGAGCTGCAGCGTGGGTGTACCGGGAATCGTCAGCGTGCCATTTAATAACGGGCCAGGGCATAGATCCGAGAACGCACTACCGGTCTCGCCAGCATAAATCAGAAGCGCGACCAAGGCGACCGTCCGGGTGGTTTTTGTGGCCATAAAACGACAAGAGCCGAACGTGCACCGGGATGCAACAGAGCAGCGCACCCTAGCGTGGTGCAAGTATCAGCGGACTGCGCACGAAGCCCTCGTAGGGGCCAAAGGAAGAACGTACTTTAGAACAATTCAGGATGCGTCACAATAGCGATTTTGGCCAGGTCGTTTGCTCGTCCGCAAAATAGATGGGGTAACGGGCGGCCGCCAGGCTTGGCGGTGAATGTGGCCGCCCCTCAGAGTGATGGTGTGTTCAAACCGGAGTCAGGCGGGGCCTGCTCCAAGCATCATCGAAGGGAAGACCATGGATTACTATGCCGGGATCGACGTATCGCTGGAAAGTTCCAAGCCTTTGCGTTGTGGACGCCACCGGGCGTGTCGTGCGCGAAGCCAAGATCGCCAGTGAGCCCGAGGCTCTGACGACATGGCTGAAGAATCCGGGCTTGGAGATAGTGCGGATAGGCCTGGAAGCGGGACCGCTGTCGCAATGGCTTTATGCTGGCATGCAGCAGGCCGGGTTGCCGGCGGAGCTGCTGGAAACCCGTCATGTGCGCATCGCCTTCAAGATCATGCCGGTGAAGACCGATCGCAAGGATGCCCGCGGCATCGCGCAGTTGATGCGCCTCGGCTGGTTCCGCCCGGTGCATTGCAAGTCGCTGGCGGCGCAGGAAACCCGTGCCATTTTGGGGGCTCGGAAACTATTGCAGATCAAGCTCCACGACATCGAAATGAGCGTGCGGGGCACGCTGCGCGGGTTTGGGCTGAAGGTTGGTAAGACTACAACGAAGACCTTCGAGAGCCGGGTCCGAAGCCTGGTGGCGGAGCATCCGACGTTGCTGGCGGTCTGCGATGCGTTGTTGCGAGCCCGCACGGTGCTGGCGGAGGAATTCAAGAGACTGGACAACCAGGCCCACCGGGCCGCCCGTGCCGATAAGCGGGCGCGGCTGCTGACGACGGCGCCCGGCGTCGGATCGATCGTCGCGCTGACCTATGCCGCGGCGATCGACAATCCCAGCCGGTTCAAATCGTCCAAGAGTGTGGGACCGCTGTTCGGACTGACCCCAAGACGATACCAGTCCGGGGAGACGGACGTAACCGGGCGGATCTCGAAGGCTGGCGACGCGATGGTGCGCACCGCGCTTTACGAAGCCGCCAATGCCATTCTGACGCGCATGGCTGGGGACTCGCCTCTGCATCAACAGGTTCCGACGCCCGGTAAGGGTCGTCCGGAGCAGGGTCCCGTCGCCGGGACGATGGATCAGGTCAGGCCGCATCACGTGCAGCGGCGCCGCATGGCTGACCGCGCGTCATTAGATTGGCCGGCCGATCCTTCAGACACCATCGGGTGGCGGCCATCGCGCCGACCGCGGACAGAAGAGAGACACCGGCGGCAGGATGGGGCTCGAAACGTTGTATGGGATGGGATGCGCTGGGATGACGTCTGATCCCTCCCCGGCTATCCCAGGGTGGCGTTGCCAGCGACCGCCCTCAAGGACGCTGCGCGCCGCCGCCAAGGCGATGGCCTAGGGCCATCCTTGACCGCGGCCACAGGCAACGCCGGATGTGATTGCGGCCGGGACGAGAAAACGGTCATCAGCCGAACCAGAAAACGAGGAAAACGACTGCTATTTTTGCTGAACCACGCTTGAAAGGGATTGACACAGGAAGGCCCGTTACAGAAGCGCGTGATAATGAATATCGTTTTATCGCTTTCCGGCGCGGCGGACAGGTATCGCCGCCCGGGATTCCGCGTCTGAAATCCGCGCGGGTGAGCGATAAAACGCTATTCATTTCAGGAATTCGGGCAACGCCCTCATGCGCCAAGCCGCGAAGTCGTACTATGGGAGACGTTATAGCTTCGCGCGATATCGCGGTGCGGCTCCCCGGCATTGCGCCGGCGTAGCGCTTCCTTGATCTGATGCGACGTCATCTTTGGCGGCCGCCCCATCTTCACCCCGCGTGCGACAGCGCGCTTGCGGCCCTCCCCAGTCCTGGTGCGGATCAATTCCCGTTCGAATTCCGCTAGGCCGCCCAGGAGCCGCCCGTCGGCACCCGGCGTGTCCGCCCATGTGTCGCCAAGGGACCGGAAGCCGGCTTTACGGTCGGTGATTCTGGCAAGGGTGTTCAGCAGGTCCCGTGTCGATCGGGCCAGTCGGTCGAGCCTAGTCACCATGAGCACGTCGCCGGCGTTAAGTTGGTCGAGCGCCTTGCGCAGCTGGTTGCGGTCGGTCTTGACCCCGCTCGCTGTCTTGCAAAACACCTTCTTGCATCCGGCCTTGGTCACTTGACGGACCTGCGCCTCGACGCTCGGCCGTCCGTCGATACTCGTGCATATCCGTATTTCATGGTCTTGATGTGCACCTAATTAGTGCACCGAAAAAGCCTTGTGATTTCAACGCTCCGATTTTGGTGCACCATTCTTGATTTCTGAAGCAGAAGGAGCCGTGGCCCTACGTCGGCAGCAGCGCTGCAAGCAATCCTGCGCGGCTGTGCACTCCGAGTTTGGCATAAATGTTGGTCTGGTGCGTAACGATCGTGCCAGCGGACACCCCCATCGCGTCCGCGAGGTCTTGACGAGACTTGTCATGCGCCAGGCGCAGACAGAGTTGCTTTTCACGCCCGGTCAGTGGTAGCTCCTCGATCCGGCGGCGCAGCGCCAATGCGCGCGGCACCCGGCGTTCAATGGTAACGCCGATGTGGCTGGTTTGTTCGGTCCCGTCGGTCGGCCCCCACCAATATGCGCGGAGAACGAATTCACCCCACGCGTTTCGCAACCGCAGAACGGGCGGTGGCTGCCCGATGGCGCCTTCTGCGGTGGCTGCCAGCATGCGGCACAGCCGCCCGATACCGGGTATTGGTCCCTGCAGACCGCGCCAGTTGGCTGTGGGCGACCAATGCGGGTTCAGCGCCATCATCAGAAGATGCTGCGCCTGTGGGCCAGCATGACACAACGTGCCCTCGAGGTTCGCCACCAACAGCGCGCGGTCATCGCTGTCGATGAAAGCCTCTTCTGTCAAAGCCGCAGGCGTCATGGCGTGTGCGACGAAGCCGACGATCAACTCAAGCATTTTGACTTCCCGGGGCTCGAACGGTCGTTCTCCCCTCGCGCGATAGACCTGCAGCACGCCCCGGACTCGACCCGCCTCTCGCAAGCCTAACATGAGGGGGTTGCAGTTATCGACCGGCCGCCAGAGATGATTGTAGTAATCGCTGCGAAGGAATGTGCTGAGATCGACGCGCAACTGCTGCTCGAACCGCAGGACGGGACTCGAATCGGGCCAGGTCGCGAACCTGAAAAGCGGCCGGAGCAACTCGACCTCTTGGCGGGTCGAGTAGAATTCTTTGAGATAGCGCGCGAGAATCCCTGGTGAGAACGTGGCATAGGTGTTGTCCGCCCCGGGTTTTGGCCCAACCCAAAAAAAGAGGCCTCCCCGTGATGGGATGAACGCCATTACTTCCCGCATTAGATCCGGCATTAGCATTTCGCTGCCGACACCCAGGCAGCACAGGCGCTGGATACGCGACAGAGCTCGCTTGCTCGTTCCGGCCGGTGACCGCGGCATTTGGCACCTCTTACGGCCAATCGTTGGCACGACGATGTGAAGGCACGCATAGCATTTCTATAACGGCTGCAGGAGTTTTTCAAAAAGGCGCCGTCGCACACTGTCCTGAGTTGCTGTTACGGGCAGGAACTATCTGTCGTACGCGGAGAAGCAAACTGGCTTTGGGAGGCGGCAAAAGATGGCCGGCACTGGAAATCTCAAATTGTGCGCAGTTGCAGCAGTGGTTCTGACTACTTCTCCATATGCCTTTAACGTTGTTTATCCGTAAGCGTCCGGCTTCAGGCGCAGTTGCGCTGCTTGACTGTGTCGTTCAGGCAGCGATGCGCTGATCGAGCCGCGGCCGAATGTCAGTAAGGTTCCAGGGCAGCAGTTCGTGGACGCGATTGACCGGATGGTCGGCGATCTGCTCGATGACGCGGCGTAGATACGCTTCGGGATCGGAGCCGTGCAGCTTCGCGGTCTCGATCAGGCTGTAAATGGCAGCGGCGCGTTCACCCCCGGCATCGGATCCGGCGAAGGTCCAGTTGCGGCGCCCGAGGGCAATCGGGCGCATCGCACGTTCGGCGGCCGAGTTGTCGATGCAGGCGCGGCCGTCGCGCAGGATCAACGTCAGAGCCTCCCAGCGTGCCAGTGTATAGCGGATCGCTGCCGCCAGAGTGCTGCGTCCAGAGACACGCCGGCGGGTTGCTTCCAGCCATGCCTTCAGGTCTGCCATCATCGGCGCAGTCTGCTCAGTCCTGACGCGTAGGCGCTGCTCGGGTAGACAGCCGCGGATCGTTGTCTCGATCCGATAGAGCGCGGCGATCCGGTCCAGTGCCTCACGCGCGAGCGGGGATTTTGTCGTCTCGTGCACATCAAAGAATTTGCGCCGCGCGTGCGCCATACAGGCCGCTTCGACGATCCTGTTGCCATAGAGCCCGGCGTAGCCAGCATAGCCATCGGCTTGCAGGATGCCGCGGAAGTCACGCAGGTGGGCGCGTGGATGCTCGCCCTTGCGGTCGGGTGAGTAACGGTAGAGCACCGCCGGCGGGTCGGTGCCAGCGAAGGGCCGATCGTCACGCACATAGGTCCACAACCGCGCCGTACGGGTGCGACCCAGTCCAGGTTCCAGCACCGGCACCACGGTATCGTCGGCGTGCACCCGTTCACCGCTCATCACATGGCGCGCCAAGGCATCAATCAGGGGGCGGACCAGCCGCGTGGTCTGCCCAACCATGTCGGCCAGCGTCGATCGGCTGAGGTCGACGTCCTCGCGCGCATAGATCTCCGCCTGGCGATGCAACGGCAAATGGTCGCAGTATTTCGCCACCAGCACATGCGCCAGCAGTCCCGCACCGGCCCGGCCACGGCGAACCGGCAGACTTGGTGCAGGGGCCTGGGTAATTGTCTCGCAGCTCCGGCAGGATAGCTTCGGGCGCACATGGCGGATGACACGGAAGGTGCCAGGGACATAGTCCAGGATCTCGGTCACGTCCTCGCCCAGAGGCCGCAGTGTGCCGCCGCAGGCCAGGCAAGCGCCGGTCTGAGCGTGACACGGCGCGGCGTGTTCGACGACATCGCGTGGCAGTCTCTCCGGCAGCGGCCGGCGGGCCGGCTTGCGATCCTGCGCAACGGTCTGTTCTGTTGCCACCACGTCCACCGCGCCGGTCTCGGCGAGCAATTCATCGATGTCGGCCAGCGCCAGTTCCAGTTGCTCGACCTGCACCCGCAGCCTTTCCGACGAGCGCCCGAACGTCAGCCGCAGCAACTTCGACAGTCGCGCCTTGAGTGCCTCGATCTCGAAGCGCTGCTCGATCAGACCGGAGTGCGCAGTCGCCAGCTCCGCCTTCTGCGCCAGCACCATCGCCTGCAAGCTGGCGACGTCGGTGGGCAGGGCGGGTGTGGTGTCAGGCATAGCCCGAGATTCGCCTGCCAATTCGCGTCGCTCCAAAGAAAATCCCGCGGGCAAACGAAGATGTTAGCCAGCCACCTCCGGCTGCCAGGTGCGCGCAGGCATTCGCCAGTCGATGCCTTCGGTCAGCATCGACAACTGCGCCGGCGTCAGCGACACCACGCCGTCCTTCGCCTGTGGCCAGACGAACCGCCCGCGTTCCAATCGCTTGGCGTAGAGCACCAGCCCCTGGCCGTCCCAGAACAGGATCTTCAGCAGGTGACCGCGCTTGCCGCGGAACACGAACAGGTGGCCGCTGAATGGATCCTGCCCAAGGTGCTGCTGCACCAGGGCCGCAAGTCCGTCGAAGCCACGGCGCATATCGGTCAGTCCCGCCGCGAGCCAGATCCGGACGCCGGCGGCCGGCGTGATCATTCGCGCAGAGCGGCAAGCACGCGCCGCAGGGCCGTCAGGCTAACGCCCTCCTCGACACGCACACGACTGCCATTCTTGAGTTCAGCCGGACCAGTATTCGGCTTCACCGCGATGGCCGGTGATGGCTACCGAATCGAAGAAATACATTGCAGCCCGCTCTTGGAGAGTTCAAGTCACGGCTCCTGATAACGCAGGCCACTCCCAGACTATCAATCTATCAATGAAATCAAAGCGGAGGAAAACTCAATGCGACGCCGCACCAATATGCTTTCCACCATCGTGCTGAGCGCCACGATGTGCTTCGGGGCGTCAGCCGTCGCCGCAGACGCCCAAACGTCCAGCACTGACACCTACATAACATACCAGATGCTAAGCGGCTGGAACTCACTCAAGATGGGTTCGACCGAGTTTGCTACCTATGAGCTCAATGGGGTCTCGAGCAGTAGCAACAGCATGTTCGATCATCTGGGCATGCACTGTCTTGGCGAGGTCCTGGACCCCGGAGAGAACAGCGGACATTGGCGCGGCGCCTGTACCGCAGCGGGAAAAGACGGCGACCAGTTTTCGTGGACCTATGACGGCAGTTATACCGGCCACCTAGAGCTCACCGGAGGTACCGGTCGGTATAAAGGTATCGCCGGAACCGCCGACTACGCGGCGACCGGCGTGCAGGGCCCCGAGGGGCACAACGGCGCCATCGTAAACTACAAGATCCAGTGGAAGATCCAATAGGATTCCTCTCAACCTCTTGCACGAGATCAGCCCCATTGCAGTAACTCGCACGAAATTGGGGCTATGTTCCTATCTTTGCTATTCCCTTAGACAGGGTCTGCGGATTTGTGTGGCGGGAGCTTGAGCCGGATGACAAACGGTCCGCTTTTGGTCGGATCGCCTGCCAAAACTGCCAATTCCGGCAAGTCGGGAGGCGGTTGCCATTTGACGTCGCTCGGCCCAGCCAACAGAGCCATTTTGTCCTGTGCAAATCATGGCACTAGAGCACGGGCCAGCAATGCAAGAGATACAACTGCCACACGCATGTTTCACACCTCCCTTGTTTGTTCGGCTTAGATGCATACCGGACGCGTTCAATCTCATCGAGCCCTCGCGCGAAACGACGAAGTCAAGGTCCATTATGGAGTGCTCGTAACGGTGCCGTGAGGTCTTTGGCTTTAAGTTGACGGAAAAATACCTCGCGTCCATCGTCCGGGCCGAGAAAAGGGAGGAGAAAAACAATGAAAACAATTTTGACAGCCATTGCGCTGGCATTCGCGCTCGCCGGTCCGGCCATAGCGGCCGACGATGCCATGTCCATCGCCAACCAAATCAATCAGAAGTGGGTTGCGGCAACGAATAAAGGTGACGCAGCCGCTTATGCCGCACTCTACGCAAAGGACGGCAGTGTGCTTCCGCAAGGGGTCGTCGAACCGATCATCGGTGAAGCCAACATCCGCAAGTTCTTTGACGGAATGGTGGCGGGACCGAGGCCCGAGAATTTCAAACTCACGCTCTCTGAAGCCACGATGTTGGACCCAAAGATCCTACTCGCCAACGGTACCTACTCCCTGGATGTCCCGGGTCAGAATGGGGGCGTAAGCGCGCACGTTGTCGGTATGTACCTTGCGGTCACTGTCCAAGACGGATCGACGTGGAAGATACGGTCCAATACCTGGAACGAGATGCCACCGCCGAGTGCTCAGCCACCCGCCAACAAATAGCTGAAACAGACAGGGGAGGGACGCCGCTCTTGGGCCTTCGCGCCTTTCAAGGCGCGAAGGCGTCCGCCAAAAAATGCCCGGTGACAGTCTGCGAAATTGAAAGCTTTGACGAGACTGACTTTCGGGACGCGCAAGCCCCTGATTTCATGGGGCTGATTTTTCGTCCAGAAACCTAACCCTTTAATGGACGCTTTCGCGTCTGACTCAAGCATCGGAAAAAGTGGTGTCAGGTGTGGGCGGAGTGGAGCGATCCAATGAACGGAACTGCGGAAATCTGCCTGACCCTTACAGATGGCCCTATCTGCGGCTTGGGTGACGCTGGGATAGAGGGGAGTTACCCCTTTGGGATTCCACCATCGCGGCAGAGAGTTTCCCGCCGGGCGTAGGTGCTTCAGGAGCTAACTACGTTCTGGGACTTAAGAAGGACGTGAGTCATGCAAGCGAGGTGCGGCATGCCGAAGACGGACTTACGAAAGCGTTGCAAATGCTTGCCGCAGCTTGGCCCTTCTCTGGTGGGTCAAACCTGATAATCGCCAGCCGGCCACCGGACGACCTCCCCGCGCTTTGCTGTGTGCCGAATGTGTAATTTAAGTCGGAGGGAATGGGGTCCTAAGTATTTGCCTTCTCTACCGAAAGGGCGGCTCATCGAAACTACGCAGCTTGCGTGAATGCAGAGCACCGAGATCGCCGCGCAGCAAGTCCAGCGCGGCGATCCCGATGCGCAAATGCTCGCCGACCGCGCGCTGATAAAACGCGTTTGCTGTCCCGGGCAGCTTGATCTCACCATGTAGCGGCTTGTCGGAGACGCACAGCAGAGTGCCGTAGGGCACTCGCAGCCGGTAGCCTTGCGCGGCCAGTGTTCCGCTCTCCATGTCGACGGCGATGGCACGTGACAGATTGATGCGCCGCCGCTCTTGCGACCAGCGAAGTTCCCAGTTGCGGTCGTCGTATGATACCACGGTCCCGGTGCGCAGGCGCTGCTTCAGCGCCTCTCCCCGTTCTCCGGTCACCCTGGCGGCGGCTTCCTGCAAGGCAACCTGGACCTCGGCCAGGGCGGGCACCGGCACTTCGGGGGGCACCAGGTCATCAAGGATGCGGTCGCGGCGAAGATAGCCGTGCGCCAACACGTAATCGCCGATTGCCTGAGAGCCCCGCAGACCGCCGCAGTGACCGATCATCAGCCAGCAATGCGGCCGCAACACCGCGAGATGGTCGGTGATGTTCTTGGCGTTCGAGGGGCCGACGCCGATATTGACGATTGTCACGCCACCCTCGCCATCCGAGCGGGTCAGATGATAGGCGGGCATCTGGAAGCGGTGCCAGGGCGCGGCGGCGAGCCCAACCTCGGCCTGCGCCGGGTCGTCGCCACGGGTGGCGATGGCATCACCGGGGCCGATCAGACGGTCGTACGGGCTCGCGGGGTTGGCCAGTTGGTCGAGGCCCCAACGCACGAACTGATCGATGTAGCGCTGGTAGTTGGTGAGCAGAATCCACGGCTGGATGTCGCGCCAATCAGTGCCGGTGTAGTGCAGCAGGCGCCGCAGCGAGTAGTCGACGCGCACCGCATCGAATAGGGCCAGAGGCAGGGGCTGCCCGCCCGCGGAGGTCCACAGCCCGTCCGCCACCTCGTCACCGACTGCCGACAACAAGGGCGTCGGGAAATGCCGAGCCAGTTCGGCCGGTGAGGAATCGCTTCGCGCGAGTTCGTCGCCGCCGTCGAGGACATAGGGATAAGGCATTTCCTGGTCGCTATGGCGCACCTGAATGCAGGCACCGTATTCCTCGACCAGCGGCTGTAGCTGCTCGAGCAGGTATGGGCGGAAGAAGTCGGGCTGGGTTACCGTGGTGGCATACAGGCCGGGCGCCTGAAACTTTCCCCAGGCTCGACGGGTCGTTGGGGTCGGGCCGGTCGGCGCCCAGACGAGGCAAAGTTCGGGGTAGCGGAAGCGCCCTCGCTCTGCGGGGTCCGGAGGGGCTCCACCGGCGGCGAAACGCGCCAGCGAGTCGCGCTGAGCCTGCACCGCCTGCCGGTGCATCGTCTCCAGCCGGTCCACGGCCTGGACAGGCGAGATCGCGGTCGGGCGTCCATCGGACATGGGTTCGGCGACCCTTCATGGCGGCCTCCGCGGCCGCGGACGGGATACGGATTTCCAGAAATGATCCATCCGCGCGCACGCTGCAAGAAACGCGCGCCGAAAACCGGGCGAATTTTGCGACGCTGACCCGTCGCAGTCTTTGCGCCGTAGCTTACGCCGCGTGGCGAGCGGCGAGCGCGGACGGGAGCTGGGTGATCGCCTGGTCTATCAGCCCGGAGTTGGCTTCGGCGGACAGGCCCTCGGACAGGACCTGGCGGGCAGCCGTCGTCGCGACATCCACGGCGGCGAGCCGGACGTCATCGACAGCAGCCTTTTCGGCGGCGGCGATGCGGTCGATCGCCATTTGCTCGCGGCGTTTGGCGGAGGCCTCAGCGTCGGCGGCGGCGGCGGCGGAGAGGCGGTTGGCCTCAGCGCGGGCTCCGTCGATTAACGCCTTGGCCTCGGCCAGGGCGTCGGCGCGCTGTTTTTCGGCGCCACGCAGCATGACCTCGGCTTCGCGACGCAGCCGCGCGGCTTCCTCGAGTTCGGCCTTCACCGCGGCGGCCCGAGCATCCAGCATGGTGGCCAGCGCGCTCCAGAGCTTCTTCCCGAACAGGACGAAGAACAGGATGAACGCGAGCACAACCCAGTTCCTGGGTTCGGCGAAGAAGCTTGCCTCGTGGTCCATCGTTGTCCGCTCCTGTCAGGTCCCAGAGCGCGATCGACACGCGCGAAAGGTTCCGCTCCGCACGATTATGCCTAGTGGATATAATCCGGCGGATAGTGCCGCCAGATTATCAACTAGCCCTTGTTTGGGGGGCCGATTCACCCGACCGCAAGGATGCTTCTGTCGGGATAGGACCACTAGCCGATTCCGCGGGCGGTCAACGCGGACCCGATGGCACTATCCAACCGGCCGGCATCGGGTTCTTTCCCGGTCAATCGTGTGACCACAGTCGCGGCGGTTTCGGTTGCCACCTGTCGAAGCGCGCTCATCGCCGAAGCGCGCGCCTGAGCGATCTGCGTTTCGGACTCCTGCAACTGCTTTTCCAGACGGGTATTCAGCACTTCGGCCTGTGCAGCCGCGGCTGTTTTGGCTTCGTCGAGCGCTGCGTTGATGGCTGCCTGGGATTCGGCGCGAGCCTTGGCGGTCGCCTCATCGGCTTCCCGCATGCCGTCATCCGCCCTGCCCTTGGCCGCTCGGGCCTCGTCCAGATCCTTGGCGATCTTTGTTGCGCGCTCCTCCAGCACCGACGCCACCAGCGGCAAACCGGTTCGGGACAGCATGATGTACAATACGACGAAGATGATCGCACCCCAGACCACCTGACTAACGGTGAGCGGGGTCTTGAAGTCCAGCTGTGGCATGCCCTCTGCCATCGCGGCGGCCGGCAGCGTCAACAGCGGCACGAGAAGGGCTGGTCTGGTCAGCGAAAACATTCGGCCGAACAACTTCATGGGCGATGCCGAGCGCGAGGGGCGCGCGCCTTTTCAGACGAAGAGGATGATGAAGGCGATAACCAGCGCGTACAGCGCGACGGCTTCCGTCAGCGCGAATCCCAGGATGGCGAGGCCGAACACGCGGTCACGCGCCGCCGGATTGCGGGCCACACTGGTGACCAGCGACCCGAAGATCTGGCCGATACCGACGCCCACTCCGGCAAGAGCGATCACGGCAAGTCCGGCACCAATCATCTTGGCGGAATTGAGATCCATAGTCCGATTTCCTTTCGATCATCCAGTCACGAGGCCAGCAAAAAAGCCCGGCTGTTCAAGGGTTAAGATGTATCAGTGCAGGTGAACCGCGTCATGCAAGTAGATGCAGGTCAGCACTGCAAAGACGTAGGCCTGCAGCACGGCCACCAGCAGCTCGAATCCGATCAGGATCGTATTGAGCCCAAGCGAAAGAGCCGCCGGGAAGTAGCCAAGCCATCCGAGGCCGCCCAGCATGATGATGAAAGCGCCAAAGACCTCCAGCATCACGTGGCCGGCCATCATGTTGGCGAACAGACGGACTGACAGCGAGATGATGCGCGAGATGTAGGAGATCACTTCAATCACCACCAGCAGCGGTGCCAACGCGATCGGGATGCCCTCAGGCAGGAAATAGCTGAAGAAATGTAGCCCGTGCTCCTTCAACGCGACCGCGGTCACCAGGATGAACACTAGCAACGATAGCGCCAGCGTCACCATGATATGGCTGGTGAAGGTGAAAAACAGCGGGAACACGCCCAGCAGATTGCCGAACAGGATGAAGAAGAAAAGCGTGAACACGAATGGGAAGAATTTGCGTCCCTCAGGCCCGATACTGTCGACGCACATGGACATGATGAACTCGTAGCCAAGCTCCGCCGTCGCCTGCAGCCGGCCCGGCACCATCGCCCGGGGTTTCATGCCAATCCAGAGTAAGCCGAGAACCAGGAGGCCGGACACCACCATCATCAGATTCGATTGGGTAAAGTTGACCGAAGCGCCGATGGCACCAAGGGATGGATGCAGCTGGAACTGTCCCAGTGCGTCAATACTGCTCGAACCTTCGGCCGCCACGCTGCCCGCTCCTACCCTCTATCCGACTGCTTTGGTGCGAACAGGCGCCAAAGGTTTGCTATCCCTGCCGCGCCGCCCAGGGGTACGAACACTGCCGTCAGGATGGGTGTGGTATGGAAAATCCGGTCCAGCCCGTAACCGATGGCAACCGCCACGACCAGGGCCGCAACCAATTCCACCCCAACCCGCGCGCCGATTCCCCACGCTGAGCCGCCTAGCTGATCTTGATCGCTCAAGGGTCGCTTCGGCGGGGCGTCGAGACCCTGCTTGCTTCGGGCGGCCTTCAGACGATCCTCAAACGAGGGGTCTGGGCCGCCGATATCCTGGCTCATGCTCGCTCCTGGCCACATTACGTGCCGGAAAGCGGGGGCTTGCTACCGACGGGGGGGGCTGGAGTCAATAACGCGCGGGCGGTTTTCCGGCTGGAATGAACCACGACGTTGCCGGAGGGCCATTGTGAGGTGGCGGCGTGGCCGAAGGGTCACTGTGGACTTCGTGCGCGGCGGTAGACTTGCGGCACAGCCGGAGGCCTTGTGACCAGTCAGGACGCATCCCTCACCAGGAACCGGCGTCGAGGCCTGCACGGGAATGACGGCGGTGCTTAGCGGGTTCCCCGACTTCTCGGTATAGTGTGCGGATGAGAGGAGTTCCCTTTCCGGAGCCGTTTTCACCCCGTCTCGACATACTTCCTCTGTCGCAGCGCCGGCTGTGGGACGAATTTGTAGGAGTGCCGGCTGAGTTCGCTCTCTACGGGGACACAGCGATCGCTTTGCATCTTGGTCACCGGCAATCCATTGATTTCGACTTTTTTGGAAATCGCCCGCTCGATCCGGGCACGTTAACGCTTGCCATTCCGTTTCTGGCGGGAGCCACTATTACGCAGCGACAGCCGAACACTTTGGGCTGCGTTGTGGATCGCGGCGGCATGGTGAGGCTGTCGTTTTTTGGTGTTCCAGAGTTGCCTAGGTTGCGGCCGCCTCTGGTCGCGCCGGATAATGGCCTTCGGATTGCGTCGCTGCTGGATCTTGCCGGGACTAAGGCATCCGTCGTCCAGATGCGTGCCGAGGCGAAAGATTATATCGATACCGACGCCATCCTGACGGATGGCCGTATCAGCTTGCCAACCGCGTTGGCGAGTGCACGTGCTCTCTACGGGGCGCAGTATAGTCCTCAGATCACGCTGAAGGCTCTGTGCTATTTTGACGATGGAAATGTCGGGACGCTGCCAGACGAAACGAAGGAGCGGCTGTTACGCGCAGCCTCCGCCGTTGACCTCGATAGGCTGCCGGTCATTGTCGCGGATGCTGGACAAGGCCCAATTCCGTGACCCCGCTTCCTCTCAACGATGAAACGATAGCGTTGGCTGAGAGCCTGATCTGGTTTGAGCCGCCTGCTGAGGCACTGGCCGATCCGATCCGTTTCGTCGCCTACGCCTTCGCGCGCGCAACGCATGAGCAGATGAAGGTGCTCGGGAATTACCTTTCAGGCGATGACCTGAGGGAGGCTCTCGACAATGCACCGCCAGGCATTATTGACCCGCGTTCGTGGGCCTACTGGAACGCGCGCATGGGGCGGTTTCCGGCGCCACCGCTGCCGAAGCGCCGGTTCGAGTGAGGATATGCTCCGGGTGATCACGCACCCTCAGTCATATCCTCTTCAACGTCCTCCCCGGGTTCCCTTGCCTCAAATGGCCAGGCGCTAGCGCATCTGCATCCCGTCGTGGCCACTCATGGAGCCAGTCGTCCCGCGACCCAAAGCGCGGACCTTCACGTCGACGGTGACTGGGGCGGCGTGCGCGAAGGTCAAGGTCAGCGGAAAGCTCTGACCCGCAGCGAGCGGCTGTTTCAGACCCGTCAGCATGATGTGCGTGCCACCTGGCGCGAAGGTCACCGTTTGATGCGCCGGGATCGGAACCGCCGCGGCCGGCCGCATTTTCATGACGCCGTTATCGTTGATCGTTTCATGTGGTTCGGCGTTCGCGGCAATCGGCGTGCTGACGCCCACCAGGCTGTCTGGCTGAGTCCCGCCCATCAGCGTGACGTAGGCAGCGCCGGTGGTTGCGGCACCCGCTGAAGCCCGTGCCCAGGCCTCATGAACCATGACGCCGTCATCCGCGGCGAGCACGATGCCTGTCGGCGGGGCGGCATGAAGGGACATGGTTAGGAAGCAAGCCGCGATCAAAGCGGCGAACAGGGGTAACGGGCGATACGACATCGCAGAACCTATCTGGCCGAAGGAGAACGCCGGAAGCGCCGGCCCGCGCGACCGCAAGCCCATCTGTATCACGGATATCGCGTGGAACGTATCCGACTTGGACCACCGCGCCGACAGGGAGACAAGGGCTCGTCCGCTTTGCTTCCGGACGCAGCGGTGTCCGCAATCGATCCGTTCGTCATGCGTAGTGGAACATAACGGCCCGACACTCGGTTGAAGGTTCAGACCGTTGGTGCCATGTGTCCGGTCGAGGTCCACAACCAACAGGACAGGAAACATGTACTCTGACGTTTCGCTTTTCATCAACGGGACCTGGGGAGCGGCCGCCAGCGGTCGCACCATCGACGTCGTCAATCCGGCCACCGGTGACAAGATCGGCACGGTCCCACACGCGGCGACCTCAGACCTCGACCGCGCCCTGGAAGCCGCGGACAAAGGGTTTCGCACCTGGAGAAAAGTGTCCGCCTTTGACCGTTACAAGGTCATGCGTAAAGCTGCCGACATTCTGCGCGAGCGCGCGGACAGCGTCGCTCGTCTGATGACCATGGAGCAGGGCAAGCCACTGGCCGAAGCCAAGGGCGAAGTGCTGGCGGGCGCCGACGTGATCGACTGGTTCGCGGAGGAAGCTCGCCGCACCTACGGGCAAGTGATCCCAGCCCGTGCCGAAGGCGTCTACCAGTTCGCTATCAAGGAGCCAGTCGGCCCGGTCGCGGCGTTCACGCCGTGGAATTTCCCGATCAACCAGGTCGTGCGGAAATTGTCGTGCGCCCTGGCCGCAGGGTGCTCAATTATTGTGAAGGCGCCGGAGGAGACCCCGGCATCGCCCGCCGAACTGATCCGAGCCTTCGCCGATGCCGGCGTGCCGGCTGGAGTGATCAACCTGGTCTACGGCGTGCCGTCGGAAATTTCCGAATATCTGATCCCTCACCCGGTCATCCGGAAAATGTCGTTCACCGGCTCGACCGTGATCGGCAAGCAGTTGGCCGCGATTGCGGGCGCGCACATGAAGCGGGTGACGATGGAACTGGGTGGCCATGCCCCGGCCATCGTGTTCGACGATGCCGATATCGATGTCGCCAGCAAGTTGCTGGCGGGCGCGAAATACCGCAACGCCGGGCAGGTCTGCGTCTCTCCGACCCGGATGCTGATCCAGGAGAAGGTCTACGAGCAGTTCGTCGATGGCTTCGTTGCGCATACGAAGAAGCTGAAGGTCGGCGATGGCCTCGAAGCCGGCACGACAATGGGGCCGCTCGCGAATGCGCGCCGCATCACTGCAATGGAAACCTTCATCGGCGATGCCCAGCAGAAGGGTGCAACCGTTCGCACCGGCGGCGGCCGCATCGGCAACAAGGGCAACTTCTTTGAACCCACGGTGCTGACCGATGTGCCGACGGAAGCTCGGGTCATGAACGAGGAGCCGTTCGGCCCGTTGGCCATCATCTCGCCGTTCCGGGGTTTTGATGATGTGGTCGCCGAGGCGAACCGGCTGCCGTTCGGCCTCGCATCTTACGCCTATACGCGGTCGGCGAAGACAGCGAATGCCATCGCGGCGGCGGTCGAGGCCGGCATGATGGCGATCAACCACCATGGCCTTGCACTTCCCGAGGTTCCGTTCGGTGGCGTAAAGGACTCGGGCTACGGCACGGAAGGCGGCTCGGAAGCGATCGAGGCTTATCTCAACACGAAGTTCGTGACGCAGGCCGGCCTGTAAACGGAGTTCTCCCGGCCGGAGGTCGCGCTCCGGCCGGGTTTGGTTTTGAGCATGCCTCCTGCGGGCCGGGGACCTCGTACGTCATCCGCGCGCGGCGCGTTGCAGCGCCGCGAGATGCTTTTTGGCCGCGGCTCCGCAATCTGCTTCGATGGCGCGATAGCGGGTCACGACCGCCTGGCCCAAATCCGTCAGGCTCGCACCGCCGCCGCCGCTGCCACCGGCCGCCGTCTGCACCACCGGAGCGCCCAGCGTTGCGTTGAGATCCTCCACCAGTTCCCACGTCCGCCGATACGAAATATGCAACGCTCGGCCCGCTCCGGAGATCGAGCCGGAGCGGGCGATCGCCTCCAGGACCGCGACCTTGCCCGGCCCGATGCGTGCGCCGGACGCGAGGTCTACGCGGATGCTCAGGCGGTTGGTCGCCTTACCTGCTGCCGGCGATGTTGCCTTTGCCTGGGGCGATGACTTCGACGGTGCCATGGCGCACCGAAACACGCCGCGCGCCGGAGATCAATCGCCCAGCGGATCGGGCGCACGCACGGGCGGTTGCCGCTCTATCCGGATGGACATATCGTCGCGTCCAGGAGACTAATCCGATGAAGCGTCTGATCCTGTTTTTGGTGCTATTTTGCGTCTCGCCCGCGTTGGCCGCCGAGGTCACCGATGCAACCGGGCGCAAGGTTACGATCCCCGACCGAATTGAACACGTTCTGCCTGCGGGGCCTCCCGCCTCCGTTTTGCTGGCAGCGATCGCACCCGGACAAATGCTCGGATTCGCCGGCCCGATCAGCGAGGAATCGAAGTCGGATCTGGCACCGGCGGCAAACGGCCTCCCTAATGCGCCCCGTCTGACCGGCCCGCAGGACAACACGGCAGAGATTCAGGCGCTACACCCCGATCTAATCATCGACTACGGCACCGTCTCGCCGCGCTACAAGCAATTGGCGCAGGAGACACAAAAGAAGACCGGTATCCCGACACTCTTGTTCGACGGTGCGCTGGATCAGATCCCAGCGGTCGCCCGCACCCTCGGGCAAATCCTGCACCAGCCGGATCAGGCCGAAGCGGTTGCCCGTGTCGCCGAGGCGATCCTGGCGCTGCCGATGCCGGAAGAAACCCATCCAAGCGTGTATTATGCTCGCGGCGCCGACGGTCTGCAGGCGACCGCGCCAAACACCGACGTGACGGCGATCTTTGCCCGCCTGGGCTGGCGGGTTGTCGCACCTGACGGCACCGGCACCTTCCGCCCCACGACGGTCGACACGATCCGGACGCTCGATCCGGACATCATCATCCTGGCCGACCCGGAGGCCAAGGATGTGCTCGCCAAGGCGCCCTGGTCCAGTCTGCGTGCGGTGCGCGATTCACACGCGTATGTCGCGCCGCGTGAGCCGTTCGGCTGGATCGAGGAGCCCCCCTCGATCAATCGCCTGCTTGGTCTTGCCTGGTTACGCGGAGGCGATCCGCTCACGCTTGCGGCGATGTTCAATGCCAGCGTCTATCATCACGTCCTGACGCCGGCGCAACTACAAGCCATAGCCGGCACCATCCCATCGTTCAAACCCTGACCCGACGAGGTTGCATGCGTTTCTTGCTGATAGTTCTACTGGTCCTGGCCCCGTTCCATGCCCGGGCCCAGGCGCTGACGGTGTTCGCCGCCGCCAGCTTGACGGATGCGATGAAGCAAATCTCTGACCTGTGGGCCAAAGCCGGGCACGAGGCGCCTCGCCTTTCCTTCGCCTCCAGCTCCACGCTGGCCCGGCAGATCGAGCAAGGCGCGCCGGTCAACGTTTTCGCCTCCGCGGACGAGCAATGGATGGACTATTTGGCCAAGAAAGACCTGATCGCAGCGGGCACGCGAAAGGATTTGCTGGGCAACGAATTGGTGCTGGTCGTCCCCGCGACCCATTCAGTCCATGTCGACATCGGGCCAAACTTCGACCTGGCCGCGATGCTCGGTTCTGACGGGCGGCTGAGCGTAGGCGACCCGGGCCACGTGCCGGCGGGGATCTACGCCGAACAGGCGCTGCGCAAGCTGGGACTATGGAGCAAGATTGCCTCACACATTGCGCCGGCAGCAGACGTGCGGTCGGCCTTGTTGCAGGTCGAGCGGGGCGAAACACCGGCCGGCATTGTCTACTCCACCGATGCCGCTGCTTCGAAGGCGGTGTCGATCGCCGGGGTGTTCCCGGACCAGAGCCACAACCCGATCACCTATCCATTCGCGCTGATCAAGTCAGGCGACACCCCGGACGCTCGGGCTTTCCTCGCATTCCTGGCCACGCCGGCAATACGCGACGTCTGGACGCGAAACGGTTTCAAGGTTGAGTAGTAACGGTCTCCGCCCACCGAACACCGACCATCTCGACAGCAAATCGAGCCATCTGAGCGCCGACATCGTCGATCGATAAGCGGCCGCCAGGCTGGTACCATGTGTAGGCCCAACTGACCATGCCTCCGATGGCGAGCGCGGCCACGCGGATATCTGCGATGTGGAATTCACCTGCATTCACGCCTTCGTCCAACAGATCGCTCAGGACCCGGTCGAAAGCCTTGCGCATCGCATTGATTTCGCCAAGGCCGGCCTCCGAGAGGCTCTTTTCTTCACGGAAATAAACCGCGATGTTGGCCTGCCTCTGCAGCACAACCTTGGTAAAATTGACCACGCCGTTGAACAACCGCTCCGACGCGCTGCCACGCTGCTCCGCGGCGTCGGCGATGGCGGCGAGGGACTTCTCGATGGTAGGGCGGCAAATCGCCTCCAACAGCTCGACCTTGCTGCGGAAATGGGTGTAGATGAACGGCTTCGTTACGCCCAGCTTGCCGGCGATGTCGTCGAGAGTCGTGCCGCTGAAGCCGCGTTCGTAGAAGAGCTTGACCGCCTCTTCCAGAATGCGTTCCCGTTTATAGGCTGATATTTCCTCACGCATGACGTCTGTACCAGAAGCCCCCACAGGCAGCTAAGCAGAGTTTAGTCGTTTGGGCCAATCACCCGACGGCTTCATGTCCCATCGCCAGGAACTTCTCCCGGCGTTTGGCCCGCAACGAGGGCCCGTCCATGCCGCTCAGGCTTCCCAGCGCCTCCTGGACAGCGGCGCTGACCGACTGCAGGGTCGACGACTTGTCGCGCTGCGCACCGCCCAAAGGCTCCGGAACGATCTGGTCTATTAACTTCAGGCGCAAGAGATCGTCGGCGGTCAAGTGCAGTGCCTCGGCAGCGACAGGCGCCTGGGCGGGGTCGCGCCACAAGATGCTCGCGCAGCCTTCGGGCGAGATCACGGAATAGACCGCGTGCTCCAGCATCAGGATCCGGTCGCCGGTCGCTAGGGCGATCGCGCCGCCGGAGCCTCCCTCGCCAATGATGGTCGCAACGATCGGCACGGGCGCCTGCAGGCAGGCCTCGATGGAGCGGGCGATGGCTTCGGCCTGGCCCCGGGCCTCCGCGTCAATGCCGGGAAATGCGCCGGAGGTATCTACAAAAGTCAGGACCGGCAGGCCGAAACGACCCGCGAGTTCGACCAGCCGGCGGGCCTTGCGGTAGCCCTCCGGGCGCGCCATGCCGAAATTGTGCTTCACGCGCGATTCGGTATCGACGCCCTTTTCGGTACCGAGCACCAGGACAGGTTGGTCGTTGAACCGGCCGATACCGCCCAGAACCGCCGCATCGTCGGCGAAAGCACGATCACCGGCGAGCGGGGTGAAATCGGTGATCAGGCCGTCGATGTAATCCTGCGCCTTCGGGCGGTCGGGATGCCGGGCGACCTGAGTCTTCTGCCACGGGGTAAGGCGCGCATAGGTCGTGCGCAACTGCCGGTCGGCAACGGTGGTGAGCCGGGCGACCTCGTCGGCGATATTAATGCCATCAGGCTCCGACATACGGCGGAGCTCTTCAATTTTGCCTTCCAACTCGGCGATGGGTTTTTCGAAGTCGAGGAAATGACGCATGGGCGGGGGGCTTTAGCACACTTCGCGGCCGGGGGAAGACAAACCGGGCGTTTCGCTGCGGTGGGCGGGGAGGTGGCAGCGTCTTCTATTGTTGCGTGGCCTTTTGACCATAAGGCGATGTTTCAGATCGGCTTCTCCAGCGGGGACGCGATCGGGTGTCCGGGTGTCGGCGGCCAGGCAGACGCGCTCTCCGGGCCTCGTTCTTCCTCGGTGGAGAGACGATAGAGGCAACGAACGCAGTTTCTGGGTCCCTGATGCGAGGACCTGCCGAAATGCATGCGGGACGAAAAAGCGCGTCCCCGAACTGTTGACACCCGGCGAAGGAGCCCAATTTTCTCAACTCGGGGATGTAGCCCAGGCTACATTCTATGGCAGAGGGCGCAAGAGATGGCTGACGCTTCATTTGGGACAAGGGCATGAGCGAGGCTGGGGTCCTTCCCAGCCTGTCCGATCGCACCGCCAGCGCCGGCGAAGCCGCCTTGAGCGGCGGGCGTGTCAGCCTCCGCGGGCTGATCCCGTTTATCGGTCCGGCGGTGGTTGCCTCCATCGCTTACATGGACCCGGGCAATTTCGCGACCAACATCCAGGCGGGCGCCCGGCATGGGTACATGCTGCTTTGGGTCGTAGTGCTGGCGAACGCCATCGCCATGCTGTTCCAGGCGCTTTCAGCACGTCTGGGGATCGTTGCCGGGCACAGTCTGGCCGCGCTGTGCCGAACGCATTTCCCGCGGCCTCTGGTTATCGTGATGTGGCTGGCCAGCGAGGTTGCGGCGATGGCCACGGATCTGGCCGAATCGATCGGAGCCGCCATCGGCATCAGCGTGCTGTTCCATTTGCCGCTGCTGGTGGGGTTGCTGATCACCTTCGCCATCACTTTGGGGCTGCTGACCTTCCAATCCCGCGGCTTCCGTCCGATCGAGCTGATCATCACCGGTTTCGTCGGCATCATTGGCCTGGCGTATCTAGTGGAATTGTTCATCGCACCGCCCGAGTGGGGCCAGGTCTTCTACCACACCATTGTACCGCAACTTGCCGGAGCGGACAGTGTGACCTTAGCCGTCGGTATTGTCGGCGCTACGGTCATGCCGCACGCGATCTACCTGCACTCGGCCATGATGACGAACCGAGTGAAGGCGTGCACCGAGGCACAGCGGCGGCGGTTGGTAAAATTCTCCAATGTCGAGGTAGTGATCGCGCTCAGCCTGGCCGGGTTGGTCAACATGGCGATGGTGGCGATGGCGGCGACCATGTTCCATCAGGGCCATTCCGACGTGGGTGAGATCGAGACCGCGTACCACACGCTGCTGCCGCTGATGGGCGTGGTGGCGGCGGGGGCATTCATGGCCTCGCTGCTGGCGTCCGGACTGTCCAGCTCAGTCGTCGGGACCATGGCGGGTCAGGTCATCATGCAGGATTTTGTCGGCTTCCGGATTCCGATGTGGATCCGGCGCGTCGTCACGATGGTGCCGGCGGTGGTGGTTGTGGCGATTGGGGTGCATGCGACAGATGCGCTGGTTATGAGCCAGGTGGTGCTAAGCTTGGTGCTGCCGGTGCCAATGATCGCGCTGCTGGTGCTGATCCGTCGCCCGGAGGTAATGGCGGGGCTGGTGATCGGGCGCCCGATGCAGGCGCTGGCGGTGGCAGCAACGATTGGCGTGCTGGGCCTGAATGGCATCCTGCTGTTGCAAAGTTTTTGAATTTCGGCTGACGGTGGGGGCAATAAACGAGGATGTCCGGCCTAATGACCGAAACTCCTGTTCGCCCTGGTTTGGCCCTCCCTGAGGAACCGACGCAGGCCAGTCGCTTCGGCAAGGCGCGCTCCGCCCAATCCGGCGCGCTTCAGGAGGACTATGTTGAGTTGATCTCCGACCTTCTCACCAACGGCGGTGAGGCCCGGCCGACTGATATTGCCCGCCGATTAGGTGTGGCGCACGCCACCGCGATCAAGACGATCGGGCGCTTGAAACGGGAGGGGCTGGCGGTGGCCAAACCCTACCGCGGCGTATTCCTCACTGAGGCTGGCGAGAGTTCTGGCCGCCAAGGTCCGGGCCCGGCACCGGGTGGTGGTCGATTTGCTGTTGGCGATAGGGGTCCCGTTCGAGTCGGCGGAGGCGGATGCCGAGGGGATCGAGCATCACGTTTCGGACACGACACTGGCAGCGTTCGCGAGATTTCTGGCAAGGGGGTGAAGGGTGACGCCGCCCAGCCTTACAGCCGTATCAAGCAGGCTACCGTCCCAGCAGCCACCACCACCACAGCCGCGGCCCAAACCGGATTGATCAACCGAGGCACCGGCGTGTCGTTCGGCATCAATTTCACCCCAGTCACCATGGGCCGCACCAAATTCTGCCGCTTCTTGAACGCGTACCAAGCGATAGCGAGCACATGCAGCACTATCGCGCCCTCGATCAGCTTGAAATTTAACGAGTGGATGTGGCTCAGCCAATCACTCTGGTCCTTCCCGACCAGATGCATCAGCGGCCCCTCTGTATTGGCGTCGTCATTGGCGAACAGACCTGTCCCCGCCTGCATACCGATTAATGCCAGCATTACCAGCACCATCCACCCGCCAGCGGCGTTGTGCCCGACTTCGCGGTCGGGCTCCGGCCGCCGCAAATGAGCCAGGTGGCGCCAGGCCGCCGATGGGCTTCGAAGGAAACGCGCAAATCTGGCTGTGTCACTGCCGACGAAGCCCCACATCACGCGGAACAGCAGGAGTGTCAGGATCGTAAAACCACTCCGTACATGCCAGTCCATGTAATTGAGCTCCTGCGTCCCCCAGGAAAAGAAAATCAACGCCACGATAGCCCAATGGAACAGCCGCACCGGCAGGTCCCACACTTTGATTGGCCGCATTCCCCAGCACCTCCATATCGCACCGCACCATACCCCGCATGGTCCCGGTTGCGTCGGACCCATGGATACGCTTCTCTCCTTCGATGAACCGGAGGCCTACGATGCGCGTCAGCGTGATGCAGATGAACCCCGGCGCGAACAAGTCCGAAAACATCGCCCAGGCTCGCCGCCTCATCGAGGACGCGGTCGAGCAAGATCGCCCGAATATCGTCAGCCTGCCCGAGGTGTGGGATTCGCTCGGCGGCGACCGCGCCACGCGCACTGCGAACGCGGAGGTGCTTCCCGCGCCGGGCTCCAACGAACCCGCAGGCGAGGCGTATGAGTTCCTCCGCGAAACCGCGCGGCAAATGCAAGTCCACGTCCACGGCGGCTCGATCATTGAGCAAGGGCCCGAAAAGCTCTTCAATACCACCGTGGTGTTTGACCCGGATGGAACCGAGCTCGCGCGCTACCGCAAGATGCACCTGTTCGACATCGTAGCTCCGGATGGCACGGGCTACCGCGAAAGCAACAACTACGGCGCCGGTGACGAGGTCGTCACCTACCAGGCCGGCGGGGTCAAAATCGGCTGCGCGATCTGCTATGACGTCCGCTTCCCTGACCTGTTCTGGAAGCTGCGTCAGGAGGGCGCCGAGGTCATCTTCCTGCCCAGCGCCTTCACGCTGGCCACCGGCAAGGACCACTGGGAGGCGCTAATCCGCGGGCGGGCGATTGAAACTCAATGCTGGTTCGCCGCCCCAGCCACCTGGGGAAAACACCTGGAGGGCAAGGGCGATCCGCGCTTCACTTACGGCCATTCGATGATCGTCAATCCGTGGGGCCACCTCGTTGCGCAGGTGTCGGATGGCATCGGCTGGACCACGGCGCGCATCGATCAGGACCTGACAGCGCGGGTGCGCCGAGACATGCCTGTGCTGGATCACAGGAAGCGTATTTGAGCGATCTTCCGTCCGGTCCTCCAGTCGCGGAAGACCGAGCGGTCTTGGCCGGCCAGATCGCATTCGTCGCAGCGCCAACGCCGATCGCAACGGAGGCCCGCGCTGCATTGGTCGCCCGCTACGGCGAGTGCCCGTTGCCCGAGGCTGTGGTCGCGGTGGCCCTGGGTGGCGACGGGTTCATGTTGGAAACAATCCATCAAATGGTCGACCTGAACCTTCCGGTCTATGGCATGAACCGCGGATCGGTCGGCTTTCTGATGAACAACTACAGCGAGGAGGACCTGCCCGGCCGTCTGTCACGGGCGCAGGCGGCAGAGTTGCATCCCTTGCGTATGCACGCCGTTACGGCTGCCGGCGCGGTGGAGGAGGCGCTGGCGTTCAACGAAGTCAGCCTGTTGCGCCAGTTGCGCCAGGCTTCGAAGATCCGCATTTCGGTAGACGGACGCGTGCGTCTCGAGGAACTCTCGTGCGACGGGGTGCTGATCTCTACCCCCGCCGGGTCAAGCGCCTACAATCTGTCGGCGCACGGTCCGATCATCCCGCTATCGGCCAATTTGTTGCCGCTGACGCCGATCAGTGCCTTCCGCCCCAGGCGCTGGCGCGGGGCTTTGCTGCCGAGCACCGCGGACGTGCTGTTCGAGGTGCTCGAGACGGACAAGCGCCCGACCGCGGCTGTCGCGGACTTCACCGAGGTCCGCGACGTGGTCTCAGTCGCTGTCAGCGAAGATCGATCCGTAACAGTTACAGTCCTTTTCGACCCCGATCGGGGGCTGTCGGAACGTATAATCGCTGAGCAATTCACGGTTTAGCCACTTTATCCGCGGCGCCGATGGTAGGGGAACGCCGACCATCTGGAACCGACTACCCGTGCAACTTCGCCGCGACCTCGGCCACCCGTCGGCCCTGATAGCGGGCGCCGCCCAGTTCCTTCTCCGACGGTTGACGCCTTCCGTCGGTGCCGGCGATCGTCGTTGCTCCGTACGGCGCACCGCCGACGATCTCGTCCAGGGTCATCTGCGCCGCGTACCCGTAATCCAGACCGACCACGATCATGCCGAAATGCAGCAGGTTGGTGATGATGGAGAACAGCGTTGTCTCCTGCCCGCCATGCTGGACGCCGGAGGACGAGAAGGCCCCGCCAACCTTGCCGTGCAGAGCGCCCTTGAGCCACAATCCGCCCGCTTGGTCGAGAAAGTTGGCCATCTGCGACGACATCCGTCCGAACCGCGTCCCGGTCCCGACAATGATCGCGTCATAATGCTCCAGGTCCGCGATCTGCGCGACCGGGGCCGGCTGGTCCAGCTTGAAGTGGGCACTCTTCGCTACCTCAAGGGGCACCAGTTCTGGCACTCGCTTTATATCGACTTGAGCCCCGGCCTCCCGGGCGCCCTCGGCCACGGCGTTCGCCATGGCCTCGATGTGGCCATACGCTGAGTAATACAGCACTAGAACCTTAGCCATCTTGATCTCCTGGGACCCCTGGACCATTGCACCGGGGCGGGTTGCGATTGCCGTCAGATATGTGGACAAGGGCAGACGGAAAAAGTAGAAATAATGACAACACAAGATTTCGAATTCTTATGCCCAGATTGCCGGACATGGAGGGGATGGCGATCTTCGCCAAGATCGTGGAAACCCGAGGCATCACCGCGGCGGCTGCCGAGCTGGGCCTGTCTGCGCCCACCGTCTCCAAAGCTCTGGTCCGGTTAGAGCAGCGGCTCGGGTCGCGGCTGCTCAACCGCACGTCCCGCCGCTTCGCTTTGACCGACGCCGGGCACGCTCTCGCCGACCGCGCGGCCAGGCTGCTGGCGGACGCCGAAGCCGCACAGGACGCGCTGCTTGCGCAATCCGCAACGCCTCGCGGCGTGGTGCGGCTGGCGGCACCGATGTCCTTCGGTCTCAGCGGGGTGGCGCCAATCCTGCCGGATTTCCTAGAACGATATCCGGAGGTCTCGGTTGATCTCCACTTGAGTGACGCGCTGGTGGATGTGATCGGCGAGGGGTTCGACATCGCGTTGCGCATCGGCGAATTGGTTGATTCGTCACTCCGGGCCCGGCGGCTGGCGCCCATGCCAAGCATGCTGGTCGCGTCTCCCACTTACCTGAACCGACGCGGCCGGCCGGCGCATCCGGCGGATTTGGCAAATCACGACTGTTTCGCCTACGCGTATCTGCGCACGCGGGATACCTGGCACTTCACCAGCGAGGCGGGCGAGGCCGTCGCGGTGCGCCCTTCGGGGCGCCTGCGGTCGAACAATGGGGAGGCGACGCTGCCCGCGGTGATCGCCGGGCTCGGCATTGCTGCGATGCCGGAATTCATCGTTCGGCTGGCGGTCGCGGACGGGAGGTTGGAACCGATCCTCCCTCACTGGAGCGGGTCCCGAGGCAGCCTGTTTCTTATAACGCCACCGAACGGGCCACGGCCGGCCCGTGTGCAAGTGCTGGCTGATTTTTTGGTTCAGCGATTATCCACAGCCTGAAAGCCAGGAGCCCTGTCAGTGTCTCACCTCAGAGCATCCGCCAGTCTCCAAGTGCCTCTACACCAGCCGCCGCGCGCAGCACGACAGCCTCCTGGAAGTGCCGGCCGACCAGCATCAGCCCGATCGGCAACCCGCCCCGCATCGCGCACGGCACGCTGATCGCCGGATGGCCGGTGGCATCGAGCGAGGCGGTGTTGCCGATCATCGGCAACGCGCAGTTCAGGATTTCCGAAAATGTCGCCTGGGTCGGCGGCATCGGCATTGCCGGGAATGGGATCGTCGGCAGTGCCACGACGTCGCAACGACCAAATGCTGCGGTGTAGGCGTCTCGCACCTTTCCGCGCAGCGCCTGAGCCTTGGCGTAATAGCGCCCGTGGTAGCGGTGCTGCATATGCTCGCCCATCAGCAGCATTGTCAGTGCCGAGGGGCTGATCGCGTCCCCACGCTCCCGCCAGCCCTGCGCGAAGGCGTCCAGCAGCGCCATCGAGGTAAAGCCCTCAGCATAGCCGCCGGTGCCGGCGCCGAACATCAGCGCAGCAGTGCCCTCGGCGACGATGGCGCTGAATATTGCGAACATCTCCTCATGTGCCGGGACAGCGATCTCTTCGAGCTCCGCGCCCGCCGCCTGCATGCGGGCCAGCGTTTCATGCACCGCGGAATCGGTGGCAGGATCGCTCTCCGGCCGGCCAAAACCTTCCTTCATCACGCCGATCCGTATCCCCCGCAGCCCTCCCCCCAGCGCCGCGAGATAATCCACCTGAGGGATCGACGCCGGCTGGCGCGGATCCAGTCCGTCCGGGCCGGCGACAACCGTCAGCAGCCGCGCCACATCCTCGACCGTGGCACCCATCGGGCCGCAATGATCGATGCTGGCCTCCAGCGCACAGATGCCGGTGTATGGCACCAGCCCGTGCGTCGGCTTCAGTCCGACCACGCCGCACCAGGAAGCCGGAATGCGGATCGATCCGCCCTGATCGCAGCCGAGCGCCATCGGGACGTCACCTGCCGCGATTGCTGCCCCGCTGCCGCTGGAGGAGCCTCCCGCAGCGAACCCCGGCGCGCGCGGATTGACTACGCGATTGGGCCAACTGGTGTGGCTGTGGCCGGAATAGCTGAGGTTCTCGCACACCGTCTTGCCATGGATGGTGCCGCCGGCGGCCAGGATGCGGGTCACCACGGTGGCGTCGCAGTCAGCCACGAACCCATCCAAGACCCGCGACCCATTGCGCAGCGGCATTCCACGAATGGAGGTGTTGTCCTTGATTCCGACCGATTTGCCGGCCAGCAGCCCCTTCCCCGAGCCGGTGATCGGCCCCAGCCAGGCCCAGGCTCCGAACGGATTTTCTTCCGCGGTCGGCGCTCGGCCGGGCGGGCGGGGCGACAGATCCGCCCCCGGAATGACCGGGTCCGGCATGGCGTCGAGCTGCTGCATCGCGGCCACCGACTTGTCGAGGGCGGCGCGGATCGTCGTCGCGATGTCGGTGCTCAGCGGCGGCAGGCCGAGGCGGTGCGCCCCGTCCTGCAGATCCCGAACGGTCGGACCCGAGAACGCCACGGCTCAGGCCACCTTCGTGTCGAGCGAGGGGGCCGCGGTGGCGCATTCGATTACCTCGTCCGTCGTCATGACGTCGGCAAACAGCGTGAACATGTTGACCAGCGTCGCGTTGTGCTCCGCGTCGGTTAAAGTCGCATTGCCGTCGCTGACGAAGATCACCCGGTAGTCTCGCTGCATGGCGTCCCGAGCGGTGGACTCTGCAACAGCAGTTGGTGAGGGTGCCGGTAATGATCAGCGTGTCGATCCCGGCCGAACGCAGCCTTTCATGCAGGTCGCAGGTGCCAGGGACGAAGGCACTGAAGCGCGTCTTGTCGACGATCCAGTCCGATGGCTGCACGTCGAGGCCCGGCCACAGCGCGAAATGATGACTGTCCGGACGAAACGCAGCGTGCATCTCGCCGCGGCGAGTGCGGTTGAACATGGCGTCGTAAAAGGCCGACCAACTGGCGAGCGCGCCGGCGTCGGTCATGAACCGCAGGTAGACGATGGTGCCGCCGGCCTCGCGCACCGCCTTGGTGATTCGATTGACGTTCGGCACGATCTCGCGCGCCGTCGACACTTCGACTGGGGCGCCCGGCTCCATAAAGCCGTTCTGCAGGTCGACGACGATATGCGCGGTGCGGCGCGGGTCGAGATCGCTGAACATATGCCGATGCGCACGGAACCGCGCGACGCGCTCTATGATGGTGTCGGGGATGTTGATCGCGTGCATCTTGATCTCTCTTGTGTGGGAGGTCCGTAGAGATACTGTAGCGAACTGGTCGGCGAGTTCACGGATACGGTAGGGTGCGACAAGGGGTCGGTGTCTGGGCGTCGCCCTCAACCTTGTCTGTGATTTTGGCCTCGATGCCAAGATGCCCAGTCAGTGAAGGTAATAGCGGACGGGGTATTCTGTGGGTGTCCCTGTGCCAGTGCTGTTTGAACGCCGTGCGATACAGGCCGTTATTGCCCACTCTTTATGCATATGTCTTCTGAGCCTGCCATCCTGAGCGCTCTTTGATCGCACGCGAATTACGCCGGTATATGCAAATTTGTTGTTTCAAATCAGATCTCCACTCTGCTCTGCCCGGTATCGTGACCGGGCGCTTGACCGAATGGAGTCAAGCGTTGAATTGTTCGGTTGATCACTCGGCCAAAAGGGACCTGCATCCGATTTAGCCTTCACACTGCCATCGGTCGCAACTTCATGTCGGTCGAGGCGATATGCGGCCCGAGATCACATTACATTACATTTTCGGGGTCTGTCCTTGGCATACCCCTTGCTTCATGACACCGTCACTGAAGGCGCCGAAATCGTCGGCCGGCGATGCAGCAGGAGCAAAAAAAATGGGCAAACGTCGAACATTAGCCTTCGCCTCGATTGCGTGCGGTGCTCTCACCTGCGGTGCCCTGGGGTGGGCTGCACCGTCGAGGGCCGACGACAAGCCACCGCTGAAGATTGGTGTCCTTGAGGACCACTCGGGCGACATCGCCATCTTCACTATGCCAAAAGTGCACGGCGCCCACCTCGCCGTGGACGAGATCAACGCTGCCGGCGGCATCCTCGGCCGCAAGGTCGAGATCATCGAATATGACCCACAATTCGACAACGCGAAGTTCCAGGAATTTGCCCGCCGTCTGATCGAGAAGGACAAGGTGGAGGTGATATTCGGCGCCGCCACGAGCGCCTCGCGCGAGGCGATTCGGCCGATCATCGACAAGGACAACTCACTGCTGTTTTACGCTCAGCAGTACGAGGGCGGCGTATGCGACGGCAATGTGATCGGCACCGGCGGGGTACCGGAGCAGCAGTTCTCGACGCTCATACCGTACATGATGGAGAAATACGGCAAGAAGGTTTACATCATCGCGGCGGACTACAATTTCGGTCAGATCTCGACCGAGTGGACGAAAAAGCTGGTCACTGAGGCCGGGGGTCAGATTCTGGGTGCGGAGTTGATTCCACTCGGCGTTTCACAGTTCGGCCAGACCATCCAGAATATTCAAAAGGCCAAACCCGACTGGCTGATGTCGCTGGTCGTTGGCAACTCGCAGTCCGCCTTTTATGAACAGGCCGCTTCGGCCGGATTGCACATCCCTATGGGCAGTTCGATCACGATCGGCCTCGGCTTCGAGCATAAGCGGTTCAAGCCGCCGACGATGGAGGGCATGCATGTCGCCATCAACTGGTTTGAGGAGATCGATCGTCCCGCCGCCAAGGACTTCGTCAAGCGTTGGCACGCCAAGTATCCTGACGAATTCTACATCAACGATATGGGCGAGAACGAATATTCCGCCGTGTATATGTATAAGAAACTGGTCGAAATGGCCGGCTCGACCGATATCGCCAAGATCCGTGAGCAGATTGCCACTGGCAACGCCTGTATCGATGCCCCCGAAGGTAAAATCTGCATCGACCCGAAATCCCAGCATGCCAGCCACCAGATGACGCTGTTATCCGTGGCCGCGGACCATTCGGTCCACGTGGAAAAGACCTGGGACCGTGTGGATCCCTATTGGCTCGGTCAGATCGGCTGCGATTTGACCAAGGACGATCCGAAGGACCAGTACACACCGAGTTATCTGCCGAATAAGTAGGTCGGCGGAGCCCCGATGACCACAATTGGCTTTCAGACGCTCGCATTCGCGTACCAGGTGGCGGACGTGTTCGCATTCCTGGTACTCGCGGCGAGCGGACTGGCTATCATCTTCGGCATGATGGGCGTCATCAACATGGCGCATGGCGAGTTCATCACCTGCGGTGCATATGTCACCACGGCGATGGCCCGTACCGGCGTGCCGCTGCCGCTGGCGATCCTGGTCGGAGCGCTCGCGGCGGGTGTGCTCGGCATCCTGCTTGAACGTACCATCGTTTGCCGGTTCTACAATCGGCCGATTGACTCCCTGGTCGTCACCTGGGGGGTCAGTCTGATCTTTACGCAGGGTGCTCTGCTGGTGCTGGGTTCGGCATGGACCACGATAGGCACCCCACTCGGTATTATATCCTTCGGCGACTATTCCTTCGCGATCTACCGCCTGGTCATGTTGGCGGTGGCATTTGGTGTTCTGCTGGGCATCTATCTGCTGTTTATGAAGACGCGGTTCGGTGTCCATGCCCGTGCAACGATCGAGAACCCAGCGATGGCTCGCTCGCTCGGGGTTCCGGTCGATCGGATCTACGCACAGACATTCGGGATCGGCGCGGCGCTGGCCGGTCTGGCCGGAGGCATTTACGCCCCGACCCTGACGTTGAGCCCGACCATGGGCACCACTTTCGTGGTCGAATCGTTTGTCACCGTCGTGGTGGGCGGAGCAGATGTTTTGATGGGCACCGCACCCGCGTCGGCGGTGCTCGCTATCATCCGCGCCGCATGCACCGCGGCCTGGGGTCAGGTCTTCGGCCTGATCGGGCTGCTGGTCACCGTCTGCATCGTCATCCGGCTGCTGCCTGACGGCTTCAGCGGGTGGTTCATGCGGCGGCGCGCCTGAAGCGAGGAGAATGTAGTGCGAGACCTGGCCGCGTTGCTCAATGGCCCGCAGACCATCGGCCGTGGTGTTGGCTTCTGGTCACTGGCGGTGCTGGTGGTTGCTCTGGCCGCAATCTACCCGCTCTATGCGGAGCCTTTCGCCATCTCCAACACGGCATACTTCGGTGTCTGGGTCTTCATGGCGCTGGGGCTCGGGCTGCTGTGGGGCTATGGCGGCATGCTCAGCTTTGGACAAACGGCGTTTTTCGGTCTGGCAGGCTACGCATACGGCGTCCTGGCAATCAACTTCGGCGTTGCCCATTCCTATCCGCTGCTGGCGCTGGTTTGCGCGCTGGCGATCGGTACGGCGTTTGCGGCCCTGCTCGGCTACTTCATGATCTACGGCGGGATCAACGGCGTGTTCGTGGGTATCGTCACTCTGTCGGTGACCCTGGCCTTCGCAACCTTCATGAACCAGACCGCCGGACCGGAGTGGCGCATCGGCCGAGCGCGGCTGAACGGCTACAACGGGATGACACGTATCCCGTCGCTGTCGATCGACTGGTTCGACGGTCACCGCATCAAGTTTGATGGCGTCAACTTTTACTATCTCGTGCTCGTACTACTTGTGGTGACCTATCTGGCACTGCGGGTGCTGGTGAATTCCCGTTTCGGTAATGTGCTTGTCGCCAGTCGGGAGAATCCAGAGCGTGCCGAACTCCTGGGCTACGCCATCCGCCGCTATCAGCTTGCGGCGTTCGCGATCGGCGGGTTTCTTGCCTCCCTCAGCGGCGCGCTGTATACCGCCTGGGGCAACTTCATCGTGCCTGCTTCGATGGCATTGCCGGCGGCGGCGATGCCGATCATCTGGGTAGCGGTCGGTGGCCGGCAGGACGTGACCGCGACACTGATCGGTACCTTCGTTGTCCTTTATGTTTTCCAGATGCTGACGGTGATCAGCCAGCAATATGCACTGATCGCGATCGGTGCCCTGCTGGTGGTAACAGTGCTGGTGGCGCCGGGCGGCTATGTGCTGTGGGTCGTGGATATGGCGAGCCGCTTGCGCCGTCGCTCGGTGGCCCCGCCGGACGCAGTGGAGATGCATCTCCGCGAGGAGGTGCATCGTGGCTAAGGCGAGCACAGGCTTGTCCGGTGGCTAAGCTGCTTGAGACCCGGGGACTCACGAAGCGCTTTGGCGGCGTCACGGCGATCGACGACCTGGACTTCAGCGTCGATCAGGGCGGCCTGCACTGCCTGATCGGGCCAAATGGCGCCGGCAAGAGCACCCTGTTCAAGCTGATCGTTGGCCGCATCACGCCTACCGAAGGCAGCATTTGGTTTCGCGAGCGCGACATCACTGCGCTGCCGACGTCGGAGCGTATTCGGGCCGGCATCAGCATCAAGATGCAGGTGCCAGGGATCTTCCCGGAACTGCCGGTAGCGCAGAACCTGACCATCGCCTTGCAACGTCATCACAGCCGGGCGGAAACGCGGCGAGAAGTCGACCGCCTGCTGAACTTCGCTGAACTCACCGGCGATGCGGCGAAGCCCGCGGGACAGTTGGCGCACGGCCAGAAGCAGTGGTTGGAGATTGCTATGGCGATCGGCCTGAACCCGGCGCTGCTGTTTCTGGACGAGCCAACCGCCGGCCTGTCGCCGGAGGAGACGTTCAAGACCGGGGAGATGGTGCTGGCGCTACAGCGCGAGGGAATGACGATCCTGGTGGTCGAGCACGACATGGCGTTTGTGCGCCAGATCGCCGAACAGGTGACGGTCCTGCATTTTGGCAAGCTGTTCGCGGAAGGCTCGATCGACGAGATCACCGCCAACGGAGACGTGCAATCGATCTATCTCGGCGTTAGCCACGATGCCGTCTGAAACGCTGCTGGAACTGACGGGCCTGCGCACCGGATACGGCAGTTCGCCGATCCTGCAGGGGATCGACTTAAAGGTGCGCGTCGGCGAGATCGTCGCGGTCATCGGACGCAACGGTGTCGGCAAATCGACGTTGATGCGTTGCCTCATCGGACAGCTTCGCGTCTGGGCGGGTATGATCCGTTTTGGCGGTGAGGACATTTCTCCGATGTTGCCGGAACGGCGAGCACAACTCGGGTTCGGCTACATTCCGCAGGGGCGGGAAGTATTTGGGCGCATGACTGTGGAGGAAAATCTCCGTGTGGGCGAGATGATCGGCGCTCGCGGGGAGAAGAAGCTGTATGAGATGGTCTACGAGTTCTTCCCTATCCTGGCGGAGCGGCGTGACCAGAAAGCCGGAACCATGAGCGGCGGGCAGCAGCAGCAACTTGCCATTGGCCGCGCCATGATCGGGAATCCCAAGCTGCTGCTGCTTGACGAACCGTCCGAAGGCATTCAGCCATCAATCATCCTCGAGATCATGCGGGTGATCCGTCGGGTCAACACCGAGCTCGGCACGACCGTTTTGTTTGTTGAACAGAACCTCGATGTAATCCTGTCGCTCGCTCAGCGCTGCTATGTGATCGACAAGGGACGCATCATTGCTGAACGGGACTCACACGAGTTGCAGGATCGAGAGTTGGCGAAGCGCGACCTGCAGATCTAGAACTGCTTTGTCAAGGATGGCACCGCCGGCCAGAGGAGGAAGCGCCGACCGAGGGTGCTCCTATCATCGACCCGTCACCAACGGCGCATAACAACAGGAGGCCGCAAATGAATTTGTCCGATCTCCGGCTACGACGCCGGTTTCTGGGTAACGCTATCACCACCGCCGGCGTCGGGCTGACGTCGGCGATGCTGTTCGCGACCCGGTCGCGCCCCGTCCTGGCGGCCGATACGCCGGGCAAAATGGCCGACACGAAGGGGATGAAAGTTGGCGTCGTGGTGGAGACCCTTTCGCACCCGCTGATTAAATACTGGGGCGACGAGTGCGCGCGGCAAGGAGCCGGCTTCGGCATGGACGTGAGCGTCCAGGATGGCGAACGCAACGTGCAAAAGCAGACCAGTGAGATCGAGGCGTTCATCAGTCAGAGCGTCAACCTTATTGTGCTGCAGGCAACCGACGCCGCCGGACTGACCCCTGTTGTGCGCAAGGCTGAGAAGGCCGGCATTCCCGTTATCACCTTGAATCAGGATGTGGCTGGCGTTCACACAGGCTTTGTCGGGATGGGCCACTACACGATGGGCATTCAGGTCGCCGATGGCATGGCTGCTCAGTTGAACAAGCAGGGCAACATCGTCGTCATCGAGGGCGTTCAGGGAACCGGAGCTAACATCCAGCGCATGGCCGGCTTTAAGGAAGCGCTGAAAAAATATCCGGACATGAAGATTGTCGCGGATCAAAGCGGGGCGTTCGATCGCAAGAAGGGCCACGACGTCTTTCAGACGATCCTGCAGGGTCAGCCAAAGATTGACGGCGTCTTCGGAGTGAACGACGAGATGGCCATCGGCGCGGCTCAGGCATCAGTCGAGGCAGGACGGCGTGGCACCATTAAATTCTGGGGTGCTGACGGGGAACTGGATTTCTTTAAGGGCATCAAAAGCGGGCTGGTAGATGGTGTTTCCGCAATCGCGGCGAATGCGGTGCCGGACACTGTGATGAATCTCGGGGCGTGGCTGCTGACTGCGGGTATCAAGGGCGGCCAATTCGCCGGCCGTATCGAGCTTCCGCCCTATATCGTTACAAAGGAAAATATCGACGAGGTCCCGTGGCCCGCCGCTTAGACTTAATTACGACTACGTCATGATAGACGGCGAAACGGCGAACCAGGTTGGCCCCACGGAAATTGCTCGGCCGCCCTCACTTGCCGATCGCCTTCAGGCCGCGATAGAGCGAGCGCGAACCCAAGGACTCGGGATCGCGCTACTTGCACTGATTGCACTCTTTGCCGTCCGAGCGCCGGGCTTCGCGACGATGGACAACCTTGGCGACGCGTTGCGCGATCTCTCGATCTTAGGCATCCTCGCAATTGGAGAGACATTCGTCATCATCGGCGGCGGCATCGATCTTTCGGTCGGGTCGGTCTTGCTGCTCGCTGGCATCGTCTCGGATGATCTGATCCGATTGGGCGAGGTGCACACTGCCATCGCCGTTCCCATAGCGCTGGGCATCGGCTGCATCGCCGGCGCGATCAATGGGCTCTTGATAACACGATTGCGCATCTCCGCATTTATCGTGACCCTTGCTTCACTGTACATGTTCCGAGGCGCCGGTTTGTCGCTGTACCGGACGGACGTGCAGAACCTGCAGGCCGCCATTATCTCCGACGAGAACTTTCTGACACTTGGCCAGAACGATGTCTTCGGCATCCCGGTATCCTTTATCATTTTCGCCGTGTTACTGGGCCTCGGCACGTTCGTCCTGCGGCGCATGCGGTTCGGGCTCCATCTTTATGCGCTCGGCGGCAGCGAACTGGCGGCGCGGCTGACGCGCATCCGGGTCGCGCGGATCCAGCTCAGCACCTATATCATCAGCGGCTTCTGTTCGGCTTTTGCCGGCATCATCCTCGCCTCGCGGCTGCAGACCGGGGCACCAGAAGCCGGTTCGGGCGAGGAGTTCGACGTCATCGCAGCCGTCATCATCGGCGGAGCAAGTCTGTTCGGCGGCCGCGGGACACTGTTCGGAACACTGCTCGGGGCCGCGTTTATCACCGTGCTGGCCAAAGGTCAGACGCTGATTGGAATTCCGGCGAATTATCAGTCCTTCACACGGGGGATCGTTATTCTGATCGCGGTGACGCTGGATTCGCTCAGTCAGCGTAGTATAGCCGCACCCCGCCGTCTGCGCTGGGCCACCATACTCAGTCCGCCGCCGCCCGACGCGCTGCCCGCGGCGGAGGGACCACATGACGCTGCGCAACGAAAGCCCGGCGTTCCCCCGCTGCTCGAGGCCGCCGGGCTGCATAAGTCGTTCGTTGAAATTCGTGCAGTCGACGGCGTCGATTTCGCGGTCAATGACGGCGAGGTGCATGCCATCGTTGGTGAAAACGGCGCGGGTAAAAGTACTCTCATCAAGATGCTAGCAGGGGCGCTCACCCCGGACAGTGGCGAGATCCGCATCGATGGAGCGCCCGTATCGCTGCCCAGCGTCGCTGCAGCGCAAGATCACGGTATCGCCGTCATCTATCAGGAACGAGCCGTCGTTCCCGAGCTGTCGGTGGCGCAAAACATCATGCTCGGTCACGAGCCGACGTATCGATTGCCCGGCCTGATCGATCGCGGTGCGCAACGCCGCAAGGCCGAACAGATATGGGCGCTACTCGGACGTCCGGCATCTGTCGATACGATCGTTCGCGAGCTTGCCCCTTCGATCCAGCAACTCGTGGACATCGCACGCGCGCTGGCCTTCAAGGCGCGCGTCGTCATCATGGACGAACCGACCGCGGCGCTGACGCATCAGGAAACGATTCGCCTGTTTGAGATCATTCGCGACCTTAAACGCCGTGGAACGGCAGTTATTTATATTTCGCACGATCTAGAAGAGATTTTCGAAATTGCGGACCGCGTGACGGTTCTTCGCGACGGGCGGCTTGTTCGGACGCTGCCCGTTGCCGAGGTGACGCGACCGGCGCTGATCCGGATGATGATCGGTCGCGAAATCGACGAGAATACGCGGCACGAAGCCGCCCGTGTCGAGCAGGATATACTATCGGTCAGCGAGATCAGGCGCGGAACCGAACTCGACGGTGTCAGCTTGACGGTGCGCGCCGGGGAATTGCTGGGTATCGCCGGGCTGGTCGGTTCTGGCCGGACGGAGCTGCTGCGTGCGATCTTCGGCGCGGACCCGATCGAAAGCGGCGAGATGAAGCTGCTTGGCAAGGCATACTCACCCCGCTCCCCAATGGATGCGGTCAAGCTAGGTGTTGGGTTCGTGCCGGAAGACCGGAAAAGCCAGGGGCTGATCTCCGCCTTCACCATCAGCGAAAATCTTTCGTTGCCGAACTACAACCTCGTTTCGACGGCCCGGATTTGGCTCAGTGCCGCGCGCGAGCGACGTCTGGCGACACGGATGGTGACCGAGTTGAAGATCGATCCGCCGGTCCCGCGCTGGCGGAGCAATCATCTCAGCGGCGGCAATCAGCAGAAAGTCGTGCTGGCCAAATGGTTGGCGAAACAACCGACTTTGCTGCTCGTGGACGAGCCGACGCATGGTGTGGATGTTGGCGCTCGGGAGGAGATTTATCGCGTGCTGGATGATCTCGTCAAAGCCGGCCTGGGCGTGATCGTGGTGTCTTCCTACCTGCCGGAAGTGCTCCGAATCAGTGATCGCATCCTGGTTATGCGAGATGGACGGATCGCGCTCGAAGTCGACCGCGCGGATGCCAGCGAGGAAGTGTTGCTCAATGCCGCCACCGGAGGCGAGGGGTGAGTCAGTCCATCCAACCCAGCGCCCGTCTGCGTCAGGGTCGCTTGACGCCTGCAGCCATGTTCGAGCGGTTTGGCTTTTACGCCGCATTGTTGGTCCTCATCGCGGTTTTCGCGGCCTTGTCGCCGGCGTTCTTGACGCTGCAGAACGGGATCAACATCCTGCAGCAGACCTCGACGATCGGCATCATAGCGATCGGCGAGACGCTGGTAATCCTGGCGGGTGGCATCGATGTCTCGGTCGGGTCGATCCTTGGGCTGGGCGGGATGATCTCGGCGATCGTGTTGCGCGACCTCGGCGTGGATCCGGTTACGGCGATGGTTGTTGGAACGCTCAGCGGGCTTGTCGTCGGGCTTTGCAACGGCCTGCTGATCACTTGGCTGGGGATTGACCCGTTCATTACGACGCTGGCGATGCTCAGTGTGGTTCGTGGCGTGGTCTACATCGTTTCGAACCAGTATAATGTGAATGTTCCGGACAATTCGGGATTCCTTGTGCTGGGGCGCGGGCATATCGGTGTCATTCCGATTGCCGTGCTGATCTTCGCCGGCTTGTTCGCCGTGGCGTGGTTGCTGGAACGGCGAACGACGATCGGCCGGTCGATCCATGCCTTAGGTGGCAATCAGGCCGCGGCGCGTCTGTGCGGTGTGCCGCTGGCAAACATCCGCACGCTGACTTACGCGATTTCCGGAGCCTGCGCGGCGCTTTCGGGGGTGATTCTGACCTCTCAGGTTGCCCTGGCGGTGCCGTATCAGGGGACGGGTTACGAACTTGATGTCATTGCCGCGGTGGTGGTTGGGGGCGTTAGCTTGACCGGGGGGACCGGCAGTGTGCTTGTTGGCGCGCTTGGCTCGATTTTCATTGGTGTGCTACTGACGGGGATGGCGCTGGTCGATATATCGGCGATTTGGCAGATGGTTATTCGCGGCGTGGTGATAGTCGCAGCCGTGGCGCTTTATGGCATGGCTCGCAGCCGCAATGCATAAAGAAAGCGGCTCGATTTTGCTCGTGCCAGGCTTCCAGCCACCGTCTGCCGGCGTCGTCGGGTGGATGTCCGATACGAACACCGACTGATTTCCAGTCGAAAGATATGGGTTCGATATCGATATCAAAATTGTGGGCTAGACCACAGTTCCTGGCGACGACCAAGCCTAGGCTGACGCCATCGATAATTAGCTATCCGCCCAGGAGGGTTATCCATGGTCTACAATGCTACAAAACGCCGCGTCCATAACCGGGGAGTTCCGCCGGACAGCTTCCTCGATGAGCTCCTCGCCTGGGGCAGGACTGCGCCGGACGATATTTTTGTTCCTAATTCCAACTACGACGTCTATTCGAGTGTCTCCGGCGTGCTTGGCCCTTGGCAGGATCTTCGCCATCGCCGGGCGGTGATGCTGGAGGTCATGCGGGTGCTTGCCGGCTTTGAGTCCGGCTGGACCTGGACTGACGGTTCCGATGCGGCTGCGGACAAGTGGGCGGCAAAGCACCATACGACACGGTCACCGGCCGAGAAGGAGGCGGGCGCGTGGCAAGTCAGCGCGAACTCAATGGGCTTCGGGCTGGAGCTCAAAAATCTTGTGCTCTCCACAGTCGGTTCACTCGGCGGGAATGATTTTCAACAGGCCATGAAGCAGAATCACCAGCTTGCAATGGAGTATATTGCTCGCTTGTTGCGCCGCACCGTTAATCACAATGGTCCTGTCAAAAGGCATGAGATTGACCCATGGCTACGTAACGACGCCGTTATGGAGATTCGGGCCTTACTTTATCCTTCATCCTCGGCCCGCGCAGCGGATGACGATTGTATTCCCCAATATCGCTGGGGATTTCGCCACTGAGAAGCGTGCCCTTCAGCTGGATCCGGATTGAACCGCCTGTTTGTTCAGCACTATGGGAGCCGACAGCCGCAATCGACCCTTCTTGTCGTCTATCTCCAGGCAGTCACCGTTCCTTATCGATGGCTGCCGGAGATCAACCCTCGGGTTAATTCAGTCAGCCACTCGACGACCCACCTTGCGCCCTGCCGGTCGGCTGGTAAGCTCCTCTTTGTGTTACGTATCAGGAATGGATGCAGCCGGGGTAGACTGTCCGGGTAGACAGTCATAGTCTCGAATATATGAAGCATATCGCGGTCCTTACGAGTGGCGGTGATGCCCCCGGCATGAATGCGGCTATACGCGCCGTCACACGCAGCGCGCTGGATCAAGGTATGACTGTATACGGCGTGCTACAGGGTTGGCAGGGCCTGGTCGATGGTCAGTTCCGGGAGCTCAGCGCGCGCGACGTGGGCGGGATCATTCAGGTTGGCGGCACGTTTCTCGGCAGTGCCAGGTCGGCGGAATTTCGCGAGGAAAGTGGCCGGACGAAGGCACTTCGCAATCTCGCCCAACGAGGCATCGACGGCGTGGTGGTGATCGGCGGCAACGGGTCGCAGACCGGCTCATATATGCTCAGCCAGCTTGGGGTCGACGTGGTGGGCATCGCCTCCACCATCGACAACGACCTGTGCGGGACGGATGTCACGATCGGCTGTGACACGGCCATCAACGTCACGCTTGAGGCGATCGACCATTTGCGCACCACCGGCTCCTCACACAATCGTGCTTTTCTGGTTGAAACCATGGGAAGAGACTGCGGCTACCTCGCGATGATGGCCGGTCTCGCGGGCGGCGCGGAAGTCATCTCAACACCCGAATTTGAGGTCTCCGCTAAGGAGATCGCCGAGCGCCTACACGCCGCATATCAACGTGGCAAGACCCATGCGATCGTGGTGATTGCCGAAGGCGTTAAGGAAAACGCGGCCAAGATTTTGGCTTTTTTTGAAGCAGACAAGAAAAGGACAGGATTTGAGCTACGTGCAACGACGCTCGGGCACGTCGTGCGGGGAGCTCCGCCAAGTGCTTTTGATCGTCTGTTGGCGACAAGGTTGGGCGTCGGCGCCGTCAAGTCTCTGAGCAATAATGAGGCTGGAATACTGGTCGGCTTTCAGAACAACGAGGTCACCCGAACGCCACTCGCTGACGTCGTCGGGCGGACCAAGCCGATGCACACAGAACTGCTGGAGCTCGCCCGGATCCTCGCGAAGTAATACCGGTCGACGAACGCACGCTGTCTTCGGCGGCACAAGCCCTAGTCGGCAGCTTCAGCGAAAGCCTCCAGCGGCGCGCATGTGCAGACCAGGTTCCGGTCGCCATACACATTGTCCACTCGCTTGACCGGCGGCCAGTATTTCGACGCTGCTACCCAGGGCAGTGGAAATGCCGCCTGTCCGCGCGGATAGGCATGCGTCCATACATCCGCCATGATCTCCCGCGCGGTATGAGGTGCATGCTTTAACGGATTGTCCGCCCGATCCAGCCGCCCCATCGCCACCGAGGCGATCTCCGCCCGGATCGCGATCATAGCGTCACAGAAACGGTCCAATTCGGCCTTCAACTCGCTCTCGGTCGGCTCGATCATCAGGGTTCCGGCGACCGGCCAGGACATGGTTGGTGCGTGATAGCCGTAATCCTGCAGTCGCTTGGCGATATCCTCCACCTGCACACCCGCCTCAGCGACGAAGCCGCGGCAGTCGATGATGCATTCATGCGCCACCATCCCATCGCGGCCGGCGTACAAAATCGGATAGGCATCCCGCAGCCGGCGGGCGATATAGTTGGCGGATAGGATCGCGACCTTTGTAGCGCGCGTCAGGCCGGCGGCGCCCATCATGCGGATATAGGCGTACGAGATCGGCAGTATTAGCGCGCTACCGAACGGAGCCGCGGAGACCGGACCGATCCCTGTTGCCGGCCCGGCATCCGCCCGCAGCGGATGGCTCGGCAAAAACGGCGCCAGATGCGAGGCCACGCCGATCGGGCCGACCCCAGGACCCCCGCCGCCATGCGGAATACAGAATGTCTTGTGCAGGTTCAGATGGCACACATCGGCGCCGATTGAAGCGGGCGAGGTGAGCCCCACCTGCGCGTTCATGTTGGCGCCATCCATGTAGACCTGGCCGCCGTTGCGGTGGATGACATCGCAGATATCGCGGATCGGCTGCTCGAAAACACCATGCGTGGACGGGTAGGTGATCATCAATGCAGCCAACCGGCCGGCATGTTTCTCCGCCTTCGTGCGCAAATCCGTCAGATCGACATTGCCCTCCCGGTCGCAACCGACCACCACGACCTTCAACCCCGCCATCGCCGCACTGGCAGGGTTGGTGCCATGCGCCGAGGATGGGATAAGGCACACGTCGCGATGTTGTTCGCCGCGGGACTCATGCCATGCCCGGATCACCACCAGGCCGGCATATTCGCCCTGCGACCCGGCGTTCGGTTGCAGCGATACTTCGGCAAATCCAGTCGCGGAGCAGAGCCAGGTTTCCAGCCGACGGATCACCGTCAGATACCCCGTCGTCTGATCCGCTGGCGCGAAGGGATGGACATCCGCAAATCCGGGCAGTGTAATTGCGATCATCTCGGCGGTGGCGTTCAGTTTCATCGTGCAGGACCCCAGAGGAATCATGCTGCGATTAAGCGCTATGTCCTTGTCCTCCAGCCGTTTGAGGTAGCGCAGCATCTCGTGTTCGGCGTGATACTGATGAAAGGCGGCTTGTTGCAGAAACGCAGAACCGCGCATCAATTCAGGGGGGAGCGACGAAGCAGCGCCCGACAATCCAGAACCCAGCAGACCTGCTATCGCGACCAGATCATCGCGGGTAACCGTCTCGTCCATCGCGATGCCGACACCCGTCTCATCGACGCGGCGGAAATTGTAGCCAGCGGCGGCGGCACGAGCGATCAGGTCGCCGTTATCTTCAACCACGAAGGTATCGAAGAAAGCATCATGCCTAACGTCCAGCCCGGCGCGTAATGCGGCATCGGCCAGCATGCGCGCCTGCAGGGACACCCGCCGAGCGATCCGACGCAGCCCCTCCGGCCCGTGCCATACGGCGTAGAACCCGGCGATCACGGCTAGCAGCACCTGTGCCGTGCAGATGTTGGAGGTGGCTTTCTCACGGCGAATGTGCTGCTCGCGCGTTTGTAACGCGAGACGCATCGCCGGTTGGCCGGCGGCGTCTACAGACACGCCCACCAATCGGCCGGGCAGGGCACGCTTGAACGCATCCTTAGTGGCAAAAAAACCAGCGTGAGGGCCACCGAAGCCCATTGGGACGCCAAAGCGCTGAGCGGAACCGACGACGATATCAGCGCCCATCTCGCCGGGCGGCCGCAGCAGAGCCAGTGCCAATGGATCGGTGGCAACAACAGCAAAAGCTCCGGCCTCATGCGCGATTGCGATTTCTTCCGACAGATCGCGTATCGCACCGGTGGTTCCGGGATATTGCAGCAACAGCGCGAACGGATTGGCTGTTCGGATGGCGCCGAGATCGTTCGGCGCGACCGGAGCCAGGGTGAGTCCGAGCGGCTTGGCTCGTGTCGCGAGGACGGCAAGGGTCTGCGGATGCAGGTCGGTTGCGACTGCGAAGACATCGGATTTGGATTTACTCAATGCGTGAGCCATGGCCATCGCCTCGGCCGCGGCGGTGGCCTCGTCGAGCAGGGACGCGTTGGCGATCTGCATGCCGGTCAACTCGCAGATCATCGTTTGGAAGTTCAACAGCGCTTCTAGCCGGCCCTGGGCGATTTCGGCCTGGTATGGCGTATATGCGGTGTACCAGCCTGGATTCTCCAGCACGTTGCGCAGGATGACCGGGGGCGTGACCGTGCCGTGGTAGCCCATCCCGATCAGGCTTTTCGTCGTCGCGTTCTGAGCCGCCAAGGCGCGTAATTCGGCGATCGCCGCAGCCTCATCGATGGGCGGCGGCAGGTCCAGCACGGCATTGGAACGGATTGCCGCGGGGATCGTCTTGCCCGCGACATCGTCCAGCGTCGCTGCGCCGACGACGTGCAACATGGCGGCGAGTTCGGCCTCGGACGGTCCGATATGGCGGCGAACGAAGCCGTCGCCCTCCTCCAGTTCCGCCAGTTCAGTCAGGGCATCAACGCTTACTTCGGCCAGAGCATCCATGCCTACAAAGTCTCCAGAAATTCGTCGTATGCGTCCTGATCCATCAACGTCTCAAACGAGTCCGTGTCGTCGAGTTCAATCCGGAAGAACCAGCCCTCGCCTTCCGAGTCACTGTTGACGATCGAGGGATCCTCGACGACGGTCTCGTTGATCTCCACGACCTTGCCTGCCAGCGGGGCGAAGACGTCCGCCGCGGCCTTGACGCTTTCAACGACGGCACAGGTTTCGCCTTCGGCAACGGCGCGCTCCAGCTCGGGCAGTTCGACGTGGACCAGATCACCGAGCTGTTCCTGGGCATGGTCGGTTATGCCGACGGTCGCGATGTCGCCGTCCAGCAAGACCCATTCGTGGTCCTTGGTGTAACGCTTATCCGCACTCTTGCTGGGCATCGGGCGTTCCTTTCAGCGTATGTATCGATGGGGGATGAAGGGGAGCGGCACCACAGTGGCTGGGAGCGATTTGCCGCGGACGATGAGGACCAGACGTGTGCCGTCGGCGGCGAGGTCTTTCCGGACATAGCCCATGGCGACCGGACCGTTTACCGAGGGGCCGAAGCCGCCGGATGTCACAACCCCCGCCTCGGTTCCGTCTTCGGCCATGATTGTCGTTTGGGCTCGAGCTGGCGCGCGGCCGTCTGGACGGATGCCGACGCGACGGCGGTTCGGACCGTTGTCAAGCTGGTCTCGCATCACCAGGCCACCGAGGAAATCCCACGCCAGCTTGCGACGCTTGCCGATGGCCCAGGTCAGGCCAGCCTCGATCGGGCTGGTGAGTTCGTCCAGATCGTTACCGTAGAGGCAAAGGCCGGCCTCAAGGCGAAGCGAGTCGCGAGCGCCAAGTCCGATGGGGACGACTTCCGGCTGCTGGATCAGGATGTCGGCAAGTGCTTCCGCTTGGGCGGCGAGGACGGAAATTTCGAAGCCGTCCTCGCCGGTGTATCCGGATCGGGAAAGCAGGCAGTCGATACCCTCAACGGTGGCGGCGGCGATGCCCATGAACGGCAGGGCGGCGGCGTCCGGCGACAGGCGTGCCATGACGGCGCGGGCTTCAGGGCCTTGCAGCGCCAGCAGCGCTCTGTCGTCCAGTTGAGCAAGCCCGACGGCTTCCCCCAGATTGGTCGCGAGGTGGGTAAAGTCGACGTCCTTGCGGCTGGCGTTAACGACCAGGAACAGGCGATTTTCATCCAGGCGGGCGACCATCAGGTCATCGATGATGCCTCCGGCCTCGTTTGTGAGCAGCGTGTAGCGCTGGCGGCCGGGTTTCAGGCTGGCGATATCACCGGGGACCAGCCGTTCGAGCGCTGCTGCCACATCGGGTCCAGTGAGCGTGGCTTGGCCCATGTGCGAGACGTCGAACAGTCCGGCGTGAGCGCGGGTATGAAGATGCTCCGCGAGAACGCCTCCCTTGCAGCGGGAGGCGAGGCCGCCGGTCAGATCGTATTGCACCGGCATGGCATAGCCCGCGAACGCCACCATGCGGGCGCCGTGGCGGCGGTGCCAGGCGTCGAGCGGAGTCGTTTGAAGCGGCGTGGGGGTGGGGTCGTCTGGCAGAGCGTTCTGGACCACACGTTTCTCCGCGAATAGGGCCATCCACCGGCGGGATGCCGGCAGCGATGACCCCCCTCTGTCACGGTACCCTGAGAGATTCGAGGATTGCGACCCCTTACTCCGTCGGTGCGGACCCCTCGCTTGCGCGCGATCCGGCTTTCCAGAGATCCCTGCCCGTCGCGGTCCGTTTGCCTGAGCGTTTCCGGGGGCCGGTTGCGCCTTCGGCGGCGGGATGTGGCCCGCACTCTCCCGCGGCGGGTGCCTGGGACAAGGCGAAGAATGCGCTCGTCGAGGGGCGGATGCCAAGTGATTTCGCGTCGATTCTTTATCGCGCTCTACGGCGGAATGTGTGCGAACGGCCCCGTGAACAATCAACCCACTGTTTCGAGGATCATCGGACCAATCGCTTCGTCGATCGCCGCGATCTGGGCAGGGGAAAGCCGGAGTCCGAGCTTGCTGCGCCGCCAGACGACATCGGCGGCAGTGCGCGCCCACTCCGCGTTGACCAGATAGCGCAGTTCAGCCTCGGTAAGGTCGGCGCCCAAGTCCCTCCCGAGGTCCGCGCAGCACGTCGCGTCACCGATCAATCGGTCGATCCGTGTGCCGTAGGCTCGAAGCAGGCGCCGCAACGTTGATGCGGGAACAAACGGATAGCGCTCGGCAGCGGTGGCCACCAGGTTCTCGAAGCCATCCGCGGGGAAGTCGCCACCTGGTAGCGGCTCGCGCCCGGTCCAGCCGGCGGCCTGACCGGAAACCGCCGGCAGGTGCGGCAGCAACATCGCCAAAGACATCTCGGCCAGACGTCGATAGGTGGTGATCTTGCCGCCGAAGATCGAGAGCAGGGCAGGCGCACCAGGCGGCGCATCAAGTTTTAGCACGTAGTCTCGGGTCGCCCGCTGCGGCGCGGACGTTCCGTCGTCGTAGAGCGGCCGCACGCCGGAGTATGACCAAACCACCATCTCGGGGGTCACGGGTTCACGTAGATAGGCACTTGCCGACGCGCAAAGGTAGGCGATCTCGGCCGCACTGGCCCGCACGTCGGCCGGATCGCCGGTAAAGTCCTCGTCGGTCGTGCCGACCAGCGTGAAGTCACGCTCGTAGGGGATTAGAAAAAACACCCGGCCGTCTGCATTCTGAAAGATGTAACAGCCATCATGGTCATATAGCCGCCGCACCACGATGTGGCTGCCCTTGACCAGGCGAACAGGGGCGGCGGGCACGCCGGCGCGGATCACCGAGCCGGCAACCTCGGCTACCCACGGCCCGGCCGCGTTGACCAGGGCCTTTGCTGCGATGATGCGACGCTGGCCGGTCGCACAGTCGCTCAGCGTAACAATCCATCGGCCGTCTGATCGCTCCGCCGACTTGCAGACGGTGCGCGGCGCAACGGTCGCCCCGCGTTCGGCGGCATCGCGCGCGTTCAGCAGAACCAGACGCGAATCCTCCACCCAACAATCCGAATACGCGAACCCTCGGGTAAATTCAGGCTTGAGCGCCGCGCCGGCGGGGTCGTTTCGCAGGTTCAGCGTGCGCGTCGGCGGCAGGCGATTGCGGCCGCCGAGGTGATCGTAGATGAACAAACCAAGCCGCAGGAGCCACATCGGTCGCAGACGCTTATGATGCGGCAAGACAAAGCGCAGCGGCCAGATGATGTGCGGCGCGATACTCCACAGGACTTCGCGCTCCAGAAGCGCTTCGCGCACCAGACGAAACTCATGGTTTTCGAGGTAGCGCAATCCGCCATGGATCAGCTTGGTGGACGCGCTGGATGTTCCGGAACCGAAATCGCCCCGTTCGCACAGAAACACCCGCCAGCCCCGGCCGGCTGCGTCACGGGCGATACCGCAGCCGTTGATGCCTCCGCCGATGATGGCAAGGTCGTAGTCGGGGCTGTCGCCGGCTTCATCCATCGGGCTGGTTTGATACCTCGCTGCGCGTTTGGTTGCGCTTCCGGCATATACGCATCGTTTGTCGTGGTCACGGGCGATTTTCGGGATCCGTACTTAAGGGTTAGGAATCCTGGACCGCCGCCGGTCTGGTCTGGCGTCCCCAGCCGTGGAAGGATGACAACCGCCACGCGCACAGGAAACATCAATGTCCGACCTTTTGAGCCTCCCATTGTTGGATCACGAACTGGAGGGGGACGAACGGGCGTGGATGAAATCCGTCTATCGAGACTTCGAGGCAGTCCGAGCCTCGTTCGCTGGACGGGAAAGCGAATTCAATCCGAAGGAGGCCCTGCGAGAGGTCCTCAGCCGGGAGACGCACATGCTGCCGACCCCGATGAACTTGACGGGCCCGGGTCCCTGGCCAAACGGCCGCAATCGCCAAGGCCGCCTGGTCGCCGCAGTGTTTTTGCGGAAGGTCGAGTTGCATAGACACGCCCGAAGCAGAACGGACCAGTTTTCGATGTATGTCGTCGGAGAAGCGGATGCATTTTCGATTGGCAAGGACGGACAACCCGTCCTCATCCCGGTTTCCGGCGGTGACCACTTCCACAATTCGCCAGGTGCGCCGCATGCGTTCGTACCGAAAGTCGGAAAGCCAGTCCCCGAGGACTGGGAGATCGCTTTTATCGCGATAACACCTCGAAACCTAAGGGAGGATACCCAGGCGGTCTCCGAGGAGGTTAGGGCAGCCTATAAGCGTGCGGTCGGAATTGAAGCACCGTTGGGCATCTAGCTGGGCCTGGCTCCATGCCTCGCCCCGGGGGCAAGCTATAGCCGCGTGACAGGAACGGAGTCATCATCCCGGGTCTGACGACGGAGGGACACGATGGACGCGATCACCGAAGACACGCGGCTGCCCGCCGATATCGACGCTCAGGCGGTGGTCCGCGCGGCCGCGGCCATGCGTTCGAAGCTCCGCAACTACCAACACCAGGTGGAAACAGAGCAGCGGCTGCCGCCCGAGATGGTAGAGGAATTCCGTGCGGCCGGGTTCTACAGCCTGGTGATGCCCCGTTCGATGGGCGGCCTGCAGGCCGATCCACTGACCTATCAGCGTGTTGTCGAACTGCTGGCGGAGGGTCTTGGGTCCGCCGGCTGGAACGTTGCCAACAATGGCATCGGGCAATTGATCACGCTGGGCTTCCCGGACGAGGGTGTGCGTGAGATTTACGCAAACGGCGCCGACACGATCCTTGCCGGCACCGCGGTGCCGGGTGGCGGGACGGCGGTGCCGGTAGACGGCGGCTATCGTGTTACCGGCCGCTGGAGCTTCGGCAGCGGCTGCCAGGAGGCCGCCTGGATGACCGGCAGTTTCGCCATTCCGGATCGGGGTCCAGGATATTGGCGCGGAACGTTCGCCAAGCATGAGGTCATGGTCATTCCAGGAAGCTGGGAGGTCACCGGCATGCGCGGTACTGGCAGCTTCGACTGGACGGTCGAGGACCTGTTTGTCCCGGAGCGCCGCGTCATGCCGCATGTCGGCGCGCCGCTGGACAATCAGTGGGCACACTGGCCGGGCATCACCTACGCGATGCCGAGCTTCGCCTGGGTCGGCCCGCACCACTGCTCTGTGTTGACCGGCGTTGCCCGTGCGGGCATCGATGCGCTGATCGAGTTGGCCGGCGGCAAGGTGCCGCGTGGCCGCGCGAGTTCGGCTCTGTTGTGCGACAGCGCTCAGGTGCAGGAGGCGGTGGGCCGGGCAGATTCGATGCTGAACGCCGGACGGATCTATCGCGCCGCGATAATCCGCGAATTGTGGGCCACAATCGCGTCCGGCGAAGAAACGACGCTGGAGCAGCGTGCCCGGTGTCGTCTGGCCGCGACATTCGCCGCCGATTGTGCGCGCGATGCGATGGACCTGATGTACCGCCTGGGTGGCAGCACCTCGTTCAAGCAGGAAAGCCGCCTCGCGGAGTGCTGGCGCGACCTGCATGTCGTCGGGCAGACGGCCAACATCGCCCCCGAGTGGTATCCGCTCGGCGGACGGGCTCTTATGGGGATGGACCCGGGGCCCAGGCTACGATGATGCTTTCGTCAAGTCTTGCCGGAGATTGGTGTGCAATGCTGATGCCAGCAGCCAATCGTGACCTCGGCTCGGCTACTTCTTCCTGCCCTTATCCCTTGATCTCGATCATTGCCTGCTTGAACGTATTGTGCAAGATCTCGCTATCGCTGGAATAGGCGAGCAACAACGCTCCTGCCTCTTTCCAATGACGCGCCTGTTCTTTGCTACGGCAAAGCATTGCACAAGTCTTGCCGTGTTTTTTGGCAGCCGCAAGAATTTGGTCTCGCTTCTCATCCAGCACGCGGGCCTGTTCGGGCACGCCGAACACGCCAAGATCCTGTGCCAGGTCTGCCGGTCCGATCGTGAGTGCGTCGATCCCGTCCATCGCCGCGATTTCGTCCAGATCGTTGAAGGCGGCGACAGTCTCAAACATCACTGTGACGAACACCTGCTTGTTGGCGAAAGCCCGTCGCTCCGCAGCGCTTCCCGTCATGTCGTAATCGGTTCCCGGACTGTGCCCCGCGTTGCCGCGCCGGCCACGCGGTGCGTAACGTGATGCCGCAACGATCTCGGCAGCGTGACGAGCGTTCTCGACCTGGGGGCAATGCAGATTCCAGACGCCGACGTCGAGCAACCGGGTGATCCATTCTCTGTTGGCCGTCGGCGGGCGCACGACGATCGGAAAATTCAGCCCACGTGCCAGCAATGCCATGTTAGCGATCGTTTCGATCGACGGTGTGGAGTGCTCCATGTCCACCCGAGCAAAGTCGAGGCCGGCAGCTTTCAGCAAGGTCAGTATTGCGGGATTGCGAACCAGATTGACCCAGGTACCGATTTGCAGCTCCCCGCGGTCAATTCCCGCGCGCAACGGATTGGCTTGCATTCTTGCCTCCATGCCTTCGCGGTCTAGTTTCCGCCGAACCCGGCCGCCGGTCAAAAGCGGATCCGCTATCAATGAAGTGGTTGGGTGCTGTCGAGCGGCCGCCTCCTCGTTTCCCGTTAGCCCAAGGTCGACTAGGCATTCGGCGACATCCCGCCCGGCAAGAGCTGTCCTGACGTGGCGGTCCCTTCGTCCATAGCCTAGAATAGTCCTGACCAAACGGATGGGATCGAACGTTGTGCCGCCGCAGATTGACATGAATGCGCCCTGGGTAATGCTTACCCTTGCCACCGTCCTGCTGCTGGTGACGTTCTTCGACGCTCGGCGAGACACCATCCGGCCGTTGTGGCGCCGCCTCGTGATCCGACTGGTCAGTTTCGGCGCGCTGACATGGCTGTTGCAGCGGTCCGTTGGCCTTCCGACGGTAACAACGCAGTTGCTTTCGCCGGGCATCAACACCTGGGCACATGTCGCTGAAGTCGGCTGGTGGGTCCTGGGTGCGCGCGTCGCGGTCGGCATCCTGCGGCTAATCGTGGTGCTGGAAGGCCGTCCTCGGGAGACGCAGATCGTGGCGGATCTTCTGGCCGGCGCGATCTATACGGCGACCGCTCTGTCAGTGGTGAACTTCGTTTTCGAGGTGCCGATCGGCGGCCTGATCGCGACCTCCGGCGTCATCGCCATCGTCCTGGGCCTGGCCCTGCAGAGCACACTATCGGACGTCTTCGCCGGCATCGCGATGGGGCTGGAGCACGCCTATAAGCCCGGTGATAGCCTATGGGTGGAAGGCGGCATCGAGGGCCAGGTCGTGCAGATCAGTTGGCGCTCCACCCAGATCTCAACGCTGAATAACAATATTGCAGTCATCCCGAACAGCGTGATCGCCAAGTCGCGCCTGGAAAACCGCAGTGCACCCACCCCGACGCGCAGTGTGTCGCTGACGATCAGCGTCGATGCTGCGGTGGACCCCCGCCGGTGTGTCGCCGCGCTGCAGTCGGCGGTCCAAGCCTGCCGCACGCCCCTGTCGTCACCCAAGCCCGCGGTAAGTTGCACAGGGCTGCAGCGGGACGGTAATCAGTATCAGGTGCGCTTTACGGTCGGTACAAGCCGCGACATTGAAAAAGCCCGCACGGAAGCGTTCGAGCTGATCCATCGGCACTTGCGTCACGCCGGTATCGGCCTCGGTGCTCCTGGCATCGAGCCACTGCCCGCGGCACCCGTGCCGACACTAGATGATCTGATGGCGGAGTCGGATCTGCTGGGCCAGCTTGCGCCGGATGAGCGAGGCGTATTCGCTGAGCATTTCGAGGCCACAAGCTACTTAACCGGGGAGGTCCTGGTGCAGCAGAACGAACGGCCGGAGGGGATTTTCCTGATCGCCACAGGCACCGTTGACATTACTCGAACGGATGCAAACGGCACGCGCGTGCTGTTGCGGGCCAGCCCGGCTGACACCATCGCGGCGATGCCGATGATCCTGGGCCAGACGGCGCTGTTCACCGCCACCGCCATGACGCCTGTTACGGCCTATCGTCTCAACCAGGACTCAATCGCCGCGGTAATGCGGGTCAGGCCAGAGCTGTCGAAAAGCCTGGAGGCTCAGGCGCGGCGCGGCAGCGCCTGGATCCGCTGCGAGACCGAGGCCAACCTGGAAATCGCCGGCGGCAGATCCGACGTGCTGCTCACCCGGCTGCGCAATTTCCTGCAACGGCTCAACGTCTGATCTCGGCGCTGATCGCCCTTCAGCCACCAACAACGTGGAAACTCTGATTCTGCCGAACCCGTTCAGCCCCGGCGTGTCGCTAACGGCAGATTACCGCTTCCTGGACGTTACGGCCGGCGAGCAGTACAATGCCACCGTTGCTGTGCCAGGGGGTGATGTCCCAGTTCGCGCCAGAGTTGGAGCGCAGCTAAATCATAGTTTCCTGATCGGCGTCCGTTACGCCTACAACATGCAGCTGTCGATCCGGCGTGCACAGAATGTTGCCAGTGAGCTGGTGCAAGACGGTGTACCTCGCGCCTCAATCTCAATTCATGGCGTTGGCGACACGCACCCGTTGGTGCCGACTGGTCAAGACGTGCGCGAGCCTCAAGACCCTGGCGTTGAGATCATCATCCGCCGATAAACCATCGATAGTTCTGCCAAAATCTCAACTGGATAGACCACGACCGAAACAGGAGATGAAAGCCTTCCGACCTGCCGCGAACCTAATCTGCGATCGTGTGATCCTCGGTCACATCATGGATATCGATTGATTCAAGCCGCGCGTTACGCCGGAGAACCTGCGGCGGTTGCCCGTAGGCGCGTAAGAACGCCCGCCGCATGTGGTCGCGATCGCTGAATCCGGTCTGGCGCGCCACCACGTCGATCGGGTGGCGGCTCTGCTCCATGAGGTTACGTGCACCCTCAACACGAAGGTTCTCGATCGCCTTCGCCGGAGATTGGCCCGTCTCGGCATGGAAGGCTCGGCTAAATTGCCGCGGGCTTAGATTTGCGGCCTCGGCGAGGTCGGGGACCGTCAGGGGCTTGTGCAGGTTGTCGCGCGCGTAGGCGAGCGCCGCCTGGATGCGATCCGATTTTGGTGACAGCTCAAGCAAAGTCGAGAACTGCGACTGTCCGCCGCCGCGACGATGATAGATGACGAGCTTGCGCGCTACTGCCTTGGCCAGCTCGGACCCAAGGTCGTTCTCGATCAGCGCCAGGCCGAGATCCACACCGGCCGTCATACCTGCCGAGGTCCAGATCGGCCCGTCATTGATGAAGATGCGGTCTTCATCCATCTGCGCCTTGGGGTAGGCCCGCTGCAGATCGCGCGCGTACATCCAATGGGTGGTGGTGCGTCGCCCGTCCAGCAGCCCCGCCTCAGCCAACACGAACGCCCCGGTGCACACCGCCGCGATCCGCCGATGGCGCTTGGGCGCATCTCGCACAAAGGCGATCAGGCCCGGCGAAGACGGCGCAGGGATCGTCGCGCCCCCGACCACCAGCGTGTCGAACGGCTTGTCCGTGAATATCTCGGTCTGCAGCTTCAAGCCAGCCGAGGTTTTGATCGGGCCACCCTTTTCGGACACGTAATGCAGATCATAGGGCTGCGGATCGACCATCGAATTGGCAACCTCGAAACCCGCCACGATGGCGAGCGCCATTAGCGAGTAGCCGGGGTACACGAGAAAGGCGATGTCGCGCATAGCGAAGATTCTATGTCCTAAATCGCAGTGTATATGACATTTGAGACTTCGGGCTGCAAGCGTAGTTTCTGTTCACCGGTTCAATCCTGAGCCTCTGCAGATGGAGACACACGATGAGCAGCTTGTCGCCCAAAGGCGTCGCCTTGATAACTGGCGCATCTACCGGCATCGGCGCGATTTACGCCGACCGCGTCGCCAAACGCGGTTACGACCTGATCCTGGTCGCTCGCAATCAGCAGCGGCTGAACGCCGTCGCCGAGCGCTTGCGCGCCGAAACTGGCGCCGAAATCACCCCGCTGCCGGCTGATCTGAATGACAGGGCCGGCCTCGCCAAGGTTGAGGCAGTGCTGCGCGAAGACCCGAATATCACCATGCTGGTCAACAACGCTGGCGTCGGGTCTGTCGCCTCGATCCTGCAGGCCGACGTCAACAAGATGGAGGCGATGATCGATCTGAACATCACCGCCCTTACCCGTTTGGCCTACGCCGCCGCCCCGGCCTTCGTGGCGCGCGGCAAAGGCACCATCATCAACATTTCCTCGGTAGTGGCCATCGCCGTGGAGAATCTGAACGGCGTCTACAGTGCCTCGAAGTCCTACGTTCTGAGCTTCGGCCATTCTCTGCAGAAGGATCTGGCCGAAAAGAGCGTGCGCATTCAGACCGTCCTGCCGGGCGCCACCGCCACGGAGTTCTGGGATGTCGCCGGCTACGCGCCACAGAAGACGTCTGAGATCACCATGCAGGCTGAGGACCTCGTCGACGCGGCGCTGGTCGGCCTTGACGCTGGCGAGCTGGTGACTATTCCAGGCCTGCACGAAACCGAGGCGTGGACCCGCTGGGAGCAGGAGCGCCGCGACATGTCTCCGAAGTTCCGCAACCCGAAGCCCGCCCCGCGCTACCAAGTCGCGTGACGGACGGCTCGGGCACCGCCTGAGCGGCGGCGCCCTCTTCCCAAAAGTAAATCTCTTGTTTCTCAGCAAAATCGGCAGCGCCTTGTCGCATGCTTTAGGAAAGGTGACTCTCATGTCTAAAGGGAAAGTTCTCGTCGTGATGTCCAGCGCCAACGCGCTCGACCTGAAGGACGGCAAGACCTACTCGACAGGCTACTACCTGAATGAGTTCGTCATCCCCTACCGCAAGCTAGTCGAGGACGGTTACGAGCCGGTGCTCGCCAACCCGAAAGGTGACCGTCCGGTGATGGACATCAACTCCAACAACGCCATGTTTTTCGGCGGCGACGACGTGGCGCGGGCCGATGCGCTCAAGTTCGCGGAAGGTCTGGAGCTGTTGAATCATCCCAAGACCCTGGCTTCGGTAGTCGCCGAAGGCACTGATGGCTACGTTGGCCTGTTCATTCCGGGCGGCCATGCCCCGATGGCCGATCTGCTGAAAGACAAGAACCTCGGTAAGATCTTGACAAGCTTCCACGGCACCGGTCGTCCGACCGGCATCGTCTGCCACGGCCCGATCGTGCTTCTTTCCGCCCTTCCTGATCCCGACGCCTTCATTGCCTCGATGATCGCCGGCGATGGGAAGGCGAGCTCGCTTAGCGCCGGTTGGCCCTACGCCGGCTACCGCTTGACCGTATTTGCGACCGGCGAGGAACAGGCGTTGGAAGGCCCCAGCGGCCTGGGCGGCAACGTGCAATACTACCCGGTCAACGCCCTGGCCGAGGCGGGAGCCCGCGTCGAGACCATCGCCAACTGGCACCCCAATGTGGTGGTCGATCGCGAGCTGATTACCGGCCAGCAGCCGATGTCGGCACCAGCGTTCGGCGACGCCCTGGTCGCCAAACTGAACGAGCACGTCCAGCACTAACCCGCTGGCAATCCTCGGCTCCAGCCGGGGGAAAAGAGCTCCTAAAGCATATCGCGGTTTCTGCCGCCGCGCTATGGTCAGGAGGCGTCAATGTCCGCCAATCGTTATGAGCCGTCTCGCACGGCGCTGCTTTTGGTCGATCCCTACAATGACTTCCTGCCGGACAGCGGGAAGATCTGGCCTATGGTGAGGGACGTTGCCGACAAGGCCGGATTGCTCGACATCAAGGAACACTGGGCTCAGAGCGGTTTTGCCAACACGGACCTCGACTTCAAGCTCAAGCAGCACAGCGTCACCACGTCATCGCCGTGGGCTTGTTTGCTGACACCTGCCTCGAATTGACCAGGCCGATCCGCGGCTGCAGGCACAGATCCCCAGCAACTAGGGAGTTGCCAGAATGCAATTCGTGCTCACAGTCTTCTTAAACCCCGGGAAGGCGAAGCCCTTCTGCCTTCCCCATTGTATCACATCCTGCGTCCCGGGTGCTCTCGCCCTGGCTGACCGACGCCGCCGGACGGCCTAGACAGCCCCCATTCCTCAACCTGCCCGATAGGAGTTCGCTGTGCCCACCTATGTCTGCTCTGTGCCACCGAAGAGCCTGAACGACGACCAGAAGGACCAGATCGCGGCGGCAGTCGGCCGACGCCACAGCGAGGCGACGGGCGCGCCGTCCTTCTTCGTTCAAGTCGTCATCGAGGAGAGCGACACAACGCGGCGCTATCTCGGCGGCCAACGGAGCGACGCGCACATCTGGATCCGCGGTGATGTCCGGGCGGGCCGCTCGGAGGCAGTGCGCAGTGCGCTCATACTCGCCATTACGGAGGACGTCAGCGCAATCGCCGCCGTCCCGGCGGCGTCGATCTGGGTCTACCTCTGCAACCTCGAGCCCACGGACATGGTCGAGTTTGGCCATGTTCTGCCGCGAGCCGGCGAAGAGCAGCTTTGGTTTGAGGGTCTTCCCCCCGCCCTGCAGTCTTATCTCAGTGGACTTGGTGCGAAGCAGGAGACGTTTCGCCCATGAGGCGTTCACAGCCCACCAGGTGAAAGCCCGTGGCGCGGAGAAGGTCGACTTGGGAGAGTTGCTAACCCCCGCCCCGAACGGGCAGGCTGCATATTCAGGCGTCTGCGGCGCCGCGCTGAGCATGCGCAGTTTCCGGATCATCCAGAACATGGGGCAGCAGGAGCCGGGGGGCTAAGCCGCTAATTCAAAAAATCAGCCGGGCGCCCCCAACTTGTGATATATTGTTCACAGATCAGGGGGACGCAGACATGGCACGTATACCGATCCTGGATGAAGGCGATCCGGCCACGCCGGCAGACGCAATGACCTATCTTCAGCAGGTCGGCAAGGCGCGCGGTCGCTTGTTGAATATCTATCGCGCGATGGCCAATCGCCCAGAGGCTGGGCGTAGCTTCTCGGCGTTGGCAAACACAGTTTACCGGGGCAATACGACACTGGATCCCAAGCACGCCGAGTTGGCGTATTTGACAGCAACGGTTGTCAACAACTGCCACTACTGAATCCCAACCCACACAGTGCTCGGTCGGAGCCTTGGGTTGACAGAAGAGCAGATGAGCCACCTCAACGAGGATCCGCTCCCGGATCGCATCTATGATGACGCTCAGGCTGCCATCATTCGGTATGCGCAAAAATCAACAAGGCTGGAGCCGATTGACGACATCACTTATCGGGCGCTTGAGCAATATTTTTCGGTGCCGCAGATCATGGATATCTGCCTGACAGTTGGCCTCAGCAACATGGTCAATCGGTTTCATGCAACCTTTCTGACTGACGTGGATGAGGTCACGATCGCTGAAGTCGAAGCAGGTGATGCCGTTGCAGGAATGTGCGCGATCCCGAGGCCGAAACTTCCACGTTAAACAGACCTATGCTGATGCGGTCGCGCGGCACGTGCGCGCGCAATCGGTTTGGTGTGTGATGCCAGCGCGCCGTGCGGGGCTGCGCTCATGCCCTGTGGAAGAACGTTTCGCGGCATCAGCATCTCGCTTGGCCGACAGCAGGAAGTCGATCGTTCGGCCGAAGACGTAGCACGGTCTAGTGCTGAAGTTCTAATTGCTTCATAGATTATGGCAGCCCCTACTAAGGCGTGGTAAAGGTTGCCTTGACACTTCCAGAGCTTCCCAGGGCTTGGGAATGCTTCGACGCACATCATCTGGTGTGTCCCGGCTCTCGGGATGAGCAACGTCTCCTTGGGCACGGATTCAGCCAGGCACCGCGGCCAATCGCCTCTGGATGGGCCGCTATGGTGCCTCGATAACGCCATGTCCCTCGACCAGCCCCCTGCCCTACTAGGGCAGCGCAAGCCTTCCGGCATCCAGGCCAGCTCTGGCCACGATGGAACTCAGGCTGCCGATCGGGAGAATGTCACGGGCGGCTATCGCTTGCTTGGCCTACTTTTCGCCATCGTTTTCGCTGAACTCAGAGCCTTGGCCAGTGCCGAGTGTGTGAGGTTAACCGACCAGCCGTCCCAACGGCGGCGGCCCGGGTGCAATGTGGTTCCACTGCCTCCCACCTCGACCCGTGCCTCAGGGTAGGCGCCTGTGGCAGCTCATCTGTTCGGGGGAGCACGTCCCGTGCTTTCGAACGCCCAGGCTGACGTCTGCGCCGCCGACGTCTTACATGTCGTGCGGATGGTGAAGATGATCAACCTGCGTCACACAAAATCGGAGGTAATGCAAGCCGGATCAAAATATATCAGAGGGCCCAAAAATATTGTCGCCATAACAAGTGGCAGATCCGGTTCCAGAACGCTCGCCAGCTCTCGGCGCCAGGGCATCACGTTGCCATCGATGCTGTTTCGCGCTCCAATATCCGGTCGCAGCGACCCTGGTCCCAAAGCCAAAGGGCTTTCGTCATGCGCGATCTAGTTCTCGAGAGGACGCGCGAGGAATTGCGAGCTCCTAACGAAGCGGAGTTGCACTTGTCATGATCGTCAACTTTGAAATCAAGCACCGTTCTCCGTTTGTCGGCGGGGCTTCGTTCGGTGACGTCGGCGCCTATGAACGGATCGACGGCGTGGCGGTTGGCCTGTTGGACCCGACGCATCCGCGCAACCGCGGGATCGCACTTCTGGACCAGGCGCCAGTAAACGCGGATCGGCTGGTGGCATACCGATCGGATTTCGTCTTGCTTCGGCCGGGCGATCCGGCAAGGGGCAACGGGCGGCTGCTGTATGAGGTGAACAACCGTGGGCGAATTATGCTGTTCGCTAATCTATGCGCGGGGGCGGCAGGCAACCAGCCGGAAACCTCGAAGGATCTCGGCAACGCGCTGCCGCTGCGGTTAGGATTTTCTTTGCTTTGGACCGGATGGGATCCAGCGGCGCCGAAATCGACCGGCCTGTCGCTGGATGTACCGGTTATCGAGGGCCTCACCACGCCAATCCGCGAGGAATTCGTTTCTGGGACGCGGCTCGGCGTGCACGCAGCGTTCAAGCTGGCCTACGAGGCAGTGGGGGCTGCCCGCGTGACGATACGGCGCACACAGATGGAACCGCGAATCTCTCTGCCGTCCGAGATGGTGGATAACCGGACGGTGCGGCCTCTGACAGCGATCGAGACCGGGTCGATTTACGAGGTGCGCTATCAGGCAGCGAAGCCTCGGGTGCTGGGTATCGGCCACGCGGCAACGCGAGATGTGGTCAGTTACTTTCGGCATCATGGCGCGGACCTGCTCGGGCGACCGGTCGAGCACACGCTGGCCTTCGGGATTTCCCAGGCCGGTCGTTACTTGCGGGATCACATCGCGCAAGGCTTCAATGGTGATGAAGATGGACGGCGGGTGTTTGACGGCGTGTTCACTCATGTGGCCGGCATCGGCAGGATTTTCTTCAATACTCCGTTCGGCCAGCCATTCCGTACCCGGACATGGCATGAAGATCATGACTTTCCCGAAGTGGAATTCCCGCATTCCTCCGCCTCGATGGACGATCCGGTCACCGGCCGCAGCGGAGCGCTGATGCGCGGGGACGCGACCGATCCGTTGCTCATCGAGACCAACACCTCGACCGAATATTGGCAGAAAGGAGCCTCCCTGCTGCACACCGATCCGCTCGGCACGCGGGATGTCGCGCTGCCGCCGAGTGTGCGGGCGTATCTGCTGCCGGGGACGCAACATGCGGGCAAGGCGGCGATGCCCACGGACAACGGACCGTGCAGCAACCCCCGGAACTGGCACGATCCGATGCCGGCCGTTCGGGCACTGCTGGTGGCGCTGGATGACTGGGTCGCCTCCGGGCGACCGCCGCCGGATAGCCAGGTGCCTCGGATCGATGACGGAACCTTGGTTCGGGCGGAAAAAATTGCATTTCCGGCAATACCGGGATCAACCCCGCCGCGTGCGGCGAACGATGCGCCGCCGCTGGGCGACTGGACCGATCCGGTGCCGGCGGGCAGCACCTATGTCACGCTGGTGCCTCAGGTCGACGCGGACGGGAATGAACGGGCGGGGATACGGCTGCCGGATATCGCAGTCCCGCGCGGTACGTTCACGGGGTGGAATCTCTACGCCGCGCCCTACCCCGAGGGCGAACTCGCTGACCGCGACGGCTCGTTCCTGGCGTTCGCGAAGACCGAGGCGGAACGCGGCAACGATCCCCGCCCGTCCCTGGCGGAGCGTTATCCGGGAACCGCATACGCCAATACGGTTCGGACGGTGACCCAGGCGCTGCTGAACCACCGGTTGCTGCTACGGGAGGACGCCGAACACTACGTCCGGCGCGACGGGTCCGGATGACGCAGGTGGATCACCAGCAACGGCAGCAGCGGCAGCGTCGGGGTGAGAGACATGAGCGCCCAATAAGCGGACAGCGACAACATGCCCTCGGCATGCAACGCCGCGGAGGCGATGCCCAGAGCGAAAAACAGGTCCCACAGCGGGGCGACGAAGGTAAAGAACAACGCTTGCTGGCTCGACACCATTCGAGTTTGAAGCGCGGTGAACCATGCGGCGGTCGAAATGATCTCCGGAATGCCGGCTAGCGCAAGGATGACGAACGCCTGGGTGCTGGTTTGCACGAAAAGCAGTAGCAGGAGGGTTGAGCCCTCCATCATGCCCGTCAGCAAGGTCAGCGTGTAGGCCGAGACGCCGCGGAGCAAGCGGGATGCTAACGCCCCGGAAGCCACGGCGCCGATCAGCGCTCCGGCACCCTGGGCGGCCAGCAGGCCGGTCCAGGCGGCGTCAGAAGCGCCGAACCAGTCGCGATTGACCCAGAACAGGAAGGGACGAAGACCCCCGGACATGACCATGTAGGTGACGCTGGCAACAATCAGGCCCGCGACCTGCCGGTCAGTGCGGATGATACGCAGAAAACCGATCAGGCTGCCGCTCTGCGCGCGGCTGGTCGCCACATCCGTGGGGACCGACAGGCGCGCGACGGGAATGGCTGACAGGGCGGTCAGCGCCGCAAAGCCGGCGAAAGCCGCGTCGAAGCCAGCCATGATCGCCAGGCCACCGAGAGCCGGCCCAGCGATTTTTGCTACTCGGTCAGCGACGGAGCAAAGAGTGTTGCTGGCCATCTCAAGACCGGGCGGCGTGACAGGGACGCGCAATGAGAACAGGCCCGGCATGATGAACAGGTCCAGCGTGCCGATGGCGGCAATGAAAACTTGCAGCAGGACCAGGTTGTCGCACCTGGGCAGCGCCGCGGTTATCACAGCCATCGCCAGCATGGCGGTGCTGGCCACCCGGGGGGCACCGAAACGGCGGAGCAGGCCGCCGGCGATCGGGGCCAGGATTACTTTGGGCAGGATGCGCAAACCCAGGCTGAGAACCAGCACCATGCCGGCGCCGAAACGCTCCGCCACGAGGATAGGTATGGTGGCAATAACACACCAGCTCGCCAGGTTGTTGCACAACAGGGCAAACCAGAAGGCACGAAAACGCGGTGCCGCGATTAGCGCCCTGTAGTCGTGCATTAGAAGTCCGTCAGTAACCCGTGCGGGTGGCTGCGACGGTATAGTGCTTGCGAGGAAACTCCTCCGTGTAGGACCGCAGCCCCTTGCCCATCCTGGTGCCCATGTCGCGATAGGGTTTGGCGCGCAGGCGGCTGACGTCCAGGTCGATGCCGATGCCAGGGGCGGTGGGCAAATCAACGAAGCTGTCCTGGATGATCAGCGGAGCGGCCGCGATCTCGTCGCAGGCGGGCTTCAGGTTGATGAAGCACTCGGCGATCCAGAAGTTGGGGATCATCGCCGAAAGCTGTACCGTCGCAGCGAGGCCGACCAGTGTGGAATTGTAGTTGTGCGGTGAAATCGCCACCGCGTGCGGCTGAGCCATTGCCGCGATGTCGAGCATGGCCGACACACCGCCGCAGTTGCAGATGTCCGGGTTGATGATGTCGGCGGCTCGGGCGGCGAGGGCTTGAGCAAAACCCTCCTTCGAATAAATCGCTTCCCCGGTCACGATCGGCATCGGCAGGGCGCGGCGAACCTCGGCCACGAGTTCAATGTTGTCACACAGGCAAGGTTCTTCGTACCAGCCGATATCGTATTCGGCGATCCGCCGGCCGATGCGGATCGCATGCATTGGCGCCAGACGGCGGTGGACCTCCACCAGTAATGTAAAGTCGGGGCCGAGGGCTTCGCGCATCTGCCGGACGTAGCGGACGACATGGTCTTCGTCCTCGCGATGGATGAAATTTCGCCACGGGCCGGGGAACGGGTCCCACTTCACCGCGGTGTAGCCGGCTTCCTTCACCTTCAGCGCGCGCTCGATATTGCGTTCGATACTGTCGGTGCCGCTGGACCAGCCGTTGGCATAGACCTTGACGCGTTCGCGCGAAGCACCGCCCAGGACGTTGTACAAGGGCTGGCCGGCGTGTTTCGCGACGATGTCCCACATCGCGATCTCAATGGCGCTCCAGGCCGACATCAGGTCGAGCGAGGTGCGGCGCATGGCGAAGTCCTCGAACACCACCTGGGCGGTGTGGCGGATGCTGAAGGCGTCTCGGCCGATCATGTATTTTCCGAGATCACGCAACAGGTGCTCGATGACCGGCTCCTTGCCGGGGGTGACATAGGCCTCGCCCCAGCCATAGATGCCGCTTTCAGTTTCGACGCGGCAGAACAGCAGGTTCTTGGCCGTTCCCGGATCGAACAGGAAGGTCTCTATGCGCACGATTTTCATCGATGTATCCCCCGGCGGGGAGTTTACGCCTGCACGCAGGGTGAGGGCTAGGCGCGCGCGCTGCAGCGGGGTCCGGGCTAGACTTTCCCGACCAGAAACTCTCGGATGAGCGCGTCGACTTCCTTCGGTTTAGCATGAACCACCCAGTGCCCGGCACCCGGAATCAGCTTGACCTTCAGATTGGGCACAACTCTCTGAAGCCCGCTGAGATTGCCGGTCAATAGATAAGGATCGCTCATGCCCCAAATAACCAGCGTTGGAACGTTGACATTAAACGAGGTCAGATCCGGCGCAGCTTCCTTTGCCGACCACGCTCCTCCTTGCTCGGTAGCCGGGCGGAGGCCTGCAGCACGATAGTAATTCAGGCCCCCGGTTAGCGTCCCTGGCTGCGACCAGAGTTCAATATACGTCTTGCGGTCTTCGTCGGTAAAATACCCCTGGTCTAACCCTCCCTCGGTAAAAACCCCTTGAACCGCAGCGGCAAAGTTATCCTTGGAAATTTCCTGCTCGGCCTGAGGCGTGTTGAACAACAGCATATACTGGCTCGCAAACTGCTGGGCGGGATTTTCCTTCAGCTCGCGTTCGAAAATGGCTGGTTGCGGGGCGTTTATGATAACAAGCTTCTCCAACAGCTCAGGATAGTATGCGGCAAAGGTCCAAGCGACGATGCCACCCCAGTCATGTCCGACCAGCACAAACTTCTTCGCGCCGAGATGGTCCGCCAGCCCTCGAACATCTTCGACCAAGGTTTTCAGTTTGTATTGATCAACTTCTGTCGGCTTAGAAGAGAGATTGTATCCGCGCATGTCGGGAGCCACGGCCTGATAGTCCCGCCCGAAATCGGCCAGTTGGTTCTTCCATTCGTACCAGAATTCCGGAAATCCATGTAAAAAAAGGATAAGCTTACCCGTGCCAACGCTCTTATAGTGCAGCCGAATTCCGTTTACATCGGCATAGTGGTCTTCCAGCTCGGGCGAACCCGAAGCTTGCTGACCGCGGGTTACTAGTGGAGTACTCATCAGGCTGGCGGTTAGTGCGACGGCTGTGGCGGAAAGCGTAGATCTGCGCGTCGGCATTCTTAACCTCCCTTTAGAGCGTGTCTCGGCCGCCGTGTTTCTTTGGGCTCGTTTACTGGGGCCAGTCCGCAGTCTGGCGCACTTCCCTAGTTGCAGGTCAACAAGATATTGGTTGAACTGGAACCGCATTCCTGAATCGCGCTTCTGCTCGTGGTCGGCATTGCTGCCGCTCCAGGATGGGATACGGGGGTTCGGCCGTCCAATCTCACCGCGCGTGATCCGCTCGAAGAGCGTTCACAGGGGGGCGTGGCGGACTGGCCGGTCTTGTCGTCCAGGTTTGTGGTCGGGCAGCCGGATGAGCTGCGCCTCGGCCGACTTCACGTGCACCGGCCGGTAATGGCTGATGCGCATCATCTCGGCGATCCCGCGCGCGTCGTTCTTGTCGGTCTTCACCGGTCGGGTGGACAGGAAGCGCTGCGCGTGGCGCGTCTCAGAGCAGACAGCCTTGAAGTCGGCGGCCACAAGGTGCCGGTATAGCATTCCGAAACCGGGCAGGCTTTCAATCCCACCAGGTCGTTCTGATCCCGCCAGAGCTGAAGTTGTCGATAAGCGGGCCAGGTTCGCTCTCTACTTTTGCTTTGCCAGACGACTTGGCGGGCGGATAAGCATACAGACAGCGGTCTTCTGCGGAGAATGTCGAGGCCAACAAATTTTGCGCCTGGTTCGCTCCGTTCCAGTAAGTCGTCGGTTTCGAGCCTAGCGGGGAAAGCGGCTGGTGACCGATTACCCCATCGCACGCCTGTTCCCGTCTGCCGACAAATGCATGTTCACGGCTACCGCCGCCAGGTGCTAAAAGCCCTGCCCCCGCGCGCTGCATGGGGTTTCCGCCCAAAACGACAGACGCGGTTTTTTCCAACACACCGCTTCTCCGACGCCAAAGCCAGCCGCGCCGACCTGAACCATGCCACCGGCGCCGACAGCGACACCACGCCCTCGCAGCAGCGCCTTCGGTTCGCTCTTCCGTGCTTCCCGGTCTACCGCCTCGCTATCAGTGCCAACTTCGCCCGCGCGTCCTCCGGGATCGGCACCGGCTTCTGCACCCCGCGCTGGACGAACACATGGACAAAATGACCCTCGGCCGCCGCGACGTCCTCGTCATTGCGAAAAATCCCGACCTCATAGCGGACCGAGCTGCGACCGATCGACGCGACACGGATACCCACGGTTACACGGTCCGGAAACGCCAGCGACGAGTAATATCGGCAGGTCACTTCCGCGACCACGCAATGCACCGGGCCGTCGAGCAACCCGACCACCTTCTCGCTCATCTCGTAATACGTCACGGCCGTATCGAAGTAGGAGAAGTAGTTGACGTTGTTCACATGCTGGAACACGTCGTTGTCGATCCACCGTGTTGTAATGGTGTTGAACCAACAATAATCGGCGCGTTTTCCGGGTGGGTGGCGGCTCATGGGATCCTGCGTGCTGCGCGAGCGAATGCAGGCTCCCTTACCTGACCCGCGGATCGATGGACAGCGCTGCACCCAGGCGCTACACGGCGCCGCTCTGCCCCGGAAGGATCCCCGTGCCCGTTCGCTTCAAGATTTGGCTGCTGAGCCTTGCGGCAGCCGTGCTGTTACCGGCTCTGGCGCGGGCGCACGCGATCCTGGAGGAAAGCGAGCCGGCCGCCGGAGCCTCGGTGAAGGCCGGCCCGGTCGACCTGCGTTTCCGCTACAACAGCCGAATCGATCAGGGCCGCTCCCGCCTGATACTGATCCGGCCCGATCACAGCCATAGCACCATCGCCATCGTGCCCGGCGCGCCGCCCGACATCCTTGCTTCGCATGTGGAATTGGCGCCCGGTGCCTATGTCATCCGCTGGCAGGTGCTGGCGGTAGACGGGCACATCACCCGAGGCGACGTCCCGCTCACCGTGACGGCGCCCTGAGCCGTGGATTTGCTGGTCGATCTGTTCGGCTACCTGTCGATCGTCGTGCACGGACTGACGATCCTGTCGCAATCCATGGCGTTGGGCGGCGTATTGTTCCTGGCATTCCTCGCCCATCCTTTAGCGCCAAAGCTCGGCCGAGCGGGACCGCGGGTCGTGAGTGGGACAGCGCGTGTGGCTGGATATGCGGCGGTTGCCCTGCTGTTGTCAGAGGTTGCAACGGTCGCATTGCAAGCGGCGGTGCTGGTGGACACCATCGAGCTTCCGCTGCGCCAGGTGCTGACCGCCGAATTCGCCGTCGCAGGCCTCGTCAAGACCGCCGCCGCTGCCGCCATCGCTTTCGTGCTGCTCGGTTGGGGCGAACGCGCGCCGGTGCCGCCGCTGCTGGCGCTCGCCCTGATCGAGCTCGCAGCCGCTACCCTTACCACTCACGCCGCCGCGCGACTGGACAACCGGGGCGCTCTGCTGGCGGTGGAGGGACTACATCAGCTTGGCGCGGCGATCTGGATCGGCGGCATCCCGTGTTTTCTGCTGGCTCTGGCCGCTGTGCGGGACGGGATCGGGTTTCGGCTGGTCGGCTCCCGGTTCTCGCGCATGTCGATGGTTGGTGTCGTCTGCATCCTGGCCAGCGGCACGACCATGAGCGTGCTGTACATCGGCGATTGGCCGGGACTATACGGTACTGCGTTCGGCGTCATGGTCGGCGCCAAGATCGCCATGTTCCTCATGCTGTTGGCTTTGGGCGGGATGAACTTCCTGCTGGTCGAGCGGCTGCGTAACGACCCGTCAACCTCGGTCAATCGACTGAGGCGGTTCGCGGAGGTGGAGTTCGGTATCGGCATCGCGATCTTTTTCGCCGCCGCCTCGCTGACCTCGGTACCGCCGGCGGTGGATCTGACCCAGGACCGGGTGACGTGGCAGGAGATCAAAGAGCGCAACACGCCTGAATGGCCACGCCTAACCAGCCCGGATCACGATGAACTGGCTCTGCCGGCGTTGCAATCGAAGCTGGACGCCGAAGCAGCCGCGAGAAAGGCGGCGCCGCAAATCGCGTTCATCCCAGGCGCGGGCGAGTTGCCGCCGCGCAACGCTGACGACATCGCCTGGTCGGAATACAACCATCATTGGGCCGGGCTGGTTGTCATCGCCGTCGGGCTGCTTGGGCTGCTGAACCGCGCCGGCCTGCGCTGGGCACGGCATTGGCCACTGGCGTTCCTCGGCCTTGCCGTCTTCCTGTTCTTCCGCTCGGACCCGGAAACGTGGCCGATGGGCGAAATCGGCTTTCTGGAAAGCTTCCGCGACGTGGAAGTGTTGCAGCACAGGTTCTTCGTGCTGCTGATTTTGGTGTTCACCTATTTCGAGTGGCGAGTGCGGGCGACGAACTGGAACAACCGCTATGCCGTGCTGGTTTTTCCGTTGCTGTGCGCCGTTGGTGGAACGCTGCTGCTGACCCACAGCCATGCCATCGCCAACGTTAAGGACCAATTGCTGATCGAGTTGATCCACACGCCGCTTGCGCTGGGCGGCATAGCTGCCGGCTGGGCTCGGTGGCTGGAGATCAGGCTGAACCCGCGCGAGAACCCCATAGCGTGGCAAGTCGCGGGGTGGGTCTGGCCGGCTTGCATTCTGTTCTGTGGCTTGCTGCTTCTGGGGTATCGGGAGGCTTAGTACACCGTTTCCACGAAACCAACCGCTCAAGGATGCCGGAAGGGGATTGGACCTAGTAAGCTATGGTATCGCTGTCCTCTCTGCGCCCACCTCTGCCGCTCAGCCGAAGTTGGTCGTTTCTCGAAAGCGGTCGTTCGTGGGCGCGGCAGGCAAAATTGCGGCCCCGGAGGTGAAGCAGCGGCTGTCCTGACGATCGCAGCGAGTGATATCCGCAGGGCTCGCGACTATTCCGGCAGACCCGCCATGCGCAGGCCCTCGAACAATCGTGACCCCGGAATGACCTGATGGTCCGCCAGGAGGCGTTCCTTAAAAGTCCGGAGGGTTTCGCACGGTCGCATGCGCCTGAATTCGTATAACGCGCTCCGCGCCTGCCCGTTATCGCCGTTCCAGGCGTGCGCCGCCGCGAGATAAGCCAGCGCCGGCGACAGCGGATTGAGGCCAACTGATTCGTTGAGCAAACGGATCGCCGGCGCGGTCTCGCCAATTTTCAGGAAATCGACGCCAACCCCGTAGAGCCAATTGGCCAGCACCGGATCCCGCGGGCTGAGACGCCGCGCGTGAGCGAGGCCGCCGAGCACTAGAGCAAAATCGTCGTCGTCGCCGGCGAGCCGCCTGGCAAAGCCGAGCTCGACATGCGCCGGCGCGAGGCTCGGATTGAGCTGGACCGCCATGTCGAACGCGGCGATGGCGCGCTCGTGTTGTTGTTGGACTTTCAAAATCAGCCCTCGCGCGTGATAAGCCGCGGCGAGCCTCGGGTTTAGCTCGATCGCCCGCGTCGCCGCGGCCTCGGCGAGGTTCAGTTGCGCGTCCGGGTCGGGGCTCCAGCGGCTGAGTATGTCCGAAACATGCGCCTGGGCGAGGCCGGCAAGCGCTTCGGCATGGCGATCATTCATGCTTAGTGCCTGGCCGAAGAAGACGCGCGCCGCCGCGAGATTTTCAATCGATCGCGGACGATTGAGCGCGGCGTAGCCGCTGGTCACGAGGTCCTGAACGTTCCCGCATCGACCGCGATCCGCGCTGCCACGGCTGGCGCGCTCAACCAGCTCCAACTCGAGCATACGGGAAAGGCGCGCCGCGACTTCCGTCTCGAAAGCGAACAGATCGCTGCGCCTGGCGTCACAGTGATCGGCCCAGATCGGCGCGCCGGTCGCGACGTGAATCATGCACGCATCGACGCGAATGTCGTCGGCGTTGGTCCGCATGCTGCCGCAGACGACATAGCGTGCGCCGAGCCGGTAGCCGAGGTCGCGGGGTTCGGCGTACTCGCCGCGATGGCAGAGAAGCTCGATCCCGACGACCTGTTGAAGCGCGGCCATCAGGCTCATTGAAATGGCGGCGGCCGAACGCGTCAGGGTAGAATCGCCGCCGAGATCGGCGAATGACAAGACCAGAACCCGCGGTCGCGACGTTGCGGTTCGTGCCGCCTCTGTACTGGGCGCGACCAGTTTGTAGCCAACTCCCCGCACCGTGAGGATGATCTTCGGCCGCCGCGTATCGCGCTCGATTTTGTGACGCAATCGGGCGACGAGATTGTCGATGCTGCGGTCGAAGGCGTTGGCGTCCCGGCCACTGACCGCGTCGAGCAAGCGATCGCGCGACAGAACCTGGCCCGGCCGGCGCGCGAGCGCCGTCAACGCCGCGAACTCGCCGCGGGTCAGCCTGAGCTCCTCGCCGTGCGCGTCAATGAGCGCGTAGCGGACGAGGTCGAGCGTCAGGCCTGCGATGGCGATGGTTTCGGCCGCTTCCGCTCTGGGCTTCTCGACCGCCAGGCATCCTCGCATTGGATCGTCTCCGTCCCGCAAGTGCGTCACCGCCCGGGCAACTGTAGCTCATTCCCCGAAGGATCGCAGCCGGAGCGGGCAACAAGACGCGACGCCGCGGTTGTTCGCCGCGCCGCCACATTGTTGGGACACGCCGTTTACATGGCCGTGCCAGTGTCGACCGCGAGAGGCCTCGTCGCCATCTCCGGACCGTTCGCCGTCGCCGAGGAGCAAATCGAATGCCCGATACAGCCCAGACTGATAGCGCGGCGCTGCGCGGAATGATCGCGGGATACATGATGTCCCAGATCGTTTCTGTCACCGCCGCGCTCGGTCTCGCCGACGTGCTCGCCGAGCGCGTGGTGAGCGCCGTGGACTTGGCGTGCGCGACGGCGTCGCATAAGGGAACGCTGCGGCGGTTGCTTTACGCCCTTACAGCTTGTGGCCTGGTGGAAGAGCCACACGACGGACACTTCGCTTTGACCAAACGCGGCGCACTGCTGCGCGACGGCGTTCCGGGATCGTTGCGAAACCTCGCGCTGATGGTTGGCAATGAAGGGTGTTGGCGGGCCTGGGGCGATCTGCGGCTCGTCATGCGCAATGGGGAGCCGGCCTTCGCTCGCCTCCTGGGCATGCCGCCCTTTGCCTATGCCGCGACGCGTCCTGATCTGGCCGCGGCTTTCGACGGGTACATGGCCGATCGCACGCGCGTGGCCCTCGACGCGATCCTCGGAGCGCATGATTTTGCGCGCTATGGCCGGATCGTCGATGTCGGTGGCGGCAACGGCGTCCTGATCGGCGGCATTCTCGCCGCCATTTCGACGGCTGCCGGGATCGTCTTCGACACTCCCGCCGCGGCCGCCGGGGCGGCCCGCCTGATCGCGAAAATCGGCGTTGCCGGGCGCTGCTCAATTGTTTCTGGCGACTTCTTCGACAGCGTGCCGCGGGGCGGCGATGCCTACATCCTGAAAAGCGTGCTGCACGATTGGGACGACGATCGCGCCATCGCGATCCTCGCGAATTGCCGCCGCGCTATGAGCCCGCGAAGCGTGCTCCTGGTGATCGAGCGCCTGCTGCCGGAGCGGATCGAGGGCTCCGACGCGCATCGCGAGATCACGATGATGGACCTGCACATGCTCGTATTGCACGGCGGTCGCGAGCGCACTACCGCGCACTTTGCCGAACTCTGCGCCGCCGCCCGCCTTGAACTTGTCGCGACGCAGCTGACCGCTTCGCCCTTCGTCATCATGGAAATTTTAAGCGCTCGCGATATCGGGGCCGGGGCAACGGCGCGGGAAAAGGAGGGGCCGCCATGAAGCGCTCATTCGCCGTTGTGCCAGCGATCGTCCTGCTTTGTCTTGGCGCGCTCGCGTCGCCTGTCCGCGCCCAACGGCACTACAGCCCCGGCGCCGGCGACAGCGAGATCAAGATCGGCCAGACCATGCCCTATAGCGGGCCGCTTTCCGCGGCCAGCGTTATCGGCAAGAGTGAAGGCGCGTATTTCCGAATGCTCAACGACCAGGGCGGGATCAACGGTCGGCGCGTCACCTTCCTCTCGCTCGATGACGGCTATTCCCCACCCAGGACCTTTGAACAAACGCGGCGCCTCGTCGAGCAGGACAAGGTCCTGGCAATCATGGGGTCATTCGGCACGCCGCCGAACACCGCGATTCAGCAATACCTAAATACGCGCCAGGTGCCGCAACTCTTCATACAGGCGGGCGCCGCGCGCTGGAACGATCCGGCGCATTTCCCCTGGACGATGCCGCTGGTCAATCTGCTGCGCTCGGAAGCGACGGTCTACGGGACCTACATTCTGCGGACCAATCCCAGTGCTCGCATCGCGGTGCTCTATCAGAACGATGATTTCGGACGCGACTATCTCGACGGTCTACGCGCCAGCCTCGGTGTGCGAGCGGATCAAATGATCGTTGCTACGGCCAGCTATCAGACCACGGACGCGACCGTGGATGCCCAGATCATCACTCTTCAATCCTCGCATGCCGACGTGTTGCTCGTCGCCGCGGCCGGGAAGTTCGCCGCCCAGGCGATCCGCCAGGCGTACGACTTCGGCTGGCGGCCGACGCGGTTCATCGCCCAGGTCGCGAGCTCAGCAACGGTGCTGAAACCCGCCGGTGCCGACGCCGCTGCTGGCGTAATCACTTCAACTTCGACCAAATCGGTCGGCGATCCGCAGTGGGCGCGGGATCCCGACTACGTAGCGTGGTTGGATTTCATGCACAGCTACTATCCCGAGGGCGACGTCACCGATGCCTTCGCTTTCGTCGGCTATTCCAACGCGACGCTGTTCGCCGAAGTGCTGCGGCGCTGCGGCGACGATCTCACCCGCGAGAATTTGATGGCCGTCGCATCTCATCTGAACCGCTTACGCATGCCGGCGCTGCTGCCCGAGATCAGCCTGACCACGAGCCCGACCGACTACGACCCGATGAAGCAGATGCGGCTGCAGCGCTTCGATGGCAACCGATGGGTGCTGTTCTCAGATGTGATTGAGGAATAGCGGGTTGAGCGGTTGGGCAATGAGGTCAGCCCAGAGATACGGCCGTGGAAGCAAACGATATCGATCTTCACCGACGCCATGTCTCCCCCTCGGCCGAAACGTCTGTTGCCCACGGGCGATTGGTCGGCGGCGCGCAATGGTACGTCATGACGCGACCCGGTCGCGGTCCGGCCGGGTTAGTGGGGTAGGCGCCTAGGGCAGCGCGTTGAAGCGAGCTGAACTGGGTCAGCTTAGGGTCGATACCGGCCGAAGGCGCGAACGGCAGCTTCCCAGTCCCGCTTACTCCAGAGCTGCCATTCCGTACTCGGCCGAGAGCGCACGTTCATCTTTAACAACAAGTTTGCCCGCTTTTTACTGTCGTGGGCGGCCGCCCGACAGCTATCCGGCAATGAACCTGCAGAAGCGGACGTTTATTGGTTCTCCTAGCGCCCGAGCACGACGTGCGTTGCAAGGTCTGTGGCAGTGGATTCCGTCACGCGGTAGCCGAGGGCAGGGAGATCCAAGCCCTTGAACATCGCCTCGCCCCGTCCGAGCAGGACAGGCGAAAGCGCGAAGTGCAGTTCATCGATCAGTCCGGCCTGCAAGTATTGGCGGACGGTCGAGACGCCACCTCCGATCTTGACGTCACGTGCTCCCGCGGCGTCGCGTGCGCGCTCGAGCGCGGCGTGGATCCCGTCCGTGACAAAGTGGAATGTGGTGCCGCCCTCCATTACGATCGGCTCGCGGGCGTGGTGCGTCAGGACGAACGTCGGAGTGTGATAGGGCGGATTGTCGCCCCACCAGCCCTTCCAGCTGTCGTCCAGCCATTCCCCGCGCACAGGACCGAACATGTTCCGGCCAAGGATGAAGGCACCGAAGCCGTCCATCGACCGGTGGGCAAAGGTCTCGTCAACGCCCTCCGAGCCACCGCCGTCGCCAAACATGGCCTTGAACGTCTTCGTTCCGAAGAACCAGGTATGGAGCTCCGCCCCACGCTTTCCCAAAGGATCTGAAGGCTCTGTGCCGGGCCCGCGCCGAACCCGTCCAGGGACACCGAAAACGCCGCGACTCTAACACGTCCCACCCTAGCCCTCCTCTACGACTTCCAACATGCTGCCTTGCTCAACGAGTGCCTGCAATCAGGAAGCACGAGCGCGGCGTTGAAGGGCGAGTTTTGGTCGAGGCCGGCCTCTGCTGGCGTGCAGAATCCGGCCCGACCATCATACCTCGGTGCGCTCAGCAAGGTTGAGCGCGTCTTCAACGTCGACCCCGAGATCCGGACCGTACTTTCATCGGGCTGCATTCAACGGCCCGTGGCTTGACCACCCTCCACATCGTAATGCTCTCCTTAGAGCCACCACCTCCTGGAGCGCCCCGTGCTGACCTATGACTTCCGCCTGCCGCCCGGTCCGCGAACTGCTGAATACGCTCGTCTGGCAGAAGACCTCGGCTTTCGAGCGGTCTGGTGCCCCGAGGTCCCCGCCTTCGGCCACGACATATGGGTCACTCTCGCCCGCATCGCCGAAAGGACGAGCCGCATTAAATTTGGCCCCGCCGTGCTGATCCCGAGCTATCGTCACCCAATGGCTCAGGCTTCGGCGATCGCAACACTCGAGCAGATCGCGCCGGGACGCCTGATGGTTGGGTTCGGCACCGGCTTCACGGGCCGTGCGGGGATGGGCAAGAAGCCCTTGAGCCTCGCGAGCATGCGTACGCACATCACGCAGGTTAAGGCGTTGCTGCGCGGCGACATTGCCGATATCGACGGCGGTCTTGCCCAGATCCTCGCCTCCGACGGCCAATTGCCTGGCTGTCCAATCAACGTGCCAATCTACATGGCCGGCCAAGGCCCGAAGGCCCGTGCGCTCGCCAAAGAGATTACCGATGGCCTGATTTCGCTCGGCGGTCCGGCCGAAGGGTTCGAAACCTGTCTTGTGTCGACCAACGGCACGGTCCTCGATGATGGCGAGGACGTCACCTCGCCGCGCGCGTCGACCGCGCTTAAACCGATCATCGCGTTGGCCTATCACCATCGGTACACGACCGATCCGGAAAGTGTGAAAGCGCTGCCGAACGGGGAAGCCTGGCTGGCGAGTGTCGAACGTGTGGGCGAGAACATTCGACACCTGTCTGTTCACCGCGGTCATAACTTCGATGTTTCAAATGGTCATGACCCGCTCGTCGACGTGTCCAACGCCAAACAAATGAGCTTCACGGGCACGCGCGAGGAGTTGCGCGAACGTCTCGCCCAGCTCGAGGCCAGGGGCGCCACCGGCATTATCTTCGGATCCAGCGGTTACGACCTCGAGCGGGAGCTGAGGGCCTACGCGGAGGTCGCGGGATTGCGGTGATCGCGGCGCGGTGCCTGACCGGCGATCTCGCTTTGACGGCCATAACAAAAAAGGGGAATCGTGTCTTTTGCAGCCCGGCCGCTGTCGACGACAACTCAGCCGCACACCGGGCCTTTGGAGGGAATGGAAAGCGCCCCCGGTGCCTTGCGTATTCCCATAGCCGCCGAGGTCGATCAGAAACATCGTCAGCCAGTGCGTTCGAAACGGCCATAATCTATCGTGAATGCATCGGCAATCTTGCTTCCAACGAAGCCACTGGCGTGGTCAGCACCGGTGTCGAACCAGAATGCCAATAGCCCAGGCGCAATATCTGGGTTGTCGAATGTCAGAACGAAGGAATCGTCTGACCAGTGCGTAAGACGTGCCGGATAATTGTGGTCACCGATCCACACAAGCAATGAGTTACCCTCTTGAACCACGTTCAGGGATCCGTAAAATGGGTTCACGAAGCGGCCAGTGAATGCATTCAAAGCTCGCCGTAATGGCTTGGCGTCCGGAGGGGGCTTTGGGATCGCAACCAATGTGTCCCACGCAGCCTGCTCACCGCGAATTTGCTTCTGCAGGTCTCGTCCCGACTGACCGAGGACGCGTTCAAGAAACTCCATCCGCACGGCTTCGGGAAACACGGTAAGCTGCTTATTGGCGAACACCACGACGCCAATATTGCGCTCAGGTAGCAGCGTCACAATGGTTCGCACGCCATTGAGCGCGCCGTTCTTTTCGATGACGCGGTGGCCCAGGAATTGGTAACTCTCACAGCCAAGCCCCGCGCAATCATTCGGATCCTGCAGCGGGCCGCCTGGACCTTGTACCATGCTGGCGGCGAAGATTTGTCCGACCGTCCTCGGCGCCAGAATTTGCTGCCCCTCGAACTTACCCTTTGCCAATAGCATCCGCATCCAGCGCGCGATATCCGTCCCGGTAGACACGATGGCGCCCGCGCCGCTGAACGCATCGACGTTCTCATAGGGCATTATCGAACCGTCGATATTGTGCCCAGTCGCGCGGTTGTCGTCCTTGAACAGTTCGGCCTGCGTTGGGCCGCTGCGCTGCATACCAAGTGGCTGCAGAATACCTTTCGATAGGAGTTCGGGCGCGTTCAATCCAGCAGCATCCGCTGCGCTCCACTGCCCGAGGAATATGCCGTAGTTCGAATAGGCCCATTCTGCGCGAAAGCTGTGATCGAATGGCAGGAACCGAGCACGCCGTACCAGCTCCTCGGCGCTGTAGCCAAGCTGTGCCAGCAGATCTCCAGCATAGGCTGGAAGTCCTGTGCGATGTGCAAGATAATCCCGAAGGGAGGCGTTTTCCGTGGCATATGGCTCGGCGAGCACTATGTCAGGCGAGAATTGGCGTACCGGCACATCCCAGGAGATGACGCCTTGATCAACCAGTGTGGCAATTGCCGTGGCGGCAACAAACTTACTTAGCGACGCAATCTGAAACCGCGTATTTTCGTCTACCGGGGAGGGCGAGCGAGCCTGGCGAATGCCATAGCCTTTCACAAACATGGTCGCCGATGCATCGGCCACAGCCACGACTGCTCCCGGCACCGAGTAATCGGGTAAGGTAGCACGGATGAACGCGTCGAATGAGCGTTCGTCGAGCCGCTGCGCCATCGCGTCCTCAGGCCGCGCGCTCGGCGCCGCCGCGGCAATCAGCAGAGGGGCGAAGATAGCCATCCGTCGTGTGCGGTCCATTATCGTTACATCCAAGGAGATTGCGTATCGCCAGAATGTCCGGTGTCGACCCATTCCGGCTCGGAAGCGGACCGGTAGACACCCACCCATCCCAGCCGGACCTGACCTCGATTGCCGTGTCCGCTCTTGGGGCGCTGGCTGAACGCTTGGTCGGCCGAGATGGGCGCAGAGCAGACATCGATGCAACAAGCGCTCGACGTCCGGTTTCCGAGCAGCGCGGTGCCGCTCTTGGCCGAGTGACCCATGACCAAGGATCGATGTACCTCGGCCTGTGTCGTTCGCCAGGTAGAGGATGTTATCCTACATTAGGACGGGCAGCTTGGCCTTTTTCTTGGCTCCTTTCGGGCCACCCGTTGGAGCCAGCCGTTGGTTAGGCCGAAGCACCCGCGATGATGTCCCCGAATAGCTCCCAGGTCTTGCCGGTCCAGCGCATTAGTTGAAGCTGGCGGATTGGACGATAGTTGGTCGGAGTAGTATTGATCTTGATCCCCGGCAATAGCACCGGATTCTCGAGATCCTGCAAGCTTGTCGCCTGCTTCAGCATGTTCTCCCGCGACAGGTCTTCGCCGCATTTCTTCAATACGGCAATCATCGTGTGCGTCAGGCCGAAACCGGCGACGTTGCCGATATCCTTCAGGTCGCCGTCCGGATAATACTTCGCCATGAAGGCCCGCCATTCCTGCATCCCGGCGTCATTGTCCCAGCGAGGGTCCGTCGGATCCTTGCCGTACGTCGAACTAATCGATTCCGACGCCGTTTTCCGGACCGGCCGGGTTCATCACGGCGCCGACGGACACCGAGACGCCGGTCAGTATATGCATCGGCTTCCAGTTCATGCCGGCGACTTTGCGGATCGATTGGGCGGCGAATTTGGGCGAGGCGATGGTCATCAGCACGTCGATCCCGGCCACCTGGAGGGTCACAAGTTGGCTGTCGATCGTCGCATCGGTCACCTCATACGAAGCACTGGTGACTTGATTGTCGTAACAATTCTTTAATATTTCCCGCACCCCGTTCAGGTAGTCTTTCCCGAAATCATCGTTCTGATACAGGATGCCGATCTTGGCGTCGGGCTTCTGGGCTAGAATATATTTGGCATACACTTGCAATTCCGTCACGTAGCTCGGCTGCCAACCGATGGTCCACGGATGGTCCTTGTAGTCGCCCCATTTGTCGGCGCCGGTGGCTAAGAACAGATGTGGCACCTTTTTCTGGTTGACGTAGCGCACGATCGCGGAGTTCGTCGGCGTCCCAAGCGTAGCGAAAAGGGCGGCGACCTTGTCGTCCTCGATCAGCCGGCGGGCCTGCTCGACGGTTTTGGGTGGGCTGTAGCCGTCGTCGTAGGAGATGAAGTTGACCTTGCGACCCGCGAAGCCGCCCTGGTCGTTGGCCATCCTGAACATAGCCGCGATCGCCTTGCCGATCGTGCCGTAGGCCGAGGCGGGGCCGCTGTACGGCATGATATTGCCGATGCGGATTTCCGTCGCCGTCACCCCGGGCGTGTCGTCGGCGCGCAGGATCGCCGGTGCGGCGGGGATAAAACCGGCCACCGCGGCGCTCGTGAGCAGCGCTCGTCTGTGCAGCATGAACATGAACCTAGTCCTCCCTGGGTAGCGGCCCTTGTTTGGCCTGCCAGACAAGCTTATTCCGCTCAGACTGCCCGCACCACGAAAAAGTCCGAACCTGAGCGGCCATGCCGCGCGTAGTCTCCTTGGACGATATGGCGGCCTCGCCATGATCATAGTGGCCGGGGAAATCCTGCCGGACTCGAGACCCGGCCCAGGGGCTGAGTATCGCCCGGGTGGGTGCGTTGTGGCCGATAGCGGAATGGCGTGTTCCGGACAGCTGGGACGCAAAAGAAGACTGTCCCATCATCGGGCTCTTCGGCAGCTTTCGACCCATTGCCGACATTCGCCACCGCGGGCGGTTTGTGGGCGAGGGTGGATGTTCCAATGGCCGCAAGCAACTATGATCGATTTGATCACGGTGCTAGGACTTCTGGTCACCACACCGCGGAGGCAGGCAATGACCGACCCGCAACACGCTCTCACGGCCGTCGACATCGCCCTGGAGCCTGACGCCGTAATGATGAGCCGTGCTTTCGCGGACAACGCCGCCTTGCGCGAAAACGTCCCCCAAGGCTTCGCGCTGGACGCCACTCATCATGCGCACATCACGCTGCTGCAACGCTTTGTACGGACAGCCGATCTTCCGAGCATCTACGCGGCGACCGAAACGGTGTTGGCGAAGGAAAAATACACCGACTGGAAATTGACCGCATTCAAATACTACTACGTTCCCGCCGGCGCCATCGGTTTGGCTGGCATTGTGGTCGAGCCGATGACGGATCTGATCAAGCTACAGCAGCAAATCATCGACGCGGTGGCGCCCTACACGGTGAATGCGGGGGTGGCGACCGCGTTCTACACCACCCCAGAGGAGCCCGACATCCACCCGTCGGTGATCCCTTACGTCCGCGACTTCGTGCCGGAGCACACCGGCAAGAACTACAGTCCGCACGTCAGCACCGGTGTCGGCACCACGGCGTTCCTCGATGCGCTGCTGGCGAAGCCGTTCAAAGCCTTCACGTTCTCACCGGAGAGCGCTTCGGTCTATCAGCTCGGCAACTACGGCACGGCGCGCAAGGAACTCAAGGCACTTCCGGCCAAGCCCTGAGGTGATAGGCAGGGGTGGATTGATCGATATGCCATTCAACGCAACGAGCGCGCGATCGGGACTGCTGTGACAACGCAACATACTTCTGCAGGAACGGATAGCCCGGCGGGTCCCGCGACAGCGTGGCGCGATCCGCTGCCATCCTGGAACGAAGGAGCGGCCAAGGCGTCAATCGTCAGGTTCGTGCGCGCCACCACCGATCCGGCCAGCGGGGACTACGTTCGGCCGGAAGAGCGCATTGCCACGTTCGACAACGACGGCACGCTGTGGGTGGAGCAGCCCTACTATATCCAGTTCGCCTTCGCTATCGACCAGATCAAGGCACGGGCACCGCGATACCCGGAATGGCAAGACAAGGAGCCCTTCAAATCGATGCTGACGGGCGACGCCAAGGGCGTATTGACCGGCGACCAGCGTGCGCTAGTTCAAGTCGTCGCGGCCACACATTTCGGCATGACCACGGACGAATTCGAGGCAGAGGTGCGAAAATGGCTGGCGTCGGCGCGCCACCCGCACACCAACCGGCCCTATACCGATATGGTGTTCCAGCCGATGCTGGAGGTGTTGAATTATTTGCGCGCCAACGACTTCAAGACGTTCATTGTTTCGGGTGGCGGCATCGAATTCATACGCGCCTTTGCTGAACAGACCTACGGGATACCCCACCAGCAAGTGATCGGCAGCAGTGGCAAGCTGAAGTTGGAGATGCGGGACGGCAAGCCGGTTCTGCTTAAACTGGCCGAGATCAACTTCATCGACGACAACGCCGGGAAGCCTGTCGGCATCCAGCATCACATTGGTCGACGCCCGATCGCTGCGTTCGGCAATTCCGACGGCGACCTTCAGATGCTGCAATGGACGACCGGCGGTGAAGGCGCACGGTTTGCCCTGCTGGTCCGCCACACCGATGCGATCCGCGAATGGGAATATGATCGCGAGGCGGACGTCGGTCGCCTCGACCAGGCACTCGATGAAGCCAACGCGAAGGGCTGGACGGTCGTCGATATGAAGAATGACTGGCGACGGGTCTTTCCGTTCGAATGACGGAGAGAACGCCCACCGTGCGAACGCACTGATGTCGGCAGGTCGCCGGCGCAACGGTTGGTCAGCGACATGCTCGCCATAGCGCGCCGCCGAACGAACAGGAGGATGTGGCAATGACATTGCCGGCTTCCGGTCATCTGAGCCGACGCCGTGTGTTGGGGTCTCTCGCGGCCATTCCGGCAATTCAGGCCCTTCAGGGTGCCTCCGCGACGCAGGCGCAGCCGGCCGCGGTGGCACCGGCCCAGGTCACGGCGATCGACATCGCGCTGGAGCCGGACGCGACGATGATCCGCCATGCAAAGGCTGCGAACGCGCGGCTGCTCAAGGTCTTCCCGAAAGGCTTCGCGTTGGACGCAACGCATCACCCGCACGTCTCGATACTTCAGCAGTTCGTCCACACCTCCGACCTCGACAAGGTCTACGATGTCGCGGCCGGCGTGTTCCGCAAGGAAAAGCCGCTCGGATGGAATTTGAAGGCGTTCAAATACTACTATATCCCTAGCCCACCGATCGGTCTCGCAGGCATCGTAGTTGAACCGACCGGTGATTTGCATAGGCTGCAGAAGGCCCTGATCGACGCCGTTTCACCGTTTACGGTGACCAGCGGAACACCGGCGGCGTTCTACTCGACCGAGGAGGGCCGCGACATACAACCGTTCCTGCTGGAATACGTGGGCCATTTCACCGCCATCGCAGCAGGCGAAAAGTTCAATCCGCATGTCACGATAGGTGTCGGCACCGAAGCCTATCTGAACCGCATGATCGCCGAACCGTTCGAGGCGTTCATGTTCTCCCCGGCCGGTGCGTCGGTCTATCATCTCGGAAGCTTCGGCACCGCCCGTAGGGAGCTCAAAGCCCTGCCGTTGTTGCCATGACAGCGCGACGAACTGCAGCCCCGCCGTCCGGTAAACGATCGTTTTCGGGCCAGGACAGAGGCTAGACCGCCGGAATTTCGCGCCGAAGGTCCGGAATCCAACCATACCGACCGTGTTTGCGAAAGACACAATTCCCATAACGCACCCGGTACGTTCGCGGACGCTCTCAACGGGGCTCGCCGAAAGCAAGCGCACACACATCTGCCCTAACGGGAGGCAACGATCTAGGCAGCACCAGAAACAACTCGGCACCCTTGGTCTCATCCTCCGGAGACTGTCCAATCGGCCTCCAACCCCTCAGCCTGCAAGAAGCCACCGGACATCAACGAAGTCAGAGGCGAGTAGAAGGCAGAGAACAAAGCAACTCCTCACCGCACCCAGTGAGATGCTTGTTTCTAGTATCCCAAATCTGAAGTCGCGCCGTAGCGGCGGACCTCAGAATTCGCGATACTAGCTCTTTATTTTCAGTGGCCTGCTTGTCTCCTACGCCCGCCGCAAAATGCGACGGACTTCGGAGGCAGGACACTAGATCAGTTGCGTCAGGCAAACCCGGCCACAGCGTGCGGGGAATAGGGTTCCTCCAGCGCGGCGATCTCCTCGGCCGACAATTTCACCTCGAGCGAACCAAGTGCATCGTCGAGATGCTCCAATTTGGTTGCGCCGACGATGGGGGCCGTGATGACCGGCTTGTGCAGCAGCCAGGCCAGTGCGATCTGCGCCCGCGGCACGCCGCGCCCCTTCGCCACCGCGGCGACGCGTTCGACGACCCGTTTGTCGGCTTCTTCGGTCGTGTTCTTGAACATGCGGCCGTAGGCTTCGTCGGTCTCCGTGCGGATGCTTTTGTAGTCCCAGTCGCGGGTTAGCCTGCCACGCGCCTGTGGGCTCCAGGGGATAACGCCGATGCCCTGATCGGCACAGAGGGGCAGCATCTCACGCTCCTCCTCACGATACATCAGGTTGACCAGGTTCTGCATGCTGACGAAGCGGGTCCAGCCGTTGCGCTCGGCGACCGCCAAGGCCTTGCCAAACTCCCAGGCATGCATCGAGGAGGCGCCGATATAACGGGCCTTGCCGGCCTTTACGATGTCGTGCAACGCCTCCATCGTCTCTTCGATCGGGGTTTCATGATCGAAGCGGTGGATCTGGTAGAGGTCGACATAATCAGTGCCGAGCCGGCGCAGGCTCTCATCGATCTCGAACAGGATGTTTTTGCGGGACAAACCGGCGCCATTCGGGCCGGGACGCATCCGGTTGAATACCTTGGTGGCGATGACCACTTCCTCGCGTCGCGCGAAATCGTTGAGCGCGCGGCCGAGCACCTCCTCGCTCTTGCCGACCGAGTAGCGATTGGCGGTATCGAAGAAATTGATGCCGGCTTCGAGCGCCTTCTTGATAAACGGGCGGCTCTCTTCCTCACCGAGCGACCATTGGTGGAAGCCGCTGTTGCCACCACCATAGCTCATGCATCCAAGGCAGAGCCGGGAGACATCGAGCCCGGTGCGGCCCAGTTTGGTGTATTGCATTGCTGGCTCCTTTTATGGGCCGCCACGATATTTCGAGGCAGCCCTTCGGTAAAATGGTAAGCCGGCTGCCGCGGCGAATCTTCGAACGCGCCGGCAGCCTCTCGACAACGATATATTCAGTTTGACATAGCGAAGAAAACAGCACGGCAGCATTTTCGTCACAACCAAGCTACTTTTATTGTTCGCGGGAAAAATGTGCGCTGACGCCAAGTTCAGCCCAGGTTTTCAGAATGGCTTTCAGATGCTCCCCCATCCGATCAACAGCGTCGAGACGGCGCCGCCCTGCCCTATTTCCCGATGCAGAAGCGCGAAAACACCGTGTCCAGAATGTCCTCCACCCCGACATGACCGGTAATTCGCCCCAGTGCCCGCATTGCCAGCCGCAGGTCCTCGCCGCGCAATTCCGGCAGATCGGCCCGTTCCGCGGCCTCCAAATGATCCGCCGCCTCTAGCAGAGCCGCGCGATGCCGTGCTCGGGTCAACGGCGGAGGGCCACTTTGACTCCGTCATCTGCCGAGCGATTGCTGCGAGACGAATTCGGAGATCGTCCATGCCGAGGCCGGTCTTGGCGCTGATCCGCAGCGCCCCTTCCGGCCCGGGACGGCCGAGATCAGCCTTGTTGGCGACAACCAGATCGCCGTGATCGCCCGGGGGGAGCGATCCCGCCTCGATCACCGTAATCGCCAGATCAGCCTCCGCCGCGCGTGCGATTGCGCGGCGGACACCTTCGGCCTCGATGCTGTCGGAGGCTTCCCGCAGGCCGGCAGTATCGACCAATGTGACGGGCACGCCACCCAGCACCACCCGGGTCTCCAGCGCATCGCGCGTGGTGCCCGGAATGTCGGAGACGATGGCAACGTGACGTTCGGCCAGCGCGTTGATCAGCGTGGATTTCCCGACATTCGGCGCGCCGGTGATGGCGAAGAACAGCCCCTCGCGCAATTTCTCCCCGCGTCCCGCATCGTTCAGATGAGTAGCGATTTCGGCCCGAACCGTATGCATGGTGCCAAGAAGCTGCTCCTCGACCTCCGGCGGCAAGTCCTCGTCCGGAAAGTCGATCAACGCTTCCTGATAGGCGAGGATGCCTCGCAGCCGGTCGGCCCAGTCTTGGTAAAGCGCGCCAAGCTCCCCCTCAAGCTGCCGTAACGCCTGACGCCGCTGCGCTTCCGTTTCCGCCGCGACCAAATCATACACGGCTTCCGCTCCGACCAGATCCATCCGGCCGTTTAGGAAAGCGCGCCGCGTGAACTCCCCCGGTTCGGCGGGCCGGAGACCGGCCTGTGCCAGCACGTCGGCAACGCCGTCAATGACCGCGCGCCCGCCATGCAAGTGAAGTTCTGCACAGTCCTCGCCGGTGTAGGTGTTCGGACCGGGGAACCACAGCACGAGCGCCTGGTCCAGCAGCTGGTCCAAGGGATCGCGCAAACGGCGGAGCGAGGCATGGCGCGGCGCCGGCAGGACGCCGCCGCAAAGCGCCGCCACCGCGGTGCCCGACCCTGGACCGCTCAGCCGCAACACGGCGATGGCGGCGCGAGCGGAGCCGGAAGCAAGTGCGAAGATGGTATCGTAGAGCAATCCGCTGCACCTGCATAATCGCGCCATATTCGGCGAACGGGGAGTCGCCAGCTCACACTATCGCGCCGGCAACACCATGGCATCCCCGAAGGGCATCGCAAGAGGTACTCAGAATTTGTCAAATCGTTCGGCGGCCTCACCCCTCGAGCGAGAGTTGACCCTCCGCCAGCATCCTTTCGTACAGCCGGACATCACCAGGACTATCTACTTTCCCCCACTGGCCGTCAGTGCCAACAGTGCCAATGGCGACCGACTTCAAGGCCAGTAGCCGTCGCAAAAATCCAGTCAGGTTCAGCTGGTCTCGAGTTGGCACATCAAGCTCGGCCAGTAGTGTTTCACCGGCTTGCCAGGCCGAGGGGGTGAACTTCAGCAGCCCTATATACTGACCGTCGATTTCGTTGATGTTGGTGGTCTTTCCCCCGATCTCGAGCAGGTTGCCGGCCCCTCCGCGGCGGAACGTTTCGGCGCCTGTCAAGGGATCGCCGAACCGCTGCGTCCAGAGGTCCCGCCACTGCCGATCGTAGGCCACCACCAAACTGCCGCGTACGGATCCCAGGCGGTGCACCAGCTCCCGCTGATAGAAAATGTCCAAATCACTCACAATGACCGGGCTGGTTCGCAACCACGCATCGGCGGCGGCAAGAGACATCACCGTGTTGGTATCCGCCCATCGCTCATTTTCGAAATAGGTGATGTCCGGATAATCGATCATTTCCGCCCGGAAGCCTCGCACGATCCCGATCTCGGTTACGCCGCCGCCGCGCAATGCCGCTATCTGGCGAGCGAGCAACGGCATTCCCGCCAATGGAAGCAGGCACTTCGGCTGCTGATCGCCGAAGTCGCCCACATTGCCGGTTCGGCCGGCAGCTAAAATCAGGCCTCGCATCAAAATGCCCCCACGATGTTATGAAAGAAAAGCAGTTCGCGGCTTGCTTCCTAAAACGTCGTTACCGTGGTCCCGCACGACAGTCAGCGTCATTGACTCACATCAAGACGAGCTGCTCGCCATGAGCCCGGCCCAGCCCCGCCGCACAGCGCGGAATAAGCCGCCCCATCCCAGGGTTAGCTTTCTACCACGATTTGCCTCAACCCATCTGCGACCATCAACGGTGCCCCGGTCGCACCGCGGACGTCCTCCACAGTCAGCCCCGATGCGATTTCCAGCAACCGGAACCCCGTAGCGCCAGGCTCGAACAAGCCATAATTCGTCGCTACCAAAGTAACGACTCCGCGCGCCGTCACCGGCAGATCGCAGGCGGTCACCAGCCGCGGACTGCCATCCCGGGTCACATGCTCCAGGATAATGAACACTCGCTTGGCGCACGCCGCCAGATCCATCGCGCCGCCGATCCCGCCGCCCTTCTGGCCCTTCAGCTTCCAGTTGGCAAAATCCCCGGTCATCGAGACCTGATAGGCCCCCATCACCGTCGCATCGATATGGCCGCCACGGATGACGCCAAAACTGTCCGCGTGGTGCACCACGGCAGCCCCGAGCCTCAACGTCACGTTCTGCCCGCCGGCGTTGACGAGGTTGAGATCCTCGTGTCCCTCGAGCGCGACCGGCCCGTAGCCGATCACCCCATTCTCGGAATGATAGGTGATGTCCCGGTCGCCGATATTGGTGTTGGAGCACATCGTCGGAATGCCGACGCCGAGGTTGACGATCCATCCGTCCTGGAACTCGCGTGCGACGCGGTCCGCCATCTGCTGGCGGGTCAGACCTTTCGTTCCGCTCATCTCTGGCGCTCCTGCCGCTTGCTCGGCCAAATCCCTTCCGGGTCCGGCGGCACCTGAACCAGACGATGGACGTAGATACCGGGTGTATGCACGTCGTCGGGATCGATGCTGCCGGCCGGAACCACCGGCTCGTCCAGCTCGGCGATCGTGATACGCGCGGCGGTCGCCATCACCGGCCCAAAATTTCGCTGCGAGCGATGGAACCGAAGATTGCCGGCGGCGTCGGAAATGCGGGCACGGATGAACGCGTAGTCCAGCTTCAGGGCATATTCCAGCAGGTACTCGCGGCCATCGATCACCCGGGTCTCGCGCCCAGTTGCGAGCTCAGTCCCGACCGCCGTCGGCGTATAGAACGCCGGGATGCCGGCGCCCGCCGCGCGCAGCCGTTCGGCCAGCGTGCCCTGGGGGACGAGTTCGGCATCGACTTCGCCCGCCTCGTAGTATTTGGTGAACGGCAGCACGTCGGTCGGACGAGTGGCGGCGGTGAACGCGCAGATGACCTTCGCTACCTGGCCGTTCTCGACCAGCATGCCGATATCGGGCATCCTGGGTTGTTGTGCGCCGCCGGTTGTGTTGGCGACAAGGGTTAATCGTTTAGCGCCTTGCTCGATCAATGCCTTGATCAAGTTGAACGGCGTTCCCGGCATAGCAAAACCGCTGAACGCGATGGTGCTGCCATCGGGAATGTCGGCCACGGCATCTCTGAAACTGCTTCGCAGCTTGGTCTTCTGGGTCATCGCTTCCAAGCCTTTCGTGCTTAGCGATGAACGTTCAGGTGGCGAGCAGTGTCAAGGGAAGCGCCTGCGGCGATACTGTTGACGCCCATGCACCAGGAGCGCGGTTTCTGGGGCGTATTTCGTCAGTGGAAGTCGTAACCCCGACCCCAAGCAGCTTAGCGCTTGCGCAAATTCATGATGTAGACTGCGATATCGTTCGCTTCAGCGACCGGCCGCTGAGTGTTCAGCATTTTCATATGCGGCTTTTAAATCGTTGCGCTGAGCGTCTCGGCCGTGCTGCCGGGACGGTTGGCGATCGCCTCAAAAGCTGGGGCATCCGTCCAACCTCGCCTACTCGTGGGCGCGATCTGGTGGCACCGTGCACAATATTGCTCGGCGAGTTTCAGGCCGGCGGCGGCGTTTGGCGGCGGATCGGCAAAGCCGAGGCGCGGAACCGTCGCGAGGCAGATCGCGGCGACGGCAAACGGAATGATCCGGGCGCCCGATGTTTTTGACATGATCTTTCCCCCGTTGCAGCCCCGTCTCGACAGCGTATCTGATGGCTGAGAGGCAGACAACCCGCGCCCGGCCTACGGCCGATAGTTACCGTCCATCCTTAAGAATTAGCCAGGTGCCGGGGATTGACCCGACCAAAGGATAAGGGTCGTCTGCTTTTCCACGACAAACCGCAATCAGAACGGTCGGAATACTCGCTTTCCGCACGAGGAGCATGCGGTGCAGCTGCACGGGTCCTCTAACAAAAGCGATGCAAAATCATGAGTGACACTAGCAGTTCGTCCCAGGCCGGGTCTGCACTTCCTCTGGACGATCCGTAACGGCTACTGACCGTTGCCAATCCTGACGCCCCGGAGATTTAGCACGTGGCGGTCGCGGGCAACACATACTGCATCCTGGTGAGCGGCACGCAGACCGCCGGCCGTTATTGCCTGATCGACATGCACGTGCCCCCGGGGGGACCACCGCCGCACCGGCACGATTTCGAGCAGATGTTCACGTTGCTCGAAGGCAAACTGGAGTTCACCTTTCGCGACGAGAGGTCCATTGTCCGGGCGGGCTCGACCGTAAACATTCCGACCAACGCGCCACACGCCTTCAAAAACGCATCGGTTACGGAGGCCCGATACTCTGCATGTGTACACCTGCCGGGCAGGAGGAGTTCTTCATCGCGATCGGAGACCCTGTGAACAGCCGTATGGCGCCCCCGCCGAAGCTCAGCAACGATGAAATCGCCGAGCGGCAGAAGAAGGCGGCTAGGCTCCTGGCGAAGTATCGCACGGAAATGGTCGAGGTAGCGTCCTGACGTCAGTGGTGCGATCCCGACAGAATTATCTCATGCGGTCGGGTGAACCGGCCACTAACGGCGAAATCCACATTGTTCCAATGCGGCAAGCATGTGCGGTGGCGGTGGCGCGGTGGCATCAATGGCCGGCTCCAGTGGCAGATGAATTGCTCGGGACAACAAATGCAGACCGCCATCGGGCGTCCCGTACCGCTCGTCACCCAAAATCGGAGTTCCGAGCACCGTACAGTGCACGCGTATCTGGTGGGTGCGCCCGGTTCGCGGCCGCATTTCCAGCCACGTCAGCTCTGGCGTCCGGCCCAATATGCGCCAGTCTGTAATGGCACTTTGGCCGTCGGCAAAATCGACCACCATGCGCCAACCTTGCGGACCGGTCACCCGCCGCAACGGTGCGTTGATTGTCCCCGCATCACCAGCGACGGCGCCCCGGACCACCGCCCAGTAGATCTTGCTGACGGCTCCGGAAGCGAACAACGCCTGCGCGCAGATCAGCGCCGTCCGCCGCAGCGCAATAACCAGGCAGCCGGAGGTATCCGCATCCAGTCGATGCGCCAGCCACGGCCCAGCCTTCCGGCGCGACCAAAGCGGAAACCAGTCCTCGACGCTTCGACCACCGGATGGGCCGGCATGCACCGCCAAACCCGCCGGCTTGTCGAGCACGACAAACTGCTGGTCCTGGAACAGAATTACGGGACCTGAGGCTTTCATCCCGGCGCCAGTGATTGCAGCCCGCAATTTTTCAACAGCCTGCTGATTTCAAAAACGAGCCGTTCCGGGATCCAGCCCGAGTATGACGCGTCCAGCAAATTCGAAATTGTTGGGACTGACCTGTACGTGCTGTGTAGCGGCGTGCACATCACGAAGATGCCGTTCAAGCGGACAGGTTTCGTAAACCGACGATCCCCCGGACAGGTCAACCAGGTTGCGAACCACTTGTTTGCTGACATCACCGATCTGGGCCACCGCCAGGCGCACCTGAGCGCGCTGATCAAGCGTCAGCGGAGCGCCGCTTTCGGCCCAGTGCGGCATGCTTCGCGCGGTCGCATAGTAAAACTCCCGAGCGCTTTGCAGAAGCGCGTGAGATCGCCCAACCATGGCCTGAACAGTCGGCTTGTCGCGCAGTATAACCGAACCGCTGACTGGGGTCTTGACCCTGGCGAGACTGAGGAAAGCATCGAACGATGCCAGGGCGATCCCAAGCGGCACGGCAGCAATCACGAAGGGATAGACGGAATTCAGCGAGACGGCATACAGACTACCGGGATGCAGAGAGGGAGGATCCAGCCCCTCCAGCGTGTACTCGTCCGGAACGAAAACGTCGCTCAACGCGTAATCATGACTCCCGGTTCCTCGCATTCCGCCGACCTTCCAAGTATCGATGATTTCCACGTCCTGCGATTTTGGGAGGAAACCTAGTCGCATCTCTGGTTTTCCGTTAACCGGGACTGGCTCGTCGTCGACCTGCGTCAAGAATGTAACGAGGATCCAGTTGCTGTGCATGATACCACTGCCCCAGGCCCAACGTCCCGTGACCCGGTATCCGCCCTTGACCTTCATTCCGCGTCCCATCGGAGCCAGGCTTCCGGCCATGATGTTGCCGTCGAAAATTCGTTTGGCGACAGCCTCCGGAAGGTATGCCGCAAATCGGCTGTACGCAGCCCCGAGGCCCGCGCACCAGCCAACTGAACCGTCCATGTAGGATAGGGCTTCCACAACGCGAATGAACTCGGCGATGGAAAGTTCGGGTCCTCCCAAGGGCCGGGGCAACCACATCCGGAAGATATGGGCTTCTTCCATCGCCGAGATGAGTGCCAAAGGCAGGAGGCGCGTTCGCTCGATCTCGTTCCGCGCTTCACTGATCAGGGGCGCCAGATCTTGAGCAGCGAGGAGGAATTGCTCTCCTGACCTGTGTGTTGCCATGTTTCCTCTCAATGGCTGATTAGCGGGTGAAGGTTAGGTTGACTGAAGTTTTCGACTATTGCGAGCGATTGGGCCGCGACCACCTGCGAGAGCATCGCGAGCACTTGAGCTCAGGCGGGCCGGTTGTCATTTTTCGCCATTTACCTACCGCGGACTTCTCGGACGAAACCGAACGGATCCGTGAACGGTAGTGCTTACGCAGCGCCCGCATGCTTTAAAGTTGCAAAAGCAGCATCCCGGTTTCACGCTGATCTTGGCCGGAACGCGTCAGGACAATATCACTCACTCCAGCCGCGAACCGAGGGGACCCATGGTCATCGTATTCGGCTCCATCAATCTCGATCTGATTTTCGACCTGCCCAGCATTCCACGCCCAGGCGAGACAATCCTCGGGCCGGCAACCCGCATCGAGCCTGGCGGCAAAGGAGCTAACCAGGCCGTGGGAGCCGCCCGAGACGGCGGCAGTACAATCATGGCCGGATCGGTCGGACGCGATGCTCTGGCTGACGGCGCCATGGCCCTGTTGCGCGCTGCCGGTGTGAATCTGGATCGCGTCCAGGCCGTCGATGCCACCACCGGTTGCGCGGCGATTGCCGTCGATCCGGCGGGAAACAACGCCATCGCCGTCGGCTCGGGTGCCAACCGATCAACGTCTCACAGGCAGGTCGAGGACGCCTTGCTGAATCCGTCCGCCACCCTGGTCTTGCAAATGGAAGTGGACACCGCCGAGACCGCGGTACTGATTGCCCGCGGGAGAGCGGCCGGCAGTCGCGTAGTGTTGAACCTCGCTCCGGCGATGCCTCTCCCGGAAGCCGCGCTGCGGGCCGTCGACGTCCTGGTGGTCAACGAGACCGAGGGTGCTTGGCTCGCCGGCCATCTGGGATGCGGCGAAACGGCCAGCGACCTACGCGGCCGGTTGGGCGGAATCGCCGTGGTGATCACCCGCGGCGGCGAGGGCGCGGAAGTGGCTAGTGGCGAGGGAACCTGGCATGAGCCGGCGATACCAATCCAGGCGATCGACACCACCGGGGCCGGCGATTGTTTCGTGGGTGTGCTGGCCCATCGCCTGGACCGCGGCGAGACGCTACGATCCGCCTTGCGGCGCGCAAGCGTTGCCGCAGCCGCCTGTTGCACGCGTCGAGGCAGCCAAGGCAGCATACCAACAGCCGAGGAAACCGAGAACCTCTCCAACTGCTATCCCGAAGCGCGCTAAGCGGCCCAGGCAAGCCAAATCAATCAGTGGCCCTGCCATGTATCGAAGCGCTGCCGCAGCTTGGCCAGGTTGTCGTGCCAGAACCCCGTATCCATTCGCAAGCCGGCCGTCAAATTAGCTGGGCTGCTCGGTGATATCGCGATGAGTTCTGGCGCCAGGCCATCGTTCAGCCCCTTCGCCAGACCGGCGTCGCCGCTCCGCTGCAGCAGCCTCACCTCAACCGCCGGCATGCCGGTAAAATAAAGAAATTGCTGCGCCATCCGAGCGGATGGACTGCCCTTCATGATGACCCAGCTGTGGAACTCGAAAAGGCTGCCGGCGAATTGCAGCCCGAAATTCTTGTGTTCGTGGTCCGCTGTGCTCGTGATCTCCCCACTGGGAGCACTCGTCATCAATACGTCACCCGAAGCCAGAATATGCGCGGCTTCGGCATCGGTGGCCCACCATTGAATGTAGGGCTTGAGTTGATCCAGCTTGCGGAACGCCCGATCCGCTCCCTCCGCAGTTGCCAGCGTCTTATAAACGTCAGCGGGTGCCACGCCGTCGGCCATAAGGGCAAATTCAAGGTTCCCGCGCACCCCCTTATGGAGACCGCGCTTGCCCGGATATTTGGCCACGTCCCAGAAATCCGACCAGGATGGCGCAACGGGCAGCTTGTCTTTGTCCCAGGCCAGCACAGTGGCGGCGATTATCGCACCCAATCCACAATCGCTGACGGCTTGCGGCATGTAGTGGTCCTTGCCGCCGATCGCCGACCAGTCAAGTTTATCGAACAACCCCTCGCCACAGCCGATCGCAAGTTCTTCGCCATCGACCAGGACCAGATCCCAGCTATTGTCGCCGGCCTTTGCCTGCGCACGCAGTGCGTCGATCCCGCCCTCCCAGACACTCTGCTGGACGGTTAGGCCGGTAAGGGCTGTGAACGGCTCTACGTATGCCTCCTGAAGCGCCCGCCGCAGTGACTCGTCACGCGTAACGATTACCAGAGCGTTCGGGCTGGCAAAAACCGATTGTAAGGCCAGCGCCGGAGTAGCGAGCAGCGCCATTGCGGCCAGAAGCGTGCGGACGAGCATGAACAGACGGGTTTCCGGCTTCCTGATGGTGGATCGACGCTACAGGCCGCCGCCTATTTGAGCAACGACCCTCGGAAACAAATACGAGCCGCTACGTTTCCATACCGAGCCTGATCATCTGGTCCAGAGGAGCTTTGGAGCCCGGTCTGACGCTGCGGGCAATGACGTTATCGGCTTCGCGGTGGCGGCCGGTTGCCGATAGGCTTTCTGGATGGGAATCGAAGACAGGGTGTCCAGCACACCGAGCTGTGGGCAATCCCAGCAGGTCACCCACCGAGGGTCGCGCCAACCTCCAACCCGGCCTCCAACGCTGTTATCTTCTTGCCTCCGTCCCAGCGCACGCGGTGGACGTCGATGAAGCCGCCCTGGCCGTGAACGACGAGGCTGGAGCCGGATTGCGCGACGATCTGGCCGATTTTCTTTCCTTTTACCTCGCCGAAGGTGCGAGCGATCCGCTTTGTGCTTTCAAACAGGAAGAGCTTCCGGCCACCATGCGTCGTCCAGGCTCCGGGGGCTGGGTTGCAGCCGCGAATCAGATTGAAGATTTGATCGACGTGGGTAGCCCAATGGATCTGGGATTCAGCATCACGGATAATGCCTTCGTATCCGGCGTCCGGTTCATATTGCGCAATTGCCGGAGCCGTGCCCGCAACCACGCGATCGGCGGCCTCGATCAAGCCGGCGACACCCATTGGAAAAACCTTGCCGAAATAGAGCGATCCCAGGGTGTCCTCGGCCTCGATTGGCACCGATCGAGTCAGGATGACGGGCCCTTCGTCCAGCCCGTCAGTTGGACGGAAGATACTGAACCCGGTTTCCGAACGGCCGAGAATGATCGACCAGCTCATCGAAGAGGCCCCGCGATGCAGCGGCAGCAGACTGGGATGGAACTGAATTGTCCCAAACTTGGGAATGCTACAGAAATCCTGCGGCACGAACTGGGTGACGTAGGCCATGATACCGAGATCAGCGCTTGCCGCCCGCAGCGCCTCCAGCGCGTCAGGGTCGGTCAATTTGGGAAACTGGTGCGTCGGAATGCCCGCGGTCTCACCGGCGAGGCGGAGTGGGTCGGGACGCCCCTTCTCCGGTGCGCAAAACACCGCCGCGACGGTATCACCTCTCGCCAGAAAGGCTTGCAAAGTGGCTTTCCCGAAATCCTGCTGGCCGATGATGGCGACGCGCATTCGGTTCCTCCATTGTCTTCTCGGCCAATCATGCGGCGTTCGCCGGCGGCCTGTCGAGGGCCTGAACAGCCCGCCCGAGGCACTGTCTTGGCATCCGCCGAACCGCCGGGTAACACGGCTGTCGACCACGGGGAGTGCCGCATGACAGCCGAAGACACAGTCATCACCAGCCGCGACGGGCGCGTTGGACGCATCCTGCTCAACCGGCCGCGGGCGTTGAACGCGCTCGACCTGCCGATGCTGCGTGCCTGCGCCGGCATCCTGGAGACCTGGCGTAACGACCCACATGTCCATGCGGTGGTGATCGAGGGCGCCGGCGACCGCGCCTTCTGCGCCGGCGGCGACATCCGAGCGCTGCGGGATGCGCAGCTTTCCGGCGACCGCAGGTTGGCGGATCAGTTCTTCAGCGAGGAGTATGCGCTCAATAGGACAATCGCCACATATCCGAAGCCGTACATCGCGCTGATCGACGGCATCTGCATGGGCGGCGGCATCGGCCTGTCGGTGCATGCTCCCTATCGCGTCGCGAGTGAGCATGCGGCATTCGCGATGCCAGAGACGGCGATCGGATTCTTCCCCGACATCGGCGCCACGTTCCTGCTGCCGCGGCTACCCGGCGAGCTTGGCCTCTATCTCGGTCTAACCGGGCTGCGGGTTACCGGTGCCGATGCCGTCCATGCCGGCTTCGCGACGCACTTTACCCCTCGCGCCCGACTGCCGGAGTTATCCGCCGCACTCGCTCGCGATGGCGTCTCCGCCCTCGCCGAGTTCAACGATGTCTTGCCGGCGTTCTCTTTGGCAAGCCACCGTGCCGCCATCGACCATTGCTTCTCGGCCCCGACGGTGTCCAAAATCATGCTTTGCCTGGAAGCCGATAGCTCTCCATGGGCCGAGGCTGCGGCCAAGGCACTGCGCCAGGTCTCGCCATCCGCGTTGCACTGGACGCTGCACGCGCTGCGCCGGGGTCGGGACTTGACGCTGGAGCAGGCATTGGACGCCGAATTTGCATTGACGAAGACCACCATGGCCCATCCGGATTTCGCCGAGGGCGTGCGCGCGATGGTTGTCGACAAAGACCGTTCGCCCGCATGGCAGCCGGGCCGGATCGAAGACGTTGACCCGGTCCGGATCGAGGCTTTGTTTCAGAGTTAGACTGTTGAGTTGAGCCTGACGCTCAATTGTTTTTCACAATTTTACTAGT
>CAWFVX010000002.1:0-648882 GCA_963819345.1 uncultured Alphaproteobacteria bacterium
CAGGGCCTCTATCAGGCATATCGCGTCGCCGAACTGGTCCGCGATCGCCCCGGGGCGCCCGAGTGCTCGAGATTGGTGGAGGGCTCGGCCGCACACGTGAACGCGCAGCAATTTGGGCTCCACGACTACACGCTAATCGACCTGCCTATGACGAACGTTGCGCAGGCCTATTTTCTTGGACGTGTCCTTGGCCCCGACGCGATCAGCCTTTTCGTTGAGGATCGCCCCGGTATACGTATCCAGCCGCCGGCTGTGTTCCTCGACGCAGCAGATCGCTATGACCTGGTGGTAAATGTGGACGCGCTGCCCGAATTGGCGGCCGAGACTGCCACGGCCTATTGCCGGGCGATCAAGGCGCGGGCTGATATATTCCTCTCGATCAACCACGAATACAACGCCCTGACGGTGCGAGAACTCTGCGCCGGACTGAGCATGCGCGCCGAATTGGGGATGCCCTACTGGCTACGACGTGGATACGTCGACGAGGTGTTCAGGCTTTGAGGCAGGAAGAGAACGGGCATCCGAAGGCAGCCATGTGTTAGGCTTTCTATGCTGGTTGCCCCATCCATGCGCGCTATCGGTAAAAGCGATCCCCATGATTTCCTGCGCGGTGTCGATTGAAAAATTTGTGCGTGTTGCATTTGACGTGTGTGCTACTCAGCTCCCCAACCGTGGATTGTATGGCCGACGCGCGCCGGGACCGGCCCAGATCATAGGGATACTGGAGGCTGGGATTGCAACTCATTTGGCGTCACGGCTATTTTCGGCTGTCCGGCCAGCCCTTTAAGGTCGACGCCAATTCCGAGCATGCCCCGATCATGACGCGCCCCTTGTTTTCCATCCTGCTTCCCAGTCGTAACCGGCTTGAATTGCTACACCACGCAGTCCACAGCGTCCTGCGCCAGGACGCCGATCTGGAAATTGTCATCGCCGACAATGCATCAGATGAGTTTAGCATAGCGATTACATATCGTCTCTGGGCGCCGTCGCCGCGCGGTCGGTGCGGAGCGAATGCCCCCTGACCGTCACGGAGAACTGGAATCAGGCCCTCACCGCCTCCACAGGCCGATATGTCATCATGATGGGCGACGACGACGCGCTTGTTCCCGGCTCGCTTGCAAAGGCAACGACATTGTTTCGTCAATTTGACGAACCTGATGCGCTCTACGCAATGGCGTACCACTACGCATATCCAGGTGTCGTGCCGATCCGGCCCGAGGGATACTTGGCCACCGTCAATAATTCAGAGCTGTTTCGCGCCTTTGACAGACCGTATTTGCTTACCCGCAAAAGCGCTTTGACGCTCGGAGAGCAAGCCCTGCGTTTTAGACATAGATTTAGCTTCAATAGTCAGCATTTCATTTGGAACAGACAGTTTATCGACTCACTGTCTGGTAACGGAACGTTCTTCCAAGGACCGTATCCTGACTACTATGCTTCCATGGTCACTATGCTTACGGCGCAGAAAGTCGTCGTCGTTCCGACGGCCGAGGTGATTATTGGGATATCGCCGAAGTCCTTCGGATTTACTACCACAACGAGCAATATGACAGCGGCCAACACATGCTTGGCAATGCGGCTCTGGATGACGCCTGGTTGACCGGGCAATCAAGCGAGGTGAGGGCCGCTGTCGCCTTTCCGGGTTCTGCACATTTGCGCAATTGGCTGATTGCCGCGCTTCTGGTCGCGCGCAATTTCAGGCAGCCGGCAGCAGTGGACGTTCGCCGCTACCGGCGTTTACAAATCCTGGAAATTGTTTCGGGTCATAGCGGGCGGGTTCTCGGCACGGCCGAGCGGTTCAGGCTGCTGAAGCCTTACCTGAAGTCGTTCGAACGGCGGCTGCTGGAGCAACTTGGTTGGCTTGAAGGGGTCGGCCGGCGCCCCCCGATCGGCAGCGATGTGCTTAGGAGTTCCGTGGGCGGAATGGGGGCGATCTACACCCAGGCCGTGGTCACCGAACATGACATTGGCGAGCACAGCTCCATCGCCGACGCCTACCGCTGGTTGGCTGCTGAAACTCACGCTGAACCGGCAGTGCCCGCTTCGTCCGAGCCGGAGACGGAGGAGACGAAACTCGACGCCTTGACGCCGGCCACGCAGCATGACGAAGAATCGAACATCGAGCAGCAAGAGGTGGTCACCCAGCGCGATGAGGAACTGGACAGCGAGCAGCAAGAGGCGGTCTCACAGCGTGATGAGGAACCGGACGGCGAGCAGCAAGAAGCGATCACGCAACGTGATGAGGAACTGGACGAGAGCAGCAAGAAGCGGTCACGCAGCGTGATGAGGAACTGAACAGCGAGCGGCAAGAGGCGGTCACGCAGCGTGATGAGGAACTGGACGACGAGCAGCAAGAGGCAGTCATAGATCTTCCAATTCCAATTCTTGATCCGCTCGCGACTGCGACAGACGGTAAAACGATCGCCGTTGTCTATCTTGCGCGATCAGCGGACGGATCTGTCAGCGATTTCGAACCATTCATTACTTCATATCGGCTGCACGATGCGGGGATTCCCCACGACCTGATCATCGTCCGAAAGGGTCTCCACCAGCGGCCTGGCTCTCAGGCTGCGCTCACTGAGATGCTGAATGGCATTCCGCATCGAGCGGTGGATGTTTTGGATGACGGCTTCGACATCCAAGCCTATCTCAAGGTGACGACTTATCTGCGGCACGACCGCGTCTGTTTCCTGAACACGTTCTCGCAGATCGCAGCCGGCAACTGGCTGAGGAGCCTCAACACCCCACTTGACCGCGGCGACGTCGGCATGTCTGGAGCGACCGGGTCCTATGAGAGCCTTTTCACGTCGCTATTCTTCCTCTACAAGGTAGTTTGGTTGACTTCCGTCCAAAGCATTCAGTACTCTCCGAAGATTGCTGAGCAGTTCCGCGAAATACTGAGCGGACAAGCGGGGAATTGGCTCGGCAAGCGCGGCAGCATCTGGAGGCAGATCAAGCGTGAATTAGCGCGTCCAATACTTGGGCGTCCCTTCGATACCGATGAGATAGAAGCCGGATTCGGCATGCAGTGGGAAACGCTTACGCGACCTGGAGGGCCGCTCTTTCCATTTCGGGACTTCAGGCCGTTCCCGAACCCGCATCTTCGCAGCAACGCTTTCATGATATCGCGTCAACTGTTGATCGATCTCGACTTCAAGCTGGACAATACAAAGTCCGCCACCAATCGGTTCGAGAGTGGTCCGGACGGATTGCCAACAGGTCTCGCGCACCGAGGCCTGTCCTCCGTCCTCGTCGGCGCCGACGGCGTCGGCTATGAAGTCGCGGACTGGCCGAAAAGCGTTACCTTTCGCTTGGGCGACCAAGCCACTGTGCTGGTGACCGACAACCAGACGCGTGGCTTCGCGGCCATGTCGAAATGGCAGAAGGCAATGCATGTGCGCATGACCTGGGGTGACTTTTTGCCAGCAAAAGAGCCAAACATAATCGATTTCGGCGTGAAATTTCCCCGAGGCAGCCTCGATCTCGCACCATCTTTCGCGGAACCTCGGCCCGTCGCCTCAAGCCGGACTGACTTGTTCTTCTCTGTCGTCATTCCCACCCACAACCGGCTTGAGTTGCTCCGCGATGCACTTAGCTCCATCTCAGCGCAGTCGGGACAAAATTGGGAATGCGTGATATTTGACAACGCCTCCGAAGCGTCTGTCGCGGAGTATGTCTCGTCGCTCGACGACTGTCGGATTCGCTACGAGCGGTCGGACGAATTTCTTCCCATGACCGCGAGCTGGAACCGCGCTATCGATCTGGCCAGGGGCGATTACGTTACGCTTATCGGCGACGATGACGGCCTGGCGCCGAACTACTTCGAGAAGCTTGCTGACCTCGTCGCGACGTTCGACCACCCTAACGTCGTCTACTCCTCGGTCTACCAGTTCCTCCGTCCGGCCGTGGCACCCTGGGACCGCGCAGGCCACGTCGTTGAGTGCAGGAACGGTTTTTTCTTCCAGAATCGCTCGGAACCCTTCCTCCTGAACCCACAGGCGGCCCAAAGGGCGGTCGCGGGTTCGCTGACCCTGCGGCGAAATTTCGGGTTTAACATGACAGCCTTCACCTTCAGCCGCGCATTCCTGAGTCAGGTGCGGACTGAGGGCGTCGTCTTCCATTCGCCGTTCCCAGACTACTATCTGGCGAACATCGCGATCGGCATGGGTAGCACGATCGCGATATCACCGGAACCGCTCGCCATCGCTGGCGTGTCGAAGCCCTCGGTCGGCGGCACATCTTTCAACCTCGAGGAAATGGGCACGGCACTGCCGAACGCAAAGCTGCGCGAGGATAGTCTTTACAATGCGTGCGGGCGGCTGTTGCTGTCTGGACCCGCGTACAATACGAGCTACGTCGTCACCATGGAACATGTGGCGCGGAAACTTGGCGGCCGGGCACCGGCGCCGGTCGACTACCAACGCTACCGGCGGCTCCAGATCTACTCGGTTATTACCGCGCAGAATGATTTATACTGGATGCGGAAGCGGCCAGGATCGCTGCTTTGGGCAAAGCTGACACCAACGGAGCGATCGCAGGCACTTTACCTCGGCTTCCTTAATTGGAAGGCAAAGTCCGGCAGCGTCAGTCAAGCGAGGTCGATCGACGCCACCAGGAGGAAGGTCGAACCCTACGACTTCACCCCGATGCAGACGAACCGGGTTGTCGGACAATTTGCCCGGTTGACGGAATTGTTCGGTGCGCTACGCGCCGGGACCTACCCTGATCCAGCGCTGCCGCCTGCAGTCCGCGTGATCGACGGAAAATCGTAATTGCTCACCGACCACAGGTTTCCGAACACAATGAACATGTCTTTCAGGGTTTTCCCGTAATATCGGCGGCGGTGGATTTAGGCCTTCCCGCGTATCGCCCTATCGCATTACGTAATTGCGAGCAAAAGAACCCATTCCGGCTCCTCTGGCTCAGGCTCTCAACCACTTACTCAGATCCATCTTCACCAGGCTCGCCAGGCGACTCACATCATTGACGAACTCGCCTCTCAGGCTTTCATATTCAACGCGCGACAGCTCGGCCCTCGGACCAGTCCTGTTTAGTTCTCCGATTGCAAGGTTATTGGTTTCCCACGACGCGTGGGCGGGATCGGCTACTTGAGACTTCGAAGAACCGTATCTTTCAGATACGTCCACCTTCATTGGCGACAGTGCCAGAAATTCGAAGGTAGACTGGACGACCGCTTGCGTGGCGCTACTGAATTGCTCAAATAAAATGACCTTCACGTTTGACTGGCCAAATTTTTGCTGAAAGTCCTTTACACCGTCGGCGTAAAGGCCCCGTCGCACGTGCGCAAAGATCGGGTCGTAGCCCTCGGCGAAACGCCGCTTCTCCTCGCGCAGGGATTCCGCAAAGGACAGCGTTTGGAAACTCGCCGCGATCGAGTGCTGATATTCGGAATAGGCCCGGTCGATGGGATCGCGCAGCATCACGATGATCTTGGCGTCAGGGTTCCATGCGTGCAGTCGCTCAGCCACACCTGGGCATGAAAGATAATCCGTCGAGGCTTCGCCCAATATCGCGCCTGGGGGAGCGTCACAAAACAGACCGAGATATTCGTTGGGCGCCGTCACTATGCTTGGGTGGAACTGTTTCGTGCCGAACTGGAAGCTGGCGACGGGGTAGTCGCAAAAGAACCGCGGCTCTTTGTTTTGCGGCATAAACACGCCTGGGTGCTGCTGTAGATATCGATAAAGCGACGTGGTCCCGCACTTGGGGGCTCCGACTATCACGAAGTGCGGAATTGAGGGCAATACCTGTCCCCCCTTCGGCAAAATCGGATGACGGCAGGTCCCGGCGTGCAGCGCACCGAACATTCCCGGCAATCGGGCAAAGAGTCCGGCAACCCGTCCGGATCGCGGTGAAACCACAAGGTTCAAGCTTCCTCCTGGTGGCGTCGATCGACTTAGCCTGACTGGAGCCGCCGAACTCGCCTTCCGGTTAAGGAAGTCGACGTAAACCCGCCATCGCTCCGTTGGCTTTGCCCACAGCAGCAATCGTGGCAGCCTCCGCATCTAGTTAAGTTCCGCGAGGTATTGGAACCGCCAGGGCGTTGGTGGCCGACCGGCGCCAGCGTAAGGATTATCCTCGTGCGGCTTTGCGTTGAGCAGTGCCTGTGCCGGCTTCGCAGGGCGCTTGCGAGGGTGGCTGGTGACGACGGTCATGTGGTCATATGTATGGGCCTGGCTGTTCGTCGGCAACGAGGACATGCAAATTTGCATCTCCAAGCGTATGTTGGTTATCGCCGTGCTTTATCGTTTCTAACTTTGCCGCCACCATCGATTTGGGGAAGTGGGACATTCAAGGCCCCGATTATTCCACATCTCAGCACTAAAGATGCGAGATTTCCATATAGGCGTCGGGTCGGCGTACCATTAGTGGCAGTGCCAAACTGAACCGCCAAATGTCCATTTGAAAGTCGGCCATGGCCATCCCAGCCAACGTCAGATACTCGGCGGGTTTGCCAGGGGCGGTGACATGCATCGTCAATCCGGTATATCCGCTGCCGCCCCCTCACCGGCCACCCAAGCAATCGAGAAATCAGCCGGGGTAACCCCCCAAATGGTCGCCGCATCCCCCGCGTGAAAATTGACCAGAGTGCTCCAAATCGGCGCAGTAGGATTGAGATCGTTCAGGAAAAACGTATCGTTGCCGCCTCCACCTACAAGAAAATTACTACCTCCAGTAGCATCGAGAGTGTTGTTGCCACCGGCTTGGCTGACATTGATCGCATCATTACCGATCCCGGAAAAAATGAACGAGTTCGGCGTGATCGCGGCGATATCGAGATTATCGGGACTGAGATCGATAAACTGCACTGTCAATCCGGCCACCGGACCCGTGTAAGGCGTGCCAGCTTCTTCCGTAGTTTGGCCTGTCGTATTGTCATATACCAGGAAATTAGCTTCGGATGATCCTGCGTCGTTACGGTCGTATTACTGTCGGTGGCGGTTGTTGAAAAAGTCGGATCGCTCACATCCAGCGTAAAACGGGTGGTTTCAGATGTAACACCACTTGGCAATCCGGTTGAATGGAATGTCAAAGAATCAAGCTCGGTTGTGAGCGTAGCCGGATCGGTGGCAGCGAGCGTATAGACGCCGTCCAGCAGCCGTCTCGTTCAGACCGGTGCCGGTCAACGTGCCGTTTGCGTCGGTCGCTGTGCCTGAAGCATCGGTTAGTGTGATCGTGGCAGAATCCGTTGGCGTTTGATTTGTGTCACTGACGGTCACCGACGCAAATGGATCAATGACATTGCCCGGAGCTACGGTCGGCCACGGCCTGAGTCCCAGCGATAATGGAGGACTGGCTGGCGTCAGGACCGATGATCAGAACGCTGGTGTTTGTGTCCTTTGTGGTGAGATTGGACGTCGTATCTGTTACGTCCAATTCGAATTTGGGATTTTCGGTTGCCCTGGTGCTAACGCGACGGTTTGAAATGACAAGCCGCGTAATTCGCTTTGAATATTATATACATAATCCGGAAGGACCCAAGAGTATAGGTTCCAACGACCTGTTTTGCTCAGTCCAGGTCCGGTCAGCAGTCCATCCCCGTCGGTCAGCCTGGCCGCCATCGGTAATTGTGATGGTTGCCGAGTCTTTCGGATTGTAGTATAGCTAGGTCCGTAAACATAAGTGTTCTGATTGCCCGGGACAATAGTATAATAATCGTAATAAAACCATGGTTCAGTGAGGGTCACCGTGGCAAATGGTGGAATTTTATCACCAGATGCGATCGGTTCATTGGGGACAGTGCCCGTGATGGCTGGTGGTGCTACATCGCCTACAATGACAGGTGTGGCATCAGTTGCCGCATCGACCCCATTGGTAACCGTGATGCTTGCCTGCGTGGCGAAGGCTTGGCCGTTCGGAAGCTGCGGTGTGCTGTACACCAAGCGGCTCAGGAGTTCGGTTGCAAAGGTTGGATCGCCGTCCACCAGATGACTTTCGGTGAACGTCTCTGTCGCTGCATTCCACGTGCCCCCACCATTCGGATCACTGATTGATCCAAAGTTAGTGACCGTCGGATAAAAGTAATAATTGAGTCCGAGCGCTTGAGTTAGAGTTTGCGACAGCGTGATCGAAACTGTTTCCGTGCTATCCAGTGGATTGGTATCCGCTACGGTGACGCCTTCATAGGCGGCAACAGGCTGACCTTCGGCTACGATCAGCGGATTGACGGTTGTATCAGTGATTGTGATTGCCACAGGACGACCTCCAAGCCCCGGCGCAAGACTTTTGGGCGCGAAACTTTTAGCCGGGTGGCGTAGCCTTGGCGCGCTAGTTTGTGGATTGTCAACTCAATATTGAACCGCCGGTGGCATGTCAGGCCCGAAAAGGGCTTTAATGTCCGCCGCCGTCACGGGACGATCGGCCGGTCGAAGCATTGTTCGAAGGGGTCGACGCGCACCACCGTGTACGGCTCCCTGCCCGCTTCCGTGAGCCCGACGGGCCGACGCGCTCGCGGGAGCACATGTTTGGACTTTTGGAAGGAATCGATCGTGCGATTCTCCTCGCCGATAAGAACGACACCGCGCTGGGATTTGTCACGCTTGAGGTGCGCGACACACCGCCGTTCCCGCTGTTCGGACGCGCCGCGTCGGCATCATCGACTCGCCGGGCGTCCATGAATCCGCCCGCCGTCGTGGCATCGGTCGTGCCCTCATGGCCGCTGCTGAAACCTGGCTGCGAGAGCACGGCGCAAGCGATGTCGAGTTGACCGTGTATGAGGCGAACCACGAGGCTGTCGCGTTCTACGAGGCGCTCGGCTACCGTCTACTCAGCCGACGGATGTCACGCCGCTTGTGAAGGTGTGTCAAACGACATCCGGAAGTGCCCCGAGACGCTTCTCGCTGTGCGCCTTGGCGAGGCTTGCGACAAGCGGCATGGCGTCGAGAACTGCACCGAGTAGCCCGAGGATCGCCTCCCGGCCAGCGCGATCGCAAGGTGGGTCTTGCCGACACCGGGCGAACCAGGGGCATACTGCCCAATATCACGACGTCGATGGACTGATCTTTTATCGATATCACCCTCGTCACGGTCAGAACGTTGAGATCCTAAAAGTCCGCACCAACGCGACCCCCGATTCATCGCCCGCCTCCATGGAGGATCAAGGCGCGCCGTTTAGACGCGGATTTATGCCGCCGCTAACAATGAACAACCCCCAGGGTGGTGGGGATGACATCGAAAATCGCCGGAGAACCCCATACGCCGCGTGAAAGCTGGGACCCGAATCGTCAAATCTGCTTCGCCGCTAGGCTCACCTCGACCGGCCCCATGCATCTCCGCTCCACTAAGGGTTATCATCTCCGCTCCACCAGCCGCTTCGCGCCAGTCATCAGAACCCGCACCATCGCGCGCATCCTGTCCATCTCCGCCGTGCGTCGTCCATGCGTCGTCCGGGCCTTCCGGATGCGCTCCAACCCCTCGGACGTGCGTGGGCCAGTGCTGGCGCCCCCATGCATCCTGCACTTCCCGCAGGCCATCGCTGGTGCCCTGCAAGGCATGCCCGTTCTGGTTCGGGCGCCACATCGCGGGGAGGCTTGAGCCAAGGGCAGCGTTATTCGCCAATCGGGCACGCGCCGCTTGGGATTTTCCGGCAACTGCGAAGTCATCCTTGCCCCTTCCCCGCCTTCGCCGGCTGGACATTGCCAACGATCGCCTGACCACCCTCATTGACGACCACGCGCTCGACACGAACAACCTGCGGGCCTTTGCCCCGCTTCCGATCCAGGGCCTCGAGCATGTCGGTCATGCCCCGGGCAAGGTTCGCGCCGTCCTTCCGCAGCTTCGACGCCACTTCGGGCTGTTGATCGTACACCATAGCCCGGCGAAAGCACTCCATGGCGCCAAAGTGCATCGCCACCGTCTGCGCGGCCAGCATGCCTTCGATTTCGTCGGTCGGCTTGAACGCCCGCAAGGCAGCGACCGAGGCGAACATCTGCTGACTGCAAGCTTCGTCTGTCTGGCCCGGAGGAAACCATCCGGTTTGGGCCATCGCGTTGATCAGCACGCCGTTAAACTTGTCGCTCCGCGACCCACCGAATGCGCGCAGTTCGTCGGTTTCGGGCTCGCCGACGAGGATGTCTTGCGCGGGGGCCTTCCTTTTTGCCAACACCGCTGGCGCGGTGGCTCCGCCGCTCCGTTTCATCTGTGGTCCGGTTCTTTGGAGGTTCTGCCCATGGGATGACATAACAGTGCAAATGGCTCTTAACGTCCATATATGGGGTTTGCCATTGCGGAACAAGGATGTTTGTATATTCGGACGCGGTGGCAGGTCGTATGGAAGGCTGTCGTCACAGCCGGGCAATGCCCTCGGCAGATGACGAAAGGCCAGATCGACGTGGCCGGTCGCCAGTTGATCGCGGCGGGAACGCCAGTGCGACGCGTCGGATCGGGAGAGCTGGTACGTTGACGAGACGTACATCAAGGTGCACGGCCAATGGCGCTATCTCTATCGCGCCATTGACCGCAACGGCACGCTGGTCGACGTGATGTTCAGCGAGCACCGTGAAATGGCGGCAGCGAAGGCGTTCTTCCAATCAAGACAGTCACCGATGTGATCTCTGACCGGGTGACCACGGATGGCCCGGCAGGCTCCAGTTCCTCCGTCGCACTGCGACCGTAATGGCCATCCTTGAAGTCGCCTGAACCAGTCTATCCGGCCTCAGGTTATACTTCCGCGCGCTCTGTGTAGGCATGTGGGCAGATGTAGGCACGTCAAACCGTTAATCGCTCACGCACACGCGCGTGTATGAGGTGGAACGGTTTTCCCTGCCTACATCTGCCCACATCCGCCCACGCTTCAGCTTGTTGTGTTGGACTGGGTCCGATCGTTCACAACGAGTGGCCTAACGCAGATGCCCTTAAAGCCGCGCTTTCCGCGGTACCCAGGCGTGCTCTTCACGGCTTCGCATCCCAAGCGAGTTAGTGTCTGGGTAAACCACTTCGATGATCCTTGTTTTTCGCCATTTGCCATGGCGAAGTCGCCCCAGCTTTTGAACAAAGCGGCGAGGGTGTCGCACTTGTGCGGGCCGAGATCGCAGCTCTCTTCGATCCAGTGGGACACCAGATCCTGTTCGGCCAAATATTCGGTGGTCGCCTCGGTGACGACTTTTGGCCGGATCAACCCGTTCATTTGCCAGTCGAGGCAACCCTCGATCATCCACCGCAGGATACCGGGTCCTTCTGCCTGCAGCTTGGCCTCTAGTTCCAGGTCCTTCGCCGGCGGCTGATAAAGGAACGGTGCCATGTTGAACCGGCGTCTGGCGGCTTCATCTACGTTCCTGAGCACCGGCCGATGGTTGCCGATGATGGTCAGTTTGAAGTGTGGTTTGAACTGGAAGAAGTCCTGCCGCATGAAACGAGCTGTAATGGTATCGCCGCCGGTCAGAGCTTTGATACGTGCTTCAGCCCATGGGCGGCCCTCTTCGGTCTCACTTGCGGTCACCAGCCGCGCGCCGCGCAACATCGCGAGATCGGTTGGGTGTTTATCGCCAGCCGATACGACGAACGTATCCATTGCGGCATTGCATGCGTAGTCGCCCATAATCCACGACATAATATTCAGGAAGACACCCTTGCCGTTTCCGCCCGGTCCATAGGCGAATAGCAGCGCGTGTTCGCGTATATCGCCCGTGAGGCAGTAGCCGCACCATTGCTTGAGGAACCGGATCTGCCCAGCGTCGCCTTGAGTTGCCTGGTCGAGGAATGCAAGCCACTGTGGGCAATCTGGCATCACTGAGGGCGCGATCGACGTCAACTTGGTGATGTAGTCCTCGCGAACTGGATCCAGCAACTCGGCGGTGCGAAGATCGATTGTTCCGCCTGGCGTCCCAAGCAGCCACGGATCGGTATCCCAAGTTTCAGATGTGGCGACGAAAACTCGGTCGGATTGTGCCATGCGCTCCACGCCCGCGGCGAAACTGGCCTTTCCGGTGGCTGCTGCGGCCTTTCCGATGGCCTCTGCTGCGTTTCGCGCCAGTTCCCTCGCCCAAGAGAATGCCAGTTTGGTTTTTTCTCGGCGCCAGTAGGTTCCGGTCCATTCAAACCAGCAACCGGTATCGTGGCAGTACCGCAGTTTGTCGTGGAAGGTCTCGGCGAATATTAAGGCAACTAAGTCTTCGGTAACTACGTCGCTTGTATTGTTCGAGCGTGATTTCGCCTCTTGCTCGGCCCGTTTCCAAATCCGTAATAGTTCGCGCTGATTGTTAGCTTGACCCTTTGTTCTGGTCCATTCGGATGTTTCAGGATCGGCCAGCAAACCTGCCACCATCTCATCGAACGGAGCGCCGGCTCTGCAGAGTTGGATGCCTTTACGAAAGGCCAACGCACTGCGCGATTGATCGGTGGTCCCGGAATTCTTGTTAGTTTTCTTCTTTGCCTTGGCGCGAGCGAATTGCGGCCCGGTTTCCTGGATGAGGCGCAACAGTGTCTCGACACTGACGTGACGGAATTCAGTCGGCATCCCATCTAGAAGCAATTCTGTAGTCGCGAAATATCGATTCCCAAGGTGAAGTTCGATTGCTGGTGGGTGTTCTCCGCCTGGCCGCTTAAACATTTTGCCGTACCGCGATCCGCCCATTGCCTCTCGCAGCTGGGGCAGATTCTCGGGGAAATATGTGAAGAAGATCTTCGCGCCGGTTCCGGACGGCGAGATTTCTGTGTAGCTGTTGAACTCTTCGATGATGGCGAGTGCCCAGTCCTCGATTTGCCCGGTCTCGCTATTGCGGCAACAATCGAGGTCGATACCAGCTATCGCGCGGCCGTCGGCGAGGGTGGCAAATTCGATGCCGATGCCGCCCATGCCGAAGGGCTTCGGCAGCAGCTTCTCGAGTTGCTCTGCGTCACTCCGGCAGAGCCATTTCGCTCCGTTGGCCATAGCCCGACGGCCGACGCCCAGATAGGGGATCTTAGTGGGTTCGTCCGTGCCTTCCCGAATTTCCTTCTGCCATCCTACCCATATCGGAACAGGGGCAAGGCTGCCTAGATTGACGGGGTCAAATCCGCCGGATGCGAACGCGCTCATTCGAAGATCTCCGGCTGTGCGTCGCGCAATGCCGCGATCACCGTGTTGCTCCAAAGATCACGGCGTGCTTTGTTGGCGAACGTAACGACCGGCGCGTATTTTCGTCTTGCCGTTGACCTCTTTGAGGACCATTCCATCGCGGCTGATTTGCGCCTTTGGGGCTGGTGCGGCCCACGGTCGCGGCGCGGATCGTCGACCGCCACATTTTCCATTGAGCTCGATTACGCCGCACTCGTGGAAGACGAGGCCGACGGGAAATACGGCGTCTAGGAATCCACTCGGCGCGCCGCTCAGGTGGCGTAAAATCCAAAATCCGAATGCCGTTCATTGCGGCCGCCGCGGTTCGCGCGCCCCCAGCACACGATCGGCAATTACTTTCGAACAATATCGTTGCTTTACAGATATTCTATGGAACTTCGGCAGATCCTGTAGAAAACCGATCCCCCATTTCCGAAGCGATCCGGGATGGGAAAAGCATTCGGCCACCGTCGATCGCCACGTGCGGATCTCCGGCAAGGACCTCTCGACGGGCGGCGGAGGGTCAATGATTTCGCGCCAGGACAGGCCCCGCGTCTTAATTATCCAATGCGCCATGACGCCTGCGTCTCGCGCTCGCCCGGATGATCGCTGCCTAGCCGACCGAGTAGATCCGCCAGCCTTTTCCTCTCGGCCGGGGGTAGCACGCTCATAACGGTGACAGTGCCTCGTCGAGATCTGACGCGACTGACGCTGCCCATGCATCCCATTCGGCAGCAGCGGCAGCGTCGCTCATTGTGTCGGCAGCGATCGCGGCCGTCACCAGATCCCATGGCCGTTCCGGGGCAGCCTCCAGAGCTTGCTGGACCTGCCACTTTAGGTTGCCCGGCAGGTGCACGAGGTGCGCGGCGGCGTGCGCCTTTGCCCTGAGGTCACCCAGTGCCTTGTTTGTCAGCGCCCGCTCCATGACATTGCGCGCATGGGCGGTCAGCACATCTTCGTCCGGAACCACTTTCTTGACGCCATGTTCGACGAGCTTCTGCTCGAGGAACCGGACGAACATGTCGGACGGCATCGCGTTCAGCTCGACGCGGTGGTTCTCCAGGATGGTGATCTCTAACTGCGAAGCGCCGTGCCTTTCCAGCGTCTCCAGGCGTAGAGTCCCAGTATGCTGGTGCGTATTCTTCGTAACTCAGTCCCATGTCCCTGACATCTGCGAGCCGCAGGCCGAGATCGACGACGTTCACATGGTTGGCGAACGTGTAGCGCCGGCTGTCGGTGCCGAGCGTGCCGAAGATGGAGAAGCCGGACGCATCGAAGTCATGGAGCACAAAGACGCGCTCCATTCCGCGCGAAACCAGCCCGTCCAACAGCCGCCGCAGTGCCGTATTGGACATTCCCTTGGTGGACGTTATGGCGATGTCGAATCGCTCGGCGATCAGTGCATGGGCTAGCAGCGCATTGAAGCCTTCCTTTTCGACGAACAGCACGTCCCTGTAGCGGTTCTCCGGTCCGGTGGTGGTTGCCATCAGTCCAGGCGCGATTGACGCTGGGGATGGAGGTGCTGCCCGCTCGCCGAGGTATTCTCGTACAGAGACGGTGCCGAGGCCCACGGAGCGGCCAGTATGGGGTTCGATAAATCGACCGCGGTCATCGAACACGACGTCCCACTCATGGGCGTCGGGGTGCGTGTCGACGTAGTTGGGGAGCACGTTCTGCGTGAAGTAGCTGTCGCTTAGTTCTTTGCGTCCGGTCAATACCAGAATGTCGGGCCGCGCTGCGTAGTAGATTTGCCGCGCATTGGCGGGCAGCGTGCCGTTGGCACTGGCGATGAGGTATGCATTGGGCATGACTTGCTCGGCAGCCTCGATGATGGTCATGCTGCCTGGCGGTTTATCCATTGCGTGATGCGCCTTTGCGCACGCCTTTTCGATTACCGCGACAAGTCCTTCGCCGAATGGTGCCAGTGCTGGCTCCTTGCCGTCGGTTGCTAGCTCGATGTAAGGCGAGATGACGCTGAGGGTGATGTCATAGTGTCCCGTCTTCCCTTTGGATGTGCGGAGTAGGCCGCAGCCTTGGATACGCACTCCTTGAGGACCCGAGCTTGCGGAAAGTTGTGAGGCGGACACAGTCCAATTCAGCAGCAGCTTCACCTGGGCAGAGCCGGCACCACGTTGCTCTGATCGGCGGCATGTTGCCCACGCTTCGCACACGTATGGGATCGAGGTTGCGGAGCGGGTGAGCCCGTTGACCTTGTGGTAGAAGGTATTCTTGTAGGCGGCCTCGCCGATCTCCCCCAACCGGGCGGGCTGCACTAGCGGGACGCGTAGTCGCAGAGTGGAGAGCAGTTCGGCTGAGGCCAGTGGATCCAAATCGCGGGCAAACCGCTCATCCGGCAGATCGATGCCGAACCAGTCGGCGACGTCTGCCACGGTCGTTTCCTCAGGCGCCTGTTGCATCAGATCTCGCAGGTCACGCGCCGCATACCAGTGTGGCGAGGTTGGCCCCTTGTAGGCTCGGCCGAACGCGGTGAGCCGTGCCGTTTCCGTCGCCAGTGATCCGTATCCTAAGCTGTCTCCTGGCAGGCTGATGAACACGGTTATGCCGTCCGCGAATGGGACTTCGGTATCTTCGGTAACGTCTGTGAGGCCGGTCTCCCGATCGACAGCGAGCCGCATGTGGCGGCCGCGGGTTGTGACGGTCAGATTGCCTTCGAATGCGGCGATGGCGCCCATGACAACCCTGAGGCCGTTGCCGACCATGCCGCGCGTGGGCAGTCGGAGCTGCTTGGACGATACCAGCGTCCGGTTGACACTGAACAAGCGGGCGACGTCGTCAGGATCCATCCCGGGGCCGTCGTCAGAGACGATCCAGCCGTCACCTTCTGGGTAGATGATTACCTCGGCGCCGGCGTCTGCTCCATTATCGACCAGCTCGCGCAATGCCAGCCTGCGGAGATCCTTTGGCTGGCAACCGGCCTTCTGCGAGATTGTCCGGGGGTTGAGGAACAGTGACCAGTCTGTGCGTGAGAAGTAGGTTTGCCGCCGGGCGACCCGTTCCCGCTCGCGCTGTTGGCGCTTGCGTTCGGTCGCCGAGGTACCGCCTGCTGGGCGGGATGTCACAGTTGCGGCGGTTGACTGAGCGTGCTGAGTAGTCTCCGCAATGGACGTCACACTAGCCCGAACCGCGGCCGCGGCGCTCATCGCGGGACCTCCAGCAACGGGCGTGGCGGGAGGCGATCGCCGCCGGCGACACGAAGCACTTTCGGCGTTACCCGGTCCTGGTACTTGCCGAGCAGATCGATGATGCAGGGCAGGCCACCGATACGGTACGCAACTTCGCTTAGTAGCTCGGCTGTCGCCCTTGGGCCGAGACAATGGAGATGTTCGGCGTTGCGCTGGAGGCGGAGTTCGGTGAGCGGATCGATCCGCCGTTTAAAGTTTCGAGACACTGGGGGCCATGCCCTTTCGAGGCTGGCCGGCTTGAAGTTACTCGCCGAGATGACGGGGCTGACCTACATAGAGTGGGTGCCTGAGAAGCACTTCCATTAGATCCAGTCTGATCCGTCATCCCCGGCGTGTTGACCCCGCGCCGGATTGATGGAGATTAGGCGGCCTTCGTTGCCCGCTCCGCTCTGAAGCGTCGGATCGTCCTCGTGTACCAGTATCGCCGCCCGTTGATGACGACGTCGGGCTCTGGAAATTGCACCCGCTGGTCGCGCGTCCATCTCCAGAGGCACATGTTTGACACGTTGCCCAACCAAGCGCGGGTCTGCGCGCTCGTCAGCAATACTTCGTCATCGATCGGTTGCGTTTGAGAAGCCGCGTGGACCGCTTCATATTCCTGGGGATGCATTCAACCTCCGTGCTCACTCGTGGCCGCTCGTTCGGCTTGGTGACGCGGGAGATTGAACAAGGCTCGGTTGGTTGTAATCGGATTTAAATGCTCGATTTGCGTCCCACCGTGGATCGGGGGAGCCCGCGCGGGGTTCTCTTTGCCTCAGCGCATTCAGTTAGTTCGACACGAATCAAGTCGACCAGAGTTCGCGCTCTGCCAGAAGGGGAAGCCTGCTGTCTCTTCAGTGCCTCCGCCAGCAGTATCTGAACTTTCTCCCTGCCAACTCGCTTCAACAGTGGGACGGTTTCAGGCCGCAGCGTCTTAGCCTCAGCGACGGCGTCGTCGAACAGATCAATCGCCGTAGGCAGCGCGTCAATGATGTTGGCCAAAGCTCTCCATTCTGCGACGGTAGCTGGCCTCCTGATACTACTCTCAGATATTGCCTGCGGGTTTTCGGCCATGCGGCGAGCTAGTAAGAACCATCTGTTCCGATCGCGTGAAATCCGCGTTCCAGCTCCTTCGCAAGATTTTCCTCCTCAATCCGCGGCTTACGCCGCAGGTAGTTCTCATGTGCGATTTCTTTGGCCGTGGCATGCGTTGTTTGCGTTGGGTGCGTTTGCATCCGGCGCGCCATCTGTAAATACAAATCGTCATCAGGCTTGGCCGCGTTCCCCCGGCGACGATCTTGCGTGAGTACCGCTACTATCCGGGCAACGCGGGCCATACCTGACAGGTCGATCCATTGTTGCAAATGCTTAATGTCAGCATCTTCTAGCGGGCTTCGCGGAGGTGCTTTTTTTGTCCCTTGGGCTTCGCGGGTCGGGATGTGTTCATATGGTCACGCCCTTTGCCGCATGGGGATTATTGTTCTGTTGTCCGTTGGTGACACAAGTTGGGTAAGGTAGCTGGCCCAAGTTTCCAGCGCTTCTCTCTTTTCGTTCAAGTATTGATGACGATCATAAATTCCTGTCACAGATCGGTCGGCGTGGTTCAGCACCTTGCCGATGATGAACCGCGAGACGCCCAGCCGCCCCATCTCGGTTGCAGCGGTTCGCCGCAAATCGTGGATCGTCCAGGAGGCAACGCTGGCGCCGTCAGACTTTCCCATCGAGTCCAGTCGCGCCTTCGCTTTGCTGAAACCCGAGATCGGACGGTCCCGCGTGGTGGTGAACACGTAAGTTCCGAGCTTCGGCAGACCTTCGAGCAAGGCCATGGCAAGCGGGGAGAGCGGCACCGCGTAACCGCGGGCGGCCTTGGTCGCCTCGGCCGGCAAGGTCCAGAGCTGCGCGCCAAGATCGACGTCCGCCCACCGCATGCGCGCGACTTCCTCGCGCCTTTGTCCGGTAGCCAGCGCCATCTGGAAGAACGGCCCGAACGGATATTCCAAAGCGGCGAAGCGCGGCCAGAGATCCCGGATCTCCTCGGCCTTCAACGTCCGATCGCGCCGTGTCTCCTCGCCGGGTCGCTCCACCAGCGCCGCCGGAGTCGAATCGATGATCCCCCGGCGAAGGGCCCAGTTGAACATGGCGCGAATCGCCGCAAGCACGCGGTTCGCGATGATCGGACCGCCCGACAGCTTTCGTCGCTTCCCGTCATCTTTGCGGACGCTCCCGCTATCCATCACCGCGTCGAGGAGTTCGATCACATCGCGGCGGGTGACCGTGCCAATGTCGCGGTCGGCCCAGCGCGGCAACACGTGGTTGTCGAAAATGCGCCGCGTCTCGGCAATGTATCGCGGCGCTCGCTTCTTGCCCTCCAGATCCCGGCGAATGAACATCGCCACTACGTTGGCAATCGTGTCCGGAGCCCGAGCGGCCTCAGCCTTGGCTTCTGCTTTGGCGGCGCCAGGGTCGACGCCGGCTTGGATCGCCAATTTGGCTTTGTTGGCAGCGTCTCGAGCGTCCGCAAGGCCAAGGGCCGGGTATCCCGGCTCGAACGTCAACCGGCGCTGCTTGCCGCCGAACCTGTAGAACAGGGTCCAGGTCCGCCGCTCGGGACGCTGGTCAACCGCCCCGGTCACGCGGAGCGCGAGGCCGGGATAGGCCGCATCGAAATAATCGACCCGGCCACCTGACGGCGCCTTCAGCCGTTGGACTGCGGCATCTGTCAACTTGACCGTTGGCATCAGGTGCTCTCCCGGGGGTAACACTCGGGTAACACCAGAGGCCGGTTATGGAGTGTTACCCATGGTTCCTAACATGCCGTAACATGATGCCGAGTGCAAGGCCTATGGCGGATTATCGATGGAGAGATGCTCTGATCTGTTAGGGCCAGTTATGGGTCAGCACATCACTCTTAATCAGCGGGCCCAAGGTTCGAGTCCTTGTGCGCCCACCAATGATCTCAAACGATTGCGCACCGTTTTGACTAAACTCGTAAGGAGGCGATGTTACGGGGCCTCAGCAATGGACGAACACGCCGGAACCCGACGGGACAGATAGGCTCCAAACGAGCGTCAGCTATAAAGGGTCGCCACACGTCGAAATCCACCCGCTTCACAGCGGTCGCGCAAGTTCTGATCTTGCGTGGAATACCAGTCAAATCAAAGCGTTAAGACACACTTCCTGGCCTGCCCAATAACCGTCCGATATAGGCGTGGATGTGGGCGGAGGCCGGAGCCCCGGCGATGTCCAGCAAGTCGCGCCAATCCGATGAGGAACTGTGTCATGGCGCAGCCCTCGCTATGCCCGCGCGTTCGTTGGCGGTTGCGCTGCGATGGCTTCTCGCAGCACCCCCAGACCACGCGAAAGCGACTGTTGCAGCAGCAACGAGTCCACTCCGTAGGCATGGATACGGAACCCTTTGGCGACGTAATCGCGTGCCCACGATTCGTCGGCCGGCATGAAACCGGCCGTCTTGCCGTGCCGACGCGCTGCCGCGACGATCTTTTCCACCGCGTCGAGAAACTTGGGATGCGTGAACTGGCCGGGAATGCCCATGAAGTTGGTCATGTCGAAATGGCCGAGCCAAAGCACGTCGATGCCGTCGATCGCCGCGATCTCATCAACCGCGTCGGCGCCGCGCGGGGTCTCGATTTGGGCGATCAAAAGCGTGCGGCGATTAGCCGCAGCGATCTTGTCAACCGGGGCGCCCTGCGTGTAGTCGTCATGCGCCATGCCGAAGCCGGCGCCGCGCACGCCATGCGGCGGATAGCGTGTAAACGCGACGATATCCTTCGCCTGGGCGACAGATTCCACCATGGGCACCATGATGCCCATGGCCCCGGCATCCAGGCAGCGGGCGATGAAGTGGTATTGCGTTGTCGGCACGCGCACCATTGGCACCACGTCCAGCCCGCGACAGGCCGCCATCTGCGCTTTGATCGTGTCGATACCAGCGCCGCTGTGTTCCATGTCATACAGCACGAACTCGGCACCCGCCGCTGCCGCGATCTGCGCCATGCCGGGGGTGAAGAACTCAAACACCATGGTGCCAAAGGCGCAGCCGCCATCCGAAAGACGCTGTTTTATTGGATTGTCGCGCATTTTTTCCTCCCTCTTGCTGGCCAGTTCAGCCAAATGGCCTGATTTTGGCATGAAGCTTGCGACGGCCCACGCCGAAATCTTCTACCAGGGAAACACCATCGCTGTTTCGGAACTCCGAGCGTCGGCGCTCCGCCAGCGGAAGCTCGACACTGAAGTTGCCCCGGTTTTGTGGAGATCGGAAGGTTCGTTTTTCATGACGCCGAATATCCGACCTCGCCTCGGTACGCCAGAGCGACACTTCTTGCGATGGCAAAGTCGTCTGGCGTTTGTACCAAGCGCTTTCGAGACCTCGGCTTGGGTATCCCCCTTCGTGCGCACTCGGATCAGGCCCTTCGACGGGTTTCGGATGGCGTCCATGGCTTCGGCCGGATCGACACTGCGAGGCTTTCGATGCCTGAACAAGCTTGGCCAGGACCGGCCGAATGGTGAGACGCGTAAACGAAGCCATCCGCCTGCAGCGCGCGGGATCGAGACTTCGACCCACCAGTTGCCGGTACGTAGATACTCCCGTACAGTGTGTAACTCATTGCGCTCGCCGGCTAGGGTATGAGCGGCGACCATCAGAGGAAAAGCACCGGCGGGGGGATAGATGAAGGCCATCGTGCTGTGCGAGGGCAGCTATGCCGACCGCCTGATTTGCGGCGATGGGGCGCCCCCCGCGTCTGACATCGGCGAGGTAATGCGCCGCAACCCTAAAGTCGGCACCAGTCACCGTGACACCGACCTACGCCAAGGCCTGTCCAGCGAGATGTCGATCTTCTCGCACGTCATGAGCAAGGATTCGCCGGCTCGCCTTTGCATGGCACCACGGGAGACGGCGAGTGATATCGTTTCTTCATAGCCATACTCGAACCAACGGTCGCCGACCGACTGCCATTGGCATTTCGCGTCACCCTGAATTCGACGTCGACTATGGATGGGGAGCTGCAACGCCAAGTTGACCCCCTCCCATTGTATCTACAGGGATTTCCCCAAGGAGAGCCATAATGACCCACCAGCCCTTCGTCTTTCAGGATGTTCCCGGTCCGCGCCGGGACATGGTTGGCTATGGCCGGCATGCCCCGCGCGCGCGTTGGCCGGACAACGCCCGTGTCGCGATCAACCTCGTCATCAACTATGAGGAAGGGTCGGAATTCTCACATCCCGCTGGGGACGGCCGCAATGATGGCCTCACCGAAGTCATCTACAGCATGGACCCGGCCTACCGCGATCTCGCCGCTGAATCGGTGTTCGAATACGGCTCACGGGCCGGAATCTGGCGGCTGGAACGGCTGCTGACCGAATACAAGCTGCCGGTCACGTTTTTTGCCGCCGCGGTTGCCCTCGAGCAGAACCCCGAGGTCGGCGCCTGGATCAAGCAGGCTGGACATGAACCCTGTTCGCACGGCTGGCGCTGGGAAGAAGTATGGACGCTGTCCGCGGAGGCCGAGGCTGATCATATCCGCCGCGCCATCGCTTCGATCGAAGCCACCTGCGGCGAGCGGCCTCGCGGCTGGTATTGCCGTTACGGCGCCTCCGTGCGCACGCGGGAGTTGCTGGTGCAGGAGGGCGGTTTCACGTACAACTCCGATGTCTACAATGACGACCTTCCCTACTACGTGCAGGTACTTGGCAAGCCGCACCTCATTGTTCCGTACTCCTTCACCTACAACGACGGCAAGTTCGGGTTGCTGCCGGGATACGGTGGGCCGTGGGACTTCCTCGACAATCTCAAGCGCGGCTTCGATGAGTTGTGGCGCGAGGGGGAAACGCATCCCAAGATGATGTCTATCGGCCTTCATCCACGCCTCATCGGCCAAGCCAGCCGCATCAATGCGTTGCGCGAGTTCATCGAATATGCGCTCGGCAAGGGGCAGGTGTTGTTTACCCGCCGGATCGACATCGCGAACTGGTGGAACGCCCATCACACGGAGTTCTCTTCATGACAGCGGTGGCCGCGCTGCAGGCGACGCTGGACCGCATCGCCATATTCAGCGAGGACTATCGCCCCTACGCGAGGCTAGACCGCGACGGAGCAATGCGTGCCGCGGCAGCGGCGGACGAAGCCCGGCGCGAGGGACGTTGGCTCGGACTGCTTCATGGCATGCTCGTCGCGGTCAAGGACAACATCGATACCGCCGGCGTGCGCACGTCCTGCGGTTCGGCGTTGTTCACCGACCGGGTCCCGGCGGTCGACGCGCCGGTGGTCGAGCGGCTGCGGCGTGCCGGCGCCATTGTCGTCGGCAAGGCGGCCCTGATGGAATTGTGCTTCGGTGTACGTTCCACGGACATGATCGCCGGTCAGGTGCGCAACCCCTGGAACCGGCTGCACGTGCCTGGCGGATCGAGCGGCGGATCGGCTGCGGCCGTGGCGCTGGATCTGTGCCAGGGCGCGCTTGGCACCGACACTGGGGGGTCGGTGCGCGTTCCCGCCGCCTATTGCGGCATCACCGGACTGCGGCCGACACATGGACGCGTACCCAACCGCGGTGCGCTGCCAGTGAGCGCGTCGTTCGACACGATCGGACCCATGGCTCGCGGTGTTGAAGATGTGGCACGCATGTTCGCTGCGATTACCGGGTTCGATGCCGAGGATCCGACCTCGGTAGACCACCCGCTCGACACGGCCATCCTGACGGATGCTGGCGATGTTTCGGGATTGCGCATCGGGCTACCCGCGAACTTCTACTTCGATGATATCGACCCTGAGATCGCCGCCGCGGTTCGGAACGTCGCAGATGCGCTCGGCAACGCTGGCGCCCGGATCATCGATATTACTGTTCCCGATGCCGAACGCGCCCACCATTACGCTACTACCATCGTGCTGGCCGACGCGTGCGACGTCCACGCCGAGGCGTTGGACACACGACACAACGCGTTTTCTGCCCAGGTGCACGAAAGAATGTCGCGGGGGCGAGCATTCTCCGCGGTCGACTATGCCCAGGCGGAACGCTTCCGAGCGGCGTGGCGGAGCAATCTCCGCAAGCTCTTTACGCAGGTGGACGTGCTGCTCTTCCCGACGACCCCATTTCCTGCTCCGCTGATCGAAGATGGTGCGCATCTGGCTGATGCCACTCGCCACGCCACGCGCTTTGCTTATGGCGGCGGCCTCGCCGGGCTGCCGGGGCTGTCCCTACCGTGTGGGATCACTAAGGCGGGGCTTCCCATTGGAGCCCTGCTCGAAGCCGCCTGGTTCAATGAGGCCGCACTTCTGCGCGCTGGGCGGGCGTGGCAGCGCATCACCGACTGGCATCTGCGTCGGCCGCCGATTGCCTAACCACGGCGGCGCCGGCAATCAGCCTGGATCACAACAATGAAGGGGGCTTCTATGCGTATCAACAAGACAGTGCTTGCCTGCCTCGCCGCTACAGCAGCCTTTGCGTCGATTGGCGGCTCACGTGCCGCCACGCCTGACCTTGACACCGCCAAGGCCGTCATCGCCGAACATTCCAGTCTGCCGACCTTCAAGCCACCCGGCGAGCCGTTCGATGCTCGAAGCTGCATGAAGGGCAAGAAGATCCTGACCATCCCTGTTTCGAGCGCCAACCCCTTTACCAAGAATATCGCAACCGCAATGACAGCGGTGGCCAAGCAGATCGGCTTCACGGTGACCGAGTGGGAGAACCAGGCCCAGCCGACCCAATGGGTGCAGGGCGTGGAATTCGCAATCAACAACAAGTTCGACGCAATCGACATGCTGGGCGGCGTCAACCCCGCCGTGCTGGGACCGCAGATGGCCGAGGCCCACAGGGCCGGTCTGAAGATATTCACGTCCCATCTCTACGACACCATCCAGACCCCCGACCCCGCGGTAGATCAGTCGATGGCCGTCCCCTATCACAAGGTCGGCGAACTTCTCGCCGACTGGGTGACGGTCAAGACCAACGGAAAGGTCAATGCCGTCATCGTCGGTTCGGACGAGATTGTGCCGACCGCCCCCTTCGTCAAAGGCATCACTGACACCCTGGCCAAAGTATGCGGGCCGAGTTGCAAGTACACCTACGTGAACGCTCCGGTGCCGGAGTGGTCGACCAAAATCAAACCAAGTGTACAGTCCGCGCTGATCGCCGATCCGACGATCAATTACGTCATCCCGATCTATGACAGCATGTCGCAGTTCGTCATCCCGGCGATCACCATCACCGGCAAGAAGGATAGCGTCAAAATCGCCACCTTCAACGGCACGCCCTTTGTCATCGACGCGGTGCAGAAGGGGCAGGTGGAAATGGACGTAGGCGAGAGTCTCGGCTGGATCGCTCGCTCTGTTCTGGACGGCTACATGCGCAATATGTGCGGCCTCAAAACTTACAACGAACTGTATGTACCGTTCTATATATTCGACAGTTCCAACGCCAAGAACGCCGGTACACCCGCTGATTATGACCGCGGCTATGGCGATCAGCATGTCGCCGGTTACGAGAAGCTGTGGATGCTGAAGTGAGCATTTTGCCGCCGAAGCCGCGGGTGCCGGGGGAACCTCCGGCGCTGTCGCTACGGCATTTATCCAAGCGCTTCGGCGGCGAGCAGGCCCTGGACGACGTCTCGCTCGATTTGCTGCCGGGCGAAGTGCTGGGCCTGTTGGGCCAGAACGGATCCGGCAAATCCACGCTCATCAAGGTTCTGGCCGGCTTTCATGTGCCCGAACCGGGGGCAGAGTTGCAGATCCATGGCGAGGTGGTGAAGCTGCCGGTGCCAGCAGGGACGACCGAGCGGGAAGGTTTGGCGTTTGTCCATCAGCACTTGGGGTTGGTGACGTCACTGACAGTGCTGGAAAACCTCCGCATGAACACGATCGCCAATCACACACGCTGGTGGGTGAACTGGCGAGAGGAAAGCCGGAGCGCGCGCGAAACGTTCACGCGATTTGGCCTCTCCATCGACCCCGACGCGCGCGTCGCCGACCTGCCGCAGGTCGAGCGGGCGCTGGTGGCCATCGTGCGGGCGTTCGAGGCGGTGCAGTCGCCTGGCCGCGCCCACGCCGGCATCCTGGTACTCGATGAACCGACACCGTTCCTGCCCACCGCCGGCGTGGAGCAGCTCTTTTCGCTGGTGCGCGCTATCGTGCGTGACGGCGCATCGGTCATCTTTGTTTCGCACGATGTCGATGAGGTCAGGCAGATCACCGACCGCGCCACCGTGCTGCGCGATGGGCGCCTTGCCGGCACCCTTGTCACCGCCGAGGCGACGCACGAGGACTTCATCGAACTCATTGTTGGGCGCAGGATCGAGCTGTTTCACACCCGGCCGCACGATCTCTCCACTGCACCGACCGCCGTCGCCGTGCGCAACGTCAGTGGCGGCTCTCTAACCAGGGTGTCGCTAGACATCCGCCGTGGCGAAATCCTTGGATTTGCCGGGCTGATCGGCTCGGGGTTCGACGACCTTCCCTACCTGCTCTATGGCGCGCGCACTCCAGCCTCAGGGACTGTGCTGCTGCCCGACAAGGGTGAGCGATCGTTGCGCACAATGTCGCCCTATGCAGCGATTGCCGACGGCATCACGTTGCTGCCATCGGATCGTCTGGGGGCAGCAGGCATCGGAGCGTTGTCGGTCGCCGACAATGTTTCGTTGCCGGTGTTGCACCGGTTCCGTTCGCTGATGCTGGACTGGGGGGCGATCTTCGACCGCGCTGCTGCACTCGGGGCAGGCTACGAGGTGCGTCCGAACCAGCCGGCCATGACCCTGGCGTCCTTGTCGGGCGGCAACCAGCAGAAAGTCCTGCTTGCCAAATGGATGCAGACCGAACCACGGCTGTTGATGCTTGACGAGCCGACCCAGGGTGTCGACGTCGGTGCGCGTCAGAATCTGTTCGCCGCAGTGGCCGAGGCGGCCGCGCGCGGCGTGGCCGTGATGGTAGCCAGCACCGACTACGAACAGCTCGCCCAAATCTGCGACCGCGTGCTTATATTCGCGCGCGGCGCGGTGGTAGCGGAACTGACCGGCGACGCGATCAGCAAGGCCGGTATTGCTGAGCTGTGCCTGCGCAGCGCTGCACCGAATGACTTTTCAGAGTCGGAAAGTTTCGCCGCCACATGACGCAATCTTTGTCCGCGCCAACCCGTCGATTCAGTTGGGTTCGATTCCTTGAAGCTTATGCCTTACTCGGCGCCCTGGTGCTGCTGGGCGGAGTATTTGGCGCGATCAGACCAGAGGCGTTCCTGTCTTGGGCCAATATATCCACCATGCTTGGATCACAGGCGGTGCTGGTCGTGCTGACGATGTCGCTGATCATACCGCTGACGGCAGGGGATTTCGACCTGTCGGTCGCCAGCATGTTGACCCTTTCGGCGATGATCCTGGCAGTGCTGAACGCGCAGATGGGTGTCAGCCTGTATATAGCGATGCTGGTCTCGGTAGCCGTCGGCGCGTTGATCGGCGTGATCAACGCCTGGTTCATCCTGTATTTTCGTATCCCCTCGCTGATTGTCACGTTGGGAACAGGCACGTTCATAAACGGCATCGTCTTATGGATGAGCGGTTCGATGACGATCAGCGGTCTCGATGACGCGTTGACTGACTGGGTGGTCGTCCGCCGGATCTTCGGCATTCCACTCGCGTTTTATTACGCTTTGGCCTTGGTCGCGGCGATCTGGTATTTCTTCGAATACACCACGCCCGGACGACGCTTATTGTTTGTTGGCCGCGGGCGTGAGGTGGCGCGGCTATCAGGCATCCGAGTGACGCGGGTGCGGCTACTCAGTCTTGTGGCCTCGGGCATCTTGAGCGCACTCGCGGGCATCATGTATGCTGGCACCATCGGCGCTGCTGACCCGCTGTCCGGCCTGACTTTCCTTCTGCCGGGGTTCGCGGCGGCATTCCTGGGCGCCACCAGCATCACGCCTGGTCGATTTAACGCCTGGGGATCGCTGGTTGCGGTGTATTTTTTGGTTATCGGCATCACCGGGCTGACCATTTTGGGAATCCAGACGTTCGTCCAGAATCTGTTCTACGGCGGCGGGCTGGTACTCGCCGTGGCGCTATCGCAACTAGTGCGCCACCGTGAGGAGCAGGAGTTTACCTAGCAGGTGCTGGCGCCGAAAGCCACGCGCTCTGGGATACCACTGGGTGAGTGCTGGTGCAAAAAGGCACGGTGCTTCCGCTGAAATGCCGCGGGCATCGCCTTGCCAGACTCCCTGACCCTTGCTATGCCGTGAAATCGCCGTCTATCCGCAAGCTATGGCCGACGCGTCTCGGACGGATATTTATGCGCCTGGAACCCATTGCCATAGTCGGTATCGGTGCTACCCGCCCTGTGCGGCGCTCCGATAAGGGACTACGCGCCCTGGTCGTTGAAGCCATTGAAGTGGCGCTTGCCGACGCCGGCCTGGACCCCGCTTCGGTCGACGGAGTCATTAGCGACGAACTCGTTATGCCGACGACCGTGCCGCGCGACTGGGTGGCCGCGCAGTTCGGTTTCCGGCGCGGCTATGATGGCGGCATGTCCTTTGGGGGCGCTGGCACGGCAGCCGCCCCGATCCAGGCCCAACTCGCGATTTCCAGCGGCCTCGCAACGACCGTCGTGTATTATTTTGGGGTCGATTGGGGCACGCGCGCATCCGGACCGTACGGGTTCCACGACCTCTACGCAGCCAAGATGGCGTTCGAGAAGCCCTATGGCTTTACCGGCCAGCCCCAATACTTCGCTCTTTGGGCACGGCGGTACATGCACGAATATGGCATGACGGAGCGCGACCTGGCCCTGATCGCTGTCGAACAGCGGCGGAGCGCGCTTCTCAATCCGCTGTCGCAGATGACGCGCCCACTGACCTATGACGCCTATTTTGCCTCGCGTGTGGTCTCGGATCCGCTGCGTGTGGCGGATTGCTGCCTGATCACCGACGGGGCCTGTGCCTTCGTCATGACGAGCCTTGAACGCGCTCGTGACTTGGCGAAACCACCTGTCCGTGTGCTGGGCAGCGGCTTCGGCAGCGAGCCCATCACCGGCGATGACGCGTTTACCCAACCTAGCGGTATGATGCGTATCCCGGGTGCTCGGATAGCGACTGACAGGGCACTCAGGCAGGCGGACATTACCCTCGATGACGTCGATTTTGCCGAAGTCTACGACTGCTTCACCATATCGTGCCTGTTACAGATTGAGGACATGGGCTTTTGCAAGCGCGGTGAGGGCGTGGCGTTCCTGCAAGAACAAGGCATCGGCATCGACGGCAGACTGCCGCTTAATACGCATGGCGGCCTCCTCTCGCACAGCTATTTGCTCGGCGTCGAGCACGTGGTGGAGGCCGTCCGGCAATTGCGGCGAGAGGCCGGACGCGGGCAGGTAAAGGACGCCGAAATCGGGCTCGTCGGTGGCCTGTCCAATCCCGACTACGGTATCATGATCCTGGGGCGCGATCATCGATGACTGAGCACGCGACTGACGCCCCGCCGCCAGAGTTTGCCGGTTTCTTCGAGAATACGGCTGCCGGACGGTTGGCGTTCCCGTATTGTAGGCACTGTGGTCAGTTCCATTGGTATCCGATGCCGCGCTGCCCGCATTGTCGCGGGCACGATATCACATGGCGGCCGGTCGCCGGGCGCGCCGAGATCTTCAGCTTCACGCGCGTGCTGCACCCATTCGACAAATCCCGTGCGCACACACTGCCTTACGTCGTGGCGCTGGTAGTCTTCGGCGACGCGCCGGGCATCAGGTTTATTACCAACATTGTCGATTACGGCTCGACCGAATTGCGGATCGGCCTGACCGTCGAGCCGGTCTTCGGAACAGACAAGAATGGCCAACTGGTCGTGGACTTCCGGCCGACATAGGCGAAGTGGGAGAGAGGCGCATGACAGGACTGATGGACCTCCCCACACTGTGGGCGGCGGTTGCCGATACGGCGCGGACCCGGCCTGAATTGCCCTGCCTCGCGGTCCCACCGCGCGCAGTGCGCGAGTATTATCCCGAGGGTCTTCTGTGGAGCTATGGTGAAGTCGCCGAGCGTGTGACCCGGCTGATCGAACGCTACTTGCTAGCCGGCTACGGACACGGCCACCGCGTCTCGCTAGTGCTGGAAAACCGGCCCGAATTCATGCTGCATTTTCTGGCGCTGAATGCCCTGGGATGCTGGGTCGTGCCACTGAACCCCGAGTACCGGCATGACGACTTGGGCTACGTGCTCGGCCATTCTGAAGTTGACCTGATCGTCTCCCTGCCCCACCACATGCCAGCGATGCACGAGGTGGTGAAGGCGCTGGGCCGGCGCATCCCGGTCACCGATGCAACAGTCTTCGCGGACACGCTCGCGGGCGCCGTGCGGCCAAGTAGGAACACCCCGCCTGGGCGTGAGTCCGAGAGCGTGCTGATGTACACGTCCGGCACGACGGGCATGCCCAAGGGCTGCATCATCAACAACGAGTATTTCTATTTCGCGGCCGAGCGGTATCTGTCTGCCGAAGGAGCGATGAGGATCGAGCATGGTGCGGAGCGGCTCTATAACCCACTGCCGCTGTTCTATGCGAACGGTCTTGCCATCGCGAACCCGGCGATGATTCTGTCGCGCAACTGCATGATCTTTCCGGATCGCTTTCATCCGTCGAGTTGGTGGTCCGATCTCGTCGCGACAGAGGCAACGATGATCCATTACCTCGGAATTATTCCGCCTGTTCTAATGGCGCGGCCCGACGAGCCGGACGAAAAGCGTCACAAGGTCCGTTTCGGTCTTGGCGCGGGCGTAGATCCCGCCCTGCGCGTCGCGTTTGAGAAACGCTTCGGGCTGACGCTTGTCGAAATCTACGGCATGTCGGAGATTGGCGTCTGCTCGTTCGACGCTTCGGCAGAACGGGACGGCCAGACCCGCTTCGTTGGTCGCACCATGCCAGGGCTTGACTACCAGTTCATTGATGACGATGGCGTCCCGCAACCCAAAGGAACCCCGGGTGAACTGCGTGTGCGCCGTTCGGGTCCGGATCCGCGGCGTGGTCTCCTCAAGGAATATTTTCGAGACCCTGAGACGACTGAAGCCGTCTGGAAGGATGGTTGGTTCCATACCGGCGACATCCTGGTTGAGACGCAACGCGGTTTGGTGTTCGTCGATCGAAAGAAGCACATGATCCGCCGCAGCGGGCAAAACATCTCGGCGGCCGAAGTTGAGGCAACGCTGCGCACTCATCCGGCAGTGAGCGAGGTCGCGGTCATCCCGGTCGCGGATGAACTCCGAGATGAGGAGGTTTATGCCTGCGTGATTCTGAAAGCGGACTTCACGGCTGGGGCGGAACTGGCAGATGCGCTTGCCCGATATGCGGTCACGAAGCTAGCATACTTCAAGATTCCAGGCTGGGTGGCGTTCGTCGAGAGTCTGCCGACTACCTATTCGCAGAAGCTCCGCAAGGGCGCGATATTCGGCGAAGCCGATCCTCGCCGGTATCCGACGGCGGTCGACGTTCGTCCCGTCAAACAACGGCGGGGGCGAGACGGAGCCCTGACTGCGGACGCCGATCACTAAATGTCTATTTGTAGACGTTAGACCCTGAGTTCTCGGTGATCAGAGGCTTCAGGCGATGAGTTGAAGGATTCTGTCATCTCTCCTGCCAGCAAGTATAGCTGGCTCGCGATCCCGACGCAGTTAGAGACAGGGTCGTGCCATTCGGAAACAGCTGCATATCTGTGGCGGCGGGCATCAGCATACCTTCCTTGCGGGCAGTGATCGCCGTCGGCAATTCTGGTGCTTGCCTCAATAGGCCACGGCGTTTCGGTGAATGCTCGGCATTCTTTGGCGACGCGGCATTGGCCTCAGCTTCGAGGGCATGGTGGCGAAGGCGAGCGCCGGTGAATTCAATCTGGCCCTGACGATCTGGGGCAGACGACTGCACCCGTCCATATCGGGCATCCGGCAGGGCAGGGGGGTATGCGTTCGTCGCTGCGGTTCTAAAGCTGACGGCGTCGGGTGCCAGCGGCATGCACTTCCCAGTTTCTACCCGGATGCCACATGGGAAATACAGCATCCTGCCCTCGATGTAACGGATAACGATCAAGCGGCCTGCGATCCTTTACCCTCAACCGTAGCGTTCCCCCACTGTTCGAGCACCTTGATCAGGGCCGTGACGTCACCTGGACCCGCTCCGAGTGCCATCGCGTAGGCATAAAGCTGCCGCGCGGCACTGCAGGTGAACATCGGTATCCCTAGCGTCTCCGCCTCTTCCAGGGCGAGACGGATATCCTTATTCATAAGTTCCAAACGGAAGCCGAAATCGAACTCCCTGCTCAGCACCGCCTTGGCCACGAAGGTCTCGCTTACGAAACTGCGGCCGCTGCTCTTGTTAATCACATCGACCATCATATCGGCATCAAGCCCCGCCTTCGCGCCCAACACCAGGCACTCCGACGCGACGGCGTAGTTTGCCGCCGCCATAAGGTTGTTGACCAGCTTCAGGGTCTGACCCTGTCCCACCTGATCACCCACCAACACGGTGTTCCGGCCGATCTCCAGCAATGCCGGCCGAACGGTTTCGTAGGCAACTGCATCGCCCGAAACCATGATCGTCAAGGTTCCCGCTTTAGCGCCGACAACGCCGCCGCTGACCGGCGCATCGAGCGAAACGATACCGAGCGGCGTCAGGCCCGCGGCCACTTCCTGGGCCACCCGCGCCCCGGTCGTCGACAGGTCCACATAAATCTTCGCCCGCCCGCCCTTCACCAGCCCGTTCTCTCCGAGCGCAACCCTGCGCACGACATCCGGTGTCGGCAAACTGACCATCACGATCTCTGCCTCCGCCGCGACCTGCATCGGGGACCCAGCCGCCTGCGCGCCCGCCGCCGTCGAGGTACCGACCGCGTCGGAATCGAGGTCGTACACAACAACACGGTGCCCCGCGTGTAGCAGCCGCAGCACCATCGGCGCGCCCATCGCACCCAGGCCGATGAAGCCGACCTTCTCTTGCATTACTTACATTCCTTTTTTGACCAAGGTGCAATTGCCTTCCGACAGCGGACGGAATGCCTCTGCGGCCGGGATCGTCGCCAGCACCTCATACAGGTCCCACTCACTGGTCGACGCCTCCGGCTTCTTGACCTGCACCAGGAACATGTCGTGCACCATACGCCCGTCCTCACGTAGATGCCCGTGGCGCGCAAAAAAATCCTCTACCGGCGTGGCTTTCATCTGGGTGACGACCGGCAGCGCTTCGTCGCTACCACAGGCGTCGATCGCTTTCAGATAATGCGTGACCGCGGAGTAAATACCAGCCTGATACTGAGACGGCATTGCGGCGTGCCGGGCCTGAAAGCGTCGGGCAAAGGCACGCGTCTGATCGTCGAGGTTCCAGTAAAACGCCGTGGTGAAGATGATGTCCTGTGTGATCTTCAGGCCAAGGCTATGGATGTCAGTGATGTTGACGAACAAACCCACCAGCTGCTGGCCGTTGCTCATCAGCCCGAACTCAGCGGCCTGCTTGATCGCGTTGATCGTGTCGTTGCCACCATTGGCAAGCGCGACCACCTTGGCGCCGGACGACTGTGCCTGCAACAGATAGGATGAGAAGTCGGCCGTGTTTAGCGGGTGACGCACGCTGCCCAGAACCTTGCCGCCCTGCCCGAGAATGACCGGGCGCGCTAAATCTTCCAACGTATAGCCTCCGGTGTAGTCGACGGTCAGGAAGAACCAGGTATCGTCCCCCCTTTGCATCAGCGCCCGGGCTGTGCCATGCGCCTGCGCGTAGGCGTCGGAGGTCCAGTGCAACCCGGTCGGTGAGCACGATTTTCCGGTCAGGTCGGTGGTCGAGGCTGAGGAGTTGATCGACACCCGTCCGGCCTCGCGCGCGATCTGCTGGACCGCGAGTGCGACGCCCGAATTCGGCATGTCCACGATCATGTCCACCTGGCCGACCGAGAACCATTCCCGCGCAATGGCGGACCCGATATCGGGCTTGTTCTGATGATCGGCATAGACAACTTCGATCGGCTTGCCAAACATCGTGCCGCCGAAGTCCTCCACCGCCATGCGGGTTGCAAGGACCGATCCCGGCCCGGCGAAATCGCGATATGGCCCGTTCAGATCGGTCAGGACGCCGATCTTGACGATACCGTCCGACAACCGCGTCTGGCTCAGTCGTTCAGCGCGCGCGCCCCTCATACCGCCGAGAAGGGCTGGTGCGGCCACCGTCGCGCCGATGGCCGTCATCGTTTTGACCACAAATCGGCGGCTCGATGGTTTGGTTTCCGTATTCATCCTCGTCTTCCCCCCGAGCTTTCCGGTCGCCGCCCTGACATGACCGCGCGCTACCGAGCTCATGCTGCGCGGTCAACCGCCATATCGCAATGGCGCTCCACTAATCCCCGGCTACCTCCGACTTGACACGAAAACCCACCCCACTTCTGACAGCGTTTACAGACGACGCGGGGCTTGCCCAGCGCTAACGGAGAGCGGCATCGTTGAGCCGTCCATCAACCGTGCTGCATGGACGCGGTCCCGAAGTGCTCGGACGAAATGCCTCCACCTCCAAATGTTATTTAGAAGTTACGGATCTAGCTCGGGCGTCCGAACGCCAGCATCCGGCTTAGTGCAGCGGCAGCGATGGCAACCGATTAGCCCACTCGGTCTGCCGCAGCAGGTTGCTGCGGCCGTGCCGACGCCCTCGCACGCTGCAAGCACATCAGATGCCGATGCTGAACTGATCGCGCTGTGCGACCGCTTAGTGCAGCTCCGAACCCACGGTTGCACGTAGCGCGTGCCCGCATTAGTCGACCAGCTCGAGCATTCGACGCAAAGTGCTCGAAAACGGTCGCATCTTGCCCAGGTTTAACGGTTTCCGGGGAGATTTCCCGAAGCTTCTCACGGTCCGTCAGGTGGGCCGAACCTTGATCGATCCCGCCCAATCCTGCAAGTTCGCCGGAAGACCAGCAAGCATAACCGAGAACCGCCTCCCGACGGGCCCGGCTGCGAGGGAGGAACTATAGAATGTTATCGCTAAGGGCTCGCTGACCGATGCCTGTCGCTGGCTCAACCACGACCCCTGAACCTATACCGCATCTCGCGATTATCACCACCTGCGCGATTGGCGGCACCCTGCTGCAATCGCTGGACCAGACTATCGCCAACGTGGCGTTGCCCTACATGCAGGGCAGCTTCGCGTCGAGCTATGACGAAATTACGTGGGTTGTCACGTCCTATATCACTGCCGCCGCGATCATGACCGCGCCGGTGGGTTGGCTCGCGGCGCGGTTTGGACGGAAGTGGCTGTACGTTGTCTCCATCGTGGGGTTTACGCTCACCTCGATGCTTTGCGGCGTCGCGCAGTCGCTGTGGCAAATCGTCTTGTTCCGGCTGTTGCAAGGAATGTTCAGCGCCTCCCTAGTACCGCTGGCGCAGACGACGCTGTTCGATCTCTACCCGCACGAGCGGCGTGGTTTCGCGATGGCGATCTGGGGCGTCGGGGTGATGATCGGCCCAATCATGGGTCCTACGCTCGGCGGCTACCTGACCGAGATGTACAGTTGGCGATGGGTGTTTTACATTAACCTCCCACTCGGAACGCTGGCTGCGGCCGGGTTAACCGCGTTCTTGCCGAACACCAAGGGGCAACGCCTGCGGTTCGATTGGCTCGGCTTCACTGTGTTCGCCATGGGCATCGGGGCGTTACAATTGATGCTGGACCGGGGCAACATCCAGGACTGGTTCAGCTCGCGAGAGATCATTGTCGAGGCCGTGTTGGCCGCGTTGGGTATCTATCTCTTCGTCGTGCACGTGCTATGGGGAGCCCGACCGCTGATCCGGCCGGTGCTATTCGGCGACCTGAATTTTACCATCGGCCTGGTAATGATGTTTGCGGTCGGCACAATCATGGTCTCGAGCCTCACGTTGATGACGCCCTGGCTCGAAGTGCTGAGCAACTATCCTGTGGCGACAGCGGGACTGGTAATGGCGCCGCGTGGTATCGGCAATCTGCTCACGATCGTCATCAGTGGCCGGATCGCGACGCGAATGGACCCGCGTTATCTGGTCGCCGCAGGGATGCTGATGATGTGCTATACCTTCTGGCGCATGACCGGCTGGACCACGGACGTGTCACAGCGCGAGATCATCACAACCATCGTCATCCAGGGCGCCGGGCTCGGCTTCGTCTTCACCCCACTTCAACTGCTCGCCTTCGCCACGTTGCCGGTGCCGCTGCGGACGGAGGGCGCGTCGCTGATCAATCTGTCGCGTAACGTCGGCGCCGCGATAGGCGTCTCCGTGACATCGTCGGTGCTGGCACACAACGCCCAAGCACTGCACGAGCTCATCGGCGGCACAGTAACCCCTTTCAACCGCGCGTTGCAGGCGCTGCCTCTGCTTAACTTGGGGGATCGCGGCGCAGCGATGCTGGATGGGTTAGTAAATCAACAGGCACAGATCATTGCCTACAGTAACGACTACATGCTGATGATTTTTATCGCTTTGCCATCGTTACTCCTACTGGTATTCATGCGGCATCGATAACAGGCCCCTCGGTCGACCAGTCGGCCGAGCGCGTCTCTCTCGCTCGGCGAATACGGAAGTAAAACCTTCCCGATCGTGGCCGCGCTTGGACGAGGCGCCGTTTCAGGAGAAAATTGGACACCGACGCTCACCCAAGCTACGGCCGCAGCATACAGGGACTACGTCTGCGAGTGGTGATTTGCGCTCCTCGCAGCGTGCGAGGGTATCCCGTTTATGCAACTCGTTCCCGCTGGTTCTGTCATCGCCGCGCCAGGCCCGGTTGGGCGAGTGAAAGCTGTCGGTGTCGTGAAGTCACCTATCTCCCCGGCCAAAAGAAAATCCACTTCTCGTCAACCATACAAAACGATACCGGGCCGGCTTAGCCTTCCCGGCGCTCGATCGCTGTTGGCCGGTCTCGAACGCAAACTATTCCCTCGGGTAATCCTTCTCGCCGGTTGTCTAATAGTAGCCTCACAAATTGGTGATGCTATCGTCCGTCTGCCACGACATCGTCGGGAATAATCTTCTCGCCAACACCCCGAGGGCGTCAGCAATGGCAAAGATGGTGGACAGGCGTGGCTCCATCTTTCCAGCTTCCAGCTTTCCAAGATGTGGTCGTCTGACCCCTGCCTTCCGGGCCAGACCTCTTTGAGAAAGGCCCACGCATACCCGTGCAGCAGACAGTCTCCGACCGAATTCAGCCTGCCACCCTGCAGCAAAGTCTCCCCGCTCAAACCTTCTGGCTATCATGACTGGTGATGGGTGTATCGGCGCCAACACAGATCAGGCGCCCCCGACAAGGCGACACGCCCGCGGCGTTGTCACCTTCCCATGATTTTAAAGCCTCCGACGCTGCATCGCACTTCGGATGCCTTTGCGGACCCTTCTTGCTTGGTTGCCGATGGGACGCTCCTAACTCATTCACACCCTGAGCAGAGGGTCTTTGGAGCAGCGGATTTTTCATTGCGTCCCTCCCCCCTTTCTCCCTGTTCGGTTTTCGAGCCATCCTCACCTCGCAATCGAGATTTATATGCTTCGTCACGGCGAGATGGCGGAAGGAGAGCATTGACGTCGACGCCCAACGCTTCGGCGATCAGCATGACCGTGTTCTGCTTGGGTGACCAACGGCCTTTCTCGATGCTGCTGATGTGCGGCTGACTTACGCCGGACAATTGCGCGAGATCGTCTTGCGTCAATTTCGCCTTGGTCCGTTCAGTCTCGATCGCCCTCCCCACATACTGGGCATCCTCTTCGGCATTATTCCGCCGCTTCTCGGCTCCTTCGTCTTCTAGTGATTTTGACACGACGGTTCTCGCTCCGCCACCGCATCCGTACTCCATTTTCCGACTTACCACGAGACTTGTGGCCCATGGGCAGCTAAGGGAAACATACGAAAGGTAATTATTTGGAAATGCCTGTTGCCGAAGACCGCCGGCAGGCGTGTAGCCCGCAGAATCCAAGTTCTAGACGGAACGCTGCTGTTCGGGACCTCGGTTGCTCCGTGCGCGATGCGCCGAGAAGCGAAGCCGAAGCGCCAAATGCGTGCGAAGGGCGAGAAGCGCTTCATAAACCCTACCAGCCGGCGAGGAATTCTACCGAAGGCGCTTCAGTGGCTCACACCCGTATTCATCAAACCATTACCGCTGCTTTCGGCCGGCTCGACATCACGTAGGGCCAGTCGATACATCAACGTCGATTCAGATGGGTGCTTCCGTAACATGGGAACGACTTCGGTTTTGGTATGAGCAGGCGTGCAGGCAATTCAGTAGTTCGTCGAAATTCGATAGAAGCGGGCCGCGCACTTATTGCGTTCCCCATCCTACGAGCCGCCCGGTCGGCGCCAAGGGCCGCCTCACTTAACCTAACCCATGGCGCCAACACTGACAGATCCCGTCGATTATCCTTTAACGGAGGTTTGTCCCGGGGCTATGTGATGGGTCCCTGCAAAGCACACTGGGCCGACGGCGGTTGCATCAACGCTACCGTCTGGCATCCGTTGGCCGGTAATTGTGCCGGCCGGTCCACTCCCGCTCATCGTCGTCACATTTAGCGTGAAATGACCATCAGCCTGAGTGACCCCCTTCGCAAAGCTCACGCCACTGCCGTCCTCATACCAGATCGGGCCGCTCACCTTGAAGGTCTTGTCCGGTTGGGCCACTCGGTCAAAGTGCCAAGTCAAGCCAGGGCAGTGTTGGCCGCCATAGTCATGTTCCGCGAAATAATAATGCATGAACCCGGCCGGCGCACCCTGCGCGAAACTCGATGCGACCGGCGCGCAAGCTATCGCCGATGATATAAAGAACGTGCTCAGTTTTTTGAACCAGCTCATTTCAAGCCCCCTTTCTTCCTTACTTTAGCTTCTGCACGAGCCTTTATGCTTTTTTGGCAAAAAACGCAAGTCTGCCCGAGAGCTAAACAAACGCTGTGTAAAACAGCCTCACCTCTTGACCAGGTCTTCGGGAGGTCTTCACCCAGCCGTCAGGCTACGGATGCTCGCGTTGGGCTTCGCGCCCGCTTCAAGTCTCGGCTCGAATGTGTGGTTTGATGATGTCCGAATGTGGCCCCTGCGGTGAGCGGGTTCAGGATAAACGGGGTTCGACCTTCCGAATGCGAGGTTGCACCTGTCGGTCGGCGGCGCCGCGCAGGGCGCGGTGGCCGCGGGCGCGCAAGGCGACGTAGCGTAGCCGCGGTGACTTCAAGGTTGCTTTGCACCGCTTCGCAGGACCACAAAAACGTTGCTTGGCGCAACCGTATCTGGCCACAGGTCCCGGCTACAGCGCGAACGGGCGTTCCAAGTATTTTCGCAGTTCATCGAACTTCGACAGAAGCGGGCAGCGGACTTACAGCTCTTGAAGCCCTGCATTACCCCATACCGGCTCTCTAGGTTTAGGCGTACCCGTCGCAGGTGCTCGATCACGATCGTTGAGTCTAGCGATAACTGTTCGGCTATGACGACATCAAGGGGGTGCTGCACAAAGCCCAAGAGTTGGCGCGCCGCGGCTGCGTCGACCTTGGCAACAGATTTTTTTGGTTGCTTCGAGAAGACCATGCACCCCCGATCGTTGCCGCTGGTAGTTCGGCATGAAGTCCTGTGCATCTCATAGCGGACGATACGCAAGCCCGGCGTCGGCTTGCTGCGGAGACGATTTGCGATGGTGCAACAGCGCGAACAAGGTCGGCACGAAGACCAGTGAGGCAACCGTCGCCATCGTAAGCCCCCCGATCACCGCCCGGCCGAGGGGGGCATTCTGTTCACCGCCCTCGCCGAGGCCCAAGGCCATCGGGATCATGCCGATGATCATCGCCAACGCGGTCATCAGCACTGGACGGAAGCGCGTGAAGCCAGCCTCAATCGCCGCCGTGATTGCGTCACCGTGCTCCATCATCCGCTCTCGCGCGAAGGAAACGACGAGGATGCTGTTGGCGGTTGAAACGCCCATGCACATGATCGCGCCCATAAGCGCCGGCACGCTCAGGGTCGTATACGTGAGGAACAGGAAAAGAACAATCCCGCCAAGCGCCGCCGGCAACCCCATGATAATAATGAACGGATCCAGCCACGACTGAAAGTTCACGACAATAAGCAGGTAGACCAGCAGAATGGAGAATGCCAGTCCGCCCAGCAGATTGAGATACGACGTTTGCATCGTCTCAAGCTGGCCGCGGATCGACAGGAAGCTCCCGCGCGGCAGCAGTTTCTCGTGAGCATGCGCGATCTGCGAGACTTCGGCCCCGGCCGAGCCCAGGTCGCGGCCCTGCACCGCCGCGTATATATCAATGACGCGACGAATGTTGTAGTGATCGACCGCGGACATCTCCTGCGATCGATGGATCGTCGCGAAATCCGCGATCATGCCGGATTTTGCCGCCGCGGCAGAAGTAATCGGGATGTTCTCAAGGTCCTGCAAAGACTGGACTTTATACTGGGGAGTCTGTGTGACGAGCGAGTAGTTGACCCCATTGCGCTTGTTCAGAAAGAACATCGGCTCCGTTTGGGCGCTGCCGCTCAGGATGTTTAGGACGCTGTTCGCGATATCGATCTCGGTAAACCCGCCCTGCAGCGCTTTGGTGCGGTCCACGGCGACCTCGAAGTTGGGATAGCTGAAGTCCTGCTGGATCCGTGCGTCAACAATGCCGGGCACGTGGCGGATCTCATTGAGGATGCTGACGGCAATGTCGCGATTGGCGGCGATGTCTCGCCCGTCGATCCGAATGTCAATGGGCGAGGGCAAGCCGAAATTCAGTACCTGGGTCACGATGTCTGCCGGCAAGAAACTGAAAGTGACGCCAGGGTATGTTGTCGGAAGAACCTTTCGCAAACGAGCAACGTAGTCGGCCGTTGGGTGATGATCCTCCTTTAGCGCGACCATGACGTCGGCGTCCGAGGTGCCTATGATGCCGGAAATCGAGTGGGTCGTATTGATCGTGCTGTACGGCAGGCCGATGTTATCGGTAATGGTCAGCACCTCGCGGGCTGGGATCTCCTTGCGGATGGTTGCCTCCACCAAGTCGCAGATCCGCGCCGTCTCCTCAATTCGCAGGCCGGCTTTCGCACGCAGATGCAGGACGAATTGCCCGGCGTCGGTGTCGGGAAAGAAATTCTGACCGAGCCAGGGCAGCAGGCCCAGCAGGGATAGGCTGCCCAGGAGGAAAACTGGAACGACCACAAATCGTCGGTTCACGAGTTCCGTCAGTCCGCGGTGGTAGGCATTCCTGCCGCGTTCAAAGTGGCGTTCGAAGGCGTGCTGGAAACGAACCAACGGATTGTGCGTATGTGCGGTGCGGTGCGATTTCTCACGCAACAAATATAACGCCATGGTCGGCACCAGGGTGCGTGACAGAACGTATGACGCGAGCATGGCGAACACCACGGCTTCGGCCAGCGGAACGAACAGATACCGCGCGACTCCCCCCAACATGAACATCGGGACGAAGACGATACAGATGCAAAGGGTGGAGACCAGGGCCGGTACCGCGATTTGCGACGCACCTTGGAGAATAGCGCTGCGGAGCCCGACCCCTTCCTCGAGATAGCGCTCCATGTTCTCGATCGTGACCGTAGCGTCATCGACCAGGATGCCAACAGCCAGCGCCAGACCGCCAAGTGTCATGATGTTGATGGTCTGGCCAAGCATGCCCAGGCAGATGACCGAGGTGAAGATCGACAGCGGGATCGATATCGCGATGATGATCGTGCTGCGCCAACTGCCGAGGAAAAGCAGGATCATCGCGGCAGTGAGGCAGGCCGCCAGGATCGCTTCGCGCACGACCCCGGCGATCGCTGCCCGCACGAATATCGACTGATCGGCAATCGGTTGGATCCTGAGTTCCGGCGGCAGGGTCTGGGCGACTTTCGGCAGAATTTTGCGGACCCCGGCGACGACGTCGATTGTAGATGCGTTGCCGGCCTTGAGGATGTTCATCAACACCCCGCGCCGCCCATCGGTCCGAGCAATATTCGTCTGTGGTGCATAACCGTCGGCGACCGTCGCAACGTCGCGTAAGTAGATTGTCGCGTTTCCGACCTGCTTGATCGGTATGTCGCCGAGCTGCCCGATCGTTTCGGGACTTGCGTTGACACGAACGTCGTATTCGAATTCACCGATTTTCGCGGTTCCCGTAGGCAGCACCAGGTTCTGCCTTGAAAGCGCGCCCAGAACATCGGCGGGCGAGAGATTCTTCTTCTGCAGCATTGCGGGATTGAGATTGACCGAAACCTGGCGCATTTTTCCGCCGTACGGGTACGGCACGACAGCACCGGGTACGGTTACCAACTGTGGACGCACAAAGTTGATCCCGAGATCGTTGAGCTGAGACTCCGAAATCGAATCGCTGGACAGCCCGAGTTTCAGGATCGGCACGCTGGATGCGCTGTAGTTCATGACGAGGGGCGGCTGGGTGCCGGGCGGCAATCCTCGCAAAATCGTCTGCGATGCGGCGGTCACCTGGGCGTTCGCGGTGTCCAAGCTAGCGCCCGGCTGAAGAAAGACCCGAACAATCGCACGTCCGGGATAGGTTGTTGAACTCGATATGCTCGATATTATCGACCAGGGTCGTCAGCACCCGTTCGTAAACCGATGTTATCCGGCCCTCCATCTCCTCTGGATTGAGGCCGGTATAGCTCCACCCCACGGCTATGACAGGAATGTCGATGTTCGGAAAAATATCAGTTGGGGTCCGCCGAACGGCCAGTGGCGTGGCGATCAGAATGAGCAGCGCCAGGACGACGAATGTGTAAGGCCGGTCCAGCGCAAGGCGAACAATCCACATGGCGAGCCGCTTCCCCCCGCTGATTGACGCAAATCAGGGCACCGAAGGCGAATCGCTTCGTAGCCGTCACGTCTTGTTATCTCGTTCGCGGCAGATTTCGCTCGAGACGAGGCCGCACCGCAGCGCTGCCGACCGCTCTGACGCGACCTTGGTTCCCCAATTCGCGGTTACCTCAGGAATCCCTCCAGTTCATCCTGCGCCCAGGCGATAACCTGCGGGATCGTTTGGCCTTCTTTCAGGCGTGCCAGCATCTGGTTGTGGATAGCTCGATTGTAGATCTGTACGGCTACGTCCGGTGACGCCTCGGACGCAGTAAGGCTCGCTTCCTGACCGTGCCAGGGGCGAATTGGGTAGTTGTAGACGGTGCCTTTCGGGGGCTCGACTTCTTCCCAAATCTTGAAGTCGGTCATGTTCCTGTAGGGCGGGAGGTCGTAGCCATCGACCGCATTGCAACGCGCCTCCACCTCCGGTCGTTGCATCAGGTATTCGATCAATTCCTTTGCCGCGGTCTTGTTGCGGCTGAAGCTAAAGACCCCCCAGAAGAAGCTCGCGGTTGGCACGAACCGGCCCTCAGGGCCCTTGGGCGCGGGGAATGTCCAGCAATCCGCAGCCACCGTCGGTGCGTCTCGTTTGGCGACTGCCCAGGCTGAGGGCGGGTTGCAGATCAGCGCGGATTTGCCGGAAATCAACGCCCGGTTGTTGGAAGCATCGTCGAAGCTCACTGCGTCCTGGGGATAGAATTTCACCAGTCTTTGCGCAAATTCCAGAACCTGATGGACTTTGTCTGACTTCAGCTGGATGGCCCCCTCGCTGTCGATCAAAGTGGCGCCGAATGACCGGAAGAGAGCCCCATGCATGTCGATTGCGTCTGTATTGTTATTGCCGCCCATACCCAACCCGAAGGTCATGCTGTCCTTCTGCGCAGCTTCCGCATATTTCAGAAACGCCTCCCAGGTCCAGGAGTTGGACAGATCCGTCTTGCCAGGATGGGCCGGATACATCGCCTGAAGGTCAAGCCCCTGCTTCTTGAACCAACTGATTCGAGCGCACGGTGGCTTGGTTTGCGTGCCGCTGCTGGTTGGTACCGCCATCCAATGGTTTTGCTTCTTTGCCAAATATGAACAAGTACGATTGACCGCCCCATTGGCGGCGACCAACCGGTCCATTACATCGTCGATCGGTTCCAGCGCATCGACATAGTTGTGGACATCCCAATTGTAGAAGGTCAAGGCATCATGCCCGGTCTTGGCTTGCGATTCAGCAGCACCTGTCATGCTGAGTTTATTGCCGTTGCCAGTGATGAAGTCGACTTGGACGTCGACTTTATTCTTCGCTGCCCAGCTGTTGACCTGGTTCTGCATTATATCGTTGCCCCCAGGAACCCAGTGATCCCAGAAGCCGATACTAAGTTTGCCGGCCGCGCCGGCGGTGCGGATATGAACCAGTGGCAGCGCGCTCGCAGCAACCCCGAGCTTAAGGGCGCTGCGACGTGACAGTCGGTTTCGGCCGATCATGGTTTGCGGTCTCCCTGTTTGACTATTGGCTATGCTGATTCGTCCACTTTCCCGTCGGGCCATCGATACTCCCGGCCAAGCTTCATCCCAATGTCCAGAGACCCACCAGATGCCCGGCAACAAATCGTGGACGCCGGAAGCGAGGGTAACCGCCAGTCCGAAAATTGGGCCACGCGTATCCTCATCATGGAAATGGCCCTTTCCGTCATTTGAATAGGCTGATCACAAAATCGCCGAGCCGACATCAACGTGACCGCGCTATGCGTCGGAGCTGCCTAAGCGCTTCCGCCAGCAACGGCTCTTCCTTGAGGAGCTCCTTGACATGGCTGGAAACCAATCGCTCCAGCAACTTTACGCCTGTTTCGGTCAGGGCGACGAGCACGGTTCGGCCATCGGTTGGCGAGTGTCTCCGTTCGACCAGGTCGGCGTTCACGAGCCGGTCGATTAGCTCCACTGTACTGTGGTGTTGCGTCAGCAACTGATCGGCGAGATCCTTGATCATGATCGCACCCGCCGGATCGACCTTGATTACCAGAAGCGCCTGGTATTGCTGCGGTGTGATTCCCGCGGCACGAGTTGCCGCCTCGCTGAACTTCAGAAATCGCCGCAAAGCATATCGAAATCCGGCAAGCCCCTCATACAGGCCCGCATCAAGAAAAAAGCTTTCGCTCCCATGCATACTGAGCTGCCTCGCCCGTCATTGACCGAGTCCATCAACATCGCTTCAGTCGGAGCTCCGCAGAACCATTAAACCCAACTTGCGCCCTCGGCCCACAGTTCCATTTGTATCGTGGCGCGATATAAAATGCAATAGGCCGCCCCGACTGGACTAGCCCCGTGGCGTCCGTCGCAGCAGTGTCACGAGCCCCAACAGTGCCGTAATCAACTACGCAAACGATAACGGGCCGGCTCGTCGGTGACCGAAAGCGCCCAACTTCGTGGTCAATCGCCAGGGAACAGACGCACTGGCCTCGTCGGGGTGTCGACCGACTGCCGCAGGTTGGATGTGCGATCCACAACGGCGCATTCGGATCTTGCCTCGGCGATCTATTTGAGCCGACACCCGATGGCCAAGCAACTGCCACGGGCTGCTTGATACCGACCTTTTGAGCACCCCGGCGATCACGCCAGCATTCTGTCCCGACACCCCCTCTGGGCCAGTCCGCAGCTAACGCGCCAATCCCGATTAGGGAACAAGACGCTGAGTTCCAGCATAGCAATCGTGGGGAGCAATCACGAATGCACCCGCGGACAGCAGGGCGAGGCAACAGCGGCCATTCCCGAGGAGGCAACAACAGCGCCGCTGCCACCTTCAAGCTTCGCTAACGTGTCCGCCAGCAGGTCTCTGCCTGGATTAGCAGTTCACGAATAATCATACCCTCTGTCGTCCGATTGAGCTCGGCAAAAGCAAAGGCGCTCGTGAGGAGGAACGACCACCCAAACGACGATTACTAGCGATCCCGTTGGCTGCGGCTATCGTAGAAGGTTTTCTTGGACCCGCTCTCATATTTGTTTTCGGTGGATCGCAAGATGGCGGTACAGTTGAGACGTGGTTGTGCCGTTAGCGCACGCGATAAAACACAATGCGCTCTCTATCCTGCGCGCGCTGTCGTGCCCGAACGTTCATGAGGTCCTTCCAGCCGATATAGCCGACAAGACGTCCGTCCTCGCGCGCAATGATTGGAATGTGTGCCACATTTGCTAATGACATGCGCTCGATGACACCATCGAGATACTCGTCTGGATGTGCCACGACCGGCCTGCCGCCAGAGAGCAATTCCCCAAGTGTTGTGAGGCGGTGTCTGCCACCGCGTCGCCATTTGAGCACCGCCGGCGGGTCCACAATACCAAGGACACGACGATTGGCGTCAACCACTGGAAAGCTTGGGTGCGACGTGGCCGGATCGGTCAGGAAGGCGGCTGCTCGGTGCAGCGTCATCTCATCGTCCAGCACTTGCACCGCGGTTGTCATGATGTCGCCAGCTCGGGTTAAGGTGAACGGATCGACCTGATATTCGCGTGACAGATGATGGCCGCGGCGCGCCACTTTTTCGGTTAGGATTGACCGGCGCATCAACAGCACGGTGACGGCGTGCGCGCTAACACATGCGGCGAGCAACGGCAGCAGAACGTGCGTATTGCCAGTTAGTTCAACGGCGAAAAATGTCGCTGTTAAAGGCGATCGCATCGTGCCGCCCATCGTCGCCGCCATCGCCAGGAGAGCCCAGAGGCCCGGGCTGGCAGCTGGAAGGAGGTGTGTCAGCGCGGCGCCCATGGCGCCCCCGATGATCAGAAGCGGCGCGAGCACGCCGCCCGAGGTCCCTGACCCGAGCGCGATTGACCAGATGCATGCCTTCACTACCAGTAATAGCAACGCCGATGTCGGCAGCAGGCCTCCTTGCAGTTGCACGGCGATATTATCGTAGCCTACGCCAAGGGCCCGAGGGTCAAGCAATCCGCCCAAACCGACGACAAGACCACCCATCATGGGCCACCACATCCAATGGATTGGCAATTTATGAAAGAAATCCTCAGCAGCATAAACTAGCCGCGTTAGCAGACCGGATAGAAGCCCGGAAAGCGCACCGACGAGAACCCAACATAAAGTAGTTACAAGTGTGACACTCATGCTGCCGAGAAGCGGGAACAGCGGCGAGGACATACCCAGCCAGGTTCTTTCCACTTCGGCGGTGATTGCAGCCGCAGCGACCGGAACGAAACTGCGTGGCGTCCATTCGAACAACAACAATTCGACGGCGAGCATCACAGCAGCGATCGGAGTGCCAAATACCGTTGTCATGCCAGCGGCAGCGCCGGCGACTAGCAGTGTCTTGCGTTCATTGTCGGTAACCGGCAGCAATTGTGCGATAAGCGAGCCAACAGCACCGCCGGTCATAATGATTGGACCTTCGGCACCGAACGGGCCGCCGCTGCCAATCGAGATTGCCGAGGACAGCGGTTTGAGAATAGCCACCTTCAAGTCGAGGCGGCTACGCCCGAGCAAAATCGCCTCAATTGCTTCAGGGATGCCGTGCCCGCGGATCTTCTCGCTACCAAAGCGCGCCATCAATCCTATGATCAGGGCGCCGGCCACGGGGACCAGAACCGCGAACAGCCCGAGGGGGGACTGGCTGAGCTTCAGATCAGCTGTGCTCAAGACGCCAAAATATGCCAAATCGGTCGTGACACGGATCAGCCACAGCAAAACGATCCCCGCGAGCACACCGCCACTGCCGACGAGCACCGCGATACCGGAAATGACCAATATGCGTGGATCGGCCGTGAAATCGCCCAGATGCCGGATACCATCGCCCAGCGCATGGGCCGACAAAAGGGTGCCCGCATGGGCCCGTTGATTAGTGTCTGTCACACCTGCGAATTCAAATCTATTGGCCCGATTGCGGCTCTCCTCACTCGGTATATCGTAACACGATATAAACTGCAAGCCGGGCTTATTCAAAGGTCTTATGACGGGCGGCCCTTCAGACTCGTCGCGAGCCCCAGGAGCGCGGCGATTGTGTCGCTGGACCCGGGCCTGGTTGCGGGCGGACGGATGGCGACACACCCTCGGAAGGCCATTCAGCACCCTGAAACCACTCTGCCGTGCCGTTCAAATACCCACTCACCACCACCATCACATTGCCGAGCCCCGGTATCGGGTCACGAACTAGGGGGCGTATGACGCCGCATTGAAGTGGCGGCCTACTCTCACCGTGTGGTTTGCCGTCGCGGTCACCAGGAATGATCGGGCACCGACCAGACCGAGGTGACCGAAGTTTTCATCGCTGCCGCGGCGCCGAACCGGACGCTGGCGTTCGGACGCCCAAGCTACGTCCATATCTCCTAAATAACATATGAGGCTGGTGGGATTACGTCCAAGCACTTCGGGACCCACTTCCGTGCAACACGGTGACGGACGCTCGACACACTGCGGCGCTTTCGGTAACAACAATCGCAAAATGAAAAGCGGTGCAACGGTCGGGCCCGACAGGCCGCGTTCCGAGGCGTGGCACGGACCGATCATTCAGGGAGGAACTCATGCGCGTGCGCGTTAACGATGTCTCACGTCGCGACCTGCTGCTAGCAGGCGCTGGTCTCGCCGGCGCGATGGTCTTGCCCGGTGGTATGGTGATGGCGGCCGACGAGCCGGCAATCGGCACCTGGCCGGCCGGCTCTCAGGGGGCCACGGTCACCATCGGCGCGACTGTGCCGCGCACCGGCGCCTATGCCACGCCTGGGGAGGACGAACTCAAAGGCATGCAACTCGCCGTCGAGCACATCAATGACGGCCACGACCTGATGAAGGAGATCGCGCCGAAACTGTCCAAAGGCCTGCTCGGCAAGCAGGTCAAACTGGTGGTCGCCGATTCGGCCGCCAAGCCAAACAATGCCGTGCAGGAACAGCAGACCTTCATCAACGACCAAAAGATCATCCTCATGACCGGCTCGACCTCGTCAGCCGTGGCGGTGGCGCTGAACAAGTTCGCCCAGCGCGAGAAGATCCTCTATGTGCCGGGCGTAAGCGGCTCAAACGACACCACCGGCAAGGACTGCGCCCGCTACTCCTTCCGCCAGTGCTTCTATGGCGAGACAGCGGCGAATGCCGTCGGCCCGGTCCTGGTCAAAGCCTATGGCAAGGGCAAGAAGGCGGCGTTCATGACCCCGGACTACACCTATGGCCATACCGTCACGAAATCGGTGAATGACTATCTTACCGAGAATGGCGGCTGGACCATGGTGACGAACCAGATCTCCCCGCTTGGCACGACCGACTTCAGCCAGTACCTGACCAACATCGCCAACTCCGGCGCCGATGCCATCATCAACGTCAACTGGGGTCGCGACGCCGTGCTGTCGATCCAGCAGGCCAAGCAGTTCGGCCTTACCCCAAAGATGCAGATGGTGGTTCCCTACCAGATCCCCTTCCTCGCGAAGGAGGTGGGACCGGAACTGACCGAGGGCGTGTACGCCGCCACGGATTTCTGGTGGACTCTCGAGGACAGGTTTCCGCTGGCCAAAATGTTCGTGGCGGAATTCGAGCAGAAGAACGGCTACAAGCCGGAATGGGGCGCCAATAATGCCTATATGCAGTTCGCCATCTGGGCGCGCATGGTCTCGGAGGCCGGCACGTTCTACCCGCCGGCGGTTATCAAACAGTATGAGAAGGGCGAGACTTTTCCCTCGACTGTCGGCGACGTGCATTTCCGGCCCGAAGACCATCAACTTGTGCGTCCAGTCATCATCGTCCGCGGCAAGGCACCGAAGGACATGAAAAGCAAGGAAGACTACTGGGATGTACCTAGACGTCGTCCCCGGGGCGCCGCTGATGCAGAAACCCGACGCCTTCGGCTGCCAGCTCGGCGATTACACCTGACACTGACGGCCCTCCCCGCCACGGTGCGGCGTAGAGGGCGCGTCACGCCCGGCCGTCAAGACCGCGACCGATTAGGCATGGCCGGCCGGATCGAAGCCGGTCATAACGTCGGAACACCATCTTCACCAACTCGGGCGGTAACGTGATCAACTGGGCGAACTTCATATCGCAGTGCTTCAACGGGTTGGTGCTCGGCGCTCTCCTCGCGCTGATCTCCTCCGGCCTGACGATCATTTACGGCACGCTCGGTGTCCTCAATCTGGCGCACGGCGCGATGTTCATGCTGGGCGGTTACGCCGGCTGGGTCGCTTATACCTACACCGGCTCGTTCATCGTCGCCGTCATCGCCGGTTCCCTGTTCGTCATGCTCGTGGGCGTGGTGATGGAGCGGCTCGTGATCCGATTCTTCTACGGCCGTCCGCATGAGGATCAGTTGCTTCTGACCTTTGGCCTCGGCATCGTTTTCGTCGAGGTCGCGCGTTTCTTCTTTGGCAGCCTGTCGAAGATGGTGCCCCCGCCGGCCGGGCTCGTCGGCATCACTCCCCTCGGATTCATGATGTATCCGACCTATCGGCTGGCGCTGCTCGGCATCGTCTCGGTGGCGCTGCTGCTGCTCTACGTTATCCTCTACCGAACCCGCGTCGGCATGATTGTTCGCGCGGGCATCGAGGATACCGTCATGGTCGATGTGCTAGGCATCGACGTCTACAAGGTGTTCACGTTGGTATTCGGCATTGGCGCCATGGCCGCGGGCTTCGCCGGCATCGTCAACGCTCCTGTCGTGTCGATCTCGCCGGACGTCGGCGAGACGATTCTCGTCCAGACCTTCGTCGTCGTCGTCATCGGCGGCGTCGGTTCGTTCCCGGGCGCGGTCCTCGGCGGCCTGATCGCCGGCGAGATCATCAGTATCACATCGATGTTCAACCCCGGTTACGCCTATGTCATGCTTTTCGCGGCGATGACGCTGGTGCTGGTGATCCGCCCCTACGGGCTACTCGGCACCGCCGGGCGCGAGTGAACCCGATGCCCCGATGCTGAAACAACGTCCCTTCCTCGTCGAAGCGCTGACCGCCGCGGGCTTGATCGTGGCGCCGTTTATTCTCCCGAGCCTTGGTTTCTCGCCGGGGACGATCAACCGCATCCTGATCTGGGGCCTGTTCGGCCTTGGCTTCGATATACTGTTTGGCTTCACCGGACTGCTGTCATTCGGCCAGTCCGCATTTTTCGGCACCGGCGGCATGGTCGCCGCGTATCTGCTGACGATGACCAGCTTTTCGTACGTGATGTTAGCAGTGTTTATCGGCGCGATCGCGGCGGGAGCAGTCGGATATCTTGTCGGCCTCATCGCGCTCCGGCGCACCGGCATCTATTTCGCCATGATCACAGTAGCGATCGCCGAAGTGTTCTTCTTCGTCGAGTTCAATCCCCTTTCAGAATACACTGGCGGCGAGAATGGATTGCCGGGCGTGCCGGGACCATCGGTATGGATCGGCTACACCACGCTGAAGTTCACGACCGATTGGTCGATATACGCCTTCATGGCGTTCTGGTACTTCGTCGGTTTCGTGCTGGCGCTGCGCATCGTGCGCTCGCCCGTCGGCGCCATATTGATCGCCATCCGTGACAACCCACTGCGCGCGGCCGCCGTTGGCCATCATATCGGCAGCTATAAACTCACCGCCTTCGTTGTCGCCGCCGCCTATGCCGGCTTCGCCGGCGGTCTGCTCGGCCTGATGCAGGGCTTCATGCCGCCCGACGCGTTCATGTTCGACACCTCGGGCCAGCTCGTGATGCAGACTGCGATCGGCGGGGCGGGCACCTTGTTCGGGCCGCTGGTCGGGGCCGCCGTGTGGCTCTATCTCAGCGATTTCTTGCAGACGACGCTGCATCTCGGCGCCGCCTGGAAGCTGGTGCTTGGCGTCGTCTTCGTTTTGCTGGTCGTATTCCTGCGTTATGGCATCGTCGGCGGCCTGGCATCGCTTTGTCGGCTCTTGGTGGGCGGCGCCGGGCGCGGTGAACCAGCCGAGTCCGATCCGCGCGCGGTCACTGCGAACGCCAGCGCCATCGGCGCGTCCGTTCCTGCTGCCGCGTTCACGCCGTCGTCTCGCCGGCTCAGGCGCGCGGATGGCGGCGAACCGATTCTCGAGGCACGGGGTCTGAGCAAGCGCTATGGCGGCGTCCTCGCCAACAACCGCATTGATTTCTCGGTCAGGCGCGGCGAACTGCGGGGCATCATCGGCCCGAATGGCGCCGGCAAGTCCACCTTCTTCAAGATGCTCACTTGTGAGACGCAGCCGTCGGCGGGGCGGATCCTGTTCGAGGGTCGCGACATCACCGGCTTCAGCGTCATGGATGTGTGCCAGCTAGGCCTGACCAAAAGCTACCAGGTCAATCAGTTGTTCACGCGGCTCACTGTGCAGGAAAACATCACAATCGCCGCCCTTGCCGAGAAGCGCGGACCGTTCCGTCTTGACCTGCTACGCGGCATGAAGGGTGTCGCCGGCCTCACCCAGCGGGTCGAGGACACACTTCAACTCGTGCACCTTACCGAACGCGCCGACCTGCCGGTAGCGGAACTCGCCTATGGCGAGAAGCGGCGGCTTGAAATCGGCCTGGCGCTCGCGACCGCGCCGAGCCTGCTGCTGCTCGACGAGCCGCTTGCCGGCATGAGCCCGCGTGAGCGCCTCGAAACCGTCGCGATGCTCAAATCGATCACAGCCGGCCGCTCCATGATCATCATCGATCATGACATGGACGCAATATTCGAGCTCGCCGGACAAATAACGGTGCTGCGCGAAGGTTCCGTGCTGGTCGAGGGTACACCGGACGAAATCAGGGCGAACGCAGAGGTCCAGGAGGCCTATCTCGGCGGAGTGCAAGCGCCATGAGCCTGCTCGAGGTCAAGGGTCTGAACAGCTATTACGGCGACTCACACATCTTGTTCGACATTGATTTGTACGTCGAGCAAAACGAGATGGTAGCGCTGCTCGGCCGCAATGGCGCGGGAAAGTCGACGATGCTCAAGAGCCTGATGGGCGTCGTGACACCGCGCTCGGGCACGGTAATTTTGGCCGGACAGAACCTCGCCGGCCAGCCGCCGCACCGTATCGCGCGGGCGGGCATGCAACTGGTGCCAGAAGACCGCCGCGTATTCGGCAGCCTCAACGTCGAGGAGAACATCATCCTCGCAGGTTTGACCGCGTCGAACCGATGGCCGCTCGACCGTATCTATGGCATGTTCCCTCGGCTGAAGGAGCGGCGCGATAGCCGCGGCTCTGATCTCTCAGGTGGCGAGCAGCAGATGCTGGCGATCGCGCGTGCTCTGGTCCGCGATCCGAGGATCATCCTGCTGGACGAACCTTTCGAGGGCCTCGCGCCGGTGATTGTGCGCAACCTGATGCGCGCCTGCCAGGAGCTCGCCAGTTCCGGGCAGACCATTATTCTGGTCGAACAAAACATCGCAGCCGCACTGACGCTGGCGAGCCGCGCTTACATCGTCAACAACGGCCATATCGTGCATGAGGGACCGACTGCGGAAATCAAGGCCGATCGCGGCGTACTACAGCGGTATCTTGGCGTCTGAGCGACGAGCGGTAGTCGGTGCCCGGATCATGCCGGACGATCGGCCGCAACGGGTTTCGGCGGCGGCACTTCTCTCGGACGGGTAGACGAACGCACTCGCTCGCGGATCCATTGAAAAGTCACGTAGAGCGCTGGTATAGCGAAGATTCCGATAAGTGACGCCGAAAGCATACCGCCGAACACCGGCGAGCCTACATCGCGTCTCGCCAGGCGTGACGGGCCCTCGGCGATGACCAACGGCAGCAGCCCCAGGATGAACGCGAATGACGTCATCATAACCGGGCGGAAGCGCTGCCGCGCACCCTCGGTCGCCGCGGCCAGCAGAGGCATGCCCTCGGCCCGACGCTCCTTGGCAAATTCCACAATCAATATACCATTCTTGGCAGCGAGACCGATCAGCACCACCATGCCGATCTGGGCATAGAGATCGAGCGTCAGCCCCGCCACCACCATCGCCGCGAAAGAACCAGCGACGCCCACCGTCACCGACAGCAGCACCGGAACTGGGATCGTCCAGCTCTCGTAGAGTGCGACCAGGAACAGATAAGCAAACAACACCGCGAAGCCGAGGATGATCGCGGTCTTACCCTCGGCGCGCTTTTCCTGGAAAGAGACGTCGGTCCACAAGCCGCGATATCCGCGCGGCAAGGTGCTGGCAGCGACCTGCTCCATCGCTGCGAGCGCCTGACCTGATGAGACACCTGGAGCCGGGCTGCCTTAAATCGTCACGGCAACTTGGTTGTTATAGCGGATCAGCGCCTGGGGTCCGATCACCGGCCGGACTTCCACGAGGCTTCGCAACGGAATCATCTGGTTGTCCGCGCTGCGAACATTGATCCGGTAGATGTCATCAATCGATGACCGGTCCTGAGCTTCGGCCTGTACCTGCACCTGCCACGTTCGCCCGAACAAATTCATGTCGTTGACGTAGTATCCACCCAGCGAAGCCTGCAGCGCCTGAAAAATCGCAGAAAGGTCGACCTTCAAAATCTGAGCTTTGTCGCGATCGATGCTAAGGTATACTGATGGCGTCGCGGCGGAGAACGTGCTGTAGACCCGGTTGAGCTTGGGATCTTGGTTGGCCGCGACCAATAGTCCGCGTAGCACCTGCGCGAGCGATTGCGGGCTGCCACCACCGGTGTCCTGCAGCACATAGCTGAAATCCGCCGCCGGTTCCGAGGCCTATGATTGGCGGCGGCGCGATGGGCACAGCACGGCCGCCTCGAACCTGGCGTAGTTTTGGTCCGAGCCGTGCAATCATCGCTTGAGCCGATTGGGAGGGGTCAGCACGCTCTTCAAAGGGTTTTAGAGAAACAATAAAAAAAGCGGCGTTTGGCTGCGAGTAGTTGTCGATAAAATTCAGTCCGATGGTGGCAGAATAGTCCGCGATGGCCGGCTCCTGCTTCAGAATTGTCTCAATTTGTTCGACGACAGCGGTCGTCCGACCGACCGAAGCACCGTCAGGCAACTGCACAATAACAAAGAACGCTCCCTGGTCGTCCTCCGGCAGAAAGCCGGTCGGGGTGATCTTTCCCAACGCCCAGACACCGGCCATCGATCCCACCACAAGGACCAGGCCAATGATCGAGAGACGCACCAGACGTGCAACGATGGCGCCGTAGCCGTCGCGTACCCAGTCGATCCCGCGCATCAAAGCACCGATCGGTCCGCGACGCGGCCCGTGATGGGGCCGTAAGAGGATCGCACACAATGCTGGGGATAGCGTGAGGGCATTGATCGCCGATAAAAACATCGAAACGGCGACGGTGACGGCGAACTGGCGGAACAATTCGCCGGAGATCCCCGGGATGAACGCCACCGGAACGAACACCGAAAGCAGTACAAGCGTGATTCCGATGATCGGGGCAAAGATCTGCCCCATCGCCAGCTTGGTCGCTTCGGCAGGCGATAGTTCGGGATGGTGCTCCATCACCTGCTCGACCGCCTCGACCACCACGATCGCGTCATCCACCACAATCCCGATCGCGAGCACAATCGCCAGAAGCGAAACAGTGTTGGCCGAGTAGCCGATTGCGTTCAGCACGATAAAAGTGCCGATCAGACTGACGGGGACCGCAATCGTCGGGATCAGGGTAGCACGCAGATTGCCCAGGAAGAGATAGACGACGAGCACCACCAGAACGAACGCCTCGATCAGGGTTTTCTGCACCTCATGGATCGTGTCGGTGACGAACGTCGTCGGGTCATATGTGACCTTCCACGCCAGATCATCGGGAAAGTTCTGGGCCGCGGCGGCCATGGCCTGCTTGACACCTCCGAGCGCTTTGAGGGCATTGGCGCCAGGTGCCTGGTAGACCGCCATTAGCGCCGCCGGGGTTCCGTTTAGTCGTGTCGAGCGATCCAGATTGGCCGCGCCCAACTCCAGGCGGGCGACGTCGCCCAAGCGGAGGATGGAGCCGTCTGGATTGGTCCGGATCACGATCTGCTCGAATTCGGCGGTAGACGCCAGCCGTCCTTTCGTCTGGACATTGAGTTGCAACTGCTGGTCGTTGGAGACCGGCCGGGCGCCTATCCGGCCAACCGGGGCCTGTACGTTCTGGGACTTGATCGCATTGACGATGTCGGTCGAGGTCAGGCCAAGCCCGGTCAGCCGATCAGTGCGTATCCAGGCCCGCACTGAATAATCTTGCGGGCCAAACAGCGTTGCGTCACCCACGCCCGGTGTGCTCTTGACCTGATCAAGCAAATTGATCGTCGCATAGTTCGAAATATAAAGTTCATCATGGGTTTGTTTAGGTGAATACAGCGAGATGACCCCAAGAAGCGCGGAAGATTGCTTTTTTACCGTCACGCCTTGTTTTCGCACGTCCTCCGGCAGCTTCGACAAAGCCACCTGAACGCGGTTGTTGACATTGACCGTATTGATGTCTGGGTCGGTGCCTAGTTCGAACGAGGCCTTAAGCGAGTAGCTGCCGTCGTTGCCGCTGACGCTCTTCATGTAGATCATCTTGTCGACGCCGACGATTTGGCTTTCGATCGGCTGTGCGACCGTCGCCTCGACCACGGCTGCGGAGGCACCTGGGTAGACCGTGGTTACTGATACCTGGGGTGGCACGATGTCAGGATACTGTGCAATCGGGATCACAAAAAGTGACAGTAATCCCGCGATGGTGGTGACAATAGCGATGACGGTCGCAAGCCGAGGCCGGTCGATGAAGATGGCGGAGAACATATCTTAGCCCCCGGTAAGCGCCGACGAAGCCGGACTGGCAACAACTGCCACTCCAGGGCGAAGACTCTCCATACCCTGCACCACCACCTGCTCACCGCCCTTGAGCCCATCGTCTACGATCGCAAAGGGCCCTGACTCACCTCCCAGCTTCACGCGCGCGACTGCGGCCTTACTGTCCACGACAAGAAAAACATACGTCCCCTGCTGATCCACAATCAATGCTGACTGCGGCACGAGCACCTTTTCCTCTGGCTTGTCTGCTTCGACCGAAACACGGACCAACTGCCCATCGATGAGAGCACCCTTTGGATTGGGCAAGGTCGCGCGCACCAAAACCGTGTCTGTCGCCCGGTCCACCGTGACGTCGACAAAGTTTATGCGCCCCGTCTGGTCATAAGTCGAACCGTCGGAGAATCGAATGCGCACACCCAGCGCCTCCTGCCGCGCCTTGCGTCTCTCCTGCTCTTCCACCTTCAAAAATTCGCGCTGGCTGACCGGAAACGTCACGTACATCGGGTCACGGCTGACAATCGTGGTCAGGACGCCGCTGTCGGGTCCAACGACATTCCCTTTGGTGAGTTTGGATCGGCCGATCTGCCCGCTGATCGGAGCCACGATATCGGTGTAACCAAGGTTTACCGTCGCAGTCTTCAAGTCGGCATCCGCGACGACCACTTGACCTTGCGCGCCCTTCTCCGCCGCCTGCCGCTCGTCCAGTTGTGCCAACGGAGCCGCGGCGGTTTTCGTCAATTCCTCGGTGCGTGCCCGCTGCGCAGTGGCGTTGGCGTATTTCCCCTGTGCTTCCAAAAGAGCTCCACGCGCCTGTTGCACGGCCGCATCGAAAGTTTCGCGTTCGATGCGGTAAAGGACATCGCCCTCCTTCACGAAATCACCATCCTTGAACAGGATTTCCTGAAGGAACCCAGTAACGCGGGCTCGGATGTCCACTCGCTCCATGGCCTCCACTCGTCCAACAAATTCTGTTGCTTTAGTGATCGGTCGGAGTTCGGCCGCCACCGTTCCCACAGGGATCGCGGTCGGTTCTTGTGTTAGTCCCGGCGATACCAGACCGAGCAGCCAAAGCAACGCAAGGGCGACCGGAAGGCGCATGTTAAATCTCCATATCCAACTCATAGTCAGCGCGTGCATGGCTCAAGCCCACCGACGCTCGGTTGGACTGAGGGTCTTAGTGGTAGCTCATTAAATTCTAACCCGGAAGTTCCAGCTCTGTCGAACGGAGGAACCGGTGATCCGCTAGATCCACTGCGACGTGCTGATGGGGGACCCGTACCGCGGTTCGGTCGGAAAGCTTTGGCGGATCTCAGATGATCCGACGCGCCAGGGGTCGCTTATGATTTCGACAAATTTACAGAATGTTAGCCAACCCTGCCGGTCAATTCGCCGGCTAGAGGCTATCATATGACAGCATGGCCGGAAGCTCTGCCGTCGATGCAGTTCCTATGGGGTTGTGGATAACGCGCTTGCCATCCACAAATCCAGAGGCTGCTGTCTGTTGCGCTTCGTGAATCCGAAGCAGCAGATCGCAACGCGTCATGCCGGCCGATACATCCAGACCGACGTAGGTGATAAGCTTGTCCATGACCCGTCTCCAATGCATGAGGCTCGGCGCCGGACCATCCAGCGCAACCCTCGAAAGCCTGCATACTGTGAGACGGGTCGCCCCCTATCTCAGGCGAACATGTGGTCTAATATGCTCAGCCGGATGGCCACGTCAGCTCACGCACAATCTTGAAGGGGTAGTCCGGGTCACGGTAATCGCCGGGCTCTTGCCGCTTTGGCAGCTTCACCTTCTCGCGCGGCGCTTCCTCGTGTGGGATGTGCCCGAGAAGATGGGAGATGATATTCAGCCGCGCCCGCTTCTTGTCGTCCGACGGTACGACGAACCATGGCGCCCACGGCGTGTCGGTTGCCTTGAACATCTCGTCGCGTGCCCGCGAGTAATCATACCAGCGGCTATAGGATTTCAGATCCATCGGCGACAACTTCCAGATCTTCCGTCCGTCAGTGATGCGCGATTCCAGCCGGCGTTTTTGCTCAGCCTCGGTGACTTCAAGCCAGTATTTCAGCAGGATGATGCCTGAGTTGATAACCGCTCTTTCAGTTGGTGGCGTCATCAAGAGAAAGCGTTTGACCTGGTCCTCATTACAAAACCCCATCACCCGCTCAACGCCGGCGCGGTTGTACCAGCTCCTGTCGAAGATCACGATCTCTCCGGCGGCCGGCAGATGCTGTACGTAGCGCTGCATATACATCTGCGATTTTTCACGTTCAGTCGGCGCCGGAAGTGCAACGGTACGAAATACCCGTGGGCTGACCCGCTCGGTGATAGCTTTGATTGCGCCACCCTTGCCCGCGCCGTCGCGCCCTTCGAATACGATGCAGACCTTCAGCCCATTGTACACCACCCATTGCTGCAGTTTGACCAGTTTGACCTGGAGCTTTGCCAGCTCGCGCTCGTAGCTCTTCCCTGTCAGCTTGTCGTTTGGCAACACAGACTTTTCGTCATTCTCGACTTTTTTGACCTTCTTCGACGTTTTCATCGTGCACTCCTTGACCGAGACGTTTTCCCCTCAACAGCTAGGCCGAGATATGCCTCCATTGTCTTCTTCCGGCGGCCGGAAAACAATCCGACATTGCCCGGCGTCCCGCCGGAATAGTTGATGACGCGGGCGGTGGAGGCAAAAGCGGCCAGGCTGCAAGTGCTCCTTCAAATACCGGCCATACCTGGCCGAGCCCCTTTTGTCAGTGTTTATGGCCACTCGGGCTCGCTTGGCCGGGGGCGCGTCCTCGTCCGGCTTGTTGATTGACGGCGCGCCGGCGTTGATAATGGCGTGATGCAGGCTCGGCACCGCGTCCAGCCTGTCGGGGTCGAACGGGTTTCCTTCGCTAATATGCCCTGACGCGGCGCGGCTTCTGGCCCCGCCAGCGTCGCGGCGGCTTTGGCTAGAACGCCTTCGGACCGGTGCCCCGCAACCCGCGACGCGTCGAGTGCCCGACGCGGGAGGTCCGGCTGATTAGGGTGGCGATAGATGCGATACAGTGCGAGACCGGCCACCAGCGCGTTCCGCCGTAGCAATCGATCAACGAACGCGGTGTCGGGCTTCCAAGCGATCAACTGGCGATGCCTAGGCTGCATTCGGTAAACTCCTCCATCTGGCAGGCATCACGCTGCAGCATGTCCGCCAGCGCTCTCGGCGGATCTTCCAACGCACCCCGTCGCGCCCGCGCGCGGGCCAGTTCCGTCGCCATGCGGGTCTTGCCCGCGCCAGGCTGGCCGGTCGGCACGGTCGAGCGGAACCGTGCCAGGGGTGCGTAACGTGGCCCTGGGGTCGAAGCGAACGTTCCCGGCATCCTCCGAAAGGAACGCGAGCAAGCTTTCTCAGACGCGCCGCCATGCGGTCGGCAGTTCGCTGCCGTCGGGCGATGCCGCGGGCGACTCGACCTCGGCAAAAGGCTTGCATGCCGATGCCCGTTCGTCGGTCCGGCGGGGACCCAGAGCGCGTTGGGCGGGCCTAAAGGTTCGAGTCCTTGTGCGCCCATCAAGGATTGCAACGATTTACCGCGCCTTTGGCCACGAGGTGTCGAGCCTATGCCGACATCGGGTTCGCCCTGGGAAGAGCGCCTCGTCTCTACGAATTCGAGCTGAGCCGAGCCGAGCCGCGAGGTCGTCGGCGGTCACGATCCGATCTTGCACCAGCATCTTTGTACCAGTATGGCGGCAGCCCCGCCTCGCCATCAGGTTGTCGATCGCGCGTGTCAGGTCACCACGAACAGTGCAACAGATGCAGCCGTTATTCAGCTCCAGGATCTCCTCCTCGGCGCCGACCACCAATTGACCATCGATTCCGGCTTCACCAAATTCGTTGACAATTACGGCGATCTTTTCACCGGTCCGTGCGTGCAGGATCTGGTTTAGCAAGGTAGCCGGTCAGCGCCGTCGTCGGGATCCTGTTCCCATGCATCTCAACTCTAAACCGTTGTGATACCGAGTTTTGAGGCAGCCGCTGCAATTAACGTACATTCGCCAGATCGTTCATCCCAGCGCTTCGTGCCTATTCGATGGGCATACAGTCGTGTCGCTCGGTCCGATTCGGCGGCACCGCGTTTTTTGATTGCTCGACCTCTTGCGAAATCCCGAGACTATTACCCACAGGCGGAACGTCCCGCGTCTCCAATTTATGCCAGTATTCGTGATCTCGCTCGTTTGATTTATGGGCGGGTTGGTCATCTAATTATCTCGTGTTTTCTCTCGTGCATTCGCGTGTTCTGTTCAGTCCTGCACACCAGCGCGAAACGCATCACCAGCCGATCTAACAAGCTTGACCCGTCGCCCGCATCTGCGGCGGCCCTTCGCAAGCAGCGCCGTCTCCTCGACGACACCGCCGACCCCCTTCCGCTCGCCGCCCAGCGCCTGCCTCAGCAACAATCTGATCGACGCCGTCGCGTCCTCAAGACTCGCGAGCAGCCAGTGATATCCCGCACGGCCATGGCGGTGAGTTTTGGGTGTACTTACGGAGCCAGCGCACACGCAGCGGCGAACTGATCCTCGGTTACCAGCGTGCCGTTGGAAAGCGGCCGATGAAGCATTATGGCCAAAGGTGTCAGACCCTCTTCCAGCAATTCGCGAGTGATTTGGACCTGTTCAACGCGATCTCGATTTGCAGGTCCCTTCGGCCGTCCGGCGCCTCATTTCTTGCCGCCGTTGATCTTTCCCGTCTTCGTAAATCATGCTCGTTAACCAACTGATACGGCTCTGACCAATGATCGGTTCACGTCTAATCTGCCAGTCTAATGCGGTGCGTCTGGTGCTAGCTGCGAAAGCAGTTTATGCCACCGTGCTTCCTGTCGAGAGCCGAATGGAAAACCCACGTCTTTTTGTTATCGCCGCACTTGCGATCCTTTGCGTACCCGGTCCCACCAATACGCTTCTGGCGACTGGCGGCGCTTCCGTCGGGGTGAAACGGGCACTCCATCTCTTGCTCGGGGAGGGGGGCGGATATCTAGTCGCGATCCTGACTATCGGTCTGGCGCTCAGGCCATTGATAGCAGGCTCGCCTCTTGTATCATTAGTGCTCCGGCTGTTGGTGGGGGGCTATCTAACTACAGTAGCCTGGTCGTTGTGGCGACGCGGCGTGACTTCCACGGAGGCAGCTGGCAGGAGGATCATCAGATTACGCAACGTGTTCGTCACTACTCTGTTCAATCCCAAGGCGCTCGTGGTCGCGCTCGGCATTATTCCGTTCGGCGCACCTCACCCCGAGTACTATCTCGCGGGCTTCCTGTTTCTTGCGGCGGCGGCCGGCACAGGATGGATTGTAACTGGCGCCATGCTGGGCGGCGCCGCCCGTGCTGCCGGGCGAGCCACGTTGGTGCCATGCATAGGCGCGCTCGCCATCGGCGCTTTCGCCATAGTGCTGGTAGTCGGACCATTGCTCCGCTGAGCACCGTTTGACCCGGCTTCCAAGTGTGAAGGCAGAGGGCGTGCCTTCAGGTCTTGAATGCCTTCATCGCCTTCGGTCATCGTCTGGTGTGAGCAGGCCGGCCCGAATGCCACAAGGTGGCACACCCGTATGCGTCGAGGTCCAGATCGCACGCCCAATTGTCTAGTGCGCTACCTTTGCGACACAAAGCGTAAGACGAACTAATTTTTTGAAGAGATGTGTAAAGCCGAGTTATATCGCGACCATTATCCTACCGCACTCGCAATCTTCCAAGCGGAGGTGCGATTTTGACTGCACGAACGGGGACAACTCGGCCAGATTTATAGTCTTCTCCCTCCGATAGCTTAACCATTAAGCGGCCATGTCATTCTCAGTCAGCATCCTGTAAACGCTGCTCCTGGCAATGCCAGTCGAATCCCTTCACCCTCGGCCGCTTCCGGTTATCTGGTCCATTTCACTGGCCGCGCCGGCGGGTGCTCGCGGATCACGTTCTCATTGATTTCGGCGCCCCAGCCAGGGCCGGTCGGGATCAGCAATTCCCCCGCCTCGATCACCGGCGGCTTTGTTACCAAATCGTCCTTCCAGGGCACGTCCTCGATATCGATTTCCATGACGCGAAAATTCGGGATCGCCGCACACAAATGCGCACTCATGAGCGAACCGAGATGGCCATTGAAGTTGTGCGGTGCCACGTTCACCTCATAGGCATCAGCCATGGCAGCGATCTTGGCCGACTCGAGGATACCGTTCCATGCCACGTCAATGATCGCCACATCGACCGCCTGTTGCTCCAGGTAGGGCCGGAACTGCCGCCGGCCATACAGCGACTCGCAGGAGGCAATGCGCGTACGGGCGCTGCGCCGGATGATCGACAGCGCGGCCGGGTCGTAGCTGTCGATCTCCAGCCACACCAGGTCGAACGGCTCCAGCGCCTGTGCCAGGCGGATATAACCCTCGGTCTTGAAGTTGAAGTTCAGGTCGAGGTGCAGCCCCACCCCGGGGCCGGCACCGCTGCGGAACGCCTCCAGTTCGGCGGTGATCGCGTCCACCAGCGGACGGTCGATGTTCAGCGCCGGCCAGCCGTCGCCGTTGAAGCCCGGCATATGGATGCGCGGGGCCGGGCCGTCGAACAGCATGATATTGGTCTTCAGGCCTTTGAAACCGCGCGCCGCGACCTCCGCCCCGGCCCGCTCCACGTCGGCCAGCGAGCGGATCGGGTCGAAGCCGGTCCATGCCTTGATCCGGTCGGGGAAACTGACCCGCCAGGTGCCGCAATGCGACCAGTAGAGGCGCAGCCGGTCGCGCACCGGGCCACCCAGCAGCTCATATACCGGGATACCGAGCGCCTTTGCCTTGATGTCGACGAGGGCGTTTTCGATGGCGGCGATCGCCTGTTGGTTGATGCCGTACGGGGTCTGGCGCGTCAGACCGTGCAGGAAAGCGGTGATCTTCTCGATCGGCCGCGGGTCCATGCCGATCAGCCGCTCGCCCAGCCGCCCGATGACGCCACTCAGGCCCTCGGCACCGAAATTCTCCATGAACTCCGACCAACCGACCAGGCCTTCGTCGGTGGTGATCTTAAGGAACGAGAAATCCCGCCAGCCGGCGTTGCAGTGCAGGTCCTCGATCTTGACGATGCGCATGACGTCCCCCTTGGTGATTCGGCGATGCTAAGGCCGAACACATGAGCTTCCAAGAAAGGGCGTGGCGAGCAACACCGGCTTGCCTGCAGCCGGGCTCGGGCGTCGGGAGCCGTCCCAACCGGGTGAAAGGTGCAGGCGCCTGCGCGGAGAGCCCGGTCCGCGCATTGTCGGGCAGCGCCACCGCCTCGCGGCCATTGAGAACCGGGACCCATCAGCTCCGGCAGGACGACGAGCAGCCGCCCGGTCCGAAGTCGCCGCGTCTCAATCCAGTGGATAGCGTTCCCTCCACTCATGGGCGGCCTCATACGCGGCGGCGGCGCGCAGCAACGTGGCCTCGCCCAGAGGACGCGCGGCGATCTGTAGCCCGATCGGCAAGCCGTCGCGGTCGAAGCCACAGGGAAGGCTGATCGCCGGCATGCCGGTGAGGTTGTAGGGGTATGTGAGTCGCCAGGTTGCCGCCAGCGCGCTTTCCTCCGCATCGCCGACCCGAACCGTGGCTGCCCCGATCGGCGGCGCGGTGACCGGCTCGGTAGGGCCCAGGATGATGTCGGCCTCCTGCAGCACCCGGGCGAAATCGCCCATCAGCACTCGGCGGAACTGCTCCGCCTTCAGCAGGTCGGCGCCGGACACGAGACGGCCCATTTCCACAAGGCTCCGGACATCGTGCGTGTAGTGCCGGGTGCGCCCGTCCTGCAGTGCCAGGTCGTGATAGGCGGCGGAGGACGCAAGTTCGATCGCGAAAATAGCGCCCAGCCCGTATTCGAGGTTGGGCAAGCGCACTTCGCGAATACTGGCGCCTTGGGCGGCGAACCAGCGGATCGCATCTTCCACGGCCGCATCGACATCCGGCTGATTGCGATCAAAGAAGTGATTGCGGATCACGGCCACGCGCAAGCCGGCAGCCGAAAGGTCGCGGGTGGCAGCGACGTAGTCCTCGACCGGTGCGCCGAGGGTCGCTGGGTCCGCAGGGTCGCGGCCGGCGAGCACGCCGAGCAGCAGAGCCGCATCCGGCACGCTACGGGTGAGCGGGCCGGCGTGGTCCAGCGACCAGCTGTGTGGCACGATGCCGTCGCGGCTGATGCGGCCGAAGGTGGGTTTCAGCCCGACGGTGCCGCAGAAGCTGGCAGGGATGCGGATGGAGCCGCCGGTATCCGATCCCATGGCCGCCAGGCACAGGCCGGCGGCGACGGCAGCGCCCGACCCGCCGCTCGAACCACCGGGAATGCGGCTGTGGTCCCACGGGTTGCAGACCGGCGGCGTCTCCGTGCCCCAGGCGTATTCATGGGTCCGGGTCTTGCCGATCAGAATTGCACCCGATGCGCGCAACCGCGCGGCCACGGCGGAATCGCGACGGGGGAAAGTCGCTCCAGGAGCGGTGGTTCCGGCGGTGGTCGGCATGTCGGCCGTCAAATAATTGTCTTTGATGCCGACCGGGATGCCGTGCAACTCACCAACAACCTCGCCGCGCGCCAGCATTGCTTCGGCGGCTCTCGCGGACTTCAAGGGATCGTCGGCGAGGCAGATGAAGCTGCGCAGCTTCGGATCGAGACGCGCGATGCGATCGAGCGTCGCCTCCATCAGCGCGACAGGGGACAGCGATCCGGCACGGAGCTGCACCGCCGTTGCCGTGATCGTGCCAAACGCCGTCATTTCCTTTCCATCGGGTTGAACACCACCGCCGGGTGGATGTCGCTCAGGTCGAGCGAGCGAAGTTTCGCGATTTCGACCGCGATAGTACGATAGGCCTCCAGCAACGCTGCTCGTTCCGTCTTATTCAGATCGAGGCCGATGACGTCCTTCCAGAGATCGGTCATGCGCTCCCTCCTCCTCCGGGCCGGTTGGGCGGCGAGCGCAGCAGCATCTCCACCACGCTGTCCGGGGCCGGCCGGGCTGGCTGCCCCTTGCGCGCCATGCCCTCCAGGAACGGCCTCGTCTGCAATTTGAAGATACCCCAGATCCGGCGCAGCTCGGCGACGGGGAGCGAGTGCTCATCCACGCGCAGGTCGACCTCCGCATAGTCCTCGCGACCGAACACGATTGCGGCGGCGGACTGTTTGCCCCGCTTATCGCCACCCACCGCCTGCCCGGCCTCAAGCGCCGCGATTATGCGCTCGGCCAGTTCCTCAGCCTCGGCCGCAAGGAAGGCGCGCTCCATTTCGGCCAGGACGTCCGGGCCAGTAAGCATATTGCCTTGAATGGCGTAGCCGTCGCTGAGGAGGTGGCCACACCAGGGCGTGCAGTCGGCGCCGGTGAAGCTGGCGGCGCGGCCGGCGGAGTCCACCAGGCCGATCTGCCGCACGGTGCTGGCGGCATCCTCCGCGATCACCGCGGCGAGGGCATCCGGTGCGGTGTCGCCAGCACGCAACCGGTCAAGGGCGGCCGTGGCAAGGTAGGGGTTGACCCAGGCCTGCGTGGACGCGGCGCCGAGGCCCGGCACAACGTAGGGGCAGATGGCGCCGACCGCCGGCACGGCGGTGGTCACGGCGACGCCGAGCGCACCCGTGCGGGAGCATCGCGCGACGATAGAGAAGGTATTGAGGTGAACCGCCGCTCCGCCGCTTGCCTCAGACCGAAAGATGCTCTGCAACTTTTGCCTCCGCATCAGGTGCTCCTGCCGGCCCCTCGGCCACGATCTCGCCGCGGGCCAGGACGGCATAGCGGTCGGCGAGGGAGAGAGCAAAACGGACGTTCTGTTCCACCAGCAGGATCGCGGTGCTGCCCGTGTGTTTCTCCGCCCGTAGCACGTCGGACAGGCGGAGGATGACCGAGGGCTGCAATCCCTCGGTGATCTCGTCGATCAGCATCAGGCGGGGACGGGCGAGCAAGGCGCGGCCGATGATGAGCATTTTCTGCTCGCCACCCGAGAGTGTCCCAGCCCGTTGGCGCCGGCGTTGGGCCAAGAACGGAAAGAAGCCGGCGATGCGCTCCCACCCAGTGGCGAATGCCATCCCGCGGGGCAGCCCCACGCGGAGATTCTCCTCCACCGTCAGGTCCTGGAAGATCGCCTGATCCTGCGGGCTGTAGGCAAGGCCATGCGCAGCAAGGAGGTGAGGGGCATGACGCAGTGCGTCGTCCGCGAACAGGCGGATGGTGCCGGCGCGGGCGGGCAGGAAGCCCATGATGGTCTTCAGCAATGTGCTCTTGCCCATGCCGTTCTTGCCGAGCACCGCCAGCACCTCGCCAGCCGCAACATGAAGCGAGACGTCCCGCAGCACCATCGCCTCGCCGTAGCCGGCAACCAGGCCCGTGACCTCCAACGCGTTCATGCCGCCGTCGGCACAGCGTGCGGCTCGCCCGTGTAGATCGTGCGGACAAGCTCGGACCCGGTCACCTCCTCCACGGTCCCATCGAGCAGGATGCGGCCCTGGTGCAGCACGATGATGCGGGAGCTGATCTCGCGCACGAACTCAAGGTCGTGCTCCACCAGCAGAATGCACAGCCCGTGGTCCCGCACCAACGTCGTCAGAATGGTGCCGATCAGCGTGCGCTCGGCTTTGGTGAGGCCGGCGGTCGGTTCGTCGAGCAGCAGCACGCGCGGTTCCATCGCCAGCACCATGGCGAGTTCAAGCGCCTGCTTGGCGCCATGAGAGAGATGTTTGACCGTTGTTCCAAGCTGCTCGGTCAGGCCAGTGGCTCTTACTACCTGCATCGCCGCCGCCGGAAGCTGCACGGTCTCGGCCCGCGTGAAATAAGATAGAGTTTCGTGCCCAGCGCGGGCGATCCGCAGCGACTGTGCCACGCTGAGCGTGTCAAAGACATTCGGCGTCTGGAACTTGCGGCCGAGGCCCAGTCGTACGCAGGCCTCGGGCGAACTGCGCCCGATCGCCACACCGCCAATCGCAACGCTCCCGCCGCTGCGTTCAAGCCCGTCACTTATGCAGCGGATAAGCGTGGTCTTGCCCGCGCCGTTCGGGCCGACCAGGCTAACCAGCTCGCCGGCGTGGGCGGTAAGGCTGATGTCCTCGAGCACGTGCAGGCTGCCGTAGCTGCGCGCAACGCCATCGGTACTGATGGCGGGCGTGTCGCCGGCGCCGCCGACGTCCGGATCAGGCGTCTGCACCAGGTGCGGCACGCGTTCGGCGCGGCGCCCCACCCGCGGCAGCAGGCGCATGAGCGCCGGCCCAAGGCCCTGCGGCAGTAGCACGATCACCACGATAAAGACGAGGCCGACGATGAGCTGCCAGATGAACGGAAGCTCGCCGCTGAGATAGGCGCTGGTGAAGTCGATCAGCACGGCGGCGATCGCCGGGCCAAGCAGCGTGCCGCGGCCGCCGAGGGCGACCCAGATCACGAGTTCGGTGCCGAACTGAAAGTTGCCGAGATCGGGGGCGATCACGTCGTTGTAGGCGGCATAGGCGAAGCCGGCCAACGCGGCGACGATGGCCGAGCCTGCCAGCAGTGTCGTCTTCACGCGCGCCGTGCCGATCCCGCAGTAGCGACAGCGCTGCTCGTTCTCGCGGATTGCCACCAGCAATCGGCCAAAATCGCTGCGGACGAAGATCCAGCCGAGCGCCGTAACGACGACCAGGGCAACGCCCGCGATCCGGAACCAGGCGGGCATTGAAAGATCGAAGGTGTCGAAGCCGGACAGGCCACTGCTCGATCCTGTCCAGTTGCCGCCGGAATAGATCAGCTGCACGAAGATCACGGATTGGACCAGCGTGATCACCGAGATGTAGAGCGGCGAAACGCGCGGGCCGAAGGCGAGCCACCCGACCAGCGCCGCCACGGCAGCAGCAGCCAGCGGCCCGGCGAGGAAGGCGCCGATGACAATCGGCGTCGTGAAATCGTAGGTCGTCACGGCCAGCCCGAGCGCGTAGGCACCGATGCCAAAGAACACCGCCTGCCCGAAGGTAAGGATGCCGGTATAGCCCCAGAGTATGTCGACCGTGACGGCGATACTTCCGTAAAGGAAGGAGCGAATCAGGATGTTGACGAGAATACTCGTCGAGTACCGAAGGACCGAGGCAGACGACCACTGCTGCTAAAATGACGGCGGCCGCCAGTGCACCCAATCCAGCACGCTGACGCTGGGAAGGAGCTTCAGGCACGGGCAAACCCCGAGGGACGAATGCGCAGCAGTACCGCGGCTAGCACGACGATGGTGAGCGTGCCCAGCACGGGGCTGGCATAGGTGCTCACCACCACTTGTGCGCCACCCAGCACCAGGCAGGAAAAGCCGAGGCTGAACAGCGACGTGCCGGAGACCATCACCAGCATGAACGCGTTCAATAGCCAGGGCACGCCCATCAGCGGGTCGACGCTGAGCAGGGGGGTAATCAGCGCTCCGGCCATCGCCGCCAGGCCGGCGCCGATGCTGAAGGTCGCGAACCGCACCATGGCGCTGTTGATGCCGAGCGCGCTGGCCAGCGTCTCGTTCATGATCACCGCCCGCGCAGACAGGCCGAGCCGTGTGCCCTGCAGGATCGCCACCATTACGCCGCAGAGTAAAAATGCAACCAGCAGCATCAACAGCCGATAGAGCGAATACGAGGTCCCTAACAGCGCCACCGCGCCCGATACCGGGCTCTGCACGAAGTTGGTGCCGCGTCCGAAGCCCAGCGTGATGAGTTGCACGACGACGATGCTCAATCCCCACGTCGCCAGAATCGCGTCGAGCGGACGACTGTAAAGCGGACGAACGATCAGCAGTTCCACCGCCGCCCCCAGCACCAACCCGACGATCAGAGCGAGCGGCGCCGCGAGCAGCGGGCTAAGCCCAAGCTGGGTTGCGACCAGAGCAGCGTAGCCGCCGACGGTGAGGAAACCGCCATGGGCGAAATTGATAATCTTCAGCACCCCAAAGACGATCAGCAGCCCGGCGGCCACCACAAACAGGATGGCCGCCGTCGTCACCACATCCAGCAGCAAGATTAGCAAGTTACTTCAGCTTGGGGCACTGGTCGCCGGGATCGACGTTCGCGAAGGTCTTGATCACCTTCACGTTGCCGTCCGCCTGCACCTGCCCGAGATACATGGTCAGCGGAGCATGGTGCTGGTGTCCCATATTGATCGGTCCGCGGGCGCCGTCGAAGGTGACCTGCGCCAGAGCGGGCAGCACCTTCGCCTCGTCGAAGCTGCCGGCTTTCTCAACTGCGGCCTTATAGAGATAAATGCCGTCATATTCGGGCTCGGACAGATCGTTCGGCGTCTTCATGTCATTGCCGAACATCTTCTCAAGTCCGGCCATGAATGCCTTGTTCTGTGGCGTATCGATGCTCGTGAGATAGGACTGAGCGATGTATACGCCGGTTGCATCCGCGCCGATCGACTTAGCGGTTCCCTCGTCGACGCCGAGATTGCCGAACAGCACGTCGACGCCGGAGGCGCGGAGCTGCTTGGTCAGCGTGACGTTGGGGGCGCCGCCGGCGGTGGAGGTGATCAGCGCGTCCGGCTTGTCGTTGCGGATCTTGCTGATCACCGCCGTCCAGTCGGATGCGTCCATTGGCAGATACTCCTCGTCGAGCACCTTGCCGCCCTTTGAACTCGATGTATTTGCGCGTGAACTCGAGCATGCCGCGGCCAAAGGCGTAGTCACTACCGGCGAGGAAGAAGGTCTTCGCGCCCTTCTCCGCCATGAAGTAGTCGACGATCGACGCGACCTGCTGATCCGGTACCCAGGCATCGACGTAAAGATAGGGGCTGCACGACCGGCCTTCGTAGTATGACGTGTAGATGAACGGCGTCTTGCCCCGCGCCACCACGGGCAGCCCGGCGTTTCGCGCGGCGCTGGTTTCCATGGTGATGATTGCACTCACTTTCTGCTGAAATATAAGCGAGTTATAGGCAGCCACGGCGCCGTCGGCTCCGCTTCGGTCATCGGCGACCGCCAGCTCCACCTTGCGGCCAAGGATGCCGCCTTTGGCGTTGATCTCGGCTGCGGCAAGCTGGGCCGCCTGGACTACCGAAGGGGCGACCACACTGTTCGCCCCCGACAGGCCCACGGGGATGCCGATCTTCACCGGCGGCTCGGCTGCACGGCCGGTCGAGCTAACGGCCAGCGAGGCGACTATGGCCAGCGCGGCTAGACTATCGATCCGAGTCATCTTGGTTCCTCATCCATTTTGTGCGGTCGCGCACGATTTATGCAAGCGTCGAGCCAGTATCCATACGGTAGCTCCGTTTTGCCGCATGAGCCAGCCAGCAAGCAGCGCTTTCGTTGGCTCCGCCCTGACTTTGCCGCCGTCACGTTGACGGTCCAGGGGTGATATCCCGCCGGAGGCTCGAGCTCACGACGGGCCAACGGTCGAAAAGGAGGCAGATGAGCAGGCAGCCCGCTGACGCGTCAGTCACAGCTCCCGTACTCTTGCTTGGCAGCTGCGGGCCGGCCAATGCGCGCAAACATGTGCGGACGCGATCGGAGCGCCTGATGTCGTCGAAGGTCACTCGCGAGCGACCTGTCACCATTAAAGTAACGAAACCTTCGGGTGATTACGAGATGATCGCTTCGCGGTTCTCCACTCACTGGACCAGACCTATGAAGTTGCTGTGCACCGCTTCGCAGTGGAGCCAGAGTATTCCTGCCCAGCAGGGCGCCTGCCTGTCAGCCAAGTCGTATCTGACGAAGGCGCCTGGACTTTTGCAGCGAAGTTGCGTCGCTTTCGGTCGGTCTGCCTTGACCCAGCGAAATGCGGTCTCTGCATAGCTCGTGGCTCAGCATGATCAGCACCCGAGGGTCGCTGTCATCGACAGGTGGACTTCCGGAGGCGCTTGGCGATGATGTCGCGCAAATCACCAGGAGGAAATCGATGACGCTCGAGCTGGCGAATCAGGTCGCGCTGGTAACCGGTGCCGGCCAGGGTATTGGTAGGGCTTCGGCACTCGCGCTGGCCGAAGCCGGCGCGCATGTCGTCGTGGCGGATATCGCCAGTGGGCTCGCTGATGCGACGACCGAGGCCATCACGTCAACGCAACGCCGCGCCCTGGCAATACAAGCGGACGTCGGCGATCTGTTGAACATCGATCGCATGGTGCGGCAGGTCCTGACGACATTCGGTCAGATCGACATCCTCGTGAACAATGCCGGGGTGACACGCCGCGCCGACATCATGGAACTGACGGAAGAAGATTGGGATCGCATTCATCGCGTGAACGCAAAGGGCGTATTCTTCTGTCTACAGCGCGTCGCTCGCGAGATGATCCCGCGGCGCAGCGGGCGTATCATCAATATCGCCTCGATTGCCGGCAAGGGCTACGAGGGCACCTCCAATGCGGCCTATGCGGCTAGCAAGGGTGCAGTGATCAGCCTGACCAAGACGGCGGCGCAGCAACTGGCCAAGCACAACCTCAACGTCAATTCGGTCTGTCCAGGGGTGACACGTACCGAGCTGTCAAACTCCAACCTGCGCGTTCGCGCCCAGCAGGAAGGCGTGACCCTCGAGGACATGGAGCATCGGCGGGTGGCGGCCATCCCATTGAAACGGGCCAACGATCCGGAGGACATCGCCGCGATGGTCGTGTTCCTGGCGTCTTCCAAGGCCCGGAACATCACGGGACAATCCTTTAATGTAGATGGAGGCCTTATCCCGGATTAGGCGCTGCGATACCGTGGCATCGGATAGCGGCGGATCGGCAGCACACCGGGCACCACCATCCGCACAGGGCGCGGGCGATGCACGCATGCGGAGCCGACCGCCGACCTGCGCCTCTCGTGCGATTAGCTGACGCCGCTCCGAGCCAGATGGCGCTTGAGGACCTCGCGGCCTAATATCCGAAATGGAAAAACCGGAGGAGGTGAACATGCTGTTCGGCGGCGCGATGTTTTTTACCGACTACTCGATGACGGCTATGGAGCTTGCCCGCGTGCTGGAGGAGCGGGGCTTCGAGTCAGTCTGGGCACCGGAGCACTCCCACATCCCGCTCTCGCGCAAGACACCTTATCCAGGGGGCGGCGAATTGCCGAAGGAGTACTATGACGCGATGGATCCGTTCGTCGTGCTCGCGGCGGCCAGCCAGGTAACTACGACCATCAAGTTCGGCACCGGCGTGCTGCTCGTACAGCAGCGTGATGTAATCCAGACGGCTAAACTCGTGGCGTCGATAGACCAGGTTAGTCGGGGCCGCTTTCTGTTTGGAATCGGTGGCGGTTGGAACCAGGACGAAATGGAGAACCACGGTACGGTCTACGCCAGCCGCTTCAAGCGGTTGCGCGAGTCCATCGAGGCGATGAAGGCGATCTGGACGAAGGACCATGCGGAGTATCACGGTGAGTTCGTCAATTTTGACCCGATGATTGCGCGGCCAAAGCCGGTGACGAAGCCTCATCCACCGATCCATGTCGGCGGCGCATTCCCGCACGGCGCTCGGCGCGCAATCCGTTACGGCGATGGCTGGATTCCGACCGCGCGGGGCGATCTCAGCGTTGAGCTGCCGAAGTTCCGTCAGATGGCGCAAGAGGCCGGACGCGATCCCAATTCGATAGAAGTTTCGTCCTTCGGCCTTGCCGATGACGCCGACAGAGTGAAGCGCCTCGCCGAGATGGGGGTCGCGCGGGTGGTCCCGATATTTCCACCGGAGAAAGCAGACAAGGTCCTTCCTATTATCGACCGCTGGGCCAAAATCATGCAGCAGACGAGGTAAGCATCAGGCCACCAACTGCCGCCGGGCCGGTCGTCCCCCATCTATGTGGATCGCCGGCTCGCCGGCCCCTGGGCCGATAGCAAACAACCAATCTACCAGGCGCGACATACGCGCAATATCGCCCGCAACTGAATTAATTGAGCCGCATTCGGACCTACTCGCCCGGTTTGGAAGAACTGAGCCCCATCCGGCAAAAGAGCGCGGCGATCCCCATCCATCAGCCGCCGCATCTGGGCGTCAGGTGGATGACGGACCCGTCGAGGCTTGTTAGCTTCACGACCAATGCCGACCCTAGGAGGGATACCGATGCCAAAAATCTCCGAAAGTTTCGATCCTCAATTCGTTGAGTGGCGCAGAGTAACGGATCCAGATTGCACGGAGTTCAAGATCGATTTCGAGTACAGCCTTCTTGGCTACGATCTGACGAGCGGGCGGTTGGATATGCTGCTGCGATACGCCGAGGGACGCGGTCACTGTCGGCGACACAGGCATGTCGCCTCGACGCTGACATTGGTGCTTGAGGGTGAACAACATCTATTGGAAATGCAGCGGGACGGTACGACCAAAGCCATCTCGCGCAAGAAGGGCGACTATGCGCTCGCCAGTCCCGATGCGTTGCCCCATACCGAGTGCGGCGGCGACGCGGGCGGTACCGGTCTTGTTATCGATGACGGCACCCGACGGTATTCTCTTCGAGTATTTGGACGAGAACATGGAGAACGGGTGGACACTCTCGATCGAGCAGTACGTCGACGCCTGGAACAAAGGCACGCCTTATGGAACGGCTCCCAGACCGGCCGAAGCAACGGCCTGAAGCCGGTGTTGCCCCCGCCGCACCTGAGCGGGCTGATATCCTGATTACAGGTGAACCCGAAACGGTCAGACGGTCGCCACTGGCGTGGCGGGTGAGCCAACTGCGCCAGGAAGCCTGAGTGGCGGGCCGGTGAACAGAAAACGGTTGCGCCCATTCGTCCGTAGCCAGTCGGCCAGGGGGGTCAGATAGAACATCTCACCCAGGTAGCAGCCGAGGCGGAACAGGCAGTGCGCGTGCAGCGGCAATGTTGCGCAGAAGTCGTCCATACATGGGCTGGCCGGCATCGCCTCCACCGCAAAGTGGTCTGAGATCAGCGCAACGGCACCGCTTTCGGTCACCCATTGCTGCAACCTGACATCGCGACCGTCGAGGGCGCAGGACGTGCTGAACAGCGTCTCCCGGTTCGGCTGTTTGCCCATGTCCAACAACATCTGGTCGAAGCCGGTGCGGAACAGCACGAAGTCGCCGGGTTCCACCACGACCCTGTCCTTGGACATGACCTCCATCAGGTCCTCGTAGCCGACCTTGCGGCCGGAGCGGCCGAAATTCGCTTCCAGGTCGATCATTACGCCGCGGCCCTGCATGCAGGATTCAGCCATGTTCTGCACACCCAGGTGACGCGCCCCTTGCGGCTGGTCACACGGTGTCATGTTGCCTTTTGCGTCATAGTAGGCCGGCCCGATAATGTCCCGCCCGGCGCGGTAGCCGTTATAAAACAGGTCTTCGGCCTTTCCGTCGCCGTCGGCATCGAACATTTGTCCGACGTGGGCGAGGCTGTCCCATTGGGTGGAATACTGCAGGGTCAGGATGACCTGGTCATCGCATACGATATCGGTTGCGGTTGGGTCGTCGCAGCGCAGCGGATAGTTCATGTTCGGCTTGTCACCGCGCATGGTGGGCTTCAGCACCGGCGGATGGCGACGCGGCGACAGGATTGCCCCGCCGGGGTAATCCAGCGGCAGCGACAGACAAAAGGTCTTGCCGGTTTTCACCTCGGCGATGCCTTGCAGGACCTTTTCCGGCGTCAGCAGATTAAGCCGGCCACGCTCATCGTCTGGTCCCCAATCGCCCCAGGTGGAACCATCTGGGCGGCGGGTCCAACGTTGGTTGTCTGCCATGATCGGTTTCCTCCTTCGATTGGACTGAAACCCTGCTTCGGCCGCAGGCCGGTGTCGAGAGCGGCCACGGCGAGGCCCCAGGCCAACCGGGCTATCATCCACGGCATGAACGCAAGGGACCAAGGCGACCGCACGGTCGACCGAAAGCAGATGGCATCCGGCGATGTTTGGGCTAGGCGTGCTTGAAGCGAGTGATCAGCCCGGCAGATCCCTTCACATGGTCCTTGAGCGCGGCGGTCAGTTCTTCCCGGGTCAGGCCGGGCTGCAGCGCTTTCGGCTCGAGGTCGGTGGCGATCAACGTCCAGGTGTAGTGATGCCAGTCGGTATTCGGCGGGGTACCCGGGCCGAAATAAACCGACTTCTCCATCGTACTCTTCCCGCCGACAAATTTGTCGGAGGGCTGGCTCAGCTCGCCTTCAGCGAACCCCTTCACGTCTGCGGGGATGCCGTAAACCACCATGTGCGACACGCCGGCCGGGGCACGACCTTCAGGATCGAACAGCAGGAGTGCAAAGCTCTTGGTGCCCTCCGGTACGCCCGACCAGGCGAGCGGTGGTGAGACGTTCTCGCCAACGCAATTCGGGGATCGCTGCTTGTCGCTGCAGGCATTTTTGACCGCGAGCGTGCCGTTATCCTGAATCTGCGGCGAGGTCAGCGTCAGCGGCTCCGCTTTGGCGGCACCGATCGATAGGGCCAACCAGCCCGCCAGGAATAGACTTCCCACAGTATATCTCATCGCATTTCCTCCAAATCCCATTGGTAGCCAAATCGTCTGGTTCGCCTCGCGGCGCCCGAGCACCCTTTTCGCTGTTCAGTGCGCGGCCTGTCCTCCGCCCGGCCGCAATTGATCTGGTCCATCCGTCAAATCTCGGGTTGACGGCCCCTGGGGTTCAAGAGCTTGGGCAAGAATCCTGACAGGGAGATTGACGGCGCGGGGATTTTGCCCCGCGCCACGAACACGCCGCAAGGCCGCATCAGATTGTTCCACGCTGAAAATAGTCTAGCGGTAGGCGGCCCAGGCGCCGGCAAGAGCATCTGTCATTCGGCAGGCGCGATCTCGTCGTGAGCCGACACAGATGCCATCGCCTCGAATACGCCGTCACGTCGAACGAGCGCGTGAAACAGCGCGGCTGCGACATGCAACAGGATCAGTGCAAAGAACGCGTATGCAAGGTAGAAATGCGCATCCCAAAGCAGCGTGTGCAAACTATCGCTGTGCGGCAGAATCGCCGGAAGGTGCACGCCCCCAAACAGCACGACCGGATAGGCTGCCGCCGACAGCATCCCCCAGCCGATCAGCGGCAGACCGATCATCAGGACGTAGAACGCATAGTGCGACAAATACGCGGCGAGCTTCATCGGCTCGGGCAGGTCGACCGGCAACGACGGCGCGCCGTAGCGCAGGCGCACTACCAGCCGGATCAGCGCGAGCACTAGAATGGCGATACCGAGCGGCTTGTGGATCGAAACGAGCGTCAGATATTTCGGCATCACCGTCGACACCATGCCAACGCCGATAAACAGCATGGCCAGGATGCACAGCGCCATGAGCCAGTGCAGTATTCGCTGCAGCACGGTGAAGCGTAAGCGGCCCCCGTTCATGGCTTGGCTCCCGTCGTTGTTCGAGGGTAGTCCTTGGCCTCGGCCGTGCGACGGTCAAAAAATTCCGCGTAGGCGGACGACCGCGCGGCCGGAAACGGATCGTCCGACGTCCGTATACCGGTCGGCAGCACGGTCGGATCGAAGTTGATGTCGCGACACGGGCCATCCGGTTCGGCTTCAATCTGCTGCACGGTGAGTGTACCAACCTCGACGGTTCGACGATCTTCCGGCCACGCCTTGCTCGGATCTGCGGTGGGATCGCCCGCATTGGCCACGGTTACCACCATGGTCCAGTGCTGCGGGCCGCCGTGGACCCGCTCGGTGATCTCCTGCTCCAAGAAGTCAGGACCAAGCTTTTTGAGATCATCAGGTGAGATCGGGTCTAGTTGCGCCTCCGGCAGGAGCGACCATCGCACCGCATGCTCCGCGCCGGAATTGTCGACGAAGATGAAGCTGTTGAGGCCGTTGAACCGGTCTTCCGCGTAGCTTCCGGTCCAGGGGGCGCTATTGGCCCATGCGCCGAACGCTGCGATCTCGGGATGCGCGCCGGCGTATTTCTTCATCGCGTCCGGGTCCTTGCTCCCCGAGGCGAGCAACAACTGGTAAAAGGCCTGTGGCGTCGACGCCGGAAAGACTGGGGCGTCGATCATAGCGGTGCGCCATTCCTGACCGTCAGGGGTCGAGATCTGCAGTCCCAGGCCCCGCACCCGAACCGTCGCATCCGCCGCGTTCGGATCAGGCGTGGCGAGGTTGAAGCGCCCCAAAACCGGATACTGGCCGCGGGCGAAAACCTGGGCATGTGACAGCTCCGACCCGGCTCCATTCGCTTCGAATACACCGGTGAAGCAGATGCCCTTGGCATGGTTCCGGCGGTGGCCGAGCGGGTCGACGCCGGGGGGCGTCAGCGCGTCCACCAACTTGTCGGGCGTGAGGCGCTCCGGCGAGAACCATCCCGCCGTGTAGGCGAAGGCAGCGGCAGAGGCACCGATGACGAGCGCGATCAGTATCAAAGACCCAAACACGGAACGGTTGGGCGGGCGCTGCGGCTGGAGCATTTGAACCTCGCTGTCTCTGCCGACAGGGCTTTCGATCGAACTTATCATCCCTGTGCGTTATGACCAGCCTGCTATAGGTCCGTGCTCCGCGCTATCAGGCAGCCCACATACCTTTGACCGCAACGGGTTGGGTGCACGCGACTCCGCGCGATCAACTATGGATAGCCAATCTCAACGCAGGTTACATCATCGATGGAATATCCAATTCTGATCGTGCTGGCCGTCACTCTCCTGGTGACCGCCGCCAGTTGTGTCATCATCCTGCGGCAAGCCCACACCCTTCAGGCGCTCCGGCTGCTGACCGAACAGACCCAATCCGGCCTGCGGTCCGAAAACGAAACCACGCGCAACGCACTGCGAACCAGCGAGACGACCGGCGCCGAGCGGTTGGCCGGCCTACGCGGTGCCATGGAGCTCTCGACCGAGCAGATCCGCACCACCCTGTCACGCGATCAAGGCGAGCTGCGTCTGGCACTGGCCGAGGGCCAAGCCAAAACCATCGAACAGACCGGCGCACAATTCGAGACCGTTCGCCAACTTCTCGACCTCAAGCTGCGCGAGCTGCGTGAGGGCAACGAGGCGAAGCTCGCCGAAATTCACAAGACCGTAAACGAGCAGCTTCACGCCGCCGTCGAGAAGCAGATGGGCGAGAGCTTCAGCCGTGTCATCGACCAGTTCACAGCGGTGCAGAAGGCGATGGGCGATGTTCAGGCGGTGACCGCGCAGATCGGTGACATCAAGCGGCTATTTAGCAACGTCAAGACCCGCGGCGGATGGGGTGAGACGCAGGTCAAGGCGATGCTCGACGACATCCTTCCGCCCGGGGCGTACGAGACCAACAAGAAGGTCCGGCCCGATAGCGACGACGTCGTCGAATTCGCTGTCATCATGCCAATGCGCGGCGAAAATCGCCCGCTGCTGCCGATCAACTCAAAATTCCCGATCGAGGATTACGATCGCCTCCTGGCCGCTTCCGAGGCCGGCGACATCGAGGCCGAACGGACCGCAACCCGCATGCTGGAGCGCCGGGTGCGCGACGAGGCTCGGAAGATCGCGACGAAATACATTGCCCCGCCGGTGACGGTCGAGTTCGCGATCCTCTATCTGCCGACCGACGCACTGTATGCGGAGGTCGCGCGGATTCCTGGCCTGGTTGACGACATCGGCCGCGAGTGCCGGGTGCTGCTGATGGGGCCGACGCTGTTTCCGGCGCTGCTGCGCACCATCCATCTCGGCTTCGTGACGCTGGCGCTGGAGAACAAAGCCGATCAGATCCGCGACCTGCTCGGCGCCACGCGGACCGAGATGCTGAAGATGGATGAAGTGCTGGAACGGCTGGCCAAACAGGCCGGCACCTTCTCCACCACGATCGAGAGGGCTCGGACTCGCACTCGGGCGGTAGGCCGGAAACTGCGCGGCGTCGAGCAGATCGAGGCGGTTCAGGCCGAAGCCCTGCTGGACCTCGCGGGAAGTGTCGAGGAACTGGATGAAATGGAAGCCGAATCAAACCGGTAGAACGTCCCCCGACAGCACCGCACCAGGGGACCGCCCCCGACCTCGGTGTTATAACAATGCGGTGATTGATCCCGCGCGCGAAGCCGGGTTGACGGCATCATTTGCCCTTCAGGATGATGCCAGCCCCGCTTCTGGCTAGGGGCGTAACCCCGACGCCGCAGGTTTGACAAAAACAAGAAGAACTTCGTTGCCTGCGGCGATTTCTGCTGATTCGCTCTGGCGCACGCCGCTCCAACTTGTATAGTGAACCGTCTGTAGTGACGATTAGTGTATGGTGTGCGATTTTTCGGCGGGGTTGTTATACTCTTCCGGGTAACCGTGGCCGACGGAGCAAACCGGTGACATTACCCTCGTGGGCGCTGTCGCCATCAACAACGCGTATGATAATAGGGACGACCTTCTCTTGAACATGACCAACCGCGGCCGTGGACGCCCGAGCCGGCGCCGCGGCTTCGATGATGACTTCAGCTTCGATCGTGCTCCGCCAGGCGACATGCCGCGGGTCGCACCATCCTGGCCCTCCTCAGCGGGTTTCGGCCCCGAGCATGACGCAACCGTCAAGTGGTTCAACCCTGAAAAGGGGTTTGGCTTCGTGGCGCTGTCCGATGGTTCGGGCGATGCGTTCTTGCACGCCAACACGCTCAATCAATCCGGCCACAACGCGGTCAGCCCAGGCGCGACCCTGCGAGTGCGGATAGGCCAAGGGCAGAAGGGCCGCCAAGTGTCCGAGGGTACTCTCGGTTGACGAGACGACCGCGACGCCGTCCGCCAGCCGTGGCGCATCCCGTAGCGCCGGTCCTGGTGGTTTTGGCGATCGCGCCGGTGGCGGTGGTTTTGGCGGCGGTGCCGGGGCTGCTCCGCGGCGCGGCGCTCCAACCGGGCCATCGGTGGAAATGCAAGGTACCGTGAAGTGGTACAATGCTACTAAAGGCTTCGGTTTCGTGGCTCCCGCGGAAGGTGGTAAGGACGTGTTCGTTCACGCATCCGCTCTGCAGCGGGCCGGCGTGATGCAGCTCGCCGAAGGCCAGACGATTTGGATGGACGTCGTGCAGGGTGCCAAGGGGCCGGAGGCGGCTTCGATCCGCACCGCCTAACATCCAATTTCTGGCCACGCCCGCGTCGCTCGGCGGCGAGGCTTTGGCGGAGATAGAAACGCTCCGAAGATGCCGTGATGTATCACCCGTATAAAACGGGCGATGCATCATGACACGTGTGCCGCCGACTCTTTCGCTCGGGCGGAGACTGAGGCACCCTGGCTGGAAGCAGCGAGGAGAATCGTCAATGCCACCGATCGTCGCGGTCATTGCCCCCGGTATGATGGGAAGCGCCGTCGCCAAGCGGCTAACGGCGACTGGCGTTCACGCGCGGACGTTGCTCGCGGGGCGCTCGGCCGCGACTGTGGCCCGTGCCCAGGCAGCGGCTCTGCAAGATGCCACGCCCGCCCAAATCGCCGAGGCGGATTTCATCCTCTCGATCGTGCCGCCGGGCCAGGCGCTGGCCCTAGCGGAAAGCCTTCTTCCAGCAATGCGCGCCGCAACACGTAAACCGGTCTACGTCGATTGTAATGCGGTCAGCCCCGAGACGGTGGGTCGGATCGATCATCTGGTCCGGGAATCCGGTGCCAGATTCGTCGACGGCGGAATCATCGGCCCGCCCCCTGAACCCGACTCCGCCAGGACGAGGATCTATCTCTCCGGGCCGGACGCGGAGACGGTCGCGGTGCTGGAGAAATATGGGCTTGCGATGCCAGTTCTACCGGGGCCCATTGGCGCCGCCTCGGCCATGAAGATGTCTTACGCCGGAATTACCAAGGGCTTCACCGCCCTCGGGGCCACCATGATGCTGGCTGCCACGCGCGCCGGCACCGTGGATGCTCTGATTGCGGAAATGAAGGTCAGCCAACCGGCGCTGCTCAAATGGCTGACCAGCCAAATGCCGAAGATGCACAGTAAAGCCTACCGCTGGGTCGCAGAAATGGAAGAAATCGCAGCGTTCGTCGGACGGGACCAACCCGGCGACGGTCTCTACTATTCGGCGGCCCGGCTGTATCAGGAGATCGCGGCGGATTTCGCGGGGCCTCGCACGGCAACCCGCGCGTTGGACGCCTTTTGTGAAAGGTCAGGTTCCTAACCGGATCCGATCCCCCTGGTAAGTCCGCCAAAGACCCCGATTTATCCTTGAGCCTGATCGCTGCATGAGAGGCCATCGCTCACTTCACCGGTCAGGACCCTGTTTCAGAAGGTCCAGCCAATGGTGAACCGACCCCGAGATTGGCAGAGAATCATCAACTCGGAAGCGGAAACCTGCTACTGGATCGCCCCTGATGGTTCCCGGCACCCCGGAACGGACGAGGAGAACGCCGAGGTGCGGCGGGAGCTGCTGAACATGCGCACCATCAGCGACAAGCTCCGCCAGCAACAGATTGCCGAGCGCTAGCCGTCCGCTCGGCTAGACGTCATGGCACCCGTCCTGAAGGAATCGACAGCGGTCCGTTGCCGGGCAGAATCAAGGCAGTTTGATTGAGGGGGAACGATGGACGCCGTCATCGGCTTCGTGCTGAGTGAGTTCGGTTTCGAATTCTTCGTGCTCGGTCTGCTCGCGGGGGTAGTCGCCATTGCTCGCCATCCGCCGCCGCGAGGCCGCACGGTCATTGGTGAGCGCCTGCTGGCCTACTACGTGCTGTTCCCAATCGGTTTTCTCTACCTCGTAAACTTTGTCTACCACGTCTTCTTCGGTCCGATGTCCGCGCGCTTCATAGGCTGGGCCGATAGCCCGTTCCAGACAGAGCTCGGCTTCGCCAGCCTTGGTTTCGCCCTGGTCGGCTTCCTCGCCTGGCGAGGAGGCTACGAACTGCGTCTGGCCGCGGTGGCCGGCCCGGCCATGTTCCTGCTTGGGGCGGCAGGCGGACATATCTACCAGATGATCGCGCACAACAACTATGCGGCCGGCAATTCCGGATTGCTGCTTTGGATGGACGTCGTGATCCCGCTCGCCGGCTTCTCGTTCCTCGCTCTGGCGCGGCCGGCGAACAGCGCGCTTCGGAAACCCGCCACGTCCAGCCGCGGATAACACTCGCCGTCGGTTCGTACTCAGGCGGCAAAACTTCTGGCGGCAAAAATCCGCAACTGCCGAATTTATGGTCAGGCTTTGGCCGACCGCCCGCGAGCAATTGAATCCATGATCAACGCCTTCGCTTCCGCGGCGTCACCCCAGCCGAGCAGCTTGACCCACTTGTTCGGTTCCAAATCCTTGTAGTGCTCGAAAAAGTGCTGGATCTGCTCCAACGTGATCGAGGGCATGTCGGTGTAATTGTGCACGTTGACATAGCGCTGAGTGAGCTTTGGCGACGGCACCGCAATGATTTTCTCGTCGCCGCCGCTTTCGTCCATCATCTTCAGCACGCCGACAGGACGCACATTGATCACCGCGCCGGGAACGATCGGACGAGTATTGGCCACGAGCACATCGATCGGATCGCCGTCGTCGGACAGCGTGTGCGGTACGAAGCCGTAGTTCCCTGGATAGCGCATCGGCGTGTAGAGGAAGCGGTCGACGACCAGCGTCCCGGCTTCCTTGTCCATTTCGTATTTAATCGGCTCGCCGCCGATGGCGACCTCAATGATTACGTTGACGTCCTCCGGCGGGTTCTTGCCAATGGCAATAGCGTCGATACGCATGAGATGTGTCCCTCAGACCACAATCGCGCCAGGCCGTGCGCCCATACATCAGTTAGATCACTTGGCGGCCGTATAGTCAGCCGGAAAATGCTCTAACTACCCGGGAATTCGTTCGATATCGGCACCGCAGGCAGCGAGCTTTTGCTCGACCGTCTCGTAGCCACGGTCCAGGTGATAGACGCGACTGACGACGGTCTCCCCCTGAGCGGCCAGTCCGGCCAGGATCAGTGACAGCGAGGCCCGCAAATCCGTCGCCATGACTGGTGCGCCGGACAGCCCCGGCACGCCGCGGACGATTGCCGATGCGCCATGAACATTGATCCGGGCGCCCATGCGGTTCAGCTCCGAAACGTGCATGAAGCGGTTCTCGAAGATCGTCTCGGTGACCATGGAAGCACCATCCGCCACCGACATCAGCGCCATGAACTGCGCCTGCATGTCGGTCGGGAAGCCCGGATAGGGTTCGGTCATGACGTCCGCGCCGTGCAGCCCGTTCAGGCGCTTGACCATCAGGCCGTCCTTCATTTCAGAGATGTCGACACCGGCTTCGCGCAGGATGCGGACGGTCGCGCCCAGATGGTCGAGACAGGCGCTGCGCAGGAACACCGACCCGCCGGAGATTGCGGCAGCGCAGGCATAGCTGCCGGTTTCAATGCGGTCGGGGATGATGGCGTGTTCCGCGCCATGCAGTCGCTCGACGCCCTCTATGATGAGCTTGTCGCTGCCGATACCCTCGATGCGGGCGCCCATCGCCACCAGCCCGGCTGCCAGGTCGCCGATCTCCGGTTCGCGCGCGGCGTTGGCCAGGACCGTCCGGCCATCGGCGAGGGCAGCGGCCATCAACAAATTCTCGGTGGCGCCAACCGAGACGAACGGGAACACGATGGTCGCGCCCCGCAGCCGTCCATCCACGCGGGCATCAATGTAGCCACCCTCCAGCAGAATGCGGGCACCCATCTGCTCGAGGCCCTTCAGATGCAGGTCGATCGGGCGAGCGCCGATACCACAGCCGCCGGGCAGGGACACCCGCGCCTCGCCGACCCGGGCCAGCAAGGGACCAAGGACCAGGAACGAGGCCCGCATCTTGCGGACGATGTCGTACGGCGCCTCCGTATTGGTAATGGCGCCCCCAAGCGACAGCGTGCGGCCGTCATTGGTGACCGGATCGACCACAATGCCGTGCTGCTGCAGAAGCAGGGTCATCGTCTGCACGTCGGCAAGCCGCGGCACGTTCGAAAGGATCAGGCGCTGGTCGGTCAGCAGGCCGGCGACCATGAGCGGAAGAGCCGCGTTTTTTGCACCCCCAACCGTGATCTCGCCGGAAAGAGGTTGGCCACCGCGAATCCGAATACGATCCATTTACATCCTTGCCATTAACATGGTCGACCTGGCCAACCGGGGCCGGTTTACAGCCTGGGAAGCGCGGTCCCGCGCTGACCCATATATTTGCCCGCCTTGTCGGCGTAGCTGGTTTCGCAGGCCTCATTTCCTTGCAGGAAAAGGAACTGGCAGATCCCCTCGTGGGCATGGATCTTGGCCGGCAGCGGCGTGGTGTTGCTGATCTCGATCGTCACCTGGCCTTCCCACTCGGGCTCCAGCGGGGTGACGTTAACGATGATGCCGCAACGGGCGTAGGTGGATTTCCCCAGGCAGATGACCAGGACGTCGCGCGGAATGCGAAAATATTCGACCGTGTGGCCGAGCGCGAAACTGTTCGGCGGAATGATGCAAACGTTGGTCTTGCGGTCCACGAAGCTGGAGGGCTCAAAGGCCTTGGGGTCGACCACCGCGGAATCAATATTGGTGAAAATCTTGAACTCGTCCGCGATGCGGGCGTCATAGCCGTAGCTGGACAGGCCGTAGCTGATAACCCCGTCACGCTTTTGCGCCTCGACGAACGGCTCGATCATACGGTGGTCCTGCGCCATCCGGCGGATCCAGCGATCGGACAGGACGGGCATTCGGCGGTCGAACTCCAGAAAATGGGGCTTCCGGTGCTCTAGCCCGAATGCATGTCGCGCCGCAAACGTGTTAGCGCGACTTCAGCGAGCAGGGCCGGCATAGACCACGTCACGAGGGGATTAAGACCCCCCGTGCCTACGCAAGGGCGTACGCCGCTCGCGTAATCCGCTCGGCCATCGCGGGCGGCAATCCGGCCGCGGTCAGCACACTGGCTCCAACATTGGTGCCGGCCCGGGCTAATTGTATCGCCAAAACAAAGGCCTTCTCCAGCCGGTCCGCGTCGACCGTCAACGAAGGCGCGGCTTCCTCGGGAACGCCTTGGACAAAGGGTTTCAGGCGCAGCTTGGCCTGATGGTCCGGGACACCTTGTTTGTCGTCCATGTCCAGGCCCCGGTAGTAGCGCTTCTGCCATTGGTCGGTGGGGGCCGACGGCGGCTTCTCGGCGACCTTGGCCTGAAAGCTGTTGCGCAACTCGCTCCACGCAGCGAATTGGCGGGCCGCTTCGGGATTGTCGCTCAACGGCACAAACTTGGGGTTCATCCGCTCCAGCGCATCGCGCTGAGCCGGTTGAATGAAACAGATCGGCTCCCCCGCCTCGAACCGGACCCAGTGATTCCGCCGGGTGAAACGCCAGTTCATGGTAAAAGTATAAGGCGCCCAGTCGGTCTCGATCACACCCGACAACGGAGCCACACCGTCCTTGGCGCTATTGGGCGAGCCCCCGGCCAGCAAATTCCACCCCGGCGGGGTACGAAACAGTCCCTGGACGTGGATCGTGAATGTGCCTTGCCCGAACAGCGAAACCGGTGCCGAGGACGATGGCATGCCGGCGTCCGACCTGACGATCACGTCGGCCGTCGAGGAGCCACCACGCCAGTACGCTTCGAAGCCCACAGGCGTGAGAATTTCCCAGCCGTGCGCGTTGGCGATGTTCAACGGCAGGCAGCGATAGGCGAACGCCTCTGGGGTCCGATCCATCCAGGGACGCGTGGGTTCGGCCGGACGGATCAAGGGGTGCCAGCCTTCATGCAGGTAGCACAGGAAGTCCATATTGAGCTCCGTTGGTGTCTCGCAACCTACCTAGCGCACGGTTGTTCGCAAAAGCTACCGCGATAACATTTGGGTTTCGAGACGATACCGGCAAAGCATCCGCGGCCCGTGAACAGGCGCTCGCTGTCACATGTTCCGGCTTTCGATCGCCACACCCAGAAGACGATCGGCGGCCGCTTTGGCGCTTGATCGCATGATCCATCCGCCGAGGACGTTCCGCTCAGCGCGGTCATGCTCTAAAACCATCCACGACGCCGAAGCTTCAAGGGCGATACCGTCTATCGAAGCGGCCTGGACCAATAGACATGGCCTGAAATTCTCGGGCCGGAAAGCAAAAGGAAGACGTCCGATGATCACCCGTTTTTCCACCGTCTACCCTGGCCATATCGACCTGCCGGATCACGGCCAGGACGCGACGCCGGCAAACGACCGCCGTTTCTCCAATGAGGCGTTGGCGGGGGTGTTCGACAAGACCGAGCACGTCGCCACGCTGATGGACCGGTTCGGCTGGGATACGCTGTGGCTGGCTGAACACCACTTTCAGCACGAGGGCTACGAGGTGATCCCGAATCTGCTGATGGTCGCGGTTCACCTCGCCCATCTGACGAAGACGCTGAAGATCGGCTGCGGCTTCAACATCGCACCAATGTGGCACCCGCTGCGCCTGGCGGAGGATTACGCGGTCGCCGACATTCTGACCAAGGGCCGCACGGTGTTCGGCGTCGGGCGCGGCTACCACACGCGGGAGGTGGAATCGTTCGGCGCACCCATGATGAATCAGGACGCCAACCGCGAGCTGTTCGAAGAACAGGTCGACATCATTTTTAAGGCGTTCAACAACGAGTCCTTCGCCCACAAGGGCAAATACTACACGCTGCCGCCTGAGGTGCCGTATCGCGGCTACCAGTTGAAAGAGCTTACCCTGGTGCCACGGCCGATCAACCGCCCGGTGGAGTGCTGGCAGCCAGTCGTCAGCGCCAGCGCGCGCGGGCTGGATTTCATGATCAAGCACGGCATGAAGGGCGCCGTCGGCGGTGGCGCCGCGACATTGCAGCAGGGCCCGATCACCGCTTATCGCGACGCTGCCGCCCGCGCCGGCCAAGATCTCAAGCTCGGCCAGAATCTGATGCTGGGGCTCTTCTTCCACCTCGCCGACACCAAGGAAAAGGCCGTGGCAGCACTGCGCCCGCTTTACGAGGAACATGCCAAGATGTTCGCCCCGCTGGGATTTCTGCCGGGCGCGACGCCGGCCCAGGTGGAGGCGATCAGCAAACGTGGTGGATGGTACGAGGCGGGCGCTCCCCGGCTCGAGGACTACATGAAAACCGGAGCCTGGTTCGCCGGGCCGCCGGAAGATCTGGTGGCCTACCTGAAGGAACTCGAGGCGCGGTATCCGGGGATGGAGGACATCAATCTCAGCACGCCGATGGGCACGCCCGAGGCGGTGATGCTGGACCAGTTCAAGTGGGTCTCGGAAGCGGTGCTCCCGGCGTTCAGGCGGGGCTAAACCCGCCGGCGCGGATGTTCATTTGCGCCTGACAGCAGCGTCAAGCGCGGCATCCGCGTCGAGCAAAGCCGCCAATTCCGCCTCATGCTCATAATCCGGCATCAGCCGATCCAGCACCGGGTCCCGTGCGGTGGCCGGATGGAAGTAAATCTCGTTGTCCCCGTCAGGAAGGTTGGGAACAAGACAGCGGATGCGTTCGGTGGTCATATGGCCACTCCAGGCTAACCCGAAACAATAATCGTTGGTTGCGACGCCGGCGGCACGCGCCTGACGGCGCAGCACGCTGGTCCAACGGTAGAGTGCCCTGTCGCCCCAGCCGACCGGTGTCCCGCATCGTGCCATAACCGTGGGTGGTTCCGCGGGGACGCGGATGCGGCGCAGGCCGAAGTCGCGGCCGACGGCCAACATCATCGCCCCCACCGTCGGATGCAGATGCATGTGCTTGTGCGCATTGGCGTGATCCAACGCCAGCCCGGTTTTGGCGAAAGCAGCGTATTGGGCATGGATTTCCGCCCGCAACTGGCGGCGGATGCGGGGGCGAAAGAAATAATTGAGCCCAAGTGTCAATTGATTGGAGGGAAACTGGCCGCCGGCATCGACCAGGTCCGGGATTTCAGCCGGCGGCAAAACCGCGGGTCCTTCGATGACCACAAGGTGCAGGCCAACGCGCAGCCGGGGATTTGCGTGAGCAATGCGGACCGCCTCGTCCGCGGCGGGGGCGCCGACCATCAGGCTTGCGGCTTGAAGAATGCCGTCACGATGGGCCCGCTCGATGCCGGCATTCACAGACGGCGTGAGCCCAAAATCATCAGCGGAAAAGGTGACGGTCCTGGCGGGGATGGCGACGGCGGTCATTGGCGGAGGCTACCGGGCGCCGATGGATCGTAAAAGGATAGATCCAGTCCAGCCTACCGATCACGGCGTCTCCAGCATCGGCGCGACCAGGATATCGGGCCATCTGCCGTGGCTAGGATCGGAGAAAATGATCCGGATGCGAACCAGAGCCGGCGGTGCCTCGTTTCGCCAGGTCGAGGTCCAGCCCCCGCCCTGGGTTGCTGCCCAGTATGACAACTCGAGCCGATCGACCCCCTCGAGGACTTCGGTCGTCACCACGGGCGGAGGGCGGCCAATATTGATCGCATGAAAATGCGGTGTCCACCGCAGCAGCAGGCGGTGTGCCGCATCAACGACAAGCTCAACATCGGCACGTTGGGTCGGAAATCCGGCCGCCGGCAGCGGCACGATGCTGGTGAACGTTGCGGAATGCGCAGTACCGGCGAAGGCCAGCGGCTCCCACTTCGAGCCTGGCTTGGCCTGAACGACCAGGCGCCGTAGCGTTCGGTCCACAGCGTCAAGATCTTCGGTCCGGGCTGCCAGCCGCGTCTGTCTGTCCCATCCTAGCAGAACAAAATGGCTGCCCTGCACCAGTCCAAATAACAATAATCCCATCACTGTAAGTGCAACGAGCACTTCCAGCAAAGTAAAGCCGGCAATCGAGTTTCGTTGCGGCGACTGTAAAGGCGCCGCAACCATAGGCTCTGGCTATTTCGGCGTGATGTCGGTCGTGCCGCAGTGGGGTTGCTTGAAGCCGTCGTTGGTCGGCTCACCTGGCTCGAAATATACGATGTTATCCGAGTTGGGCGTTCCATTCAGCTTCGCGAGACTGCGCATCCGGTAAGAAATCGCATGGTCGGCGCATGACGTGTCCCCGCTGACACCAAGCCCGCCGATGACTTTGCCGCCGGAGTAGAGGGCGACGCCGCCCCCGAAGGTGATAATGCCACCCGGAACGAAGCCGATGCCGGTGCCTTGTGGCTGGAACCGCGGGTTGAACGGATTCGAATCGTTCAGGCCGTATAGTGAGCCGCCGGGCTGGGTTGGCCCATAAAGATTTGCGGTCGAAAGTGCCAGCGCATCATTACTGAAGCCGTTTGCCGTCGTGGCCTTGGCGATGGCGATCGCGCGGCTCCCCGGCCAGGCATCGCCAGTAACAATCACCGAACACAGCGTGCCGGCCCGATCGACTATCGCCGACCACATGCGGTTTGGCTTGAACAAGCCACCGTTCTGGTCGGGTTCCTTTACAACCACTGCAAGTTGTGCTTGTAAATTCTCGACGACACTAGATTGTATCTGACAGCTTGCTGGATGCGAATCGTCATCTCCGGACTGTCCGTCCCACGCCCGTGCCGCCGTAGCTCCCGACAGAATGAGTGTGACAGCCATGGTTGTTGCCACGACGTATTCGCGCATCGCTTCCCCCTGATAGTTAATTCGTATCGTTAGTACTTCCTTTTACACTGGACGTCTCGATCGACCATGTCCAGATGCAATCGGCCGGCTCACATAATGCTTACCTCTGCTTGACCTCGCTTCGAATTATCAGCGATTGATGGCCGGTGTGCCCGCCCCGAGACAGAGGTATAATCGCCGAACAAGCGAGACGGTTATAGAACATTGCTACTGCCAGACGCACCAGCGCCACGACGCGGAACCAATGCCGACAAGGGTTTCATACTCCTTGTCGTGCTGTGGTGGCTTGCTCTGCTGATGTTTCTTGCCACGCAGATCACCTCCGCCACACATACATCGGTTTTGATCGCGTCCAATATCCGCGATAGTGCAGTCGCAGAAGCTCGCGCCGACGGCGCCGTGAACGAGGCAATCTTTCAGGTCCTCGCGCGGCACTGGCTAGCCGATGGAGTGGCGCATGTCTTTCCTGGGGCCCAGGTGGTAACCGAGGTTCGGGTTGACGATGAAGCCGGGAAAATCGACCCAAACGTGGCACCGGCCGTGTTAATGCAGGCGCTGTTGCGGGAATGCGGCGCCCCGCCGAAGACCGCCGTCGAACTCGCCGACGCGATCGCTGAATGGCGCAGCGTCGATTTGCTGCAATCGACCGGCTCTTTGCGAGGCGCTCGGTACCGGCTCGCCGGACGCAGCTATCTGCCCCCGAACGCGCGTTTCGTCAGCAGCGACGAGCTCAGCCTCGTGCTCGGTATGACATCCACGCTTCTCGGCTGCCTCGAGCCGCATATTTCAGTGTATTCGCTGTCGGTTCCATCGCAACAGACGACAACCGATCCGATAGTGCGGCAGGCGCTAACGGCAGCCTATCCCTACGACACGGCGCAGACGGTGGCCGCAACAGTCTACGAGCCCGCGGTCATCAGGGTTACCGCCATGGCGACGCAGACCGACGGCAGCCGGTTTCGGCGTGTCGCCGTCGTGCGTGTCGTTCCGGCCGAACCGGATGAACATTTCGTCTATAAGATCCTCTCATGGGAAGGCTTCGCCGGCTGAACAGAGACGAGCCCTGGATGCCGTCCAAGTCCGCGGCGCCTCGACCACTACCGGGTTTCGTGCGAAGTTCCGATCAAAAGCCCCCGTAGATCAAGCGCGTCAGCAGATCGGACGCCACAGCACAGGAACCACCGCCATGACCAAAGGTCCCCTCGCTCGCTTCAAGGTCATCGATCTCTCTCGCGTGCGTGCCGGCCCTACGGCCGTCCGGCAACTGGCCGACTGGGGGGCGGACGTCATCAAAATCGAATCACCCGATGGCGATGCGGGTCTGGGCGGAGAGCGCCACGGACCGGACTTCCAGAACCTGCACCGCAACAAGCGCAGTCTGACCCTGAACCTAAAGTCGCCCGATGGGCTGGCGGTGATGAAGCGCCTGGTCGCCCAGGCTGATGTGGTGGTGGAGAACTACCGGCCGGATGTGAAGTTCCGCCTCGGGGTGGATTACGAGAGCCTGAAAGCGATCAATCCGCGGATTGTTTATGCCAGCATCTCCGGCTTCGGGCAGGATGGGCCGTATCGCGACCGTCCGGGCTTCGACCAGATCGCGCAGGGGATGGGCGGGTTGATGTCGATCACCGGCGAGCCAGGGCGTGGGCCGATGCGCGTCGGCATTCCGGTGGCCGATCTGACGGCGGGCGTGTTCGCCGCCATGGGCATCCTGATCGCGTTGTTGGAGCGCGAGCAATCCGGCGAAGGGCAGTGGGTGAAAAGCTCGCTGCTGGGCGCGCAGATCTCCATGCTGGATTTTCAGGCGGCGCGCTGGACGATCGACAAGGAGGTTCCCGGTCAGGCCGGCAACAACCATCCGACCAGTATCCCAACCGGCGTGTTTCAAACTGCTGACGGCTACATCAACATCGCGGCCGCCGGCGACGACATTTACCGCCGGCTCTGTAAGGCGCTGAACGCGAACCATCTGGCGGCAGATCCGATGTATGCCACCGGACGGGCGCGATCGGATAACCGGGATGCGCTGAATGAGGCGATCGGCGCGATCACGCGGCACAAGACCTCCGCGGAGTGGATCGACGTCCTGAACAAGGCCAGCGTGCCTTGCGGGCCGATCTACAAGATGAATGAGGTCTTCGCCGACCCGCAGGTGAAACATCTGGCGATGACCCGCGTCGTGCCACACACGGTGCTGGGCGAGGTAGAGGTCGTCGGGCAGCCGATCGAACTCAGCCGGACGCCGTGGAGCATCCATAGTGCTTCGCCGGAGCCGGGGGAACACACCGATGCCGTTCTGACCGAACTCGGATATGGACCGAAGGAGATTGCCGCGCTGCGGGCGTCGAATGTAATTTAAAGCGTGGCCGCCTTGAACGGAACAATGGTTTAGAAAGAAAGCAATAAGAATGGATTTTACTGGCAAGGTTGCGCTGATTACTGGCGGTGGCGGTGGGATCGGCCGAGCGACTGCATTGGGGTTCGCGCTGCGCGGGGCGAAGGTGATGGTGGTGGACGCCGATGCCGATTCAGGCCAGGCGACCGTCGATATTGTCACGCAACGTGGTGCCACCGCGGCGTTCGTGCGGGCGGACGTCGCAAAGGCGGCGTCAGTGAAGGACTATGTTGAAAAGACCCTAGCGGCGTATGGGAGGATCGACGCGTTCTTCAACAATGCCGGGATCGAGGGCAAGGTCGTTCCATTGCAGGACTACGACGAGGCGGTGTTCGACCAGGTCATCGCAGTCAACCTGAAAGGCGTGTTCTTGGGCATGCGCCATGTGCTTCCGGTCATGCTGAAGCAGGGGTCGGGGACGATCGTGAATACCGCCTCGGTGGCGGGGCTGTTCGGCGCGCCGGGGATGGCCGCCTATGTGGCGTCCAAGCATGGGGTCCTGGGGTTGACCAAGGTCGCGGCCAGCGATGTCGCCGGGTCTGGCGTGCGGGTGAACGCGGTGTGTCCCGGACCGGTGGAGACGCGGATGATGCGCGCGCTGGAGGCGCAGCGGAACCCGAACGATCCGGATGGCGTACGTGCCGCCTATGCCGCCGGAATCCCGACCGGGCGCTACTCGCTGCCGGAGGAAATCGCTGGCGCGGTGCTGTACCTTATCCTCCGATCTATCAGGCAATGTGACAGGCACGCATATCGTCATCGACGGCGGCCGGTCAGGTTCCGGCGGGGTCGGAGTGGCGAGGCGGCAGTAGGGAAACACGCAATGCAAGATGTTTTCGAAATCATTGGCACAACACGCTCAATGCGCCGGCTCAAGCCGGACCCGGTGCCGGATGAGATGATCAAGAAGATCCTGCTGGCGGGCACCGCGGCAGCCAATGGCGGCAACAACCAGACCTGGCGCTTTCTCGTGGTCAAGGATCCGGCGATCAAGAAGGCCGTCCAGGTGTGGTACAAGAAGGCCTTCGATGAGGTGGTCGGCCCGCGTTACGCCACGAGTTCTCCGCCGCCCGGGGTAACCAGCGAGAGATACCAACGCCAGCACGGCGCGGTGGAGTATCTGACCGAGCACTTTCATGAAGCGCCGGTCTGGATTGTTGCTTGCCTGAAGGATGGGGCTTCGCCTACACGCGGAGCCGGCGCCTCGATCTACCCGGCGGTGCAGAACATGCTGCTGGCGATACGGGCGCTGGGGCTGGGCTCGACACTGACCACGCGGCACATGCTGCACGAACAGGAGGCCGACGCCGCGCTCGGTTTGCCGGAGGGGGTGCACTCCTACGCGATTTTGCCGATTGGGTATCCGATGGGGAAGTTCGGACCCGTTGGACGCGGGAAGCTTGCGGACTTTGTCTATCTGGACAAGTGGGAGCAGCCCTATCCGGCTGTGTCGGAGGGATAGACCAGCACCGGGTTGCCCAGACCCGGGCGCCCGCGGCGACCTGCCACCGCGACAGCCGCCGGTTCTATTCCAAGCGGCGGCTACCAGGCGTCCAGGATGACAGGCCGTTAGGCCTATTGCGTGTCACTCAAAATCACACCCGACGCAGTCGACATCGGCACGTGGACGGGCATGTTGAAGCTCCACGGCGTGGTGATGACGTCGCCTGGAGTAGCGGCTTCAACCGCGGCCGCGCTGCTGACGAACGCTGCCGCAACGCCTGTAGCAGCGCCGAGATCAGCCGCGATATTCCACCCGGCTGGCGGCGTGACCTGCGACAGATTGTCAGTCACCGCATTGCCGCGGCCAATCGTCGTGGTGCCGTACGGGTAGAACAGCCGGCAGTTCGCACTGGGATTGACCAGAGCCTGCGCCAGGGTGATCTGCAGTTGCGTCGGGCTGAGCCGCACGCAGGCGGTCGCATTGACGATGATGCCCGCCGCCGCCACCGAACCCCCATCCATCACCGCCCATCCGGCACCTGACGCAGCCAATGTCGCGGGCACGATCAGGTCCGTCCCGCAATCGTGCTGCACCGTGACGACAAGGCTTGTGCTGGTTTGCCGGTATACATGGGTGACCACCGGGCCGCCGGCCGCGGGAACCCCGGCCGGGATCGCGGTGATCGTGTCGCCTCCCTCGGAAGCAATGATCGCGCGCGCGACCAGCGGTGCGGCCAGCATTCCGAGCCGCTGATTGTCCGGAAGATCGCGGTGAAATCCGTCGCCGCCACTGAACACCCCTGTGACCGCGTTGAAGACCAGCGCCGAGTTGCCGCCGATCGCCCGCGGCATGGTGTCCGTGGTCTGCGGCAGAACCACGGTAACGTTCTGGATACGGTCGGCGGCCATGTTTGCGACGACCTCCCGCTGCATCTGCGCCCCAGGGTCGTTGCCGTCGTAGTCGAATGGGATTGCCGACCACCAGACCTGCGGCAAGGACGCGGCGGTACGGTTCAACATGCCCCGCTCGAGCAGCAACAGGCGGCGGGCCGCGGCCTCGTATGTCGCCTTTTCGCTGTACTGGCGGGTGCTGTCGGTCTCCGACCAGGGCCAGAAGATGGCGGCGATATCCGCGGCGTCCTCGGCGGCAGTGTCCTGCTGGATCCAGGTTTGCAGGGCCTCGCCGTCGGCACCGAGGTTCCAGGTGAACGGATTGCTGCCGTCCCCCGGATTGGTCAGAAATGAACCGGATAGGCCGAGGGCCGGCACGGGGTAGATACCCTCACCGTGGATGCAAGTGGCGGCCGGAGGGCTGCCGTAGCTTGCGACCACGCCGAAGCCCAGGGCGCCGAGATGCCAGGCGACGCCTTGGGCCAGCAGGTGCCAGGCGCCGTCGTTCAAGCCATTGCCGGAATTGGACTGTCCAGTGATGAGGATCTGGATGCCCTTGCGTGGGCCGGTAATCCACCGCGTCTCGTATTTCAGGACGGCCGTAATCGCGCTGGCGGGCAAAGCGTTGTTCCACACGGCGGCCTCATGGAACCAGCACTCCGCACCTCCCGCGGCGGCGCCGTTGTGGAGGAACAGCAGCGGCGCGCTGAGCGTGGATGGCATGGGATTGGGCGCAGAGTTGACGACCTCGGTTGCGTCGAGCCAGACATCAACGCCGCTGCCGGGCGTGTTGCGCACGATCACCGCGTGGGTGTGGCGGCGCGTGAGCGTCGGGGTTAGAATGGTCTGTTGGGCACCTGGAAACAGCACGAGGCGGCCGCCGCCGTTGTTGTCGCCGGCCAAGATCGGGGTGCCCCCCACGCTCAGCAGGGTTGAGGCGGCGTTGGACCTCTGCCGCCAGTTGGGCCGTGACCACACTAGAAACACGGTCCAGGCGGTAGAGGAGCCCATCGCCATCTCGGCGCTGATCAGGCCTTGATCCGGGTCCATCAGCGGGAGTTGCTGGCCAGATGCCGGCAGCATGGGGGGAATGATCGTGTTGAGGCCAAGGCCGCCCAACAACCCGTTCAGGCGCGGCGTCGCGATCGGTTGCGTGGTGCCGGCGGATGCGGCGTGCCACACGCTCAGCGCCGCCGTGGCGCCGGATTTGTCCGCAACGGCAGCAACCGCGGCGCCAAACGCGGTCAACGGCGTGCCAGAGGTACTGAGCATGCCGGTTGGCACGCTGGCATCCCACCATCCCGCCAGGCCAGGGACCCCGAATAGGGTGGCGGCGACGACGGGGGTCACCCCGCCGGACGACGCTCCTTGAAGCATGGGTCGGCCGGGAGCAACCATCGCGATTTGATTGCCGTTTCCGGTCAGAATGACGCTCATATGGCAACCTGTTCCGTTACAGCGAGGGTTGGGGAATGGGCGATCATGATGCGGACTCCAAGCTCTGGCGGCCTGAGACGCCGTCTGTTCACTCAACGTTCTAACTGGAAATAACCAAAAATGCAAGCCTAACTAACATTCCCCTAACTAACATTCCTTTGTGCGAAGCGGACCTTCCTCGCAGCCAGTGAGATCGCGACATGCGCAAAGCTGACGTGATGGTGACCCTGCCCCGGCGACATTCCCGGCATCCCCGGCGTCCGTGCTGCGTTGCAGCATAGTCCCCTTGGGCGATCGGTGGTGGGCTGCGGACCACTCCATCGCCCCTTTAACCTACTCCCGAGACGGCCGGCGACACGGGTGCTCGACGTCGCCGCGCGCATGCACCCAGGCTACACGAAGGAACACCATGCCCCTGCTTAAGACCTCCAAGGTCGGCCCCGCCATCACGTTTGCCCTCATCAGCGCAGCCACCTTGGGTGTGCTCGCCGCAGTCAACGCCGCCGCAGCGCGCCTCGCCGAGCGTACCCACCCACCCACGGGGAGGTTCATCGAGGTAGACGGCGTGCGACTGCACTACAGTGACCGCGGCACGGGCAGCCCCGTGGTGCTAATCCACGGCAACGTCGTGACCGGGGACGATTGGAACACCAGCGGGGTCGCCGATCTCCTGCTGCGCGAGCACCGGGTCATCATCTTCGACCGGCCCGGCTTCGGCTACAGCGAGCGCCCGCGCGGGCGCCTGTGGACTGCCGCTCAGCAGGCCGAACTGCTCCATAAGGCGCTCCGGCAACTGGGCATCGAGCGCCCCGTGGTTGTCGGCCACTCCTGGGGCACAATGGTCGCTCTCGAACTCGCCGCGCGTCACCAGGCCGACACGGCGGCGCTGGTGCTCGTGTCCGGCTACTATTTCTGGACGCTACGGCCCGACGTGCTGCTGGTGGCAGCGGGAGCCATCCCCGTGCTGGGCGACGTCCTGCGTTACACCGTCTCGCCCTTGCTCGGATGGTTGCAGATGCCGCTGCTGCGGTGGGCGATGTTCTCGCCTGCTTGGGTTCCGGCCCGCTTCCGGGCCGAGTTTTCGCCCGCCATGGCGCTGCGGCCCTCGCAAATCCGAGCGACCTCGGTAGACGGTGTCCTGATGATCCCGGGCGCTCTCGCCCTGCGCAGTGACTACAAAAACCTAACGTTGCCAGTCGTGATCATGGCGGGGGATCGCGACAAAGTGGTGTTCAAGCGCCGCTCCGAGCGGCTCGCGGCCAGCATCCGAGGCAGCCTGCTGCGGATCATCAAAGATTCGGGGCACATGGTACACCATCTTGCGCCACGGCAGGTGGCGCAAGCCGTCGAGGACGTCATCGCTGCATCCGGAGAATTGCTTCTGGCGAAGAGCGAGCCACCAGCCGCCGAAAAGCTCGTTCAAGCCTAACCAGTGTCCGTAAGGGGCGCCGCTCTATTGCGCGTCGGTCTTACCGAGTGGGGGTTGTGTCTTAACGGTGGCTACCGTCGCGGCTACCCGCCCTCGATCCTCGGGATGAAGAAGACTTCCGCGCCGGGGGGAACGGGCTGGAAATAGCCCGTCTCGTGGTATTCGCCGTTGATCGCGACTGTGGTTTCTTCTTCCAGGTGCTCGCCGAGACCCGGAAACAGTTCATCCATCGCCTTCAGCACGCCACGCAGATTCTTCGCCTCAACCTCGAACTCCCGCACGCCGTCGGTGTAACGGCGTGCGAAGCCCGTGGTGAAGACGACCCGCGCCATGTCAGGCGGACAGCGCGGCGAGCAGGCGTGGCGGCGACATCGGCAGTTCGGTCATTCGCTTGCCGGTGGCCATGTCGATTGCGTTGGCAATGGCGGCCATCGGCGGGCAGATGTTCACCTCGCCCACACCTTTCGCGCCATACGGGTGGGTCGGGTTCGGCACTTCCACCAGGACGGCGTCGATCATCGGCAGGTCGGAGGCGACCGGGCAGCGGTAATCCAGGAAGCCCGGATTATCCATCAGTCCTTTGGCGTTGTAGATGTATTCCTCGTTCAGTGCCCAGCCGATGCCCTGCACCACACCGCCCTGGATCTGGCCCTCCACGTAACTGGGATGGATAGCGCGACCCACGTCCTGGGCCGCGACGAAGCGCAGGATGGTGACCTTGCCGGTCTCCGGATCGACTTCAACGTCGCAGAACTGCGACGAGAACCCTGGCGCCTGCCCACCGGCATTGACCCCGGCCGAGGCCGTGATCGGGCCGCCGGTTGCCGCCGCCTTGGCCGCGAGTTCCCTCAGCGACAGCGGCTTGAAATCACCAACATTGGAGCTAGCCGGCCTGGCGTGGCCGTCTTCCCAGACCACGCCTTCCTCCTCCACGCCCCAGATCAAGGCCGCGCGCTTGCACAGCTCCTTCACCACGGTCTTCGCACTGTTCACCACCGCGGTGCCGGTGGCGAACGTCACGCGTGAGCCGCCGGTGACGTGGGTATAGCCGACCGACGCGGTGTCGGCGACGATCGCCCGGACGGTATTATAATCCACCCCCAGCGTCTCCGCCGCCATGATCGCCATAGACGCTCGGGAGCCGCCGACGTCGGGGCTGCCGGTCGCCACCAGGACGGTGCCGTCGGCGTTCACCTGCAAGGTGGCGCTGGACTCGCCGCCGCCGTTGAACCAATAGCCCGAGGCCACGCCGCGGCCCTGGTTCGGCCCCAGCTTCACCTGATAGGCCGGATGCTTCATCAGTGCCTCCAGCGTCTCGATATAGCCGGCGTGGGCGTGCTTCGGCCCGGCGATGGTCGGCGTGCCGATGCGGCAGGCGTTCTTGTAGCGTATTTCCAACGGGTCCATGCCGATCGCCTTGGCGCACATATCGAGCACGCTCTCGACCGCGAAGGCGGAGATCGGCGAGCCGGGCGCGCGATAGGCCGCTGCCTTCGGTCGATTGGAGATGACATCGAAACCAACGGCCCGCTGGTTGGCGATCTCATACGGCGCGTAGGCACAAAGGCAGCCATTCATCACCGGCGAGCCCGGGAACGCGCCGGCCTGGAACTTGAAGACGCCATCGGCCGCGACGATCGTGCCATCCTTCTTGACCCCGAGCTTGACCCACATCGACGCGCCGGACGTGGGACCCGAGCGCGCGGAATGTGTCCTCACGGGTCATTTGTAGCCGGACCGGCAGACCGGATTTCTTCGACAGGATAGAGGCGACCGGTTCCAGGTAGGTGACCGTCTTGCCGCCAAACCCGCCGCCGATCTCGGCCGGGGTGACGCGCAAATCGCCCAGGCGCGCACCGATGATCTGCGCGGTGAGCGCGCGCATCTGGAAGTGGCCCTGGCTGGAGGACCAGATTTCGCACTGGCCGTCGGCTTCGTACTTGGCGACGCAGGCGTGCGGCTCGATGTAGGCCTGATGCACCGCGGCGGTCTTGAATTCTTTCTCAATGACGACGTCAGCCTGTTTGAAGCCGGCTTCGACGTCGCCGATGGTGAACTCCAGCCGTTTGGAGATGTTGGACGGTTTGGTGGGTGGCGGTTCGATGCCGCGGGTGATCATGTTCTCGATCAGCAGCGGGGCGTCCGGCGCCATGGCCTCATCGACGTCGATGACATGCGGAAGGACCTCATAGTCGACCTTGATCAGCGCGGCGGCCTCTTCGGCGATGCTGCTGCTGATCGCGGCGACGGCGGCAATGGCGTGGCCCTCATACAGCGCTTTTTCGCGCGCCAGGACGTTGCGGGTGACGTGCCAGAAGTTCACCGCCACGCGCTCCGGCCCGATGTAGTCGAATTTTTGTTCGGGAAGGTCGGCGGAGGTCATGACCGCTTTCACGCCTGGAAGGGCCTCGGCGGCGGAGGTGTCGATCGATTTGATGCGGGCATGGGCGTGCGGGGAGCGCAGGATCTTGCCATACAGCATCCCCGGCAGCTTCAGGTCGGCGCCGTAGAGCGCCCGGCCGGTGACCTTGGGCACGCCATCGGGACGGATCGGGCGGGAGCCCACCCATTTGAAGCGCTTCACCGAGTCGGTGATGATCGTGCTGTCGTTCACGGCTGCCTCGCTTTGCTTATCACGGACTAATATCTGGCTCCCAGAGTCGCTTAGTGAGGGTGCAAAGGCAAGGGGGACACGCTGCCGGGCCGTTTACGGCGGATCTCGCCGAGCACCATCTTGGTCTGCAGCGGGAAGAGGCCAGACCCCGGCCCAAATTACTGTCCGGGGCACAGCGGCTCCTCGTATGGCCAGGCCAAACAATGTATGGCCCAACCGCGGCTTAGGTTTTCGCACGCGGTGCGCAGGAGCCCGCCTTGGCCCCGGGTGTTGCCGGGCACGCCATGAATCGAATGGATGCAACCATCCGCCAGGCTTAACAGTTCGATCAAAAACCTCATCGTTGGTCAGTGAAGTCCATGTGACAGGGCACCTGGCGCAGTGGACGCCGCCGGCGGATCCCTGCCGGAGGCATAAAACACCCGCCCCGCCTCAGCTTAGCCTGCAGTCTCACTTTGCGTTACTGTCGCGAGTCTCTATTATCCCGGCTGACCGGCGGATAGCGGCCATCGCCGGAACCGGGATCGACCGCGGAGCAGATCCCGATGCTGAAATAACTCCTAGGCATATCGGGATCGATGACTGCGGTTTTGTCAGGACCTTCGGGATGTCCGAACAGCGTCGTCAATTCCTGAGCAGCGGCCGGAAGTGCCCGCACTGTGTCGAGCGCCTGATGAATGCGGTCGGCGTCGTGACAGCGAATCTTTATGCCGCCGACGGCAGCGGTGAACCCGCGCACCATCACGGTGGAGAAGAATGCGGCCGATCCGAAGGCCACGGCGGAGATGAAGAAGGACGGCGAGCTGTGGCGCCGATCCCGACTGCAACAGATGAAATACCTGAACAATATAGTGGAGCAAGATCACCGGCGGGTCAAACGATTAACCGGCCCGGGGCTTGGTTTTGGTCGCTTTTGGACGGCCCGGCGAACGTTGGCAGGCTACGAGGCGATGGCGATGATCAGGAAAGGGCAGGTTCGGAACATCAGGGGCAGCGACATCAGGGCCCAGGCAGAGTTCATCGCCGGACTGTTCCAGGTGGCCGCCTGAGACGTCATCTTGTCCTTTCGCAGATGGAACGCAGACCAACGCTAAACTTTGCAACAGAACCAACTGACCTACTACACCTATTGCGTGGCGTTGACAGCGACACGCCCGACGATTATACCGCGTAAGCTGCTTATATCAGGTGGTGACTTTCTTATTTTAGCCAGGCCATCGCAGGAGCTGAGAGTGTCAGGCCCTAGCTGCAAAGCTCCGCTATACGGGTGGCCCGTCCGAAAGTTTTGGACTACTATCGGTGGGATCTCGGACTGGAAAGACCTTGTTATCATAGGTGCAGCAGTGACAAGAAATAATATCAGCAGCCTTTTGTTACTCGGTCTTTTCTTGTGTTACGGCGCAGTTAGCCAAGCCGGCCCGCCTTGGTATGGGACAACGGGAAAGCTGGTCAAAGTCGGGTACTGGCTGGAACTCCGAGGGCTTCTATGTTACTCTCGACGTTGACACCGCGAACAATAATTGCAAAAATAAGAACTCCCTTTTCATTGCGCTCAACCACCCGCAGTATCGCGAGACGGTGTCGATTGCCTTGCTTAGTCTCGCGCAAGCACGCCCGATCGATGTCTACTATGATGGCAGCTGCTGGGGCAACTCGGTGAAGCTGTTTGCGGTATCTCTCCATACTGTGGTTTGAAACAGCATCTCGATGGTCAAACATTGCATCCCGATTGTACTTGCGCTGCTGTATGTTACACTAACGCCGCACCTCAGCGCGGGTGTTGATGTACTGGTTGGCCGTTATGACACCCGTGGTACCGGCGCAAATCTCGACGAACGGATTTTAAATACTACGAACGTCAACCTGGCAGGTTTCGGCAAACTTTTCAGTTACGAGGTCGAAGGGGCCATTTACGCGCAACCGCTGATTGTTTCCGCGGTGCGCATAGGGGGGCGCGATCGGAACGTGCTGTATGTGGCTACGACAAATGACTGGGTCTACGCACTGGATGCCGAGGATCCTGGGGCCGACGGTGGGCTTCTGTGGCAGGTTCGCCTCACTGACCAAGGTGCGCTTCCCGAGCCATCGCTCAGTTCGAGGGTCCAAGGGAACATTGGAATCCTGGGCACACCCGTCATCGATCGTGCACGGGCCACCATTTATGTCCTCGCCCGTAGCCGTGGACCGGAAGGATACCTCCAGCGACTTCACGCCCTCGACATTCGAACCGGACGCGAATTGCCGGGCAGCCCGGTTGATATTGCGCCTGCGTCGGTCGTCCGCGAAGGCATTACGTTCACGTTCGCCACCGATCGCCAGACTAATCGCGCTGGCCTCACGATATCGGAAGGCAAGGTGGTCATTGCCTGGAGCGGGGAGGACGCCGACCACGGCTGGGTGATGGCCTACGACGCCGATACGCTGCAGCGGACGGGCATCTTTTGCACGACCTGCGCGCGCGCCGTTCAAATTGCGGTTTCCCCCCAAACGTGCGACGCAAAACCGTGGCAGGTAGGTGGCGGCCTTTGGCAATCTGGCCGTCCTCCGGTTGTCGACGCGACCGGCTACGTTTACTACTTCGTCGGCAACGGTTGGGTCACCGGTTGCCAAGGGTTTGCACAACCGGACTGGTATGCGAAATCTTGCGTTAAGGATCAGCAAAAGCCGAACGGCTACTATGGGGAATTGCTTGTGCGACTGGACCCAGGCAACGGCCTTGCTCTGGTCGGGTCCTGGACGCCGGCCGAGTGGTGTGATCTTGATCTCGGTGACAATGACCTCGGCGGATCCGGCCCACTCTTGCTAGACTTTGCGCCCGACGGTAGCGATCTGCGAACCTTCGCGGTCGGTGGCGGTAAAGAGGGACGGCTATATTCCATCGAAACTCGCCTTATCACACAACCCGAACTGGTAGAGGGTATGTCCGTGACAGCGCTGCGTGGCGAGTTTAGTGTGTTCAATGTCACTACGCCGTTGCCCTGCCGGGGCAGCACCCCTAAGGCCGACCATCACGTAATGGGCGGACCGGTATTCTGGCCGCGATCGAGCCAAGGCCTCGTCAGCATCTATCTTTCCGTGGAAAACGACTGTGTGCGTGGTTTCACCCTCGAGTCCCCAGGGTCCACAGCGAACAAGCTGATCGAGCCGTCTCCGTCGATGAACACGTTACAGTCGCTCGAAGGTCACCCCGGCGCTATCATGTCGTTGTCGGCAAAAAGCGATACGCCAGGTACCGGCATTCTGTGGATGTCCTACGCGCTGAACCCGCCCGGACAGAATGCCATATCGAATACCCGGCGCGGGCGGCTCGCAGCCTACAACGCCGAGGATCTTAGCCAGGAGCTTTGGAACAGCGATGTAGCCGCGGACGAGCGTGACGCGATCGGCTGGTTCGCGAAGTTCAACCCACCTACGATCGCCAACGGCAAGGTTTACGTCGCATCATTCCCTGCCCCAGAGCCGTATAGAACGATCGACGGGAATACCTACACTGCTCCCAACAATGTCGGGTACCTGAACGTCTACGGGCTGAACCCCCCGGCCAGGGCACCTGTCAGGTCGTTCGTAGCAGACGTTCTACCGTCAGTGCTCGCTCCGCTATTGGAGGACTGACCAGGGCCTGGGGACCGTCGCAGCGATCTTGGGTCAAGCAGGGTCAAGCGGCAGCCGCCTTGTGTTGTGGGTTCGTTGGCTGGCCGGAATTTATGTCCGAAAACCGGAATCGAGCGTGATTATCCTTGTTAGCTACTCGTTGCGGGTTTTAGGCCAGGTCGGTTCCACCGCTAGGGCGTTGGAATCGCTGAATTCTGGCCCCAACGCCTGATTTGAGACACGCTCCCCTTTTTGGGGGGCGAAAACGGCGAAGCGTGCGTGCTGGCGTGAGATTCCGACGGAACTGAGCCTTGAGCGTTTCGAGGAATTTATCTTGCCGCACCTGACCGTTGAAAGGCGCGGGCCAGCGCCTTGTCCCTTCATGCCCTCTTCAATTGCATACTGAAACTACTCTACCTCGGTTGCCAATGGAAGGAGCTGCCCATCGAAAAGGACGCGACCGGGCGCCGGGAGATCCAAGACATCCGTATCTGGCGAACGTTTCGCCGCTTGGTGGCGGATGGAGGATGTCAGCTGCCAGGTGCCTGCCCACCGCAAACTCACATCGTCGTGCGCTGGAAGCGAATCTGGCAGCATGGCATCGTGGTCGCGATGCGAGATGGGAGCCGCTGCACATCCCTTTCCGCGTGGCAGTGGGTGTTACCTTCGACCAGCAGTAAATTGAGGAAGATGGATCTTCAACGACCGGACGACTTCGATCAAAACTGTCTCGACCGCCAGTCGTTCTGCTCCAGCGAATAGACGCCTGCCGCTAATTTGTACGATGGCAGAGATTATATATTCGACAGTAACGTCTACCGCACCACCTTATATTGGTGAAGCAGAAAATACCGGCTTGAACTTGGCACCAGAGCACGAGACTGCTCGATGCTGAACAGCCTCATCGCGCGCTTTGCAAATCGCGATGGATGGGGATGGCAAGGTGTCACGGCTCAGGGCGCCCGACTTACTCGCGATTATTCCAAAGCGCCGCTCACGCTGCGGATTAACCAGATCTCCAAGGCGGTCTTTACCTCGCGTCCTTTGGCGGGGTGCCAGGATGTCTTGGCGCAAACGAGATGAAGTTTCCGCGGAAGGTTTTTGGTTGACGAAGAAGCCCCCGGCGTTGGATACGGGGCTGCCGAAAGGGCATTCTGACTTTGCGCCAATCCCGCCGTTCCCACCGCTTGGGCCATTCTCAACCTCAGGCGGCGGAGCTAATGGGGGCTGCCAGGGCCTAGACGTTCTCCCCATCGGCTAACATGATCTGCCCCGAACCGGCCCTCGATGATCGAATGAGAAGTTCAGTTCCACTGTGAACATGTGAAGGATGCGACCATGTCCCTTCGAATAAACTCCCAGGCTCCCGACTTCACGGCTGAAACCACCGAAGGCTCCATCAGCTTCCATCAATGGATCGGCAACAGTTGGGCTATCCTGTTCTCTCATCCCAAGGATTTCACTCCCGTTTGCACCACTGAACTCGGCTACATGGCAGGGCTGAAGCCGGAATTTGATAAGCGCAACACCAAAATTATTGGCCTCAGCGTCGATCCGGTCAGTAACCACGCTCGCTGGGCGGCGGACATCGAGGAGACCCAGGGCCACGCGGTGAACTACCCGATGATCGGTGATATCGACCTGAAGGTGGCAAAACTCTATGATATGCTGCCGGAGGGTTCCGGGACCACGGCCGATGGCCGTACCGCAGCCGACAACGCCACCGTGCGCTCAGTATTCGTAATCGGCCCGGATAAGAAGATCAAAGCAATGCTGACCTACCCCATGAGCACAGGCCGCAACTTCGACGAAGTACTCCGGCTGCTTGATTCGTGTCAGCTCACCGCAAAGCACACGGTCGCGACGCCAGTGAACTGGAAGCCCGGCGAGGACGTCATCATTCCGCCCGCCGTCTCCGACGACCAGGCAAAGCAGAAGTTCCCAGGCGGCTGGAAAACAGTGAAGCCATATCTGCGGGTCGTCGCGCAGCCGCGAGGCTGATCTCTTCCCTCGCACCAGTTGAGGGAAAATGACGCTCAGACCCGAAACATCTTGCAAGCGAGCGGCAATTCACCAAGCCCTTGCTTGCTCGGGTCCAGGCCTTGCCGGAGACGGAAAGCGGAGGCGATAAGTTTTCTTGCGGAGCCGCAGCAGATGATTTTTCGTCAACTCTTCGAATCGGTTTCCGGCACGTATTCCTATCTGCTTGCCAGCCGCCGTGGCGGAGAAGCGCTCATCATCGACCCCGTCCTGGAAAAGGTCGACCGCTATCTGCAGTTGATGGACGAACTAAACCTCAAGCTCGTCAAAGCCGTGGACACCCATCTTCACGCTGACCACATCACCGGTCTTGGAGCACTGCGTGATCGCACCCACTGCATCACCGTCATGGGCGAGCAGAGCCAAGTGGATGTCGTGTCCATGCGCGTGTCCGACGGTGACAGCCTGCAGATCGAAGGACTCAGCCTGGAAGCCATCTACACCCCCGGACATACGGACAATTCCTACAGCTTTCGGATGGAAGACCGGGTGTTCACCGGTGACACGCTGCTGATCAGAGGCACCGGCCGCACTGATTTCCAGAATGGTGACGCCCGTGCGCAGTATGACAGCATCTTCAATCGGCTGCTGAAACTGCCCGACGAGACGCTGGTTTACCCGGCGCACGACTACAAAGGGGATGCCGTGAGCACGATCGCCGAGGAGCGCGCCCATAACCCACGGTTGCAGGTCAAGTCGGCCGACGAATATGCAGCGATCATGAACGGCCTCAATCTGCCGAACCCAAAGATGATGGACGTCGCCGTGCCGGCCAATAAGCAGCAGGGCATGGCACAACAACAAATCGCGAAGCGTGGCTGGGCATACAGTGCGGAACAAGCCGTGGCGCTGTTGAACCGACCAGAAATCACCTTGATCGACCTGCGCGAAAAGCGTGAGCGCGAACGCCACGGCGCTCTGCCCGGTGCCCTGCATCTGCCCTACCCGGACCTACAGGAAAGTATCGGCCCAGGCGGCATGCTCCATGAACTCGCCAAATCATCAAATAGAACTCTTGTATTCTACTGCGCATTCGGTGAGCGCTCGGCGATGGCGGTGCAAGCATCGCAGGACGCCGGCATCCACATGGCCCGGCACATCCAGGGCGGGATCGACGCCTGGAAAAAATCCAGCGGCCCGCTGGCCTGATCCGGCGTGCTCGATCCCGGGTCGCCAGGTGTTGCCTGCCGAAACGATCCGGATCCTCTACGGGACGTGCAGCGGGAAAAAAGTTGTGCCCTACTTTGTGACCTAAGTGCACGGAGAGGCCATCATCTTGCGAATATCGGCCAGGGGAGGCAAGTTGACTCAGGTCCTTAACTTATGTAGACCGAATCAGTCGCACCGCCTTTTTACTTATGCTGTTCGGACTCGAAATGTTGCAGTCCGTGGCCCGTGACGGCGTGCGCGACCTCGCAGCCTACCTGCCAACTCGACAAATCCTATTCCCACACCGGGACCGATGCCATGTGGAGACTTGAAGGGTATTGCGGTAACCCGCTAGCCTTCCGATCCCCGACAGAAGCGTCCTCCGCGGTTTGGTGAGTCGGGTCAAAAAATCAACGGCTAGTGGCTCAAAACGGACGACGCTATTCGAATTTGAACTACTCGCCGGTCGCAGCGACACGGTGTCGGCGACAACGCTGAACTGATGATTGGTAACTGATTCCCGGCAAACCAAAATCGTAACTTCCTCCTGCGGATCTCATAACTACACCGAAACTTAGGAAGAATTTATTCTTGCATTCCAAGAGCGGTCGGCCTATGGTGCCCTCGAACAAACATCGAACGACAAGGCCGAGCCCCATGTCCGTTGCTCCCTCCCTCGCCAAGACCCTCCCTGCCGCGGTCCTGGAAACCATCCTCACCCACCTCGCCGCACTCTTCCTAACCGGCGCCGGCGGGGACATGATCGCCGCCCGCGAAGCCGCGGCCCAGATGCTCAGCGCCTACCACCCCGAAACTGAGGACGAACTCCACCTCGCCGCCAACGTCATCAGCTTCAGCTTTCAAGCGCTGGAAGCGCTTGCCCAGGCCGCCACCCCGGACATCCCGCTGACGCGAACCCTCCGCCTCCGCGGCAGTGCTGTCAGCCTCAGCCGCGAATCCCATAAAGCCCAGCGTCGCCTGGACAAACTCCAAACCGCCCGTCGCGCGGGCATCCCCGCCAAAATCCAAGCCGAACCCGCCCAACCCGAAGCAAAAATCGAAAAAGCTCTCGACCTGATCAAGGACACGCGAACAGTCACCGTCGCCGCCAAGGCCCAGGGCCTGACCTGGACTCAGGCCTACGAGCAGCGCCAGCGAGCCGCGCGCATCGCCGCCGGCCTGAAGCGAGCCGAAGCCCGCGTCGCCGCGCAAGCCAACATCGCCGTGCGAGGCGCCTCGTCCAGTCACCGGGCTGCTCAGGCCATCTGATCCTCTAAACCGCCGAAAGCGGCGGCGCCACATCCTCCAGCGATCGCCGTTCAGCGTTGCCCGCAAGAAACCCTGCGACAATCGCCGCTACAACCATCAACACGCCGCCCAGCAGATAGCCGTAGAAGATCGACACCCGTGACCCCGTGTCGATCAACGCCCCGAACAGCAGTGGCCCAATAACCCCGCCAACGCCAGTCCCGAACGCATAGAACAACGCGATCGCAATCGCTCGCACTTCCAGCGGAAAACTTTCCCCCACCGTCAGATACGCCGAACTCGCGGCGGCCGAGGCAACGAAGAAGATCACTGTCCAGGCCAAGGTCTGCTGCACCGCATCTAGCCAGCCCATCGCGAACATCCAGCCGGTCAAGGCCATCAGCACCCCGGACACCGCGTAGGTCGCGGTGATCATGATCCGCCGTCCCACCGTATCGAACAGTCGCCCGAGCACCAGCGGCCCAAGGAAGTTGCCGATCGCGAACGGCAACATGAACAACCCCACGTTGCCGGACGAGATCCCGTAAAACCGGGTCAGCACCAGGGCATATGTAAAAAACACCGCGTTGTAGCAGAACGCCTGCGCCGCCATCAGCGTCACCCCGAGCCATGCCTGCCGCCGATAGGTCGTGACCAACGCCTCGGCCCCAGCTCGGAACCAGGAATGCACATCCGTCCGCAACGTCAAAAACCCAGGCGGCACCGGCGGCAGCGGTCTGCCGGTCTCGCGCTCCACCCTGGCCTCGATTTCTCCGACAATGCGTTCCGCTTCTTCCGGCTGTCCATGCGTCATCAGCCAGCGCGGACTCTCCGGCAGGAAACGCCGCAGCAGCAGCACCACAAAGCCCAACACGCCGCCGATAATAAAGGCCGCCCGCCAGCCAATCTCCGGCGGCATGATCGCCGGGTCGAGCACCACATAGGCCCCCAGCGCGCCGATCGCCGCACCCAGCCAGAAGCTGCCGTTCACCACCAGATCGGTAAAGCCGCGCCGCCGAGCCGGGATCAGTTCCTGGATCGTGGCGTTCACCGCGGCGTATTCCCCGCCGATCCCCGCCCCAGTCAGCATGCGGAATATCGCGAACGACCAGAAATTCCACGACAGTCCACAAGCGATCGTCGCGACCAGATAGACCAGCACTGTCAGCGTAAACAGCTTCTTGCGCCCCAATCGGTCAGTCAGCCAGCCAAAGAACAGCGACCCGGCCACCGCGCCCACCAGATAAGCGCTCGCCGCTGCCCCGATCTGGCTGGCGGACAGATGCAACGTGGGACTGTCCGACAGCGCGCCGGCCAGCGAGCCCACCACCGTCACCTCCAGCCCATCCAGGATCCAGGCGATCCCCAGCGCGAATATCACCAGCCAGTGAAACCCGCTCCAGGGCAGCCGGTCTAGCCGGTTTGGCACATTGGTTTCGTACACGTTCCCCCGCTCCGGCATTGCCCGCCCCCACCTTTCTGTTGCCTACTCGCGGGCAGACCAACCCGGAGAGACCGACAGATGGATGCATTCGAGACTTCGGTTGAAGCAACGATCGCGCGATGGTTCGGAATCCACGCGCCGAACCCGCCGGCACAGCGGCTGGCCGCGGAACTTGCCGAAACCATCGCGGCGTTCGAGGCCCTGCGCGGCACCATCGTCTTCGAGGATGAACCATCCAGCTTCGAGGCCGCCCTCCAGGCGACCAAGGAGCCCACCTGATGAACGAACTGGCCAACCTGACGCTGGTCGAGGCCGCCAACCAGGTCGCCTCCGGCCAGGCCACCTCGCTCGACCTGCTGCGCGCCTGTTGGGCCAATCTGGACGCGCTCAATCCGCAGGTGAACGCGATCATCTGGCAGGAGCGCGAAGCGGCCGAGACCGCCGCCCGCGCCGCCGACCAGGCCGTTCGCAACCGGCAGAAACTCGGCCCGCTCCACGGCGTGCCGATGGCGCACAAGGACATGTATTACCAGGCCGGCAAACTCAGCACCTGCGGCTCAGCCCTGCGCCGGGACTTCCGCCCCACCGTCACCGCAACCGTCGTCGCCCGAATGGCCGCGGCCGGCGCCTACACCTTCGCCGGCCTGAACATGGCCGAGTTCGCGCAGAACCCCACCGGTCACAATAAGACATTCGGCGACTGCCATAACCCGTGGAACCTGCCCTACATCACCGGCGGCTCGTCGTCCGGATCAGGCGCCTCCGTCGCGGCGCGCTTCAACTACCTGGCTCTGGGCTCCGACACCGGTGGATCGATCCGGCTTCCCGCCTCGGCCTGCGGGGTGACCGGGCTGAAGCCGACACAGACCCGCGTCTCGCGCTACGGCGTTATGCCGCTCTCCTTCTCCCACGATAACGTCGGTCCCCTCGCTCGCTCGGCCCGCGACTGCGCTCGGGTTCTCAGCGTGATCGCCGGACAAGATCCGCTCGACCCGACCAGCGCGACCGAGCCGGTGCCCGACTACGAAGCCGCCATGACTGGCGACTTGCGCGGGCTGCGGATCGGCGTGCCCACCAACTACTTTCTCGACGGCGTGGATGCACCGGTCCTCGCGGCGATGGAGGCCGCGCTCGCAGTCCTGACCGAGCGTGGCGCGACCGTCAGCCGGTTCGCCCTGCCGCACCTCGACGCCATCACCGCCTACGGTGGCATCGTCTCGCGCGCCGAGGCCGCGCCGATCCATGCCGAATGGATGCGCACCGACCCGCACGTCTATGCCCAGCATATCAGCGGCCGGATGTACCCCGGCTACGCCATCCCAGCGGCCTACTACATCGAGGCGCTCAGCCGTCGCGGCCCGATCCTTAAGGCGTTCGCGGCAGAGGTCTTTTCGAAAGTCGATGTCCTGGTGACGCCGACCATCCGCACCAGCCTGCCGACGCTGGCGGAGACCGACATCGACCATGGACCACCGGGCACCGAGCACAGGTTCATGGCGGTATCGGCAAACACCAGGCCATTCAATTACCTGGGGCTGCCGGCGATCAGCGTGCCGTGCGGGTTCGATCCCAACGGCTGCCCGATTGGGCTGCAGATCGTCGGCCGCCCCTTCGCCGAGGGCCGCATCCTCAACGTCGCCGACGCCTACCAGTCGGACACCCACTGGCACCGGGACCGGCCCACCATTCTCGAGGCCGCCGCATGAGCAAGCCCAAAGTCGCGTTCATCGGCACCGGCGGCACGATCTCATCCCTGGGCAATGGCCCGTTGGACCTGCAAGAATACGCGACGGCCGGAACCATGATGGAGGCCGATGAAGTCCTGGCGCGTTGGCCCGAAACGGCGCTGGTGGCGGACATGATCCCGGTGCGCTACCGCGCCATCCCCAGCCCGTCGATCGGCTTTCCGGATTGGAAGGCGCTCGCCGCGCTATGCGGCCAACTCGTCGCCGATCACCCCGATCTGGCGGGCATCGTCATCGGCCACGGCACCGCCACGCTGGAGGAAACCGCGTATTTCCTCAACTTGACGGTAAAGGTGTCTGTCCCCGTCGTGGTGGTCGGGTCGCAGCGCCCCTCAAGCGCGTTGTCCAGCGACGCCGGCATGAACCTGGTCAACGCCATCCGCGCCGCCGCCAGCCCGGAAGCTCGCGGCATGGGCGTGCTGGTGGTGCTGAACGACGAAATCCACGCGGCACGGGAAGTCACGAAGACCTCCACCTTGCGCCTGCAGACCTTTCGGACCCCGGACTTCGGCGTGCTCGGCCATGCCGATGGCGACGCCGTCGCGTTCTATCGCCGTCCGATCCGCCGGCACGCGCCCGACACCGAATTCGACATCGCCGAACTCGAAGCCTTGCCGAGGGTGGATATCTCCTACGCCTACGCCGGTGGCGACGGCGTCGCAGCCCGCGCCTTCGTTGCGGCCGGCGCCCGTGGAATCGTCGCCGCCGGGTTCGCTCCGGGTTTCTGCCCACCGGGAGAACTCGAGGTTCTGACCGAGGCGGCGCGGCAGGGCGTCGTGGTCGTGCAGTGCACCCGAGCGGGCTCAGGCCGCACCTACCGCAGCGCGAAACTACGTGACGCGGGGTTTCTGATCGCCGATAATCTGAACCCGCAGAAGGCCCGCATCCTGCTGGCGCTGGCGCTGACCATTACAAACGACCCAGAGACCATCATGCGGATGTTTCGGACCTACTGAGGGTAGGCCGTAGGTATTGAGTCAACGACGGCGCCGGAAAGCTCAGTCTCGACGGATTGGAGACACTGTTGCATGCGTATCGGAACGTCTGCGATGCCGTCAATGCGACACGAGATATAGTATTCGAGCACGGAAATACTCGCGCTTGCACGCCTATGCTGTTGTCCCGTTTCCTGAGGCCGACGGATTTGCGGCAACGGGCCGCTGGCGCGGGCACGCATACGGATTGACACCGAAAGAGCTTTGCTGCCCTGATCGCACTCGAACCATCAACCGGAGATGCCCTTGTATCGCCGTCTGCTTCTAATTGCCCCGATATTGGCGGCAATTTCCGCATGCGCCCATTCGAACGGAGACGCGCGACGACTGGTGGTCTTCTTTACCGCCGACAGCGCGGGGCTGGACGACAGTGCTCAATCAGTCATTAAGCAGGCAGCCGATTTGGCACGGTCCAATCCAACAGCGCCCGTTCGAGTCCTCGGCTTCGCCGCCCCCGATACAGGATCGCCTGAATATAATCATACTCTTGCCCTGGCACGGGCGCGAAACGTAGCTGACGGTCTGGTCGCCGCTGGCGTTCCCCAGGGCCGAGTCCGCATCCAGTCCCGAGGTGCCGTGCCGTTCGAAATGATGCCGAATGAGTTCCCGCCGAGTGGAAATCGTCGTTGACTTGTGATGTTCCGCAAAGGCTCAAATCGAAGATGAACATCTTCGTTTGGAAACACAACGACTAGCCAGGAACGCTGCCCTCCAATTGTTTCATTTCCCGTATCAGCGTGGCGGGTGGCCGGGCGGATGGGATAGCGCACGAGGGTACGTTGCGATCGACAAGGTGTGGATCCGTCTCGGCGGTTATTCGATCACTCAGGTCGAGCATCACGATGTCGTAGGGGCCAGTGGCCCGACCGCAGGTTGTACCTGTAGCTTCAGGCCATATGGAGAGCGGATTGCAGTCGAACGACGCCAGGGTGCTCGGTGGCGAACTGAGGGATATGGTTTGGATCCCAGGCGGCGTGTTCCAGATGGGATCGGACCGCCATTATCCCGAGGAAGCACCTGTATCCCAGGTGCGTGTCGACGGCTTTTTCATCGACCCTTACCTGGTCACCAACCGTCAATTCGCTGCCTTCGTGGCGGCGACCGGTTATCGCACCGTCGCGGAGAGAGAGCTCGATCGGACCGCTTTCCCAAACGTCGCACCCGCCAGGCTGCGGCCGGGATCGATGGTGTTCACCCCACCGCGCGGGCCGGTCGACCTGCGCGATGTAACCAACTGGTGGGCTTGGAAGCCAGGCGCGTATTGGCGTCACCCGGAAGGTCGCGGCAGCTCGGTCGCGGCACGCCTCGATCATCCGGTGGTGCATATCGCGTTCGAAGACGCCGAAGCCTATGCGTGCTGGCGCGGCAAAACGTTGCCGACGGAAGCGGAGTGGGAGTTCGCGGCGCGTGGCGGACTGGAGGGCGCGGAATTCGCCTGGGGCAACGATTTCGCGCCAGCAGGTGTCAGAATGGCGAACACCTGGGAAGGCGAGTTTCCGTGGAAGAATCTCCGTCCGGCCGGCCTCCAGCGCACCTCGCCGGTCGGCCCCTATGCCGCGAACGGCTACGGTCTGTTCGATATGATCGGAAATGTCTGGGAATGGACCACCGACTGGTTTGCCAACGGTGGCCGAGCGCGTGCCGCGGCGCCGTGCTGCGGCCCGGACAATCCGCGTGGCGGTTGTATTGACGAAAGCTATGACCCAGCCCAGCCCACGGTGCGCATTCCGCGCAGAGTGGTCAAAGGCGGTTCTTTTCTGTGTGCACCAAGCTATTGCCGCCGCTATCGGCCAGCCGCTCGGCATGCACAGATGATCGACAGCGGAATGAGCCACGTCGGCTTCCGCTGTGTCTTGCGGCCGCCATCAGAGGAGGAACATAGTGGCGAATGAAACTAAACCGAGCACGCATCTGAATCGACGTGCGATGTTGCTCAGCGGGACGTCGCTGGTCGCGGCGACCGGGCTGATCCCGGCGGCCCGTGCCGAGGCCGTCAACCCGAGGCAGACTGCGGCGGCCAATCCAGCAGCGGGCGGCGGCAAACCGAACATTGTCGTCATCTGGGGCGATGACATCGGCATCTCCAACCTATCCTGCTATTCCATGGGACTGATGGGCTATCACACGCCGAACATAGATCGCCTCGCGCGTGAGGGCATGCTGTTCACCGACTACTACGGCGAGCAAAGTTGCACGGCCGGACGATCATCCTTCATTACGGGCCAAAGTGTATTTCGCACCGGCCTGTCAAAAGTTGGTGTTCCCGCCTCGCCAATTGGCCTTAGTGCCTCCGACCCGACGATCGCCGAAATGCTGAAACCGCTCGGTTACGCGACCGGGCAATTCGGCAAGAACCATCTCGGCGACCGCAACGAGTTCCTACCTACTGTTCACGGTTTCGACGAGTTCTACGGCAACCTCTATCACCTGAACGCCGAGGAGGACCCCGAACAGGCCGATTATCCGAAGCCTGCCGATTTCCCGAACTTCGCAAAGACCTATGGCCCCCGCGGCGTTATCCATAGTTTCGCGACAGATACGGACGACGCGACCGTCGAACCACGCTGGGGCCGCGTCGGCAAGCAGAAAATCGAGGATACCGGCCCGCTGACGCGCAAGCGGATGGAGACAATCGACGACGATATCGCGGCGCGGTCGGCGGATTTCATCGATCGGATGAATCAAGCTGGCAAGCCGTTCTTCATGTGGATCAATTTCACTCACATGCACTTGCGCACCCACCCCAAGCCCACCAGCGTCGGACAGTCCGGGCGTTGGCAGGACACATACCACGACGTAATGATCGACCACGACCGCAATGTCGGCACGGTTCTCGCCAAGCTCGATGAACTTGGGCTGGCTGGCGATACGATCGTCATGTATGGCACCGACAACGGACCGCACGCAAACACCTGGCCGGACGGAGCGACGACGCCGTTCCGAAGCGAAAAGAATACTAACTGGGAGGGCGCTTTTCGGGTTCCCTACTTGATCCGGTGGCCGGGCAAAATCAGGGCCGGAAGCGTGTCCAACGAGGTCGTCTCACATCATGAATGGATGCCGACGTTGGTTGCGGCGGCTGGAATGCCGGACCTCAAAGAGCGTTTGCTCGCGGGCTATACTGTTGGTGATCGCACGTTCAAGGTGCATCTCGACGGCTACAACCTGCTGCCGTATCTGACCGGACAGGAAGCCAAGACCCCGCGCCCCGGCTTTTTCTACTTCTCCGATGACGGCGACCTGATGGCGCTGCGCTTTGACAATTGGAAGGTGGTATTCGCCCAACAGCGGTCACCCGGCACCTTGGCACTTTGGGGTGAACCATTCGTCAATACGCGGATACCTTGGCTGTACAATCTCCGCACCGATCCATTCGAGCGGGCGACTATCACATCTAACACCTATTGGGACTGGTACATGGACCATGCTTTTATTATTATGCCGACACAGACGATCGTGCAGGAGTTTCTTGCGACCTTTAAGGATTACCCACCACGACAGAAAGCCGCGAGCTTCACGATCGATCAAATCCTGCAGCAGATGACGAGCAGCCTCAGTAAGGATTGAACGGAGACGCGGACGGGCCAACTCGCTGTTGGCCCGTTTCGGCATCACCCCGGCGAAGTGGGAAGGTGGCCAAGTTGCCGGAGTACCGTCATGTTGTCCCAGGTCACCCACCATTCCGCGATCTTCCCGCGCGCGATACGGAACACCGCCCCGAAATCAAATTGCGCTCTGGCGCCCGAAGGTGGGAATGGACCCATCGTTCCCTGTTGAGTGCCCTCATAGGTTACCCATGCGGCTACCAGATCTCCTTCGGCAACCAAGTGTTTGGGCGTTTGAACTGAATCGGGGAAGACCTCGGTGTCCAGCCGGAGAAACTCTTTGAGCTGATCGAGATTATTGACGTCGAGACCTGGAGTTGCCTGGCAATGGCGAACGACGTCCGGAGCGACGAGTTCGCCGAACGCTTCCGGCCGACGACTGTTCCAAGCTTCGAAGAACTGCCGGACTATAGCCTTGTTCGGTTCGGTGGTTGTGCTCATTTTGCGGACCTTCTCTTGCTAATCCCTTCACAGTAAACCCGAGCAGATGCTAACTTCTGGTGGCTCGATTCGTGGCTGCTTTTCTTTATGGTGTTGCAGCAGTTCGGCGCCTGTTAACCGGACGACTAACCAGGGGTGTACACGCCGACCCTGATCAGCTCAGACGGTCTCGAACACCCGAGCCCAGTCTTCGATCATGGTTTCGTGGCCGGGAGTGACCCCGACAACCACTTCATCATAGCCTGCTTCTTTAAGGCGCCGCAACCGGTCGCGCAGTTCGGGCGCGGTGCCGCTAGTAGTCATCCCGCGGATAAGGCCGGCAGTTGCAAAGCGATCCTCATCCGGTCGCACAAACATCAGATGGCCTTTATGTAGGGTGAGGTAACGGGCATCTGCCGGCGTGTAGGACTCATAGAGCGTGCGGTATTCTTGCACGGTTTCTTCCAACGCCGGGTTGGCTCCGCTCGAGGATGCGAACTCTCCGACCAAGCTGCCATAGTTCTGTGCCTCCATCATATCATGCAGAACCATCATCGCAGCGGGTCCGACTTCTGCCTTAATGCGCGGGCTGTCATAGGCCTCGCCGTCGTTGAGTACGGTGCCGAAGACCCATATGATTTTGCGCTTGCCATCCGGGTCTTTTCCGGCGGCGCGATACTTCGCATCCATGTCCCGGGCCGTGGTAGCCGAGAATTCCTCGGTGAGATTGACGTTGATCCAGTTTGCGTCGAGCTCTGCCGTGATGCGACGGGTTTTGGGGCCCAGCGCAGAGACGTATACTGGGATTTGGTCTTTAATATTGATCAGCCCGGCTTCCGGATTTAGAAATCCCACCTTGCGATTTTTGCCCTCGATATGGAGATTTGGTGCTTCACCGCGCAACATCGCCATTATGATGCGAATGTATTCGTCCATGTCGGATACTTTATAGGGACCGAGACCCATGCTCCGCCGGCCAGTATATCCTGTCCCAAAGCCGGCATCGATCCGGCCCGGAGCGAGTGCGTTCAGCGTGGCGAGTCCGTTAGCTGCTACCGGGGCAATGCGGTTAGACGGGATCAGCACGCCGGTGCCGAGCCGAATTCGACCGGTCTTTACTGCCGCGGCGCCCATCGCGACGAATATATCGGCGCTCAAGATCTGTGTGTCGTAGAACCAAGCAGTGCTGAACCCTGCATTTTCCGCGCGTTTAACGGTCCTCCATGAATCCGCGGGTGTGGGAAGCGCTATGCCAAAATCCATCGGTCATTCTCCCTTGGCTGTTCGATTTTGGAAATCGACTTCTATGCATGCGCACTATTGAGCACGTGGCCGGTTGACCGGCCGATTTAAGTCAGCTTGCGAGACGTAGATGTACTAGTGGCTCAAATCAGACGCTAGCACCGTCCGTTTTGAACCACCAGCCTTCGATTTTGTGGGCCGATTTATTCGACCGCATTGGGGATCAAAAGGTGCTAGCCACGATCCATAGCGTCTGCAGGTTCATCTTGCGGGTAGGTAGCCGCGAAAATTTACAAGGTTTTTAGCTCTCGGAGCGGATGTATTGGTTCGGCTGCGGGTCAAGACTTTCGTCGCGCCGGACATTTGGAGGCACCGGGAAATCTGCCGAGGTGGGTCGCAGAGTCCGGTTCCGTGTTACCCGGGAGAGTTCAAGCCGGCAACGCATGGGGCATGCTTTCTGAAATGCGACATGCATGGAAGTTACAAGCTGTCGTGACTTCGGGATTACGGCTGGCACAAACGCATGTCCTGTATGCCGGCGCGTGATCGGAGATCAGGGTGATGGTACGGCAGGTGCGGAGCCTGTGCTCCGAGATCGCCTCGGGAAATGCCGCCGAGACCATCGGATAAAGGTCGATTTGGATAATACCGCATGATTACACAATACTTCCAGCCTCGCCGGGGGTATCGGATCTCTGATCGAATCACTCGTCAGGCGTTTGGTTCCGGAAGTGCGACGAATTCACCGGCCCTTCACAGCTTAGTCAGGCGTCTGACGATGGGTTGAAGAACGATTGAGAAGGCGGAGGTTTCATGGTAGCAAGCCACGATATCACAGGATAAGGGAGCGAATTTTCGTCCGCAACACGCGGGGGACGGGACATGACTTTGTCAAGACGAACTTGCTGGGCGTTATTGGTTTGGTTCACTTTTTCCGCGGCCCAGGCGAGCGCCAACGGCACCGGCTACTTGTTCGTCAGTAATGGGAAGACGAACAACATTATCGTAATTGATTCGAAGCAAGATTATCGGGTTGTCCAGTTGATCGAGACATCCCACCGACCCCGAGGCATGGTGTTTCGCGACGATCGCAAGCAGCTTCTCGTCGCCTGCGGAGATGACGACGTGATCGATGTGATCGACGTCGCAACGCTGAGGGTCACGGATCACATTCCAACTGGCCACAGTCCGGAAGTGTTTGGGCTCAGCGGGGACGAGAAGACCCTTTACGTTTCCGACAAAGCCGGATCCGTGGTCGAGGTGATAAATATTGCGGAGAAAATAATCGAGCGGGAGATCCCCACCGGCGCCGAACCCGAAGAAATCGCCGTGAGCGGAGAACAGACGACTATGTACGTGACCTCCGCGACCAGCGACTGGGTGCACGTAGTTGATCTCGAGGCCGGCGTGGTGACCGACAACATTGTGGTTGGCACACGCCCGAGACGCTTCTTGCTGATGCCTGGCGGAAAGGAACTCTGGGTTTCGAGTGAATTGTCTGGACAGGTGTCAATCATCGATCGCACGACCAACCTGGTGTCGGGCCATCTGGACTTCCTGCCGCCGGGATCTCGTCAGGCCGATGTCTCCCCCGCCGGCATGACGGTGACCAAAGATGGCAAGCTCGCGTTCGTTACGCTCGGCCGAGCCGACAGCGTGGCTTTTGTCGATAGCTCGATGCGAGAGATCCAGGACTATATTGCGGTGGGTAGAGGTCCCTCGGACATTGCGCTTAGCACTGATGAGAAGACGCTCTACGTAGTCGATGGAGTGAGCGATGATCTTTCGATTATTGACGTGCCGACCCGCAAGACGGTGAAGACCGTGCCGGTCGGCCGCGCACCCTACGCGGTGAAGGCCGATGATCTAACCCAGGGGCCGCCTGCCGTGGCTGTAATCGGGGTCTACTGGCGACGTTGACGTTTGCCAACCCTCTTGCGCGCAGGATCGGACGGCGCGATGCTCACCGTGGTTTGTTATGGATGACCTGCCAACCGCGCAAATCGACCTTCAGGAGATCGCAAGATGACCCGTTTGTTAGCTGCCGCCGTACTTCTCACCATGGCCGCTGCGCCTGCTTTCGCCTGTGAGTTTCAGAAATCTGTTTCCGCTGACCCGCAGAAGCGAACGGTGGCGTCCCAGCCTGACCATTCGACTCCTCCACCGAGCGCGGCAACGGCTCGGAAGCCTTCTTAGGGTAATCTTCGACCGCTCACCCGACGTGCCGCACGTCTGGATCACGGACAGAGGTCCTGGCGTGTGGTCTAGCAGTTAATGCAGGTCTTACTGCGCTGCTCGTCCGATGGATCAATCTGAAACGGCGCAGGGTTTGTCTTTGGCATTCTCGACGATGACGACGGTCGTGCTCGATGACCGTGTCAGGTGGACTACCGACTTTTCCGGTGTGGTGGCATTTATATTGCATTCCGTCACTACGGTTGCATAGTGGGGCCGCTTGATGGATTTGAATACCGTCACCGAGATCAGCCGCCCCGGGTGCCGGAATGATCTGCCGTCCTGGCGTTCCGGCGATGCCTGGCTTGCGGGCGGGACCTGGCTGTTTTCCGAGCCGCAGACGGCGCTGACACGGCTGATCGATATTGTGGAGCTTGGCTGGCCCGCACTGGAAACGATCGCCGACGACCTGCGGATCGGCGCGACCTGCACGCTCGCGACGTTGGCAGCCGCCGAGTTCCCAACGGCCTGGCGTGCCAGCCCGTTGTTCCGCCAATGTTGTGGCGCGTTGTTGGGATCATTCAAGATCTGGAATAGCGCGACCGTGGGCGGCAATCTTTGTCTGGCGCTGCCGGCCGGTCCGATGGCGGCGCTGACTACGGCGCTCGACGGTGTCTGCCGGATTTGGACGCCTGAGGGGGGCGCCCGGTCGCTGCCGGTGATCGATTTCATCCGCGACGCTGGCGAAAACGCGCTGCAGGCGGGGGAATTGCTACGCGCTGTTGATCTGCCGGTCGCAGCCTTGCTGCGCCGGACCGCCTTCCGTCAGATCTCGCTCACGCCGAATGGGCGTTCGGCGGCGCTGTTGGTCGGCACTCTCGCGGCGGAAGGTGGCTTTGAGTTGACCGTGACGGCGGCCACGCGGCGCCCGGTCCGGCTGGAGTTCGAGATCATGCCCTCGGACAGCGACCTCCGCCACGCGTTGGTCCAGATGATCCCGGACGCGATGTACTACGACGACATACATGGCGCTCCCGACTGGCGCCGTCACATGGCGTTCCGGCTTGCTGAGGAGATCCGGCGGGAACTGTCTTCGTGACCTTCACCGTCAATGGCGTGACGGCAGTGGTTGCGCCTCGGCCCGGACAGTGTCTGCGCACGTTCCTGCGGGATCTCGGCTGGTACGGGGTCAAGAAGGGCTGCGATGCTGGCGATTGCGGTGCCTGCACGGTGCTGCTGGATGGCCGGCCGGTGCATAGCTGCGTCACCCCGGCGTTCCGGGCCGAAGGACGCGAGGTTACCACGATCGAGGGGCTGGGCGGACCGGATGGGCAGCATGCGATGCAGCGTCGCTTCGTGGCGGCGCAGGGCTTCCAGTGCGGCTACTGTACGCCGGGCATGGTTCTGACGGCGTCCTCATTGGACCAGGAACAGCTTCAGGACCTCGGCACGGCGATGAAAGGAAATCTCTGCCGCTGCACCGGATATCGCGCGATCGCCGACGCCATTGCCGGCGTTCAGCATATCGACACGGCGGATTCGACTGCGCCGCTCGGCCGCAATGTTGCGACCCCGGCGGGGCCGGCGGTGGTCGCCGGGGCGGTTCGATATACGCTGGATGTGCCGCCTCAATCGGGGCTGTTGTACCTGAAGCTGCTGCGCTCGCCCCACGCCCACGCGCGGATTGTTTCGATCGACACTACGGCCGCTGTGGCGATCCCGGGTGTCCATAGCGTGCTGACGCCATCGGGGGCGCCGCTTCGGACGTTCTCCACGGCGCAGCATGAGAATCCGCTGGACGATCCGGCCGATACGCGGGTGCTGGACGATGTCGTGCGCTTCATCGGGCAGCGGGTCGCCGGCGTGCTGGCGGAGAGCGAGGCAGTGGCGGAAGCGGGCTGCCGGGCTCTGGAGGTCGTATACGAGGTGCTGCCGGCGGTGTTCGACCCGGAGGCGGCCATGCAACCGGGGGCGGCGCTGCTGCATGCGGATAAGGGGTCTGATGCACGCATCCATGATCCTGGCCGCAACATGGTAGCCGAACTCCATTTCACGAGTGGCGATCCTGCGGGCGGGTTGGCCGAGGCGGACATCGTGCATACGGCCACCTACACGACGCAGCGGGTGCAGCATGCGGCGCTGGAGACCCATGCGACAACCGGCTGGCTGGATGAGGCCGGGTGTCTTCACCTGCGCAGCAGCACTCAGGTACCGTTTCTGACCCGACGCGCTCTGTGCGCGCTGTTCGATTTGCCGTTGGAGAGGGTTCGGGTGTTCTGCGAGCGGGTCGGCGGCGGCTTCGGCGGCAAGCAGGAGATGCTGACCGAAGATATCGTCGCACTGGCGGTGTTGCGCTCGGGGCGGCCGGTGAGGTTGGAATTCACCCGCCAGGAGCAGTTCATCGCGGCACCGTCGCGCCATCCCATGCGGGTTACGGTGACGCTTGGAGCCAGGCAGGACGGCACGCTGACGGCGATGCAGTTGCGCGTTGTCTCCAACGCCGGCGCCTATGGCAACCATAGTATCGGCGTGTTGTACCACGGCTGTGGTGAGTGCCACGAGGTCTATCGCTGTCCAAACAAGCGGGTCGACGGTTACGCGGTCTATACGAATACGGTCCCGGCCGGCGGGTTTCGAGGCTACGGGCTAAGCCAGACGGCGTTTGCCGTGGAGTTGGCGATGGACGAACTGGCGCGCAAACTCAAGGTCGACCCGTTTGAACTGCGGCGGCGGAACGTTGTTGGCGGGGACGCCGAGATGCATGACGACGTGGTTATGGGCAGCTACGGCCTGACCCAGTGCCTGGATCTGGTGGAAGCGGCGCTGTGCCGGAGCACGGATGCCGCTCCTCCGGACGAAACCTGGAAGGTGGGTCAGGGCATGGCGCTCGGGATGATCCACACCGTCCCGCCCCGCGGTCATTTCGCCGAGGCTCGGATCGTCCCGATCCCGGAAGGCGGATACGAGTTAACCGTTGGGAGCGCGGAGTTCGGCAACGGAACGACGACGGTGCACGCTCAGATCGCCGCGGCGGTGCTGAACACCAGGCCGGAGGCGATCCGCATCCGCCAGTCGGATACCGCGCTGATCGGACACGATACTGGGGCGTTCGGCAGCACGGGCAGCGTTGTTGCGGGGCAGGCGACTCTGCGCGCCGCCGAACACCTGCGGGGGCAATTACTTGATCTGGCTGCGGGACAGATGGGTGTCGATCGCGGGATTTGCCATATTGAGGGGGATGCGGTGATCGCGGACGGGTCGGTTGTTAAAGTTGCCCTGTTGCCTGGGGCAGAGGCGTTGACCGGTGTTGGCGGCAGCGATGGCTCGCCCCGGTCGGTTGCGTTCAACGTGCACGGCTTTCGGGTCGCGGTGCAGCCGGAGACTGGGGAAATTCAGGTCCTGCACAGCGTGCAGGCAGCCGATGCAGGACGGGTCATCAATCCGATGCAATGCCGGGGTCAGGTTGAGGGAGGCGTTGGCCAGGCGATCGGCGCCGCGCTGTATGAGGATCTGCGGATCGACGCTTCGGGCCGGGTCGAGAATCCTACGTTCCGTGGCTATCACATCCCCGCCTGGGCAGACTTGCCTCGCACCGAGGTGCTGTTTGCCGACACGATGGATCGCGTTGGCCCATTTGGCGCGAAGTCGATGAGCGAGAGCCCGTTCAATCCGGTGGCACCGGCCCTGGTCAACGCGGTCGCCGATGCGACCGGGGTGCGTTTCCGCGAGCTGCCGCTCGCCCGGGATCGTGTCTTTCGGGTGCTGGCGGATTGGGGCGCCGAGCGGACGGATTAGGCCCACACCCATGCCGAGCTCGTGCAACCCACCGCGGCGGCGGACCATGCCAGGCTGCTGATCTCGCCGGCGACGCTTTTTCTCGACCCGGCGAAGATGATTAGGGTACTAATCCGACTCGTGCTGCGGGGTCGCAGACGATCGGAGACGTTTACTTCTCGACGCGCTGTGGGTAGCAACGCGCTCAGGTAGATCCGGGACGGGCCCGTAGATGCTGGCCTGCAATCCCGGCCAGCATCTTGAAGCAATTTTCGGGCCCGCCGCCACCTCACAGCAACTTCGGATTAATGCGCTCTAGAAGAACACGTAGGACCGGACCACGATGTTCTTGCGGTTGCGGGCGTCGGCGGGCGCGGTCGGGTCGAAGCAGGCAGTATGGAACGACCAGCGCGAGACAGAGCCGTCGGTCACCGAGTCATAGCACTTGAGCATTGAGACCTCGGTGGGTGTTTGCTGGGGAAACCAGTACCACTCGTGGTCGGGACGGTAGGTGAAGCGGGTGGTCTCGCCGACGCGGTCGTCGTAGATCCGGTAGTTGGTGATGTACGGCTGGTCGGCGAAAGACGGCCAGGCGCAGAGCACGAAGGGGAATTGCTCGACTGTCTCCATCGGCTTGGCGAGGTTGATCGACACGAACCGCCGCGACATCTTCTCGTCGGCCTCTTCCTCGGTGTAGTTCTGCGTGCGGCCGAAGTTCCTCAGGTTTTTGGTGAGCAGTTCGCGGCAGCGCACGCGGCCGCTGTTGTCGTTCAGATCGTTGTGCACGAGAGTGGCGTAGCGGGCGTTTACACCGGGGTTCTTGTTGGCCTGGTCTTCCGTGCGGTCGCCCGTGTAGTCCTTGTCGAAGACGTCATGGTTGTAGACCAGTGCATCGGTCGCACCTGGGAAGAACTCGAGCAGAAGCTTTTCGATCTCGGGGTAGAATACGCGCTCCACCTCCGCTGCATCGTAGAAGTTCGAGCACTTGGATTCGAGATGTGCCAGCGAGACACCGAGCCGGTCCATACTTTCGGGGCTGTTGGGCGAGAGGCCCGGGTAGTATTCGCCGATGCGCCGGGCGTCGCGCAGCACCTGCGGGAACCAGAGGTCCCGGCGGCGGTTGTCTGCCTCATTCTTGCGCAGGATCTCCGCGATGTCGGCGCGCGCCGGGTCCCGCCAGACAGCGTTTGACGGCACGACGGAGTAGGTTGATTGCTCGTGGATGGTGTAGGGCAGGGGGAGTGCCACGCCGCCCTCAGGGGCCTTGATGCTGTTGGAACCGCGGATGTAGTCAATGCACGAGTCGTAGTCGCGGAACCCCTGGCCCCATCGGGTCTTGATCGGGCCAGGCGGCGCATGGTCGATCATGTCGATAACACGCTGGCCCTCGCCTTCAGCGATCTGGGCGAGCGCGTCCTCGAGCGCCGCGGCGGTTCCCGCATCGCCGCCCCGGTCGAACGACATGTAGGATAGGCCGCCATTCGCCGCGATCGGCGGCGGCTGCCCTGCCGTGCGCTGGAGCGACGGCACATAGGCCGACGAAGTTTTCTCCGTGGACGAAGCTGTCTCTGTGTCTGCTGCTACGTTGTGGTCATCGACCTCGAGTTGGGTCATGCATACCTCCGGTTCATTTAGGCTCAACGTGGCATATCGAGCCTGCGTTTTCCAGACCTCGACTTTCGGTTGTGCGAAGGTGCGCTGCGTTTGTCGTGGAAACGCCGCGCTGTGTCGGACTGGGGGATTTCATCGAGACCGCCCGGATGGCCGTGTTAGGTCCCAAGCGATATTCGTAGCTGGTGACGGGCCGCCCGATTTTGGCCGATAGCGGAATGACGGCGCCCACAGGGTGATGGTAAAGCAGACAACGCCGACAGTCGGCCGCTTCGGCAGGTAGGTGGTAACGTGGCGACATCGACCCGGCTGTCCGGTTGTTCGGTCGGTCGCAGGTCCTCGGGCAACCGCGGGTGCCAGTTCGTGGGACGAAAGAGGGCACCGGCTATATGGGCCATCGCGAGGTACTGGCGTTACGTGCTACGTGCTTGGTGCTTCGAGCCACAGATCAGGATGGCGAAACAATGAAGGCTCGCGCGCTGGCTGCAACGTTGGATGGGCGCGTAGCCGGCGCTGGCGACGTGGAGATCTCCCGGGCCGTGCATCCGACGGAAGCCACCTGCGAGGGCGATATCGCGATTGCGATGTCACCGGATACCATCCGGATTCTTGGTGAAAGCCGGGCGAAGATCGCGCTCGTTCCAGAGGGGACGCAAGTCCCAGATCGGCGCTTTCAGACGGTGATCTTCATGCGCCGATCCCGCTCCAGTCTGCCGGCCATCACGCAGATTTTTCAGCATCGTCACGAGGTTCATCCCGGAATACATCCGAGCGCCGTGGTCGCATCGGACGCGGTGATCGGTGAAGGCGCGACGATCGGGCCCTTGGTGGTGATCGGCCCAGGCGCACGCGTCGGGGCCCGCTCGGTGATCCTGTCGCAAGCGACGCTTGCGTCCGGCGGGACGCTCGGTGCGGATTGCCTGGTCTATCCTGGTGTTCGCATTGGCTGGGGATGCCGTGTGGGAGACCGCGTCGTCTTGCACCATAACGCGTCGATCGGTGCCGACGGATTCAGCTTCGTGCCGACGCGCCCCGGTGCGCTCGAGGCGGCCCAAGGTGCGGGTGGTGCTGCCCCGACCAGTCCGGAGCGCAACGAACTGCAAAAGATCCACACCCTGTCGATCGTTGAACTCGGCGATGATGTGGAGGTCGGTGCACAGACTTCCATTGATCGAGGCACGCTGAAGCCGACGCGTATCGGTGCCGGGACCAAGATCGACGACCTCGTGATGATTGGCCATAATGTCGAGATCGGCATGGACTGCCTGCTCTGCGGACAGGTGGGCCTTGCGGGCGGTGTGATCATCGGTGACGGTGCGGTGCTCGGAGGTCGTGTTGGGGTCGCCGACCACCTGAAGATCGGTGCTTGGGCGGTTGTGGGCGCCGCAGCCTGCGTTGGAACCAACGTCCCGGCTAGCGCCGTGTATGCCGGATATCCAGCGGTGCCGCGCGCCGAGGCGATGGAGAATCTGAGATTGATGCGGCGCGTGCGGCAACTCGTGGCCAGACTGACCGACGTTAGATCGGGGGCGGTTGACGGCCAGTAACAAAGACAATGACAGCGGGGGACTATGGGAGAGACGATGACAGACGTGCTCAGGAGGGTGATCGCCAAACAGGCTCACTTGGACCCGTCGGTGGTTACGCCGGAGTTCTGTTTTGTCCGACCTGGGTGTGACCTCGCTCGATCTGGTCGAGATCATCATGACGATCGAAGACGAGTATGACGTGACCATACCGGTGGACGCGGTCGAGGCCTCTAACAGCTATAAGACTGTCGCGAACCTTATCGAGCTGGGTCGGTCGCTCGGTCTTGAAGGGCGCAGCAGTGGAGCATGAACCTATCGTGGTCACTGGCGCCGGCTGTGTCTCGGCGCTCGGTCATTCGGTAGAGGCTTTCTGGTCCGCTCTGCAGGACGGACGCTGCGGTCTCGGCAAGCTCGACCAGGCGGCACCTTCCGATCTGAAGGTCTCGATCGTCGGTGCCGTCCCCGCTCCTGATCCTCGCCACATGCTCGACGCTCGTCGGTTGCCGATGCTGGACCGTTTCAGCGTATTGGCGATCGTTGCAGCCCAGCAGGCGCTCGCGCAGTCGGGTCTGCCGCTCGAGCTTTCCGGACGCCGAACCGGCTGCGTGATCGGCGTCGGCACGGCAGGGGGAGAGACGATCGATGAATTGTATCGCAAGATTTTCCTTGAAGGTGCCAAGCGTGCGAACGTGTTCACCGTGCCGCGGGTCATGCCCAGTGCGCCGGCGAGCCAAATCAGCATGGCGTTCGGCATCCGCGGCCCTGTGTTCACAGTCTCTTCGGCATGCGCGTCGTCCAACCACGCGATTGCCACAGCCGTCTGGCTGCTGCGGAACGGCGTCATCGACGCGGCGGTCGTCGGCGGAACGGAGGCGCCGCTGACCTACGGTATCCTGAAGGCGTGGGAGGCGTTGCGCGTGATGGCGCCAGACACATGCCGGCCGTTCGATCGGCATCGCAAAGGCCTCGTGCTCGCCGAAGGAGCGGGCATGGTGGTGCTTGAGCGCGCGGATTACGCCAAGGCGCGTGGGGCTGAAATCCTGGCGCAGATCGCCGGCGTGGGGATGAGCGCGGATGCAGCCGACCTGGTGGCGTCGACGCTCGAAGGTACGGTCGCGGCGATGCAGGCGTGTCTCGCCGACGCCAACCTCTCCGTCGATGCGATTGACTATATCAACGCCCACGGCACCGGCACGGTCGCCAATGACATGCTGGAGATCAAGAGCATCAAGGCGGTGTTTGGTGACGAGGCTAAGCACCTATCGATCTCCTCGACGAAATCAATGCATGGGCATGCACTCGGCGCGAGCGGTTCGCTGGAACTGATCGCCGTTATCGAGGCGATCCGCCACGGTATCGTTCCGCCCACTATCAACATCGAGGAAGTCGATCCTGAATGCGATCTCGACGTGACACCCTGTCATGCACGGGAGCGTCCAATCCGGGGTGCTATCAGTAATGCATTTGCGTTTGGCGGGACCAATGCGGTCATTGCGGTGAAGCGCTTCGAGGACTGAGAAGAGACGGCCGATCAGACCGCGACCGGTTCGGCCCGTCGCAGTCCCTTGGCGAGGGCCGGAAGCACCGGCAGCAGCAAATCGAGGTCCCGCTCCGCGACACAAACCAAGTACTGTTCGGCGAGGGGGGTGTCGCCCTGGGACTCGGGAAGCGGCAGGCCATCCGAACCCAGTGGAAGCGCGGTCAGACCGAGGTCGCCATAGATCCGCAGCAAATCGGGACCCGCATGCCAGACCGCGGCGTCCAGTCCCTCCTGGCGGGCCAGATCGCGCAGCCGCCAGATAGCTGAAACGCGGTCGGTGTCGTCGCCCACCGGATCGCCCAGGCCCAGCAACACGCGCCCGCAGCGGCGGAACGGAATGGCTGCCCGGGCCAATTCGCCGAGGACAACGCCGTCAGCGCCTTGATCGAAGCCGCCCCAGGCGCGCAAGAGCTGGCGCGCGTGGCTGTCCCACGGCAAATAGCGGACACGACCCGGGCGCAACAGCAGCCAGATCGCGGTCAAACCCAGCAGGACAGAAATCGCCACCGCCAGCCGGACGTTATTCGGCAGCTCCCGCGAGATGATTACCGCCCAGAACGCGTTGTTTTGCAACAAATGGGTTTGCGGCCGGGTCATGGCCAGCGAGAACAGGCACAAACCGAGCACAACCAGGGTGAGGGCGCTGGCGGGCTGCAGCGGACCGCTCATGAGTTGGGCGTGGCGATAGAAGCAGGCTCGGAATGGCGCGAGCAGCATGGTCGTCAACACGAGGATGCCTGATACCCAAAGCCGATTCTCCTGTGTCGCGGCGAACGCCGCTCCGGTTACCAGCAAGAGGATCGTGAGGCTCCAGGCCAGGTTGACTCGATGGGACAGCGCGATTGCCATCATCACCAGGCCCGCTCCGATCAGCGACGGCACGAACTGGCCGGCCTGACGGGCGATCGCGCCGTAATCCGGATCGATCCAGGAGAAATCCGTCTGCGGCGCAAGCACGCCCAGGCACAGCATCAGGACGCCGCACAATCCGACAGCACCGGTGGCCGCGGTTACGGCGAAATCGGGCTCGCTCCATCGGCCGATCGCCTGCACCGGCGGCAATCGGCTGAAATGCCGCAGCAGGCCGCCGCCGCGTAGCAGGATCTCATTGCCGGCGAACAGCGAGCCCGCGAGGAACAGCGGGATGACGTAGTAATAGAGGCGAAAGACGAGGATAGCCCCGACGATGTGCGGCGCGCTGACATAAGGCTCCAGCCCAAACAGCATCGCGGTGTCGAACACGCCGATGCCGCCTGGAAGATTGGCGGCCAGGCCGGCGGTGTAACAGGCGACGTAGACGCCCAGGAATACCAGCCAGGTCAGCCCCGGCGCGGGGGGGAGCAGTGCGTAGAAGATCGTGGCAGTCGTCGCGACGTCGACCGTGGCCAGCAACACCTGGATGATGGCCATGCGCCAGCCTGGAAGGCGTATTTCGTGACCAAAGATCTTCACGCGCTTGAGGACCCTGGACAGCGTTACGTAGCCAAGCACCACAGCCCATAGCAGGGCACCAACGCCGTACATGGCGAGCGTCGGCAGATGCTGACCGAAGAAGGGAATGGCCCGAGGCTCCATGAACAGGATGGCGCCGCCCAAGACCATGCCGCCAAGGGCGAACGTCAGGCTGCAGAACGCCACCGTCTTGGCGATTTGGAGCGGGGTGAGGCCCCAATGGGCGTAGAGCCGATAGCGAACCGCGGCGCCCGAGACCGCCGCGAAGCCGATGTTGTGCGACAGCGCGTAGGCGCAGAACGAGGCAAAGGCGACGCGGCCGTAGGAGACTTTGTGGCCGGCGTAGATCGTGCCCAGGCGATCGTAGAAGGTAAGGATGAAGTAGGACACGATGGTCGAGACGAACGAGAACACCAACGCGCGGGCCGGGATTGCCGACAACGCCGCGCCGATGTCTTTCAACCGCAGGTGATGGAATTCGCGCTGGACGACGTAGATCGCGCCGATCAGTAAAAGGACGCCGAGGATAGCGGGGAGGTGGCGGACCCAGCTAGTGAACGCGAGACGCGATTTCCGAGCCATCCGTTAAGCCGGCTCCGCCTGGCGGGCCAGCGCCGACTGAATGAGCGTGATCGTTTCGGGAATGCCATACAACGCGACGAATCCGCCGAAGCGCGGACCTTCCTGTTGTCCGAGCAGCACCTGATACAGGCAACCGAACCAACTTCGAAGGTCGGGGAAGGGGTGGCGCTTGCCGACCTCGAACACGGCGTTTTGGATGGTTTCGGCGCTGGTGTCCGGGAGGGTGCCGAGCGTGGCGGCGAGATCTTCCAGGGCGCCGCGCTCCATCGCATCGGGCTTTCGGTAATGCTTCTCGGGGCGCACGAAGTCTCGATAATAGGCTACCGCATGGTCCGCCAGGCGGGTGAGAAATGGCTGGGTTTCCGGGTTGGCGCCGGGAACGTAGCGCTGGATAAAGCCCCACAGGATGTCTGGGGTCTCGGCGTTCACGACGCTGGCGAGGTTGAGCAGCATGCCAAAAGATATTGGGCTTCCGGCATGATCGGGCAAGCGGCCGGCGTGGATGTGCCAGGCAGGGTTGACCGGGTCGGACCGCAGCCGCAGCTTGTCCAGGTTACCGACGTATTCATCGACCGCTCGGGGGATGACGTCGAAATACAGCCGCTTGGCCCGTTGCGGCTGGTTGTACATGAACTGGGCCAGAGATTCGTTGGGGGCGTAGGTCAGCCAGTCCTCGACCGAGAGGCCATTGCCTTTCGACTTGCTGATCTTTTGGCCGTTTTGGTCGAGGAAAAGCTCGTAGGTCATGCCCTCGGGCGGTTGGCTGCCGAGGACGCGGCAAATGCGGCTGGACAGTTTTACCGAGTTGATCAGGTCTTTGCCGGACATCTCGTAATCGACACCGAGCGCATACCATCGCATTGCCCAGTCGGCCTTCCATTGCAGCTTGCAGGCGCCACCCTTGACCGAGGTTTCGAATGTCTCGCCGGTGGTTGAGTCTTTCCAGGTGACCTTGGCGGCGGCTGGGTCGATGTGCACCATCGGCACCTGCATGACGATGCCGGTGTGGGGATGGATGGGCAGGATCGGGGAGTATGTGGCGCGGCGATCGGGGCCTAGGGTCGGCAGGATGACCGCCATGACCGGGTCGTAGCATTCGAGAATGCGTGTCAGAGCGGTGTCGAATTGGCCGGCCTTGTAATAGTCGGTAGATGAGGCGAATTCGTACTCGAACCCGAAGGAGTTGAGGAAAGCGCGCAGCCGGGCATTGTTGTGGGCGCCGAAGCTGTCATGGGTGCCGAACGGGTCGGGGATTTTTGTCAGCGGCTTGCCGAGGAAGGGGATCAGCATCGCCTTGTTCGGGATATTGTCCGGCACCTTGCGCAGGCCGTCCATGTCGTCGCTGAAGGCCAGCAGCTTTGACGGCAAACCGGTGATTTCCGTGAAGGCGTTGCGGACCCAGGTGGTGCGGGCGACCTCTCCGAACGTGCCGATATGGGGTAGGCCGGAGGGGCCGTAGCCCGTCTCGAACAGCGCGTGATCCTTGCCCGACCCGGCGAGACGTTCGGCAACTTTCCGCGCTTCCTCGAAGGGCCATGCCTTCGGGATTTCTGTGAGGTTGTTGCGCAGTGTATCGGACATGGGCCGGAAGCTATGGACCGGGCAGTCCAAGGTCAATCGGAACCATTGCGGTCTGCCACGATGGACAGAAATTCATACAGGAAGGATCATCGGGGGAAACCTGATCGGAGGAGTTGACGATGCCGACCATACCTTTGCCTGTCGCGCTTTCGATGGAAGGCCGTCGTGCCCTGGTGACGGGAGCCGCGAGCGGGATTGGGAAGGCGACCGCGTTGGTGCTGGCTCAGCTTGGGGCGGAGGTTGTCATTATCGACCGGGTGTCGATGGGCGAAACGATGGACGAGATTCAGGCGGCGGGCGGGGTCTGCACCGTGATGCAGGGGGACCTGACCGACGATGCATTCATCGCCAGGTTTTTCACGGGGGCCCGGGTCCACGCCGTGGCGCACTGCGCGGCCATACTCGCGGGGCAGCCATGGACCGAGGATGCGGGCTGGCATGAGCGCTTCCACCGGGTGATGGACATCAACGTGCGGGTTCCGCTGCAGCTTGCCGCCGCGGCGATCGAGCATATGGCGGCCAATGGCGGCGGCAATATCGCGCTGGTGGGTTCGGTGGCAGGCAAGACCGGCGGGACCTCGTTGACCACGCCACCGGATTACGCGGCGTCGAAAGGTGGATTGCACACGCTGGTGAAATGGCTGTCGCGGAATGCGGTTGGGCGAGGGGTTTTGGTCAACGCGGTGGCGCCTGGGCCGGTGGAGACGCCAATGACCCTGGGGTTCAATCTGGGGCCGACGCTGCCGATGGGCCGGATGGGGCAGCCGGAGGAGCTGGCTTGGCCGATCGCGTTCCTCTGCACCTCTGCCGCGAGCTATTTGTCGGGGGCCATTCTGGATGTGAACGGCGGCGCGTTCGTGGGGCCGTAGTTGGCGCGCCAACCGTTCGCGCAGCAATGCTGAATGATGCACTCCGCGATGTTTTTCGGACGGCTGTGAGAAAAGCCGCAGCGAACGTTCGTGTCGCGCGGAGCGCGGGGCGGCGAACGAACCGTCGTGCAATACAGACCTCCTGGCCACCATGTGGAAATTCTGCCTGATTGGTGCCAACATACTCGCGGACCGGCACGGCGATCCCGTTCACCGATCGGCTGGCTATTGCTGACGCAAACATTAAACAAGCACTGCACATCAGGAGGAAGAGGTGAAATTCACTTATTTCGAATTGATGCCATGGCCCTATTTACCAGACGATTTCCGCGAAAAACATCGCTCGGTCTGGGTCGACATCGATCGCACGCTGTACGATCCGGTGAAAGGCCACGCAGTCTATAACGAGTATCTCGATATGCTCGAAGAGGCCGATACGATGGGCTTCGATGGTATCGGGGTCAATGAGCACCACCAGAACGCTTATGGGCTGATGCCGTCGCCCAATATCATCGCGGCATCGCTGGCCCGGCGCACCTCGCGCTCGGCGCTGGTCGTGCTCGGAAATTCGATTGCGCTCTACAATCCACCGATCCGCGTGGCCGAGGAATTCGCCATGCTCGACGTGATCTCGGGCGGCAGATTAGTGGCCGGTTTCCCTGTCGGCACCTCCATGGATACCAACTTTTGCTACGGCACAGTGCCAGCCTTGACGCGCGAAAAATACGCCGAGGCGCACGAACTGATCATGCGAGCCTGGCACGAGGACAAACCCTTCGCCTTCAATGGCCGCTATACCAAGCTGCGCTATGTCAATACTTGGCCGAAACCTTTACAGCAGCCGCACCCGCCGATCCACATTCCCGGCGGCGGCTCGGTTGAGACCTATGATTTCTGTCTCGACAATACCTATTCATATTCGTATCTCAGCTATTTCGGCTATTTGCGCGCCACCTCGGTGATGCAAGCTTATTGGGATCGCGTTGCTGAACGGGGATTGGACAACTCGCCGTACCGCGCCGGGTTCGCGCAGGTGGTCTGCGTAGGCGAAACCGACGCGGAAGCCGAGAAGCTCTACGGTGCTTACGCGAACTATTTCTACAATCGCTGTCTCCATATCTATCCCGGCTTCCTCGATGCGCCTGGGTATCGCACCATCAAGACGATCAAGATGGGCGCGCTGTCGCAATATTCAGCCGATCCGAAGTGGGCGACGTTGAGTTGGAAGGACCTGATCGACGACGCCTTCGTCATCGCCGGCAGCCCGGAGACTGTGCGTCAACGGTTGGAAGATCTGGTCAAGACCTTGCGCGTCGGCAACCTGTTCCTACTGTTCCATATCGGCAACATGACGAAGGAGCTGACGATGTATTCGACGCGGCTGTTTACCGAAAAGGTCATGCCAAAGCTGCAAAACCTCTGGCCCGAGTTTGCCGGCGATAGCCGCTTCTGGTGCCATCCCCTGAACCAGCGCGCCGAGCCGGCGCCGATCGTTACGGCAAGGAGGGTATGATGATCGAGCTTCGCACTATCAACACACCCCGCCTTCCCGTCCAAGTGCTGCAGGGTGGCGAAGGGGCCGATCTCGGTACTGCTGCACGACGCCGGTGGCATCACAGCGGAACACCCCTTCCTTAATGGGTTAGCACAACATTTTCGCGTTCACGCACCATTGCTGCCCGGTTACGGCGACAGTCAGGAAGCTCCGGATATCCGTGACATGCTTGACGTGACGCTGCATACTTTTGACGTGGTCGAGGCTCTGGGCCTGCGACGGCCGACGTTGGTCGGTTGTTCGCTCGGTGGTATGATCGCCGCGGAGATGGCGGCGATTGCGCCCCACGAGGTTGAGCGATTGGTGTTGATCGACCCGGCTGGTCTGTGGCTCGACACGCATCCGATGCCCGATGTCTTCTCGATGATGCCGTTCGAACTGCCGCAGGTATTGTTTCATGACCCCGAGCTTGGCGCCAGGGTGCTTACCGGGGGGATCAATATGGACGATCCAGACTTCTTGATCCCGTTCCTGGTGAACAATGCCCGCACATTCGGCATGGCCGGCAAGTTTCTGTTCCCAATCCCCGATCGAGGGTTGAAAGACCGGCTGTATCGAATTACCGCGCGAACGCGGATCATTTGGGGCGCGAGCGACAAGCTTATCCCACCGCCTTACGGCGAGGCCTTCAAGGCGGGCATCGGAAATTCCGATCTTGTGGTTATCCCAAAGGCTGGCCACGTTCCGCACCTGGAACAGACCGAGGCGACCCTCCGTGCCGTAATCGATTTTTGACCGCAGCATGTAGGGTCAGGCCGGGCTGCAGCACTTTCGGGTCGAGGCCGGGCGGCCGATATTCAGGGTAATGTATTTGGCGGGTGCGCTTACGTCTGCAAGGATTGGACTATTCCGTGTGTATCACGATGGGCATCCAGTTCGCTTCGCGCCGAGCCAAGCGCGCCTTGATTTCTTCGCCGTCGTAGTCGGGTCGAGCGGGCTCCTGGGTAAACGTCTCGCGATCGGCGAGGCAGAGCGTATTGATCACAGGTACGTTGGCCCGACGGCGTTTCACACACGGCCCCGACATAGACGCCGCAGCGTCGGCACAGCAGATAGTCCGCGGTACGGGAGCCGAAGCGGTAGCGCTGCACGAGATCCCAGTCGGACGCCCACACGTCGGCTTGACCTGCCGGGTCTGACACGGTGCGGGTGCCGTGAGACCGGCAGAACGGGCAGGCGCAGGAGCGGATCAGCACATCAGAAGGCGGCCGCGTCAGGCGCACCTGGACTTGAATATTCCCGCAATGGCAGCCGCCGCTATGTTCCGTCGGCATGGTTTGCTCCGTAGTAATTTGCAGTTTTACTTTCCAGACGGATAACCGGCAGGGTGACGCAGCTTTATGAGGCTGACTGGTTCAATACCGATCGCACCCAGTCGCACGCTTCGTCCATAGCATCACTCGCCCGATCAACCACGCCGGGCCAGAAGAAAAACCCATGGTTCATGCCTTCCCACCGCTTCATCTGCGTCGGCACGCCGGCCTGGCGCAAGCGGTCGGAGTAGTACTCACCCTCGTCGCGCAGCGGGTCGTATTCCGCGGTCACTACAAGGGCCGGCGGCAAGCCGCTGAGGTCGGCGGCGCGGAACGGGCTGGCGTGCGGGTTCGCCCCGTCCGATGGAGCAGCCAGATAATGGTTCCAGAACCAGATCATCCCGACGCGGGTCAGGCCATAGCCCTCGGCGTTCTCGATCATCGACGGGGTGCCGGGTTCGTAGTAGTCGGTCACCGGATAGATCAGTAATTGGCCCAGCAGGCGCGGGCCGCCCTCGTCGCGGATGCGCAAAGCGGTGACGGCCGCCAGGTTGCCGCCGGCGCTGTCACCGGCGACAAACACGCGGCCGGGGTCGGCGCCCAGAGCCGCGGCGTTCGCCACTGCCCAGCGGGTTGCTGCGAGGCAATCGTGCGTTGCCGCGGGGAATTTCGCCTCCGGGGCAAGCCGGTAATCGACCGAAACCACGACGCACCCGGTCCCGGCGCATAGATTTCGGCACATGCCGTCATGGGTATCGAGGCTGCACAAAACGAACCCGCTGCCGTGGAAAAATACCATCAGCGGGAACGGGCCGTTTCCCTGCGGGGTGTAAATTCGCAGGCCCAGCGAGCCACCAGGTCCCTGCATGTCGCGGTTTACCACGCTTGCGACCTCTGGCCTGCGCAGGCCCGTGAAATCGCGGGCGGCGAACTGTGCTCGGGCGTCATCAACCGACAAGGTCTGCAATTGGGGTAATCCGGCGCCGAGGTCCAGCAGCATCTGGATTTGTGGATCGACCGGCATATCAGGCGACCTCGAACAGGCCGGCCGCACCCATGCCGCCGCCGACGCACATCGTGACGACGACATATCTGATGCCGCGGCGCTTGCCCTCGATGAGCGCGTGACTGGTCATGCGGGCGCCCGACATCCCGTAGGGATGGCCGATCGAGATCGCGCCGCCGTTGACGTTCATCTTGTCGGGGTCGATGCCAAGCCGGTCGCGGCAATACAGCACCTGGGATGCGAAAGCCTCGTTCAACTCCCACAAATCGATTTCATTGACGGTCAGGTTGTGCTTCGCCAGCAACCGGGGCACTGCGAAGACCGGGCCGATGCCCATCTCGTCTGGCGCGCAGCCGGCGACCGCCATGCCGCGGTAGATCCCGAGCGGGTGAAGGCCGCGCCGGGAGGCTTCGGCTTCCTCCATCAGGACGACGGCAGAGGCGCCGTCGGAAAGCTGTGAGGCGTTGCCGGCGGTGATAAACTTCCCTTGCTTCACTACCTGGCCGTTGGCGAAAACCGGCTTCAGAGCTGGAGAGACCCTCCAGCGAAGTCTCCGGCCGGTTGCCCTCGTCCTTGGTGATCGTGACCTTCTTGCGGCTGGTCTCGCCGGTGGCTTTGTCGGTGACCAGCATCTCGGAGGGCAGGGGGACGATTTCATCGTCGAACCGGCCAGCCTGCTGCGCGGCGGCGGTGCGTTGCTGGGAGCGCAGCGCGTATTCATCTTGCGCCTCGCGTGAGACGTTGTATCGGTCGGCGACCAGTTCGGCGGTCTCGATCATTGCCATGTAGAGGCCGGGGATGCGAGCCACGAGGTCCGGGTCCTGCCCGCGCGAGCGGTTGATGGCGTCGGTTTGCGTAAGGGAGATCGATTCCAGGCCGCCGCCGACGGTGATCTGCATGTCGTCGTTGATGATCTGTTTGGCCGCGGTGGCGATTGCCATGAGGCCGGAGGCGCATTGCCGATCGACGGACATGCCGGCGACGCTGTCAGGCAGACCGGCGCGCAGAGCGGCCTGGCGCGCGATGTTGAAGCCCTGTGACCCTTGTTGGACGGCAGCGCCCATGACGACGTCCTCGACTTCAGCAGGGTCGATGCCGGCGCGGTTGATCGCATTGGCGATAACGTGGCCACCGAGCGCCTGGCTTTGCGTGTCGTTGAAGGCGCCGCGATAGGCGCGGCCGATCGGCGTGCGGGCATTGGAGACGATTACGGCGCTGCGCATGATTGGATTTCCCTGGACGAGAGGCTACTGCGTTATGCGCCAGACACTGGCGGATTTGAAGGGAGGGCGCGGCTGCACGAGGACATCTGCGGCGGCCACGATTACCGGTCCATCGCAATTCGAGAACGGGCGCGGTATCGGCTGCCATTGGAGCTCGGCTTGGAGCGATCGTCCTCGGCAGGCCTTCGTCGCTCCTGCTCTGGCGTCCGCATGCGGTCCAAGGCGGATTTTCACGTGGTGCGAAATCCGGCTTTTCTCACGGACTCGCGAGCGGCGACTTAACGGATTTTGACGTTATCCGACCGCCTCGCGGAGGCGGGGGTGGGAATTATCGTATATTTGGTTCCAACATGATTCCCGACGAGACGGAACTCGAGATGGTTCAGCGACAGTTCGCTGAGACCCCATCCACGTGGCCCGTCAGCACGAGATCATCGCCAAGCTCCGCAAGGATAACCATCCAACACAATTAGCTGAAGATTTCTTCTGACTATCAAGTCTGTTCAAGTCGAACATGAGTCTCACTTAAAAGGATTACTCAGGCCCAGACGCGGCGTCCGCGTCCAGCATCACCGCTAAGAGCATCGTAGCGAGATCGTTGATCTTGAAACCACGCGGGCACTACAGCTAGGTTGGGAACTACATGGGTTTTTCGCCCCGAAGACGCAAAATCAAAATTGGCTTCAGTCGAAGTGCTAGTCGCGAAGCGGAATTTAAGGATTCCGCAACACGGACTTTGACGTCGTAGCACAAGGCTTAGAACGTCGGCTTCTCTTTGCCAAAGGCGGTTTATGAAGCTGAATACGCCAAGCGGCACCTTTCGGAGAGCGTGTATTGGGTGACACGGAGAAGGGCGGCTACGCGGAGCTGCTGCGCCAGCAGACCGCGTTGGCGCGGTTTGGGGAACTGGCGCCTCCGGTCCGACGACCTGGGAGGAAATCCTGACTGAGGCATGCCGTTTGGCGGGGGAGGCCCTGGGCATGACCTCGCCAAGGTGGTGGAACTTCAAGAGGACGGCAAGACCCTGGTAGTGCGCGCGGTGTTGGCTGGAAGCCCGGTGTCATCGGTGTGGCGACCATAACGGCCGAAAACGACACCTCGGAAGGCCATGCCCTGCGGACGGGAGAGCCGATTGATCTCGCCCGACATCGCTACCGAAACGCAGGTTCAAGTATTCGGATTTCTTGATCGACAACAGTGTCCGCGCGGTCGCCAATGTCCTCATCATCGGCGGCCAGGGAAAGCCGCCGTTCGGTATCCTCCAAATCGACAGCCGCGTGCCCCGCCAGTTCACGCTGGCGGGCATCTCCAGCAGCCTGGGGCTGATGCGCATGCGCACTGCCCAGGGACGCACGACGGAGATTGGTCGCTACATCGAGATCGACAATGACCTCAGTGGATCGCGCGGCGGCGCTAACCCACCGCCTGCTCGCCTTCTCGCGTCGGCAGACGCTCGACCCGAAGCCAACCAACGTGAACCGATTGGTCGCCAGCATGGAGGAGCTGTTCATCCGCACCGTGGGCCCCGGCATCCAGGTCGAGAGCATAATAGCCACCGACCTATGGCCAGCCCTGTGCGATCCGAACCAGCTTGAAAACGCCATGCTCAATCTGGTCCTCAATGCGCGCGACGCCATGCCCGAGGGCGGCATCTGCTGATTGAGACGAGGAATAGCATCTTTCCCGACTCGCGCGGAGTGTCCAAGGCAAGGTCGCGCCCGGGAAGGTGCCCGCTGGTGAATACATGGGCCTGTTCGTCATCGACACTGGCGTTGGCATGCCCCCGGACGTGATCGCGCGTGCCTTCGACCCTTTCTTCACGACCAAACCGACGGGCGAGGGCACTGGGCTTGGCCTGTCTATGATTTACGGCTTTGTCCGGCAATCCGGTGGCCACGTGGTTCTGAGTAGCGAAGAGGGCCGGGGCACCATGGTGTCGATCTACCTGCCCCGGCATCTTGGGGCGGCGGACGGCGTGGAGGAAGCCGATGTAGAGACCATGCCCTCGCAGGCGGAGGCGGGCGCAGTTGTGTTGTTGGTCGAGGACGAGCGTGCTTTGCGAATGGTCGTTGTAGAGGTGCTCTCGGACCTCGGCTACACGGTGCTGGAGGCCGAAGACAGCCGGTCTGGTTTTCGCATTGTAGAGACCCGCGCCGGCATTGATCTCCTGATCACGGATGTCGGACTGCCTGGAGGCATGAACGGGCGGCAGCTCGCCGACGCAGCACGGGAGCAGCGTCCCGGCCTCAAGGTGCTATTCCTTACCGGCTACGCTGAGAGCGCAGCCCTTGGCAACGGTCGCATGGAGCATGGCATGGAAGTCATGACCAAGCCGTTCGATTTGGATAAGTTGCTGGCAAAGGTTGAGAGGATGATCAGCGGCTGACCCGACAAAGGGCGTGCCGGTTGCAGGAGACCGGGGCAGTTCTGCACCTCCAGGAATAGCTACCCTGCAGATTGGTCCCGAACACGTGACTCTGATGGTCATGGATGTGGTGGCCTGCCCCGTATGATCTGGTGCCATCGCAGGTTAGTTTGCCCCTGAGAACCGGTGCTGACCACGGGAGTTTGTCGTGACGGAGTCGAAATCGATAAGTGCATATGGCCCCGCGCGGTCCAGCGTGAGCGGCACCCCTTTGAAACCGGCAGAGCTGCAGCGTGACTCAACGCTACTGGGACGCTACGATGTACCTGTCGGCGTGCATGATCTATCTGCGCGACAATCCGTTGCTTCGCGAGCCGCTGAAGCCGGAACATATCAAGCGGCGCTTGCTCGGCCATTGGGGATCCGATTCCGGGATGAGCCTGGTCTATGTTCACCTCAACCGTCTGATAAAAAAGTACGACCTGGACGTTATCTTCCTTGCGGGGCCGGGACACGGCGCGCCGGCGCTGCTCTCCAACGTCTACCTCGAGGGTGCCTATTCCGAGATCTACAGCGATATTTCCGAGGACGAGGAGGGGTTGCGCCGTCTGTTCAAGCAGTTCTCCTTCCCGGGCGGGATCGGCAGCCACTGCACGCCAGAGACGCCCGGCTCGATCCATGAGGGCGGCGAACTCGGCTACTCAGTGTCGCATGCCTACGGCGCGGCCTTCGACAACCCAGATCTCATCGTTACGGTCATGGTTGGCGACGGCGAGTTCGAGACCGGGCCGCTGGCGACCTCCTGGCATTCGAACAAGTTTCTCGACCCGGTTCGCGACGGCGCCGTGCTGCCAGTGCTGCATCTGAATGGCTACAAGATTGCCAATCCGACGATCCTTGCTCGCATTCCGCACGAGGAGTTGGAGCATCTGTTCCTCGGCTACGGCTACCAGCCCTACTTTGTCGAGGGTTCCGACCCGGACACCATGCATCAGGCGCTTGCCGCAACGTTGGAGCATTGCGTGCAGGAAATCCGCCGTATCCAGAAGGCCGCGCGTGAGGGCCACGGCCCGGTCACTCGGCCGCGTTGGCCGATGGTCGTCTTGCGCAGCCTGAAAGGCTGGACCGGCCCAAAGGAGGTAGACAACCATAAGGTCGAAGGCTTCTGGCGTGCCCACCAAGTGCCGCTTGCGGAGGTGCGCGAGAAACCCGCGCATCTGAAACAGCTCGAGGAATGGCTGCACAGCTACAAGCCGGAGACATTGTTCGACGAAGCGGGACGCCTGCAGCCGGACCTGCGGGAGCTTGCTCCAAAAGGCGCGCGCCGAATGGGGGCAAACCCGCATGCCAACGGCGGGCTGCTGCGCAAGTCGTTGCGATTACCGGACTTTCGCAACTACGCTGTCGCGACGTCGCACCCAGGCTCGGTCGAAGTCGGACCGACCCAGTTGCTGGGCCAGTTCCTGCGCGACATCGCTCGCGACAACCCGCACAATTTCCGCGTCTTCAGCCCCGACGAGAACGCCTCCAACCGGTTGACCGCGTTGTATGAGGTGACCAAGAAGACCTGGCTAGGCGAGTATTTCCCCGAAGACGAGGATGGCAGCGAACTGGCGTCCGACGGCCGGGTCATGGAGATGCTCAGCGAACACACGCTCGAGGGCTGGCTCGAGGGCTATCTTCTGACCGGAAGGCACGGCTTTTTCTCGACGTACGAAGCGTTTGTGCACATCATTGACTCGATGTTCAACCAGCACTCCAAATGGCTGGAGAAATCCAGGGAGATTCCCTGGCGCGCAGACATTTCCTCGCTCAACCTACTGATTACCTCCACCGTATGGCGCCAGGACCACAACGGCTTCACCCATCAAGATCCCGGCTTTCTGGATGTTGTGGCAAATAAGAGCCCGGCGGTGACGCGTATATACTTGCCGCCTGATGCCAATTGCCTGCTCTCGGTCGCGGATCATTGCTTGCGTAGCCCCAACTATGTCAACGTAATTGTCGCCGACAAACAACCGCATCTGTCGTATCTCGACATAGATTCCGCAGTAACGCACTGCACCAAGGGTGCGGGCATCTGGCAATGGGCGAGCAGCGACCGGGATAGCGAACCGGACGTCGTAATGGCGGGCTGCGGCGACGTTGCGACGATGGAGGCTCTCGCAGCGACGGCGTTGTTGCGGCAGCATTTTCCGGAACTGAAGGTGCGCTTTGTCAACGTCGTGGACCTGTTCCGGCTGGTGCCTGCGTCGGAGCATCCGCATGGCCTCTCCGACCGCGAATTCGACGCGCTGTTCACCCCCGATAAGCCGGTCATCTTCAATTTCCATGCCTATCCCTGGCTTATTCATCGGCTGACCTATCGGCGGACAAATCACGACAATTTCCACGTCCGCGGCTACAAAGAAAAGGGCAATATCAATACACCGATGGAGCTGGCCATCCTGAACCAGGTTGACCGCTTTACTCTGGCGATGGACGCGATCGACCGCATTCCAGACCTCAAGACGCGCGGATCGCATACGCGGGATTCGCTGCAGAACCTTCAGATCGACTGCAGAAATTATGCCCGCGCGGAAGGGATCGATTCACCCGAGACCATCAACTGGACGTGGCCGTTCTAGGGTCTCAAATCAACCGGATAGCACCGTCGGGTTTGACCCACTAGCCTCTGATTTTGTCGGCCAATTCGCCGACCGCATGGACTGGCGTCAAGATTTGGATAGGCCTCGCGCCAAGTCGCGTGGCGGGAACAGAAGCCGGATAGCTATGCAGGAGAGCATCATGGACCGGGCCACGGGCGTCGACACGAAGACGGAGCCGCTTGCACTCCACGATTTCGGCTCGGTTCCATTTTCAGGGCGTGCCGATGCGCTGTTTGAGCGTCATCTGCTATACGACGCCGTGATCGACCCATCTTTTGCCAGAGAGCGACAGCGCTTCGAGGCCCTGGCCCGCTCGGTACGCGACATTCTTGCGCAACGGTGGATCAAGACCCAACGCACCTACGACCAGGAAAATCCCAAGCGCATCTACTACCTGTCGATGGAGTTTTTGATCGGCCGGTCGCTGACCAACAACGTCACCAATCTAATGCTGCATCCGCTCATCGAAAGTGCGGTGCGTGAGGGCAGTCTCGACTGGTTCGGCCTGGTCGAGCAGGAGCCTGATGCCGGGCTCGGCAACGGCGGTCTCGGACGGCTGGCAGCGTGCTTCCTCAACTCAATGGCGACTATGCAGCTGCCGGCGATGGGGTACGGACTGCGCTACGAGTACGGCATGTTTCGTCAGTCGATCGAGGGCGGCTGGCAGCGTGAACATCCGGACAACTGGTTGCGCCGACAGGATCCATGGGAAGTACCGCGCCGCGGCGAGGCGGTCGAGGTCAGGCTTGGCTGCAGCTTCGAGTTGCATCAGGGCACCCTGCGGATCGTCCCTGACCGTCCCTCAACGTTGATCGGCATCCCATTCGACCGGCCAGTGGTCGGTTTTGGCGGCAAGACGATCAACAGCCTGCGGCTCTGGAGCGCTGCGGCACATGACTATTTCGACTTTCAGGAGTTCAGCACGGGCGACTTCGTGGGCGCCTTGGTCGGCAGCATTGCGGCACAGACCTTGACCCGGGTTCTCTACCCGGATGACTCCACCCAGATGGGGCAGGGGCTGCGTTTCGCACAGGAGTATTTCCTGGTTGCATGCTCGCTGGCCGACCTCGTGCGCCGTTTCCGCCGTGATAACGCCGACTGGAGCCAACTTCCGGATAGGGTGGCAATCCAGCTCAACGATACCCATCCCACTCTAGCGGTGGCGGAGCTGATGCGCATCTTGCTCGACGAGGCGCATCTCGGGTGGGAGCAGGCGTGGGACCTCACGCGGCGGACGTTGGCCTACACGAACCATACGCTGTTGCCCGAAGCGCTGGAAAAATGGCCGCTGCGGTATTTTCAGCGGATGCTGCCGCGACAACTTGAAATTATCTACGAGATCAACCGTCGTTTCCTCGACGACGTGCGGCGCCGATTTCCTGGCGACGAAGGCCGCGTCGAGCAAGTCAGCCTGATCGAGGAGGGGCCGGAGGACAAGGTCCGTATGGCAAATCTGGCGATCGTGGGCTCGCACAGCACCAATGGCGTTGCGGCGATCCATTCCGGGCTGTTGCGCAAAACGACGGTTCGCGATCTGGCGGAGATTTTCCCGGAGCGCTTCAACAACAAGACCAATGGCGTCACGCCGCGTCGCTGGCTGTTCCTGGCAAATCCGGAGCTGTCACGCGTCATCACCGGGGCGATCGGCGACGCCTGGATCACAGATTTTGCCAAGATCGCCGAGTTGCGGCCTGCCGCTGAAGATTCCGGGTTCCGTCGCTCCTTCTTGCAAGGCAAGCGCGACGCCAAGGCGCAGTTCGCCAACTGGCTGAAAGCGACCTCCGGGCAGGTGGTGGACCCTGACAGCATCTTTGACTGTCAGATCAAGCGCATCCATGAATACAAACGCCAGATGCTCAACGCACTGCGCATCCTCGCGTTATACAATCGGCTGCGCGCGAACCCGAACCTGGAGATGACGCCCCGCACCTTCTTCTTCGCCGGCAAGGCAGCGCCGGCTTATCACCTGGCCAAGCTCATCATCAAGTTCATCAACAATCTGGCTGGCACGATTGACGGCGATCCCGCGGTCCGTGGACGGATCAAGGTCGTCTTCCTCCCGGAATACTGCGTCTCACTGGCCGAACGGCTGATCCCGGCCGCGGACGTATCGAACCAGATCTCGACCGCCGGCTTCGAGGCCAGCGGCACGAGCAACATGAAGTTCATGATGAACGGGGCGCTGACCGTCGGGACGCGAGACGGTGCGACGATCGAGATGGCGGAGGAGGCGGGGGAGGAGAACTTCTACCTCTTCGGCCTCACCGCGCAGCAGGTCGCCGACAGCCGCGGCTGGTATGATCCGCGCTGGCACTACGAGAATGAGGGCGAGACGCGGGAGGCGCTTGACCTGATCGCCGGTGACCACTTCAGTAGGAACGAGCCGGGTGCCTTCACCCTGCTGCACGATACATTGCTGAAGAACGGCGACCATTACATGCACCTCGCGGACCTGACAGCTTATTTGGAGGCGGATCGGGCGCTCTGCTCGCTTTACGCGGATCGCGACGGATGGGCCCGCAAGGCGATCCTCAATGTCGCGGGATCAGGAAAGTTCTCCAGCGACCGGACCATTGCGCAATACGCGGCGGAAATCTGGCAGGCTCAGCCCTGTCCGGTTACCTAGGAGGAGCGAGCGACATGGCGCTGTCATCCCTCGCCGGCAAGCCGGCTCCAACGGAGATGCTGGTCGATCTCGGCCGGCTGGAACAGGCGTATTTCACTGGCCGGCCTGATTCGGCCGACCCGGCGCAGCGCGTGAGCTTCGGCACCAGCGGGCATCGTGGCTCTTCACTGCACGGCTCGTTCACGGAAGCGCACATCCTGGCGATCACACAGGCGATCTGCGACTATCGGCAGGCGCATGGCGTCACCGGACCGCTGTTCATGGGCAAGGACACGCACGCGCTGTCGGCGCCGGCGCAACGCACGGCGCTTGAGGTGCTGGCAGCCAATAACGTCATCACCGTCATTCAGCGCGACGACGGCTTTACGCCGACACCGGTGATCTCCCACGCCATTCTAACCTACAACCAGGGACGGAGTGATCGGCACGCCGACGGCATCGTCATTACGCCCTCGCACAATCCGCCGGAGGATGGCGGTTTCAAGTACAACCCGACCAACGGCGGCCCGGCCGACACCGACGTCACGCAATGGATCGAGCGCCGGGCGAACGAGTTGTTGCGTCCGGGTATTGCTGGTGTGCGGCGGGTCGCGTTTGCGGTCGCGCTCGGTGCGGAGACGACGCGCCAGGACGATCTGGTGATGCCCTATGTCGAGGATTTGCGGCACGTCATCGACATGGACGCGGTGCGCGATGCTCGGCTGTCACTCGCCGTTGACCCGCTCGGTGGCGCGGCTCTGGCCTATTGGGAGCCGATCAACCGGGTCTATGGCCTCAACATTGTGGTCACCAATCCGGTGATCGATCCGACCTTCTCGTTCATGACCGTCGATCATGATGGCGCCATCCGGATGGACTGCTCGAGCCCATACGCCATGGCCCGTCTTGTCGACCTCAAGGATCGCTATCGCGTGGCTTTCGCCAATGACCCCGATTCCGACCGGCACGGAATTGTAACGCCGAGCGCCGGGCTGATGAACCCTAACCATTACCTGGCGGTGGCGATTGATTATCTGCTGAGCCATCGGCCTGATTGGCCGGTGGAGGCTGCGATCGGCAAGACCCTGGTCAGCAGCAGCATGATCGACCGGGTCGTGCAGAAACGGGGCCGCCGGCTGTCCGAGGTGCCTGTTGGCTTCAAGTGGTTCGCCCCCGGGTTATTTGACGGCAACTACTGTTTTGGCGGCGAAGAGAGTGCAGGCGCCAGCTTCCTGCGCCGCGACGGCAGTGTTTGGACGACCGACAAGGACGGACCGATCATGAACCTGCTGGCCGCCGAGATCACGGCGCGCACGGGCAGGGATCCGGGAGAACTCTATGAGGCGCTCACTGGGGAATTCGGGACCGCGTACTATACTCGGATCGATGCGCCGGCAACTCCAGAGCTGAAGGCGAAGTTGGCCAAGCTGTCGCCTGAGTCGGTCAGGGCATCCGAGCTGGCGGGCGAAACGATCGTCCAGAAGTTGACGCGGGCACCTGGAAATGACGCGCCAATTGGCGGTTTGAAGGTCGTTACGGCGAACGGGTGGTTCGCTGCGCGTCCGTCCGGGACGGAGGCTGTTTACAAGATTTATGCCGAGAGTTTCCGAGACGAGGCGCACCTGGCGACGTTGGTGGATGAGGCCCGCCAGATTGTGCAGGAGGTATGACGAAGGTTCGGCAAAAGATCTGCGTCGTGCATCATAGCCTATACGGAACTGTGTTCGCTTAGGAACCTCGTGCGATAAGTTTGGTGACTTGCAGGATCTCCGTGTTTCTGAAATCGCAATCGATCTGAGCGGACTTTTGCTCTTCCCGTTTATCAGTTTGACCCAGGTCCGGCTTGCTGCGCAGGCTGATAAGTCGGGGCGGGACGATGGATAAGTAGAGAGACCAAATCGCATTGATATTCATGCAGCCGTGGCAAGCGCCATCGAGATCGACCTGGTGAAGGCCAATTGATACGATCTACGTATGAATATCGTTTCGTCAACAACTAGATCGTTCGATATCGGTCCACTCCGGCCGGATCCGTCTCCAGACGCAATTCTTTCCGGCCCAGCATATGGTTTATGTGTGCCAACACTTCGCCGAAAGCGAATCCGGTCTGGTGTGCATCCAGCGCGCGTGTGAATAGAAATGGCACAATCTCCGCCACCGAGAGCGGGGAGTTCTTGCAAGCTGCAGCGATCTCCCCACAACGCAGGGCGTGGTGCTTGATCAGTTCCTCGAGGCGTTGGTGTAGTCCGTAAAATGGCAACCCATGGCCTGGCAAGACAAGCACGTCAGGGTTGACGCTCGCCTTGATCGCCCGCAGTGAGGCCAGATAGATGCCCAGCGCATCGAGGGCCGGCTCCATCGGATGCACGCTGACGTTCGGCGAGATGCGGGCGATCACCTGATCGGCGGCGAGGAAAAGCCGCTCTTCCGGCCGGTAAAGCATCGCCTGCTCCAGCGAGTGGCCGCCGCCGGTCAAGACCTGGAAGGTTCGCTGACCGATGGTCATGGCGTCGTTATGCTTTATCCGATGATATGATGCCGGCACGCCGGTAGTACGCCTCAGGTATTCATGGCCTCGGCTCAGCACGATCTCAGTTGCCTCGCCAGACAGTCCGTGCCGCTGGTAAAACGGGCGATACACGTCTTCCCCATAATCGGCCGGCGCAAATTGCAGCAGCAGGGTATGAAGGTATTCCGGCCGCGGCATCGACATCTCCAGCTCGTGCCGCTCACACAGCCAGCCGGCCAAGCCGACATGGTCGGGATGGAAGTGCGAAACAACGAGCGATTTCAGTCCGTGACCCCTTAGCGGGCCGGCGAGCGCAGCTTCCCACGCTTGCTTGCACTCGTCGGTGCCCAGCCCGGTATCGAGGGCGGTCCAGCCGCCGGCATTTTCAATCAGGTAGATGTTGACGTGGTCCAAACGATAGGGAAGTGGCAAGCGCAGCCAGCGGATCCCGGCGGCGACATCGATTAGCTCCCCGGGCGCGGGCGGGGCTGGAAATGGAAACGTCAGCGAGGTTTGATGCGATGGGTCCATGAGTTCCTGGTAGCAAACCCGCTGGCGCTCGCATACGGGCAATCCGGTTCGCCCGTTGAGGCGCGCAGCTCGGGGGAGCCACGGCGATCAGGATACTCCCGCTCATCGCATTGCTCTTGACGCCCCCTCAAGGCAAAGTCACGCTTCATCATAAGTAGAGGAAGCCTCCGGCGGGTTGAGGTTCCTGGCTTCGGGGACTTATGGATGAATCGCGGACGCCTCGCGCCATTCGGCTTGCTCGCCTGCCTCACCTTGCCCGTTACGACGACGCTGGCTGCGCCGTTCAAGTGCCCCCATGTCGGAGGCGATTTCGTCTTCGGCCAGGAAGCCATTCCCAACACGCTCGACCAGATGACGTCCACCACAATAGCAACTCGTAACGTCGCAATGAACATCTACGAGTTATTGATGACGCGAGACGAGAATAATCACCCGATCCTGGAGCTGGCTGAGGCGATGATCGAGGCGCGCGATCATCTGGTCTACACGTTCAAGCTTCGTCGGGGCATCCATTTCCATAACGGCAAGGCGATGACCTCGGCCGATGTGGCAGCCTCGTTCGACCGGTACGCCAGGGTCGGCAGTCAGCGCGGCATACTGGACAACGTGGATCACTGGGACACTCCGGACGCTTCGACATTCGTGATTCATATGAAGAAGATGCAGCCGACCTTCATTGAGGCGCTGTCTTCCTACAGTGCGCCGATCGTCATCATGCCGGCCGAGAATCGCGACATCCCCGCGCAGCAGGTCGCCCAGCCGATCGGCACCGGCCCATATCAGCTTGTCGAAGCCGTGCCCGGCAGCATGATCAAATTGAAACGCTTCGGTGGCTACAAGTCTAATTCAAGCTTTCAGGAGCGGACTGGACTCGGCGGCTATAAGCAGGCCTGTTTTGATACGATAACGTTTAAAATGATCATTGACCCGGCCGCGCGTGTGGCCGGCCTGCGGGCGGGCGAATTGCAGGGGGTCGAAGATGTTCCGGCAACCTCGGTACCGGATCTAAAGAACGACACGAATATCACGATCCTGCCGTTGAAGAACTGGTGGATCCAGATGGCGAATCCCAACATCTCCAATCCGCCGACTGACAACCTGCTGGTCCGCAAAGCGATCCAAGCCGCGCTCGATATGGACGAGATCATGGCGGCGGCGTCCGATGGCAAGTACCAGTTGAACGTCGGTTTTCAGTATCCGGACCAAGCCGACTACACCGCTGCGGGCAAGGAGACCTATAACCAGCACGATCCGGACCTGGCGAAGAAATACCTCACCGATGCCGGGTATCAGGGGGAACCGGTGGTACTGCTGACCAACAAGGATTACCCCTCGATGTACAACTCGGCGCTAGTGGTGCAGCAGCAACTGCAGGCGGTGGGGATCAACGCGCAAATGAAGGTTGTCGACTGGCCAACCTCCGTCCAGATGGCGTCGAGCATCACTGAAGGCTGGAATATCCACTTCACCGGATGGGGCACGCAGCCGGCATTGGGCGCGCTGGCGACGATGCAGCTATTGGTGCAGCCGAATGCCAGCTACAAACCGGCGGACGGCAAGGATGATCCCGATGTGCTGGCAGCGTGGAATGACATGAATTCGCTGCCGACGGCCGCGGGTCGCCAGGAAGCGTTCGCCCGGATGCAGCAACTCGTGCTGGAACGGGTCTATGCCCTTCCGCTCGGGTCATTAACAAAAGTTCAAGCTGTCCGCTCGAACGTGAACGGGTTTGAGCCGTTTCGAATTCCTCGCCTGACCAATGTCTGGTTCAGCCCTTGACCACAGGCGGGCGATCCACGCGGCCATTAGGCCGAGTGTCTTTTATATTCGGCGCAAACCGTTGACGGGTTCGATCGTTACCCCTCCGGGCAGCAGGAGCACCGCAATGAAACAGCCGCATACCGAGCAAACGCTTGAACATACCGAGACGCAGCAGAATACCGGTAATCATAAGAAGCCCGGAGCGCCGGACGAGCACGGCGCGGATCGTTTCGGCGGGACGCGGACCGGCAAGGAAAATATCGAGAAGACATCCGACAGGCCGTCGCGGTGATGTGACAAGCTGACCTCCCTCCGCTACTGTCGCTTAACAGGACGGGAGAAATGCCAATGATCATCGAAGTTCGGACCTATGGGTTGAAGCCGGGTTCGCTCGCCGAGGTTGAAAAGCGCTTCGGCGAGGCGCTTCCAGGGCGGCAGAAGCTGTCTAAGCTGGCTGCGTTCTGGCACACCGAAGTGGGTCCGCTGAACGAGATAACCCATGTCTGGACCTACGACAGCTTCGACCAGCGCGTCGCGATCAGGGCGGAAGCGATCAAAATCGGTGTCTGGCCGCCGAAGACCAGCGAATTCATCGTCTCTATGCAGACCGAGATTTTTCTTCCGGCACCGTTCTCGCCGGCGCTGGAGCCGCGAGAAGTTGGGCCGTTGTTCGAGATCCGGTCCTACACTTACGCTCCCGGCGCACTTCCGGGGGTGATCGAGCGATGGACAGGTGCGATCGGCGAGCGGGTCAAGTTGTCACCATTGGTCGGCGCCTGGTATTCGGAGATCGGCGGGCTGAACAAATGGGTCCACATCTGGGCTTACAAGGACTCTGCTGAACGGCAGCGCATTCGGGCGCAGGCGGTCGAACGCGGCATCTGGCCGCCGCCCAGTGCCGGCCCAGGGCTGCTGTTGAAGCAGGAAAACAAGTTGGTGATGCCGGCCTCTTTCTCGCCGCTTCGGTAGCAAGGGAGGCGGTCATGCAGGTCGGCACGGCGCTCAGCGTCCTCGCCCAAGCCGGACGGCCGGATGCGGCCCTGTATAATGAACATATGGCGTTGGGCGACCTGGCCGAGCCGCTAGGTTTCGACTCACTGTTCGCGTTGGAACATCATTTTACCGGGTACTCGATGTCTCCAGCGCCGCTGCAACTGCTGAGTTATTATGCCGGGCGGACCAAGCGCATCACTCTAGGGACATGCGTGATCGTGCTGCCCTGGCATGATCCCATCCGGGTCGCGGAACAAATCGCCCTGCTGGATGTCATCAGCGGCGGGCGCACGCTGATGGGTTTTGGTCGTGGCGCGGCCTCGGTCGAATACGCGGGATTTCGTATTCCAATGGAGGAAGCCCGGCCGAGATTTGTCGAAGCGGCGAACCTGATCATCAAATCGCTGAGCAGCGATTCGTTCGAATGGGACGGCGAGTTCTACAAAATCCCCCTTGTGTCGATCCGGCCACGACCGATTTCCCATCCGGAACGCCGGTTCTACGCTTCGTCGGTCAGCCCTGAATCGGCTGAGGTGATGGCGAAACTGGGGTTCGGGCTATTGATCGTCATGCAGAACGAGTGGCCGAAGGCGGCCGAGGATGTCCATCGGTATCGCGAAATGGTCCAGAGCATTGGCCACACACCTCGACCGCCGATCATCCTGACGAACGTGGCCTGTGCGGCGACGCGCGAGGAAGCCCGCGACTGGGCGCTGCGCTATCTCAGCGAGAAGTGGGAGTTGATCGACAATCACTACCATTTTTCCGACGGACATCTGAGCGAGGTCAAGGGCTACGAGTCCTATGGCAAGCTCGCAAAGACCTATACGAAGATGAAGGATGTGAACTTCCGGGCGAAGGCGACTGATTTCTATGTGAGTATCCAGATCGTTGGGACACCGGAAGATTGCATCCAGCAGGTTGGTGAACTCCGGAGACTAACCGGAATGGATCATCTGGTGACAGAGTTTTCCTTCGGTAGCATGCCGCACCACTTGGCTGAACTGAATATGCGATTGTTCGCCGAGAAGGTAATGCCGGTGCTGCAGCGGGATGCCGCGTTCCGGGGGATTGTCGACCCCGTGGTCGAGAACATCACCCAGGCTGGGGACAAGCGTCTGTTCGCTCCGGCTTAGCCACCGGCTCCCACGAGACGGCAACGCAGCAGCCGTTACCGAACGAAGCCTTCCAGTTCGTCCTGGGCCCAGTCCTGCACGTCCTTGATCGACTGACCGCTCTGCAGTTTCGCCATCATCGTCGGCAGCGTCCCACGATTATAGACCTGGACCGCAATTTCTGGCGGGGCCGGGGCTCCGGAGATCCAACTCTCCTGATGGTGCGACGCGCGGATCGGATAGTGATAGACGGTGCCTTTGGGCGGCTCCACCTCTTCCCAGATCTTAAAGTCCGCCATACTGGCGAAGGGTGGAACATCGAAGCCCTGGACCACCTTGCATCTTGCCTCGACGTTCTCCCGTTGCGAGAGGTATTCGAGGAGTTCCTTGGCGGCGGCCTTATTGGCGCTGAAGTTCCAGATCCCCCACGAAAATGCGCCCGCCGGTATGAAGCGTCCCTTGGGCCCCTTGGGCGCCGGAAATGTCCAGCAATCTGCTGCTACTTTGGGCGCATCTCGCTTGGCAACGGCCCAGGCCGAGGGTGGATTCCAGATCAGTGCGCTCTTGCCGGAGATGAGCGCCCTATTGTTGGACGCGTCATCATAGCTGACCGCGTCGCTCGGCAAGTATTTTACCCAATGCTGCGCGTATTCCAGCACCTGGCGTACTGCGTCCGAGTGAACGTTGACATCACCCTTGGCAGTAATGACCTCAGCCCCAAACGCCGCGAACATTGCGCCGGCCGTGTCGACCGAGTCAGGGGTGGTACCGAGCCCGACGCCGAATGTCATGTTGGCTTTCTTGCAAGCCTCGGCGGCCTCAAGCATCGTGTCGTAGGTCCAGCGGTTTGCATCGGGCGTGGGGTCGGCGGACGGCGGATACATCTTCACGACGTCCAGTCCGGCGACGTCCTTCAGGACGGAGATGCGGCCGCAGGGTCCTTTGTTCTGGTTGCCCGAACTGCATGGCACGGCCAGCCAGTGGCTCTTGATTTTGAACAGGTACTCGCTTGCGGCTGCGACATTCCCGTATTTGGCGGTCAGTCGCTGCATGATGTCGTCAACCGGTTCAAGTTGGTCAGCGTGGTTCTGCACTTCCCATCCCGGCAGTTGCTGGATGTCGTGCCCGGTTTTTGCCTGCGCTTCCGCGGCTATCGTGAGTAGATTCTTTGAACCGACCGAAGTGATGAAGTCGACCTGCATATCCACCTGATGTGCCGCGCCAAACGTGGCACATTGCTGCTTCATGACCTCGTTACCCTCGGGGACCCAATGGTCCCAGAAGCCGACGCTCAATTTGCCCGCGGCCCGTCCTGAGCGAATGTGAACGAGCGGAAGGGTCGCCGAAGCGGCGGCGAGCTTTACGGCATTCCGGCGGGACAATTTCCCGGTCCGAGTGATCATCTTAACCTCCTTCTTATCTGGCACGGGCTCCCGGCCATTTTGCATGGCCGCGATCCGGGTCGGTATCGGAGGCAAGGCTAAAGGGATCGTCCACACAGGTTTAAGGCTCAGATGAATTCCCCGGATAACCTAGCCAGACGAGGACTGTTAGCACATGGCAAAGCCGTGCAGTAGGCCTCGGTCGCCATTTTTAGAAAACGCGCCGGCTCCAACCAGTCCCAACCGCGCGAAATGCCTCGGGCTGCGATACAAACTTCAAACCTAATAAAAAACGTCTTGGATCGATCGGCGCGCGTCCTTCGGATCGGGTGGTCTTCCCGGCATACGAAGGCTTGATCCGGTCTTTCTGGATTGCTCCCCAAAAAGGCTGAAAAGGGCAGGAACTTCCCCGGCGTCTGAATATGCCTCGCGCGTTGCCACCTTGCCCAAACGCCTCAGTTAACGACACATTACTTATAAAAAATATAATAGAACAAGAGTCCAACTACGCCGGCGATATAGACGACCGCCACAACCAGCCGGACCGCCTGAGCCCGCCGGCGGAACATCGGGGCGGCCAGGAAGGCGACCATCGCCGCCCCGCCCAAGACGCGCCCTGCCTGCAGTTGGGTTTCGCTGACCTGATCGAGAAGCATGCTATTTTCGCTTTATAACAATATGTTGTCTATAGTTCGTCCATGTTTCTATTTTATCCACCGAAGCGGAAGGGAGCTTTCGTTGATCAGCCGACACGGTATAAAGCTGCACTTTGCTAGACGTCTTGTGTCCCGTGTTCGCCGCTATCTCATGCGTCGTCGCTCCGGCGTCAGCCATCCCGGCAGCGAACGCCTTGCGCATCCCGTGGACGTTCATACCCTTAGCACGCCCAGTTTCTCCATTGCCCTAGGCTTGACCGTGAGCGATCTGGCGTCAAAGGGGCGCCCGAACGAATTCGCCAGGGTGGTTTCGGCCTTGGCGTCGCTACGCGACACGTCTAGCTCCGCCTTCAAGGCGTAATCGGACCATCGTATTGCTATCAGATCATCCCTACCCTGTGAGCAGCCCCAAGATTACAACGCGGCGATAGTGCTCAGGCAAGTCCGGCAACCGCCGAAAGCGCAGCCTCCGGCGTTCAGGAAGGCAGGGACCAACAAGCAACTAATCGCCGAAACCCCCGTGCTAATCGCGGCGAAACCCGGACAACCAGCCCGGTGCGACTACGAGTATGAACGGAACGGAACCGCCAATCTGTTCATGATGTTCGTCCCGCTGGAGGGTTGGCGGCGTGCCGTTCACCGTGGGTGGCGGAATGCCGCGGCGGGTTCACTCCCGCCCGAACGCCGCGATCGCCGTGGGATGCGCCAGGGAGAAGCCAGTTTTCTTCCAGACCGCACCCCGTTCTCGGGCCGCGTTCATATCTGCGATGCGAACTCTCCTCGCGCTTCGGCCGACGCACGGTGTCTTTGCCGGCCAGGCGGAAAGTCACGAGTGGGGGCGTTGCGGCTGTTGCGGTTCCCTCTATAGGCGCTGTAGAATCAGTATAGAAATGATCGTCAGAAGTGATTTTCAGAATACACTGGCAAATTGGCCGCTTGACAGGCGCATTTATATAATCCACTCAATATTAGATGGCTTAATCGGGTTTACCGTCTAGAAACGCATTCTGCGTGATTGCGCTGGAAGAATGTGTGTTGCAGGCGATCGAGGCCCCGAAGCAAAGAGGTCGCATGACGGGTCGGTGGTGGATTATGGTGGTGTCGGTTCCGTGGTTCCTGGCCGCGTCCTGGGCCGCGGACTCCCCGGCGCCGCTCAAGATTGGCGTGCTGACCGACATGAACGGTCCTTATGCCGACGCGGCGGGCGAGGGTTCAGTCGCGGCGGCGCGCCTTGCCGTCGAGGATTTCGGACCGACCGTGTTCGGCCGCCCGATCGAGATTGTCGCCGCTGATCATCAGAACCAGCCCGATGTCGGCACCGCGATCGCGCGGCGCTGGTTTGACCGCGACGGTGTGGAAATGGTTACCGATCTGACCAACTCCGCCGTCGCGCTCGCGGTGCAGGCCTTGGCGCGGGATAAGCATCGCGTCGATCTGGTGACGAGCACCGCGACCACGGCGCTGACGAACAAGGAATGCTCGCCGTATGGTGCACATTGGACTTTTGACGCCTATGCTCTGTCGGCCGGGACCGCGCGGGCGGTGGTGGCGGAGGGCGGCCGGACCTGGTTCTTCATTACCGCCGACTACACCTTTGGCGCGAACCTGGAAGGCACCGCCGCGCGGGAGATCGAACGCAGCGGCGGCAAGGTGCTCGGCCATGCGTTGGCGCCGCTCAATACCGGTGATTTCGCTTCTCAGTTGTTGCAGGCGCAGGCGTCCGGCGCACAGGTGATCGGGCTGGCGAATTCCGGCGCTGACACCGCAAATTCGGTCAAGCAGAACTCCAGCACGTAGATCTTGACTACTTCCGGATCAATCGCCGGGTGCAGCGTCGAGGTAAAGGAGGCTATGCCGAGTGAGATCGGGATGTGGGGCGGCCGCGGCCCGACCAGCCAGCAACAGCCCGACCAGTGCCGCCGCGCGGATCAACTCGACGCGCCGGTCTTTCGCGGGCGCCTCGGTAAAGACCGAGTGCGCCGAGCGGTAGCTTTTCCCGAACCTGATAGCATCGGAGGATCAGCCGGTCACGACCCCGGCCGCTTTAGCGCCCGGAACGTCCAGCAGACGCCCGCTGCGGACGTCATACACGTAGCCGTGGATCGGGATGCGCCTTGGCACCAGCGGATGCGCTCTGATACGTCTCACATCCTCTACCACGCTCGCGTTCAGGTCCGTAAACGTGTGCCACTTGATGTAGCGGCCCTCGTGAGAGCCCGGCCCCCGACCATGGTCGTGCCAGCCCTCAGCGTCGATGCTGGCCGTCTCGAGGCTGTTTTCCAACAAACCGCCGATCACCTGGTCGTCAAACAACTGCATCCCGCAATCGGTGTGGTGAATGACGAACCACTCATTCGTGCCCAGGAGCTTGTATGAGATCACGAGCGAACGGATGGCATCGTCAGTAGCGCGTCCGCCGGCGTTGCGGATCACGTGTGCGTCGCCCTCGATCAGACCCGCGTATTTCGCAGGGTCAAGTCGAGCGTCCATGCACGTCAGGATGGCAAAGTGCCGTGCCGGAGGGAGCTGCAGCTTGCCCCTCTCGCCGAAACTTCCAGCATAATGGGCATTGGCATCAAGAACCTCGGCAAGCAGATCGGCCATCACAATCTCCTGTTTGCTACACGACGCAGCCGGACCGCCAAGCTGCTCTTCCGACTCCGTCGGCAGGTAGAACACCGACGCTGCGCTGATCCAGAATAAGGTCCCGTCGGCTAGCGTTGATTGGTCGGGTCACAACGTTCATTCTCTGACGATTTCAGCTTAGATATCCACCTCTAGACACGCAACTCCGTCTAAAATACCTGTTACACATGCATATTACACGAAGGAAGAGACGAGAACAGAACCGTGGACCCGGATTTAACATTCTATCCTTCACCGCGTATAGCGAAAAGGCCTCCGCGGAGACGCTTGCCTGTGTTGCGAGCTTCGACCCCAAGCGTCAAGTGCCACACGCAATCTCCGTGGTCGATGTTGGCACTGAGCTCATCGCGGATTCCATCCTCGATACGAAGCAGACCCGCACAAGCCGCGTACGCGCCGAACAGACGCCGAGGCGGAAATGTCCCGGGACCGACTGTGGTGCGGATGTCGCTCCCCGGCTGTCCGGTCAACCGTTCCAGGAAATCATTCGGCTGATTGTGAAACCGCTCATGCGCCCCGCCGCCAGGTTACGGTGGCGTAAGCGAGACCACGACCGAACTGGCTGTTACGCTCGATCGGAACCAGCCTCGTGGGCGAGGGACCACGACGCAGACGGTGCGGACTGAGCAGGGTGCCACTGAAACCGGCACCGACAACGGCGATCGTGGGTCATCGACGATCAACCGCGTGGAGGCCCGGGTTATCTTGATCCAGTGGGCGGGAGATCATTATTATCGGTCTCCCAGTTGAGGCCCGGCGAAAATCGCATAATTCGGTCTATTGTCAGATTTCTCACCATTTGTGGTCGTCAGTCAATTCCATAGTGCGTCTTGAACATGTACATTTAGCCGGATCCGGCAGGAGCTTTCCGTGACCAATACGCCACCACCCGCAGAGACTGCAGATATCCTGTGGTTTTTACCAACCCACGGCGACGGGAGATATCTGGGCACGCAAGTCGGTGCGCGACATATTACGTTGGGCTACCTCGGCCAAATCGCGCGAGCCGCGGACGATCTGGGATATTTTGGCGTGCTGCTGCCCACAGGGCGGTCTTGCGAGGATTCCTGGGTTATCGCTTCGGCGATGGTTCCGCTGACTTCGAAATTGCGCTTCCTCGTCGCAGTTCGCCCTGGCCTGTCAGAACCATCAATGACGGCGCGGATGGCGGCGACCCTGGATCGGCTGTCGGAGGGCCGGGTTCTGGTCAATGTGGTCGCCGGCGGCGACCCGGTCGAGATGCATGGTGATGGCGTCTGGTTCGGTCATGGCGAACGCTACAAGGCAACCGCCGAGTATCTGACCGTGTGGCGCGCGCTGATGCAGGGACGGACGGTTGATTTCCGAGGCGATCATATTCGTATAGAAGGCGGCAAGCTGCTCTATCCGCCCGTTCAGAAACCCTATCCGCCGCTGTATTTTGGCGGCTCCTCCGACGCCGGTCAGGATGTGGCGGCCGAACATTGCGACGTCTATCTCAGCTGGGGTGAGCGCCCCGCCGAGGTCGGTGAAAAACTTGCCCAGGCAGAGCGACGTGCGGCCGAGCGGGGGCGGACGCTGTCATTCGGTATCCGGTTGCATGTCGTGGTCCGGGAAAGCACGGAAGAAGCCTGGCGAGCGGCTGAAGCACTGATTCGATACGTCGATGATGAGGCCATCGCGTTCTCCCAACGCACATTCGCTCGGTTTGATTCGGTTGGACAGCAGCGCATGGCGCGCTTGCACAATGGACGCCGTGATAGGTTAGAGATCAGCCCGAACCTCTGGGCTGGCGTGGGTCTTGTCCGCGGCGGTGCCGGCACCGCGCTTGTCGGCAACCCGGAGCAGGTGGCCGCGCGGATGCGGGAATACATGGAGCTGGGGATCGACCGCTTCATCCTGTCGGGCTATCCGCATCTCGAGGAGTGCTATCGCTTCGCGGAACTGGTCTTTCCGCTGCTGCCGTTGAACCCGACGACGGGACATCATCGCGGCCCGGCGCGAAATGCGGGTCCGTTCGGCGAGCTAGTCGCGAATACTGTTGCCCCGGCAGAGCTGCGAGCTGAGCAATAAGCTTCATTATCCACGTTCTTCGAACGTGCCTATCATTGACAGGCGTCTTATAGGCGTATAATAGAGTAGCCGGAGGTTGCGATGTGCCTCCGTGTGTGACGTGGAGGCCGCATGATCGATTGCTCCTCGCCCTTGGCCGATTTCATATGGGTCCACTGTTGTCGCTGATCGGACCCACGGCGTCCCTAAAGATTGTTCAACGTAACGACCTTCTGCCCTTCGAGGCTTTTCCGTCATGAACGTATTGCATAACCTGGACCAATTTACTCCGACCGCGAGCCAATCATTGTCCAGCGACCGGCCCGTGCCTATGCGACAGTCCCGGCCGATCGAGGTTGATGGCGTGTTCCTGGGTGCGGCCGTGGAACACGAATTAGGCGTTCGCTTCATCGCTGTGGATGTTCGGGTGACTGAGATGGACCAAAGCATCTGGCCCACCCTAGATTATGCCTACCGGTCGGCGCGCCAGTTATTCAAGTCGGGCCTCGCGGCTAATCCGTTCTGATGCTCGATCGAGCAGACATCAGCACCTTAGCCAATGCGTTCGACCTGAGCGGTCACCGTCAGCGATAGGGTATAGTGGGCGAACACGGTCGCGGAGTGCGGCGGCGAGGCTTTCAGCGGCAGCTGGCATTACAGCCCGGCGAACAACGGCGTTGAGAGGTAACGTTCAGCAAACGACGCGGCGATGCCGACGACCAGCTTGCCGGCGTTTTCCGGCTTCCCGGCAAGGCCGATCATCGCATGCAGCACGGCACCGGAGGATATCCCCACCGGCAGCCCCTCGATCGCTGCACATCGACGAGCGGCGGCGAACGATTCGGCCTCCGATACGGGGATAATCTCGTCCAGCAGCTTGCGATCGAGCACCGCCGGGGTAAAGCCGGCGCCGATGCCCTGGATACGGTGCGGACCGGGACTGTCCCCCGACAGCACCGCGCTCTCTTGCGGCTCCACGCCAACGATCCGTAAGCCGGGACGTCGCGGCTTCAGTCCGCGAGCGATGCCGGTTAGCGTGCCGCCAGTGCCAACGCCTCCGACGATGACGTCGACGTTGCCCCCGGTGTCCGCCCAGATCTCTTCGGCCGTGGTCGCCTGATGCACGGCCGGATTGGCGGGGTTGTCGAACTGTCGAGCGATCCAGGCATTCTCGGTGCGGGCGAGAATGGCATCGGCGCGGGCGATCGCACCCGGCATACCCAGCTTCGCCGGCGTGGATTTACCTGCGCCCCAAGCAGCCGAAGTAGTTTCCGCCGTTCGACCGATGCGCCCTCCGGCATGACAACGATCAGTTTGTAGCCTTTCGCAGCGGCGACGAAGGCCAACGCAATTCCGGTGTTGCCCGATGTCGGCTCCACGATCGTGGTCTTCCCGGGTGCGATCTCGCCCGCCAACTCGGCCGCCTCGACCATGGCGAGGCCGATTCGATCCTTTACCGATCCAAGCGGGTTGAAGAATTCGAGCTTGAGTGCAATGTCGGCGAGCAGATTGTCGGCGGCCTTAAGTCGGGGCAGCCGAACCAGAGGTGTACTACCGACAAGCTCCAGAACGCTGGCAAACATCCGCCCGCGCGGGACGATCGGACGATCGGGCAAAGGGACCGAAGCGAAGCGCGAGGCCTGCTCCGCCACTCGGGCAGTTCTGCGAGGCCTGGGCATCCGGTCAGATCACGAAATTCAGTGGATCGGTGACCGATCTGCGCAATCCGGCCTTGGCCGCCCGCTTCAGAAGATCCTCGATCGTCAGGGATTCGGCGAGTTCCATAAGGGCTGCATCGAACTCACCCCACAGCGGCTCGATCACCGCGCGATGCAGGCGGCCTCCGAGATCATGAACGCTCTCTTCCAGGCTGTTCAAACCGACGGTGATGGCCTCAGAGACCTTGATCAGGCGGGCCGGCCGGCCAAGCCGGTAGCCGCCATGCGGGCCCCGGGCACTGTCGAGCAGGCGTTCTCGTGACAAAGCCTGAAGTAAGGGCTCCAGCGTGCGGCGGGCCATGCCCGTGCGTTCGGCCAACTCGGCTGCACTCACCACGGTCTCGGCGCTGCTGTTGAACGCGATATCCAAAACAATAGCCAGAGCGACCATTCCACGATCACGGCGCGTAAGAAGCATCTCCCAACTCTCGCCCCCTGTTTATATCCGAGGAATAGCCTATAGCTCACGCAGTAGCAAGTCCATCCTGAAGTTGGCCGGAACAAAAAATTTTCACCTTGCGGGGAAATGCTCGCTAGCAATACCTTCCAAACGCCTGCGAAGGAAGCGCGCTGCTGGGTCCAGGGTGCGCGCTAGCGAGGGAAACGATATTCGACGCCGCCGCCTGACGAGCGGCGCGGTCGGTGCTCCCATGACCAAAGGTAAGGGGTCGAACCAGCTCTCATTACACTTTAAATGATAGCAGATCCGGTCAACCATGCCGCTGCGTGATGTGGTGGACCGCCCTACATCCGCCTTTTCCTCTCTGTCCCTCGGATGTCGGTCGCCTGCAACCACGGCTGCACCTAAGGTGGCGACACCGGTCAACTAGACTAAGGGCCCGGGCCTAATGAACAAACGAGTCGCACGAAAGGACTCGTAGCGGCAACAGCACAACGAACGAGTTCGCAAGCCAGAGCGAATGGGTCATTGCGGCGCCTATTCTGTCGCAATAATTGACCCAGATGCAATCCGGTCTTGCGATCGCGCTGCGGCCGCGTGAGATCGGCTTACCGGTAGGACCGCGATCAGGGCAGGCGGAAAGCGTACACGCGACGGGGCCGATGGCACGCGTCCGGATGTCACTAGGCGGCCACGGATCTACAGTGCGGCGTGACGGTCAGATTGGCCGCCACCGCAGCAGATTGATGTCGCGCGTCGGAATAACCCACGCTGGACTAGCCGCGTCGCGTGCAGAATCTTCGACATTCACACCCGTAGTCCAGGTGCCTTGGTCAGTATCGTGCGATATGATAACGTATGGCCCCTTAGCGGTTCCGCGACCCCACGCAAACCCTAAATTACCTACCCTGGACGTGGCATGGGATTGACTCCTTCAGTGTCTGGTAGAATACTTTATGAGGAGCGCGACGCCGGATCTATGCTCACCGTCGGATGGCCTATGACAAATCCTGCTGGGCCGGCGCGGTGGGTGCGCTATCTGAAACCGTCATAAGGGACGTCTGTGATGCCGCTCGATGTCACTGTTTCACCAAAGAACGTTACCGCAACGCTGCACTACCTCGTGCGCAGCGGTGAAAAGCCCGTGCGCTACGTCGATGAACCACCGCCGGGTGTTGCTGCATACAACGGAATTGATGACCCGCACGAGGTGAGGATCGAAGACGCTCGCGGCCGCGAAGCAGAATTTACACTCGACCGGAACGGCTTTGCGTTGGTCTCTGCTCCAACCCAGGTGAGCGACTTCTACTCTCCGGACAAAGTGAAGAGCGTATATTATCCAAAGGTGGAGCGCCTTCTGAAGCAGCAACTCGGGGCGTCACGCGTGTTCGTGTTCGATCATGTCGTTCGCAATGGCGGCCTACCTGACGGGCCGAAGCCTTCGCGGCAGGTGCATAACGACCACACCGTAAATTCCGCGCCTCGGCGAGTGCGCGATCACCTGGGCGCTGAGGCGGAGGAGTTGCTGAAGCATCGGTTCGGCGTGGTAAACGTCTGGCGGCCAATCCGCGGACCTGTGCTCAATTCACCGCTCGCCCTATGCGACGCGCGAAGCTTCACAAACGACGATCTAATCGCCAGCGATCTGGTTTACAAGCATGTGCGCGGCGAAACATCCCGCGTCGAATTCAATCCGGAACATCGCTGGTATTATTTCTCGGAGCAGCAGCCAGACGAGGTTCTGCTGATTCGGGTTCATGACAGCAAAGATGACGGCCGCGCTAGGTTGTCGTTTCATACTTCGTTTGAAAACCCGTTGGCCCAAGGCGCGCCGCCGAGGGAGAGTATTGAGGTCCGGACCCTGGTGTTTTTCCCGCCCGGCAACTGACCAATAGCCAATCGGCCGCCGATCTTTATCGGGTCGGCGGTCTTTGTGTGTGTGTTGGGGCGGAACGTCCCAGGCCTATTCCCAATCGACCGCGCGAGTTATACGACCTACAAGATCTCTTGCTGGTGGCCGGATAGGTACAGGATGATTCCGTATAGTCGCTCCGATGTATTCTATTCGGAACACTCCACACCTTGCAGTTCCGGCACATGTGGCCGCGCCACGTGTTCCAGCCCACCAGGGAACCCGTCGCAGGCCCCCACTTCCCGCCATTGCTAGGCGTTTCGGCTGGGATGGATGGCCATATAAGGGCCTTTCCATAGTCACAAGGGTCACAACAAACCCGAATCCCGTCGGCACCTGAGACCCCGAGCGCGCCGAACGGCCTGGCGAACCGGAACTCTCGGCCGACAATTTATTGCACGCCATCGGTCACCTATTCAACTACCGTCCATGATAATATTATATTACCGCTTAAATATAGTAAATCATATTGACCAACGTCCTTTAGACGCTAGTAATGCCCCGAGGCCGCGATCCGGCCTGTTGAGGTGGCAACTATTCGGACGGAGTCGAAATCTTGAACGGACGAAAACGACTTATCTTCAATGGGTTCTCGATGAACGTCGTGTCCCACATTTACCACGGGATGTGGCGGCATCCGGATACCAAGCAGATCGAGTTTAACGATCTGGACACCTGGGTCGAGCTAGTTCGCCTGCTGGAGGCCGGTCGTTTCGACGCCTTATTCCTGGCCGACGTGATCGGCGTTGATCCCGCCTACAACGGGTCATGGGATACCTACGTGAAGGAGGCGGTGCAGATTCCCTCCAACGACTTAAGCGCACTAGCGGCCGCACTGATCGGGGTCACGGAAAACCTTGGCCTGACCTTCACTAGTTCAATTCTGTCCGAACATCCGTTCAGTTTCGCGCGGCGCCTGTCGACGCTTGATCATTTAAGCAAGGGCCGCGTTGGCTGGAACGTTGTCACCAGTGTCAGTCACAACGCCGCGCAGAATTTTGGGCTCGACCGGATCGTCGCGCATGACGAACGCTATGCCTGGGCGGATGAATACATGGACATCGTCTACAAGCTTTGGGAAGGCTCGTGGGACGAAGATGCGCTTCTCGCCGACAAACGAGCCGGAATCTACGCCGATCCGGAGAAGATCCATCGCGTCTACCATGAGGGAAGGCGTTACCGCGTGATGGGTCCGCATCTGACGACGCCTTCGCCACAGCGTACGCCCGTGCTGTATCAGGCTGGTTCGTCCAAGGTGGGGCGGGCGTTCGCCGCTCGGCACGCAGAAGGAACATTTATAACGAGCCCGAACGAGGAAGGCGCGCGCAGGGCCATTGCCGAGACGCGCAGTTATGCTGCGGCGGTAGGACGGGATCCGTCAGACCTGCTGTTCATTCAAGGCCTTTCCTTTGTCGTTGGCAGCACCGAAGAAGAAGCGTGGCGCAAGTCTCGGGAGATCGATCAGTATGTCAGCTTCGACGGTCTCGCCGCACATATCAGCCGCGACATGGGGATCGATCTCGGGCGCCTCGATCCGGATCGGCCGATTGATCAATACAGCATCGAAGGTTTGCAGGGCTTTATTCGGTTGTTCGAAGAGGGCAATCCGGGAAAGAAGGCGACCGTCGGCGACCTCGCCAATTCGCTTTCGTATAATGGACGTATAGTCGGCACTCCGGAGGGGATAGCCGATCAACGGGAACGTTGGCAGGACGCCGGTATCGACGGTGTCAACGTCATGTATCAGACAACACCTGGGTCGTTCCGGACATTTATCGAGCACGTCATCCCGGTGTTGCAGAAGCGAGGCCTGGCACAGCGCGAATACGCGCCCGGCACTTTGCGGGAGCGCCTGTTCGCCGGCCGGTCTGCGCGGCTGAACGAACGCCATCCTGCGGCGCGGTATCGCGGCGCCTTCACGCGGTCCGCAGGTGTCGCCGCGAGCCACGAGGACACCGCCGTTCGCTGGAAGGTCGCTGAGTAATCGCGCCGGACGTGCGGATATCGCCAACCTCTCACCCAGGGTGACAAAGGCAATGAAACTCTCTGCTGATCCCAACACGCTTCCCAATTTCACCAACACCTGCGTGATTGACCGTCATATGGACCAACCCGACAGCCAAGGCGTTTCTCGGCGCGACTTCCTGTCGATCGCATCAGCCGGCATTGCCGCGTCGGCCGGTGCCGCGGCGTTCGGGCTGCCGTCCGTCGCTGTCGCCGACCCTAGTGGGAAGTTGGCCTACCTCGCCGGGACCACTCGCGTCGAATACATGGTGCAGGCGGGCAATGCGATCGACGCAGCCAGCAAAGCACTGGGCCTGAACTACACCCTGATCGACGGGCAATTCGATAGCCAACGTCAGTTCGATCAGTTCGAGCAACAGGTCGTAGCGGGCACACAAACCATCATCCTGCACGCTTCGGACGGCTCGGCATTGCGACGCGCCGCGCACCTGGCAGAGCAGAACAAGGTCTATTTTGCGAATGTCTGGGCGACGCTGCCGTGGTTCACGCCGTTCGACGCCACTGATTACTATACATTGTACGCTGTTCCGGAAGAGTTCTCTGCCCACCGCGGCGTCACAGGCGAATTGCTTAGGGAAGTTACGGCTCAATTCGGCGGCGGCGACATCATCGGTGTTACCGGAGTGCCTGGTTTCTCCACCGATACGGTGCGTAGCCGTGGACGCGATGATGCCTTCAAGGATTTTCCGAAGATCGGTTGGTCGGTCAGTTGCCGGGTAACTTCAATCGCGAGGACTCGCTGAAGGCAACGGAAGACCTTCTGTCGCGCTACCGGAACGTGGTTGGCGTCGTGGCGCAGAACGACGACGTGGCGCAAGGCGTGATCGCTGCGTTGCGGACCGCCGGATTGAAGCCGGGGAAGGACGTTCTGGTGGTCGGAGCCGACGGAACGACCGAGGGCGCGACCGCCATCAAGAATGGGCAACAGCTCGCCACCAGCGCCAACAGCCCGGCGTATTTCGGCGCCTACTTCACCGCGCGCCTCTTCGATGTGACGCACGGATGGCAGCCGCGTGCGGCCGAGCGGCTGCTCTACTGGCGCTCCGTTACCACGACGAAGGACAACGTCGATGGCTACCTGGAACGGTACGTCAACAACAACGGCGTCGAGCCTTTTGACTATCGTCTACTTTTCAAAGTGCTGCATCCGACGGACTGGGACCCCCAGGCTGAAGTCTTCCCGCTCGACATCGACGCCGAATGGGCCGGCATTCCAAAACCGGAGGGTTGGAGCTACCCGAAGGCCTATATCGACGCCAAAACGAACGGTGAGTGGGATGCCGTAACCAAAGAATACCGCGAACACTACAAGATCCCATTCTTTGGTCCGTCGCCGAACAGACGTGTGTGACACCCGGTCCCGAACCGAACCCTCTCAGTCGCAAGGAGCCCTACGATGACGCGCAACAAAAGCATTCCGCTGCTTCCGGACCTCAGCGATCGCAAGGTCGTCGGTCGGCATTTGGAGCGGCTCGACACGACCGGCGTTTCGCGCCGCGACTTCCTTGCCCTTGCGTCGGCCGGTGCTGCGGCAGCGGCGGGTGCGTCCGCGCTTGGTTTGCCAAACGTGGCGGTCGCCGCGCCGTCGGGAAAGCTCGCTCTCCTCACCGCATATTATCGAAATGAGTACAATGCAATTGCTGACAAGGCGTTCAACTCCGCCTCGAAGGCTTTTGGCGTGTCCTACACGGTGCTCGACGGCAACTTCGACAGTCAGTTGCAGTTGAACCAGTTTGAACAGCAGGCGGTGGCCGGGACTTCGGCGGCGATCTTCAACCTGGCAGACGGCAGCGCCATTCGCCGGATCGCCAAAACGGCATCGGCGAACAAAATCTTCGTCGGGAATGTCTGGGGCACGCTAGCGTGGTACACACCCTTCGATGCGGACGAATACTACGCGCTCTACGCCGTACCGGATGAAGTGGCGGCGCACCGTGGTGTCACCCAAGTATTGCTGGAGACGGTGACCACAAAATTCGGCGGCGGCGACATCATTGGCGTAACGGGCGTGCCCGGACATCTGACCGACATCGCTCGTAGCCGCGGACGCGACGAGGCTTTCAGGGAGTTCCCTAAAACCCGTCTGGTTGGCGAACTCCCCGGGAAATGGAACCGCGAGGATTCGTGGAAGGCAACTGAGGATTTGCTGACCCGTAACAAGAACGTCGTCGGCGTGGTGGCACAGAACGACGACGTGGCGCAGGGGGTAATCGCGGCCCTCAGAGCCCCGGCTTACGTTGCGGGCCTTTTCACCGCGCGCATCTACGACGTAACCCATGGCTGGGTGCCACGGGCGTCCGAGCGGCTGCAGTACTGGCGATCGATCACCACGACCAAGGACAATGTCAGCGCTTATCTGGAGCGGTACGTCGACAACAAGGGCGTGGAGCCATTCGATTATCGTAAGATCTCCAAGGTGCTGCACCCGACGGATTGGGATCCGCAGGCCGAGATCACACCGCTCGATATCGACCATGAGTGGGGCGCCGTGGCGAAGCCGGATGGCTGGCCTTATCCCAAGGCCTACCTCGACGCAAAGAACAACGGCGAGTGGGACAAGGTAAAGGCCGAATATGCCGAACACTACAAGATCAAGTTTGACGGTCCGTCGCCGGTCAAGGCGGCCTGATTGTGGCTGGGATCTTCTGGATGGGCCAGGCGACCCATCGAGGACGGCGCAAATGAGGCTGGCGCGTAGATGACAATCGTCGCTACTGAACGGCTTGGGGACCGCCCTGCTGCGCTGTTCCGAGCCGAAGGTCTCTCAAAGCGTTATGGTCCCAACACTGTGCTCAGCGATGTTGGCTTCGAAATCGGACGCAACCAAGTCATCAGCTTCGTGGGCGAGAACGGAGCCGGCAAGTCAACTTTGCTGAATATCCTCACCGGTATTGTTGCCGCCGACAGCGGGCGGATGTGGCTCAACGGTGTGCCGTTCGATCCAGCGGATTACGGCGCGGCCTCGCGACTTGGGATCTGCCGGGTCTTTCAGGAGCAAGCATTGGTCCTGAACGTTCCGGTGTACGAGAAACTGGTACTCGGTCACGAACACTACTTCGACCGCCTGGGCCAATTCGTCGACAAGGCCGCGATGATCGCGGTAGCGGAGGGTATCGTCGAAGAGGCGGGCATCGACGTGGATGTGCGTCGTCGAACCGGCTCCTACGACTTCTCCAAGCGCCAATCTATTGAGATCGCCCGCGCATGCCTCGTGCCGACGCGACTTCTTGGCGTCGAGAGCCCGTTGATCCTGTTGGACGAGCCCACGTCGGCGCTTGACCAACGCGACGAGGACGCTTTCTTCCGCCTTGTGGCACGGGTGAAAGCCCGCGGCTCATTGATCTTCGTGTCGCACAGGATGTCTGAGGTGCTTACACTCTCCGACGACATCCATGTGCTCAAGGACGGCCGCCGCGTGGCGAGTTTAGCCGGAGGCGCTGCCGATGAAGCAACACTACACGGACTGATGGTCGGACGTGAACGCGTCGCGGATTATTATCACGAGGGCCGGCAGCGCTCGATCGCGCCGGATACCCCGGTTGTCCTGAGCCTGCGCAGGCTTGGTCAGCAGAACGAGTACGAGAACGTCAGCGTTGACGTGCACGCAGGCGAGGTGGTCGGAATAGGCGGACTGCTGGATTCCGGAAAGAGTGCATTGGGTCGAGGTGCGGCCGGTGTCGATCGTCCGTCTACCGGCACCGTCGCGCTAGAAGGGGGGCCACAGGGTACACCCGACATGGCGGCTTTTGTGCGACGGGGACTTGGATATGTTCCGGCCGAGCGCCTGGCGGAAGGGCTGATTGCACCGTTTAGTGTCGCCTGGAACATTTCGGCCGCGAGCGGTGGGGATCTGTTTAGCAACGTGTTCGGCGTCTGGCGCCGGCGCCGTGAGAAGACTACGGCACAGCAGTTCGTGGAAAGCCTGCGGATTCGTTCGGGATCGCCGTCCCAGGTGTGCCTGCGCCTGTCGGGCGGGAACCAGCAGAAGGTCGTGCTCGCGCGCTGGCTATGCCGCAGTCCACGTGTGCTGGTGTTGGACAATCCCACGCGCGGGGTCGACGCCGGTGCGAAGGAGGAAATTTATCAGATCGTTCGCGATCTGACGGATCGTGGCGCCGGTATTTTGCTTATCACCGATGAGTTGCTTGAACTTATCAGCTTGTCAAACCGCATCCTCATCATGCAGCGCGGCCATATTGCCAAAGAAGTTCCGGCTCCTCCCGACGCCAAGCCGACCGAACACGATCTAATCGCTTGGATGTTGCCGGGTAGGCCTTCCAACCCTCTGGAAGGGCGACCAGAGCCCGGCGGACCAGCCGGGACGGTCAGGGTCGCGGACAAGGAGTTTGTGTCATGAGTGGTGCATCCAATGCCATTTCCGCACGTCTACGGTTCGCGACATTTGGGCATGTGGACAAAAGCCTGTGGCTGCCGGTCGGTGTGGTGCTGGGCTTGGCCGGCTTCTTTGCTGTGACCACGAAATCGTTCGCGACCCTGCGCAATTTCACCGCTATCACGGGGCAGGCGGGAACCCTGTTGATCGTCTGCCTCGGGTCGACATTCGTGGTGCTGATGGGCAGCATCGATTTGTCGGTCGGCGCTGTCGTGCTCCTGGTGGGGGCAAGTAGTGTGATGCTGCTGAACGCAACGCATTTAAGACTGGTGATCATTCCTCTCGCCGCCGCGCTGGGCGGATTGTTAGGGGCGGCGAACGGCCTGATCTATGTGTTTGGCCGAATTCCCTCTTTTCTCGTTACGCTTGGCAGTCTGTCGGTCTTCACCGGTGTGGCATTACAGATCCTGCAGGGTCGAGCGATCCAGTTCGACAATCCCGATTTCGAGGAAATTGCCATTGGGCAACTGGTCAACCATCTGCCCAACATTGCGTTGTGCGCCCTGCTGGCGTGGACCATCGTCGTTTTCGTCGCGGACAGGACACGTTTCGGCCGTTACATGTATATCATCGGCGGCGGTGAAACGGTGGCGCGCACGTCAGGGATCCCGGTAGGGCGTTACAAGATATACGCGTTCGCTCTATCCGGACTGCTGGCCGGTGTGGGCGCCATTCTGGCGGTGGCCCGTCTGGGCCCCGCGGGTCCATCCGCTCGGTTCCGATATGTTGCTTAACAATCTGGCAGCGATTGTGGTCGGCGGTACTCGCTTGCGGGAGGGACCGGCGGACCCTCCCGCACACTCATCGGTGTGTTGATCATTGCGATTTTGGACAATAGACTTAATCTGATGGGCGTTTCGCAATACAGGCAGATGATGATCAAAGGTGTGGTTGTCATAGCGGCGGTGTTAGTCAGCCAGGATCGTCTGCGCTCTGCGGTCGTTAAGTGAGTTGGCCGGTGAGGTTGCCGGTTTCTCAGACATTTCACAGAAACGCTAGTAACAAGGCTTGCGAGGCGGTAGTTCGCGGCATCACCTAAACATCATTTTGGAACGTATTTACAGATGAGTGCGCTCTAGATCTGTGGTTGAAGAATTCAACGATCACTGATGATAGTATGACCTGGAGTTTTCCGCAGTGTCTCGACAGTCAAATTTGATGGGCTGTTCATTGCGGATGTGCTGGGCGTCTACGATGTCTATGGCGGAAATCTCGACGCCGCGTTACGCAACAGTACGCAGATCCCGGTCAATGACCCGTGTCTGCTGGTGCCGGCGATGGCAATGGTGACCGAGCATCTCGGCTTTGGCATTACGTGCACCCTATCCTTCGAGCCGCCCTATCCGTTCGCCCGCCGCATGTCGAGCCTGGACCACCTCACCAACGGGCGCGTCGGGTGGAATATCGTCACCGGATATCTCAACAGCGCAGCCCGCGGCGTCAGTGGTGTTGACCAGTCGGGGCACGACACCCGCTACGAGATCGGCGACGAGTATATGGCAGTCATGTACAAGCTGTGGGAAGGCAGCTGGGAAGATGGCGCGGTCTTGCGCGACCGGGACGCCGGTATCTTCACGCATCCAGAGAAGGTTCATAAGGTTCGCCATGACGGCAAATACTTCCACGTTGACGCTGTGCATCTGTGCGAGCCGTCGCCGCAACGTAGTCCCGTGCTGTATCAGGCAGGTGCCTCCACCAAAGGTCGTGCCTTTGCCTCGGCGCACGCAGAATGTGTCTTCATTGCCGCACCCACCAAGCGGGTGCTCGCGCCTCGCGTCGCCGATCTGCGCAAGGGTGCGTGCGAGGCAGGCCGCTCCCCCAACGATCTGCTGGTCTTCACGCTCCTCACGGTCATCGTCGGCCGCACCGACGCCGAGGCGCAGGCCAAATATGCCGAGTACCGCAGCTATGTCAGCCACGAGGGTGCGCTTGCACTTATGGCGGGATGGACTGGTATCGACTTTGCCGAATACGACCTGGACGAGCCCATCAAGTATATCAAGAACGACGCAATCCAGTCGGCAACCGAAGCACTGACCTCAGCCGATCCCGATCGCGTCTGGACGGTGCGCGAGATCGCTGAGGTCGGCGGCATCGGCGGCCTCGGTCCGGTGGTGGTCGGTTCGCCCGAGCGGGTGGCCGACGAACTGCAGGCTTGGGTCGCGGAAACCGATATCGATGGTTTCAATCTGGCCTATGCAGTGACCCCGGATACGTTCTCCGACATCGTCGATTGGCTGGTGCCGGAATTGCAGCGGCGCGGCGTCTACAAGCAGGACTATGCGCCAGGCACACTGCGGGAAAAGTTGTTTGGCCGCGGCGCGCAACCGAAAGTGAGGGTTCTGGCGAAGGCGCTGCGGGAACGTGGCATCGATGGCCACACTCCACCGTTGCGATCAGCGGCGACTACGCGCCTGCGTTGGTGCTGTTCGCGATCGCGGCAGCGCGGGCCGGAGCGCTCGTCGTATCGGTCCCTCCTGGTGTTGCGCGGGTCGGCCTTGCCGCCTGGCTGCGCGACGAACCGGTCGCTCTCGCATTCGTCGCCGTGCGGGAGGAGTTGGGAACATGGCGAGCGGCATTGCGAGAGGCCGTACGCCAGAGCGAGATCGTGGTTGATTTTCATCTCCCCTGGGGCCATGCCGCCGGCGTCGGCGTGACTGCCGCAGAGGACCTGCTGGGCGATGCCGCTCGCGGACGCGAGGCAGGGCGGCGACCAACAAGCGAGGTGCTCTGGATTGAAGAGGGCACTGACTGGAGCGACGGACGAGGATTTCTCCTAAACGCATTGGCGCGAGGGGCGGCGCTGGCATTTCCGGAGAGTCGGGGCGCTGCCGGACGCGATCGGCGGGAAACACAGCCCTCTCCGCCACGCATCATTTGACCATGGGCCGCGACCTCGCGACACGGCTGCCGTCTGGGCAATCTTTGGCCGCCCGGTTGACACGAAATGCGCTCTCTGCCGGACGCCGCGGTTCGACCTACTGGCACCAGCGCTGGTTGCTTGGGCGGATACGCCATCCGTTTGGGCTGGCCCACCTGCGCAAGCTCACCGTCGTCGGGCTTTCGGATGGCGCACCGGAGCAGAGCGATCCTGTCGACCTGTTCACGGCTCTTGGTGTTCCGGCTGAACACGCCAAGCCACGCGACCGCGCGTCCGGCCAATCCGCGCAGTCCCGACTGGCGTTAGCATGATCGCCGCTCAGAACGATGCACTGCTCCGGGTGCGGGATATCTCGCTGTCGTTTCGCGGCATCCACGCAATCGCAGACCTGAGCTTTAGCATCGCGCGCGGTGAGATCTGCTCGCTGATCGGCCCGAACGGTGCCGGCAAGAGTTCGCTGCTCAATCTTATCAACGGTGTCTACTGGCCCGACGCCGGCCAGATCGTGTTCGAGGGCCGGACATTCAGCCGTCTGCGCGCTCATCAGGCGGCGCAGCTGGGCACCGCGCGCACATTTCAGAACAACGCGTTGTTCAAACGGCTGAGCGTGATCGACAACGTGCTCACCGGCCTGTCGCGGCACGGCCAAGCCGACGTTCTCGCCCAGGTGTTCCGCTTGCCCGCGGCCCGCGCGGAAGAACGTCAGTTCCGCGAGCGCGCCGAGGAGATCATGGAGTTCCTGCATATCGACGCCTACCGCGACGCGCTGGTCGGACAGTTGCCCTATGGCCTGCAAAAGCGCGTCGAACTCGGTCGCGCCCTCGTCTCCCGCCCGGTCTTTCTCCTGCTGGATGAGCCGATGGCCGGAATGAACCAGGCCGAGAAAGTGGAGATGTCGCGTTTCGTTGCCGGCATCAATCACTACTTCAGTGTAACGGTTCTGTTGATCGAGCACGACATCGGCATCGTAATGAATCTTTCAGACCATGTCGTGGTTCTCGACTACGGTCGTAAGGTCGGCGACGGCACGCCAGCGACGGTGCGTGAGAACCCCGACGTGATCGCCGCCTATCTCGGCACGAAACACTAAGCTCGGCGATGCACTATTTCCTCGTCATTCTCACCTCGGGCCTGCTTGCCGGCATCATGTACGCCATGGTCGCGATTGGCTTCGTGCTGATCTACAAGGCTTCCGGCGTATTCAATTTCGCGCAGGGCTCACTGGTGCTGTTCGCCGCCCTGTCCTTCGTCACGCTGACCGAACGTGGTCTGGCATTCTGGCTTGCCTTTCTGGTCACCTCTCTGGTCATGGTGTTCGCGGCGGTGGTCATCGAGCGGTTCGTGCTGCGGCCGCTGGTCGATCGCAGCCCACTGACACTGTTCATGGCCACCCTTGGCCTGAGTTGCGTCATCGAGGGCCTCGCGCAGTTGCTGATGGGGACTGACGTCCAGCAACAGGATCTCGGTCTCGATGATGTGCCGACGAATTTCCTAGGGCTTGAACTCAGTCAGTTTGACTTGTTCGCATCGGCGACGGCGATAGTTCTTGTTGCTGTATTGTCGCTGGTTTTCGGCAAGACGCGCGTCGGAATTTCGTTGCGCGGCGTGGCGGACGATACACTCGCGGCGCAATCCATTGGCATCCGTCTGCCGACGATCTGGCGGGTGGTCTGGAGCGTCTCGGGCGTGGTCGCGCTGGTGGCCGGGCTGTTATGGGGTGCGCGGCAGGGCGTGCAGTTCTCGCTGACCATGGTGGTATTGAAGGCCATGCCGGTGCTGATCATCGGCGGCTTCTCCTCGTTCACCGGCGCCATTGTTGGCGGGCTCCTGGTCGGGGCCAGCGAGAGCCTCGCCGACATCTATCTCGGACCGCTGCTGGCGGGCGGAGCGGTCTGCAACTGGTTCGCTTACATGCTGGCGGTTGGCTTCCTGCTCATCCGGCCATCCGGTTTGTTTGGCGATCGTAGCGTCGAGAGGGTGTGAAGCGATGTCCACCACCACCCTGACTGCGACCCCTCCAGGCGCGCGCATCGTCATTACGCCGTTTCGCGGTTTCCTTTGGCTTTTGGTGGCATCGCCGGGCTGTCGCCAGTATTTGCAGATGACTATTGGTAGAACTCCATTCTGATCCCGACCATCGCGATGGTGCTGGCTGGAATCGGGCTCAATCTCCTGATGGGCTATGCGGGACTGGTCTCGCTCGGCAGCGCCGCCTTCATGTCGATTGGCGCATTTGCAACCTACAACCTTTTACTTCGTGCGCCATGGCTGCCGTTGCCGGTAACGCTGATCGCGGCAGGCCTCATCAGCGGCGTCGTCGGCGTGTTCTTCGGGCTGCCAAGCGTGCGCATCAAGGGGTTCTATCTCGCCGCCTCCACCCTCGGCGCACAGTTCTTCTTCGAGTGGCTGTTCACCAGCTTCCGCTGTTCTCCAACGACAGCCTTACGCTGACCATTTCGGCGCCGCGGCTGGAAATTTTTGGCCTCGATCTGATATCCGCGCCGGGCCGCTACCTCCTCGTCATCGCCACGACCGCGATCCTCTGGCTGCTGCCCTATAACATTGTGCGTAGCCGGATCGGCCGCGACTGGATGGCGATCCGCGACATGGACAAGGCGGCGGCGGTAATCGGCATTCCGGTCGCCGGACGCCAATTGCTCGCGTATGGCGTCAGCTCCTTCTACACCGGCATCGCAGGGGCACTTTTCGCCTTCGCCTTTCTTGGCACGGCGGATGCGCATTCCTTCGACCTCGATAAATCCTTCGAGGTATTGTTCATCGTCTTGATCGGCGGATCGGCCAGCCTGTTCGGCAACTTCCTCGGCGCCGCCTTCATCGTGCTGACACCGATTGTTCTGACCCGGGTCGTAGAATGGGTGGATTTGGCAACGATCGTTGACAACGGCGTGCTCGTGAACGTCGAACGCCTGTTGTTTGGGGTAATAATCTGCTCATCCGTGAGCCGGATGGTCTCGCCAGCCTGCTCCAGCGGGTCGTCGCTCGCTGGCGGGTATGGCCGCTCCGTGCGTAGGCCGCGCATGTCGGCGGCGCTGCAAGCGTGAACAGCTAACCATGAGGAAAGACAAAGTCATGACAGGGTTACGCACCGGCACCGCGCTCGCGATTGCGCTGGCGGCTGGCCTTATGCTTGGGACCACCGCCGTCCAAGCCAGCGGCTCGCACGAAGGCGAACAGTTGTACCCGGTTCTGACCTACCGTACCGGACCCTATGCGCCCTCCGGCATCCCGTTCCTGGGCGGCCTGCACGACTACATCCGCTACGTGAACGAGGTCGAGGGCGGCGTCAACGGCGTGAAGATCTATACGCTGGAATGCGAAACCGCCTACTCGATCGAACGCGGTATCGAATGCTACGAGCGCTTCAAGCATGGCTACGAGGGCGCGCCGACGGCGATATTCCAGCCACATTCCAGCGGTCTTGACGCCGCACTGCTCGACAAGGCGCGGCAAGACCACGTGCCGGTGTTCGGCCCAGGCGGCGGCCAGGCGCATGGGTTCGAAGGCCGGGTATTCCCGTACTCGTTTCCGCTGGTTTTCGATTACTGGAGCGAGGCATCCATCGTCGTCCAATACATCGCTGACCGTGCCGGCGGATATGACAAGCTCAAGGGCGTAAAACTAGCGACAATGTACCATGACTCTGGCTACGGTCGCGACACGATTGAACCCCTCGCGATCCTGTCGAAGAAATACGGCTTCGAGGATATCCAGATCCCGGTCCCACATCCGGGCGAGCAGCAGCAGACCCAATGGCAGCAGATCAAGCAGGCAAACGCTGACTGGGTATTTCTACGCGGCTGGGGTGTGATGAACCCGGTGGCCATCAAGACGGCCGCGCGTGTCGGCTTCCCGGTCGATCACATCATCGGCGACATCTGGAGCGGTTCGGAAGATGACACGCGGCCCGCAGGTGCGGCGGCCAAGGGCTACCTTGCGGTGTCCGCTTTCCCGCCGGGAACCAATTTCAAGATTCTGGAGACCCTCAAGCAGCAGATTATTGACACTGGTAAGAGTGATCTGAAGGATACTTCGAAATTCGGCACCGTTTACTACAACTTTGGTGTCATCGAGGGCATTCTTGCGGTCGAGACCTTCCGCACCGGTTAAGAGAAGTTCGGCCATCGTCCGCTGAATACAGAGGAAGGCCAGTGGGCGCTTGAGCATCTCGATTTGACAGCCGATCGAATAGCCGCGATCGGCGCCACTGGCCTTATCAGCCCGATTAAGGTTACTTGGCTGGATCACGTCGGCGGCGGTTCGGCGAAAATTCAACAGTGGACCGGCAATTCATGGAAGCCGCTGACGGACTGGCTACAGGGCGACCGCGCGCTGTTCCATGACGTGCTGGAGGAGAAGGCCCTGTCTTACGCGAAGGAGAAGAACCTCGCGGTCCGCACGAACGCCGACGGGCCGATCAACTGAAACGGCAGAGTGCACCCGGCGCCCAGCCTATCTGTGGTGCCGGTGTGCCCTATGCGACAAGGAGCCCTTGGATGATGCTTACCTCGCCCATCCTCGCGGTCGAGGATAATCACGTGATTTACGGTCAGGTGATCCTGGGCTTCGCGGCGTCTCGCTGCAGGTGGCCGAAGGCGCAATCGTTGCGCTGCTCGGCGCCAACGGTGCCGGCAAGACCACAACGCTGAAGGCAATTTCCTCGCTCGTGCGCCCCGAACGCGGCAAGGTGGTGCAAGGCGGCATCCGTTTTCGCGGCGAAAGCATTGTTGACGCGGACGCAGCCGGCCTCGTGCGCCGCGGCATCGTGCAGGTGCTCGAGGGGCGGTGTTTCGCGCACCTTACGGTCGAGGAAAACATCCTCTCCGGAGGCTTCGTCAATCGTCCATCGCGGCGCGCGCTCGCGGCAGATCTGGAGCGCGTCTATACGTGGTTCCCGCGTCTGAAGGTGCGGCGCAAGCAGGCGGCTGGGCTGAACTCGGGCGGTGAGCAGCAGATGATCGCGATCGGCCGTGCGCTGATGACCAGACCTCGTCTGGTGTTATTGGACGAGCCGTCAATGGGGTTGGCACCGATGCTGGTCGAGGAGATTTTCGAGATTGTCCGCGGCCTGAACCGGCAGGATGGCGTGAGCTTTCTGCTGGCCGAACAGAACACTGGTTTCGCCCTGCGTTACGCAGACTACGCTTACGTGGTAGAAACGGTGAGATCTCGGCACACGGACCGGCCGCGGAACTGGCGAGTCGGACCGACCTTGCTGATCTGTATCTTGGTGGCGCGGCACTGGCGGATTGACCGGCGGCTCACGCCCAACGCTCTTCAAGGTGACATCAAACAAACAACGCGGATGGAGACTATGACGCAGATCGACAGAGGCTGGGGCGGCGATCCGAGCCAGCGCTATGATGAATTGGCATCTCGGTTCCGCCCGCTGTTCCAGCGCATTCGCGCCGGCGCGGTGGAACGCGAACTGGCCCGGAGACTGCCCTTGGAGGAAATAAGGCAACTGAAACACAGCGGCTTCGGCGCTCTCCGCGTGCCGGTGGCCGACGGCGGCGCGGGTGCGACACTGGCCTCGCACAACCCGCGCATTTACAAGGATCGGATCGTCGGCGACTTCGCTGTCAACGGTACCATTCCCCCGCCGCAATGGCGCATCGGACTGCCGGAGTCGCTCGCGGCACAGTAGGGACTGGCGGGTTACTGTTACCGGAAAGGGAGGCTCGTTGCTTCCACGCCAAGATGGCGCCGTGACCGTAGCATGGGATGGCGACCGGGGCGTAACGGTCAGGGTCATATCGAGGCGCCCCGGGGGGACTGTCCATTGATCGGCGATCATGCCGCTTTAGCAAGGTTGAGTCTGCGTTGCCAGTCCGTCAAAATACTGCCCAAACACCAAGCGTACTATCGTAGACTGCGCAGCGGACGTCGACAAGCAGACGGGCGTTGTTTCTCGATCTGGCAGTTTGCCCAACAGCAAGTCTATCATAACGATTACGATATTATATTGACTCCCTGTAGTTAAGCGGCTCCGGGCCGATCAAGTGCGCTGTCGGATCCGTCATCCTAGACCCTAACGTGGCTCCGGACGACGTGCTGAGGCCGCGCTAGCCGGGGGGATCGTGGCGCTCGCTCCAATCTAACGCCGTCAAAATCGGCTTGGAATGCGCGGTCAGCGCCCCTGCCACGCTTCATTTCGGCTTTTATGGGCGGCACGAGTTGTCAGCTTTCGGCCCCAAAGATGGCATATCAGACGCCTGTCTTTCGCCACTAAAGGCATTGATACACATTAGAATTTCTTGACCGAGAAGCATGCTATTCCTGTGGATAGCGCCACGGCTTGGTGGGCTGCGGTGCCTCGGTATCGATCGTCCATTGTGGCAGCGACAGCCCACTGGTCACATCCCTGAACACCATGCGGACACGCGTCCCGATGCCGACCTGGCGAACCACATCAGGTGGCGCGAGCGTGCCGTCGGCTGTCGTCAGGTTACCAAGCACGCGTACGGCTTCATGTTCTGTAGGCTGCCCCTTCTGGGTGTCCAGGTCCACCAGCAGGACCATATAGGGCGTGTGTTGTTTGAACGCCGGCTGGATGGCGTGGTGGACTTCTTCATATGAGTGCACGGCGCCCTTGCCTTCGACAGCGGTCCAGGTCGCTTTTGGGCTGGCGCACCAAGGACAGCCGGTGGTTGGCGGATAGCGCAGCAGTCCGCAATCGTCGCATTTCTGTAAATGAAAGGCGTGGGCCGCACAGTGGTGGAAGTACGTCAGGTTCTCCTTGTCCAAATCGTCGATCGACAGGGACATTCCGAGATATTCGCCTTGAATGGTCATTGTCGTTCCCCTTTCAGCCGCGCCGCATGACCATGGCGGAGGTCGTCATCGGATTGGCCCACCCCAGATTGGCGGTAACTTCAATATCCTTGACCTGACGGCAGCCACCCTCCCGGTAGTCATAGCTGTGTTGGCGTTTGCCATCCGATCCGATCGGACATGAATCGTCCACGTCGTGGCGAAGCTGGCGGACGTTCTCGATCACCATGTTCATCCCATGCGTGTAGCCCTCACACAGATGGCCGCCGGAAGTGTTGTTCGGCCGCCGCCCACCGAGCCGCGTGATGCCGGAGGAGACGTATTCGCCGCCTTCGCCCTTTTTGCAGAACCCGTAATCCTCCAGTTGCAACATCGAAGTGAAGGTGAACGCGTCATAGGCACCGGTTGCGTCTATGTCTTCCGGCCCGACGCCCGCATTGGGCCAGAGGATGTCCTTCGCATAATACGCACCCACCCGGGCAATCGGTCCGGCCTGATAGTGCATGTCCATGCGGGGCTTACTGCATCGTCCGACGATGCCGCAGATCAACGCCGGCGTATGACGCATGTCTTTCGCCCGGTCGGCGCGGGTGACTATAATCGCGGTGCCGTTGTCGGTCTCGACGCAGCAATCCAGGAGATGCAGCGGTTTGCAAATGATCCGGCTGCTCAGCACGTCATCCACTGTGTATCGCCGTTTGTAATATGCCTTGGGATTATTCGATGCGTGCTCGGAGTGAACGACCTTCACCATGGCCACTTGTTCCGGCCGCGTGCCGTAATCGTACATGTGCCGCATGAAGGAAGGGGCGAACATTTGGCCCGCACTCTGAAAGCCATAGGCACGATTGTGCAACATCTCCCCGCTCACCGGCGCCGCCGCCCGCGCGCCCGTGCCGCCGATGCGAACCTGAGAGAAGCCGTTCATAGCCCGGAAGATCGCCACGCAGTTGCATAGACCGGCCTCCATTACCCCGATCGCGATGCCGATCAGAGCTTCGGTTGAGGATCCGCCGCCGTAGCAGTCCATGTAGAAATTCAACCGAGCGCCGATGTCGCCGGCCATGAAGGTGGCGGGGGTGCTGTCATTGTTCGAATAGGACAGCATGCCGTCGATATCCGATGTCTTGATCCCCGCATCTGCAGCTGCATTGCGCAGCGCCCAAGTTCCCAATGCCCGTGTTGTTTTGTCTGATCCGCGGGTAAAGGTGGTCTCGCCGACCCCGACGATCGCGTATTTGTCGCGCAGGTATTTGGGTGTGCTGACATCTGTATCCGCTGGCAGTGGCATGGCGCGTTCCCCGGTTTTGGTTGGTCCGTTATGAGAAATGCTGATCCATGCGCGAATTGCCGTCAATTCCGCCGATTACACTTTCCTATAGGTCCGGAAAGTCGCTAACTTGAGCGAAACTCACGGTGATCCGCTCGATAATGACGCGATACGATTTCATTGTCATCGGCAGCGGCCCCGCCGGGCGCCGTGCAGCTATTCAAGCAGCCAAGCTCGGGCGCGATGTCCTGGTCGTCGAAAGGGGGCGCAGGGTCGGTGGTGTTTCCGTCCACACAGGCACGATCCCCTCGAAAACTCTGCGCGAAACCGTTTTAAATCTGACCGGTTGGCGGGAACGCGGCTTTTACGGCAAGGCCTATCGCGTCAAGAAGGACATCCAAGCCAAAGACCTCATGATGCGGCTTCACATGACGCTCGACCATGAGGTCGACGTGCTGGAGCATCAGTTTGCCCGCAACAAAGTCCAGACCATGAACGGGATGGGCCGCTTCCTCGATCCGCACACGGTCGAGGTTACGCTGAACGACGGCGATATCCGCGTCGTCGCTGGCGACAAGATCATGATCGCTGTCGGTACTCGTCCGTATCGGCCCGCCGATGTGCCGTTCAATAGTATCAATGTTCTCGACAGTGACGAGATCGTCGACATTCCCCGTCTTCCACGCAGCCTGACAGTTGTCGGCGGCGGCGTCATTGGCGTGGAGTACGCAACGATATTCAGCGCGCTGGATGTAAGTGTCGCGCTGATTGAGGCCCGTCCCACCCTATTGGAATTCATCGACCACGAACTGGTCGAAGACTTTACTCATCAGCTTCGTGACCGTGGGATGGCCATCCGCTTTGGCGCCAAGGTCGCGCGCATCGAGTTCGAAAACGATTGGCCTGTGACCATCCTGGACAATGGCCGCAGAGTCAGGTCAGAGATGCTGCTCTATGCCGCCGGCCGGATCGGTGCGACGGACAGCCTCAACCTCGAATCATGCGGATTGGTTACCGACGAGCGCGGCCGGTTGAAGGTTGATCCCGCCACCTTCCAAACGACGGTGCCACACATCTACTCCGCTGGGGATGCCATCGGATTCCCGAGCCTTGCGTCGACGTCGATGGAGCAGGGGCGGATCGCGGCTTGCCACGCCTTTGACATCGCCATGCCACCGGCCCCTGATTACTTCCCGTATGGGATCTACGCGGTGCCGGAAATCTCCACCGTTGGCATGAGCGAGGAAGAAGTGCGCCGCCGCGGCATCCCCTACGAGTGTGGAATCGCCCGATTTCGCGAGACCTCACGCGGCCACATCATGGGCCTGAACAACGGCATGATGAAGATGATCTTCTCGCTGAAAACCCGCCGCCTGCTGGGCGTGCACATTGTCGGCGAGGGGGCGACCGAACTGATCCATATCGGCCAGGCGGTACTCAACCTGCATGGCACATTGGATTATTTCATCGAGAATACCTTCAACTATCCAACCCTGGCGGAAGCCTACAAGATCGCAGCCCTCGATGCCTGGAATCGCATGGCGGCTGTATAGGCGGTCCGGACGGTTGATCGGCTGAACCGGTCAGGGCGTGCGCGGTCTCTCCTCCGCGACATTCTCGATATCAGTCTGCAACGCAGCCGTCCATTTCGACGAAACCGGACGCTGATCCGGGGGCCGGCGCTGATAAGCATGTTGCGGCTTCAGCTTGTCCTCCGGCGGGTGTACTAGCCGGCGCGCGGCCTTGCGCATAACACGCCAGGCTCGGATGTCGTTTGTGGTTACGTAGCCTTTGTGGTCCACATCGATGTCGTCGAAATGCTTCGCAACCAAGGGAAATCCGCCTTTTGCCTCCTCCAGGGTCAGGTGCCCGTCGTGCGCCAAATCGGCCTGGGTAAAATGCTGTTCCCAGGTCATTCGCGCAGGGTGGCCATCGGTCTTGGCCGGCTCCTCCGCGAGGGCCGGTCCGATCAGGAGAGGGATTATCAGAAGCGGAAGGATACGGCGCATACGGCTCACCTGTGCGGGTTGGTCCCGGGCCAGCCTAGTGGGCAATTCCTAATAACAGGTAAATCGAAGGGCTTAGACAATGATCGTGTCGGGTTGATCCACACTTCGGCGTCCGATCATGGTTTTATACCGATCGGCGTTTGCGCCGTCCGGTATAAGCGTCTTCTTTCGCGCGCCGCCGCCCGCCAACCCGGCGCGCATACCGGTCAACGCAAGGTCGACCGGTATAAGTCATGTTTGATCGCGTGATCCGCGCCTTCCGACTGGGTCCTTCCGGCGATCACGTTCTAGCGCACCGCCTCGGCGATTGCTTTCACTGCCAGCGCGACGCCTTCCGCATCGACATCCAGATGCGTGCAGGCCCGGACGCGATAGGGTCCGACTGTCGAGACTGAAATCCCCAGTCGACGCACGCGTTCGGCCAAGACGTCGGCCTTCAGCCCAGTGCCCTGCGAGTCAAAGAATACCAGATTTGTCTCCGGCTCCTCCACCGCCAGTCCCGCCACCTGTGAAAGGCCGCGGGCAAGTGCACGGGCGTTGGCATGATCGTCCGCGAGCCGGTCAACATTGTGGTCCAACGCATAGAGGCAGGCGGCGGCACAAATCCCGGCCTGGCGCATCGAACCGCCAAGCCGCTGCTTCCAGCGCCAGGCTTCGTCGATAAAGGTCCGCGACCCACACAGCACGGCACCGAGTGGCGCACCCAGACCCTTGGTGAAATCCAGCCAGACCGAATCGCAGTGCTCGGCCATGGCGGCGGCTGTTCCGCCGCTGACCACCACGGCGTTCATTAGCCGCGCACCGTCCATGTGGGTCTTCATGTCGTGTTCATGCGCGGTTGTCAGCACATCGGTCAGCAACGGCTGCGGCCAAACCGATCCGCCGCCAGCGTTCGCCGTCTGCTCAACCGCGACCAGGGTTTGCGGCGGAGCATTTCGCCGTTTTTCCCGCAATGCCGCCCTGACCGCGGCGCTATCGAACATCCCGCGCGCACCACGCAGGCCCAGTACGACCGTACCGGCAAGAGCCCCCGGACCGCCCCCCTCGCTCGCGATGATATGGGCGTCCTCGTGGGCCAGGATTTCGTCGCCGGGTTGGCAATGGACCAGGATCGAAATCTGGTTGCACATTGTCCCGCTTGGCAGGAACAACGCCGCCTGCTTGCCGGCCAGTGCCGCCATCCGGTCGCAAAGCGCATTTACTGAGGGGTCATCGCCATTCTGCTCGTCACCGACCTCCGCCCGCATCATCGAGTCCTTCATGCCCGCGGAGGGCCGGGTCTGCGTGTCGGAGAACAGGTTCACCCGCACGGGGGGAAGGGACGTGTCCGGACGGACGGGCGCATAAACCATCGGCGGTTTCCTGGCGATTGAGCGGAGGACCATAAACCTCGTGTGCGCGCTTGCGGAATGCGTTGACCATCCGCCGCACCGCCTCGTTGAACACGACCCCGATAGCTGCTTGCAGGATCCGGCTGCGAAACTCGAAGTCGACGAAAAAGTCGACTTCGGTCCCGCCCGCGTGCGGCGCGAACTCCCACTGGTTATTCAGGTAGCGGAAGGGGCCGTTCTCGTATTTGACCGTAACCCGATTCGGCCGGTCGAGCGTGACGCGGCTGGTAAAGCTCTCTCGAAATGGCCCGAAGCCAATGGTCAGGTCGGACAGCAGATGGTGCTCGGTGTGGTGCCGAATACGGGCCGCGACACACCACGGCAGAAAACGCGGATATTTGCCGACATCCGCCACCAGGTCGAACAGTTGTTCGGGGGTGTAGGGGACGATTTGCTTTTCCGCATGTGTGGGCATCAGAGGCCGGGCTGCGCCAATTTTTCGGCTCTGGCTGCCCGCAACGCCGCGAAATCTGAATCGGCATGATAGGAGCTGCGGGTCAGCGGCGTCGCCGATACCAGCAGGAAGCCCTTAGCGCGCGCGATCGTGGCATACTCGGAAAATTCCTCGGGCGTGACGAAGCGGTCCACCGCAGCGTGCTTCACCGTCGGTTGCAGGTATTGGCCGATGGTCAGGAAATCGACGTCGGCAATGCGCATATCGTCCATCACCTGCAGGACTTCGGACTTGGTTTCGCCCAGACCCACCATCATCCCCGACTTGGTGAAGATTGATGGATCGAGTTGTTTGACGTGATCCAGCAGCCGCAGCGACTGGTAATACCGCGCGCCGGGACGGATCGTGGGATAGAGCCGGGGCACGGTCTCCAGATTGTGGTTGAACACGTCGGGACGAGCGGTGGCGACGGTCTCGGCGCCGGCCGGCTTGCGCAGAAAATCCGGGGTGAGGACCTCAATGGTCGTCGCCGGCGCGGCCTGTCGGATGGCTTCGATGACGGCGGCAAAGTGCGCGGCCCCGCCATCGGCAAGGTCGTCGCGATCGACCGAGGTGATCACCACGTGCCGCAATCCTAATTTGGCCACCGCATCGGCGACCCGGGACGGCTCATCTGCCTCTAGCCCGGCGGGGTGACCAGTGCGAACGTTGCAGAAGCTGCACGCGCGCGTGCAAGTGTCGCCCATGATCATCATCGTGGCGTGCCGCTGCGACCAGCATTCTCCGATATTCGGGCAAGCGGCCTCCTCGCATACGGTCACCAGGCGATTTTCGCGGATCAGTGCCTTGGTTTCATGATAAATCGCGTGAGTTGGAGCCTTCACCCGAATCCAGGCCGGCTTGCGCTGGATCGGATTGTCCGGACGATTGGATTTCTCCGGGTGCCGGATTGGGCCACCGCTGCGATGATCGATGGTCAGGCGGGTTATGGACATGACTTCACTGATGTGGACGGCCATCGGAGGACCGTCAAGCAGTGTGACGACGCGAAACTGATCATCTAGCCAAGACCTTCCGCAAGGGTGACTTCAAGCTGTTTGGTGGCGGTTGTGGCGTTATCGATATGAAGAGCGGGGTGCCCATGACGCACCCCATATTCGGCTGCGCCCAGGTCGGATTGAGTTGGTTCTATTCCGTTCTGCACTTGTCAATGGTGTGAAAAATTGACTACCAGGACCGTTTACAACGGAACACGGTTTGGGGTTGTGAAACGAAGGCGCGACATCGGAATTGAATTTGGCCTGACGGTCAGCTTCGGCTCGGCGAGCAAGAGCCTCGCCTTTGGCGATTGGGCTCCCTCCACGATCGGAGTGCGAGCGGAAAGCCGCCTGATGTTTCCGTCAACGCAAGCATTCGGCGGTTGGATGTCGGCCGCGAAGGCCGGGGATCAGACGGAGCATACCGGCTAGGCATGCTGAGCGGCGTGCGCCCGTCTGTCCTGTTGTATGACTGGGACAACACGCTGGTTGACGGCTGGGCCGGCATTACGGCGGCGCTCAACGCGGCTTTTGGTGAATTTGGCCACCCGCTCTGGAGCGTAGAGGACACGCGTAACCGGGTGCGCGTGTCGCTTCGGGAGAGCTTCCCGGTCATGTTCGGCAACCGCTGGGAACACGCTCGGGACATCTTTTACGAAGCTCTGACCGTGCAGCATTTGGATCATGTCGCTGCCATGGCTGGTGTGCCGGAAGTTTTGGAAACGGGGGCCACGTGGCCACAAGGCGTGGTTTCCAACAAGGCGGGGGCGTTTCTTCGCCGTGAAGTGATCCATCTCGGCTGGGCGCGATTCTTCGGGCCGGTCATCGGCGCCGGGGATGCCACCGCTGATAAACCTGATCCGGCACCGCTGTTTCTCGCGTTGGCGCAAATTGGACGCACGCCAGATCCGTCCGTTTGGTATATGGGTGACACCGCCCTTGATATGCAGGCTGCTCGCGCGGCCGGCGTTACGGCGGTGCTGATTGGTAACGCGGAGCACGATGGGGGAGTTGAACGGGCCGCCCCGCATATCCACTTCCCATCTGCCCACGACCTTTGCGTGCAGCTACGCGAGCTTGCGTAAGGGGGATGGGTTGTCAGAGTTCATGCCTTCCGGCGGCCGTGCCACGAACCGTCGGTCTATTGGTTCATCCGAACCTTCCACACAAAAAAAGAAGGATTGTGGCCGTGGCCAATGAGAAATCGCAGAATGTTCAGGATGTGTTCCTGAACCACGTGCGGAAAAGCAAAACGCCGGTAACGGTTTTCCTTGTAAACGGTGTCAAGCTCCAGGGGATCATCACTTGGTTTGACAATTTTTCCGTTCTGCTTCGCCGGGATGGGCATACCCAGCTCGTGTATAAGCACGCTATCAGTACCGTGATGCCGGGTGCGCCAATCCAGCTATTCGACGCAACGAAGACCGAAGGTGCCGCAACCGCACCCGCACGGGAAATGAGTGGCGTGACCGGGGACGCCTGATATCCCGGCCTCTCAAACCAGGGTTCATATGCGTGGCTGATTGGACGAACGGCGGTACTCCGAACGTGCCTGTCGGCGCGGTTGAACGGAGGGGCGAGCCATCTTCGACGGGCGAGTCCACGCGGACGGCAGTGATATTGCCGTGGGAACGCCAAGGCCGGGATGTGTCTGGTGCTGAGCAACCACGCGCAGCTGAGGCCAGACTGGCTGAGGCGATCGGGTTGGCCATGTCGATCGGCCTAGTCGTGGTACATGAGGTCATTCTTCCTCTGCGCGTCCGGCGGCCCTCGATGCTGTTTGGTGAAGGCCAAGTCGAAAATCAGCGGCAGGCTATAGCCCAGAACCATGTGGAGGTGGTGATAGTCGATGCCGCCTTATCACCGGTGCAACAGCGCAATTTGGAACGCGCCTGGGGCTGCAAGGTAATCGACCGCACTGGCTTGATCCTGGATATCTTTGGTGAACGCGCGGCGACAAAAGAGGGCACGCTCCAGGTCGAACTCGCGCATTTGCAATATCAGCGATCTCGGCTCGTTCGGTCGTGGACTCACCTTGAACGTCAGCGTGGCGGCTTCGGCTTCCTGGGTGGGCCGGGTGAAACCCAGATCGAGGCCGACCGGCGGCTGATCGACGTGCGGCTGGTGCGGATTGGCAAGGAACTCGAACAGGTTCGGCGCACTCGCGGGCTGCACAGGTCTGCCCGGCGGCGGGTGCCGTTCCCGGTGATCGCCCTGGTCGGCTACACCAATGCCGGCAAATCGACGCTGTTCAATGCAATGACGGGAGCGGAGGTGACGGCGAAGGACCAACTTTTCGCCACGCTGGACCCGACTATGCGCGGGCTTAAGCTGCCGTCAGGCCGGCGCGTGATATTGTCCGATACGGTGGGGTTCATCAGCCAACTGCCCCATGAGTTGGTAGAGGCGTTCCGGGCGACCCTGGAAGAGGTGTCGGAAGCCGATGTTATCCTGCACGTACGCGACGCGGCCCATCCTGAGACGGCGGCTCAGCGCAACGACGTGGCCAAGGTGCTGGATGACATGGTCGCCGATGGCACTCTCGATGCGGCTTGGCCGGATCGCACGATCGAGGTGCTAAACAAAGCTGATCTTCTTGGCGGGGTCGCGGAGGTGCCGGTACGCGATGAGGCGGTCGCGGTGTCGGCCATCACCGGAGAGGGTCTGGAGGCGCTGAAAGCCGTAATCGACCTCCGCATTGCGGAGGGAATGGACGTCGCCGACTACGACATCCTGCCACAGGATGGAGCGAGCATGGCGTGGCTGTATCAACACGGTGAAGTGGTTGAGCGGCACGATGACGCCGCCGCCGTGCATATGAGAGTGCGGCTGCTGCCGGCAGATCGCGCGCGGTTTGAGCGGCGTGAGTAACGTCGATCAGTTCAGCCGCAGATCGATTAGGTGATTCGGGTCCGGCTTGAGTTCGCCCTTCTCCACTCGTTTAACGATATCCGTCAGGGCGGCATTGGCGGGCGTAGGCAGGCCGATTTCTTCGCCTTTGCGGGTAATGAAACCGTTCAGGAAATCGATTTCCGTGCGGCGGCCTTTCACCATGTCCTGACCCATGGACGGGCGATGCTCGCCGCCGCCGGCTTTATTTACTTCGTCCAGCCGGTGCGAGTTGTATTCGCGGGTCGCGCCGGGGTCGCCCTCGCCTGCCTTCGCGATGATCTCCGGATTGATGTGGTGGATTTCTTCCAGTTCGTAGCCCAGCGCCTGGCCGACACGGATGGCCTCGCTACCGAGCCTGGCGCCAAAGCGACGCAAGGAGTTGTTTCGGAGGATGTCCTTGCTGATCAGACCGGTGCAGGCAGACATTCCGTTTGCCATGGCATTGGTCACGAGCTTTGACCAGCGCTCGCCCCAGAGGTTCGACGTTATCAGGGCAGAGTTGGCCAACGCGACGAGGCGGTTGATTTCCTGCACCCGTTCGGTGACGCGGCCGTGCACCTCCCCCACGCGGAAGACCGTGTGTTTGTCACCACTTTTGCCGGCGGCGCGATGCACATGACCTGGCTCACACAGATCGACGGTGATGGAACTGGCGATGCAGCCGACGACCTTGCCCCAGCCGACGACGCCGGCGATCGTTTCCTCGTTCATGCAATTCTGCAGCGAAACGATAAATCCGTGCGGCGAGAGATACTGGGCGATCATGACGGTTGCCCATTCAGTGTCGTACGACTTCATGCAGACGAAGGCGACGTCGAAGGGTTTTTCTTTGGCCGCCTGTTGCAACTCGGTCAGATGCAGGGCGCGCACCTTCGTGGACCACTCGGGTACATCGCGGATGTGCGAGACCTTCAGACCCTGGGCCTTCATTGTTTCGACGTTTGCGGGCCACGGATCGATGAAAGTAGCGTCCTCCCCAGCCCGAGCCATGTGAGCGCCTGCGTAGGCGCCGACCGCGCCGGAACCCATGATGGCGATCTTGTAACCCATGTCTCTCTCCCCGCTCGATGGTCCTGATGTAGTGTGCCGACACGGGCTGGAAACGCAACCGCACAAGATCCTGGCGCCATCCCTCAAACGACGACATCCATGCCAGCGACGCCGCTGGGAAGCGGGTTCGTTCGAGAAGATTTATCGAGCGGCGCCTACCGGCCGACGGTGCACTCGATCTGACCGGCCGGCTCGTTCGTCGCAACAAACACCTGATTCTGGTTATCCAAATCGAACGGCGCGAGGTTTATCAGCAGATAGTGCTTATTCGGGCAGGCCATGCTAATGTCGATTATCTCGGGCACCGCCTCGAGGGCCGCAGTTCCCATACGGAATAAACTATCCTGCACGCTGTAGCTGTAAGTCGTTGCAAAGACATCAAGCAACGTGGCTAGGATTTGGGCATTGGCAGAATTGTAGTCTGCCGGAGCCCTGCTCCAGCGCCAAGAGGCTTGCATGGCACTCGATAGTAATCGGTCGTGCGTTTCTGGGATCGTGGTGTATTTATCCTGGATGTAATTCTCCCATCCGGACTGGGTCGACTTCAAGAACGTGAAGCCTGACACACCAGATTCCACAGTCGCGCTATTTCGTGTTGCCACGACCTTGGCGAAGGGCTTGCCATTGTTGTCGAGCATGAAGCTGTGCGGGTGGGGCATCCCATTCACCGACAGACGGGTCCATTTGGTTTCGTGCCCGGTAACCGTCGCTGTCTCCACCTCTGAATAGTTGTCCAACAGCTTCCGCGCCACTGCAGCGCAGAAGAGTTCGGTATTTAGCGCGATATTCTCGTGCGCGACCACGTTGACGACGTTTTTCACCGTATCGGTGGCCACTGAGGTCGAATTGTCAGCATGGCTAAATGCGCGGTCGAAATTTCCCGTTACCATCGCTCGCACGGTGAGTTCGCGCACTTCGTGTCGATCATCCTGGCGATTGACCCGCATCACCCGGACCTGGTCCTTGCCGTAGGTCTTTTGTAGGAGTTTCATCCTCGATGCTCCTTGAGGGCTAGTGATTGAAATCAGACGGTTAGTGCCAGCTGATTTAACCACCAGCCCTTGATCTTGTGGGCCGATCCACCCGACCGCCCAGGGATGCGGGCCACTAGTTGGGACAGAAGGGGATCGAGCGAACTCACTCGGCCGCGAACGTGCGCCGACTACTGCGCTCCGCCGGTTATTCCTATCAGACGGGAAGGGTTTTGGATCGCTTCGCGTCAGATCGCGTTGAGCACCTGCTAAACCAGCCGCCCATGGCAATGCTTGTATTTCTTCCCGGACCCGCACGGGCACAGTGCGTTGCGCGGTGTTGCCGCCCAGGTGCTTTCATCGTGGGGATCAATCGCCGGTATGCGATTTGGCGCCATCGAAATGATCCTAGGGGGCGCCGGCGCCTCGGCCAGAGCCAAGTCCGACGACAAAGCCGATTGCGGTTCCGCGTGGCTCTCCACCATCTGCATCACCGGCGGCGGCGCCATGGGCCGCTCAGGCGCGAGTTCCACGCGCGACAGCATGCCGGTGATGCGTTCCTTCAACTCAACCAACATTGCGTTGAACAGCGCAAACGCCTCAGACTTATATTCATTGAGCGGATCGCGTTGCCCATAAGCCCGCAGGCCAATGCCCTGGCGCAAATGATCGAGCGCATACAGATGCTCTTTCCAAACCGCATCGAGCGTCTGGATCAACACGTTCCGCTCGATGAACCGCATCAGTTCGGGGCCCATATTGGCGGCCTTAGCAGCCATCATTCCGTCGACCGCCCGCTCAATGCGTTCGCGCAGATGGGTCTCGTCGATCCCGTCTTCCTTGCCCCATTCTTCGATCGGCAGGTTCAAATTGAATACACGCTGAACGTCGGCAGCCAGATCGGCGAGTTCCCATTGCTCCGAGAACGCCTTCTCCGGCACACGCGCCGCCACCATCAGCGCCAGGACGTCGCCGCGCATTTCGGCGATGGTGTCGGCCACGTCGGTCAGCTTCATGAACTCCTTGCGCTGGGCATAGACCTCCTTGCGCTGGGCATTCATCACGTCGTCGTATTTCAGCACGTTCTTACGGGTGTCGAAGTTGCGGGCCTCGACTTTTTTCTGGGCTTTTTCCAGCGCCTTGTTGATCCAGGGATGGACGATTGCCTCGCCCTCCTTCAGTCCCAGCCGCTGTAGCATCCCGCCCATGCGGTCGGACCCGAAAATGCGCATCAGGTCGTCTTCGAGTGACAGGAAGAAACGCGAGCGGCCTGGGTCACCCTGGCGGCCGGACCGGCCGCGCAACTGGTTGTCGATGCGCCGGCTCTCGTGCCGCTCCGTGCCGATGACGAACAATCCGCCGGCGTCTTTCACCTTCTGGTGGGCGATCGCCACTTCGTCGCGGATTTTCGTTTCGCGAATCTCGCGGGCGGTTTCGTCGTGAATGGTGGACAGCTCCTTGCGCAGCCGCACATCCAGATTGCCGCCGAGCTTGATGTCGGTGCCACGGCCGGCCATGTTGGTGGCGATCACGACGGCCGCCGGTGCGCCGGCCTGCGACACGATCTCGGCTTCCTGTTCGTGGAAGCGGGCGTTCAGCACCGCGTGGGGGACTTTCCTCTTCTTCAGCAGGTCGCTGATCGTCTCGCTCTTTTCGATAGAGGTAGTGCCGACGAGAACCGGCTGGCCCTTGGCGCGGGCTTCGTCGATCAGTGTGGCGACGGCTTCGTATTTCTCGGCTGCCGTACGATAGACTTCGTCGTCTTCGTCCTTGCGTGTCACCGCAACATTGGTGGGGATTTCGACCACGTCCAGCTTGTAGATTTCGGCGAACTCGTCAGCTTCGGTCATCGCCGTGCCGGTCATGCCGGCGAGCTTGGGATAGAGCCGAAAATAGTTCTGGAAGGTGATCGAGGCCAGGGTCTGGTTTTCCGCCTGGACGGTGACATGCTCCTTCGCTTCCAGTGCCTGGTGCAGGCCTTCCGAGTAGCGGCGGCCTTGCATCATGCGGCCGGTAAACTCGTCGATGATAATCACCTGATCGTCGCGGACGATGTAGTCGACGTCGCGAGCGAACAGCGTATGGGCACGCACGGACTGCTGGACGTGGTGCACGACCGAGACATTGAAGATGTCATACAAGTTGCCCTCGGTCAGGACACCGGCTTGCTTCAGCATGTCCTCGACGTGTTCGCTGCCAGGTTCGGTGAGCGAAACCGTCTTGAACTTTTCATCCTTGTCGTAGGTGGAGGGGTCCTTCACGAGTTCCTTCACCACCTCATCGACCCGGCGATAGAGGTCGGAACTGTCTTCGGCGGGGCCGGAGATGATCAGCGGCGTGCGCGCTTCGTCGATCAGGATGGAGTCCACCTCATCGACAATGCCGTAGAAGAAGTCGCGCTGGACCATGTCTTCCAGGCGATACTTCATATTGTCGCGCAGGTAGTCAAAGCCAAACTCGTTGTTGGTGCCGTAGGTGATGTCGGCGGCGTATTGCACGCGCTTGGTTTCCTCGTCCTGGCCGTGAACGATCACGCCGTAAGTGAGGCCGAGGAAGTTGTAGATCTGCCCCATCCAGTCGGCGTCGCGCCGAGCCAGATAGTCGTTGACCGTAACGACGTGGACGCCCTTGCCGGAGAGTGCGTTCAGATAGACAGGCAGGGTGGCGACGAGAGTTTTGCCCTCCCCGGTTTTCATTTCGGAGATTTTTCCGTCGTGCAGCACCATGCCGCCGACGAGTTGCACGTCGAAATGCCGCTGCCCGAGGGTGCGGCGGCTGGCCTCCCGGACCACGGCGAAGGCTTCCGGGAGCAAGTCGTCGAGCGTGGCGCCATCGGCGAGCCGGGCGCGAAATTCCGCGGTCTTGGCCGCCAAGGCCTCGTCCGACAGCGCAGTCATGCCATCTTCAAGGGCGTTGATCGCTGGGACTCGCCGCTGGTATCCCTTCAGGGAGCGGTCATTGGCGGAGCCGAAAATGGCACGAGCAATAGAGGCGAGCATGCGGACCTTCCAAACGCGATCAGTCCGGGAAGACCCAGACACGCGAGGATCAGATAAGACCCCGGCGTCGCAGGGTCAACGATTTGACCAAAAAGAGGAAGGATGAAGACGCCCCTCTGCTGCTTAGCGAACGGGCACGAGGCGCACCAGTGCAGTTGACATCGAGAGCCGGAGGTCGGCGCGACCGGGCGTCGCCGAGCCGACTTGGTCGAGGGACGTCGTGCGCTCTTCGCTACGCAGTAGTTCAATTGCGGGCATCGGCAAGCCGTAGGCTCAGCTTCGCGGTGTCGCTGCAGATGTATGCTCCGGACCGATGATAGAGCTCCCCAGTAAGAGTTGTAGGTTAAAGGGTGAGGCGCTGCTAGCTGTGAAGCTGAGGCGCGCGTCCTGCGGGCCATTTGGCTCTGTTAACCATCCATAAACCTTTCGGCCTTAGTCTGCCTCGGCCCGACCAAAATGGTTCGTCCGCATGGCCGAAGACTCACCACTCGCATTGTCCAACGCGCTGATCGCCGGCCGCTTCGCTGTCGATGTCTCGCAAGTCTTGCCCGATGCAGGTGGAGGAATACCTGCTTACCTGGCGCGCGACCGGATGGCGTCAGACGGCAAGCGCGTTGCCTTGGCCGTCTCCCGGGACGCGTCGCCCTCTACCAGGGCCCTGCGCGTTCTGATCGATCCAATCGACAACCTGATGATGCCGCTCGGTCACGGGGTCGCGCCATTAGCAGGCGGAAAAGGCGAGGGCTACTTCATCGTCTGCACACCGCCGCTTGGCCCGGCGGTCTCGGCTTCGCTCAGTCCCTGGCCGGACAAAGCGCTGATGGACCTCGTGCTGCGGCCCATCGCCCGGGTGCTCGAAGAGCTGAACAACCTCAAACTCACTCATCGATCGATCCGCCTGAACAATGTGTTTCAGTCGGCCGCCGGCCAGCCGGTGATGTTGGGGGCGGCCTGGGCCGCACCGCCCGCCATGCACCAGCCGGCGGTGTTCGAATCGCCCTACACCGCCATGTGCCATCCCGCGGCTCGGGGTGCGGGCACGATCGCCGACGACGTCTACGCTCTGGGCGTCCTGTTGCTGACGTTGTCGACCGGCGTGGTTCCCATGGCGAAGATGGACGATGCAACGATTATCCGTTGGAAGATTGAACTGGGCAGCTTCGCCGCGCTGACGCGAGAGCGCCCGGTGAACGGGTTTTTCGCCGACCTGCTGCACAGCATGATCGCGGACGACCCGGATCACCGGCCGCTGCCCGCTCAGTTGCTCGACCCGGCGAGTCTGCGTGGGCGCCGGGCTGCCGCCCGCCCCCCGCGACGCAGCCAGCAACCGTTGATGTTGAACGACATCGCGGTGTTCGACGCGCGCATGCTCGCTTACGCGCTGCTGCTTGATCAAAGGAAGGCCACGCAGTTTCTGGTCGGTGGACTCGTCACCCAATGGCTTCGGCGGGGCTTGGGCGACGCCAGCCTGGCGACGCAAATCGAGGATCTGGTGCGAGGACGCTCCAGCGATACCAGGTCGGGTCCGCTCAGTGACCCGCTTCTGGTAATGCACACAATCAGCACGATCAGCGCGCGAATGCCCCTGTGCTGGCGTGGTATCGCGCTTTGGCCCGACGGGCTGACCGGACTGCTGGCGCAAGGGATCGCCGGGCAACTCGAATTGTTGGCGGCGGCGGAGGAATTGCTCGTCAACGATGCCGCTACCGTTTGGGTACGGGCTGGCGCACGTGCGGATCGCCCGGAACCGCCCGACATTTCGGCGATCGTAACGCAAGCCGCGGGTCCGAACGGTATGCTCCGCTTGTTTTACGAGTTAAATCCGCTATTGCCCTGTCGAGCACCAGGAATGGGAACGGCGTGGGTCGCCGACATGCCGGCCTTGATGCGGTCCCTTGAGCAGGCAGCGGGCAGCGCCGGGGGCGCCTTGCTTGGCCAGCACCTTTTCGCCTTTATTGCGGCCCGCGCAGACCGCAAAAGCGAGATGCAAGCGGACAAATTGGCCGGCGCCAAGACCGCGGAGGGCTTTCGCCTGGGCGAACTCGCGCTGCTGCGGGATTTGCAAGTGCGCTATCATCCGGAGCCAATGGTTGCCCTCGCGAAATGGGCGGCTTCGCGGCTGCGGCAGGATCTGGAGGTATGGCATAACCGACCCCGCCGGCTGGCGATGCAAGCGCGGCTCGAGAGTTTGGTCCAGGCCGGCCTCCTCGCGCGGTTATTGGAACTTACCGGCGATGAGGCGGCCCGAGCAGTTGACATTGCCGGCGCGACGCGCGCGGCAAACGAGGTGAAGGCAATCGACGCCGAAGTCGCGGCCATCAATACGGAAGACAGGCGACGCTTCGGGGATGCCGAGCGGTTCGGCCATGCCATCACTGGTGGGATCGGCCTCTCTGCGTTGATCCTGATGGCGATGTCGGTCCTGCTCAGGTGAGCGGAGGCTCAAAAATCGGGCGTCAATTGGGCGGTCTGATCGTTTTGCTGCTGGCGCTGGCCGGCGGCGGGTTGATCGCGTTGTCACCGGACATCGCGCTGCCGTTGGCGGTTCTATTGCTCCCGGGGTTGATCGCATTGATCTTCGACCGATCACATGGCTGCGGCGTGGCGCGGGCGATCCTACTATTTCAGGGGGCAGCCTGCGTGCATCCGGTTATGGGCGCATGGTATCGCTGCGCAGGAATCGACGGCTGCATGAGCTACCTGGGCGAATGGCAGTCAATTCTGCCAGCGTGGTTGGCAGCAGCGGCAGCATGGACAATGTCTCAGGTTCTGCCGCTGGGCCTTAAAGATTCTCGATGACTATCGACTGCGGTACCGCGGCACTGCCCTGGCGGCCCGGCGCCAGGCTCTGGTGGAAGAATGGGGCTTGGAAGAGTGACCCCCGCCGCCCGCTTGACACTGGCGAGTTCAAGAACCTCGGGTCGCGGCGGGCAGCGGGTGCGGGATATTGGCGAATCGCCAGCAAAGGAAACGGTTTATTCCGCAACCTCTACCACTACCACTTCGGTCGCCGTTGTTGCGGTGATCGTGACCGAGCTTTCGTCCGAGATCGCTACGCCATCGCGAGCGTGGGCAGCGATGCCATTTACAGTGATCGCTCCGTTCACCGGGACGAGGTAGGCGGCGCGGCCCGGCGCGAGCGAAAACTCCGTTGTCTGGCCCTCGGCTAGCGTGCCGGCCAGCACGGCGGCGTCGGCGTTCAACTTCAGTGCATCGGACGACGCGTCGGATGGCCGGCCGCTCGCCAGCACGGACAGGCCGTTATTGCCACGGGGAAAGGCGCGCGTGCTCCACCCGGGAGCAACTCCGCGCCGGTCCGGGAGGATCCAGATCTGAAACAGCCGCGTCGGGACTTTTTCCCGATTATATTCGGCGTGGGTGATCCCGGTTCCGGCATGCATCACCTGGACGTCGCCTGCCTCGGTGCAGCCCTCATTGCCGAGGTTGTCGCGATGGGTGATCGCGCCCTCGCGAATAAAGGTCACGATCTCCATGTCACGATGCGGGTGCGGGTCGAAGCCGGTGCCGGGAGCCACCTCGTCATCATTCCACACGCGCAAGCGGCCGAGGCCCATGCGGTCGGTGTCATGGTAGCCGCCAAAGCTGAAATGGTGATGCGCGTTCAGCCAGTCATTACGGAACGCGCCTAGCGTATCGAACGGGCGGAGTTGGATCATCGGGGAAATCCTTTCTGTTGCCCGCGAACTTGGGGCGCCATTTGGCATTCGACAAGTCTTTCAGAGCAGGCGCCAGCCTCGCGCACGGCAGGGATCCGCGCGACGAGGCTTTCGATGCGGCGTGACGCTTCTGATTGATGTGGGACGATATTCCGGATGGCGGTCGGCGCACGCTTTGAAGACCGGTCCGCTGAAGCAGAACATCTAGTCCCGCTTCAGGAAACCGAGTCATTCAACTATCATTGCGGCCAGATCTATTTGGCACCTGCCCGTGGTTCTATGGCTAGCTGTTCGGCCCCCGCTCCATGGAGACCGGCTGCCACCGTCGCAGCTTGGAGTTCATCAGCACTGCGGGATTGACGCAACTCATCGGCCACCTTCCGTTCAGGATCAGTGCTAGTTCCCGCCCGACGTGCAGCTTCCGGGCCGGATCAAACCGAGAGGACGCTGACGCTGTGTGCGCGCTCAGCGTCACGTTTGGCATGCCCAACAATGGGTTGTTGTTTCCCGGCGGCTCGATTTCCAGCACGTCCAGACCGGCGTGGGCAATCCACCCTTCCGACAACGCCTTGATCAGCGCCGACTCCTGCACTGTTGGACCACGCCCGGTATTGATGAACACCGCGGTCTTCTTCATCTGCCGGAAATGCTTTTCCTTCAGCATCCCCTCCGCCTCGGGCGTAGCTGGGGCGTGCATCGAAACGAAATCCGACTGGGCCAGCACTTCCTCCAGCGTGCACGGCAGCACGTCGTGCTCCACCATCACCAATTCCTCGATGAACGGGTCGTAGGCGATCACCCGTAAACCGAACGGTTTGGCCCGCTTCGCGACCGCCCGAGCCACGTGTCCGAATGCGATCAGCCCAAGCGTCAGCCCCATCAGTCGAGGTATCTGGAGCAGTTGCGGCCGTCCCTCGCGCCAGCGATTTTCGCGCACCATCCGATCCTGCTCGATCGTGCGCCGATGCGTCGAGAGCAAAAGCATCATGGCATGATCAGCGACTTCCTCGATGAACGTGTGCGGGCAATTGGTAACCGGCAGCCCGCGTTCGGTTGCCGCCTTCACATCCACGCTGTCTACCCCGACGCTGCCGAGGACGATTGCGCGACACCGCTCCGGCAGACCCTGTACCACCTTGCGAGTGAACCGCATGCCCTTGGCATAGACGGCGTCAGCGTCCTGCGCGAACCTGATGAACCCATCCTCATCCGCCGGACCCTCGACGATTTCGGCATCGATTCCGTCCAGCGGTTCCATCTCGTAATCGTAGCCACCGCCAGCCGTAGTAAAGCTTGCCCCGCTTGGCGTCGCGATCTTGAATTTTGCCACGTTCCTCTCCTTTGAAAACTTATTTCTGCGGCGGTCGTGCCCGCACTGCCTTCTCGTTCACATCGATTCCCCAACCGGGACCGGTCGGCAGGACGAATTCACCGCGTTCGATCGTAGGGACAACCGTATAGAACTCATCACGCCAGGGTGCGCTGTCGATATCGATCTCCATCACCCGGAAATTCGGCACGATCGCGCTGAAGGTCGCACTAATCGCGCTGCACAGATGGCCATAAAAGTTATGCGGCGCGACGTTGATTTCATAGACATCCGCCATCGCCGCGATCTTCGCCAACTCCAGCAACCCATTCCAAACGACATCGACGATGGCTACGTCACAGGCATAATGGTCCAGGAACGGCTTGAACTCCCGCCGCCCATGGAGCGTCTCGCATGACGCAATCGGGCAGGGAGCGCCACGCTTGATCTCCGCCAGGGCAAGAGCGTCGTGAGTATCGATTTCCAGCCACGTCAATCCCACCGGAGCCACCGCGTCAGCGATCCGCTTGAACCCCTCGGTCTTAAAGTTGAAGTTGATATCGAGGTGGATCCCCATATCCGGGCCCACCGCGTCGCGAATAACGCTCAACTGCTCCGTCACGCCGCGTATCAACCGGTTGTCCCAATTCAGCTCCGGCCACCCCACCGTGCGCCCAAACCCAGGTGTATATGATGACAGCCGGCCGTCCGCCAGAGGTAGAATATTCGTCTTAAGCGCTCGAAATCCGCGGTTCCGCACTTCGATGGCATGCTCAGCCAAGTGGTCGTACGAAAGCAGCTCCGGTCCTCCCATAAGCGCTGCGCTGCGCACCCGATACGTTCCGAAATGCGACCAATACACCGGAATCCGCTCGCGGATCGGGCCGCCGAACAGAGCTGCCACCGGCACCCCATAGGCCTTCCCCGCGACATCCAGCAGCGCATTCTCGATCGCCGCGATCGCTTGCTGGTTCAATCCGCCTCGCGACTGCCGTGTCAGAACGTGCAAATGCTGGGTGACCGCTTCGAAGCGAAGCGGGTCGCGTCCGATCAGCAGCGGCGCGAGCCCCTTGATCACCTCCGATAGGCCGGTGCTGCCGAAACTTTCGTTAAACTCAGACCAGCCGACAATGCCGTCGCTGGTGGTTACTTTCAGGAACGAAAACATCCGCCAGCCAGCGTCGGCCTGCAGAGTTTCGATCTGCGTGATCTTCATGGCTTCCCCCTTCGCATGATGATCGCGATATCATGGGGGATTCCAAGCACGCCCGGCCCCGAGGGGCAAGTTTCAGGAAGGTACGTCCCAAAATGGGGGCACGCCGTAATGCGCATACACGTCCCGTCCCCAGGCGTCATCGTCCCATGCCGCCGTCCTGGTATCGGAGTAGGAGGGCGCGCCCTCTAAAGTCTCGCGGTCGATGTCGACAACATAGCCCCCTAACTCCGGGTTGTAGTGTAGTTTTTCCCACGGCAGCGGATAATACCGGTCGCCGATGCCAAGGAAGCCGCCGAAACTCAGGATCGCATAGGCGATACGGCCGCTGGCCTTGTCGATCATGATGTCCTCAACCAACCCCAGCTTCTCTAAAGCGGTATTGTATACACTGGCGCCCTGCACTTTGTGCGCCGCGATCAGCTTGCCACTGGGATTATTGGTATCGTCAAGACTTGCCATGTGAACTCCTGTTCCCGTTGACCGATGCAACGCGCAGGGCGGCTGAAGGTTACAGGCGGACAGAACCCTCAACAGGAGATGCCAATGGGTGGGTATCAGACCTTGGCCCTGGTCGCTGGATTGTCGCTGGCGGCGTGTACTTCCGATCCTAACGCGCCTGTGAACCAGACGTTTCCGGTTCAGCAGATGGACAGGTTTTTCAACTCGCTCTCGACGCCGCCGCAAGGCTACACTCGGCAAATTCGCCCGAATTATAGTGGTGCGCCAGTCCAGGACTACACGCGGGAACCCGGTTATGCGCCTGCCTATCCGCCGTACGATCCGCGCTACGAGTGACCCTGGGATTTTGGTCTAAGAAAACCGCGGCGGCCGCTTATCCTGGAACGCCCGCACGCCTTCGGCGAAGTCCGCTGACCGCCCCGCCTCACCTTGAAGTCTCGCCTCGAAATCAAGTTGCGGGTCCAGCAAGCCGGTCGCCGTTCCAAACAACTGCTTGATCCCTGCCAACGCGTTGGGCGGGGAGCGGGTCAGCCGCACCGCCAGCGTCTCGGCTTCACTCGCCAGTGCCAAGTCATCCACCACTTTCCAGATCATTCCCCAGCGTTCGGCCGTCTCTGCATCGATTGCGTCCCCGAGCATCGCCAGAGCCCGGGCCCGCGCATCGCCGACCAACCGCGGCAAGAGAAACGTTGACCCGCTGTCCGGAATCAGGCCGATGCGAATAAACGCCTGTACGAACACCGCCGACCGTCCGGCCAGGACGATGTCCGCCGCCAGGGCGAAACTTGCCCCTGCGCCAGCCGCCACCCCGTTTACAGCGCAGACGAACGGCAATCTCGACCCGCGGATCCGTCGCACAACCTCATGATGATACCGGTCCGCGAACGCTTGCAGATCGGGAGGCCCATTCGGACCGGGCATAAAGTCGGCGCCCACCTCCTGACCCGCACAAAACCCGCGTCCTTCCCCTGTCAGGACCACCGCCCGGCAGGCCGTATCCGCCTCGGCAGCGTCGATCGCCGCCAGCAGCTCGACGATCATCTCCGTCGTTAACGCATTCAGTTTCGTCGGACGGTTCAATACCAGGCGACGCCAGCCCTCTCCAGCCTCAACCCGGATCAAATCCCCGGCCCCGATCAACACTCTGGCCCTTGCGTCAGGCGAAACTCCGCCATCGGATAAACGCCTAGCACCCGCGTCTCGGTCGAAAAGAAGGAGAGTTCTTCCAACGCTCGTCGCAGCGCGGGTTGTTCGGGATGGCCCTCAACGTCGCACAGGAACTGGGTGGCGGTGAATTCTCCGCCCATCATGTAGCTTTCCAGCTTAGTCATGTTGACACCGTTGGTTGCGAAGCCGCCCAAGGCCTTGTAAAGCGCCGCCGGTAAGTTGCGGACCCGGAAAACGAAGGTGGTCATCAGGTTCGCCGTCGCCGGGTCGAGTTTGGCCGGCCGGGGCGCCACGACATAGAACCGCGTTGTGTTATGTGCTGCGTCCTCCACATTCCGGCGCAGTACATCCAAACCATAAATCTCCGCCGCCAGCGACGACGCAATCGCCGCCTCTTCCTTACGCCCCCACTCGGCAACAAGCTGAGCGGCGCCGGCGGTATCCGCCTCGACCACCGGCTGCAATCGCAGATCGGCTAATATGCGCCGCACCTGGCCCAATGCCACGGTATGGGAGTGAGCCCGCCTAAGGTCCCCGATCTGAGCCCCGTTCACCCCTAGTAGACAGTGCTCCACCCGCTGAAACTGCTCGCCGACTATGAACAAACCGGACTCTGGGAGCAGCGAGTGGATGTCGGACACCCGACCGGCGAGGCTGTTCTCACACGGCAGCATACCGAAACTCGCGGTGCCGTCGCGTACGGCGTCGATCGCCGCCTCGAACGACAGGCAGGGCAGGGTCTTCATTGCCGGATAGGCGCTGCGGCACGCCAAGTCCGAGTATGCTCCTGGCAGGCCCTGGAAGGCGATCGTCATAGAGGGGGTTCGTGCGCTCGAGCCAAGCGCCGCACCAACAGTGTTCTGGCGCGTTCAAGGTCTTCGGGCGTATCTACGCCGAATGGTCCGTGTTCCATTTGTACACACGCAATTCGCATTCCATTCTCCAGCGCCCGCAATTGCTCCAGGCTTTCACGCTGCTCCAGGGGGCTGGGGGGCAACGCGACAAAGCGGTCGAGCACGGCTCGTCTGTAGGCATAAATCCCAACATGATGCCAGCGCGGTCCCGGGCCCCAGGGAATCGCCTGACGCGAGAAATAGAGCGCCGGCGCGATGGTCTGGCCAGGCCTGAAAGCGCATGCGGCCTTGACGAAGGAAACAGTCGTGGCTTCGATCTCATCGTGGATCGGAACCACGAGTGTGCCGATATCAACGTTCGGATCGGCCAGCGGCGTTATGACCAGACGCAGGCCCTCCGGGTCCAACGTCGGGAAATCGCCCTGTAGATTGACGACGATATCATGTGCCCGGTCCGGGTCCAGCTCCGCCAGAGCCGCGTGCACCCGGTCGGACCCGGACGGTAGCGCCGGATCGGTGAGCACCGCATGGCCGCCGGCTGCCCGGACCGCCGTTACGATCTCGGGATCGCCACAGGCGACCGCTACTGGACCTATTCCGGCCTGCCTCCCGCACTCCATCATATGCACGATCATCGGTTTGCCGCCGATATCTGCCAGCGGCTTACCGGGCAAGCGAGTGGAGGCCAGACGGGCAGGGATCACGATAATTGGGTTCAAGGTGGGGGCGGGTTCACCGAGGAGTCCCTGGCGCTGTGCTTTCGAGCCGCCGCCGACGGCATTTAGCCGGTGATGGCCGCCCGAAGGTGGGTTGAACAGGCGAATTCGTTTCCTTATGGTGCCGCCAACTTACTGACGCGCCCGACCCCGTGCAACCGCAGGCAGGGGGCTCGTCCGTGTCTGTTCAACCTGGGCCCTTTACGCCTCACACGATCAGGAAGCTTCGCTGCATGGACAGCATGGAAATCAACAAGGGCGTAGCCGCTGTCCTCGTGGCGGGCATTGTGTTTTTTCTTACCGGCCTGATCGGCATGCAACTCGTGAAGGAAAAGCACTTGGAAAAGCCGGCGATCGCGATCGCGGGTGCCCCGGCCGAGTCCGCTGCCGCCGCTCCGAAGGAGGAAGCGTTGCCGCCGATCGCACCGCTGCTGGCTAAGGCGGACGTGGCTACGGGCGAGGCGACCGTGAAGAAGCTATGCTCCTCGTGCCACACCTTCACTGACGGGGGCAAAGCCGGCGTAGGTCCTAACCTGTATGGCGTGGTCGGCGGCCCACACGCCCACATGCAAGGTTTTGACTATTCGGCCGGGATGAAGGCGAAGAATGGTCCGTGGACCTTCGATGAGTTGAACGAGTGGCTGCATAAGCCGTCGTCGTACGTGCCAGGCACTCGTATGGCGTTCGCCGGCATCAGTAACGACCAGCAGCGGGCGGACGTGATCGCCTATCTGCGCAGCCTGTCGCCCAACCCCGTTCCTCTACCCTCACCCTGAGCACCGGTCTGGATCGTTACGTGGCGGCGGCAATAGCCGCTGCCGACGCGGCTGGCGTGGAAATCCGACCGTTCTTTCGAGGCACCACCGTTGCCGACCTAAAATCCGACCAAACTCCGGTTACCATCGCCGATCGCAATGCGGAGGTGGCGATGCGGGCGGAGTTGAGTCGCCTTTGCCCCGAGTGCGGGATTCTCGGCGAGGAGTTCGGCCTGGAGCGCCCCGAGGCACGATTGCGCTGGGTGCTCGACCCGATCGACGGCACCCGCGCCTTCATCACGGGTCGTCCGACCTTCGGCACTCTGATCGCCTTGTTGGAGAACGACGCCCCTATCGTAGGCATAATCGACCAGCCGGTGACTGGCGAGCGGTGGATTGGCGCCGCCGATCGTTCGGCCGCGTTTTTCGGCAATCTGGGCGGACGAATCGGCACCCGAATCTGTCCGGACCTGAGCCAGGCCGAGCTATCCGCCACCAGCCCAGAGATGTTCGGCCCCGATCTTCCGCGTTTTAAAAATCTGGCTGGCCAGGTCCGCCGCAACTATTGGGGCGGCGACTGCTACGCTTACGGTCTTCTGGCACTCGGGCAAATCGACGTGATCGTGGAGTGCGATCTTAAACCTTGGGACTGGGCCGCGTTGTTGCCAGTTATCCACGGCGCGGGCGGCAGCCTGACGGACTGGAAGGGTAATCCGCCTCGGCCGGACGGGGATGGGCGCGTTATCGCCCTCGGTGATCCGGCACTGTTGCCGGCCGTGATGGCCGCGTTGGACTGAGGGAGCTTGGTCTTCGTTCGCCGTTGCCACCGGCTTAACCGAGAACGACGTCAAGCGTAGGGGAAAAGTGCTTTAACGCTCCAAGTTCCGGGTGCCGAGCCACTCCCGATGCGATCCGTTTGTGAAAAGAAGGACAACTAATGATGATATGCTTCGGCTGGATCGCAACCCTTGCTGACGGGAATCCGAACCGAAAGGAACAATTACGCAACCAAACTGTGGCTCGCGCACAGCAGGCGCTCGATGCGACCCTCCAGCATTGACAACTTGTAGGGTTTTGGAATCAATGGTTCGAGCAAATCTCTTGTGTCCTCGGCCGCTTGTGGAGAGCCTGAGGTAAGGAGGACCTTGATCTCAGGGAATTGCCGGCGAACCCATTTTTCCAAAGCGAAGCCGGTTTCGCGGTTCGGCATATTGATGTCGCTGAAGACCAAGTCGACGCACCCCCGAAGCAGCACTTCCTTGGCTTCGGCTACTGTCCCTGCCTCCACCACATTGTAACCGCAATCTCGAAGAAATTCAGTCGCGCAGAATCGAATTCCCTCCTCATCTTCAACGACGAGAACGGTTCGACCAGGGTTCTCTGAAAACCCACGTCGCGTTTCTACAGTCGCTGTGACCATATTCGCAAACCCCACATTGCCGCCCGTTACGGCAAAGATTTAATACCGATTCGTTAATAGAAAGTAAACAAAAGGCTTCCAGGGGAATACAACTGCGATCACTCGCGCACTTGTGACAACGGTCGGCGCCCAACCTATTTCTCGAGTCGCCGGCAGGGCGAAGCGGCCTTCGCGATATTAATTCCGGTCCGGACGCCCTTGCCGCAGCGGCAGGTTCGTCCGGTATACCACTCGCTTAAGCGCCAGAGCGGATTCGAATGACTGCACTCCGGGGATGTGCACCAGGCGCCCCCGCAGGAACGTCTCATATGAGGCGACATCGCGTGCCACAACTCGGAGCAGATAATCGCTTGCGCCGGTCATTTCGTACATCTCCATCACCTCCGGACATGCCTCGACCGCGCGTTCAAACCCCTGCAGCGTCTCATCTTGGTGGTTGGCCAACTTGACCGTGACGAAAACATTCACCGGCAGGCCAACTTTGTCCTGGTCAAGCAAAGCGACGTATCGCTGGATGATCCCGGCCTCCTCCAACAGTCTCTGTCGCCGGTGGGACGGCGAGGCTGAGAGATGCGCCGCTTCTCCCAGGTCCTGCGCGGTCGCTCGACCATTCGCCTGCAAATGATCGAGGATCGCGAGGTCCAGCCGGTCCAACTCCATCACAACATCCTTACCAATGTCCGTGCGGCGCGCAGCATCGTGCGGTAGGCTCAGAGCTAAGCAGGAGCCACCTTACCGCTGGGCCTCGAAGATTTGTCGCGCATGCGGCAGCCTCGGAGGAAGGGCTGGCCACTGAAAGTTGCAATACATCGCGTAGTTTGGCGGTTTTTGCTAAAACAGGCCATCGCCCATCCGCACTATGGCAACCTTTCCCGCGGCGCCGAGCCTACTATGTAGTACCCAGGACCCTCGAAGGGACAAACGCCCATGGATATCGGAATCGCGCCCACGGAAATAACGCTGGACTCGCGTTTCACCGATCTGGACCGTCCGGTCCTGCTCACCGGCATCCAGGCGCTGCTGCGCTTGCTCCTCGAGCAGCGCCGCTTCGACAAGGAAGCAGGGCTCAACACCGCTGCCCTCGTCTCCGGTTACCGAGGATCCCCGCTTGGCGGCCTCGACCGTGAACTCTGGGTGCAGAAAAAGCTGATGGCGGAAAACGACATCCGCTTCGAGCCCGGCATCAACGAAGATCTAGCCGCCACGATGCTGTACGGCACACAGGAACTCGATGCCTTCCCCGGCAAGCGGGTCGATGGCGTCTACGGCATGTGGTACGGCAAGGGTCCTGGCGTAGATCGCTCCGGCGATGCGCTGCATTGCGCCAACATGGCCGGCACCCATAAGCATGGTGGAATTTTGGCCATTGCCGGCGACGACCACGGCGCCCACTCCTCCACCTACCCTCACCAGACCGAATACATTTTCCAGAACTGCTTCATCCCGGTGCTAAATCCGGCCTCTGTTCAGGACGTGATTGACCTCGGCCTCGCCGGATGGGCGATGTCGCGCTTCGCCGGCGTTTGGGTCGCGATGAAAACCACTGCCGAGACCATGGAGCAGGCCTCGACCGCCATTGTCCCCTCCGTGCGCCGCTTCATTACCCCCGACATCGCTCTGCCGCCGCACGGCCTCAACTTCGATCACACGATGCATTTTCCGGCCGACCGCACCGAACTCGAGCGCCGGATGATCGAGGAGCGAATGCCGGCGCTGCTAGCCTGGGCGCGCGCCAACCGTATCGACCGACTTATCAGCGGAGGCCCGGACGCCACCATCGGTCTGATCACCGTCGGCAAAGCGCACGAGGACACCCTGCACGCTCTCCGCCGCCTCGGCCTGCACGACCACCCGCAACTTGCCATCTACAAAGTCGGTATGACCTGGCCGCTGGAAACCGAGGGCCTCAAGGAATTCGCTCGAGGCAAGCGCTCCATCCTGGTTATCGAGGAGAAGCGTGGCTTCGTCGAAAGCCAGATCCGCGACGCCCTCTACCACCTGCCCGCCAACGAACGCCCCGAAGTCAGCGGTAAAAGCGATCCGCTGGGCGCTGCTCTAGTTTCCCCATTGATGGAACTGTCGCCGGAAAGCGTGGCAGCAAACCTAGGCACGTTCCTCGGCCGCGCCGGTCTGAATCTCCCCGCACCTCCGGCACCGCTCGTGGCCGAGCGTCCGGACGGCTTACTCCACCGTGAGCCGGCATTCTGCGCGGGTTGCCCGCACGCCACGTCGACAAAGCTCCCCGACGGCAGCTTTTCCAGTGCTGGCATTGGCTGCCACTTCATGGCGCTGGACGACGGCCCAAACACCCGTACTTTCGCTCAGATGGGAGGCGAGGGCGCCCCATTCATCGGCCTCTCCAGCTTTACCGACGTCAAACACATGTTCGCCAATCTAGGCGATGGCACCTATCAGCACTCGGGCAGCCTGGCGATCCGTCAGGCGGTCGCGGCAAAAACCCGCATGACGTACAAACTGCTGTTCAACGATGCCGTCGCGATGACCGGAGGCCAGCCTACCGAGGGCCAGCCTACAGTCCCCAACATCGCGGCACAGCTAGCGGCCGAGGGCATCAAGCGCATCGCCGTCGTGGCTGACGAAGCCGACCGCCTTCCGAAGGCCTCCGAGGTGCCGGCCGGCGTTACCCTCCACACCCGCGATGCTTTGGACTCGGTGCAGAAATCTCTGCGCGACTTCGACGGCCCCTCGGTGCTGATCTACGACCAGGTCTGCGCTACCGAAAAGCGCCGCCGCCGCAAGCGCGGCTCGATGGAGCAGCCCACCCGTCACGTCGTCATCAATGAAGCGGTCTGCGAGAACTGCGGCGACTGCTCCACGCAGTCCGGGTGCATCGCCATCGAGCCGGTGGAGACCGAACTTGGCCGTAAGCGCCGCATCAACCCGACGAGCTGCAACGTCGACCTGTCATGCTTGAAGGGCTTCTGCCCCAGCTTCGTTACCCAGGCCGGGCCTCCCGCCGCCCCCGACGCCGATCCACAATGGCAGGCGCGCGAGAACGAACTCGCCGCCGCGCTTCCCCCGCCAACGTTGCCATCCGGAACAATTTGGCGTGGCCTTTTCGCCGGTATCGGCGGCGGCGGCATCGTCACCTCCGGCGCCATTCTGGCGATGGCCGCCCATCTGGAGGGTAAGGCGGTGAAGACCCTCGACTTCACCGGTCTGGCGCAAAAGAATGGCGCCGTGGTCGCCCACGTCCAGATCGCGGCCGATGAGGCAGCCCTCGACGTCGTCCGCATCCCAGTTGGGACCGCTGACCTGATGCTGGCCGCGGACCTCGCGGTCGGATGCCAAGCCGGCGTGCTGGAGCGCAACGCACGGACCTCCGTTGTCATCGGCAACATGGACCTCGCTGCCACGGCGGACTTCAAACGTAACGCAGCGTTGTCGATCGACGCCGCCCTGCATCGCCGCACGATCGAGAAAGTCACCGACAGCGACCGCTCGATCTGGCTGCACGGCGTTCGCCTGGCCGAGCGGCTGTTTGGCAATTCGCAGGCGATGAACACCATGCTGCTCGGGATGGCCTGGCAGCGCGGCCTTGTCCCGGTCGGTGAACCGGCGATCTTGCGCGCCATCGAGCTCAACGGCGCGGCGGTCAAGCTGAACAAGCGCGCATTCCTGTGGGGCCGGATTCTCGCCGAACAACCCGGCCTGATGAAGCAGATCCTCGACGGTCTGACCGAAGGGCCGCCAGCCGATCTGGATGCACTGATCGCCCTCCGGGCACAGGCCCTGACCGCCTATCAGTCCAAGCGTTATGCTGCGCGATATCAGAAGCTCCTGCGTGAGGTCATAGCCCGGGAAACTGCCGTGACCGGTGCCCCCGGCCGGCTTTCGCGCGCAGCGGCTGAGGGGCTGTATCGCGTAATGGCCTACAAGGATGAGTACGAGGTTGCCCGATTGCATGCCGCCGCGAGCTACGGGGAAAAACCTGAATTTCACATGGCTCCGCCGCTGGTCACCCGGATGGACCCGAACACCGGCCGACGCCGCAAGATCGCCATTCCTGGTTCAGTGGCACTGCCTCTGTTCCGCGTGCTGCGCCACGGCAAAATGATACGCGGCACGGTGCTGGACCTCTTCGGCTACCAAGCCGAACGCCGGCAGGAGCGCGCTCTGATCAACCAATACACGACCGATCTGCGTAACGTGCTAGCCGCCTTGACCCGTGACAATTTGCCCACCGCAGTGGCGTTGGCCGAACTTCCAGACCAGATCAGGGGTTTCGGTCCGGTTAAAGATGCCAATCGGGAGAAGGCGATGCTCGTCCGGGCGCAGTTGCTGGAGACGATGGAACGGCCCGCACCGATGCCGATGGCCGCAGAGTAGGGGGCTTCGGTTAGGGGTCTGTGCTGTGCCCGATCTGGGGCCTTGCCGCGGTTACGCGCAGCGGCTAATCGGTTGAGCTAACTACGATGGGGCGCTTACCCGAACGCTCCGACTTCGTGCGTCACCGCAGTAGCGATTTCTCGCACCATGGCGAACAGACGGCGCATGGGGGCAAAGATCTCTTCGTGTTCCCGTACGTAGGCGGCGGTGCGGCGGTTTGGCGCGGGCTCGCCATAGTCGCAGTCGGCAGCGGGGTCGGTTGCCGATGGAAAAATCTCCGCCAGCATATTCAGGGATGCGTCGATATCGAGGCGCAGAATCGCCGCCTCCAGCGCCAACCGCGTGACACCGTGGCGCGGTGAAAAGTCGGGAATTTCCGTAGCCAATAGCCAGATCCTATGGATCAGCGCCAAGCGGAGCGCGTGCAGCAGTATTTCGCGGTTCGCCATGTGCGGCACGTCCGGCCAAGCGACCCGCAGCGCCAGATGATCCGCGGAAATGCGGCGGAAGAGGGACTGAGCGGCGGCCCAGATGTCGAGACGTTCGAGTGCCTTCGCAACGGCGACCAAGGCTTCTCGTCGGCCGGGGCGTCTGGTGTGGGCGGCGCGGTCCAGCCAGGTCCCGGGGTCGAGCGTGGCGATCACCGCGCGCAGCACCTCGATATCCGAGTGGGCAAGGGCATGGCTCGCCAGATCCATTGCTCGCTTGAAACGGCGACTGCTCTGTCGCAGATCGGTGAAGGTCTCGGGATGGCGGGCGGCAGCGCCGCCGATGCCCTGCAGCGTATTGGCGCACCAGCCTATTTGTTGCAGGATCGCATTGTTCGGGATCGCGCGCAATTCGCTCGGGTGGCGGATGCGGGTGGCTCCGCCCATCCCGTCCGACTGCCTCGCCGAGGGACGCGATCCGGTCTTGTCAAGTAACGAGGGACCGAAGGCGCCCAGTAGCGCGGCGTAGCCTTGGTCCTCGACCAGGCCTTCCATATTCGAGCGAATCGTGGCGAAAAAGTCGGCCGCGAAGTCGGGATCAGCATAGACTGGGTCTTCGATCGGGCCGGCCGCCGGGTGATAGGTCTGCTCGGCGATGCGGGTGATCGTTGCCAAAGCGAGTTCTGGCGTGCCGAACAGCAGGTAACCGTCGCCGCCTTGGAAAGCTGCCTCTTCGCGCACTTTCAGGCCGGCGCGACCGAGCGCCTGGCGGGAGGCGGTGGGGGATAGGTATTTGAGGCGGTCGGCGAGCGAACCGGGGTGCGCGCCGCGACCGATGCTCTCGCCGTGGGTGTCGAACAGGATGACCTCCACGCCGCTAACATCATGGTGCTGCAAAGTGTGAGCGATCTTAAGTCGTAACCGTTCGATCAAGTAACTGGCAGCCAACTGTCCGACGTAGCGGCCGGAGTCTGAATAGCCGAATTGCAGGGCCAGCCTGCCGGTCTTCTTCAGGTAGTGGCGATAGTGCGGGCTGCGCAGGGCTTCTTCGAGAACGCCGGCGCCTTGCTCCAGCGCCTCGGCTGTCTCGAACAGGGGCGATATTTCGACATATTTTTCAACGCCGAACAGGCGGGCTAGCCAGAGCGCGGCAAGCAAAGTGTAGCCGGACTCGGTCTCGGCGATCAGGAAACGCACCGGGATGGACCCGTCGACGTGCTTGACGATCTGGGCGACCGTCATCATCAGCTTCGCCGCCGAGGCTTGTTCGGCGATCAGGGCACCAAAATCGACCGGTTCGGGCTTGACCACATCCAGCGCGGCATTGATCGCGGAGAACAGAGCACGGCGGTGGGCGGGGTCTTCTGGCGGATCGGCGATGCCTAGCCGTTGGCGGACAACGTTGTGGAGCTGCGCCGCATTCAATCGCGTATGGGTGTGTGCCAGCGCCATGCCGTGCGAGACCAGCCCGGCGCGGGCGACGGTCAATGCTAGTTTGTCGTGATCCTCGGCCTTGGCGATGGCGGACCGAAACAGCGGCAGCAGGGGTGCGGGCGAGGTAAGGGCGGTTTCCCTGCTGCTGACCAGGAGATGCGCGAAAGCGGCGACCTTGGCTGGCTCCGGCTGATCGGGGCAGAGCTCGATCTGGCGGTCCACGGCATCTCGGGCTTCGCCGACGCGTTGGGCAAGAGCGGCGGCGCTAGGGAGGACGGCGACCTGGGCCTGCAGACGGTCGAGTTGGAGGCGCTTCATTTCGAGGCGCAGACGCAACGTGTCCCACCAGCCGATATCGGTGCGGCCATCAGTGTCGTAGCCAACCCAGGTGGACAGCACCACGGGGCTTGGATTGAGCTCGGTCCAGCGGTCGGCCCAGGCACCGCGAGCGACGGAAATCAGTGCAGCATTAAACCGATCGATGGCATCACGGCCGTTGGCGATCGCGGCGACGGATTGGTCGAACTCGTTGCGTAAGGTGATAGGCGGGGGACGGTGGGTTTCGAAAGCAGGGGCTGGGCGGCCGCAGGCGGCTTGGGCGAGAGCCTGGTTGACCGGCAGAGGCAAGGAGAAGGTGGGATGCGCGGTGAAGACGGCGGCGAAGCGGGTGCGTTCGGTGAGCGCCTGGTATTCGGCCCAGCGGACCGGGCTGTCGTTGGGGTCGGGACGTAGCAAATGATGCGCCAGTTCGGCCAGAATGCCGTCATTGGTCGCGGTGTCGATGCCGCCGAGATAGACCGGGATGCGTGCGGCTCGGTCGATAAAAGCGGCATCGCGAAGATAGCGAATTAGGCCGGCGATGTCGTCTTCGGTCAGCTCGCCAGCGTCGAGTTGGCGCGTGATGGCCAAGGAGACCGATAGAACCGGGTTGCCGAATGGGTCTTCGCTGGCACGGGCACCGAGGCGAGCGGTGAGGTCCAGGAGTTCCTGGGCCAGGGCGGAGGTCTGCGAAGCAGCTGGCACGTCCGGCATGGGAAGAGTGTGACGCGATTTGTGCGATGCAGCAAGAGGTTTGGTCGGCACGAACTATCCGGCCCGCACCGGAGCGAATAGTGGCCCCCACCATGGCCACCGTCAGTCTGCGACCTCGTCACGCCGCTGCGAGGCGCGGCCATTCTACCCGCGCCCGGGGACCGGTGGTTCCGCGTTACGTCATTCGCCAGCCACACCCTGTGGATCCGGAGTGCAGCCCCCCGGTGGTGAGGGACTTATTGGATCAGCGTGCGGGAGAGCACTAAGGTAGGCGTAGATTGCGGTGAGGTCTCTTCGCCTCATGTCCTGGTAATTGGGCCACGGCATCACCTGCAAGAGCTCGCACATTTGAGGATCGCGGAAATTTGCGTCTTGTGGGTCGCAACCCGTCCGAAGTACGTACAAGAAGTCTGAACGTGAGAGGCCAGCCGGCTTGTTCGTGTTGGGGGCAGGCGTGATGTTCCTGGAACAGATATTCTCCGTCGGGAGAGCGAACAGCCGCCCGCCAGCCAGGTAACTTGCCAGAGGAACCTGCTTGGGTTGGCGGCTATACGGATCACCCCCTTGGGCGTAATTCGGCCACGTGTGGCAGTCGTTGCAGCCCATCGCATTTACCAGATAGCTTCCCAACCCGACCGCCGCGATGTTACTGTCGAGCGAGATACCTTGCTGCGCCGCGATATCAAACCCAATTGTCACTCGCTGGTCATCTCTCGATATAGAATCGTCTTCTGCATAAACGCTGTTTCCGCCGCCCATCAACACCAGCAGCGTTGAGATAGCGATCAAGGCTAGAGCGCGTGTGATTCGTGCGGTCATGTGCCCCCTCCTTTTAGGTTAGTGTCGTCTTAATAAGGATAGTCCCGCAACCGCGTAGAGGGGAAAGAACCACAAAAAAAAGCAAGAACGCGTGATCAGTTCTCCGAATAGAACATCAGGTACTGCCAGATCTATTGACTAGACCAACACGGACCTCGAGAATGTTCGATCGCTGGCAGTGGCCACGGGCTTGCCGGGCAGTCATGCCGTCGGCGATTGCCGCGACGCGCGGCATATTGATCTGCGCTGCGACCGGACTTCGCAAGTGGCTTGCTTGCAATCAAATAGTCAACAATTCACTGCGTCTGCCTGCCAGTATATAGCCAGAATGAAAATACTCTGCATCGTAGATGGAATGAATGCGATACAGGCATGAGGGAAAAATGCGCCGATCGACTCGGCGGCATTATACTCGGGATAGTTTTGCGATGGTTATCAGGTGCTCGCCATTTCAACGATTCTCGCCGGCATAGGGAGGAAGTCGGGCTGTTCAGGGGATCCGCGCATGAACTTCCCGAAAATAGGGCATGGTTCGCACAAGCCCGACAATGACGGCGACTTGTCGGGCGATCAATACTCGAATTGATAAGTTAGCCCGACACTGGCGGCGTCCGCGCTGCTGGTGCTGCCGGTCGCTGACGTGTTGCCGGACCCCGCCGTGGTCTCCAGCTTCAAGCCCTTGGTCAGATCGATCTGGACTGTAGCCTGAGTTCCCCCGCCCGACGCGCTCTGTTTGGCGCCGAGGTAGACGCCACGGGCGAGATATGTTCCCGCCTCCAGCGTCGGACTGCCGCTCGAGTTGCTACCGACCGACAGCCGATCCAAGCCAAACTTGCTGCGCAGGCTTTCCAGTGGATCAAAGTTGGACGTGGCGCCGGACATCGATGCCAGCGCGGCGGCAATTTCGGCAAGCTGAAATGGGCTGAGTTTCGAGGTACTGGAGTTGAACAGAAGCTGGGCGAGAATTTCGTCTTGCGGCATGTCGGGAACGCTCGACAGGACGATTTTCGGGTTTTTAGCGCTGCCACTAATCGTCAGCGTGGCAATCATGGTGGCTGTGGTTGATGTCGCAATGAAATGGATCGACGGGTCGGCGATGCCGGCGCCGGAGAAATCGATGGTGCCCTCGGTGAAATTCAATGTGCTGCCGACCAGGCTGAAGGTTCCGCGGCGCAGGTGCAGACCGCCGCTGGGGATTGGTTTAGCGGCGGTGCCCTGGATGTGGATGGTACCGCCAAGTTCCGCATCGAGACCGCGGCCGCGGATGAAGACCTCTTCCGGCGCGTTCAGTGTCAGGTTCAACGAGATCGCGGATTGTGGTTCCGGCCCATGCGGGGGTGGGGGCGGCGCGTTGGCGTTGCGAACCGGCAGGACAGCGATGCTGGTCGGCATCTTGTCCGGAATGCGGATGTCGGCGCGCCGGACGTGCAGTGTCCCACCGGCTTCTAAGTTGCCCTTCACCTCGCCCTGCACCGTCAGGTTGGCGTCGATCGAAGCGGTTATCAGGTCACTCGACAGCGGGCGGGCGTTGTCGGCGGTGAAATGAAGATCGACCGGCATGGGGCCGGCCAGACTGATCGTGCCGGAGCCGCCGACTGTCCCGGGGCCGGCCTTTCCAGTGAAATTGGCTAGACGAATGGTATCCCCCGTGGCCTGGATGGTGGCCGTCAAATTACTGACGTGGGCACCCACGACGTAGTCCGTGAAGTCGCCTTTGCTCAGGTTGGCGGTGCCGCGGACCAGTGGCGCGATGGTGGTGCCGGTCACGGCGGCGTCCAAGGTCACCTCGCCCCGAGCGCGACGGCCCTGCGCCGTCAGGAGCGGGTCCAGCATCGTCAGATCGACACGGCCGTTAGTTTTCAAGTCCAGAGCGCCGCTCGACGCCAGCGGCACCGATCCGGTGACGCCCAGGTGCGACGGGCCGGCGGTCATTTTGGTGTCGATGCGTGCGGTGGTGCCGAGCAGGGTGGCGTTGGCGAGAAGGTCCGCGGCGGGAAGCGCCTGACCGGGACCTTGCCGTTGCCGCACGCCGGTCGCGGTGAGCTTGATGGTGCCCTCCGGACGAGCGGGGGTGCCTGTTAACCGCGCATCGGCCCCAATGACGCCGTCGCAGGCAAAGGCGGGATTGGCGATAGCCCCGATATCTGCCGGGAGATTACGCAATGTGGCGGTTAAATCCAGGACGCTGCCGGCTTTTCCAGACACAGTCAGCTCCGCCTGACGGAAGCCGAGGCGCAGCCGGTCCATGGCTACGCCATCGACGAAGTTGAGCCTGGCTGGGGCGAGAAGCTTCAACGCCTGCTGCTTCCAGCTTGCCTCCATGTGGGTTAGGGCGAGCGTTTTGTCCGTTGCGTTCAGAGTGCCGGCGGCAATCAATTTCGCGGCTCCGTCTGCGACGGACGGCGCATCGGCGGTGACGCTTAGACTGACTGCGTCGATCGGACCTTTGGTGGTCACGCGGGCCGAAACTGATTTGGCATCGCCGGCGGAGATGCCATCGGCGGTAAACGTGCCTTCGATGCTGGGATTGCCAGCGGGATCGGTGACGCTGGCGTTCAACTCGGCTTTGCTGATGGCAGCCGTCCCTGGCATGGCGGCGTCGCGGACTGTCAACGACAGTTTTGCGGCCTTGTCGTCGGAATCGAGGGTCGCATTTGCCTTACCGGCCAACTTCCGTCCCAGCAAAGGTTCGAAATCCGCTAGGCGGCTGACATCGACGTGCAAGTTGCCGGCGGGAATGACCGCGGGCGGGGTCAGACTGATCGCGCCACCGGCTTGGAGCGACTTCCAGGCCGCCTGGCCGATGTCTACTTTGACCACGCCGTTGGCGTCCTCCGCGGTGAGGTCAAGGGTCAGTGGAGCGTCCAGCAGCGTCCCGCCCGCGTTGATCGTTGCGTGCGGTGTGGCGGGCAGTCCGGTTGCGTCCACCTTGGCGGTGATATGTCCCGATGGGTAGCCTTTTGCTGCCAGATCGGCGCCGAGGTCAGCCTGGACCGCGAGATCGTTCAGCTTGCCTCCGGCGTGGCCCTTGGCGTCCAAGGTGCCGGACACTCTTGGCTGGATGGCGGCCAGATCGGCGAGGGCAACAGTCCAGTCGAGGTCGAGGGTCTGGTCTTCCATGCCGCCACGGGCGGAAACATTCAGCGCTTTGCCGTTCAACGTGAGGTGGGAGAGCTTGATGTTCTCGCCGTGCAGAGAGGCGGCGGCATCGATACTTCCGTCTGGGCCGATCAAGGCGGGCACTGGCGCGATCCCGCCGGTGATAGAGACCCGACCGGTCGCGGTGGCGGAGGTTGTGCCGTCCTTCGTCTCGGCGGTGATATCGAGGCCCGCGCTGCCGTCGAGGTCGGTGCCCCCCGCTGCTGCCAGAGGTGTCAGGTTTGGCAGCGACAGGTGGGCTTCGAGCTGTTGCGTCCCCCGCGTGTGGGCCGTGCCTTCGGCAGAGACGAGAGGGTGGTGCAACGCAAAGAGCACTGGGCGGTCTGGCTGATCGAGGTGCGCGGAGGCGGTCAGACTAATCGGATCGGCGGCGAACAGGTCGGGCTTCGGACCGGGTATGTGCAGGTCTCGAACCGCGGCGTGCAAATCCACCTGACCTTCGTTGCCGGCGACATCGGCGTCCAATGCGCCAATTCGAGCGCCGGCGGCAGCGAGGGCGTCGATCTTTAAAATGCCTTTGGCTGCGGGCTTGAGAAATGGACCGTGCACCTGCGCGTCAACCAGAACCGATTGCCAAGACACGCCAGGGGCGGGCGCCATTGCGGGGGCATGAGCTTTGACCGCGAGGTCGGCTGCCTCGTGTTGCAGATCGATGGTGCCGACGACCGTGGCGCTCAGCTCGCCCGCAGTGAGGTCAAGTTGTGTAGCAAGATTATCCCGCGGGCCGTTGACCGAAGCTTGGATTGCGATCGCCCCGAGGTCGGGTAGATGGGCGATGGCCGGGATCAGACCCTTGGCGGGCTCATCGGCCTTGACGGTGGCCTCAATCGCCTCCGAGGTGACCCTACCATTGACGGCGTAGTGGCCCGGGCTGTCGAGGCGGGTGGCCTCGAGCTGTATGGTGCCCTCGGAGAGCGTTGGCAAAGTCGCCGAACCATCGAGGGCCAGCGTCGCCGCGACCCCGGCAACCGGCGCGCCGATCACTGCCTGGCCGACGTGAAGGTGACGCAGATCGACCTGCACCGGCAAGTTGAACGATCCGCCGCTGGAACCCGTGCTTTCATATTCCGGCATGCGGTAGAAATCTAAACGGTCTGCCTGAAGCTGATCGATCTGCGCGAATCGGTGGACCAATTTCATCGGAGACCAGTCGAGAACCAGGCCATGAATGAGGACGTACGGCCCCTTGGCGTCCGACACCTCAATCTGCTCCGCGCGCAGCGCGTCGGGAAAGCGCCCGCTGAGACCCTGGATCCGCACTGTCCCGCTGCTCAGGCTGGCGGTTTGCTGCTCGATGAGGCGGCGGCCAGCGTCGATATTCGCTGCGACCGCGACCAGCACGACCGCCAGGACCGGGATAGCCAGCAGGACGAGGACGATCGCGGCAATCCATTTTACCAGCCGACGGGTCAAAACGCCTGTCCGATGCCAATATACAGTTCGAACAAATCGCCGCCGGGCAGTTTGTTCAACGGCACGGCGACATCCAACCGGATCGGGCCAATGGAAGTGTAATAGCGGGCCCCCACCCCGGCGCCTGTGTGCCAGTCACTCGTGAATGGCTGGCCGTTGGTGCTGACCTGCCCCACGTCCACGAATCCCACGACACCATAGTTGCCAAGAATACGCTGGCGCATCTCCACGGTTCCGGCGGAGATGGCGGTGCCACCAGTCGGCTTCTCATCAGGGAACTGCGGACCTAGCGTCTGGTAGCGGTAGCCTCGCACCGTGCCGCTGCCGCCGGCATAGAAGCGCTGGTCGGGCGGGATGCCGAACACGCCGACGCCTGAGGCCTGCCCGATCAGGCCGCGTAGCGCCAGAACGCTGCGTCCGTTGTCAAAGAAGTCCAGATAGGTCGAACCGGAAACCTGGGCGAGCAGGAAGGTTGCGCTGGGTGTGCCGAGAGATTCGGTCGGGGTCAGGAGAATTGCCGCCCTTACGCCTTGCGTCGGATCGAGCGTGCTGTTCGTGCTGTCGTATTTTAGGCTGGCCGGGATGCCGATCAGGTTGTAGTGGCGCGTCACCTCCTCCTGCAGGATCGACTCCTGTTCGCCGGACAGACCAAGGCTGACGGTCCAATGCGGTGACAGTTTGCGGTTGAGCGCGATTTTCTCCAGTAATGCGGTCTGGTCGTAGGCCTGCAGGTCCTGTTTGACGGCATTTAGATCAAGCTCAAGTTGCTGGTCGCGAGCCAAGAAATCGGGCTTCAGGAACTGCGCGCCGGCTTGGTAGCCGGGATGAACGAGCGCGTCACCGCCGGCCTGGTAAGACGCTGTCAGGTTCAACTGTTCCGCGTTGCCGAACAAGTTGCGGTCACGCCACGCGGTATTGAAGTTGACCCCAAGGTCGGTTGAATAGCCGACCCCGACGTCCACGGCATGGAGCGGGCGCTCGGTCAGGTCGAAAGCGATCGGCAATTGGCCTTGAGGGTCGAGTGTCAAGGCCGGATCCGCTCGGACCACCGAAAACACGCCGATCGAGGACAGATCGGCGCGCGCTGCTTCGATGGCTTGCGGACTGAAGGCCTCGCCTTGGTGGATCAGCAGGCGCTTGCGAACAAACGCTTCGTTCATGTCCTTGAGACCGGTGAAGCTGATCGGGCCGATCTCCGCCTTCGGGCCAGGATCGGGTTGAAAGGTCACGTCCAGCAGGTTCTGGTCGGGATGCAAGATGGCGATGGGCGTAGGCACCTTTGCCAGTGGGTAGCTGTCTGCTTGGAGCGCATCGAGCAATCGGCCTTGGGCGGCAAGGATTTGGGCCGCCATGGCCGGCTGACCCGGTTTCAGGTCCAGATGGGCTGCGACAGCAGGGGGCACAGGGGTGGAGATCGACACCGAACCAAGTTCGAAGCGTGGCCCGAGATCGAATGAAACGGCGACCTCCAGCGGAGGGTTGGCTGGCGCCTGGTCGATGGTCGAGGGTAGCGTGGGGTCGGTCAGGACGTGGCCGGCGATCGTCGTGCCGACGGTCGCCTTGTAATAGCCGAAACTCCGCAGCGCGGTTTCGAACCGAGTGGCATCCTGTCGCGCTCGTTCAGTGAGCGCGAAGCCGCCGACGGGCGCCGATTTCGCCAGCGAGATCAAGGTTGAGCTGCCGTTCAGCGCAGCGTCGAGGGCGCCATCGCCGGTCGGTTTCAGGTTCACCGTATAGGGCTGAGGATCGGCGCCTCGGGATGGTTCGATCGCCGCGGCGCCGGCGATCACCGCCAGGATGACGGCAAACCGCCGTGCGGCGGCGGGAAGTATTGTCCGGAGGCGGGGCATGGCGGAACTTTACCTTAAACGGGTCGCAACGGGTTTGGCTGAACGGTCACGGTTGCGCCATTGTTCCGTCGCAAATCCAGCGCATCCAATTGTTATGGAAGATGATCCGATGCTGGACCGGAGAAAGCGAGCGAGGCGGCGGCAGGGACCATTAGTGGACCCGGACCGGGACCCCGGGTTTTTGCTACGCCTACCGACCGGCCGTGAGGGCTGGCTGGTCGCACGGAGGGTGCGGGCGGCCCGCCGAGGTCTGGCGGTACTGGCGTGGACGCTTCCCGCGATGCTTATCCAGGCGGTTTGCCTGATTTTGCCAGGGCACGCGAAGGTCAGGTTCGCGCAGGTGTATTGGGCGACGCTCGCGCGTTTAATTGGTGTTAGGGTGCGGGTCATCGGAACGCCGGTGAAACGCTCGGGCGCCCGGCGGGTGATTTATGTTTCGAACCATTCCTCCTGGGTGGATGTCGCGGTGATCGGGGGTGTGTTGGATGGCCGCTTCGTCGCCAAGGGGGAAGTCGCGGGCTGGCCGATCATTAGCACGATCGCCAAGCTGGGGCGGACGGTGTTTGTGTCACGCAGCCGAGCGTCGACGGGTAAGGAGCGCGATGCGATGCGCGACGTTTTGAGGGCGGGGGATAACCTGATCCTGTTTCCGGAGGGGACGAGCTCGGACGGGTCTCGGGTGTTGCCGTTCCGGACGTCGTTTTTCGCAATGGCCGAGGTTCGCGCGGGTGAGGATCGGTCGGAACTGCCGCTAATTCAGCCGGTGTCCGTAGTGTATGACCGGCTGGGCGGGTTGCCAACGGGACGAGCAAGCCGGCCGGTTTTCGCCTGGTACGGGGATATGGATATCGCGTCGCATTTCTGGCGCTTAGCGCAGCATACTGGGCTACGGGCGACGGTGCTGCTGCATACGCCGCTGGACCCCGGTTTGTTCGCCGACCGCAAAACGCTGTCCAACACGGTGTGGCGGATCGTCGCCGATGGCGCCTCCACCTTGCGACAGAACCGTCCGGCGGCGCCGCTGGATTGGCCGAAACAGGGCGCGTCAGGTATGCCCGGAGAGGAGCCGGCATGCGCTTGATGGCGTGAGTTCCAAGTCCTGAGAAGACGCGGATGTCGATCAACTCTGGGCCGGACTTTCACGCATCCCGGCGCCAGCCGTTTGCATACGGCTGAACCTTTTCTAGTCCAGCCACCACGAAGCCGAGCGAAGGCAACCTCAGGGAACCACCTCGATGGTGCCGTGCATCCCGAATAAGCTGTGAAGAAAATGGGTGCATTCCAAACGGTAGGTCCCCGGCGTACGCGGCACGACGATGATATCGACCGTCTCGTGTGAGCTAACCGCCACCTCACCGTGTGGTGGCGCTGATGTACCAGGTGGAAAGGTGCTCGCCGCGAAGAAGCTGGGCGCGCTGAAGTCATGACCTCCATTGCTTTTATTTGCGAGGTGCAGGCGAACGGGCACGCCGGCCTTCAGTCGAAGATACGCAGGCTCGAAGGCGAAATTCGACAATTGAACCGTGAGGGTCCCGGCATCATTGACCGGCACTGTCGTTCGTTCGTGTTCTGACGGAGCCGACGTAAAAGCCGCGAGCGCTACTACTGACGCGTATGCAATGTTGGCCATGATCCCTCCTGTGCCCTTCGGCCGCGAGAATGGCAATGCGGTCGGTTCGTCGCCCTGAACCGGGGCCACGTCACGGAGGGCTGGATGTTTGAGGCGCCACCCTCAGCGAACGTTGAGCGAAGAACTCGGCGCCTCGAACTTACGCGCGGAACAGAGGGTGCGACCCGCGACGAGTTCTTGCAAGTACGCCGGTTCGTCACGGAGGTGGATGGGTCAGTGCTGGGCTGCGGCGAAGTCCCGCACCGCCTCCGAATTCTAATCAACGTCCACAACCCTATCTTAAGTCGGCACCTTTGTTACTCCGGTGAAATCCTGGCAATGTCGGATCGGAAGAGCTCGGCCTTTACCGCTACTGACGGATGCAACTTAAGGCGCAGGGCCCCGCCTGCATCATTGAATAAGCCCCTGCTTCTGCAAAGATTGAAACGCACCCCCGACCACTACCGCACCCAATCGATCCTCGTTGTCTTGCGGCTGGCTGTTTGTCGCGGCGGTAATCACTAGATCGGTACTGCGGCCAGTATGCAAAAATAGCTCGAAAGCCGAATGTCGTCCCTTGATAAAACCAGTAGGTGCCGCCTAGCTCGGCTCGGTACACTCTCCCGAGATCGAGTCCGAAGCCAGATGGATCGTCCGGAGATACGTCGGAAATGGGTTTGCCGGTCTTAGTTGAAACGATCGTGGTCATTTCGTCTAATTGCTGCTGCGGGATTACGTGGCCTCCGAACAACGCCCGTATCCACTTGGCGAGGTCGCGGGTATTGCTAATCATACCACCGGCTGGGCCGGCCCACGAAAGGTTTTGAAAGCTCACGTCTTGGCCAACCAACGGTGCCCACGCCGTCAGCGTGCATGGCGTTGGCTGGTAAATGGAGCAATCGGTATTGTCGTAGATACCCACAGGAAGCCGGCGCAGAACTCGCCGCGGATATGGTGCATCTCGATAAAACGTATTGTTCAGATGCTGCGGCTTGAGCAGCAGCGACTCGAGTGCTTCTTTGTACGACATTTGTGCAGCCTGCTCAATGATAAGCCCGGCGAGCACATCGTTGGTGTTCGAATAAAAATAGCCGTTTGGGATCGGCAAGCCCTTGTCATACACTGCGGCAACAAGCTCCTCCTGACTAAACTGACGATGGATGTCCGCGGACATTGCTTCCGCGATTGGCACCGCCTCGCTGTAGTTGGGAATGTCAGCGGTCATGTTCAGGAGTTTGCGGATCGTCACCTTTGCCCAGGCCGGATATTGCGGCAGCCAGTCGCCAACAGTTTGATCAATATTCAGTTTACCGTCGGCTTCCAACTTCAAGATCAGCGCAGAGGTGAAATGCTTGGTATTGCTGCCGATCTGGAAAAGCGTTCTGTCGTCGATGGGGATCGGGTCATGGCTTCGGCCATTCGTTCCGCTGTACACGTCGATCGGGTGGTGATTTAACAGATCAACACGCAGGGCGACGCCTGAGATCTTCTCGAGATCGTGACGGGTAGCAAGGTAATCGTCGACTATTGTTTGAAGCGGTTGCCGCAGGATCGTCCCGTCGCTGAGCGCTGGCTTCGTGAAGGAGATCGCCAGCCCAAATGCGGCGACAACTAACGTTAGGCGCATTTCGTCCCCTTGTTTCACCCCTTGAACCATCCGACCGCACAACGGCCACGCCAACAAGTTCGGGAGATATCAATTATCTGTGACAGACGGCAGCAAGGGATCGATCGCTCGTTCCCCGACGCTTGGAACGGCACCTAATTCATATTGTTACTTTATAGATCTTATTTCTTGGCCTGACCATTGATCCCCGATGGCGGACCTTCGGGTTCTCGCGAAAGCATATTCTCCCGCCACGAGGTCGCAAGGCGACTGAGCGTTAGTATCCCTCGATCTTCACTAGACGATGTTGTTTGCGGCCGGCGGAGAGTTTGATTGCGCCGTCGCGCAGCAGTTCGGCGGAGAGCAAACGGCCCTCCTCGGTCACGGTCTCGTCGTTGACCCTCGCGCCTCCAGCGCGAATGAGACGGCGGCCTTCGGCGTTACTGGCGGCAAGGCCGGCCATGGCGAATAGGCGGAAGGCGGGGATGCCAGCAAGCAGATCCGCCGCTGGGACCGTGACGGTGGGCAGGGTGGCGGCGGCTTCGCCTTCCTCAAAGGCGCGGCGGGCGGTTTCCGCGGCTTGCTCCGCCTGGTCGAAGCCGTGGGCGAGGGCGGTCGTCTCGGTGGCGAGGATCTTTTTGGCTTCGTTGATCTCGGCGCCGCCCAGCACTTCCAGGCGAGCGATTTCCGCCAGTGGCAGGTCGGTGAACAGGCGCAGGAAGCGGCCGACGTCGGCGTCGTCGGTGTTGCGCCAGAACTGCCAATAGTCGTAGGGGGATAACCGATCGGCTGTAAGCCAGATGGCGCCCTGAGCAGTTTTGCCCATCTTGCCGCCGGACGCGGTGGTGATCAGCGGGGTGGTCAGGCCGTAGACCGATTTGGCGTCGGTCCGGCGGGTCAGTTCCATGCCCGCGACGATGTTGCCCCATTGGTCGGATCCGCCGATCTGCAGGGTGACCCCGTGGCGGCGGCTCAGCTCCCGAAAGTCGTAGCTTTGCAGGATCATGTAGTTGAATTCGAGGAACGTCAGCGGCTGCTCCCGGTCAAGTCGTAACTTAACAGAATCAAAACCAAGCATGCGATTGATGCTGAAGTGGATACCAACGTCGCGGAGGAGGGAGATGTAGCCTAAGCGGTCGAGCCAATCGGCGTTGTTGGCAAGGATGGCATCCGAGGGCCCCGCGCCGAAGCGCAAGAACGGAGTGAAGCAGCGGCGGATGCCGGCCATGTTCGCGGCGATGGTCTCATCTGTCAGCAACTGGCGGGATTCGTCCTTGCCGGAGGGGTCGCCGATGCGCGTGGTGCCGCCGCCTAGCAGCACTAGCGGCTTGTGGCCGTGTTTCTGCAGTAGCCGCAGGATCATGATCTGCACGAGGCTGCCGACGTGCAAGCTGTCGGCGGTGCAATCAAAGCCGATGTAGGCGGTGATCGGGGCTGCCTGCATGGACGCGGCCAGCGCTTCAGTGTCAGTGCACTGGAAGACGAAGCCGCGTGCGGCGGCTTCATCAAGGAATGAGTTGGTCGTCATGGCGGCTGACCCGTAGTTTGCGCAGGCGGGTTATCACACAGCGAGGCGGGGGCAAATGCCGCGAACGATTGGTCTCATGAGTGGCACGTCGCTGGACGGGGTCGATGCGGCGTGGCTCGACACCGATGGCGTCATCGTCAATGCGTTCGGGCCGGCGGTGACAATGACTTATGATGACGCATTGCGCCGAGACTTGCGGGCTGTTCTCGATCTGGCTCCTGTGCTCGCGCCATATGACCCGCGGCTTTCCGGATTGGTCGAGCGCCTGACTGACTATCATGTTCGGGCGGTCGAGAAGCTGGGGCGTTCCGCGGAACTGGTGGGGTTTCACGGGCAGACGATCCTGCATCGGCCGGATCGGCGGCGCACGTGGCAAATCGGCGATGCGGCCAGGCTGGCAGCGCGTCTGGGTGTTCCGGTGGTTTACGATTTCAGGTCGGCGGATGTGGCAGCCGGCGGGCAGGGGGCTCCGCTGGCCCCGGTTTACCATGGGGCGCTGGCAGCGGAGTTACCTAAGCCGCTGGCGGTTCTGAACATCGGCGGCGTGGCGAATGTGACGTGGCTCGGCCGAGACAGGTCGCTGCTGGCGTTCGATACGGGACCCGGTAACGGGCCATTGGATGACTGGGTGTTCCAGCATACCGGCCAGGCCTTCGATGCGGGCGGAGTGTTGGCCAAGGCTGGCCAAGTGGATCAGATCGTGTTGGGGCGGTTGATGGCGCATCCATATTTCGGGATGCCCGCGCCGAAATCGCTGGATCGACTGGATTTTGGCCGCGCCTTGGGGGCGAGTGGGCTGGGTGGGCTGACGGCTGCGGATGGGGCGGCGACGTTGGCGGCGTTTACGGTCGCCTCGGTGGCGGCCGCGGTGTTTCCGGAGCGCCCCGAGCGTTGGCTGGTCTCCGGGGGCGGGCGGATGAACCCGGTGCTGATGGGAGGCCTGCGCGCGGCGCTCGGTGTTCCGGTCGAGCCGGTGGAAGCGGTCGGTTGGAATGGGGATGCGTTGGAGGCTCAGTGTTTCGGATTCTTGGCTGCCAGGGTCGTGGCGGGCCTGCCGCTTAGTTTTCCCTCGACGACTGGGGTGCCGCGACCGATGCCTGGGGGTCGGATCGCGGCGCCGGTTTGATGGCGTTCTGAATATAGATCGAGCGCTAAATCGGTAGCCGCTGTCGCGTAGCGATTACTCCGGCGCGGCGGTGAGCATGGCTTCCCCGCCCTGATCGCCCTTCACGGTCGCTTCCAGGATACGCCACCCCTGCTTGTCTTTCGCCGCAAGATATTCCCGTTGGTGAATCGCGCTGATCTGCTTGTCGTCCCGCTCGATCACCATACGGAAAGTCAGTCCGGCTTCGCGCAGGCCGCTTTCCAGCGCCTCGGTGACCTGCGGCTGGGCCGCATGGTCGGTGACGGCCGAACAGATGCCGTCGTCGGACGAGAGCAGGGCAAGCTTCACCCCAGCGGCAGAAGCGTCAAATGCCTGACCGGGCGCGCCATGCAGGAATGCGGCGCGGGCTTGCTCCGGCACCTGCGGGAGCCCGAACCGCTGCGCCCAGTCGCGCAGGGCCGATGGATGGCCGGCGAACGGCAGACAACCTTGAATGAACAGGCCCATGAGTTCATCGGCCGGGCCTGCCTGAGCCTTCAAGGATACCAGAAGGAACGCGGCCAGCAGGCAAAGTGGGCGCTTCAGCGGCGCAACTCCATCTGGATCGGGCCCTCGCGCCGGCCATGGGTGAACTGGTCGACCTCTGCATTGCCACTATCCATCAGACGGTCGGCGGGCCCCGCCCAAATGATGCGGCCGTTCAGCAGCATGGCGGCCTGATCGCCGATGCGGCGGGCGCTGGCCATGTCGTGGGTGATGGCGATGGCCGTGCTGCCCAAACGCTTGACGCAATCGACCACCAGCCCGTCGATCACCGCGCCCATGATCGGATCAAGACCGGTCGTCGGCTCATCGAAGAACATGATATCCGGCTGAGAGGCGATTGCTCGCGCCAGGGCCACGCGCTTCTGCATACCACCCGAGAGCTCGGCCGGCGACAGGTCCCCGACGCTTGCAGCCAGTCCAACCTGCTGCAGAAAATGGTCTGCCTGGACGCGGGCGTTGGCGCGGGTGGTCCTGTGGCTGGCCATCAGGCCGAATGCCACGTTCTCCCAGACGGGCAGGCTGTCGAACAGCGCCCCAGCCTGGAACAGCATGCCAATGCGCGTTCGGGCTAATTCGCGCTCCCGTCGGGAAAGCTTTAGAAGGTCTCGGCCGTCGATTTCGACAATGCCATCATCCGGTTCGAGCAAGCCGAGGATGCATTTCAACAATACCGACTTGCCGGAGCCGGAACCGCCGATCACCACGAGCGAGGTGCCCCGAGGCACGTCCAGGTCTACGCCGGCCAGCACCTGCTTAGTGCCAAACCGCTTGTATAGTCCGCGGATACGGATTTTCGGCGTCTCGTTGCTCAGCGTTTTTTCACTCATGGGGTGGTTGATGCTAGGGGGGCAGAGTTTGCGCAAGGTCAGCTGTTGCGGCTGGCCCGGGATCGGCCTTAGCTGTATGGGTTCGGGCGCCGCCGGAGCAAGACGCGATGCCCGCCAAGGAGGAGAACAATCATGAACGATGTCGTGGGAACGGCGGCCAAGCTGGCGCATGCGACCGTGGATAACGCCACTTATGTGGCGGGGCGGCGGTCCTTTTTCAAATATCGCGATTTAGGGGTGACCGACGCCACGGACGGGAAGATGCGGGCGCAGGTGACTTCGGCCACGCAGGGGCTGGGGGAACCGACCGGCTGGCACTATCACGTCTGCGAGCACCAACTTGTGTATATGCTGAAAGGCTGGGTTGATCTCGAATTCGAAGATGGGCGCAAGATCCGGCTGATGCCGGGAGATTTGCTGATGATCCCTGGCGGGATGCGGCATAATGAAACCGGGACGTCGGATGAACTGGAATTGCTGGAGGTATCGGTGCCGGCGGAGATGAAGACTGTTGTATGCGAGCCGCCCGCTGGCATGGGTTAGGGGCGACGGTTTCGGGGATACCGGGGTCAGGCACTGCTTGATCGTGATGTAGAGGTTTACTGGGCCTTGGGGACAGTGGCGGTGGTCTTGGGGCTTGCCTGACCTGACTTTCGCGTTCACGCTGGCCCGCCGGGAGCTGCGCGGTGGCGTCCGAGGATTGTGGATCGTGCTCCTGTGCCTCGGCCTGGGGGTCGGCGTGATTGCCGCGGTCGGCACGTTGCGGGCGGCGGTCGACGCGGGGTTGTCGGCCGACGGCCGGGCCTTGTTGGGCGGCGACCTGGAAATCGATGGAGGCTCCCAGGCCTTGCCCGACAGCTTGATCGACTGGCTCCATGCTCGCGGCGCTACGACGTCACGGGTGGTGCAAATGCGCTCCATGCTTGTCGCTCCATCCGGTGAGCGGCAGCTGGTCGAGCTGAAGGGCGTAGATGGGCGGTGGCCACTGGTTGGCGAGGCTGCCGCGGCACCCCGGCAGTCTGTCGCGGATGCGTTAGGGCAGCGCGACGGACATTTCGGAGTTTTGGCTGAACAAATCGTCCTTGACCGGCTTGTGCTGCATACTGGTGATTTCGTTCGGCTTGGCACAGAGACGTTTCGGGTCGCGGGCACGCTGACAAAAGAGCCCGACCGGGTTGGCACCGCCGCTATTCTCGGACCCCGCGTGCTGGTTTCGATCGACGCGCTTGCATCGACCGGGCTGATTTCGCCCGGGGCGATGGTGCGCTACCAGGTCCGGCTAACGGCGCCCGATCCGGCGGCAATCGCGCGGGACGTTCGGATCGCCTTCCCCGGCCAAGGCTGGCGCATCCGCGACCCCGCCGACGCCGCACCTGGTGTCAGCCGCTTTATTGACCAGACCGCGTTGTTTCTGACCCTTGTCGGCCTGACGTCGCTGCTGGTCGGTGGCATCGGTGTGGCAAATGGGGTGCGCGCCTGGCTCGACGCCCGAGCGCTCACGATCGCCACGCTGCGCTGCCTGGGAGCTTCCGCCAGTCTGGTGTTTGCGGTCTGCCTAATCCAGGTGCTGACGTTGGCGGCAGCCGGGATCGTGGTGGGCGTGATTGCCGGCGCGGTGGTTCCGGTAATCGGCGCGCCTTTGCTTGCTCCGATTTTGCCGGTGCCGCCGGTGCTTGGGATTTATCCCGTGCCGCTGGGGCTGGCCGCATTTTATGGGCTGCTTGTTGCGCTGTGTTTCGCGCTCTGGCCCTTAGGCCGGGCGGCTCGGATACCGGGTGGGGCACTGTTCCGGGACGGGCTGGTGCCGGAGGCGGCGCGACCTTCCGCAATGCTGATAGCGGTGAACGCCGCGGTCGGGCTCGGACTGATTGGGCTGACCGTGGCCACCTCCGCGGACCGTTTTTTCGCGATGTATTTTTGTGCCGGCGCGGGTTTGACGCTGGCACTCTTTCGAGCTGGCGGGTCGGTGGTGATTTGGACGGCGAAAATGGCACCCGGGGTGCGGTGGCCATCGATCCGCTTGGGTGTCGGCAATCTGCATCGACCTGGGGCACCAGCGCCCTTGCTGTTGCTGTCGGCTGGCCTCGGTCTCTCGACGCTTGCCGCTGTTGCGCTGATCCAAGGCAATATGCAGCATCAGATTGAGGAGCAGCTTCCCTCCAACGCACCCAGCTTCTTTTTCATCGACATTCAGAACGACCAGCTTGAGCGCTTTGAGGCATTAGTCCGCGAGCAGCCAGGGGTCGAGGCCATTCACCAGGTGCCCTCGCTTCGCGCGCGGATCGTGGCGGTAAAAGGAGTACCGGTGGACCGGGTCGTGACGACGCCGGAAACCGCTTGGGCGTTGCGGGGGGACCGCGGCCTGACTTACGCCACCACGCCGCCCGACGGCACGCACCTGGTTGCCGGCACGTGGTGGCCGTCGGATTATGACGGTCCACCTTTGGTGTCATTTGACGCCGCCCTGGCCAAGGGTTGGCACGTCGCGATTGGAGATGTGATCCGGGTCAATGTTCTGGGGCGAGACATCGACCTGAAGATTGCCAATTTTCGCGACATCGCTTGGCAATCGCTGGCGATCAATTTTTTCATGGTCGCCAGTACAGGATTGCTTTCGCATGCGCCGCATACACACATCGCCACCGTCCGGATCGCGGATGCCGGACAGGGTGGGTTACTTAGGGCAGTGACCGACGCTCTACCCAACGTGACCGGGATCCGCATCGAGGACGTTTTATCGGCGATCGCTACATTGCTGAACCGGGTCGCCGCGGCACTGACTGTGACAGGGGTTCTGACGCTGGTTTCCGGAACGTTTGTACTGGTTGGGGCGGTTGCCGCCGGTCAACGCCGCCGGGTGCGGGAGGCGGTGATCCTGAAGACCCTCGGCGCCACACGGTGGCAAATCCGATCTGCATGGCTGACCGAATTTGGAGTGATCGGGGCAGTGGCAGGGCTGATCGCCGCGGTGGTCGGGTCAGCAGCGAGCTTCGGGGTTGCGCATTACATTATGTATACGGACTGGATTTTTTTGCCGGTTAGGCTAATCTACACGCTTGCGGGAGCGCTCGCACTCATGCTGCTGTTCGGCTATGCTGGAACCGCAGCGGCTCTGCGGGCTAGGCCGGCGCTGCTTCTGAGGAACGAGTAGCGCTTTTGATCGGTCTCCGTCCGGTCCCGCTGACGGACCATTCGTGAAGCGACCTGATTGATTGCACCTGGGGCTGTTACAGGGGCGGTAAATCGGGTATAACCATCGCGGGCTTATGCCCGAAAGGAACAGGGAAACCATGGCTTACAGTCCGCAATTCGGGGCCTACCCACAGGCGTCCGCCGCCACCACGGCTGTCTTTGACGCCGGGCTACGGGCCTATATGCTTCGGGTATACAACTGGATGGCGTCTGGCCTGTTGCTGACCGGGGTGGTGGCCTTTGCGATCGCCCACACCAGTCTGATCGACGCCTTCTATCCGCTGGTGCAGACGCCGTTCGGCTTCGCGCATCACGCAACGCCGCTAGCGATGATCGCAATCTTCGCACCATTGGCTTTCGTGCTGGTGTTGTCGCTGGGTGTAAACAAGCTGTCCACGTCCGCCGCACAAGCTCTGTTTTGGGTATTTTGTGCCGCGATGGGCGCTAGCCTGGTGAACATCTTCCTGGTTTACACCAGCGAGTTGATCGTCCGGGTGTTCTTCATCACTGCTGCCACCTTTGCCGCGACGAGTGTTTATGGCTACACGACAAAGTCGGATCTGACGCGGATGGGCAGCTTCCTGATGATGGGGTTGTTTGGGATCATCATCGCGAGCCTGGCGAACATGTTCTTCCAAAGCAGCGCGCTGCAGTTCGCGGTCAGCATCATTGGCGTAGTTGTTTTCACCGGCCTGACGGCATATGACACGCAGCGGATCAAGGCGAGCTACCTGCAGTTTGCCTATGCCGAAGGCGTGGACGGGGCCGTTAAGCGGAGCGTGTATGACGCACTTAGCCTCTATCTGAACTTCATCAATCTATTCATGATGTTGCTGCAGCTCCTGGGTAACCGGAACAACAACTAGGCCTAGGTTTCATTCGGGCCGACGTGAAGGGCGGGACTTCCCGCCCTTTCTGTTTGGATCAGCTTCAACCATCGGGGCCGAGCTTACCGCGTCGCGGGTCGCGCAGGCTGTGCGCGCGCGGCCGGCGTTCCTGGTGCGGGGCCTGCGGGTCGGGCGACATCGAAGATTGGCCGAATTAAGGTTGTGCCCCCTGGCCCCACGACCGTAACGCCGTCGTCACCGATGGTCTGCACCTCATAGGCGCCGACACGCGCGCCGGAGTGCGCCACGATCGGATGCTCGTTGGCTGGCGCAGCGAATATCGCGACCCGTTCGGATCCGGCCACCACAATTCCCGTCAGGCGCGGCAATCCGCTGACGGTGGTCTCGACCGGCCGCCGGGTGGGATTAAAGAGTGGACGAGCCATGATTTCGGTTAGCCACCCCGCTCGACGATCCGATGCTCCCACCGCATCCGCGGGATGGTCGCGCGTCCCGAGCGCTATTCGCGCCGCCGCCGGATATGACGTGGCACCGCGAGGGCCCGTGGAAATCTCTGAGTATAGGAGAGCGCATAGCAGGACCGAGGCCGCCGATAGTCCCATCGTCGCGCCTCGCCTTCCCCAGGTCATATGCCGGCGCCCGCCTCGGCCGGCCTGAACCCATACAGCACCATAGACGCTTGTATGGGCATTGCGGTTGGACGGGAAACTACTGTAGGGCTGTGGAAATGGACATCGTCGATCAGGATGCGTGTCGGCGACTGCTCGACTGAGCGCAGCAGCTCTATGAGGACCGGCCAAGGCGCGTTCAGACTGATGCGTAAGGATACCTTGTGCCATTTCCCTGATGGTGTGGCGGGGAGGGTTTCAACCGCGGTCAGGCTGGCCCCCGCTGAAGATGCCATTTGCTGAACTCGCTCTTGCAGGTCGGCCGCCGCGACCGCATCAGTGGCGCCCGGCAGCATGATCGTATCCAAGGCTTCACTGCGGCCAGGCTTCGCCGCCGATGCGGCGCGCAAGCTGGGCAAGCTAGCCGCGAGATCTTGCATGTGATGCAGCAACCCCTGGCGCCGTTCCAGCAACAGACCGCGGTCCTCGTACCAGGACCTCGCGGGATCGACGATGCCGAACCATACGAGAGCCATAAGCAGAACACCGATGGTAACCGCGAGCCCTTGACCGCGCCGACCAGTGAGCCATGCGTCGGGATTCATTTTGCGACCTCCGCCTTGATCGAAAAGACGTCGACTGTCGCACCCTCAATGCGGGTAACCGGAGCGGCGAATGCGGTGTTGCGGATCGCCGGGTCAGCTGAAAGACCGGTGATCAGGCGCGGTGCGGAAGCCGACCGGCCGCTAATCGTCATCTGCCGCTCTCGTAACGAGAAGTCGGTCAGGTAAGTATCGTCTGGCAAGATGCGGGTCACGGCAGCCAGCGTCTGCAGGACATCGCCCGTCCGTTGCGATTCCTGAACCAAGATGTCTCGCCCGGCGTCGCCAGCGGCAATACTCCGGCGGAATGTTTCAACTTGGTTAATGGCGGGCTGAAGCTCGGAGATAGCAGCGTTGGTAGTGTAAAGAGCCATCGCCTGCAGCCCGACCGGCAGCGCCGCGGCGACAACTGCGAGCGCAGCGCATCCGTAGGCCAATACCTGTATCAAACGTGGCCTGGAAGGCCGATGCGCGGAATCTCCGACCGGCAAAAGGGAGGGTCGTTCGGTGCCCCCGATCTCGACGAAATCGGCCTTAAGCCCGACGCCGGCAAGGGCGGCTAAGGCTGGGGCCAAAGCTTTCCGTGGAACCATCGTCAGCGTGACGTCGGTGCGCGCTCGATTGCTAGGTCTGGTATGACCGTCCCATCGCCAAAATAGGTCCTCCGCCGCGAAGGGTGTGATCCGCGCAAGTTCATAGCGTAGGAGTTGATCCATCTGGCGTGGTGGTATGGTCGGGACCAAGTGGTTCTTTATAAGAACTGAGCCGGCGGGGGGGCGCACCAGCACTGGCCTTCGACCAGCCTGCCGAGCTGCTGCGCCCAGGCCTATCCGGCTGACCTTACCGGCTCGCCGCAGCGAAACTGTCACGCTACCGTCACCGGCGGCATCGACGACTATGCCATCCCGCGAGCGTGTGGCGGCGTTGCTCAAGGCGTTGGGCAGAAGCTCGGTGATGCGAGCAAGCCACCACGAAAATAAGCTGGCCAGCATGGGTCAGATCCCCTAGTCGAATCTATCAACCGAGCAGTCTCGAAATACCAGTCGCGAGTGCGAGAGGCGTGCGTAGCGCCACCGACTTCTTTTCGGCGGGTTAACTAGACCGTAGGGAGACACATTGACCGGGAATCTCAATAATCGCTTACGCAAGGTATCCCCGGTCGGATCACGTTCTAGGCAACCTGATTGAGCAGCGGGGCGCCGGACTCGATCCTTCTGCAGTTCTCCGCCGCCAGAACGAAGCTGCGATCGAACGTCCCGGTTGTCAGCCAAGCGACGTGCGGCGTGACGACAACGTTCTGCAAGTTGAGCAGCGGGTCACCGTCACGCAGCGGCTCGATCTCGAACACATCCAGCCCAGCGCCGGCGATGCGGCCTGACGCCAGCGCGTCCACCAAGGCCGTCTGGTCAATCAGTCCGCCGCGGGCGGTGTTGATCAGGATCGCGCCGGGCTTCATCCGTGCGAGTGCGGCCGCGTCGATGATACGGGTGGTTTCCGGAACCAGCGGCAGGTGCAAGCTGACGACGTCCGCTTCGGCCAGTAGATGATCGAGCGTTCGATACGACACCGTAGGGTCGGCCAGCGCGTTGCGGGCGGTATAGATCACCGAGCAGCCCATTGCCGTCAGGATTGGTGCCAAAATGCGCGGAATCGCACCAAACCCGATCAGGCCAACGGTCCGGCCTCCGAGTTCGCCAATGCCGTCCTGCAAGCTCGTGTCGGTCCAGATCCCCGACCGCAGGTGCCGGTCGAACGCCGGAACACGCCGAAACACAGAAAGCATCAGCCCCAACGTCAGCTCCGCAACCGCGCGGGCGTTGGTGCCGGGCAGATTGCAGACCGGGATGCCGCGCTGCTTCGCTGCGGCGAGGTCGATGGTGTTCACACCGACGCCGATTTTCTGGATCAGCTTAAGGCGGGGTGCTGCGTTGATGATCTCAGCTGTGCAGCGTTGCAGCACGTGCCAGAGCACTTCGCATTCCGGCAGCATGTCGAACAGGGTTTCCGGATCGTCCTCTCGGCATACAACGACGTCCAGACCTGGCAGAAGCTGCAGCCGGGCGGCGAGATCTGGGCCCGCGGCAGCATGAAAAACCACTTTCACGGGCGGGACCGTCCCAACACCGATCCGCCGGCAAATCTGGCCCTGGCCCCGAGCGCTTCCTCAATCCGCAGTACCTCATTCCATTTCGCCATGCGCTCGCCGCGGGCAAAGCTTCCGACCTTCAACTGCCCGGCGCCCCAGCCCACCGCCAGGTGCGCGATCGTCACGTCCTCGGTCTCTCCGGATCGCCCTGAGACGATCGTCGCATAGCCGCAATCCGAAGCGGCGCGCCTCGCATCAAAGGTTTCTGTCAGAGTGCCGCGCTGGTTAGGTTTCAACAGGATGGCATTTGCCGCCTTTCCGTCAGCAGCATCGCGCAAACGATCCGCGTCGCTCACCAGGAAATCGTCGCCGACGATCTGCACTTTGTTGCCGACTGCTTGTGATAAGGCGACGAAACCCTCCGGATCGTCTTCGGCCAACGGGTCCTCGATCGACAGGATGGGATAGCGGGCGAGCCACCCAGAAAGCAGCCCGATCATACCGTCGGTAGTCAGACTCTTGTTATCCAAAGCCAATTTGTAATGCCCGTCGACACGAAGTTCCGAAGCAGCGATATCTACCGCGATGCCGACCTGCTCGACCGGCCGCAGGCCGGCTTTCTCGATCGCGGCGACCAGGGTGTCCAGCGCCTGTTCATTGGAGGAAAAGGTGGGCCACCAACCGCCCTCATCAGCGATTCCGGCCAATGGACCTGCTGCTTCCATCAACTGGCCGGCAGCGCGATAGACCTCGGCGGTCCAGTTCAACGCCTGGGCAAAGGTCTCGGCCGCCGGACACATTATCATGAAATCCTGGATGTCCACCCGTCGTCCAGCATGAGCTCCGCCGCCGAAAATCTGGATCTGCGGCAACGGGATCAGCGCCGCGTCTGCGCCCCCGAGGTAGCGGTACAGCGGCTGCCCGGCGGCCGCGGCGGCAGCGTGCGCGGCCGCCATCGACACGGCCAAGAGCGCATTTGCGCCCAGCCGGGTTTTGTCACGTGTGCCGTCGAGTTCAATCAGGCGCTCATCCAGCGCTTCCTGATCGGAGGCATCCATTCCAGCCACAGCGTGCGCGATCAGGGTATTTACATTCGTAACGGCTTTGGTGACGTCGTAGCCGCCAAAGGCCGTTCCGCCGTCGCGCAGATCGAGCGCCTCGCCCGATCCAGTGGACGCCCCGGCCGGCGCGATCGCCCGTCCGACGGCGCCACCCTCCAGCAGAACGTCGGCCTCAACCGTAGGGCGCCCCCTGCTGTCCCAAACCCGGCGGGCGTGGATAAACGCGATGCTGGTGTCGGTCATGCGGCGATTTCCTTTTTCCAGGCCCTTGCCACATCGGCGAGGCGATCGGGCGGGTCAGCCAGCAGGCGGCGTGCGACACGCCGAACGGTTTCGCGCTGCTCCCCTTTGGTGATGTATTCGACCGGCGACTTGCCATCCACCCGGGCCAGGAACAAAGCCGGCAACAGATGTGCAGCTCGGGCCTCCAGCGCCGCGACCGGTTCCCACGCAACCAATGGCAGGTAGGCTGACGCCATGGCTTGAAAACTCTCAAGCAAGGCACCGCGAACAGCGGGAATCCACAGGCATTTCAGCATCAGATGATTCAGACAGAATGCCAGATCGAAAGCCGGATCACCCCACCATGCGCATTCGGCATCCAGGAATACTGGGCCATTCGGGCCGCAGAGAATGTTTTTTGGGCTGACGTCACCGTGAACCAGCGCGTACTTGTTATGTTGCGTCCTCTCGATCAGCAACTGCATCCGGTCGGCGAGGTCTAGATGTGCTCGCCCGGTCTGAGCCAAGTAGGGCTCCAACCTTATGTCGAAGAAGATCTCGTCTGTCGGAAAACTTCGCGCCAGCGATGGATCGGCAGCGGTCGCGGCGTGGATCCGTCCTAGCGTTATCGCAACGGAGACGGCGAAGCTGATATCGACGACTCCGTCGCGCAACAGCCCTTTCCAAAGAGGGTATCGTTCCGCCGGCAGGTATTCCATTGCAAGGGCGCCGGTAACCGCATCCTGGCCTAGCAGCACCGGCACGGCGTGCGGCACCACATGGCTGGCGACGCGCATCCAGCCCGCTTCGTACACATTGCGCTCCACCGGAGCGCGCCAGTCAGCCGTAACCAGCAGTTTTGGCAGCGCTCGCTTGATGCAGATCGAGCCGCCGGGAGTGTCGATCCGCCAGATTTCGGAGGAAACCCCGCCGGTCAAGGGTTCCCCGGTTGGCGCGGTGCCCTCCAGCAGGTGCATGCGGGTGAGGGCATCACTGATTTCTTTGGGTGGCGTTTCCATCTCGGCAACCAAGCTAGCCCGCTTGCCAACGCCGCGAAACACCCAGCTTCGAGTATCATATCTCGGGTTACGCCGTTAAATGGAGCGGCACAGCACGTTCGCAGGATGGGACGCAAGACGATCTCAGCGCCGGAGTTTGCGGGAAGACGCTCGGGGGGCAGGTTGGCGGCGTCTCGTGGCCGGCGGTTTTTGCTGACCGCGGCTACGCTGTCGGTTGCCATCCACGTCGGTGTTGCCCTCCTGATCGTGTTGTTGCCGCGCGTCGTCTCCCAGGATGCGCCTCCGCGGGAAGAGGGTACCGTGGAATTGCTGATGGTGGAGAAAAAGGGCGCTCAGCCAAGTACTCCTGGTCAGCCGCAAGAACGCCCGCCCCTGCCAACGCGACGGGGGGATAAATCTGCGGCGCGGGAAAAGCAGGCGCCAGAGTTCTGACGCCCAGGCCACAGTTGCACGATCCGTTGCGGCGCCCCCGGCAACTAAAGCCGCCAACGAGCCCCCGCTCCAGCCCAATGAAGAACCGCCGCAAGAGGCCGCACAGGCAGCCGACGAACCGGAAAGTCAACCGCCGGCGCAAGCCCCAAAATCGCAGGAGGCGCCGGTATTCGATCTCGCGGGTACCGAAAGCGAGTTCGAACGCTGAGGTGTTGGGGGGCCGGGTGGTGCCCGCAAGCCCGGACGACCGCTTCAGGAACCGGCCGCCGATTTATCCCAGGGAAGCGGCGATGCGTGGCGAGCACGGTGCGGTGGTCATCCTGATCCATGTGTCGGAAAACGGGGTCGCAACCGGCGTGGACGTGATGGAAACTTCTGGTGTGGCGTCTTTAGACAAGGCTGCGGTCGACGCGGTTTTGAAGTGGCATTTCCGCCCAGCGCTGCACGAAGGCCTTGCCGTGCCATTCGCCATGCGGTTTCGATTTATCTTCGATGCTTCTTAGCCAGTGTGACCTGCTCCCGGTCCGTCGGTAACCCAGCGGCGGCCCGGCAAGAAGCTTGCGACGATCCTGAGGCAGCGCGACGTGCTGGATTGCCCCCGCCAGAAGTTACTACGCCAATGCCTCGGTCACTGCGTGCCTCAACTCGGGAACTAACTGTTGGCCGAACCACGGATTGCGACGTTCCCATCCCGTGGTGCGCCAGGACGGATGTGGCAGCGGAATGATGGCTGGCCCCAGTTCCCGAAATCGTCTCACCTGTTCGGTCATCGCACCCTTCCCCAGCCGGTGCCGCAGGGCATACGACCCGACCAGCAAGGTCAGCCGGACCTGCGGCATCAGGGGGATAAATCGATCCAGCCACAGTGGCGCGCATTCCGGCCGGGGTGGCGCATCGCCGCCGTTGGGCAGACGGCCGGGATAGCACAGGCCCATCGGGACAATGGCAATGCGTGACTTGTCATAAAACAGGTCCCGGTCCATCTGCACCCATTCGCGTAGCCGGTCCCCCGATGCGTCGTTGAACGGCAGCCCGGTCATGTGCACTTTCGTCCCGGGTGCCTGGCTGCTGATCAGTATCGTGGCAGTCGTGGACACCCGGAATACGGGCCTCGCACCCAAGGGCAGGAAGGCCTCGCAGCGGCGACATGCCAGGGCGTCGGCGACGGCGGCGGAGAGCGCGTCAGGTACAGCTCTTAGGCAACGATCCCCCTCGTGCGGAGTGCGGCGACGACTTCGTCCGCCAACACATCCGGAGTGCCTTCCAGTGTGCGAAGTCGAATTTCAGGGTTGAGAGGTACCTCGTAAGGGGCATCAACACCCGTGAAATTCCGGATCTGGCCGCTGTCGGCTTTTTCGTATAGGCCTTTTGGGTCGCGGCGGCGGCATTCCTCGATCGGTGTATCGACGAAAATCTCTAGAAATTCGCCATTTTCGACCCGGTCTCTCGCCAGCATGCGTTCAGCGCGGTACGGCGAGATAAAGGACACGATAACGATCAGGCCCGCTTCCACGAACAAGCGGGAGATTTCTGCGATACGCCGGATGTTTTCCACTCGATCGGCTTCTGTGAACCCGAGGTCGCGGTTCAGCCCGTGACGAACATTGTCACCGTCCAGGATCATGGTGTGGTGACCCAGCACATGCAGACGCTTTTCCACCTGGTTCGCGATGGTGGATTTGCCTGCGCCGGAAAGTCCGGTGAACCAAAGCACCGCTGGCTTCTGACCCTTCAGCCGCGACCTAGCGGCTTTGTCGATGTCCAGGTGGTGCCAGACTATATCGGCGTTGCGGGTGCGGATCGCGGTCACCATCCCGGCGCCGACGGTGCCTCGGGTCAGCCGGTCGATCAGGATGAAGCCACCGAGGTTCCGGCTGATCTCGTAAGGTTCGCATACTACCGGATGGGTTAGGGAAATGGAAACCCGGCCAATCTCGTTCAGAGCGAGTTCGCGAGCGCTGATTTCTTCCAGCGTCTCCATATCCAAGCGGGTAGTGATTTCGGTTACCGTCGCCACGACGATGCGAGTTCCGAGCATCAGCAGATATGCGCGGCCCCGGAAAAGGGGGGTCTCGTCCATCCAGACGACCCAGGAGTCAAGCCCGTCGGCGGCGACCGGAGCAGGACCCGCGGCCAGGACGTCACCGCGAGAGATGTCGATTTCCCGGTCCAGCAGCAGAGTGACGGGATCGCCCGCTCTAGCTTCGGGTCGATCACCGTCCATTGTAACGATGCGAGAAACGAATGCTTCGGTGTGGGCGGCGGCGTTGAACACCTTGTCTCCAGGCCGAAGGTGCCCAGCAGTGATGGTCCCGGCGTAGCCGCGGAACCCATGGTCGGGGCGATTGACGTATTGCACGGGCATGCGGAACGAGCCGCTCTGAGCGGTGGCTATGTCGGCTGCTTCAAGCGCCTCGATCAGCGACACACCTTTGTGCCATGGTGTGCGAGTGCTTGCGGTGGTGATGTTGTCACCATCTCGGGCGCAGATTGGGATTGGCGTAATACGATCGAATGCCAGCTTTCCGAGCAGCGTCCGGAAATCATGACGGATCGAGGCGAAGACCAACTCGTTGAAGTCGACGAGGTCCATCTTGTTGACGGCCAGAATGACCTGCCGGATGCCAAGCAGCGAGGCAATGGCGGCGTGTCGGCGCGTCTGCGGCAAGATGCCCTTCCGCGCATCGATGAGCAGGATGGCCACATCCGCGGTCGAGGCGCCGGTGACCATGTTGCGGGTGTATTGCTGGTGGCCCGGAGTATCCGCCAGGATGAAGCGGCGTGTCGCAGTCTCCAAGAACCGGTAGGCGACGTCGATGGTGACGCCCTGCTCGCGCTCCGCCTCCAGGCCATCGACCAACAGGGCGTAGTCGATCGCCCCCTCGACCGTGCCGATACGTTTGGAATCACGTTCCAGAGCGGCCATGACGTCATCCGGGATGGTGCCGCGTTCGAACAGCAATCGTCCAATTAAGGTCGATTTGCCGTCGTCGACGCTGCCGCAGGTCAGCACGCGGAGCACCGTGGCGGGCATCAGAAATACCCCTCGCGCTTCTTGCGTTCCATCGAGGCGTCCTGATCCTGATCGATCAGCCGACCAGAACGCTCAGAATCGCGGCTGATCCGCATCTCGGCCAGTAACGCGTCCATATCGGCGGCATCGGACAAAACCGCAGCGGAGAGCGGATAGCAACCGAGCGAGCGGAAACGCACCATGCGGTCTTCCGGCTTTTCACCCGGCAGCAAGCGCATTCGTTCGTCGTCGACGACGATGATCTGGCCGCTCCGCATAACAGTCGGGCGCGCTGCGGCGAAGTATAGTGGAACCACGTCGATCGCTTCGGCTGCAATGTAGGTCCACACGTCGAACTCGGTCCAGTTCGACAACGGGAATACGCGCATCGTCTCACCCGGCGCGAGTTGGCCGTTGTAGAGGTGCCAGAGTTCAGGCCGCTGACGCTTCGGATCCCAAGCATGCCCCGGTGCTCGGACGGAGAAAATGCGCTCCTTGGCTCGCGAGCGTTCCTCATCACGCCGGGCGCCCCCGATGGCAAAATCGTAGTCACCGGCGGTTAGCGCCTGTTTCAGCGCGTCGGTCTTCATGATTTGGGTGTAGCTGCCGCTGTGGTCGAACGGGTTGATGTTCCTCTGAATACCCTGGGGATTAGTGTGAGTCCGCAGTTCCAAACCGAACCGGTGAACCGTAGCGTCGCGGAACGCGATCATCGCCCGGAATTTCCAAGTGGTGTCAATATGCAGCAGGGGGAAGGGCGGTTTGGCGGGATAGAAGGCCTTGCGAGCCAGATGCAGCAGCACCGAGGAATCCTTGCCGATCGAATAGAGCAGAACTGGACGGGCGGCTTGCGCGGCGACTTCGCGGAAAATCTGAATGCTTTCGGCTTCGAGACTCGCCAAGTGGGAGGGGTGAGTGTCAGTCATTGGCTAAAGTTTCTGTCTATTCCAGCCGACCCGGAACTCGCAATCACTGGGCCCCCGTGTTTGCAGTTCGGAAACGGAGTTGCCGCTCACCGACTGTCACACCTGCCGGACGATGTAGGTCTGCTCCAGCGCTTCGACGATCGCATCGGCGTGGAGCTTGTCGCGGGCCTCGACCATCACCTCCAACTCGGCAGCCTGTACCCGAGGAAGAAGCGAACAGCCGCTGGTGGGAGACTTCGATAATATTGCCGCCGGAGCTGCCGATTTTGCCGGCGATGTCGGCGAGAACGCCGGGGCGGTCGGGAATTTGCAGGTGCAGTCGTAGAATTCTGCCGTCACGCAAAAGGTCACGCAGCAGGACATTCGAGAGGATGCGGGCATCGATATTGCCTCCGGTGATGGCGACGCCGACCTTCTTGCCTCGGAACCGCTCGGGATGGGCCATGAGAGCGGCCAGCCCAGCAGCGCCGGCGCCCTCCGCCACCGTTTTCGCATCCTCGACCAGGAGGCCGATGGCTTCCTCAATGGCGCGTTCGGGGGTGACGAGGATGCCGGCGACCCGGCGGCGCACGATTTCAAACGGAATTTCACCGATGTCGCGAACGGCGATGCCCTCGGCAATCGTGGCGCCGCCAACGGAAACCGTTCGGCCAGCAACGCGTTGCGCCATGGCGGCATAGGTTTCGACCTCCGCGCCATAGACGGCGATACCGGGATAGAGTGCGGTCGCAGCCACCAAGCAGCCTGCGAGAAGGCCGCCGCCGCCCACCGGGATGACCAGAGCGTCGAGGTCCGGCGTATCGCGGAGCATTTCGAGAGCCATTGTGCCCTGGCCCGCGATGATCCCGAGGTCATCGTAAGGGTGAATAAAGATCAGCGATTCCACGGCCGCCCTTTCGCGGGCGTGGGCGGCGGCCTCGGCCAGGGTTTCGCCGACCAAGACGACATTCGCGCCCCAGGACGCGGTGCGAGTCACTTTGGTCGAGGGGGTAAATTTCGGCATCACGATGGTGGCAGCGATGCCCAACAGGCTGGCATGACGGGCAACCGCCTGAGCGTGATTGCCTGCGGACATAGCAATGACACCTCGCTCGCGCTCCTCGGGCGACAGCAAGGACAGGCGGTTGGCGGCGCCGCGCTCCTTGAATGCCCCAGTGACCTGAAGATTGTCGAGTTTCAGCACCACCTCGGCACCGGTGAGACGGGAGATGGTCGGATTGGGGACCATCGGGGTGTGTATCACCCGACCGGCGATCCGCCGGGCCGCCTGCTCGACGTCGTGAAGGGTGATCATTCGTTGCCTTGTTGACGGGTCGTCGATCGAGTTGCAGCCTTAGGACCCTCTAAAGCTTTGTTGGGCGCACATGCACCGGCGAGGTCGATATTCGTCGGGGAAGGAATAGACGGGGGGCGGGTGTCCGCAACCGAGGACATCGCCAGCTGAGTTCGGAGACCGGTGCGGTTAAGGAATAACCTGGCCATGAAGGTCAGGTGATAACGTCAGATGAACTTTACTTCCAGAATTTCGTACGATCGGTCGCCACCGGGCGCGGGTACCGAAATGGTGTCCCCGATCTTTTTTCCGATCAGCGCCTTAGCAAGCGGCGATGAGATCGACAGCCGAGCGGCTTTGATATCGGCCTCATAGACACCGACGATCTGGTAGGTGGCTTCCTTGTCCGTCTCCTCGTCGATCAGCTTGACATGGGCCCCGAATTTCACGTGGATGCCGGAGAGGGTTGACGGGTCGATGACCTCCACGCCGCCGACGATCTCCTCGAGTTCCTGGATGCGTCCCTCAATGAAAGACTGACGTTCGCGTGCAGCGTGGTATTCGGCGTTTTCGGACAAATCGCCATGCGACCGCGCCTCCGCGATGGCGCGAATGATCGCCGGCCGCTCCTGCGACTTCAATGTCCGCAGCTCCTCTTCCAACCGCCGCAGCCCTAGGGCCGTCATCGGAAACTTCTGCACGGGGTGGTCCTTCAATCCTCGATCGACTCGGATAGGTCATGTGGCACCGCCGCGGCCGGGTCCTCCCCTACCGCGGCGCTGGCTCAAAACGAACCGCGAAAGTAAGACTGTAGCGGTGCAACTTCAAGCGTTCCCGCTTTTAATGCTGCGATTGCGTGCACCGCGGCGCGGGCACCCGCCAGAGTTGTGTAGTGCGGCACGAAGTGAGTTAAAGCGCTGCGGCGGATAGCAAAGCTGTCGGCCACCGATTGCGGGGTGGAGGCGGTGTTGATGACCAATTGGACCTCTCCGGACCGGATCGCATCGACACAGTGGGGCCGGCCTTCCAGCACCTTGTTGACCACCGTGACCGGAAAACCCGCTTCGCGAATGCGTGCGGCGGTGCCTTTGGTCGCCAGGATGAGGAAGCCCATTTCGTTTAGGCGGCGGGCGAGGGCCGGCAGGCCCTTTTTGTCGGCATCTTTGATTGAGAGGAATACCGTTCCCGCCATTGGCAGGATAACCCCCGCACCGAGTTGCGCTTTCGCGAAGGCGCGCTCGAAGCTGGCGTCCAGGCCCATAACCTCGCCGGTGGACTTCATCTCTGGGCCTAGGATCGTATCTACGTTAGGAAAGCGGGCGAACGGAAACACCGCCTCCTTGACCGCGACGTGCGGCGCGATCGAATCATCGTCCAACTCGAAGTCGGAGGCGAGTTTGGCGCCGGCTATCACGCGGGCGCCGATCTTGGCGACGGGGACGCCGGTGGCCTTGGCGACGAACGGCACGGTCCGGGAGGCTCGGGGGTTAACTTCCAGTACGTAGATCGTGTCGTCCTTGATAGCGTATTGCACGTTCATCAGCCCGACGACTCCGAGCGCCTTGGCCATCGCCTCGGTCTCGGACTTCAGTTCGGTGATCATGGCTGGGGACAGGGAATAGGGCGGCAGCGAGCAGGCGGAATCGCCGGAATGGATTCCAGCTTCCTCGATATGCTCCATAACGCCCGCGACATAAACGGTCTCGCCGTCGGAGATGCAATCAACGTCGACCTCTATCGCGTCGTTGAGGTAGCGGTCGATCAGGACCGGGTTTTCGCCGGATACCCGGACTGCTTCGCGCATGTAGCGATGTAAGCCGGCCCGGTCGTAAACGATCTCCATCGCTCGACCGCCCAAAACGTAGCTGGGCCGGATAACGACCGGATAGCCTATTCGTTCGGCGACGGCATCTGCCTCCTCGGCGGAGCGGGCGATACCGTTGTCCGGCTGGAGTAAGGCAAGCCGCTGCAAAAGCTGCTGGAAGCGTTCGCGGTCCTCGGCCAGATCGATGGCATCAGCGGAGGTGCCGAGGATGGGGATGCCCTCGCGTGACAGCGCCTGCGACAGCTTTAGCGGTGTTTGACCGCCATACTGAACGATGCAGCCAAGGACGGTGCCGTTATCCTGCTCACGGCGAACAAGGGCGATGACGTCTTCCTCGGTCAGCGGCTCGAAGTAGAGCCGGTCTGAGGTGTCGTAGTCGGTGCTGACGGTTTCGGGATTGCAGTTGACCATGATGGTCTCGAACCCGGCATCTTTCAGAGCGTAGGCCGCGTGAACGCAGCAGTAGTCGAATTCGATCCCCTGGCCAATTCGATTGGGGCCGCCGCCGAGGATGATGATTTTCGTCCGGTCAGTCGGGTCGGATTCGCAAACCGGGGTTCCGTAGCCGCCCTCAAACGTCGAGTACATGTAGGGCGTGTTGGAGGCGAACTCAGCCGCGCAGGTATCGATTCGCTTATAAACCGGAGTGACGCCGAGGGCTGCCCGAGCGCGATGGATTTTTGCCGGGTCGGTGTTCGTGAGTTCGGCGAGGCGCTTGTCGGAAAAGCCAAGCGCCTTCAGGCGGCGCAGCGCTCCTGCTCCTCGCGGCAGACCGTTGGCGGCGACGTCCCGTTCGGCGGCGACGATGCGTTCCAGTTCGCGCAGGAACCACGGGTCGAATTTCGTTGTGGCGTGGATGTCTTCGACGCTCAGACCAGCGCGCAGGGCCTGGGCGGCGATCAGCAGTCGGTCCGGCGTTGGAGAGGAAAGGGCCGCGCGGAAGGCGTCGGGGCCGCCATCGCCGGGGGGTTCAACTGGGTCCAGACCGGACAGGCCGGTTTCCGTACTGCGAAAACCTTTCTGTAGGGCCTCGGCGAAGGAGCGTCCGATGGCCATGGCCTCGCCCACCGATTTCATCGATGTGGTCAGGAGCGCCGGGGTGCCAGGGAATTTCTCGAAGGTAAATCGAGGAATTTTCACCACGACATAGTCGATGGTCGGCTCGAAACTCGCGGGGGTGACCATGGTGATGTCGTTGGTCAATTCGTCGAGTGTGTAACCAACGGCGAGCTTTGCGGCGATCTTGGCGATCGGAAAGCCGGTGGCCTTGGAGGCCAATGCGGAGGAGCGGGAGACGCGGGGGTTCATCTCGATGACGACCATCCGACCATCGACGGGATTAAGACCGAACTGCACGTTCGATCCTCCGGTATCGACGCCGATTTTGCGCAGGCACGCAATCGAGGCATCGCGCATGATCTGGTATTCTTTGTCGGTCAACGTCAGGGCAGGGGCCACGGTGACGCTGTCGCCGGTATGGATGCCCATGGGGTCGACGTTCTCGATCGAACAGACGATAATGCAGTTGTCCGCGCAGTCGCGGACGACTTCCATTTCGTATTCTTTCCAGCCAAGCACCAATTCTTCTATCAGCACTTCAGTGCTCGGGGAGGCTTCGAGCCCGCCAGCGACAATTTGTTCGAACTCTTCTTTGTTGTATGCAATTCCGCCGCCGGTACCACCTAACGTAAAGCTGGGCCGAATAACAGCGGGGAGACCCGTCATCGCAAGGGCGGCTCGAGCTTCCTCAAGCGAGTGGGCGATCGCGGACCGCGGGGATTCGATTCCGATTTCGGCCATCGCGTCGCGAAATTTCAACCGATCCTCGGCGCGGTCGATAACGTCGGCCTTGGCGCCGATCAACTCGACGCCGTATCGTGCCAGAGCGCCACTGTCGAAAAGTTTCATTGCGGTGTTGAGCGCGGTTTGGCCGCCCATGGTCGGCAGCAGGGCGTCGGGTTGCTCGCGGGCAATGATCTTTTCGACGATCTCTGGGGTGATCGGCTCGATGTAGGTGGCGTCGGCGAGGCCAGGGTCGGTCATAATGGTAGCGGGGTTGGAATTTACCAGGATGACGCGATAACCCTCGGCTTTTAGGGCTTTGCAGGCCTGAGCGCCGGAGTAGTCGAATTCGCATGCCTGGCCGATAACAATCGGTCCCGCGCCTATGATCATGATGGAGTGGATGTCAGTGCGCTTGGGCATAGATCAGCCGTCTGTTATCGGTTGTCAGAAGCGATGTCTGACGGAGCGTCATGCGAATGGATCAGCCGATTTCGTGCGGCTGCGACCCCGGCGGGAAGTCAGTTCCAGATGCCAATGGCATTGAAGAGCGCCGTCGGGAAGGCAAATCGGCTCGCGTATGAGACCCCGGTGTAGGCAGCGGGCGATCGCGTCGCAGAACGCCTCATAGTCGACCCCGGCGTCACCCGCGAGAGCTGCGAAACGCAAATAAGCAGTTTCGATGTTCGCCTCGTTGATGGCGTGGCGAAAGGCCACCGTAAGTAAGATTGTAGTGGTGTCCATCAGTGCACGTTCGCAACGGCAATGCGCCGTCAGATCATCATTTGTGTCCATCTTACGGCCGCCGTTCCATCATCCCCACGAACCGCGTGAACAAATGATGGCTGTCGGACGGCCCGGGGCTCGCCTCCGGATGATATTGCACCGAGAACGCCGGCCGGTCAGTGCTTGAGATTCCCTCGTTGGAGCCGTCGAACAGCGACACATGGGTCACTCTGGCGTTCGCTGGAAGCAAATCCGCATCCACCGCAAACCCATGGTTCTGGCTGGTGATCGCCACCCTCCCGGTGGCCAGATCCTTCACCGGCTGGTTCGCGCCGCGATGACCGCGCTCGAGCTTGTAGGTCTTGGCGCCCAATGCGAGGGCAAGCAGTTGATGGCCGAGGCAAATGCCGAAGATCGGCACGCCGCTGTCGAGCACCTCCCGCAGCACCGGCACCGCATAGACGCCCGTCGCGGCGGGATCGCCAGGGCCGTTCGATAGAAACACGCCGTCGGGTTTGTGCCGTAGTATGTCATCGGCTGTGGCCGTCGCCGGCACCACCGTGACCCGGCAGCCGGCCGAGGCAAGGCAGCGCAGGATGTTTTGCTTCGCGCCGTAATCCACCGCCACGACGTGAAATTTCGGCTCCGATTGCCTGCCGAAGCCGTTGGGCCAAGACCAGGTCGTCTCGTCCCAGCTATAGGTTTGGCGGCAGGTGACCTCTTTGGCGAGATCCATGCCTTCCAGCCCTGGCCAGACGGCGGCTTGGGCACGCAAGGCGTTCAGATCGAAGCCGCCAGCCTGCGGAAAAGCGAGCACGCCGGTAGGGGCGCCGCCGTCTCGGATCCGAACAGTCAGGGTCCTGGTGTCCACTCCAGCGATCCCCGTGATGCCATGAGAGCGAAGCCAGGCCTCTAATGTTTGGGTGGAGCGCCAGTTGGATGGTTCGGTGATATCCTGCTTTACGACCAGGCCGCGGGCGGCGATGGTCGTCGCCTCGATATCCTGGGCGTTGGTGCCAACGTTGCCGATGTGCGGGAAGGTGAAGGTGAGGATCTGGCCGGCGAAGGATGGGTCCGTCAACGTTTCTTGATAGCCGGTCATGCCGGTGCTGAAGCAGACTTCTCCAACAGAACGAGCGATGGTCGTATCGGAGGCATTTGTATTGGCGCCGAACCCGCGGCCCCAGAACAGGCTGCCATCCGCCAGCACGAGAACGGCAGTAGCGCCCGCCGGAACGGTGTCAGTCGCGTGTTGCATCGTGGCACTCGTCTGGTCGGGTAAAACGGTTTGCAGATCAGCCATAGTCAGCCCTGTGGCCGCCATTACCGCGGGCCAATGGCGGGACGGGATCGCTCGGCTTTGGCGCCATTTGCGCACAGCCTCGGTTCCCACGCCGGTCAACCGAGCAGCGACATCCGCCCCACCGAGACGTTCTATGATATGATCAATCGAAATCGGCATACCGGGCAATGTACGGGAAGAAAATTCCCACTACAACCACCCAAGGACCGATTGGGAATTTTTTTCCGGGAGAAAGGCCCATGTATAGAACCGAGCCCATGATGACAGGCGGGTGCCAATGTGGCGCCATACGGTATGCTCTGTTCGAAATGCCCGAGTCGACGATTTGCCATTGCAGGATGTGCCAGAAGGCCGTTGGCGGCCCGTTCGCGGCACTCTGCAAAGTGCCGACGTCCCGGTTTGCCTGGACCCGCGGCGAGGCGGCCAGTTTCACGAGTTCATCGGCTGCCGAACGGCATTTCTGCGCGACGTGCGGCACGCCGCTGACCTTCGGCTATCTTGACGGAGATGCGATCGAGGTTACCACCGGTAGTCTGGACCAAGCCGTCAAAGTGCCGCCGGTAAAGAATTTCGGTGTCGAGGCTCGGCTGCCGTGGATCGAGTTGCTTGTGCCTGGCCGACTTCCGGATACGTCGACCGCTGAGAGCGCGACACGCGAGGTTATCAGCCGCCAACATCCGGATCACGACACCTAGCTCGGCTGACGTTTGCCGTATTGGCTTATAGTATAGGGGCAATTCTGCCCGGGAGCGCCGTGATGACACTGAGGACGCGGTTCGTCGATCAGATGAAGGCATCGATGAAGGCTGGCAATTCGGCTCGGACGTCGTCGTTGCGTATGATCCTGGCCAAGCTGAAGGACGCTGACATCGCATCCCGGCCCAAGGGCGTCGACCAGATACCGGACGAGGAGATCGCTTCGATGCTGCGCGGCATGGTGAAGTCCCGGCGCGAATCGGTCGACCTCTACACCAAGGGCAACCGTCCGGAGCTGGCCGCGAAGGAGGCGGCAGAGATCGCGGTGATCGAAAGCTTCCTGCCATCGCAATTGGATGCGGCGGCGATGGAGCGGGCAGTGGCCGACGCGGTTGCGGAGACCGGGGCAACCGGCATCAAGGATATGGGGAAGGTCATGGCGGCGCTGAAGGCGAGGCACGCGGCCGCCCTGGACATGGCCAAAGCCGGACCAATCGTCAAAGCGCGGCTTGGCGGCTGATCACGGAATAATTCCAGCATGGCGCTGCCATCCGGCTTCCTTGAGGAACTCCGAGCCCGTACGCCGCTTGCCGGGTTGGTTGGCCGGCGGGTGCGGCTGGCGCGGTCCGGGAAGCAGTGGAAAGGCTGCTGCCCGTTCCATGGCGAGAAGTCGCCAAGCTTCTATGTATATGACGACGGCTACCACTGCTTCGGCTGCGGCGCCCATGGCGATGCGATCAACTTCGTCATGCAAAGCCAGGGCTTGCCCTTTATGGACGCGGTGGCTCAATTGGCGGCGGAAGCAGGGCTGGAGGTGCCGAAGTCCTCCCCGGAGGCCGCCGAGGCCGAGCGCCGGCGGTTAGATGTGGTTGGAGTTCTGGAAGCGGCCCAGGCGCACTATCAACGGCGTCTGGGACTGCCTGAAGGCAGGCCGGCGCGTGACTACCTGCTGGGCCGCGGACTGACCGAGCAGACCGTCACACGCTTCGGTCTGGGTTGGGCCGGCGAGCGCGGCGCGCTGACAGCGGACTTGGCTCGGCAAGGGATCGATAGCCAACAGCTCGCCGAGGCGGGGCTGATTCGACATGACGAGGAAACCGGTCGCAGCTTTGAACTGTTCACGCAGCGGGTCATGTTTCCGATCCGAGACCGCCGCGGCAAAATCATCAGCTTCGGCGGCCGTCTTCTGGGGTCAGGCCAGCCGAAATATGTGAATGGACCCGAAACGTCGGTGTTTTCCAAGCGCCGCAATTTATACGGCCTCGATTTGGCCCGCGATGGCGTGCGCAACGGCGGCACGCTGGTCGTGGTTGAAGGATATATGGACGTCATCGCCACCGCTCAAGCCGGATTCACCGCCGCCGTCGCGCCTCTGGGCACGGCGTTGACGAACGAGCAACTCGAGGAACTTTGGCGCGTCTCCCCCTGCCCGGTGCTGTGCTTCGACGGCGACGCCGCCGGTGCCCGGGCGGCCGCTCGAGCGATGGATCTGGCGCTGCCGATGCTGACGCCGGAGCGGTCGCTGAAGTTCGCTGCGCTGCCCAGCGGTGATGATCCGGACAGTCTGGTGCGTAGGGGTGGCGCGTCTTCGTTTCAGGCGGTACTCGATGCGGCGCAGTCACCTTCGGACGCGCTTTATGACATGGTGCGCGGGGAAATCGGGGACGGCACCCCCGAAAAACGCGCCGCCTTCCGCACCCGGCTGATCGAGGCGTCCGGAAGGATCGGCGACAAATCGTTGGGGGCTGAATACCGCCGCGTAGTGATAGACCGGTTCTTTGCTAGCCGCTCCCGCCCGACGCGGGGACGCGACGGCAAATGGCATAAACGGGACGGCGGTTTGCGAGTGATCCGGCCGTTGCTTCGTCCGGACAACACGACTGTGGAGCGTGCACGGATTTTGACCGCGATCCTGCTGCGGCACCCATTTTTGCTGCATGACGTGGGCCACGCCTACAATGCGCTGCCGATCGATCCCGCCCTGGCGCGCCTTCGAGAGGCCATTGAAATTTGGGCGGAAAGCGTTGAAACCCTTGACTCGACTGGCCTGATGAACCACCTCACGAGATCGGGATTTGAGCGTGACGTTGAGTGTATCCTCGCCCCGGTGCCGATGCCTCTGCCGGCGTGTGCATCGGCGGAGGCGATGCCGGCGGAGGCTGAAGCGGGGTGGTGGCATATCTTTGGCTTTCTCAACGTGGAACATCTGCGCGAGGAAGTCGCTTTGGCTGAAGCCGATGCCACCCGGAACTTGACACCGGACACGCAACGTCGCCTCGCGGCACTGAGCGAGGCGTTCAACAAGGTTCGCAGCGGTGAACCCGACGGGGTCGGGTTCGTCGATACTTAATAGGTATAAGGCTGCGGCGTGCGCGTCACGGCCCGTCGGATGAAGGAGTTTCCTAAGCGATGGCCACGAAGCCCATGGTCGCCGGCGACACCGCCACGGCGGAGCAGGATGCCGAAACAACCCTGTTGGATGTGACCGCCGCCGGCGTCAAGCGGCTGATCGCGAAAGGCAAGGAACGCGGCTACATCACCTTCGATGAGTTGAACGCAATTCTGCCGCCGGACCAGAACAGCTCCGAACAGATCGAAGACGTGATGGCCAATTTCTCGGAAATGGGCATCCAGGTCGTCGAGAGCGAGGAGAATGAGGAAGGCGATCTTCCCATCGCCAAGGTGGAAAAGCCCGAGGAAGAGGAAGCCGAGGAGCAGACCGGCAACGTCGACGAGGCAAGCCTGGGCCGTACCGACGATCCAGTGCGGATGTATCTGCGTGAGATGGGCAGTGTCGAACTGCTGTCGCGTGAGGGCGAAATCGCCATCGCCAAGCGGATCGAAGCCGGCCGCGACATGATGATCAACGGGCTGTGCGAGAGCCCGCTGACCTTCGCGGCGATCATTACCTGGCACGAACAGCTCAAGGCCGGGCGGATGCTGTTGCGCGACATCGTTGATCTGGAGGCGACCGAAGGGGCCGGAGCGCCGGCCGTCGACGTGAGTGGGTCTCACGAAGTTCCACCCGAGGGTTTTGCGGCCAACGACGATATGGACGCCGACGATGAGGATGGCGGCCCCAGCATGTCGCTGTCGGCGCTCGAGGAGAAGCTGAAGCCGGAGGTTCTCGCAAACTTCGAGGAAATCGAAAACCTGAACAAGAAGCTGCACAAAATGCAGCACCGCCGGCTAGAGACCATCACCAGTGGCGAGGAAATGAGCACCCGGTCTGAAAAGGGCTACGAGAAGATCCGCGAGGAACTGGTCGAGAAGGTGGGCCAGGTGCAGTTGCACAACAACCGGATCGAGGAATTGGTCAGCCAACTGAAACTGCTCAATCAGCGTCTGACGACGCTGGAAGGCCAACTCATGCGTATGGCGGAAAGCTGTAAGGTCAATCGCGAGGATTTTCTGAAGCACTACCGCGGGGCGGAACTAGATCCGAACTGGCTGGATCGCGTGGGGCGCCTTCCCGGTAAAGGCTGGAAGGTGTTCGTCATCAAGCACCCCGACGACATTAACAAGATCCGCGGCCAGATCTCTGCGGTTGCGACCGATGCCAGCCTACCGATCGCTGAGTTCCGGCGGGTTTACATGACCGTTTCCCGCGGCGAACGGGATAGCGCGCGGGCCAAGAAGGAGATGATCGAGGCGAACCTGCGCCTGGTAATTTCCATCGCGAAGAAATACACCAATCGTGGACTGCAATTTCTGGATCTGATTCAGGAAGGCAATATCGGCCTGATGAAGGCCGTCGACAAATTCGAGTACCGGCGCGGGTACAAGTTCAGCACGTATGCAACGTGGTGGATTCGGCAGGCGATCACCCGCTCCATCGCAGATCAGGCTCGTACCATCCGTATCCCCGTCCATATGATCGAAACGATCAACAAGCTGGTGCGGACGTCACGGCAGATGCTGCACGAGATCGGGCGCGAACCGGCACCGGAAGAACTGGCCGACAAGCTGGGGATGCCGCTGGAGAAGGTCCGCAAGGTGCTGAAGATCGCGAAGGAGCCGATCAGTCTGGAGACGCCGATCGGCGACGAAGAAAACTCGCATTTGGGCGACTTCATCGAGGACAAGGCGGCGGTGATCCCACTGGACGCTGCGATCCAGGCAAATTTGCGGGAGGCGACAACGCGTGTGCTGTCGTCGCTCACGCCGCGTGAAGAGCGCGTCCTGCGCATGCAATTCGGGATTGGGATGAACACGGATCATACGCTTGAGGAGGTTGGGCAGCAGTTCAACGTTACCCGCGAACAAATCCGGCAGATCGAGGCGAAGGCGCTGCGGAAATTGAAGCACCCGAGCAGGAGCCGGAAGCTTCGGAGTTTCTTAGACGACTAACCTGCTTTGGGCACTGATGCTCGGCATTCGCACCAACCACTGGCCAAGGACATTGCGTCAGTCGCCGGTCGGAGGCGGGCCAGAGGGGCACGCGCAGATTAGGCCAAGTCAGTCTCGCGACATTTCTGGCGGCCAGCAAACAATAAATGTTTGGATCTGCTGCATCCTGAAAGGCTAGTTTCGGGTGAACCGTTATGGCGGGTGTAAGCAGACAACCGATGCCGAACGACGATGCGACCAAGACACCAAACCCCGGTCATCAGCTGTTCTATGAAATCGTTCAATCTGCGGCTGACCCTAACAGGCAGTGGATGCTCATCGGAAAAGACCCATTGGGCAATGAATATTGCCGAGTTGGGTTCAAAAGATATGGCGACGCCTGGCAGGCTGCCGAGCGTCGAAAATCGGACGCGGGGGAGCGCCAGGCAGACCTCCAAGCTTGGGCAGCGCAGCGGCAGGGATCCCGACCCAGCGGCTATAATGGCGACATTCTGACGTGGTCCGAATTGCAGTCATCGCTGCTGCGGCGCCTCACGGCGGGCGAGGAGGTCTTTGGCGAAATCGACTGGGAAAACGTCATTGAAGAGGTAGGATCCGCGGGACGCCGGCGATTGCTAGAGCTGAAATCCTTGCTCGTGCAAGAACTGGCCGCTGTTCTAAAGGCTTGGGCATGGCCTCAGTCGCCTGAAGTCCCGCGCTGGAAAGCTCAAGCTTTGGGCTTTCAGAGCGAGGCTGCCGAGATCATCACACCGAACATGCGAAGGCGGATCGATATCAACGAGTTCTATTTTAAGGCGATCCGATCTCTGCCCAAGTCGATCGATGGAAAGGAGCCGCCAATGTTTCCAACGGAATGCCCTATGACCATCGACGATCTGCTGGGGGCATAACGGGAGAACCGCGCGAAGTGGCGCGGTCGAAATCGTCGTAAAAGTGATCCTAAGCAGGCCGGTCGGGACGGCACGTCCCTGACGTACGGCCGACCCGCGCCGCCTAAGCACCCACCCCGTCCAGTAGTCAGCCTCGCGCATTCTTAATGACAGCATTGCTGAACTCTGAAGCTGCACCTTACGTGGCAAGTAATCGCTCACGTTACCCAACCTGCGCATAATCCCGTCCGCCAGCCGCTGCCCCCGACGATCAACTGGGCGGCCACAAGCAAGGGAGTTTGCCATGCACCTTATCTCAAGCCCTCCCGCGGGAGGAAACCTGAGCAGGTTCGTGTTCGTCAGTGCCGTTCGCATCGCACTCAGCACGACCTTCTCGACGCCGCCGCCAATCGTTGCACTCCAAGCGGCCATCGACACATTGGCGCCGCTGTCCACGCCTGCCGCATTCTCTGTCCAACCAGAAGAGAACAAGGGCAGCGCCGGGGTCCACGACAATTCAGCCCTGCCGTCGGATTTCGTTGGGGTTCAACCGGGACCCGGATGGGGCTGAGGGCGGGGTGCACTGTGGTGAAAAAAGCTATGTGTTTTCTCATCGCTACGTTAGCGTTGGTAATCGCGCTGTTCGCTGGGGCCCTCGTCGCGCCTCGGACCGGCAAGTACTCCGGCCTCAGGATCGACCCTTGTGCGCTGGAAACTGGAGGCTGGAGCATGATCGATCCCGCCTGTTCGGAACTGCAAATACGGATCACGCCCCGAGCAGATGCAATGAACACTGTATTTGCGCGAGGTCGACGACCGATCTCATGAGCCGGGGGCCGAGAAAAGCAGCGCGATCGATTGACATCGGCAGGATGCACTACGCTTCGAACCGGGCGAAGAGTGATCCAGTTCACAGCAAACCTGGCCCCGGGGATTTAGAAGAGCGTTATGAGTTTACAGGAGAGCTCGATGTCATATGTCACGGAAGCTGAACTCGTAGAGATCGTGCCGGATCTTCGAGCAATGGCCAGCGTCGAGGCGTCTGCCGAAGTGCGAGACGCGCTCAACCGGTTGGCGGACCGATACGCCGCGATGGCTGATGATGCCGTCTCCTCGTTTGGCGGATAATATCGCTGAAATCCACACTATTTTCTCCCTCGGATGCTTCCACATCACGGTTGAGGCGACCATGTCGTCTGCGGCTAAAATGCAGAACCTCGATGAAAAAATCATGATCATAGCCACCGTTGCGGTGTTGGGGTGGGCGTGGGTTCCGTTGGGGGTCAGCGACCGCGTTACGCTCACAGGCGTTTCCTGATTGCCGCAGCGAGACGGCGAACCGCTTCCTCAGCCAGAAGACAGTATAGCGGAGCTCTGTCACCACTCGACCGATAATCAAGTGGCCCGCTAATTTTGGTCAAAAGCGGTGAATCCATACGCTAGATTTGCACAATAGGATCACAGCGATGGCCACTGTGTTCGCGCCGCCGGCTGGCTTGGCCTGGCACTTGGATACGCGCAACGTCGGCTGGAGCCGAGCCGGCACGGTCCTGAGTGATGACATGACACTTTCTGGATCATAAAATAAAAATTGATCAATAGTTTATTCGCGAATGGGCTATCGCGCAGATCGCGCGGCGATCATCGCTCCACTGTGACATTCGCCAACAAGCTTGACATTATCACGGCCTCCGCTGAAGGAACCGATATAATCAGGTGCTAACCGCCATTTTTATTACTATATAGCATTATTTATGTTGACGGTAAGGCATCTTAAAGCCAGGCGCCGTCCGTGCTAACGCCTTTGGTCAAACGACAAAGGTCGCTTGCGTATGCGTATTTCTGTCTTCGGGATCGGCTATGTCGGAGTGGTGTCCTGCGGCTGCCTGGCAGAGTTGGGTCATGAAGTGATTGGCGTGGACGTCTCGCCCGAAAAGATCGCTCTCCTCGCATCCGGGCGGTCCCCGATCGTAGAGGAAGCGATCGACACGCTGATCGCCGGTGCCGTCCAACAAGGCCGGCTGACCGCTACGAATGATGTCGCGGCAGCGGTGCACGGCACCGAGGTCTCGTTCATCTCAGTCGGGACACCGAGTGCCCCGGATGGCAGCGTGGCCCTAGACGCCGTTGATGGGGTGATCAAGGCGATTGGCGCGTCGATTCGGACGAAAGCAGGATCACACGCCGTTGTGATGCGCTCGACTGTGCCGCCAGGGACCGGAGAGGATCGGCTGATCCCACTGCTGGAACAAGCCAGCGGACGGCGATTGGGCGATGGAGTCTCCTATTATAGCAATCCGGAGTTTCTGCGTGAGGGCTCGTCCGTGCGCGACTTCCGCTCACCCCCGTTTACGCTGATCGGCGCACCAGCTGGGGATCAGGCAATATTGCTGCGCGAGATCTACGCCGGCATTGGGGTTCCGGTACATGTCGCGCCATTACGCGTCGCTGAGAGCGTCAAGCACATCTCCAACGTGTTTCATGCGGTCAAATTGACGTTCGCAAATGAAGCCGGGGCGATTCTGGCCGCTCATGGAGTGGATGCGCGGGAGGCATTGCGGCTGTTTTGCGAGGATCGAGTGCTGAACATCTCGCCGGCCTATCTGCGACCGGGTTTTGCGTTCGGCGGCTCATGTTTGCCGAAGGACGTCCGTAGCTTCGTCGCGTTGGCCGACCAGAGGAACTTGGCCGCGCCCATGCTGAAGCACCTGATGACAGCCAACACTGCGATCATCGATCGCACATTCGAGGCGGTGGCGCGTCACGGCCGTCAACCGGTTGCGCTGTTTGGACTAGCGTTCAAACAGGGCACAGACGATCTGCGCGAATCGCCATTTGTGATGTTGGCCGAGAAACTGCTCGGCAAGGGCTACGACCTGCGCATTTACGATCGTTTCGTCCGGGTCGCCACCCTGATGGGGTCGAACCGGGCATATATCGACCGGGAAATTCCGCATTTGGAAGCGCTGATGGTGAGCAGTCCCGAGGCGGCGTTGTCAAGAAGGAAGGTGGCGATCATCGGGCATGTGGCGCCAGAGGACCGGCCGGCCCTGCTGGCCTGTTTGGCGGGGCACGTGGTGATCGACCTGGCTGGAATTCCTGACCTCCGGGCCCATCCTGGTATTGAATATGAGGGCCTGTGCTGGTGAGTCTCCTCGGGCGACCCTTTGGTCAGCCTGCATTTGGTATTTCCGATGAGGCGATGGCCGGTTCGCCGTGGGGTCGAGATCGCGCCAGAAAATCAAAGGCACAATCCCGCTGTAAATTCGGTCCATTAGCCGGCAAGAACGCCGCCCGCAGACGCCCCGGTCCACGCGACAGAAGTGGCCCGGGTCTCGTGCGCAACGCGGGCAATCAGGTCGTCGATCCGGGACAAACAGCTTTGTTCGCCCTCTGGTAGCCGATCACCAGATCGATCGTCGGTGTCTAGAGGACGTCCGAAAGCAGGAACTTGCGGGCGTAGGCAGGCAGCAGTGTTACGCCGCGAGTGGAGGCGACGAGCAGATTGTCGATCTCGTGCGTCGCGCGGATCTCAATGTTAGTACGAGCCGGTCTCGGCAGCACGTCAAGTCTGGCGGCTTGACGGCCGCTGGGGGATTGTCTGCAGGAAAGGCGCGTGGTCGTGGCGGATTGCGGCGAATGCAGATGTCACTCGGAAGACTTTGTGGGTGCGCTCAATACCCAGGCCTGACAGGTGAGATTCGGAAAGACGCGCCAGTTCGATCGGGACAAGCTTGTTGGGACAGCAAGCGTCCGCTCAAATAACGATTATCATGGTCAGCGTTCAAGCGAGAAAGTAGCGCATAACTGCGCTCAATAGTGGCGATGCTCTGTGCGATCGCTTGATCGATGGCATCCATGTTCACCGGTGCAGGCACATAAGGTCGTTTCGTCATATCATCCGAAATGCCATGACCGGATAGCAGAGTTCAACGAAAGAAAGATACATATCACTCACATTTGAGTGATATGTATCTGCTATTAAGCAATTTATTAGCCATGTTTCGCCGAATTAGATTCGCAACAAGCGGCTTCTCCGTCGATCCATCCACTTATCCTCAGGAAGGGTCCAAGACATGCCTGTCAGGGTTCAGGGTGCGGTAGTTGGCTTCTGAAGCCGCGGAATGTTCTTACCGTGAAGCTCGACATTGCAGTTGCCTCAGGTCTCTTCGCCAAGAGCCTTGCGCTTTAGCAGCCGAAGACGCTCCTCCCCAGCTGGCGTTTTGGGATCAAGTTCCATGACCTTTTGCCAAGCGGCATAAGCGCCTTTCCAGTCCTCTCGCGCTGCGGCGATATCAGCCAGAGTGCGGAACGCCGAGAAATCCCTCGGTTCCAGGCGCACGGTTTCCTCAAGGTCGTGGATCGCCCCGTTGACGTCGCCGGCGTGGTAGCGAGCGAGGGCACGCTGATGCCATGCCTCTCCCGCGTCCGGCTGCAAGGTGATGGCATCGGAGAATGAGTTCAACAGCCTCGTCAGTCTGGCCCGCCTCGAGCGACCGAATCCCGCGGCTCATAAGCAAAGTGACGGCGGGGGTGCCGGCACGCACCCAGGTTTGTTCAAGTTGCCCCTCCAAAGCGGCGGCCGTCCGCTCATCCGGAGCGGCTTTCAGAGCATCGAGCAAATGGTCGATGGAGGCGCGCTTGTCCGCCGGGGTCTGTGCCTGTGCGGCGGCACACATACCAAGGAAGCTCAGCACCAGCAAAGGGTGGCATCGGGCCATGTCAGCCGGGGACCCCGGGTGGGCGGGGACCACCGGCCATCCAGTCCAGGAGTTCGACGGTGTGCAGGACCGGCACGGTATCGCCCGACAGCTGCGTGATGCAACCGATGTTGCCAGCAGCGATCAGGTCCGGCCTGACGGCTTTCAGGTTGCCCAGTTTGCGCGCGCGGAGGCGGCCGGCGATTTCGGGCTGCAATAAATTGTATGTTCCGGCAGAGCCGCAGCAGATATGCGGTTCCCTGGGTTCGACGACACGAAAGCCGGCTCGCGTTAGCAGGGTCTTGGGTTCGGCGGTAACCTGCTGGCCGTGCTGCAGGCTGCACGCGGAGTGATAGGCGACGGTCAGACCCGACGCCGCCCGAGTTGGGATGTAGCCGAAGCGTGACAAGAACTCGGTAATATCCACCCCCAGCCCGGCAATTGTCTCGGCGCGTTCTCGCCATGGTTCGGGCTGCGTGCGGAACATGAAGCCGTAGTTCTTCACCGTGGTGCCGCACCCGGAGGCGTTGATGATAACCGCATCAAGATCCGGTTCGCCGGTCCAAGCCTCGATATTTGCTCGGGCCAGGGCCATGGCGCGGGCATGCTGGCCGATGTGGTGATTAAGCGCGCCGCAGCATCCGGTCCCTTCGGCAACGACTACTTCGACGCCGAGCCGGGTTAGCAACCGTATCGTGGCTTCATTAATGCGCGGCATCAGCACTTGCTGGGCGCAACCGGTCAGCAAAGCGACTCGCGCCTTGCGCGAGCCCTCGGCCGGATAGACGCGGGGTCGTTCGGTGGGGCTGCGGGATGGCACTGAAGCGGGCGCCAGGGACAGCATCGCGCGCGTGCGTTGGGCCAGCATCGAGTGGCCGGGGATAAGGCGTGCCAACGGCCGGGCGAGCCGGGCACCGGAGAGGGCGAGGCGGAACAGACCGGGACGTGGCAGCAGCAAACCCAGCGCGCGGCGTAGCAGACGCTCCGGCAGAGGGCGGCGATAGGTCTGCTCAATGTAGGTGCGAGCGTGATCGACCAGGTGCATGTAGTTCACGCCCGACGGGCAGGTGGTCATGCAGGACAGGCAGGACAGGCAGCGGTCGACATGGCGCACGACCTCTTCGGTGGCGGGGCGGCCAGCCTCCAGCATGTCCTTGATCAGGTAAATGCGGCCGCGAGGGCTATCCAACTCGTCGCCGAGCAGCAGGAAGGTGGGGCAGGTCGCGGTGCACATGCCGCAATGGACGCAAGTGCGGAGCACGCCATTGGAGGACGCGGTGTCAGGGTCGCGAAGCTGTTCGGCGGTGAAGTTGGTTTGCATGCTTACTCAGACGTTTCGTTGGACGGCACAAACCGCGAGGAGGCTGGCCTTGCGACCGGTCCGGTAAGAGAGGGTTGCGACCACGATCATCAAAAACTAGCTGAAAAGCACGAGGGCTGAACACTGGTAACGAGGTGATCACGGTTCAACGGTGAGTGGCCGAAGATACCAGACCAGGCGGCGAAGACGGGTATCGTCATAGCCCCGGGTAGATCCGGCCGGGGTTAAGGATGCCGGCCGGGTCCATCGCCACCTTCACCTGTCTGGTGATCCGCGCCATCGGGGCGGCCTCGTCGGGCACAACGCGCACCGCGCCGCGCAATGTGTCGGGTGCTCGCAGCAGGGTCCAATTGCCGCCGGCGGCGTTAGCGGCAGCCTCCACCGCCGCATGGGTGGCAGCATCGGGTGGACCGGCGAGCCAGACCAATCCGCCCCCCCAGTCAAGATATCCGGTAACCCCAGCCGGCCGAAGGGCCGTCAGCACCGAAGGGCCGCAAGACGGCCGGACGGAGACGCGCCACACCGCGTCCGTCTCGCCGGCGATCAACGGGCGGGCATCGCGGACATCCTTCCAGACGGCGCGCGACACATCGGTGTCGAGCGTTACCGCGCCGGTCACCGCGAACTGATCCTTCAGCCGGCCGATGCGGTAAGTGACCGACGGGGAGAAATCCTCGATCCGGATCAGTGTGGCCGATCCACGGATCGCTTCGAGGCCAGACACGCGGGCGACGGCGTCCGCCGGAAGCCACGTCGCACCGGAGACGCCGAATGGAGAGCCTAAGGCGGCGGACAGGATCGCAACCCCGGCGGTGGCGTCGAGATCAGGCAGCACCAGCGTGCCGGTCGACTCCGGCGAGGGCAGCACTTTCAGTGTCACCTCAGTGATCACGCCGAGGGTCCCGTGGCTGCCGGTGAGAAGCTTGCACAAATCGAGGCCGGTGACGTTTTTCAGCACCCGTCCGCCGGATCGAATGACTTCCGCGCGTCCGGTCACGGCTCGGACGCCCATCACGTGGTCACGCATGGCACCCCAGGCGACGCGGCGCGGGCCGGACAGGTTGGTGGCGACCACGCCGCCCAGTGTCTGGGGCTTGCCGTTCGCCCTTAGCAGAAGGGACAGATCGGGCGGTTCGGCGATCAGATGTTGCCCGGCCGCGGTCAGAGTGGCCTCGATCTCCGGCAGGGGCGTGCCGGACCAAGCGGAGATGATCAATTCCTTTGGGGCATAGAGATTGATCCCCGACAGTCCGGCGGCCGACAAAGTCCGCGCGGCCTGCACCGGCCGCAGCATACCCGCTTTCGTGCCGTTGCCTTGGACCAGCAACGGTTCGCGAGTACGGGCGGCCTCGGCTACGGCAGCGACGATCTGATCCTCGGTCGTCATGACCTAGCGGTGATCATGCGGCTTGCGGCAGCGCGACGGCCTCGAGTAACGGAAACACTTTGCTGGGGTTCAGCAGCCAGTCGGGATCGAACGCGGACTTGAGGTCGCGCTGCTGCTGCAATTCATGAGGGTGAAACTGCACCGGCATCAGGTCGCGCTTTTCGACACCGACCCCATGCTCACCGGTCAGGCAGCCGCCGACCTCAACGCACAGTTTCAGGATGTCGGCGCCGAAGATTTCCGCTTTATGGAAACTTGCCGGGTCGTTGGCGTCGAACATAATCAGCGGATGCAGGTTGCCGTCGCCGGCATGGAAGATGTTGGCGACCTTCAGCCCGCAACTCTCTGACATCTCCTGGATGCGGCGCAGCACGAGGGGCAACTGGCTGGTCGGGATCGTGCCGTCCATACACAGGTAGTCGGGGCTGATCCGGCCGACGGCGCCGAACGCTCCCTTGCGGCCTTTCCAAATGGCCAGCGATTCGTCCGCGGATTGCGAGACCCGCAGGCTGATCGGCTCGAAGTTCTCGCAGATCGCGGCGAGTTGGCCTAGCAGCCGGTCCTGTTCCTCGGGGCTGCCTTCGACCTCGATAATGAGCATTGCTTCGGCATCAAGCGGATAGCCGGCGTGGGCGAAGGCTTCGCAGGCATGGATTGCTGGCCGGTCCATGAACTCCAGCGCCACAGGAATAATGCCGGAGGAGATGATCGCGTCGACCGCGGCGCCGGCGATTTCGTTGGAATTGAACGCGGCGAGCATGGCGCGGGCGCCTTCGGGGCTGCGCAGGATGCGGACGATAACTTCGGTGACGACAGCGAGCATGCCCTCGCTGCCGGTAAGCAGCCCGAGCCAGTCGTAGCCGGCGGCGTCGAGGTGCGCGCCGCCGATGTCGAGGATTTCGCCGTCGATGGTGACGATCTTCAAGCCAAGCAGGTTGTTGGCGGTGACCCCGTACTTCAGGCAATGGGCGCCGCCGGAGTTCATGTTGACGTTGCCGCCGATCATGCAGGCAAGCTGGCTTGATGGGTCGGGAGCGTAGAAGAAGCCGTCGGCGGAGACCGCGTTGGTGATGCCAATATTGGTGACGCCGGCCTGCACGACGGCGCAGCGGTCTGGGTAGTTGATGTCGAGGATCTGGTTCATCCGCATCATGCCGACGACGACCGCGTCCTCCATTGGCAGCGCGCCGCCGGAGAGTGATGTGCCGGCGCCACGGGGAATGACTCGGACGCCGTTACGGTGGCAGTAGCGCAGGATGGCGGCGACCTGTTCGGTGGTTTCCGGCAGCGCAACGGCGAGGGGCACCTGGCGGTAGGCGGACAGCCCATCGGTCTCATAGGGTTTGAGGCGGAGGGGCTCGGCGATGAGACCGCTTTCGGGCAGCAGGGCGCGAAGGCCGGCGACAATGCTGTCGCGGCGGGCCATCACGTCGGGCTTAGGGAGCGGCTGACGGATCATGGCGGACTTCCTCGACTGGTATTCTCTCTGTCATATAGCGGCGTCCCGCTCCGCCGCACAGGTGTCGGTCCGCGGCGGAGCAGCACGCTTCTTGGATCATGAATTGGCCGTCGGGCAGCGCGGCGTCTGCGCTGCCCTGCGCGAACCCAGTCACTGGCCGGCAGGGCAGAGAAATGGCATTATGGAGGGCAACGGATGACGGAGGATTTGGATGCCCACCTATGACTACGAATGCGAGGATTGCGGGCCATTCGCGGAGGTCCGGCCGATGGCGGAGTATGACCAGCCGCAGCCGTGCCCGGATTGTGGCCAGAAGGCACCGAGGCTACTGACAGCGCCGTCGCTCGGCGGCGGCGCACAGGAGGCGGTGGCAGCGCCGGCTCGGGCGCACTCCGGCGGATGCGCCTGTTGCATTCCACGCCGGCTGTCGGCGGAGGCAGTTTAGCATCAGCATCTGGCCCCCTCGACGTGAACGAACGAAGCGACCTATTTCCGTGGGTGCTGTGCGGAAACGCACGCAATCAACCACGACGGCGAAGCACGGCGTCCTTGATCAGCGGCATTCGATCATTGCCAAGGTACATGTCGTCGCCGCCAACGAAGATAGTTGGAGATCCGAAACTGCCGCGGTCGATGGCTTCCTGGGTGTTGGCGCGCAGGGCGTCCTTGACCGGCTGCCGATCGATGGCGGCAAGTAGGTTGCTGACGTCGATGCCAAGTGCAAGGAAGATCTCGGTCAGGACGGGGACTTGCGATATATCCTTGTCGTCGGTCCAGTAGGCCTTGAATGCAGCGCGAGCGAAGGGGACGAGCTTGCCCTCGGGCTCCAGCACGATGCAGGCGCGCATGGCTTTGACACTGTTTACGGGGAAGACGGTGGGACGGTACAGCACCGGCAGCCCGAGATAGCGCGCCCAGTCCTGCTGATCCTTTTTACCGTAAGCGGCTTTGGCCGGTACGGGCGCGTCGCGGGAATTATAAACACTTGGATTGACGGCGTTGAAGACACCGCCAACGAGGAACGGGCGCCACTGGATGGTCACGCCGATTTCGTCCTGCATCCGCAACAGTGATTTAAAGGCGAAATAGGTCCAGGGGCTGGAGCAGTCGAAGAAACATTCCAGTTCGGCCATTTTTTGGCTCCTTTTGACATCGCCGGGGCCGGACCCGGCTATGTTGGCACAGAAGGCCGGTCGTTATGATGCAGGCACAGGGCGGGCGCGCTGATTGTACATGATTTTGGCACGGCGTTCCTGTTCCTCGGGCGGCAGTTTGGTGACGTCCTCCGAGAGATCGGCGCCGACCGCCATGCCGCGTTGCACGGCTGGCCGTGCGGCGAGTTGCTCCTGCCACCGCTTGACGTATTTGAATTCCTCAATGTCCTGGCCTTGACCTTGCCAGTTTACCGTCCACGGGTAGCTGATCATGTCGGCGATGGTGTATTCGTTGCCGGCAAGGTATCTACTTTCGTATAGGCGGTTGTTCAAAACGCCATACAGGCGGTTGGCCTCGTCGGTGAACCGGCGCACGGCGTAGGATTGGTCACCCTGCTTGTCTCCGAGGCGGCGAAAATGGCCGCACTCGCCGAGCTTGGGGCCTTGGTTGGCCATCTGCCAGATCAGCCATTCCGTCACGGCGTATTTGCCGCGGAGGTCCTGCGGATAGAAGCGGCCGACCTTCTCCGCGAGATACAGCATGATGGCGCCGGATTCGAAAATGACGATCGGTTCGCCGCCGCCCGTTGGTGCGGTGTCCACCATCACCGGCATGCGGTGATTGGGATTCATCTTCAGGAACGCAGGGGTGAACTGGTCTCCCCGTCCGATGTGCACCGGGACAATATTGTAGGGGATGGCGGCCTCTTCCAAGAGGATCGTCACCTTCTTGCCATTCGGTGTGGGCCAATAGTGCAGATCGATCATGGTGTCTGGTTTCCTCGCGATTGCGGTTGCGCGGGATCGTAGCCCAAGGCGGCGATTTGGGCCAACGGAGGTTGACGGGCGGGGTACGGCTCGGTCTGATGTGCCACGGCAAATGATCGGATTGGCGACCTTGGCTAATGACATCGTGCTCGTGCACAGTTCCGACCTTCATGTCGATGACGATCCGCACCAGGGTCCGTATGGCGAGGATGGCACAGCCGGGTTGCGGATGGTCCTGGATGCGGCGAAAGCGCACAGCGCGGACTACGTGCTGTTGGTTGGTGATACTTTCGACAATAATCGACAGTCAGCGGCCATAGTCTCGCGGTGCGTGTCGTTTCTGCACAGCGCAGGACGCCCGGTGATCGTATTGCCGGGGAATCATGATCGATTGACGCCCGATTCGGTCTGGCGGCGCGGTGGTCTCGATACGTTGCCGAATGTCCATATCATTGGCCTGACACATGAGGTGATGGTGCATTTTCCCGAGCACGATCTGGAGGTTTGGGGGCATGCGCATATCGATTACGGCAACATGGTGCCGCTGCGCGAGCCTCGACCCCGAACGGCTCGGTGGCGTGTCGCATTGGCGCATGGTCATTACGAGGATGACGGAGCCGTGCCGCTACGTCCGTCATGGCTCATCAGTAACGCCGAGATACAGGCAACGCAGGCGAATTACCTGGCGCTGGGGCACTGGAACCGAGCGGTCGCGGTGGGGACCGGGACGACAGTACCGGCGTACTATTCGGGATCCCCTGATCTGGCGAAGACGGTTAACTTGGTGCGGCTGCAAGAGAACGGGACGGTCGAGGTGGAGCGGGAAGCGGTGGCGTGGGATTAGCGGATAACTCGGCGCTTGAAAGCGGCGATCGCCCTCGTAGCAGCGGTAGCGGGTCTTGTCGCGCTGCTATCGACAGTCGACGGGGCGCCGCGTAACGAGGCGGCCTAGCAACCACATGAGGTCAGCCATGCTGTTCGATTTCGTCGATACCAAGAGCGAGAACATCTACAAGCTGCTGACATCGACCGTTGGGCCTCGGCCAATTGCCTGGGTGACGACACAGGATACCGATGGGACCGTGAATGCGGCTCCATTCTCGTTCTTCAATGCGATGTCGGGCAATCCGCCGGTACTGGCGTTCGGGATCGGCGGCCGCGGGCCGGGCGACGTGAAGGACACCGGCGGCAATATTCGGCGCACCGGGCAGTACGTGATCAACCTCGTCAGCTACGCGTTGCGGGAGCAGATGAACATCACGGCGATCGATTTTCCCAAGCAGGTCAATGAGTTGAAGGAGGCGGGCCTGACCACCTTGCCCTCCCTGTATGTGAAGCCGCCGCGGATCGCCGAGGCTCCGGTATCGTTCGAATGCGAGCGGTTGGTGATCGTCGACGTGGGGATAGATCGGGCGGTGGTACTGGGCAAAGTGCTTGCAATCTATGTTCGTGATGATTGTGTGTTAGATGTGGATCGGTGCCATATTGATACGCCAAGGCTGGACCTGATCGGACGCCTGCATGGCAGCGGTTGGTATTCGCGGGTGACGGACCGGTTTGAGTTACCTCGTATTCCGGTGGACGAGTGGCCGGCGCGAAAGGCGAAGGCGGCAGAATAGCATTGCCGGCTGGGTTCCTCTGCGTGCGTCGGCTCGACCAAACTGACCTGCGCCCGTGGGAGCCACTGAAGTGGCTAAGCGGTAAATGGCTTGTTGTCATAAAGGGCGGGGCCGGCCATGGTTACTTGCGCAAGGCCCAGAGCCGAAGTGCAGATTGCTTTGATATGCCATCATTTCAGCACGGAGAAAGAATAAGCTCTCCCGCGGCTCTTCTGACATCGGCGAACCCGTATGAGGACGGTAATTCAGCGCCGGCACGCAAACGATTACTTAAAATTATAGATTAAGCGATTTAACGATCCGAATCGACTATCGCCCCGATGACTGTGCGGCGGGCAGATTGGGTTCTCGTGGTTGCATAGCTTCTTCCCGGCGCCGAGAAACTCGGCGCTGAGGTTGGGAAATTGCGCGTCAAGGGCCTTATGATGCCAATTTGCCACGGCTCGGCGGAAAGTATGGGAGAGGCACAGAAAGCCGACCACTTCGGAGCAACGTTAAGACACAATTCATTTCCACGCTGGTCTCCAGCAGCGGCTACACTAATTGGTGTTCAACGGGAATGGTGACAGCGATGTGCACGACGACAATCAGCACGCTGACCCTGACGACCTTGCTTCAGGATCCTCTGGTTCAGATGATGATGCGGAGCGACAATGTGTCGGATGAGGACCATTCCGAATTGTTGTACCGGGTGAAGCACGCGCTGAACGCGCGGTCATCTGCACCGGAACTTGGCTTGCAGGCCACGCGCTGAGGAAGTGCAACTCCTTCCCCTGTTTCGTAGCGCGATATTGGAAGGGGCCGGCGACGCCTCTGGATCTCCGGTCGATTGGCTGGTCACGACTGAGTTTGGCCTCAAGTCCTTTGGTGTCCGACCCTAACCGGTCGGTGCAAAAGACGGCACCCTGTCATTCGCCGGATCGCAAACGTCGTGCCTTAAGCGCAAGAAATGACGAACACAAAAAAACGGCGCCCGAAGGCGCCGCTTAAGTTTGGGGGGAAACGTCACGCGAATGAGGCCTAGCCGTCATTCGCGAATTGCACATGGGTGCCATTTAGCGCTAATCAAGGCTCACGATTGCGCTCGTCTGCGCGAGACGACAGTAACGGCCCCGCGGCCTCGACGCCGTGGGTTGGGGGCCGGGACTGGCAAGGCCGCTCATTTCCGTCCTATATCCGGCCTTTCCCCCAAGCTCTCCCGTTTTCAGGAGCCAGTCCGTATGGATTACGTCGAGCAAGCCAGCATTCGTATTGCCAAGCCTCTTTACGAATTTGTCAACACCGAGTGCTTGCCTGGGACCTCGATTGATGTCGATGCGTTTTGGATTGGATTCTCCGGGTTGCTGGCCGACCTGGCACCAAAGTGCAAGGCATTGCTCGAAAAGCGCAACAGCATGCAGCACCAGATCGACGCGTGGCACCTCTCGAACAAGGGCATGCCGGCGGATACCGAGGGATATCTGGGTTTTCTGCGCGGGATCGGTTATCTGGTTGCGGAACCGGCGTCGGTAACCGTCGCCACCTCCAAGGTGGACCCTGAGATCGCGTCTCTCGCAGGGCCACAGCTTGTGGTTCCCGTTACCAATGCCCGCTATGCGTTGAATGCCGCGAATGCTCGTTGGGGCAGTCTGTATGATGCGCTGTACGGGACCGACGCCATCTCGGAGGATGGCGGGGCGACCCGTGGCGGCGGCTACAACAAAGTGCGGGGCGCCAAAGTGGTGGCTAAGGCTCGCGAAATCCTCGATGGAGCCGTGCCGTTGAGCAGTGGCAGTCATGCGGATGCGGTCGGGTATTCCGTCAAGGACGGCGCACTTTCGGTCGCACTGCAGGGTGGAGGCGCCACCTCATTGAAGAACTCAGATCAGTTCGCCGGCTATCGTGGGGAGCCTTCGGCGCCGTCTATCGTCCTGCTGAAGCATAACGGTCTTCATCTCGAAATTGTGATCGATCACGGTAACCCTATCGGCAAAGACAATGCCGCGGGGGTTGCCGACGTGGTGATCGAGGCTGCACTGACCACGATTTCAGGACTGCGAGGATTCGATCACCGCGGTCGACGCCGACGACAAGGTTCTCGCGTATCGCAACTGGCTCGGTTTGATGAATGGCTCGTTGCAGGACACCTTCGAGAAAGGTGGCCGGATGATGACACGCAAGCTCAATTCCGACCGTCAGTACACTAAACCCGCGGGCGGCACATTGTGGCTGCCGGGTCGAAGCCTGATGCTGATCCGCAACGTCGGTCACCACATGTACACCGATGCAGTGCTGGACGCCTCCGGTGCTGAAACGCCTGAGGGGTTCCTCGACGCGGCTGTCACGTCCTTGATCGCGCTGCATGATCTGAACAGTAAGGGACCCATCAAGAACAGCCGGGCGGGATCGGTCTACATCGTTAAGCCGAAGATGCATGGGCCTGAGGAAGTCGCGCTGGCCAACGATCTGTTCGCGCGAGTGGAAGCTATCCTCGGGTTGCCGCCCCACACGCTGAAGATGGGCATAATGGATGAAGAACGGCGGACCTCGGCCAATCTGAAGGCGTGCATCGGCGCGGCTGCGCAGCGGGTGGTGTTCATTAACACCGGATTCCTGGACCGCACAGGAGACGAGATTTATACCTCCATCGAGGCAGGACCGATGATCCGCAAGAACGAGATGCGCGGGACACCCTGGATCAAGGCCTATGAGGACCAGAACGTCGATATCGGGCTGGAATGCGGATTGCGCGGAAAGGCTCAGATCGGCAAGGGCATGTGGGCAGCGCCTGACCGCATGGCGGAAATGCTGGCGCAGAAGGTCGGCCATCCGATGGCGGGAGCGAATACCGCATGGGTTCCTTCGCCGACCGCCGCAACCTTGCACGCGCTGCACTACCATCAGGTCGACGTCGCCGTGCGGCAAACTGAGCTTGCGTCGCGGAAACGGGCGGCGTTGACGGATTTGCTGAACATTCCATTGGCCGACGGGCAGAACTGGTCGCCCGATGACTTACGGCAGGAGCTGGACAACAATTGCCAGGGGATCCTGGGATATGTGGTTCGCTGGATCGACCAGGGGATCGGGTGCTCGAAGGTGCCGGATATCCACGATGTCGGTCTGATGGAGGACCGAGCAACGCTGCGGATCTCGTCTCAGCACATCGCGAACTGGCTACTGCACGGTGTGGTGACGCGGGAGCAGGTCACCGAGGCGTTGAAGCGCATGGCGCTGGTGGTCGATCGGCAGAATGCAAACGATCCCCTCTACAAGCCGATGGCGCCTGGTTTCGATGGCGTGGCGTTCAAGGCGGCCTGCGACCTGATCTTCGAGGGGCGCACACAGCCCAACGGTTACACCGAATTCATCCTGCACCGCCGCCGGCGCGAGGCAAAGGCCGCGGGCTGAGGCTTGCTCCGGCATCCAGCCACTTCAACAGCGCCTGCTTAAACGGCGGTAGGCTCTTGTAGTGCCCGATCTCCACCGGCAATGCGCGGACCGCGCTGGCCAGAGCCGCAGAGCGATCCGGCCGATCGATCACCCGGTCGAGCGGATAGACATGCACGCGCACGCCGAACAGAATTGCCTGTGTCAACGGCAAGCGCCGGACAGTCTGCCGTTCTACCCGCAGAAAGATTCGACTTCCGGAATTTTCAGCAGTGATATCCGTACAGGCCTCGAGCCGCCACTTGCCGCCCGGCTGGAACAGGGCCGGATCGTCCAGCAGAGACCAGTTCAGGCGCGAGACGATATGATTTGGCCTCAAATTCCGCATGAACCGGTCCACCGGACCGGCGAGCCGCTCGGCATACATTGGTACCGGCCCGTGCACCGCGGCCAGGGGCTTGCCGATCTTCTCGAGCAACCGCCACCGGCTGGGAAAGCACAGAGAGGCGGCGGTGAACACCGGACCGGCTTCACCGTTCTGAATCAGGCACAGATCTTCCTGCACCAGCAGCCCGGCCAGTTGCAACGGATCGGAGGATCCGATGTTCCAGCTCTCCCCAGTCAGGTGGTTGCGCAGCGCGGTCGTGCCCTCCCCGCTAAACCAATCCGGATGATGCGTCGTCAGTGCCGCCACGATCATCGTCAGGGCCTCTTGCCGGGCATCGTCCGACTGCGGCATGGCCGCGAAGACATCGGATGGGACGGTTGCCACCAAGCGGCGCTTTTCCGCCATCTCGGCGAGGTATTGGTCGTCGAACTCGAACCATGCGGATTCCAGCTCGGTAACCAGATCCATCGCCATCCGGTAGGGACCAGCACTGAACGGCCGATGCACGGCCTGTTCGGGCAGCAGGCGCACCGTATCAGCTGCTCGGGCGGAACCGGATCGCCATTAGATGACCTTCTTCTCGCGCAGGGCCGCCAGCGCCGCCGCGTCGAGATCGAGCCGCTCGGATAGCACCGCGTCGGTGTGCTCTCCTAATAGCGGCGGGGCGAGGCGGTAGTCGGCCGGCGTTTCCGACAGCTTTACAGGATTGGCGATCACCTTCACCGTCTGGCCGGAACTGTGCTCCATTTCTAGCACCATGTCGCGCGCGACGACTTGCGGGTCCTCGAAGACCTGGGACAGCTTGTTGATCGGGCCGCAGCCGATCTTCAGGGCCTCCAGCCGTTCGATCCACCAGTTCGTCGGATGCTGCATCATCACTGGGGTCAATGTGTCGGTCACAAGTTGGCGGTTGCCGACGCGGGCCGCGTTCGTGACGAAACGCGGGTCCTCCAGCATGTGGGTTAAATTGAAAGCCTCACAGAAGCGCTTGAAGGTGGGGTCGTTGGCTACCGACAACACGATATGGCCGTCTCTCGTTGGAAACACCTGATAAGGGGCGATGTTCGGGTGCTGGTTGCCTAGTCGGACTGGATTCTCGCCCGTCGCAAGATAGTTCATGCCCTGGTTCGCCAGCCAGGCGACGTGCGTGTCCAACATGCTGATGTCGATCTGCTGCCCTTGCCCGGTCAGGTCGCGATGGCGAAGTGCCGCCAGAATGCCGATACAGCCGTACAGCCCGGCAAACAGGTCGGCCACCGGAACGCCCACTTTCTGTGGCAGCCCATCCGGCTCGCCGGTCAGGCTCATCACGCCGCCCATAGCCTGGATCAGGCTGTCGTATCCTGGACGAAGCGCATATGGCCCGGTCTGGCCAAACCCGGTGATCGAGCAATAGATCAGCCGCGGAAACCGCTCATGCAGTTGCTCATACCCCAAGCCGTACTTGGCGAGTGCCCCGACCTTGAAGTTCTCAACCAGAATGTCGCAGCTCGCGATCAGCTTCAGCGCTATGTCCTGACCTTCGGGCTGACCGATATCCAGCGTCACCGACTGTTTGTTGCGGTTGACACCGACGAAATAGGCGCTCTCCTGCGTGCCCGGGATCACCGGCGGCGCAAAGCCCCTTGTATCGTCACCAGCGCCCGGACGCTCGATCTTGACGACGTCGGCGCCGAGGTCTGCCAGCATCTGCGCGCAGGTCGGCCCCGCGAGGACCCGGGTCAGGTCGAATACGCGGAGGCCTCTTAGAGGCCCGGTCGGTTCGGTCATATCCGTCTCCCATGCGCCGGCTGATCTTGCCGAGCGTGCCTTGATCATGCGTTATAGATCGCGCCCTGGCACAAGCAAAAGACCAGTGGAGCAAAGCTGGGAGAGCGCAATTATGCAAGGAGATGCCGGCGGCAGTATCGAAACTGCGCGCTCCTGGCAGGCTGCCTTTGTAGCGCTGGCGATCCTGTCAGTAGCCTTTGGATCACCGTTGCTGGCGGTCGTCGGTATGCGCGAAATGCAGGCGGCGCTGCATACGGACCGATCCGTGCTGGCGCTCGCCAGCGCGCTTGTGTGGATCGGCAACGGTGTCGGCGGAATTCCGATGGGCTGGTTGGCGGACCGGATCGGCATCCGCAGCACCGTCACCATAGGGACATTGTCGATGGCCGCGGGACTGGCGCTCTCAAGCATGGGCACGGTTTGGGCGCTGTATATTGGTCATGGGTTGCTGATCGGCTTACTTGGCAATGGCGCGCTTTATGCCCCGCTGATCGTCTATGTCAGCCGCTGGTTCGACCGCCGCCGCGGCACCGCGCTGGCATTGATTTCCTCGGGGCAATATATCGCCGGCATGCTTTGGCCGTCGGCGCTCGAGGCCGGGATGAAACATTTCGGCTGGCAACCGGTTATGCTGGGCTATGGCGCCGTGGTGTTGACGATCCTCCCGTTGCTGACGCTGCTACGGCCGCCCCCCGAGACGCTGAGGCCCACACTTGGTCAAGCGGGTCCGCGGTCTGGTGACAGGGTATTGGGATTGCATCGCAATGCAGCCATGGTGCTAATTTGTATTGCCAGCTTCTGCTGCTGCATACCGATGGCCATTCCGGCGTCGCATCTCGTCGCTTTCTGCGGTGATGTTGGGATCAAGCCAAGCCATGGCGCCGCGATGCTGTCGGCGATGCTGGCCTGCGCGTTCATCTCCCGGCAATTCTGGGGTGCCTTCGCCGACCGGTTCGGTGGGCTGCGCACAGTGATGGCCGGTTCGACGCTACAGATGCTGGCGACGGGGGCCTTCCTTTTGACGCGCGACGAGGTCGGGCTGTTCGCTGTCGCGAGCGCCTTCGGCCTGGGTTTTTCAGGGATTATCCCGGCCTACTCGGTAGCCATCCGCGACCTGTATCCGTCCCGCGAAGCCTCGTGGCGCATCCCCACGGTGCTGATGACCGCGATGTCCGGGATGGCCTTCGGGAGCTGGTTCGCCGGCAAGCTGTTCGACATGTTCCTGTCCTATCGGCTGGCTTTCGCCTCGGGCGTCGCGTTCAATCTGGCTAATCTTGCCGTGATCCTGTTCCTGGTTAGCCGCACCAGCCGCCGGCAGTTCGTTCTGGCCCGAGCGTAAGTGATGCTTGGGGCTCTGCCGCGGGCGGCTCTGCTTGGAACATCATTTAGCTTACGATCTAGAGGGTGCGCCATGCTATTAGCGTCGCATGGGGGATTGCTGTCGCCAATCCGCCCATAAAGCGCTGGGGGTCTATCCATGTTTGGAAGACTTTTACGACGAATTTCCCCTCGGCAGAGATCGGTCGGGACGCCTGCTCTATTCTCCGGCGAAGGGCTGGAAAGGCTTAATGCCCATACAGGGTTTCGAACGGCGTCCCCCTATCCGCATTTGGTCATTGATGGATTGTTCAATCCCAAAGCACTTCATGCTGTCCTCCAAGAGTGGCCAACCGGGAGCGACGCCCACACCGAGGAACATAACGATTGCATATACGTAAGCAGAAATTGGGGACAACATGGCAGACGTCTTTTGGGCCGAATACAAGACGATATTTGTCTGAACTCGGTGAAGGCCGTTTTCTAAAGCTTCTAGAGAAGGTAACCGGAATGTGGGGGTTGATACCTGACCCCTATATGTTCGGCGGTGGACTTCATGCCACGTGAGCCGGCGGAACGCTCGCTGTACATGCCGATTATAACAAGCATCCTTGGTTCAAGTTCGACCGTCGGCTGAATCTTCTGGCGTACTTGAACGAAGATTGGTCGGAAGAGAATTGCGGATGGCTGGAATTGTGGAAAATTGATATGAAAAGGTGCGTGAGGCGCGTTCTTCCCGTATTCAACATGACAGTTATATTCGCCACCACGAGCACCTCGTTTCACGGGCAGCCGGAACCTATTGTCGGTCGCCAGATCTGTGGCGGCGATCAATAGCGCTGTACGATTTTTCCAACGGCCGAGCGGATGAGGGTCACCCTCCGGAGGCGGCCAACGAACATTTAACCCAGAGCCCTCGCGTTCCTTATCCCCGTGCCAGGATCGCGGCGGCAGCGTCGCAGAACACCTGGCAACCCAGGACGATATCTTCGTCGCGGGTATTTTCGCTGTGATGATGGCTGATGCCGCCGATACTGGGCACGAACAGCATCGCCGAGGGCAGCATTTGCGAGATGATCTGTGCGTCGTGACCCGCGCCCGAGGGCATCGGCTGGTGCAGGTCGGGGGCGTAACGTTGCGCGGCTTCCTGAAGCGCGAATTGAAAGCCGGGGTCCATGGCGCTAGGCGCGGTGCTGCTGCGGTAGGTGACCGAGACCGCGCAGGGGCCTGTCGCGGCTTCTTCGAGCAACTCCGTCATGACGGTGTCAAGCGCAACCAGTATGGCGAGATCGGTGTCGCGGAACTGGAACACCAGTTCGGCGCCCCCAGGGACGATGTTGGCTACACCTGGGTCCAGCTTGATATCGCCAGTGGTCCAGACGGTTCGGGGGCCAGCGATTGCAGGAAAGCGGCTCTCAATGGCCGCGACGAACATCACCAGTGCGACGCCGGCGTCCTTGCGGGCGGCCATTCGAGTCGTCCCCGCGTGGTTTTGCTGGCCGGTAAAGTGGATTCTGTAGCGACGACTGCCGACAATGGCGGTGACGATGCCGAGGCGCAGATGATGGTCCTCCAGATCAGCGCCTTGCTCGATATGGGCCTCCAGATATCCGCGATAGCGTGCGGTATCCATTTTTTGCCGTGGGCGGCCCGAAAACCCTGCCTGGCGGAGCGCATCCCGCAAGGAAACCCCTGTCTCCCGGTTCGAGCACACGTCGATCTCATGTTCGGTTAGCAGGCCGCAGAACGATCGGCTGCCGAGGAAGGGGCCGAAATGGCCTTCCTCGTCCGCCCAGCTTCCGACATCGATGCCGCGTCCGAGCGTGCGGGCCACCTCCAGTGCGAAGATTACGCCCATGGCGCCGTCCAGCCATCCTGCGTGATTTTGGGTCTCCATGTGGCTGCCCATCAGCAGCTTGCGTCCCGGCGTCGGATCCCGCCCATAGACGTTGCCGATGCCATCGATTGAGGTGTCCAACTTGGCTTCAGTCAGACGAGCCTCGAGCCAATGTCGAGCCTCGACATCCTGGGGGGAGAAGGTGGGGCGGTGCACGCCGGTTTTATATTTGCCGATCTCGCGGACCGCGTAGAGGTCGCGCAGCAGGCGGGTGCCATCGATCGCGGGCATGCATGTGCTCCAAGTTTACGGAGCAGTGCAACATACTTCGCTGGGAAGCGTCTATACGTCGCATGCGCCGTATACGCTGCCCCCGAAACACGGGCAGGTCTTCTTCGACAGGCGAAGGCCTTAATGGCAGGCAGCCCCCGTCGCTGGATTTACCTCGCTATTCCCACTGCGTAGACGGGGGCCTTCGTTCAGGTTGATGGCGGACCCTATTTTACAGAGGAATATGGGGTCGGGCCGAGAATATAGTTTGTGACCTTTGCGACGATCGGGCCATTTTCCTCGGTCTTTGCCCGCGCAGAGTGCCACTCGGGGTCGGCCATGAATGCGGCCCATTTGGTCTCGCGGTCTGCCAGCGATTCCCACGCCAGCATATAGTAGAGAGTCATGTTGGACTCGCCGATCAACGTGGTCCAAAAGCCGGCCTGCTTGATGCCGTGCCGCTCCCAGATCTTCAGAGTGATGGTGCTGAAGCGCTTGTTCAAATCCGGCAAACGGCCGGGTACGCATTCATAGATTCTCAACTCGTAGATCATACCGTCCTCCCGATGGATTGACGGAGTTAGTCTGGAACGGGGATGGGTTCTGGGCAAGCTGGGGGATTGGAACTTGGTGGCGGACGAGGAAGCACGATTGACGTTGCCTCTTTTCGGCGAAACGTTCGGCATCCGTGAGAGAGATGCTCTCCGCCAACGGGCCAAACGCTAGTTGGCTGACTGTTCGAGATGCCGGGTGATCACGTGGCGGTCCCCTCGAGGATCTCGCCGAAGCGTATCCAACTCTTGCCGTTCCAACGAGCGAGTTGCAGTGCCCGCACGGTGTGGTAATCGGTCGAAGAGGTATTCACTCTAATTCCCGGCAGAAGGACTGGCAGTTCGAGGTCCTTGATATTGGTTGCTTGCTTCATGACGTTTTCGCGGGAGAAGTCCCCGTTACACTGCTCCAGCACTTTCCATAACAGATAGCTTACCGCGTAACCCCAGACGTAAAGTCCGTCGCTGAGATCGGCCGTCGGCAAGTACTTGGCCATGAATGTCTTGAACTGCATTATTCCCGCGTCATCATTCCAAGCGGGGTCTACCGGATCCTTGCAGAACAGCCCCGATATCATGCCGGCAGCTTTCTCCGGACCTGCCGGCTGCAGCACCGAGCCTACGGATATGGAGACATTGGTCATGAAGAAAGTCGGCGCCCAGCCCATGTCATACACTTTGCGGATTGCCTGCGCAGCGAACTTTGGTACTGCTGCCACGACCAGAGTATCAGCACCCGATGCGTGCAAATCGGAAAGCTGAGAGTCTACAGTGGGGTCCGTCACCTCATAGGTGGCTGTCCTGACCACGTACTTGTCCCAATCCTTGCCTAGAACGTCTCGCAGACCTGTCACGTAGTCCTTGCCGAAGTCATCGTTTTGATAGAGCACCGCGAGCTTCGCCCCGGGGTGCTCCTTCAACATGTATTTCCCGTAGATCTGAGCTTCGATGCGGTAGCTCGGGAGAAAGCCGATTGTCCAGGGAAAGTGCTGAGGATCGGCCCATTTGTCAGCGCCAGTGTTGACAAAGAGCTGCGGCACCTTCTTTTGGTTCAGGTAGTGGTGAACCGCTGAATTTGTTGGCGTGCCGAGCGCATCGAACAAGAATGCGACTTGGTCGTCCTCGACGAGGCGGCGGGTCTGCTCGACCGTGCGGGGCGGACTGTAGCCGTCATCAAGCGAGACGAAATTAATTTTACGCCCGGCGACGCCGCCTTGATCGTTCAACCATTGAAAGAACGCTGCGTCGGCCTTGCCGACCGAACTGTATGAAGAGGCCGGTCCGCTATACGGCATGGTGTTGCCGATCTTGATTTCGGTCGCGGTCACCCCCGGAAAATCGCCAGCGAGCGCTCGGACACTGCCGGCCGCCGGCAGGCTGACTGCCGTAGCAAGGACGGAACGTCGCGTGATCATCTCGTAATTCCCCCTTGACTTGCCGTCGCTTAGCTTGCGCTTTCATTGACTTATGTCAACTACTCTATTGTAAATATCGGGATTCGGCTCAGTCGCCATGTTGGCGGGCGAGTCTCCGGTGGCCAGCCGGCCGATCAGTCCGGATCGCGACCCCGAACAGCGGCGTAGCCGCTTCCGAACGCGGCGTCCCGTTTCTGGAAGGCGTGCTTCACGCCATGCTCTCGCATCGTCGCTTTGAATGCCATCGCCTTTGGTGCCAGGTGGCCGCGAGCGTCGATTTCTGCACCTATCCGCTGAACCGTGCGCGCGCCCATCATCTCCAAACCGAGGTTGACCAAACGTTTGTTGGCCGAAAGCAAATGCGGATCCACCAGACCCATACGGTCCGCTAGCCGCATAACCTCTGTTTCGAGCTCAGTCGCCGGGTACGATTTCAACGCCAGGCCAATCTCCACCGCGTCCTTGCCGGTCAACGAATCACCAGTCAGAAGTAAGCGTTTCGCCCACTGGGGACCGCAATGATACAGCCACATGCTGCCGGGCGGCGTGCCAAGGTCGCGCACCGGCGGGAAGCCAATGCGGGCGTCGTCAGCGACGATGACCATGTCGCAAAACCATGCCAGTTCCGTTCCGATGCCGATGCACGATCCGTGCACCTGCGCGATCACCGGCTTATGCATGTCAAACAGCTCGACCCGCAGCCGTTGGCCTTGCTCCAGCCGCCAAATATCGTCGTCGATCTCCACTCGGCCACGATAGTCCGGCCCACGGCCAGAGGAATATTCGTTCAGGTCCGCACCGGCACAGAAATGGGGCCCCGCCCCGCGCAGCACGACGCAGTGTACCGGATTGACTTCGTCCGCTTCCTTTAGCGCCGCATTCAATTCGCGCAACAATCTGCCGCTAAGCGCGTTCCGCCGCTCCGGCCGGTTCAGCGTCACAATGGCGGTCGTGCCCTTGATCTCATAGATAATCTGCTCGAATTCCACTGTTTCCTCCATTGCGCAGGAATTCATCAAACGCTAGGCTGCCCCGAGTGACAAGAAGACAGCGTTGCCTGCAGGCAGTGGACAACACCACCTTCGTCCAATAGCCGTGGTCGCAACGATTTCAACGGTGGCAAAGGCTGAAATTACGCGACCGAACCAGCATCAGGTGACTGCTTGCTATGTCTAGTGTTTGAGGTTGCACAAGCAATCGTGTTCGCGGGTCTTGTTCTAGCGGCTTATTGTAACTGAGCACGCCACTGATTCGCATTGGCCTCCAAAGCAAGTGTGCAATGGCTCCAAAACCTGCCAGTTGTTCTCAGTCGCCTTGCTGGGTCTGTTCGGCAATAGGGCTGCCGCCTGAGGCACCGGCCGTCACCGAATGAGAAGGAGATCGTGATGTCGCTGCACTCGATTGCTGTGTTCAAAGGCCTCAGCGGCGAGGCGCTCCGGCAGCTCGAGCAAAGTTCCGTCCCAGTGGAGGCTCGTGATGGTGAAGCGATCTTTTCACAGGGGGATCCAGCCGACGCGGTCTATGCGATTACCGGCGGTGATGGCCACGTCCGAATTGGCGCCGTCGATCGACACAGCAAGGCCCTAATGGTCGAGGTCCTCCGCGCCGGCGAGATATTCGGCGAGTTCGGTGTGATCGATGGCGGCCTCCGGTCGGCGAGTGCCACTGCGGTGGGCAGGCTTCGGCTGATGAAAATCCGCCAGACGATATTTCTTGCCGCCCTCGGGAACTACCCCACGATCGGAGAATCGCTTTGCCGCAGTTTGGCGCAACGATGCCGACGGACCTACGAATTGTTCCAGGATGCCACGTTCGAGACCCTGGAAGCCCGTCTCGCGCGGCAGATCGTGTATCTCGCGACGAGCGATGGCCGGCCGACACCACAGGGCGTGCGGCTGGCACACCGGCTTCGTCAGGCCGACTTAGCCGACCTCCTCGGCGCAACCACGCGCAGCATCATTACGATACTGAATGCCTGGCGCGCCACGGGCCTGGTTGTTTACGATACTGAGCGAGCGCTTCTGACTGTCACGGACATTTCCGCGATGCGGGCGATCGTCGAGACCAACGTCTGACGGAAGTCTCGCTCGGGCTGAAGTGCGATTGGGGCTGCACACGGCCTGGCACGGTGTGAAACATTTCAGAGATATTGCCTCGGATTTCAGATCATCTCCGTTTGTCGGCACCGCCCGGTGGGAAGTCGGTCGGTGGGCGGCAAGTCGAAAACAATTCAGGCCGGGTCCTGCGACGTGTCGTCTGGGGGAGGTCTGCGAAGGAGATGTGTCTTGCAAAAGCTTCTGTTCGCGTCGGCATCCGCCTCCCCATCGAGTGCCACGTCCGTTGCCTTCGACAAGATCGGCGATGATTTCGAGACACACGGTTCAAGACGATCCAATGCGGACCGCCAGCAATCGCCGCGTGAGATCTCCTTCCACCACGCTGAGTTCGGCCGCGACCCAGCCGACAAGGAGGTCAGACTAGGTGGACTTGCGCCGTGGCGGATCCGTCGGCTGAAAGCGTTCGTCGAATCGCAGTTGTCGCAACCTATCCGTGTCGCGGATCTCAGCGCCGTTGTTGGCCTCAGCTCAACGCATTTCTCGCGTGCCTTCGGACGAAGCTTCGGCGAGCCGCCCCATGTCTATCTGATCCAACGGCGCCTCGATCGGGCACGGCACCTTATGCTCACCAGCGACATCCCGCTCAGTGACGTGGCCGCCGCATGCGGGTTCAGCGATCAGGCTCATTTCTGCAGGCTGTTCCGCCGGCACACCGGAAGAACGCCCGCAGCGTGGCGGCGTGAGGCGAACCGGGCTAGCGCGTCATCGGCCGCGCGGCGCCAGGTTGCATCCGGAGAAGAGCAGAGTTCCGCCAGACCATTTTGAGCCAGGCGATCGGCCCAACTTGGCAAATTGGGCTGGGGGTAGGGCGGTGATGGCGTCTTTTCTCTCATGACTCAGGGACGTTCCACCGCCCCTTGGTCTGGTTGTCCGAAGCTTTGCCGGTCCGGTATCGGCGGCAGCAGTGCCGCCGCGTAGGCGGCTGGGTTGGCGATCAGCAGCCGCGCCGCCTCTAAGTCCGACGCGCGGCCGTCAGACGCCGGGCACGGCGCTCGGATCTCCAGCACCTCCGACGCCGGCACCGGAATGCGAGCGGCGCGGGAGCGGTCGATGGCTGCGGCCATTGGCTGAAAACCGGTCGAAAGTGCGGCTAGTTGGCGATTCAAAGCTTCCTTCCCAAGGCTCGTGCAGACCTGGGGTAATATGCCGAGACCCTGGATCGGCCACCCCAAAGGCGCGAGCGTCTGGCTCCAGGTAACGAAAAGTTCGCCGCCGTCGGGCAGCGGGTCGATAGTCTGCACCATGCCCTTTCCGACGGTCTCACTGCCGACCACGACGGCGCGTCCCCGATCGGCGAGGGCGGCGGCGAGAATTTCCGCTGCGCTGGCGGTGCGGCCATCGACCAAGACGATCATTGGCACGCTTTCGGCCAGTTCGCCCTCCGAGGAACGCCATACATTCTTCGAATCAGCGTCGCGGCCGACCGTTGTCGCCACCAGGCCAGCCGGCAGGAAGGTGTCCGCCGCGGTCACGGCTTGGCGCAGCAGCCCACCGCGGTTGTCGCGTAGGTCAAGCACGATGCCGCCGACCGGGTGCGGCTCCGACAGCGCGTCCTGCACCGACAGCGCCATGTGCGAAGCTGTGCTGTTGCTGAAACTGCTAATCCGCAACAGGAGAACATCGTCGGAGCGTTGTGCGAAAACGGTCTCCGGCGGCACCATGACCCGGACCAATTGCGCCTCTCGGGTGCGTCCATCGCGTCCACGCCAGGACACGGTAACAGCGGAGCCCTCGGGACCGGCCAGCAGCGCTGCGACGGTGACCGGGTCCTGGTCCAGCGTTTGCTGACCGTCTACCCCGATGAGGATATCGTTCGGCCTTATCCCGGCGATGGCGGCCGGGCTGTCGCGTACCACGGAAACCACTTCTATCAGCGCGCCCCGCTCATCCGCTCGAACGCGGCCCGCGGCTTTTGGGCCTCCGCTTGGCTGGCCCCCGCTTGGCCGCCGGCGCCCGCTTTTCTGGCCAAGCGTTAGGCCCAGCCCTGCACGGCCGGCGCGTCGGGCACGGTCTTCACTTGCTTCAACCGGCGGAACGTAGCGCGAATAGGGATCAAGGCGGTTGAACAACTGGTTGAAGAAGCCCTCGGTTATGCCCTGAGTTCCGGCGCGCCGGATCGGGGTCGATACCGGCAGGGTCGCGGCGGTCAGCGCTGCGGCGGCTTTGGCCCAGGAGTCCGAGGCGTCATCTTTGGGCGCCTGGATGTCCAGCACGATCTCGCCTTGGCGGACCAGTTGCAGCTTGACCTCCGTCGCAACCACCCGAAGGCTCGGATCTATTACGGTCAGGCCCTGCAACCCCCATAGGGTGAGTAGAGGCACTGGAACAGGGTCCAAAATCCGCGGCGCGATGAATCCCAACGCCTCGCTGTAGACCGCGATCAAGCGTCCCTGATCGAACCCACCCCCAGTCAAGGTCTCCGCCTGCCCGCGTCCTATGATGAACAGCACCAGGAGGAAGCCGATCCGCATCACCGTTGGCGGAGCCGTTTCCCCGCCGGAGCGTTCCGCTCGCGTTGATCGCCGTCCAGAACATGGAACACCATGCCCCCGGTTACCGGGTTGGCTTCGGACAACCGCACGTCCACTTCCTGCGCCAGGCGATAGACCTTTCGTGTTTGCCGCCCGGTCACCGTCTGCTCGCGCTCGTCATACTGCCAGTAATCGTTCTGCAAGGTCGAGAATGGCACGATGCCGCTGGCGCCGGTCTGGGTAACGGAGACGAACAGGCCGAAGCGGGTGACGCCGGATATGCGCGCAACGAAGCTGTCACCAGTCCGATCAGCCATGAAGGCGGTGAGGTAGCGGTCGATGGCATCGCGTTCGGCCTGCTGCGCGCGCCGTTCAGTCTCCGTGATTCGTTCCCCGATATCCGGGAGGTTCGCAATGAGGTCGTCGGAAATGCCGTCGTGCCCGAGGTGGAGAGCTTTGATTAGGGCACGGTGCACGAGAAGATCGGCGTAGCGGCGGATCGGGCTGGTGAAATGCGCGTAGCGCGTGAGCGCGAGACCAAAATGACCAATATTGTCGGGGCTATAAGCGGCCTGCGACTGGCTGCGCAACATCATCTCGCTGATAAGTTGTGACTCGGGCGTACCGGCGTAGCGGCGCAGGACGCGGTCAAAATCGCGCGGATGCAGCTGATCGCCGGGCGGCAGCGAGATGCCCAGAGACGAGAGGAACCCGCGCAGGGCCTCAAGTTTTTCCGCCGACGGCGGGGCATGGACGCGATACATGCATGGCGTGTGAAGTCGCTCAAGTTCCTCCGCCGCCGCGACGTTGGCCAGGACCATGAATTCCTCGATCAGTCGGTGGCTGTCTAGGCGGGGCCGTGGAGCCACGTTGGTGACCCGGCCGTGCTCGTCGAGTTCGACCTTGCGTTCGGGCAAATCGAGATCCAGAGCCCCACGCTCCAAACGCGCGGCCAACAGCAATCTGTAGGCGGCATAGAGATGCACCAACGGCAGACCGAGATCGTCATGGGCGTCTTCGGCGGCCTGCACCTCCTCATAGGTCATGCGGGCGGCGCTGCGCATCAGTCCGCGGCCGAACCGATGGCTGGTCTTGCGGCCGGTGCGGTCGATCAGCATCTCGGCGAACAGGCAGCCGCGATCCTCGTTCGGACGCAGGCTGCACCAGCCGTTCGAGAGCGCTTCCGGCAACATCGGGACGACGCGATCGGGGAAATAGACGCTGTTGCCGCGGACTTCCGCCGAACGGTCCAGCGCGGAGCCGGGGCGGACGTAGTGCGCCACATCGGCGATGGCCACGAGCAGGCGGAATCCGCCAGGTTGCCCGGGGTCCGGTTCGGCGAACACCGCATCATCGAAATCGCGTGCGTCAGCGCCGTCGATGGTAATCAATGGCACGGCGCGCAGTTCGACGCGAGAGCCAGGCTCGACGCCGCCCGCCCGTGCCGCCTCATGCAGCGCGGCCTCGGGGAAAACCTGAGGAATGTCGTGGGTGTGGATGGCGATCAGGCTGATCGAGCGGGCGTCACCCAGCTTGCCCAGACGTTCCAGCACGCGTGCCGGCTTCAGCCCTAGATGCAGATGCTGAGCGACAGGTTCGGCCAGCACGATTTCGTCGGGTTCGGCACCGGCTTCCTGCCCAGGCGGGACGATCCATTCCCCTTTCGAGCGGCGGTCGGTCGGAATGATTCGGTTCTCGCGGCGCCCGGGCTTGAAGACACCGAGGATGCGGCCTGGAGTTTCGTCGACCCGGCGCAGCGTCCGCGCTTCGTAGCGTCCCGGCCCCATGGGTTTCAGCCGCGCAAGAACCCGCTCCCCCGGCGCAAGCGCCGGAGAGCCCTTCCTTTCGGGGTGCATCAGGATCATTGGCGGCTGGCCGGCCGCGCGCTCCCACTCCACCGGGCGGGCAAGTGCATCGCCATCCTGATCGGTGCCAGTAATTTGCACGATCGCGGTTTCCGGTAGACTGACGATCGAGCCGCGCGACCGAGGAGATGGCCTCGCGCCTGAAGGTTTCGGCTTACCTCGATGCTTTACTCGTTTCGCCACTGATTTCGCGACCGCGATTGTGTCCGCGACACAGTGCCATAGGCTTCAGGCCAGTGCCATGACAGCCTAACTTCTCGAGATGACGACTGTCTGATTTGCAAGATCCGCCGTGCGCGTTGCGCAACTATCGCAGTCGCTGCACAGTGTAATCGGCGACGTCAGCGAGCGCACGCCGGATCGGGCTATCGGGGAAAACCATCAAGGCGACTTTCGCCTCCTGCACGAAGCGCTGCGCGCGGTCCAGGGTGATGCCGACCGCACCATGGCCAGCGATCAGTGTCATGGCTCGATCCAGGTCAGATTCAGTCTGTTGCAGTTGCTCGATCGTTCGGCGCCAAAAAGCTCTTTCAAGGTCGTTGCCAGCAAGAAATGCGGCCAGGACCGGGAGAGTGATCTTGCCCTCGCGGAAATCGTCGCCGATCGTTTTGCCGAGGGTTGCCTGGTCGGCAACGTAGTCCAGCGCATCGTCCACGAGTTGGAAGGCGATGCCAAGCTTCATGCCGTATTCGGCGAGGGCGGCTTCCTCGCGGTCGGGGCGGCTGGCGACCACGGCACCGATCTGACAAGCCGCCGCGAACAGGGCCGCCGTCTTGCCCTGAATGACTTCCAGGTAACGGGCTTCGGTGGTGGAAAGATCGTTCTGCGTGACGAGTTGCAAGACCTCGCCTTCCGCAATCGTGGCCGCGGCTTTCGACAGGATTGCCAGGACCCGAAGCGATCCGTCATCGACCATCAACTGAAAGGCACGGGCAAACAGAAAATCGCCAACCAGAACTGATGCCTTGTTCCCGAACACGGCATTGGCCGAGGCCAAGCCGCGGCGTAGCTGACTCTCGTCGACCACGTCGTCATGCAACAGGGTGGCGGTGTGGATGAACTCCACACAGGCAGCCAGATCGATGTGACGGCCCCCCTGCTGGTTGTTCGGGTGCTGGGTATTCAGGTGCCGGGAGCCCGGATACCCGCACAGACGCGCGGCGGCGAGCGTCAGCAACGGTCGCAGCCGTTTCCCACCGGCGGCCACGATATGGGCGGCAAGTTGCGGGATCAGGGCGACCGGACTGTCCATGCGCTCGACTATGACGCGATTACAAGCCTCGAGGTCCTCGTCGACAAGGCTTATCAGCACCGATAATGCGTCTTCGCCGACCTGCACCGAATTGGGCGCCACCCCTGGATCGAGCGGACTGGCCACGTCGCCCAATTGCTTCTCCCGACTGCCATGAGGAAACCATCTTCATATCGGCGGGCGTCCAGAGGGGTCAAGGCGCCATCCGCCACGCATATTATCGCCAGGCTCGGCTTTGGCTGACGGCGGAGCCAGTGTGGGTAACCTGGGGTGCCCGGTTCGTCCGCCAACATAGACGCCCACAACCTTGTGCTCATAATGACGCCAAACCAGCGAGGTTGCGTGGCAACACCATCCGGCTCACCATCCCCTTATGCGCGCTGTCGTCACGTCCAACGATCCGGTTCGGCTATCGTTCCTGACTGCCCTGCTGGCGGACGCTGGGATCGAGGCCACACTCCTCGATGGGCATACTAGTGTATTGGAGGGGAGTGCCGGGGCGATTCCGCGCCGGCTGGTTGTCAACAACGACGATTTTGCGCGAGCGCGCCGACTGCTGCGCGACGTCGGCGAATGGTGATGCCCGATGGCGACAACCCAGGGGCACCTGCTCGGCGGCCGGGTGACTTATCGCCAGCAGATAAGCGGGTTTCGCAGCGGGATTGAACCAATCCTCCTGGCGGCGTCGATCCCTGCTAGGGCGGGCGAACATGTGCTTGAAGCGGGCACCGGCGCCGGCGCCGCCCTGCTTTGCCTGACTGCTCGGATTCCGGGTGTCTATGCCACTGGGGTGGAGATGGACACGGCGACGGCCGATTTGGCGGCGGTCAACGCCGAGGCAAACGGGTTTCCGGGCGTTACGATTGTGCGAGACCGTATCGAATCGGCTGAACTGCCTCGATTGTTCGATCATGCGATGGCGAACCCGCCCTATCATCGGCCCGGCGACGCGGTGTCGCCCGACGCCGGGAGGGCAATCGCCAAACGTGGGTCCGACCTGCTGATCCGAAGTTGGACCGAGCGCCTGAGCATGTCGTTGCGCAGACACGGTAGCCTGACGCTAATCGTTAGCGCGGGGATGGTGCCGGCTTGCCTGACGGCAATGGCAGGATCGCGCTGCCCCTGTACGGCAATTTTTCCCCTTTGGCCGAAGGTCGAGCGATCCGCCAAGCTGGTTCTACTGCGCGGGGTGAAGGATTCGCGTGCACCAATGCGGCTGCTGGCGGGGATGGTGCTGCATCGCCCGGATGGTTCGTTCTCCGACGCCGCGCAGGCGATACTCGGGGATGCGGCAGCGTTGGCGATTGCACGGCGTTGACGGTTAGGTATCGAGCAAGTCGCTACGTGCGGCGTCCAAGTTGACCCGCGCACCGATGGGCAAACTGCGCGGTCTCATCCTTGCCGACCCTGACCCCACGACCGATAAGATCGCCCGTTGGCGTTGCCTGGATTTGCGCGAAATCCAGCGCTTTCCCGTCCCCGTGCCGGAGCGCTCAATCGCCACGTGGTTGCGCGAACTCAAACTGACCCGGCTGAAACTCCGTCCGATTTTATCCGAAAATGCGTGAAGCGGGGCAAGACGCTTTGAAAACGGGCTCGGTTCGGCGACCGCCTGTAGTGGGGGAACCGGACCTCGCTATTGTGGCGTCGACGGGAGCGGTCGATAGCTTTTCCTGCTTACGCACTTTCCTCGGTCCGATTTTGCGGATGATTATTGTTCGAACTCAAGTATAACGTCGGCCAGCCTGAGCAACCACTGGCATCCGAACCCATCAGGGGAGGCGGTGCTATGGGCAAAACCCCGATGCAGAGGTTCGTTGACACACTGCCGTTGGCGAGGAGAAATTGCTGCAGGTAGCGACCAATGACAACGGATATTCGTCGGCTACCCACCACGACGGTGAAGCTGTCCGTTTGCGAGGAGGGTTTGATGGCTTTGTTGATTACAATTCCGTGGTGACGACCTCCATCATTGCTTCGAATACCATCGGCGAGCGGTAACCCAGCGCGGAGTGCCGAATGGGATTGTACCAGCCTTCGATAAAGCTGAAGCAGGCCATTTTGGCCTCCGCCTGGGATCGCAAACCGGCGCCGCTCAACAGCTCACATTCCAGCGTGGCGAAAAAGCTCTCGCACATGGCGTTGTCGTGGGCATCGCCGACCGATCCCATTGACGGCCGCACACCGGCCTCCCGGCAACGCCCGCCGAACGCCAGAGACGTGTATTGGCTTCCTTGATCCGAGTGATGGAGATGCAGGGAGCTTCGATATCCGCAGTACCCGAACCGACCTTCAATTTACACCACGTGGATCATCAGATACGTCGACCATTCTCGCCAAGGCACGCAGTCCGTTGTGTCGGGGGCATTACCTTCCATCATCTGCACATTGAGCGGGTCTTCGTGTGCGAAACGTTCTTCATTCGTCTTAGCGCCGGCAGCCAAACCCGACTTCCGCATCGCGTTTCGAAATACAGTAGTAAAACAAGGCAATAGAGACCATGAGGCGATTTAGGCACCACAGGTTCAGGGATTAGATTGTGGCTTCGGTGCGTGGGAGTTCTTGGAACACGGGCGGCAGGGTTCCACCGACAGCGCGGCAAAGTGGGTCGATTGTGGGCCCAGGAGCGGTACGCAGCAGCGCCCGGCGCCCGTCCTGCTCGACCTCGATCTCACTGAGGTCGTCGAGATCGTCGACGATATGCTGCCATTCCGGCAGGGTGAGGCAGCGTGCAGTGAGCTGGTCCATCAGTTCCTTGCGCAAGACCAAAGCGAGAACCGTGCAGAAGACGTGGCCGCGGACGGCTACATCGGTGCGGTGCAAGATCGGCCGTGTCACAGCGTCTTGGCCGCGAGGAAGCTCTGCTCCGCCGCCAACAAGTTGCGGTAGCGCAGGACCACCTGCAAGGCTGTCAGCCTGGTGTTGGTGCGCAGCACGAACAGGCCATCGAAGCGAGCATCAGCCTCGACTTTCGCGGCATCGACAGTGAATCCGTCGCCCGCGGGATCAGCCAGGAAGCGGCTATACCTTGGCATTGGCGGCCAACGCCTTGTGCCCCTGTGTCAGCTTGCGTTCGAGACCGGCCAGCAGGGCGGTCCTTGTCTCGGCGTCCTTGCGGGCCTGTTCCTCATTGCGGCACAGCACGTAGCGGCGCCCGGCAACAACGAGGTCCTTGACGGCAAGGTCGGTCTCGCCCTTGTGGCGGGGGATGGTGAGCGGTGTGAATGACGGCCGAATAATGGTTCTCCCGCACATTCCGTGCTGCCTAGGCTTGTACTTTTGAAACGGATCAGGAAGAGACAATGGATTCACGTCCATGGTGCTCCAACTCGTGTCTCTTCCTTTGCTGTCGTTTATCCCGCGCGCTTTGCGCGTCCTGCGGGTGCTACCGATAACTGATCATGTCAGCGTTGAGGCTGGATCACGTCGATGCGTCGCGGAGTGTCCTGCTTGCGGGTCGGCCTCTCAGCGCATCCACAGCAACTACACGCGCAAACTTCGTGACCTGCCTTCTCACGGGCGAACCGTGATGATCCATGTGGCGGCCCGGCGGTTTCGATGTCTCAACGCGGCATGTGCCCGCAAGACCTTTGCCGAGCGTCTCGATGATGCCCTGGTTTCGGCTCGCCGAACCAAGCGGCTTGGCGATCTGCAACGTTACCTAGGGCTGGCGCTCGGCGGCGAACTCGTTACGCTCGGCTTTGTAGGCAGACCTGGAACCGTGCGCAGTGCGCGGGACGACGGCGTAAAGGCGAACCTAAGGCCACGAGAGCGGCGGCACATGTCATCACAGGCGAACCCGCGTCTGCCCGCCAGATTGCACGCCAGTTGATGATCGAAGATGCCCTGCCGCAGACGGAGCAGAACTTTGTTTCACGCATTTTGCTGCAGGTGCCTGGCCTTGCCGAGTGCGTTAAAGCAGCGAAGCGGCTCAACGCGGTCCTACGCCGGAAAAGTAAGGAGACACTGGACAAGGTGCTCGACGACGCAGGCAACACGGCACTTGGGTCGTTCGTCTCCAGTCTACGGCGCGATCTCAGTGCCGTGCAGGCCGCCCTCGAGCTGCCCTGGACCACCAGCCCCGCTGAAGGCCAGATAAACCAACTCAAGATGTTGAAACGAACGATGTATGGCCGCGCCGGCTTCCGCCTCCTCCGCGCTCGCGTGCTGCATGCCACATAACGCAACGACAGCACGGAATGTGCGGGAGAACCCGAATAATCCCCACTTGTGCCGGTCGAAAATTCCCCAGGTTCGCTGACGGGCCGACGCCGCAGGATCCTTGAGAGCAGCCGGCGTTGATGAGCGATGATGTCCCTTTTCCGCTTTCGGGGATGCGTCGTTGGTCCGACTTGGGAGATCGTCATGATCCTTGAACTGCATCGCCAGGGTGTCAGCATTTCGGCCATCGCGCGCCGGGTGGAGCTCGACCGCAAGACAGTGCGTCGATACATCGCGCAAGGCCTGGAGTTGCCGGCCTATGGTCCGCGACAACCACTTGTATCGAAGTTGCGGGCCTTCGAGCCCTTTCTACGCGAGCGGCTGGCGGCGTTTTTCCGCAGCTGAGTGGCGGTCGACTGCATCGCGAACTGCGCGATCTCGGCTACGCCGGCGGTTACACCATCCTGATCGACCTGCTGCGCGAGCTCAGGCCCGCGGAGGTGGCATCTTTCGAGGTTCGATTCGAGACCCCGCCCGGCCGTCGGGCGCAGGTGGATTTCGCGCATTTCCGAACCGTCTTCACCGACGCCCCGGGCGTCGAGCGGATCCTCTGGCTGTTCTCGATGGTGCTGGGCCACAGCCGTATGCTCTGGAGCCGCTTTGTACTGCATCAGGATCTGCAGACCCTGCTGCGCTGCCACGCTGCCCCTTCGAGGCGCTTGGGGGTACGCCAGAGCAGATCCTCTATGACCGCATGCGGACCGTGTTCCATCGTGAGGAGCCGGAGACCAGCCACAAGATCCGCAATGACCACCCGCTGTGGGTAAGTGGCCCGCATACGCCAGACTCTGGACGGTCGCTCCGGCGGGCCACTTACACACAACTCCTACACCACGTGCTCGGGCACAACCTCTTGCTGCCGCCGATATGTTCGGGAACTTGCCCTCGATTCGGGCTGCTCACCATGCCCGATTTACTCACGCGTCCGTGACCGTTCGTCATGGGAGCGGCTTTGTTAAGTCGGCCTAGCCAAAGTTACGGCTGGATCGTTCGCTATGACGATCCTGTCGAGGACCGGGCGCAAGGAACTGACGGCAGTAACCACTGGATGGGTGATTGAACCACGACTGATATCAGCGATGGTGAACCGAATGATTGGTCGACTGCGCCAACTACAGTTTCGACGCTATAAAGCGTAGCGCCATGTCGATGGTCGGATAGGGCAGTGCAAACTGGTCCATGGTCAGATCGTCGAGTTGCAGACGGCCGTCCTTGGTCTGCCATAGGCACCACCGCGGGCTTGTTGATCCCGGCGGATAGATTTCGATAATCCCGCTGACGCCATTCGACGTGACCTGCAGCCGTATGTCCGGTTTGCTTTTCGCCCAAGTTGCAGCAGAACGTAAGTCTCGCGACCCAAACGGAAGCCCATCGAGCCCGTCGGGAAAGAACTTGGTATACATTCGTCCGTCACGTTGCCTATCCCCAAATATTATCATAAATTGGTTAAGCAAAAATAAACGTACGATCGGCGGCTGGTGCTGGCCGGCTGCGGGCATCTGTCGTCCAACTCTGTTTTAGCGAAGCGAGGAGATGCCCGTGCGCCGATCGATGTTGCTGCTGTTCCTCGCTTTTGGGTTAGCGGCCTGCGTGAGCTACAGCGGCACTAGCAGGCCAGCGCAGCAAACGATTATCGTACCCCCAGGGTCGAAGGTTTATTGCGCAGACGGATCCGCTCCACCCTGCCGCTGAGTCGCCTCATCGCCGAATGGGCGGGGGAGTGGACGCGCCACGCGCAGGACGTCAGGGCCCTCGATCCTTCCGAAAGACGCTAGTGGGTTGGGCTCGTTACCCGGGGCCACGGCCTATCGGCGGCTAGCGCGATGTCAGCCGGAGAGCGATGAGGCTGGCGCCTAGAGCGCCACGTCGGATGCCATCTCCTGGATCTGATGTGCGCCGCTGCTCGCAAACATCTTCCAGCACCATGCTGGGCTCGGTAGCGGAGGTGGCCGGACAAGAGGCCATGCGAGAAACACAAGAGACTTCTTGACCAGCGCGAGATCGCGGGCAGGCGGGTCCGAAATTGGGCTCTGACGCAATCTTGGTGTTGAAGTCAGCTAAAATTAGGCTGTCCCGATAAGCCGGGCCCGCAGCAGGTCCAGATTGGCTCGCCCATACATCTGTCGCTTGATCAGTTTGAGCTTTGTGTTCTGTCCCTCGGTCTGACCGTTTCCATGGTTCGGTTAGCGCCGCCTTCACCGCCGCATGGTCCTAAGCAATGCCGGACGCAAACGAGCCCATCAGACCCGGCTTTGCATCCGCCAGCCACTCATCCAGGTATTTATCTTTCCGGTGCTGGATCAGGCGATGGAAGCGATCGAGCAGATCTCGTGCCGACGTCAGATCCGGCACGGCCCCTCCGATTATCGCGACCCTCCGGGCGACAGCTTTTGATAGCGTGTCGCGTTCCGTTGTCATCATCCGGGCGATGCGGCGGGCCGACGGTGTCTTGCTGGGCCGCTTATCCGGCGTTGCCGTTCCCTCGTCCTTTCGTTTCCGCGTCGCCCATTCGGTGACGACACGCAGGCTGCCGGTGAAACCTCTGCTTTTCATGGCTCGCCACAGCGCGGCGCCATTCTGGCTGCCATCGGTCCATGCCGTCTCAAGCTGTGTCAGAAACGGATCGAGCGAACTCATCCGACTGCGAAATATGTCGGCACGGCCACCCCGAACCACCTGGCGCACGAGCCCGCGTGATTTGTCGGTTCGGCGCATGATCTCTTTAATAGCCATGCCCCGTTTCGAGAGCGCCAGGATTTCAGCATTCTCTGCCTCGCGGCGAAGCCACCCGGTATGCTGGCGCCGTTCCGCGGCGGTTAAGGCCTCCGGATCGACAGTGCCTACACTGACGGCTTTGCGGATTGTGGTCATCGACCGCTGTACGGCGGTGAGGAAGGCGGCGCTGGCGTTTTCCATCAGGTGCCACCGGTCAGCGACCTGAACGGCGTCAGGACGGCCCTCCGCGGCAGCCTGCCTATAACCGGCGCCTCGATCCCGCGCGATGATGGTGATCGAGGGACGATCGGCCAACCATGCCGTCGCCGTCGCGGCTTCCCGATCAGGCAGAATGGCGATGATACACCGCCGTTCCAGGTCGCAGATGATCGTCCCGTAGCGGTGCCCGCGCTTCCAGGCAAAGTCATCAATACCGACCACACGCGGGTCTTCTCGGGGTTGGGTCGCACGGCGCCGGACGACGCGTAGCAAGGTGTCGTTGCTCACGGGCAGCAGCAGACGTCGCGCGAAGCTCTGTCCTGGCCTTCCGCCCAGCGCCAGGCCGAGATGATGCACGATCCCATCGAGGCGCATTGTGCGGCGTGCGAACGGGCCACCCACCGTGGTCTCCAGTCGTTCGGCGAAAATCCGCCGACCGCAGTCGGCAAGGACACAGCGGAACCGGCGGGCGCAGACGGTCAGCACAACCCGCCGGCCCTGCGATGGGAGGTCGGTTAGGGTTCGCCGATAGCGGCTGTGGATGCGGGCGGATACAGTGCCGCAGACCGGGCAGGCGGCGGTCGTGCTGACGGATGTTGGGCCAATTCGCAATGTATCGGACTCGGTTTCGATACTCTCAATGGCGAGCCCGCACGGAGCAAGCGTGATTCCACGACCCATGACCGCGATCCCCTACCAATTCGCTGCTCACGGTCAGGGCAAATTGCATCAGCATGAGTTGAGCCCGAATTGGATGCCAAGGATCCCTTCAAAAGTTAGTATATATAACTTAATCATGGCTGGTCAATGCGATTTCCAACCATGAAATCCGATTTTTTCTTCCCGCAGCCTTACGGGCCTTGAAGAAAGTTAGAAAAACTAACATATGGCTATCGCCAGCGTTGTTATTCCGAATTTCGAGATACAGGACCGTTCAAAAAATGCCGATATATCGTCCCACTCCACGCCCGGCGAACCGGGGTTTGGCCACGATGATACCCAATCCTCCGGCGGCGCAGCCACAGCCGACACCACCCCCAATGACGCCCCAGATAGCGAACCCGCCGAGCGGCCTGTCGCTTACGCAGGCGCCTGGGAGTGCGCTGATGGTGACCTGGATGTACCCATCCATAGACAGCACGCACGACGCAGCCACCGGGTTCAACCTGCTGTTCTCGCCGTCCGGTGCCGGCAACTGGACCCTCGTGTCAGGCGTCACCAGCCCCTATCTGCTGTCAGGCCTGATGGCCGGGGAGGCGGTCGACGTTCAACTCCAGAGCTCGAACGCTGCCGGAACGGGAGCATGGTCAGCCCTCAGCACGCTTACAACAGCCATAGCGGGGCCGAACACGCCGAACGCCGTATCGCTGGCTCAGGGCGCCGGCAGTGACCTTACCGTCAACTGGTCAGCACCGGTGATCGACAGCACGCATGGCGCCGCCACGGGATATAATCTGCAGTCCAGCCCCTCCGGCGCAGGCACGTGGACGATTTTGTCGGGTGTCGTCAGCCCGTGCGATCTGTCCGGATTGGCAGCCGGTGCGGCGATTGACGTTCAAGTGCAAGCATCAAACGCCTCTGGTAGCAGCGAATGGTCAGCCACCACCACGCTCACGACAGCCTCAACAACTCCTGTGTTGAGCGTTCCAAATGTACCGAGCGGCGTTTCGCTAGCACAAGGCTCCGGCAGTGACCTCACGGTGACCTGGACAGCCCCTGTTGTCGACGGCACGCATGGCGCTGCCACCGGCTTCAATCTGCAATCCAGCCCCTCCGGCGCCGGCACGTGGACGATTGTCTCCGGGGTTACCAGCCCGTATGACCTGACAGGTCTGACGGCCGGGGCGGCGATCGATGTACAACTGCAAAGTTCGAACACAACCGGCACGAGCGCATGGTCAGCTACCACTACACTTACCACGGCCGCAGCAACCGCGCCGAATGCGCCAGCCATCACGAGCGTCGCGCCACCGCCGAACGGTACGACGACCCAGCTCGCCGTCACTTGGACCGCACCGTCGGTCGACGGCACCCACGGCGCCGCAACAGGTTACAACCTGCGCTCCAGCCCCGCCGGCGTGGGAACATGGACGACGGTTACCGGCGTCACCAGCCCATACACGCTCACTGGTCTCAACGGGGCGACGGCGCTCGACGTTGAAGTCCAGGCCACCAATGCCGCGGCAAGCCCGGGCCCGTGGTCCGCGACGACCACTGGCACGACCTGGGGCGCCACCGTCGTGCCGGCGAGTTGGTCTGCCGCGGCCTCGCAGGTTCAGAACGCCAGCGTTGCTCCTAACGGCGGGGTAAACTTCACCGCGACCCCAGGGCCCACCGCCGTAACTGGGGGAGCCTTCGCCTGGTCGGCAAGCCAGACCACAGTTCCAACGACCGGCCTGATCGCGGCAAGCGCCGACGGCCAGACCAACGGCTGGGGACAGTGGTTCAGCACACCAGCCGCAGCCGGCACCTTCTACCTCTGGATGCTGGCGCAGGGCGCGGGCGGTGCCACGACCGGTGCACTTGTTACCTCGGCGATCGTGGTGTCCTAAGATAATCGCTCTGCGTAGAGTTTCCGCGAAGCAAATCATAGGTCAAACATCAAGGAGATAGACCCCTTTTTAGCCTGCACGTTCAGGCCGCAAAGAATCCCCACCGCGCGGTCGATCAGCGCCGGATGTGGGCCTCGCCCGGGCAAGCGCCGCGTTAAGCCCGCGGACTACGCTGAGCGTTCTGCTCGGGCGATCGCCCCCTGGAGCCAGTTTGGATGAACCTGTGCAGCGCATCCCCTGCACACCAGGCCCCCGGCATCCGGCCTCACTCCGCGGCTGCGGGTTCGGCCGGAGCGGCTGCCGCCGTCGAGCGGGCCCGTTCTGCGATCCGCGCCGACTTACCGCTACGACCTCGTAGATAGTACAGCTTAGCGCGGCGCACGTCGCCACGTCGTACTACCATGATCTCGGCGATTGTCGGCGCGTACAGCGGGAATACGCGCTCTACACCCTCGCCGTAGCTGATCTTGCGGACGGTGAAGTTGCTGTTCAGGCCCTTGTTAGAGCGCGCGATGCATACGCCCTCGAATGCCTGTGTGCGGGTACGGTCGCCTTCAACCACCTTCACGGAAACCCGAAGCGTGTCGCCAGGGATAAAGTCCGGCACCCCACGAGTGGCCGTCAGGCGAGCGATCTGCTCGGCCTCGAACTGCTGGATAATGTTCATTGCTTTGTCCTCTTGCTTTCTTATGGGTTCGCGGCGGCGATCACCAGATCAGGGCGGCGCTCGCGAGTGATGCGCTCCAATTCCGCCTGTCGCCAGGCCGCAACGGCACTGTGGTGGCCCGACAGGAGCACATCCGGTACGCGGCGTCCCTGCCATTCGGCGGGGCGGGTATACTGAGGATATTCCAGCAGACCGCGCGAGAAGCTTTCCTCGATCGCGCTTTCGGGGGCGCCCATGACGCCGGGCAATAGCCGGACGATGCTATCAAGCAGTACAAGCGCCGCCAGTTCGCCACCCGACAGCACGTAATCGCCGATGCTGATCTCCTGCATCTTCCGCGTTTCGATGACGCGTTGGTCGATCCCTTCGTAGCGACCGCAGAGTAGTACCACGCCGCTGCCGGCGGCAAAGCGGCGGGCGTCCGCCTGGGAGAACTGCCGCCCTCGCGGAGTCAGGCAGACCACCGGCCGGTCATCCGCAACCGAGGCTACCGCCGCGTCGACAATGTCCGCCCGCAGCACCATGCCGGCGCCACCGCCGAACGGGGTGTCATCCACCGTCTTATACCGATCCTGCGCGAAGTCGCGGATGTGGGTGACATCCAAGGTCCAAAGACCGGTTTCCAGCGCACGGCCGGCTAACGACTGGCCAAGCGGACCCGGAAACATCGCCGGAAACAACGTCAGGACCGAGGCCCGCCAATTCATGCTGCCTCCCCCGCCGCCGTCGGGATCACGATCTCTTCCGGCACGACCACGACAACGCGCCCAGCGGCGATATCAACTACTGGCACACAGGCAGCCGTGAACGGCACTAGCAGTGGTGCACCGGAGCCGACGATTTCGAAGCTGGCGCCGGCGCCGTAATCGTGCACCAACGAGACGGTTCCGACCTGCCGGCCGGCAGGGTCCACCGCCGCCAGACCAATCAGGTCGGCTAAGTAGTACTCATTCTCATCGGCGGCCGGCAGCGCGGAGCGGTCGATAAAAAGTTTCGTGTTGGTCAGTTTCTCAGCCTGCGAGCGGTCGGTCACCTTGACCGCGACGCCATCGACGATCCGAGAAACCTCGGCGATGCCTTCAGCTTTCCAGCGCAGGGCGTAGCAGCGTCCCTCGGCGTCGAACAAAGGTCCGTACGAGGTCAGATCGGCTGAAATGGCGGTGTGGCTGGTAATCTTAACCAAGCCGTCCACACCATGCGGTCGCCCAATAACACCAAGCTGAATGTGGGCCGGCATCGCTGGTCTCAGGCAGCGGCCGCCGCAGCAGCCTTAGCACGCTCCTGCGCCTTCTTCTTCGGCGCGGACTGGTGCGGCTGCTCGTTCCAAACCTGTACCGGCGCCAGACCGGCCTTGCCGAGGAATTTCGCGACACGCTCCGTCGCAACGGCACCGTTGTCCAGCCAGTGGGTCACGCGCTCGGCCTGGATACGGACGCGGTCTTCGTGTTCGGCAGGGAGCATCGGGTTGTAGCTGCCGACGCGCTCGATGAAGCGGCCGTCGCGTGGGCTGCGGCTATCGGCGATGACAATATGATAGTAGGGACGCTTTTTCGCGCCGGCGCGGGCGAGGCGGATCTTCAGGCCCATGTAACAGTCACTCCTGGTTCAATAGGGTCGGCGGTTTTGCGGGGACATGCCTTTCGGCATCAGAGCACCCAGGCCATGTCGCATCAGGCCCTTCTGCCCCATTTTGCTCATTTTCTTCATCATCGTGGACATGTCGTCGAACTGCTTCAGCAGCCGGTTGACTTCCTGGACCGACGTGCCGGAGCCGGCGGCGATGCGCTTCTTGCGATTGGCCTTGATGATGTCAGGCGTGCGCCGTTCCTTGATCGTCATCGACGAGATGATCGCCGCCTGACGCTTCAGGATTTTCGTGTCCAGATCAGCACCCTCCAGCTGCTGCTTGATCTTGCCCACCCCTGGCAGCATCCCGAGGATTCCCGACAAGCTGCCCATCTTGCTGATCTGGCGGAGTTGACTGGCATAGTCCTCCAGATCGAATTTCCCCTTCATCATCCTGGCGGCGAGCTTTTCCGCTTCCGCCTGATCGATGGTCTCAGTGGCACGCTCCACCAGGCCGACGATGTCGCCCATGCCGAGGATGCGGCCGGCGACGCGTTCGGGATGGAAATCCTCCAGTGCGTCCTGCTTCTCGCCGACGCCGATCAACTTGATCGGGGCGCCGGTGATCGCACGCATCGACAGGGCCGCGCCGCCGCGAGCATCGCCATCCATACGTGTCAGGACGATACCGGTGACCGATAGGGCGTCGTTAAACGCCTTCGCCGTGTTGACTGCGTCCTGACCGGTCATGGCATCGACCACCAACAGCGTTTCCGCCGGGTTGGTCGCGGCGCGGATGTCGCGAACCTCGTCCATCAGTTCCTGGTTGATGGACAACCGGCCGGCGGTATCCAGGATGACGACATCGAACCCCTCCCGCCGACCCACATCCATGGCGCGACTGGCGATCTGGACGGGGGTCTGACCGGCAACGATCGGCAGGCTGGGGACGCCCGCCTGTTCGGCGAGTTGCGCCAATTGCAGTTGTGCGGCGGGGCGCTGGGTGTCCAGACTGGCCAGCAGCACGCGGCGCTTCAGGCGGTCCTTCAGCCGGAGGGCAATTTTCCCGGCGGTCGTCGTCTTGCCTGAGCCTTGCAGGCCAACCATCAGAATCGGCACCGGTGCCGCGGCATTCAGATTGATCGGAACCCCGCCCTCACCGCCAAGCGCCTCGATCATCACGTCGTTGACGATCTTGACGACCTGCTGGCCGGGAGTGACGGAGGATAGCACCTCAGACCCGACAGCGCGCTCGCGGACCTTGGCGATGAAGTCGCGGACGACCGGGAGTGCGACGTCGGCGTCCAGTAGCGCCAGGCGGACTTCGCGCAGCGCTTCGGTAATATCAGCCTCGTTCAGCGACCCGCGAGTGCGGAGCCGGTCGAAAACCCCTGATAGCTTGTCCGAAAGTGCTTCGAACACTGTGGCGAGACTCCAAACAGTTAAGCGCCGCTGCGCGAACCCTCGCGGAGCGGCGTAGTCCCCGTGTCAGACGGGGCCCGGTGACTGGTTGAGCCGGGTCGGCGGCTTATGACGGGGACACGAGGTAAAGTCAAACCTGGTCGAACGTTGGAGAAGCGCCCTTGGAAAGGGAAGGCCAGAGCCGCTCGGTCGGGGGGACGGTTTTACCACCAAGAGGGGCACCAGGACGTGCTTTACCTTTACCACCAGTTTCAATTTAGCCAGGCGGCGCGCGGAATCAGCAGTAGAGATCGGGCTGCTTTTCGTTACCACCCACTTTGGCGGGCGCGAACTCCATTGGAAAATGCGAGCACCGCCGCGGTCCTCCGGGTTGCCCAAACCTTCGATTGCGACCTTATGTATGGCGGCCACGAGCTCTTGGTGTGCGCCGAGTTCAGTCCCTCACCCTATGCCTGCGGCTTGCAATCGCCGCTATCTTCCGCCATATCCCCCCGGCCCGCGCCGGGACCTCCCGGCTGCAGGTAATTCACACGCGGGGACCCTTTCCCATTCGTTGGGTCCGGTGCCATCAGGCGACCCCCGCGGAGGCAACAACCGGACAATAGGAAAGGAGCACGCAATGGCGATGCCCGATTTTTCAATGCGTCAGCTACTCGAAGCCGGCGTTCATTTTGGTCACCACACCCGTCGCTGGAACCCGCGTATGGCGCCGTTCCTCTACGGCACCCGCAATCAAGTGCACATCATCGACCTGCAACAGACCGTGCCGATGCTCGACCGCGCGCTCCGCGCCGTTCGTGACGTCACTGCTGCCGGTGGCCGGGTCCTGTTCGTGGGAACCAAGCGCGCAGCCGCCGAACACGTCGCCGAAGCCGCCAAGCGTTGCGGGCAATATTACATCAACCATCGCTGGCTCGGAGGCACGCTGACCAACTGGAAAACGATCACCGGCTCGATCAAACGGCTGCGCCAGATCGAGGATTTGGTCGGCGGGGACACCCAGGGTCTCACGAAAAAAGAAGTGCTCGACATCACCCGCGACAAGGACAAGCTCGACCGCGCGCTGGGCGGCATCAAGGACATGGGGGGCCTGCCGGACATCTTGTTCATCATCGACACCAACAAGGAAAAGCTGGCGGTCGAGGAAGCCAACAAGCTGCATATCCCGGTCGTCGCGGTGCTCGACAGTAACTCGGACCCCACCGGTGTCACCTTCCCAATCCCCGGCAACGACGACGCGATCCGCGCTATAACCCTTTACTGCGATCTGATCGCGGGCGCGGTGCTGGATGGTATCAGCGCCGAAATGGCCTCGTCGGGTGCCGACATTGGCGCCCGCGAAGACCTGCCTCCGGAGGTGCTTGCGGACGTGGAACACGAAGCCGCCCCGGCGACCGCCTGATCCCTATTCTCAGGAGATAACGACATGGCCGCGATCACCGCCGCCCTGGTGAAAGACCTGCGTGACAAGACTGGCGCGGGCATGATGGATTGCAAGAAGGCGCTGACCGAGACCGATGGCGAGATCGAACTCGCGATCGACTGGCTGCGTAAAAAGGGTCTCGCCGCCGCTGCCAAGAAATCCGGCCGTATCGCCGCCGAGGGTTTAGTGGGCGTCGCGTCCGCCACCAACAAGGCGGCGATCGTCGAGGTCAATGCCGAAACTGACTTCGTCGCCCGTAACGAAACCTTCCAGGAATTCGTCGCCAAAGTCGCCGAAATCGTCCTGGAGATTGGCGATAACCTCGATGCGATCAACGTCGCGCCGTTTCCCGATACCGGCCGCACGGTCGCTGAGGAGCTGACCCATCTGGTCGCTACCATCGGCGAGAATATGACGATCCGGCGGGCCAAGGTGCTGTCGGTTTCTCAGGGCGTTGTCGCCAGCTATATGCACAAGGCTCTGCGCCCGGGTCTCGGGCAGATCGGGGTGCTGGCGGCGGTCGAGGGACCCGGCGAACTGGCGACGCTGGAGACGCTTGGCCGTCAGGTAGGCATGCACGTTGCCGCCACGCGCCCGGAAGCGCTCGACATCGACGCGGTGGATCCGGCCGCGCTGGATCGCGAACGGGCGGTGCTTAGCGAGCAGGCTCGAGCCTCTGGCAAGCCCGAGGCCATCATCGAGAAAATGGTCGATGGCCGCATTCGCAAATATTACGAGGAAGTTGTGCTGCTAGAGCAGGTCTGGGTGCATGACGGCGAAAGCCGTGTGCGTGCGGTTGCGAAGAAGGCCGGCGTGACGCTGACCGGGTTTGTCCGCTTTCAGCTTGGTGAGGGCGTAGAAAAGCCGCAAGGGCCGGACTTCGCGGCCGAGGTTGCCGCGACCGCAGGCGTATAAGCTGACCGGCTGTCATAATTGGGGGAGCATACCACTGGTCTAAGCCACGGTATGCTCGTCCTCCTCGTGCGTCTTCGCGTCGCGGACCGCCTTCACGCTTCCACTTTCCCCACATAACGTTCGAAAAGCGTCCGAACCAGGATCGCGATCTCATCCACCCGTCGTAACAATTCGTCCGAATTTTCAGCCTCCACTCCGGCCGCCGCGGCGGCATGCAGCAACGGCAAGGCGGACGCTTGCGGCAGCGTCCCGCTGTCCACCTGACCGACGGTCATCCGCAGCATACTTTGGATAGTGCGCCATAACCGTTCCGCCTCGATCAGCGCGACGCCATCCGGCTTGGCGATCACCCCTACGACGCTCAATCGGCGCAGGGCAATGCGCGTTGTTTGACTGCGGCGAATGCCGGTGTCGCGGGCGTGGATCAACTGAAGCACCTGCGCGACGAATTCGATGTCGATCAGCCCGCCGGCCCTTAGCTTCACGTCCCATGGCCCATGGGGACGGAGTTCCCGTGCCATTCTCTCTCGCATCGAAGTCGCGTCGCGCCGGATCACAGGGGCTGCTATCGGGCGGCAGATTGCTGCGTCGATCGCCTCATTGACCCGACGCCGGAGATCCGCAGGCCCGGCAATGACCCGCGCGCGCGTCAATGCCATGCGCTCCCAGGTCCACGCATCGGCGTCGTGGTAGCGTCGAAACGCCTCCAGCGAAACCGCGATCGGCCCCTTATTCCCGGATGGCCGCAGCCGCATGTCGAGCGCGTACATCTGGCCCTCTGGTCCCGGCGCGGTGAGTGCCCCGATGCAGCTCTGCACGGCTCGGATGAACCATTGGCTGGCTGGCAGAGCGCGCGCGCCGCGGCTCTCGATCGTCGCCGCCGGATGGTCATACACAAACATCAGGTCGAGATCCGAGCCGGCCATCATCTCCCGCCCGCCCGCCTTCCCCATTGCGACCACCGCGAGCGTGCCGCCGGGCACTCGGCCGAAGCGCGTGGAAAAATCAGCCAGCACACGCGGCACCAGCAATGTCACGGCAGCCTCCGCCAACACCGTTCTTTGCAGGCCCGACGTATCGGCGTCCAGACGTCCTTCCAGCGTTGCGACCGACAGGGAGAAGTCCCGTTCCTTGACCGAGCGCTGCACAATACGGATCGCGTCCTCAAGCGTGTTTGCGGCACTGATCCGCCTGCGCAGCGTGCGCCGCGCGTCGATATTCTCCTCCGTTTCCAACAGGCCATCCAGCGCGTTTGGGTTGCGCGCGAGATGTTCCGCGAGCATTGGCGCGGCCCCCAAAACAGCGGCGATTTGGTCCAGCAGTTGCGGGTTGTGTTGAAACAACGACATCGGTTGCACGCCGGTCGGTAGCGCGCTTAGAAAGCGATCGAACCGGCTGAACGCCTCGTCCGGATTGGGCTGCCGGCCCAACGTCTGTAGAATCGATGGCACCATGGTCGTTATCAGATCACGCGCCCGGCTCGACCGGAGAGCGCGTACGCGGCCGGACAGCCATCGCCTGACCGTCGCCACGATCCGGCGCGGTTCATGGTAGCCGAGGCCAGCCAGCGTGGCCACGGTAGATGCGGGTTCCGGGTCGTCCCCACGAAAGTCCAGTTCGTGCCCAATCGCGTCCCCATCCCGCGGTTCGGGAACGGACTCGAAAACCGCACGATAGCTCGACCGGACGATGGCCGTGTGACGCAGCACGTCCAATGCGAACGCCTTGGTATCCGCGTATCCCATGAACCGGCTGATGCGGTTCATTTGCTCAGGCGCCTCCGGCAGGATATGCGTCTGACGATCATTTACCATCTGCAGCCGATGTTCGACCCTGCGGAGGAAACGGTAGGATTCGTCGAGCATTCGCTGGGTGGTCCGTTCCAGGTGGCCTGTCTCCACAAGGCGCGCCATCGCCGGCAGTGTCGGCCGTATCCTTAGGGAGGGATCGCGTCCACCCCAGACCATTTGCAGGGTCTGCACCAGAAATTCTATCTCGCGTATGCCACCCTCGCCTAACTTTACGTTGTGACCGGCAATGCGCGCCACCGGATCAACGGCTTGGGTGAGAGCGGCTCCCTGGACTTCGTCGATCCGCCGCTTCATCGCATGGATGTCCGCCAAGGCGGCGAAGTCCAATCCGCGGCGCCATACGAAAGGGCGAATTGCCTCCAGAAATCGATGTCCAAGCGTGAGATCGCCGGCGACGGGGCGTGCCTTGATCATGGCGGCTCGCTCCCAATTCAGGCCCATGCTTTCGTAGTAGGTCAGCGCAGCATGGAAGGAGATCGCCGGTGGCGTCGCGGCTGGATCGGGCCGCAGTCGCAGATCGGTCCGGAAGACATACCCATTGGCGTCTCGGGCTTCCATCAGGGTGATCAGGTCACGCGCCACGCGCGAGGTGAAAGAGCCGGCGTTCCCGGAAGCTCGCCCGGCCGCGTATGTGGCGGCCGCGCCGTCGTAAATCAGAATCAGGTCGATATCAGAAGAATAATTGAGCTCCGCCGCGCCAAGCTTGCCCATGGCGAGCGCGACGAACCCACAGTTCAGATCAGGCCTGTTGATGTCCTGGAGGCGGATTTCGCCGGCTTCGTGGGCCGCAAGGAACAGATGGCGGATCGCGAGCCGCAGTGTTGCCTCAGCCAGTTCGGAAAGTGCGCCGGTCACGGCTTCCAACGGCCAGATGTCGCCGATATCCGCTATCGCGGTGATCAGTGCGCCGATCCGCTTGGCTTGCCGCAGTGCGGCAGCGATATCCTGTCGCTTCGCCGCGGGGGAAATCTGACTAAGCCCCAGCAAGCTGTCCGCGAACGCGGCTTGCGGGCTATCGGTCATCAGCCGGCGGATCGATCCCGGCTCCCGCAGAGCCAATTCGGCAAGGTAAGGACTGTTGCCGCCGAGGCAAATAAGCAGTGAGCGCACATCCGCCTGGTCAAGAAGTTCGGCTTCTCCGATCGCCTGGTAACGTTCGATAAGCCGCTCAGCGGCTGCTGGGTCGAAGGGATCAGGCCAAAGCGTTGAGATCGGGAAGGCCGCCAATGGTTGTATATCCGCGGTTGTCGGGATCGAGTTGACGAGGGGGCGGGGGTTACAGGCTCACTCGCATGGACCTCGATCTTGTCACACTTGTCGTCTCTTGCCATCAAACATCTAACCTCGGCTTGTTCGGGACGGGTGGTATCACTAGGGTGCCGCCGTTCTCCATCGCCTCTAACGGGTTCCCAGAGAGAGTCGCATGACGCAGCCAGCTGTCTACAAGCGTGTTCTGCTGAAACTGTCTGGAGAAGCGTTGATGGGCCGCCGCGAGTTCGGTTTAGACAACGAAATGGTCGGCGCGATTGCGAACGACATCAAAGCGGTCGTTGCGATGGGTGTTCAGGTCTCGGTCGTTATCGGCGGCGGCAACATCTTCCGCGGCGTCTCCGGAGCAGCGTCCGGCATGGACCGCGCTCAAGCCGACTTCATCGGTATGTTGGCAACCGTGATGAACGCCCTCGCTGTGCAGTCGGCGCTAGAAAAGCTCGAATGCCCAACGCGGGTTCAATCCGCCATCCCGATGGCCTCGGTTTGCGAACCGTATATTCGGCGCCGGGCGGAGCGGCATATGGAAAAGGGCAGGGTGGTCATCTTCGCCGCTGGCACTGGTAATCCCTATTTTACTACCGACACCGCGGCAGCCTTACGCGCGGCGGAGATGAAGTGCGATGCCCTGCTGAAGGGCACTCAGGTCGACGGCGTCTACTCCGCCGATCCGCGCAAGGTGCACGGCGCCACTCGCTACGAGGAGCTGTCCTACCTTGACGTCCTCTCGAACGACCTCGAGGTCATGGATGCCGCCGCGATCAGCTTGGCGCGGGAAAACCATCTCCCTATCATTGTCTTCAGCATTCACGCTCCCGGGGCTTTTGCGCAGGTTATGCGCGGCGAAGGGGCATTCACCAAAATCATCGAGCTCTGAGCGCCGCAAAATGCCGACCAAGGCGTTGAAGTGGGTGATTCACGAAATCGAACAGGGGAGTTGGAGGCATCGCCATGGCTACCGCTGACCTTAACAGCCTGAAACAGGATCTTACTCGGCGCATGGACGGCGCGCTTGAAACGCTACGTCGTGAATTTGCGGGATTGCGTACCGGGCGTGCGCATCCAGGTTTGCTGGAGCCGGTGAAGGTCGTCGCTTACGGGACGGAAATGCCGCTAAACCAGGTAAGTACCGTCGGCACGCCGGAGCCGCGTATGTTGACCGTGCAGGTATGGGACAAATCAATGGTTTCCTCGGTGGAAAAAGCCATCCGCGATGCTGGCCTCGGCCTCAATCCGGCCTCTGACGGCATGCTCATCCGGGTGCCGATCCCTCAGCTCACCACCGAACGCCGCAATGAACTCGCCAAGATGGCCCACAAATATGCTGAAGGTGCGAAGATTTCGGTGCGCGGCGTGCGTCGCGACGGTATGGAGCAGATCAAAGGACACGAAAAAAAGCATGAAATCGGCGAGGATCTTGCCAAGAATTGGTCCGATGAGGTGCAGAAACTCACCGACCAGTTTATCAAAAAGGTGGACGAAGCACTGGTCGATAAGGAAAAAGACATCCGGCAGGTCTGAAGCGAGTTGGGGCACACGATGCCTGTGATCATCAAGCGGGCAGCCCACGCCTTCGAGTCGGAGGACGACGTGTCATCAGCCATCGCGACGTCAGATGTTGTCGTCGCTGCTCCAATAAGTGCCGGCGCGGCGGCGCGGATCGTACCAGCCCACGTCGCGATCATCATGGACGGCAACGGTCGATGGGCGAAATCGCGCAACTTGCCGCGGATTGCCGGGCATCGTGAAGGCTCCAGAGCGGTCCGGCGGGCGGTGGAAGCAGCAATCAGGTCCGGTGTTTCCTGGCTGACCATCTATGCGTTCAGCAGTGAAAACTGGCGCCGCCCTGCCGGAGAGGTTCTCGACCTGACCGGTTTGCTGCGGCGCTATTTGCGCTCCGAGATTGACGAATTAAAGCAATCCGGCGTTCGTTTGCGTTTCATCGGTGATCGTTGTCGGTTCGACGTCGATATTCAGACGGATTTGGAAGCCGCTGAACGAGATACCGCGGCAAATTCCAAGCTCAACCTGACGATCGCTCTGTCGTACGGCGCTCGGGCCGAGATCGCCGCCGCTGCCCGCGCTGCTCTGGAAGCAGTGCGGGATGGAGGCTTGAACGCCGGCGATCTTGGTGAGGAGATGTTCGCCCGCTTCCTCGCCACTGCCGGAATGCCCGATCCCGATCTGATCATTCGCACCTCAGGGGAACAGCGCCTGTCTAATTTCCTGCTGTGGCAGGCGGCTTACGCCGAATTGGTGTTTCTCGACGTTCTTTGGCCTGACTTTGATCAGGGGCATTTCAACCAGGCCCTGGAGGAATTCGCGCGGAGAGACCGGCGATTTGGCGCCCGCAACGACTAGCGCCGGCAGACCCGCGGAGGCTGTCTATGCCAGGGCCCTCCGAGCGCGAGCGTTAAACGTGTTCGCATTTCAATGCCAATGACGATCGTGCCCGTGTCCGAGCGCCCCGCTGCCTCACGATGGACCGACCTTCGAGTGCGTGCCCTTTCCGCGGCAGGTCCTAGCCCCGCTTTCGCTGGGTTGTATATGGTTTGGGGGCGCCGTCTTCGCCGCTCTTCTCGCCTTTATCACTGCTGGTCTCGCCTATGAATGGCTCGCCCTGTGCCATCAGTTCAACCCCCGAGCGATCGCGTTGTTTGTTGTGTTGCCGGTGAGCGTGCTGGTCGCTGCCTGGGGTGGTGCCATGCCGGCGCTCGCCCTGTTGGCCGCCGGATTGATCACAGAGGTCGCGCTTGCCGGGGGCATCTCGCGAGCCCAGCCCCTCGCATTTGGAGTTCCCTACCTGGGCCTCGCCGCGGTGGCATTGGTCTGGCTTCGGCAACCGCCGGTGAGTGGTGGCGCCAATGTGATCGTGTTGCTGCTAATTGTCTGGGCTAGTGACATTGGTGCCTATATCATCGGGCGAGCGATTGGTGGCCCACTTTTGGCGCCCAGAATCTCGCCGGGCAAGACGTGGTCGGGCGCTACCGGCGGTTTGGTGGCTGCTGCGTTGACGGGGCTTGCAGCTTCGTTCGCCCTAGGTAGTGGGCCGGTATCGTGGCGCCCGGCCGGTTTTGCGGTGCTCATCGGCGTGATTAGTCAGCTCGGAGATCTTTTCGAAAGCCGGTTGAAGCGCCACTTCGGCGTCAAGGACTCCGGAACTACAATCCCAGGCCATGGGGGCCTTCTGGACCGGTTGGACGGCGTATTGACCGCCGCCCCCACGGCGGCGCTACTGGCGCTTATCCTCGGACGTGGAGTAGTTCTTTGGGAATGAAAGCCGGCCATCATTCCGCCCCTGCCGGAGAGACGGTTCGTTCCGTTACGATACTTGGCAGCACGGGTAGTGTTGGGACGCAGACTATCGAGCTGTTGGCGGCCAACCGGGACCGTTTCCGGGTACGCGCCCTGGTTGCTGGCCGGAACGCGGTTCTGTTAGCCGAACAAGCGATCGCGCTGGGTGCCGAGATCGCCGTTGTCGCCGACCGCTCCGCCTATGCTGCGCTGCGTGACGCCCTCGCTGGCACAGGGATCGAGGTCGCTGCCGGAAAGGAGGCCGTCGTCGCCGCGGCTGCGCTGCCGGCGGATTGGACCATGGCCGCGATTACTGGGGCCGCGGGCCTGGCACCCACCCTCGCGGCGATCAACCGCGGCGGATACGTCGGCTTGGCTAACAAGGAAGCTTTGGTGTGTGCGGGCGACCTGATGCTGCGCGCCGTGCGAGCAGCCGGTGCGACATTATTGCCTGTGGATTCTGAGCATAACGCGATTTTCCAGTCGCTTGCCGAAGGCAACCGCGGCGCAGTGGAAAAGATCGTTTTAACTGCTTCCGGCGGCCCGTTCCTGACCGCAACTCAGGAAGAAATGGCTCAGGCCACCCCGGAGACGGCGCTTCGTCACCCTATCTGGACTATGGGCGCCAAGATCAGCATCAACTCGGCAACCATGATGAACAAGGGGTTGGAGTTAATCGAGGCGGCGCGTCTGTTCGACCTCGATGAAACTGCGATTGAGGTGCTGGTGCACCCGCAATCGGTCATCCACGGTATGGTTTACTACCACGATGGCTCTGTGCTGGCCCAGCTCGGTTCGCCGGACATGCGGATCCCGATCGCACACGCTCTCGCGTGGCCCCGACGAATGGCCACAACCGCCCCCCAACTCGATTTGGCTGCGGTCAGCCGGCTGGAATTCCACGTACCCGACCTCGAGCGGTTTCCCGCCCTGCGGCTCGCGAGAGAAGTCTTGCAAACTGGCGGCGGGTGCCCCACCATCTTGAATGCGGCAAATGAGATCGCTGTCGAGGCATTTCTCAATCGCCGGCTTGGTTTTTTAGAGATTTCCCGCATTGCGGAGCGTGCGCTCTTTCGGATCGGAAGTTCAAATATCGACACTCTCGACGAGGTCATCGAACTCGACGCCACGGCGCGCCGCGTAGCGAATAGTTTAATGCAAGTTGCAGCCGCCTGACCCCTCGGACCCGAAAGCCAACCACGTGCTTAGTTTCATCCCTGATTTCATTCGCAGCGCCGCTGCATTCGTCGTCGTCCTTGGCGTGCTCGTCTTTGTGCATGAACTCGGTCACTATCTTGCGGCGCGTTGGCGGGGGGTTCGGGTCGAGACATTTTCAATTGGCTTCGGCCGGGCGATCACCTCCTGGACAGATCGCAGCGGCACGGTCTGGAAGTTGGCCTGGCTTCCGTTGGGCGGATACGTGAAGTTGCACGGGCAGGAGCGTCCGCAAGACGTTGCCGAAGAGGTGCGGGCCAAATGGGTCGCCGGGCAGACCTTCCACGACAAGCCGGTGTTATCGCGCGCGATCGTGGTCGCGGCGGGGCCGGTCGCCAACTTTGCGCTCGCAATGGTGCTGTTCGCGGCATTGTTCATCTCAATTGGCGAACCGGTCGCATTGCCGGTTGTCGGTGCGGTGCTGCCCGACAGCGCCGCATCCCGCGCCGGCCTATTGGTCAACGACCGCATTTTATCTATTGACGGTCAGGCGCTAGGAACGTTCGAGGATCTTCAGCACGCCGTCACCCTGCATCCGGGCGAAACGCTGCCGATGACCATCCGGCGCGATGGTGCGGACCAACAGTTAACTGTGACCACGGAGTCGCGGGACTCCGGCGGGCACAAGGTGGGCCTTTTGGGTATCCGCGGCGGCGCCGTGGAGTACCGGCATGTCAGTGTGCCGGCTGCCCTTCTCGGAGGCGTGACGCAAACCTGGACCATCACGAAGGAAACCTTCACCGGACTCGCCCAGATGATTTCCGGCACCCGTGGGACTGACGAGCTTGGTGGCCCGCTGCGTATCGCGCAACTGTCGGGACAGGTCGCTCAGCTTGGTCTGGCCAGCCTTGTCTCGTTTATCGCGGTGCTGTCGGTGAATCTTGGACTGATCAATTTGTTCCCGGTCCCGGTGCTGGATGGCGGCCATCTGGTATTCTATCTAGCGGAAGCCCTTCGCGGGCGTCCCTTACCACCGCGGGCACAGGAATACGGGTTCCGAGCAGGTCTGGCGTTTCTGGCCTGCCTGTTTGTCTTTGCGACATGGAACGACCTGACTCATCTGGGGCTGTTTCGCTGGGTCGCCAGCCTGATCGGCTAACGAACTGATCGCGCGACTAGCATTGGGGTACGACGTTCGGGTCTGCGAGCATGCCAGAGGAGACCGAGTCGCGCGCCGCGATCTCACCTCGTAACGGAATGTGGTTCGATCTGAGCAGATTTCTCCTTTTATTTCATACAGCTATGTAAAGTTGCGGCGATCCGTCGCGGACGCTCACCGCTACTAGCGCCTGTGGCAGCCCGTCGCTATGGTGAGCCGCGCTCGCATCGGACCATCTGCCGGTGCGGATTTGTTCAATGCGCGTGCCGTTGGGGGGACCAGCCTTTTGTCGACGTTTCGTGCTGTGCGGCTTGTTGTCGCCTGCCTGATGGCTATGCTGGTCACGAGAACGGCCACTGCGCAAACTCCGGCACCATCGCTCACTCCAGCCCACCGTTCGGCACCTGCATCCAATACCGGCGTAATCAAATCGATCAAGGTCGAGGGTAACCAGCGTATCGAGGAGGGCACGATTCGCTCCTATTTGCTGGTTCAACCGGGTGACAAATTCGACCCAGACCGCATTGATCGCAGCCTGAAGACGCTTTACGCCACCGGCCTGTTTCAGGACGTGCGGCTGGGCCGTGTGGGCGACTCATTGGTGGTGCGAGTTGCAGAGAATCCCATCGTCAATCAGGTTTCCTATGAAGGAAATCATAAGCTAACCGACGACGTGCTGCGGCCCCAGTTGCAACTGAGGCCGCGTGCCGTGTTCACCCCCGCCTTGGCGGAGTCCGACCGACTCCATATTCTTGGCATGTATGCCAAGAAGGGCTATTACGACGCAACGGTCGAGCCCAAAATCATCCGCCTTGACCAGAACCGCGTCGACGTCGTCTTCCAGATCAACGACGGCACTGCCACGCTCATTAGCAAAATCGTATTCACCGGCAACATGGCCTTTACCGAGGACCGCTTGTCGGAGGTGATCAACAGCCGCGAAGCTCGGTGGTGGCGGTTTCTCTCGTCGTCGGACCAATACGATCCGGAGCGACTGGCCTACGACAAGGAATTGCTGCGCCGGTTTTATCTCAAGAACGGTTACGCAGACATCCAAATTACCGATGCAAGTGCAGAACTTTCGCCCGATCGGAAAGGATTTTTCCTGTCATTCACGGTCAATGAGGGACCCCGTTACAAAGTCGGCAAGATCACGATCAATTCCCAGTTGCGTAATCTGAGCGACAAGGATCTGCGACCCAGCCTGCAACTGGCAACAGGCGACTGGTATGATGGCGACGCCGTCGGTCGGACCAGCGATCTAATCGAGGAGGCCGTTCATAATCGCGGCTACGCCTTCGTCGACGTCAAGCCGCGCGTTACCCGCGATGTCGAGAAGCGTACCGTCGATCTGATCTTTGATGTCGGCGAAGGGCCGCGCGTCTATGTTGAGCGTATCGACATCGTCGGGAACACCCGCACCGAGGACAAGGTTATCCGTCGTGAGTTCCGCTTGGCGGAAGGCGACCCTTTTAGCGCGGAAGCGGTACGCGCGTCCAAAACACGGCTAACCGACTTAGGATATTTCCAGTCCGTCGATATTGCGACGAGTCCTGGCTCCGTGCCGGACAAGGCGCTGCTGACCACAACGATTAACGAGAAAGCCACCGGGGAATTGTCCTTTGGCGGCGGCTACTCCACCGACGCAGGCGCCCTAGTCGATATCGGCCTCGGTGAGCGCAATCTTATTGGTACGGGCATCAACGCCAATATCAACGGTGTGCTGGCACAGCGGCGCAGTTCGATTAACTCGTCCGTGACCGATCCTTACTTCCTCGATCGCAACCTCGTTGGCGGCGTGGATTTGTTTTACGTCCAGACCAACTTTCTTGGCACCGAACCGTACGACGAGAGCCGTGTGGGTTTCGCTCTACGCCTCGGTTATGCCATCAATGAGCACTTACGCCAGGTCTGGAGCTACTCGCTGGTCGATCGCGAGGTCTTCAACGTCCAACTCGGCGCGAGTCCGTTTGTTTTTAATGAGGCGGGGTGGACGCTTCTGTCTCAGGTCAGTCAGGTCCTGACGCTCGACTACCGCGACAGCAAACTCGTCCCGCATACCGGATATATTGTGGAACTTGGTAATGATTACGCTGGCCTTGGCGGTGATGCGCGTTTCTTTCGCAGCAACGTGAACGGCGCTTACTATATTCCGTTGGAACGCCAATTCGGGAATCCTGATTGGGGTGTCAAGATCGGTGGCAGTGTCGGGTACCTGAACTTGCTTCCCGGCGGCCGTGAGGAAATCATCGACCGGTTCTTCCTGGGCGGCGACAATTTGCGCGGCTTCGAGCTTGGCGGCGCCGGCCCGCATGACCTTGTGACCGACACGCCGCTGGGTGGCCGCTTCATCTGGACGCAATCCACTGAACTGCGGTATCCGCTGCCCGTCTCGCCCGACCTTGGCTTAAGCGGGCGCGCCTTTGTCGATGTCGGTTCGCTCACGCAGGCATCGTTTCGCGACCTCACCGCCTGCCAGGCGTCGGCAATCCAGAGGTGCCAGATCTCGGCGTCCGGGACGCCGCGCGTCGGCGCCGGTGTCGGCATCTCATGGCGTACCGCGTTCGGTCTGATAAACGTTGACTTGGCGCCGTTTGTGTACAAGCAACCAGGCGACCAAACACAAATCTTCCGGTTTGGCTTTGGCACGAGGTTCTAGTGATTCATAAATTCATCAAGAACGCCGGCGCGGTTGTCGCGCTGGCATTGGCTTTTCATCCGCTCGCCGGCTTCGCTCAACAACCGGCGCCGAACGGTGAGTGGTTTGTTCCAGGGCAAAGCCGCCCAGCGGGGGCACCATCTGCCGCGCGTCCGGGACCACGCACAATGCCGCCGCCGAGCGGTGGCCCTGGCGCGATTCCACTGAGTGACGCGCCGGTCGATCCGAACGCAAACATCCCCCCACTCAAAGTAGAGCTTCCGCCCGCGCCGGAGATTCCACCGGTCCCCAAAGGTCAAGCTACGCCAGCCGCTATCGTCGGTATCCTATCAGTCCCGGACGTGCTGCGGATCTCCACCGCATATCAGACAGCCTACAAGGAACTGAATGCACGCGGCCAAAAGCTGAATGAAGATGCGCAGAAGGAGCAGGCCGCGTTGCGCGAATTGGGGCAATCTTTTGCCGCCGAACGCGCCAAGCTGTCACCGGAGCAGATCCGCACAAAAGAGAAGGAAATTCAGGAACGCGCGACCGACGCCCAGCGCCGCTTCGGCGACCGAAACCGGATTATCCAGGAAGCCGGCCAATACGTCATGATGCAGATCAACCGTACTATGGAGCAGGTGGCGCAGCAGGTGGCTTTATCTCGTGGTATCAACCTAGTGCTCAACCGCGCGCAGATTCTCGGCACAACCGCCGATTTTGACCTGACCCCCGCGGTTGCCGATGTGCTGAATAAGGCGCTGCCCAGCGTGGTCGTGCCGCCTGACGGCATATCTCCGATGGCAATGGCACCGCCCGCGACCGCGGCCGCTGGTGCCGCGCCGGCGGCCGCGGCACCGAGTGCCAGCGAACCGGCGGCAACCGCAGCGGCCACGCCCGTCAAGCCGCCTCAGAAGCACTAGCCGTGGGGATTGCCTCAGCCCCACTCGATGACGACCGCTTGACGGCGGGGGGCGATCCCCGTTTCTTTCTGCGCGCCGGGCCGTTTACGCTCGCGGCGGTCGTTGATGCGGCCGAAGTCGATGGGCATCACGCCGAAGCACCACCGCGTCGTCTGATGCTACATGGTATCGCGCCGCTGGCCACTGCCAGGGGGGGCGAAGTTACTTTCTGTCTGAACAATCGCAAACACGTGCCGATGCTGGAGGTCACGCAGGCCGCGGCGGTCATTGTTCATCGGGACATGCAGGACAAAGTACCGCAAACCGCCGTGGCGATCGTCGTCACCGATCCGATCGTCGCATGGGCAAGGGTCGCGGCGCTATTCCACCCGCCCTCCCCGGTTACCCCTGGGGTCCATCCCTCCGCAGTCGTCTCCGCCTCGGCGCGGATCGATCCGACCACTGAGATCGGGCCGCTGGCAGTCATTGGGGACAGCGTCACAATCGGCCCTCGCGGGCGCGTGGGTGCCATGGCGGTGATCGGCGACGGCGTTAGGATCGGTCGTGATGTCCGAATCGGCCCGCATGCTTCGCTGTCTCATGCGTTAGTCGGCGATCGTGTCTACATTTACCCCGGGGCCCGCATCGGCCAGGAGGGTTTCGGGTTCGCGATCACGCCAGACGGCTTCTATTCGGTGCCGCAACTCGGGCGCGTGCTGATCGAGAACGACGTCGAGATCGGGGCCAATACCACAGTCGACCGCGGTGCGATTGAGGACACGGTGATCGGTGCTGGTACACGGATCGATAATCTCGTGCAGATCGCGCACAATGTTCGGATCGGACGGGCTTGCGTCATTGTGGCCCAGGTCGGCATATCCGGGTCTAGCGTTTTAGAAGATCATGTTGTGTTGGCGGGGCAAGCGGGGGTCGCGGATCACCTGCGGATTGGCACGGGTTCGCGCATCGGTGCGAAGTCCGGCGTGATGGCCGATGTGCCGCCGCGCTCGGATATGGTCGGGGCGCCTGCTCAACCGGCGAAGACGTTTTTCAAGGAAATCGCGACTATCCGACGCTGGGTCCGCAATGGCGGCTTACCGGGAGGGAAAATCGCGCCCGGCGCGAAGTCGAACCAAGACTTGGATTGAAGATCATGGACGGGATCGAAACCCAGACGCATGAGGCGGGGAAAACCATCGAGCTAATCGATATCCATCGCATCATGCACGACATTCCGCATCGCCACCCGTTTCTGCTGCTCGACCGCGTCGTCGATGTTGTATTGAATAGTTCGGCGGTCGGGGTTAAGAACGTTTCGATAAATGAAGGTTTTTTTGCCGGACATTTTCCCAATCATCCCGTTATGCCGGGGGTGCTGATCATCGAAAGCATGGCGCAAACCGCAGCCGTGCTCGTGGTGGAAACACTTGGGCCTGACGCCGCCGGCAAACTAGTCTATTTTATGTCGATTGAAGGTGCGAAGTTCCGCCGCCCTGTGGTCCCGGGCGACCAACTGCGCATCCACATCGTCAAAGAGCGCAGCCGCGGCAATGTCTGGAAGTTCCATTCCGTCGCCAAGGTCGATGGCGTGGCCGTGGCCGAAGCAACCTACTCCGCCATGATCATGGACCGGGCCGCGCCATCCTGACACACTTCTGCCTTAGTCACGCCTCTGCCTTAGTCACGCCAAAATATGAAGCGAAACAGAGCGTTACAAGGCAGGGCGGGAAACATCGGGCAACAATGATTGAGTTGGTGGTCTGTGCCACCCCTCATAGGTTCGCGGTGCTTTGCGAAATCTGATGCTCGGGACGGAACACCCATGGATTCGATAATGGATATCGGCCTGCAGATGCCCCACCGCGCCAGCATCCACCCCACCGCAATCGTTGCGCGGGGTGCCGACATCGGGCCAGGTGTGGACATCGGTCCGTTCTGTACGGTCGGCCCAAACGTCGTCATTGAGGCCGGCGCGAAACTGCTTTCGCATGTGGTGGTCGAAGGCCACACCCGGATCGGTGAGGGAGCCCAGCTATTCCCGTTCTGCACCGTGGGCCTCGCCCCGCAGGACATGAAATACAAGGACGAACCGACCCGCTGCGAGATCGGCCCACGGACCCTGGTGCGAGAGCATTGCACCATCCACCGCGGCACAGCGACCGGCGTCGGTGTGACCCGCGTGGGCGCCGACTGCATGCTGATGGCTGTCGTCCACGTCGCGCATGATTGCCAGATCGGCGACAACGTCATTGTCGCGAATAATGCCGTAATGGGTGGGCATGTGAGCATCGGCGAGCACGCCGTGGTGGGCGGCGCGGCGGCAATTCATCAGTTCGTTCGCATCGGCCGGGCAGCGATGATCGGCGGGGTTTCGGGCGTCGAGGGGGACGTGATCCCGTTCGGCAGCGTTATTGGCAACCGTGCGCGCCTCACCGCGCTGAACGTCATTGGCCTGCGCCGCCGCGGCTTCGACAAGGCCGCGATCCATCGGTTGCACATTGCCTTCAAGGCGCTCTACAGCAAGGAGGGCGTATTCGCCCACCGCCTTGAGGCCACACGCGCGAGGTTTGGCGCCGATCCGTTGGTCGCGGAAATATTGGCATTCATCAACGCACCGAGCCATCGCGGTCTTATTCGGGCCGAGTAGAGGCTGGGTTTCGCTGCGGCGTTCTGACGAGAATCAGTATCAAACAGCCGCTATCACATCAACCGCGGCAAGTGAAAAATGAAACGCGGCAAAAGAACGTTCGATGTCCGCGCGACAAAGATCGCGCACGATGAATATCAACCGGGACTGCCGCCAGTTTTCAGGCCATGCCTCCAGATGGGCCGGAGGATGCACCAAGTGTTGCACCGCGTTGATCAAAACCGGCCCCGTGGCGCCCGCAATCCTGAGCAAGCCTTTCACGCGTAGCACATCCGCACCGTGACTGTGAAGCAACAAAGTGAACCAGATCGCAAAGACATTCCAATTGATGTTCCCATCGAAAGTTAGCGTGAAGGCCTGGATCTGTGCATCGTGACGGTTGACATCGTGGCCGCGGTGCGCGTGCTCCTCCGCCGGGGCTGTCCAGGTCGCTGTGGCGTTTAGGTCACCTTCGGTGAGCAGCCACTCCGCGGGAGGCGGCGCATTTGCCGAGCGCCATCGTCGCGCCGAGGGATTAAGCAGCATGAGCCTCGCTTCCAATGCGTTGAGGTCAGCCTCGTCAGCGAGATCCGCCTTCGTGACGATGATCTTATCGGCCAACGCCGCCTGCTTCACCGACTCCGGTTGGCGTTGGAGATGGGTGCTGCCGTTCACCGCGTCGACCGTGGTGAGTACATTTGCCAAGTGAAAGTGATGCCGGATCTGTGGATCATGCATAATGGTGGCGAGGATCGGAGTTGGATCCGCCAGCCCGGTCGTTTCTATAACCAAACGTGCAAAGGTCACGTCGCCACGTTCCCTCCGGGCATACAGGCCACGAATAGCCTCAGATAGGTCGCCCCGGATGGTGCAGCAGATACAGCCGGACTGCATGAGCAACACGTCGCCTTGGACGTCGGCAATCAGATGATGATCGAGGCCGATCTCGCCAAACTCGTTGATCAGCACTGCGCAGTCGGCATGTTCCGAACTGGTCAGAAAATGTCTTAGCAACGTCGTTTTGCCCGAGCCAAGAAAGCCGGTAAGGATGTCGACCGGAATGCGGGGGCTCATCGTCCGATGCGTTCGGTAATCCGAGCGATCACGGCGGGGTCGAGCGGGTCGATCGTGCGTCCCAGCATCCGGCCGGCCACCTCCCAGACCTGTGGCAGCGAATCGACAATTTCCCGTCGCCCCGTTGCACCGGACAAGACGAATGCGGCTCCCTGCCAGTCATCAAGACGCATGGCGAAGGCTCCCAGTACCGCGTTGGCCCCGCGCACGCGGGCGAGGCGTTCGGCCCGGCGAGTTTGGCCCGACGCCTCGGCGCGTGTTGACCAGTGTTCTTCGCCGCCAAGAGCACCGCATAGCGCGCACATGACAATTCCTTCCTAGCCGGTCTTTCGAGGCGAGCGCCGCGCGAAGTCGTCTGCCATCTCATTCATGGTCACGAAGCGGACGCCTGGATGCCGGACTATGTAGCTGTACAGCCGCTCCAGCATCATCAGCACCTGCGGCCGGCCGGAAACGTCCGGATGAATAGTAATCGGAAATATTGCATATTCATATTCGCGGTAAACCCAGTCGAATTGATCACGCCATAGTTGCTCGATGTCGTGCGGGTTGACGAAGCCGAAGCTGTTGGGGGCTTTCTTGATGAACATCATTGGTGGCAGATCGTCGAGATACCAGTTGCCGGGTATTTCGATCAAGTCGGTCTCCCGGCCGCGCTTCAACGGCACCATCCATTCGCCAGCTTTCTTCGCGTAGTCGATTTTTGTCCAGCTATCCCCGACTCGCACATAATAAGGCTGGAAGTCGTGATGCATCAAACTGTGGTCGTATTTGAGGCCCTTTTTCAATAACAGCTCATTGGTGATCGGGCTAAACTCCCACCAGGGCGCGACGTAGCCGGTTGGGCGCTTGCCTGAAAGGTTCGTCACCAGATCAATGCATTTATCGAGAACGTCTTCCTCCTGAACGGCGGTCATCGCGATCGGATTTTCGTGGCTGTAGCCATGCACGCCGATCTCATGCCCGGCCTCCGCTACCTGCTGCATTTGCTCGGGAAAGGTCTCGATCGAATGGCCCGGGATGAACCATGTCGTCTTAATACCAAAACGACGGAACAGCTCGACAAGGCGAGGTGAGCCCACTTCGCCGGAGAACAGGCCTCTTGAGATATCATCCGGAGAGTCTTCGCCACCGTACGACCCTAGCCAACCCGCGACAGCATCAACATCCACACCAATCCCACACAAAATCTCTTTCGCCATTTCTTCCTCCCTTTAATTTATTCAATTAGCGACGATCGGCTTGTGCACGGTCAACCAATGGCGCGCAATCTCTTCGCGCCGGCAGATCCAAACATCCGTATGGCCCTGCGCATAGTCCAGAAAGCGGGCCAGGCCGCGCGCCCGCGCGGGATGACCGAGCAGGCGGGCATGCATGCCGACTGACATCATCTTGGGTGCATGAACTCCCTCCTCGTACAACTGGTCGAAGGCATCCCTCAAGAACGCCGTAAAGTCCGCCGCAGTGCCGATATTGCCGCGATGAAATTTAACGTCGTTGGTTGAGAGCGAATATGGCACCACCAGATGCGGCTGGTCGCCCACCGTTACGTAATAGGGTAGTTCATCGTTATATGTATCGCTGTCGTATAAAAAGCCGCCATGCTCGTGAACCAGACGTCGGGTGCTCACGCTTGGCCCGTACCGGCAATACCAACCCGCGGGAGGGGCGCCCATGGTGCGGTTGAGGCTCGCCACGGCCATGGCGATATGCCGGCGCTCCTCGTCCTCCGACAGAAGATAGTGCTCCACCCAGCGCCAGCCATGACAGCAAACGTCATGTCCGGCCTCTTGCAGCGCGGCAGCCACGGCGGGAAGGCGTTCCAGAACTGCGGCGCAGGCAAAAGCCGTCAACGGAAGTTTACGGGCGGCGAACAGCCCGAGAATGCGCCAAATTCCAACACGGCTGCCAAACTCGAACATCGATTCGGCTGCGAGGTCCCGCTGCCCACGCGGCACTGGGCTGTCGCCCATCTCGGTCAGTGACGCTTCGGAAAACCCGTCGCCGTTTTCAATCGAGTATTCAGACCCTTCCTCGATATTCAGAACGAAATTCAGTGCCAGCCGCGCGCCATTCGGCCATTGCGGATGAGGCGGAGTGCGGCCATAGCCTACCAGATCGCGAACGCTGTTAGCCGGATACATGATTAGCCCCATTTGCGCGGACCTCGTTTAACTTAGAATTGCTGCTCCTCGCGGCCTCGGACCAGTTGAGACAAGGTAACCGCCAGGACCAATGCACCACCATAGAACATGTCCTGCACGAAGCTACTGCCGCCCATGAACACCAGCCCGGTGATGCCGACCACCAGGAAATAGACAGCTATCGCTGAACCCCACGCATTAAATCGTCCTGGCGTGATGCTGGTGGAACCAAGAAAGGCAGCGGCGAAAGCCGGCAGGAGATAGGATACGCCCGAGACGGGGTCTGCCGCGCCTTGGGTGCCAGCATACAATACACCGGCAAGCGCACCCATGAAGCTGGAGACAACGAGACAACCACGGCGGACCCGATCGGTGTTGATCCCGGAGAGCCGGGCGACTTCCCGTCCCCGGCCGACGAACAACATCTGCCGGCCGATGGCGGTGTATTCGAACACGTACCAGACCAGGATGCACAACAGCAGAGCGTAGTAAAACTCCAGCGGAATGCCCAGCAGCCGATCGACGATCACCAAATTCATCAACCAATCGGAAATGCCGCTGATCGTCATGGAATCGCTGATGTACAGCGTCAGGCCGTGCAGGAACGTGCCGGTCCCTAGCGTAACGATAAGCGAATGAATTCGGAATACAGTGATGAAGAAAGCATTGACCGCGCCGACTACGATCCCCATCGTAAGCGCAGCCAGCACAGCCAGGCCGATCGGCCAGCCATCCTGTCCGTTCAGCAGCGCAACCATCATCGCCGACAATGTCATTACATAGGCGATCGAGACGTCGAAATCGTTGGCGGTCAACGGCACGATCAAACCGAGCGTGACGACGACAAGGACGGCCTGCGATCCTAGGATGGTCGATAGATTGGACCAGGTGAAAAATGTCTCCGGCCGCAAGATGCTGAATACGACGACAAGCAGCGCCAGCGCTGCGATCAGCCCATAGCGTTCCGCCAGGTCGATGAAGCGGGGCTCGTGCGTCGGCTTGCCGGCGGTGTCTGCAACGGCGCTTTGTGTCATGCGGCAAGCCCGTAGCAGCATTCGGTGATGGCGTGTTTTGACAGGTCGGGCGGGGCCAGTTCGGCGGCAATTCTGCCTCGCCCCATTACCACCACGCGGTCGCAGATCTCAGCTAACTGTTCGGCGTCGGAACTCGCGCAAAGCACGCAAGCGCCGGCGGAAGCAGCGTCGCGGATCGCCTGATAAACCGTCTGCCGGGCACCGACATCGACGCCTTGAGTCGGCTCGTCCAGCAGGATCAGCTTCGGGCTGAGTTGCAGCCACTTCGCCAGTATGACCTTCTGCTGGTTGCCGCCGCTGAGCGATGCCAGTGGGTTCGCGGGCCGATTTGGCACAACTCCGAAACGATCTGCCAGTTCTCGGCTTGCCGTCAGCATCGCGCCGCGGCGAAGCAAGAAGGGCCGGAACCGGTTGGCCAGCGCCGGCAGCGTGATATTGTCCATGATCGGCAGCGCGCCGACACCACCCGCGACAAGCCGATCCCCAGGGATGAGCACGAGGCCAGCTTTGATCGCGGCAGCAGGCGTAAGTGCCGGCAGGTTGAACCGTTCCGGCCCCAGCATCAACGTGCCGTTTTCTGCCCGAAGCGCGCCGTAAGCCAGATAGGGCACCTGCTCGTAGCCGGAGCCCAGCAGGCCGGTCAGCCCCACAATTTCTCCGGCACGAAGTGCTAGGGAAATCTCCGCTACCTGCCCACCCGAAAGGTGCGTGATAATGACCGTGGCCGAGGCACCACCGGTCGCCGCGACCCTCAATGGCCCGGTCTGCAACTGACGCCCGACGATCATGCCCACCACTGAGTCGCGTGTCGCCTCCGACGTTCTCAGCACACCCGCCACTCGCCCGTCGCGCAATACCGTTGCTCGGTTGGTGATTTCCAGCACCTCGTCGATGTCATGCGATACGAAAATCACGCTCGCGCCATTGGCGACGACGCGGCGCACCAGCGTGAATAGCCGGTCGACGTCTGCTCGCGGCAGGAACGGGGTTGGCTCGTCCAGCACCAGCACGCCGTGGCCGATCCTCGCGTTGCCGGACGCGATCTCCTCGACCGCCCGGACGATCGCCACCAGTGCGCGCTCCACCGATGATAAACGAGACAGCGGAACATCAGGGTCTATATCGAGCCCGTATCGTTCGAACAGGCGCCGCGCCGCCGAACGCTCTCGTGTCCAACTGATCGCCCACGGGCGTGCAATGCCGCCACGTCCTGACAGACGTGTCAGCAGCAGGTTCTCCAGCACAGTGACCGGCGGAATGAGACCAAGATGTTGGTGAACGAACGCGACGCCGAACGGGCGAACCCCACCCGGCGGCAGCGGCAAGGGCACGTCCTGACCCGCGATCGTCAGCGCGGCACCCGGATCAGGCGCATGAAACCCGGCGAGGATCTTTATCAAGGTTGACTTGCCGGAGCCGTTTTGACCCAGCAGGCCGTGCACCTCACCCGGTGCCACCGAGAAGTCTACCTCATGAAGCGCCTGCTGGCCGCCAAAGGTCTTGGAAAGACCGGAGAACGCCAGCGCCGGTTCGGTCACTTCAGCTTCCAGAGCTTTGCATAGCCGTCCAGGTAGGCGTCGCCGTATCCTTGCGACAACTGCGGCGGCTTGCCGGCGTCGTCGGCATTGTGGCTGTCGAAGATGTAGAAGGGGATCTTCGGATCGGCCACCTGCGGCAGGCCGCAAAGGATCCGCATCTCAGCGTCGATTATGGCGTCACCGATCCAGTCGAGGTTCTCGCCGATGTCCATTTGGACTTTGCCCTCCTGGATCAGGCCGAGCACGAACGGTGTTCCGTTGAAGGCGTCGATCTTCACCCGCTGGGTCGCGTTTGCCCCGATCACCGCGGGAACCACGAACTGCGACATGCTGTCATAAATCACGATGATGTAGTTCACCGTGGGGTCACTTAGCAGTGCGGACTGCACGTTGGGGGTGATGCGTGTTCCCCAATCCACCACGGGGAAGTTCATCACCTTGATCTTGCAGTGCTCGCAATGCTTCAGTTCCGCGTTGATCCCGGCCATCATGCTGTCGGTGGAAAAGGGGCCAGTGGAGATTAGCACCAAAGCATTCATGTCGCCCTTTGTCTGGACGACTGCCCAATCCACGAGCATCGCCCCCGCCTTGAAGTAGTCTATCGGGATGTCCGCGTCGGCGTCCTTGCGAACGATCGAGGATTGTTCCTTGCCATTATAGTGGGATGGCACGACGGGAACTCCCGCCGCCTTCGCCGCGCGAACCTGTGGCACCAGCACCCGCGGATCGGTTCCGGCTAACAGATCGATCAGGCTCGCCTTCTCATTCATTGCGGCGTTCATGCCCTGCACCCATTGCGAGCTTTGTCCCTGGTTCTCCCAGATTGTGAACTTGAAGCCCACTTTCGCGGCAGCAGCAGCCATCGCCTTCTCGATGTTGGCGGTGAACGGGTTAGCCGACGAGACCGGGATGCTGAAGATCGATTTGCCGGCCATACAGGCCTTAGCGTCGAACTCTGGGCCGGCAGCAACGAAGTTCGGTTTGTCGTAGAACGGCCTGAGCTGAGCCTCGAAATAGTCGAGTCCGTCAGCCTGGGCATGACCGGACGCTGAAAGTGCTGCTGCCAGCGAGACGGCCGCGAAAATCGACTTCTTCATGTTTGTCTTTCTCCCGAAGCATTGTCTGTCGCAAGGGCTCTCGCGCAGCAACTCTCAGGCAAGCGTCGTGCCAGCGGGAGTGTCCCGCGAACTCAGTCGTAACCGCCCAATCGATAAGCGGCGAGCGAGATCGCCCAACTGACGACGAAAATGCCAATGATCAGGTATCCAAGCGTGCCGAAATTGTCGTTCAGGCTACCAATCGTTTGCCAGAACCGACCCGAGAGACTGAGCTGGCTGCCGATCAATCCGAGTGTTTCGATGCCCCCAACTACGAGTGCCACAATGATCGAGACGGCGGTGATAGTCATGTTGTAGTATAGCTTGCGGATCGGCTTGAGAAACGCCCAGCCATAAGCGCCCACCATCAGCACGCTGTCGGTAGTGTCGATCAGCGTCATCCCCGCGGTGAAAAGCGCCGGGAACACCAAGATCGACCATATCGGCAGACCCTTCGACGCCTCGGCGGCGGAGATGCCGATGAGGCCGATCTCGGTCGCGGTGTCAAAGCCCAGGCCGAACAGGAAGCCGAGGGGATACATGTGCCAGCTTCGGGCGACCATCGCAAAGAGCGGGCGGAAAATTCGCGCAAGGAATCCCCCCTTAGCAAGCAGCAAATCCATGTCCTCCTCGACATAGGTGCCACCGCCGCACACGTGACGGAAAGCACGCAAAACGCTGAAAAAGATTGTCAGGTTGACGGCGGCGATGGCCAGCAAAAAAAATGCTGAGACCAGCGTGCCGATGATACCGCCGATCGCGTGCACTGACTCGAGCTGGGTTTTGAAGGTCGCCGCCGCCAGTGCCACGAATACCGAGGCCAGAACAACCACCGTTGAATGCCCGAGGGAAAAGTAAAGGCCTGCGCTAATGGGGCGCTCGCCCTGCTGCATGAGCTTGCGGGTCACGTTGTCTATTGCTGTTATGTGATCGGCATCGACCGCATGGCGCAGTCCCAAGCTATAAGCAAGCAGCGCAGTGCCAAGTGGCACCGGAAAGCGCCAGAAGCTCGCCAGCGCCCAAACCCAGACCAGGACGTTAAACACCGCGAGCAGCGCGTAAATGCCGAACAGGCGACTTCGAAGGCCGATTGTGCCGTTCAAAATTCCAAGTGTCGAACCCGCCATGGCCTCCCTCTTTGCAGTGAGCTGGCTCGGGCCCAAGTCAGAGCAACAGCGTGGGCGCGAACTGGCGGACCGCTTGTACGGTGAGCCAAGCGCCCATTCCGATAATCAACAGCGTTGTGGCCAATTGCAGCCGGAGTGCCCACACGCTATCCAGCCACCCGAGCACGCGGCGCCCAATTTGTGCGGCGACAATTCCCACCGCGACGAGCGTAAGTGCAAAGCCGAGGCTGAACACTAGAACGGTCACAAGACCTAGGACCAACCGCCCGGTGGACAGCGCCGCCAGCAGGATGGCCAACGCCGCGGGGTCCGGCAAAATTCCACCCGCGATGCTCAGCGTTATCAGTACGGGCAGTTTCGGGCGTTCGCCTGTTACCAAATCCAGGCGGTGCGCATGCTTGGTGCCCCAGCCGTGGCTGTGCCAGACGATCTCCTCGGAATCGCCGTGGGTGTGATCAGGTGCCGCGTGGTGATCGTGGTCATGGGTATGTGCATGACCAGAGTGATCGGTGCTGGTGTCGTAATGGTGGCCAACAGCGGCATGAGCGTGAACCTGATGCGAATGGTGATGCGCGTGAGAATGGGCATGCGCGTGCACGATCCTTGGCTTCGGCGATGGAAAAGCGGCGGCGATCAGTCCGCGTTGGGTCCACAGCATCCATGAGCCGAGCCCCAGAACCAGCAATGCCATTGCCAGCGCCAGCAGCGCTTCGGTGCGCGCCGGGACGAGCCAGCTCGACCCGATCGAGGCGAGCACGCCGACCAGTACAATGCCGCTGACGTGAGAGAGCGTAACGAAGATGCCGAGTATCACCGCGTCAACGGGCCGACCCCGCGCGCCAACGATGTAGGCAGCGGCGATGGTCTTGCCGTGCCCAGGCGTCGCGGCATGTACCACCCCAGCCCAGAAGCTGGATGCCAAGTAGAACAACGCTTGATGCATTGCGTGTTCGTTTCCTCTCCCGTACTTTCGTCTTCCGATCCGACGCCCGGTCTTCCACGCCCCTCCGAACGTGGCGACATACCTTATTGACCGTCCATGAAATCCCTATTACTTTCTTTTTAAGATAGGGGAAAGCGTCGGAACCTGGCCGTTGGCATTTTCACGTAGTGCACTGTTTCTGTTGTTTGGCGCCGGGATTGCGTTACTGGCTATCGTAGCCGTCTCGCTGCAGCGGGAAACGGCGTCCGGTCCTCTCCCGAATTCGCTGTTGAAGACAGCCGAGCACGAACCAGCGGCTCCAAAACTAAAGCCGTTGACAGAGGAGGAAGAAGCGTTTGCAGAGGCTCTGTGGCCGTTACATCAGGAGATGGTTGAACCATCTGCCGGCAGGCTTGCCTCCGCGGGGATGACGTTCGCGGCCGACGATCATGACGCCAACCGAATGGCTGCGAAGTTGACACCAATTCGGCAGGTATTTCACGATACACAAGGGAAGATTGCGGCCATCTCGGCCCCCGCATCTATGCAACCGCTGCGCGACCGCTACGTGGGGTTGCTTGTTCTTTACGAGCAATCTGCAACCGAGATGCTAGAGGTGGCCCGAGACGGCGACGAGGGGCACCTAATCAACGCACAAGCCAAGAGCCAGCATGCTGCGGAAGAGCTCATCAAGATCGGCGACATCTTGTGGCCTGGGGAGCACAAGCCGAACTAGGCCGGCCGGTTCACAGCCTGCTTGCAAAACCGCAAGCCGGCGCAACGAGAGTACTAGGTTCCAACGGGAGGTAAAGTACCGATGAAGACAATGATCCAAGCATTGGCGCTGGCGGGCGCATTGGGAGCGGGGAGTTTGGCGCTCTCTGGTGCGGCGACGCCCGCGCAGGCCCAGCCCGGACCGGTTTGCTCGGTTTGGCTGGTCGAGAGCGGCCGGTTTATGAATGTGCCCTACGGTTCTTTCATGCCGGATCGCGCGTTCATTCCCGGCAGCACCAATCCGATGCACAACATCAACACGATCGATCTGCCGGACAATATCGGCGTGATCAAGTGTAGCGGCGAACTCATTCTCTACAATTCAGGCTGGAAGCAGACTGAATACCACAAGATGACTGGCTTCGCGCACTTCACCCCGTTACCGGATATGCTGAAGTCGCTGGGTTTTGATCCGGCCGACGTGAAGAAGATCATCATCGGCCACGCCCACTGGGATCACGCCGGGCAACTGTCGGATTTCCCGAACGCCACGCTATATGTGCAGCGTGAGGAGCTGCGCGGCGTCGAGTGGGCGCTGAACTACCCGAACCCGCACATCAGCGCCGTGAACAATACCCCTGGCGGCTGCTTCCGCTCACCGGCTTGTGGCTTTGAGCCGCTGACGGTCGAGCAGGTCTACGGAAAGGTCCTGAAAGGCCAGGCAGTGATCGTCGACGGCGAGGCAGAGGTCCTGCCGGGTGTCCTCATCCATCCGGCTTTTCGTGCGCATACGCCCGGCTCTGAACTACTGGAAGTGCCGACCAGCATCGGCAAGCTGGTATTCGGTTCCGACGCGTATTCGTCGTGGGAAGGAATCCGCGACTGGATGCCCGCGAACATTCAGCAGACCGACACGGTCCAGCAATTTCTTGCATATGAGAAATGCTATAAGATCACCGGTGGCTATAACAATTGCGTCTCGGCCCACGAGCCGCTGTCCTTCACGGACAAATATCCGCTTACCAAGAACTCCTGGACTGTCGGCCCGAATGAGACGCGCGTAGCCGAGATCGCGCTGGTATCAGGCGAGAAGTCGCGCCATCCATGATGTCGACGCGTTGCGTATTGGATGGGCGGTCCGGTAACGGGCCGCCAATCTTATTCCGGGCCGCCCGCGTGTGAGCCTGACTATGCCTCGAATGGCACGTAGGTTGCTGTTCCTGGCTCTCGTTGCATTGTTTGCGCCGACGCCGGGGACCGCACACGACGCGAGTGCCTACGGCGGCCTTTTTCGCTCACGCAGCATGGGCGGCAATTGGCTTAATGCGGATGTTGGATTGTATCTCAATGCGGCGCTTACCGTTGCTGTTGACCCGCGCGATGCGAGCCACTTGTTGATGGGCACCAATTCCGGACTGTGGGCCTCGGCCAATGGCGGCCGTAGCTGGGCGCAAGACAATCCAACCCTTATCAATGGTGCGGTGTTTGCCATTGCTTTTTCGCCTGATGGAACGATTGTGCTGTGCGTGGCGCCTGGCGGTGTCTATCGGAATTCCGACGGACGGTGGGGCCGATCCAACGCTCCGACCGAGGCGACCCCGGGCCGTAGCATTGTGTTTTCGGGTTCGGGGCGGATTTATCTGCTTGGCCGGGAACGATTGTTCAGCAGCGATGACGGCGGAGCCCACTTTACGGCTGTGGCAGATGCCGATGACGCGGCCGGTTTTGAAACACTCGCGCTGCTTCGCCGGCCGACCGAGACACTGTTCGCCATCGCGCATGGTCGTCTGTTGGCTAGCACGAACGGTGGAAAGCGCTGGCAGCAACGGCCGGTCGGCGATACAATCGATCCGATTGAGGCCGTGATTCCAGACCTCACCGTCGACGGCCGCGTCTGGGCGGCGGCCGCAAACCGGCTGTTCGTCAGTGGTGACGCCGGCATGAACTGGCGGGCGGTTGGGAGCGTGTTGCCCGAGGCTCACACCGTGGTGCGGGGCATGGCCGCTGATCCAGCCGCGGAAACGCTTGTCGTCACGACGCATCGCGGCACCTTCCGCAGCACAGACGCGGGTGCGCATTGGGGTTTGGAGGAAGGCAATCTACCGGTCCATCTCGAGGCCGGACCGCTGGCGCGGGACCCCGCAAATCCAGGCGTCCTATATATCGTTTATTCACTTATCCCCTATCCGGAGGTCTGGCGCAGCGCTCTAGAGGGCAGCAATCTGCTGGCGCGCGTCGATCCGATGGACCTGCTGGGCGGCCTTGCATTTCTCCTGCTGCTGTCATTTGGCAGCGTGATGCTCGTCGTGTGGCTGGTGCGTCAACGGCGCGACATTACAGGCACGGCGCGGTGAGCCTCACGTTACAGCGTCCCCAGTTGCATCGGCAGGTGTTGTTGGGGGTGGTGGGCGCGATCCTTGTGGTCATAGCGGCCGTGGGCGTCTTTTTTGCCCTCCTTCCAAGCGGCCCCCCGCGGCATTTCGTTGAGTATGAGGTGCTCGGAGGTGCCAAGATGCCGACCGCGATCGCGGCCGGCCCGGATGGCTCGGTGTGGTTCAGCATCGACCTCAGCGACGTGATCGGCCGGTTGCGCGACGGACACATCGAATTCCTGCCCACTGGCATCAAGGCGCTCGAGCCGATAGGCCTGGCTGCGGCGCCGGACGGCAGCGCGTGGTTTACCGACAACGCTGCCCACTCGATCTCGCGCGTGGCGGTTTCAGGCGAGGTGACCCGCATCCCCCTGGACACACCGAGTGTGAGGCTGGGCCGTTTGGCGGTGGGTGGCAACGGGGCAGTCTGGTTCGCCGAAGAAACCGGCTATAGTGTCAGTGAGATCCGCGACGGCAAGCTGATCCGTCACTATTACAATTCGCCACGCGGCGGACCTTATGGCGTCGCTGTCGCGCCTGATGGCACCGCTTGGGCGAGCCTGCAATCGGGCGACCAGATTGTCCGCATCGGCGCCGACGGCGAGATCAAAGCCATCGATTTGCCGAGCGCCGCCTCGGTGCCTTCGGATGTCGCGATCGGTCCCGATAATACTGTTTGGTTCCTTGAATATCGCATCAATACGATTGGGCGACTGGTTGGCGAGGCGATCCAAGAGTTCCCGGTCGGCGAGCGGACGGCGGCATTGTCCGGCTTGGCCGTCGCACCTGATGGGTCGGTGTGGTTCGGGATGTTAGGCGATGGCAGCCTCGGCCGGCTGCGCAACGGGCAGTTCGTCAGCTTCCGCCTGCCGCGGTCGCGCGCCAAGCCCTATACGGTCGCCGTCGATCGCGACGGAAATATCTGGTATGCCGATATCACCGGCTATATCGGGATGCTCCCGGCACACGACGCGCAGCAATAGCCCGGCACCGATGGACCAACATGACGATAGGCCCGTGCCACTGCAAGAGGCAGACGGGACCACTAGGACGGCCCACCCCCCCCGAGCAGGCCTGCTGCTCGGCAGCACGCTGGGCTGTGCTCTTGCGGCACTCACTTTGCTGGCTGCCCCGCTGGTCTTCGACGCTTTGCCCGTGTTGGCGGTGTCCTGCCTTGCGGGCGTCTTGCTGCTTGCCGCCGCGGGCTTCACTGCGACGCTGCTCCTGGTTCAGGCCCGCACCGGAGAGATGCGCCAGCTATCCTGGCCCCAGCCAGCGCTAGCGATAGGCGCCGGTCTATTGGTCGGGGCGATCTTGCTGGGGGCTTGGCATACCCCCACGATGCCTCCGACCGACGCCTTGCTGGCCCTTGGTGGCGGCATGGTGCTGCTGGCGTTTCCCGTTCTGGTGCTGGAGCGCTCCTGGGCCGCGATACCTGCCACCACGCTCACGGAGGCGGCTGGATTGGCTGCGTTATTGCGCGCGGTCCTGCTGGTGCAGATCGGGCTGGGGCTGGCGTTGATGCTGGAAGGTAGCGCCTTCTCTCTCGCCGCGGGGCTCGTTTCCGCTCTCGCTGCATTTATTCTGCTGTTGGCCGCGGAATTCGTTTTGCGCGGCGTGGCTGCCTTGTTCCTGCCAACGCCCGCGTCCTCTGTTGCGCGTCCCGCGGCCTCCAGCGCGGTGGCGGCCTGCATCCGACTGCGGATGCCCCGTCTCACGGCGGTCAATCAAGCGATCACGCAGCAATGGGGGATCGATCTTTCGCGAAGCTGGGCGCTCGGTTTTGTCGGCCGGGCGCTCCTCCCGATCTGTCTGCTGCTGGCGCTGCTGACGTGGGGGCTCACCGGTCTCGTGGCGCTGCCGCTGGACCAGCGAGCGGTCTATGAGCAGTTCGGTCGTCCGATCGCAGTGTTGGGACCAGGCCTACACTTGATCCTGCCCTGGCCGTTCGGTGTTGCCCGGCGCGTGGAATTGGGGGTTCTGCACGAACTGACCTTGGCCGGCCCCCTATCCGGTCAGGACGCCGGCGTCGCTCGGCCTCGTGCGGAGGACCCCCCACCCCAGGCCGCCGACCGGCTTTGGGACCGGGCGCATCCTGGTGAGACCACCTATCTTATTGCCAGCCCGGTCGCATCTGGCCAGGGGGGGTTCCAGAGGGTGGACGTCGACTTGCGGCTGATCACGCGTATCGGCTTGTCCGACGCAGCAGCCCTGAAAGCGACCTACGGCGTCGACGACTCGGACGCTCTCGTGCGCGCGACGGCGAGCCGGCTTCTCTCGAATTATTTTGCATCCCGCACGCTGGCTGGAGTGCTCGGCGAGGACCGTGCGACGTTCACCGACGCGATCCGCGTGGCTTTGCAACAGGACCTCGACCGTTTGGCCACCGGCGAAGAGATCGTCGCGGTCGTGGTAGAGGCGATTTACCCGCCGCCCTCTGCCGCCGACGCGTGGCACAACGTCGAATCCGCGGAGATCAGGGCGCGCGTGGCGGTGGCGGATGAGACCGGTGCGGCCGCCAAGACCGCTGCCGCCGCCCGCACCAAGGCCGATCTTGCGACCTACACCGCGACCGCCGCCGCCGCCGAGATCACCGCCAAGGCGACCGCCGACCAAACACTGTTTAGCGCCGATCAGACTGCTAACAGCGCCGAACCCGATGCCTTCCGGCTCGAACGCTGGCTCGCGCATCTTCGAACGGCGCTGCCTCGGGCACAATTGTTGGTGCTCGATCACCGCCTTGCGGGCAAGGAGGCACCGACGCTTGATCTGCGCGACCTTGCCCCAACCGTGTCGACACCGCCCTGAGCGAAGACCCCCATGCTCCTGCATCATCATCATCACCACGACCATGACCACGACGATGCGCACGGGCACGTGCACGAGGAGCACGCGGGGGCGCCGCAACAACGGTCGCTGACCGGACCGGCGCTCCGTTTCGGGGTGGCAGGGTTGGTGGTCGTGCTGTTCGTCCTGACAACCTGTCTGGTGCTTGTCGGCCCCAGCGAAAGCGTCGTGATGACCCGATTTGGCGATCCGGTGCGGGTGGTGACGCAGCCTGGCCTGACGTGGCGGCTGCCCGCCCCGATCGATCGCGCCACCCGTGTTGACATGCGTCTGCGCACTACCTCCACTGGGCTGCAGGATGTCGGCACACGCGACGGCTTGCGCGTCCTGGTGCAGGCTTATGTCGCTTGGCAGGTGCCGGCCGAGAGCGAACAAGTGACGCAGTTCCTGCGCGCCGTACGCAACCAGCCGGACGAGGCGGCAGAGCAGTTGCGTAGCTTCCTGCGCTCTGCCCTGGAGATCACAGCGAGCGGCTTCGACCTCGCGGCGCTGGTCAACACTGATCCCGCCAAGGTGAAGCTCGCGGCCTTTGAGGACCGGCTGCGAGCGCGGCTGCAGGATCAGATCCTCAGCAGCTATGGCGTGACCCTACGACAGGTGGGCATCGAGAGCCTGACCTTGCCCGCTGAAACCCTGGCCGCGACGGTGGCTCGGATGCGGGCCGAGCGGCAGACGGTGGCGACGGAGCATATGGCCGAGGGCGAGCGCGTCGCCTCCGAAATCCGCGCCGCCGCCGACCGCGACGCGCGCGTTACGGTAGCGCGGGCCCATGAAGAAGCAGCCGCCACCGAGGCGAAGGCACGAATTGAGGCCGCGGCGATCGCCGGACGGGCTTACGCCGAGGACCCTGGTCTTTACGTCATGCTGCGATCCTTCGACACGCTCGACTCGGTAATCGGCCAAAACACGCGATTGATCCTGCGCACCGACGCCGTTCCCTTCCGAGTTCTGGTCGATGGTCCCGCGGGAACCACCAGCGGGCACGCGCCCCAAGCAAAGACCGCTCAAGGCCAAGTGTCCCTAGCGCCGTCCCCTGTTGAACAAACATCGGATCCGTCAAAGTGATGCGATCGATCGCCGGACCTTGGGAACAAGCGATCCGCCTTGCTTTTGGCTTCCTGTTCGTCGCCATAGCGGTTTTGGCGCTTGCTTGGGGTGCGTCCAATCTTCACGTTGTGCCGCCGGACGCCCGCGCCGCAGTGCTGCGACTGGGCGCCGTCACCCGGATCGAAGGCCCCGGACTGCTCCTCGCATGGCCCCAACCTATCGAGCAGGTCGTACCTGATACCTGGATCGGACCGGCAGATTGCACAGCCGGTGCATCGTTTCGACAGCACGCCGGTCGCTCTCACCGGTCAACCGCCGGAGTTCCAGGTCAGTCCCGATTCCCGCAGTAACGCCGCGTTTCTGCTCACCGGCGAGACTGGGATCGTCCACCTGCAAGCGACACTGTTCTACCAGATCGACGACCCGCGCGCGTACCTCCTGGCGGAAGCGCACGTGCCCGCCGCCCTCGACCGGGTATTCGCCGCGAGTGCGGTTGCCGTTTGCGCAACCCGCTCCCTTGACACGATCCTCGTCGCCGCTCCCGGCACGGCCGGCACAGGTGGTGCCAGCCGGGAAGCTTTCCGCTCCGATCTGGTACGCGAGACTAACCGGCGTCTCGACGTTCTGACGGAGCAGGATGCCGGTCTCGGTGTGCGGATCAGCCGGGTCGATGTTTCCGCGGCGCTCCCCGGCGGCGCCAAGGCCGCATTCGACCGCGTGCTGATGGCGACCCAGACAGCCGACGCTGCGATCGCGGACGCGCGGACCGAGGCGACCCGCACGGCGACCGTTGCGCGCCAGAAGCGGCTCGAAATCCTTGCCGATGCCGAGGCTCAGGCGGCCGAGCGGCGGGCTGAGGCCACCTCTGCCGCAGCACTGATGGCGGGGTTTGCCGGTAAGATGCAGGGCGATGCCGGCGCCGCGCAGCGCCGTGCCCTTTACGACGCCAGGGCAGGTGCCCTGCTCGGCCACGCCCGCGAGGTCAATGCCGTCGATCCCGGCGATGCTTCGCGGCTGCTGCTGCCAGGTCCTCGCGCTCCGCGATGAGTGCTCCCGCGCTGCTCAGCCACTCGGAACGGCGCCTACTCGGCGTGCAGCTGACCCTGGCGATGCTAGCGGGCGGTCTTCTGCTGCTGGCCATCGCGCTGCGCTTGTTGGCACCGGATCAGGCCGATGTCGCCGAACTGGTAGCCGGAGCAGCCGCGGCGCTGGTCGCAATTCCGGCGCTGGCCGCTGCCTGGCATAGCCTGCGCCAGCCTGACTTGCACGGCATCACCGACCAACTGATCGCGCTGGCTCTGGTAGCGGCATGGGCCGCCGGAGACCTGATTACCGCCGCGCTGCTCCCCCTGGTGATGACCGTCGGTCATGTGCTGGAAGAGCGTTCGCTGCTAGGCTCGCGGGAAGCGATTGCCGCACTCGGCCGACTGACCCAGGGTCGGACGCAGCGCGTGCTCGACTCGGGCGCGGAAGAGGAGGTTCCGACCTCTGCGCTGCAAGCAGGCGAAAGGGTGCGGCTGCGGGCCGGCGACCTGGTTCCAGCTGATGGAGTGGTGGAAAGCGGTGATGCCAGCCTCGACACGGCGTCGCTCACAGGCGAATTGGTGCCGGAGGACGTCGGGCCGGGCTCGGCAGTCTTCGCTGGCGCGGTCAATCTCGACGGTGTTCTGACCGTCCGTATCGACCGCACCGGCACAGCGACGACTCTCGGCCGGGTGATCGCGCTGATGCGCGCTGCTGAACGGGCAAAGCCGCCGGTCAGCCGGCTGCTGGAGCGCTACGCCGGACGCTACCTCGTGCTGGTGCTACTCGCCGCCGCTGGATTGTGGCTGGCGACCGGCAGCACAGCGGCGATGCTTGCGGTGCTGGTCGCCTCCTGCCCCTGCGCCCTCGTCCTGGCCGCCCCAGCTACCTCGGTCGCCGCCATTGCGGTCGCGGCCCGGCACGGCATCCTGGTAAAGGGCTCAGCCTTCCTCGAGCACCTGGCGCTGGTTGACAGCCTCGTCCTGGACAAAACCGGCACCGTCACGCTGGGAGAATTGCGGTTGGCCGCGGTTCGGCCAGAGCCTGGGGTCGAGCCCGAAGCCCTGCTGGAAACAGCGGCGGCACTTGGTGCGGCGAGTCGCCACCCCGTCAGCCGCGCGTTGGCCACTTCCCGGCCGCCCACTTGCATCGCCGAGGCAGTGCGGGAGATCCCTGGTCTGGGGGTCACCGCGACCCTGAATGGGGCGGACGCGGCCCTGGGGCGCCCCGAATTGTTCGGACAGCTTGGCATCGCGGCGCCAGCACTCCCGGCTCACGATGGTCCAGTGGCGGGGGTTGCCCGTTCCGGCCGGTTCCTTGGCTGGCTCTTGCTGGCCGACGAGCCGCGGCCTGAGGCACGCGAGGCCCTGGCCGAACTGCGAGCGATGGGCCTCGATCGCCAATTGCTGCTGACTGGTGACCGCGCCGGGGTTGCTATGAAGATTGGCCGCTTGCTCGGCATCGCCGAGGTGCGGGCGGAAGCGCTGCCAGAACAAAAGCTCGATGCGGTGCTGGCGCAGACCCGCGCCGGCTATCGGCCACTGGTCGTCGGCGATGGTATCAACGACTCGCTGGCTCTGCGTGCGGGTGCTGTCGGGGTCGCGATGGGTGCCGCCGGGACCGACGTCGCGCTGGCTTCGGCCGATCTGGTGCTGATGACCAGTGACCTGCGCCGACTGGCCACCGCGATCCGTCTCAGTCGCCGCTGCCGCCGGACTATCCATGTCAACGTGGGGCTCGGATTGGGCTGGACCTTGGCGATCGTAGCAATGGCTGCGACTGGGCTGCTGGGGGTGGAGGGCGCCCTGGTTGCTGCCGTTCTGCACAACGCCGGCACTTTAGCGGTGATGGGGAATGCGGGACGCCTATTGCGGTTTGATGAGCTTACCCCGACCAACCCCGAACCGGTGGCCGGCCGAGCCCTCCCAGCGGTAGTCGCATGATGCCTGGGGATAGATTTTCTAGCTTACAATTTGACGAACGGAAACCAGGAGAACATGACATGCTCGCCGCGTTGCTCCGGCTCGCTCTGATCGGCCTTGTTTGGACTGTCGTCCTACCCGCCCACGCCCAATTGATCACACACAGTGATCTGTCCTACCCGATGGCCAAAACGATCGCTGAGGAGGCAATCGAAAGCTGCAAGGCGAAGGGTTATGGCATTTCCGCCGTCGTCGTTGACCGCGCCGGTGAACTCATGGTGGCATTGCGCGGCGACAATGCCGCCCCGCACACCATGGAGAACGCGCGGCGAAAGGCGTATACGGCGCTGACCTTCCGCACTTCAACGACTGACTACGCCAAGCGCTATGCCAGCGATAACCCGGTCGTCCGCCAGCAGGTGACCTTGCCGAACGTAATCGCCATTCCCGGCGGATTGCCGGTCAAGGTCGGCGATGAAGTCATTGGCGGGGTCGGCGTTTCTGGGTCGCCTGGCGTCGATGAGCCCTGTGTTCAAGCTGGGCTCGACAAGGTGGCGGATCAGCTCAAGCACTAGAACTTCGCGCCCGCCGCTGGGTTAATCCCGCGCAATGTTTGCAATATCGGCCGGCCCGGACATGGACCAAAGAGGCGTACCCCAGCTATAAGGGGCAAAAGGTGGTAGGAAACGTAATTGCGTATTTGCTCAGCCCTCGTGCATCGCCGCGAACGCGTTTGTAGTCCGGAAGAGATGCGGCGATCGCCCTCCCATGCGTGATTGCTTACCGGTGCTTCGGCGTGTCCTTTCAATGATATTTTTCGGGCTCGTGCTATCGGCACAAGCGAACGCCAAAGGCACGGGATATGTCTTTGTCAGCAACGAGAAAACGAACAATGTAGCGGTGCTCGACCCCAAGCAGGACTATCGGGTGATCAAGTGGATCGACACTTCCCACCGCCCCCGCGACATGCAGTTTACCAACAACCACGAACAACTTCTGGTGGCTTGCGGAGATGACGACGTCATCGATGTGATCGATGTGGCAAATCTGAAGGTCGTGGATCACATCCCGACCGGATCAAGCCCGGAACTGTTCCAACTCAGTCGTGATGGGAAAGAGATCTACGTTTCCAACGAAGAAGGATCCGCGGTTCAGGAGATCAGCATCGCCGACAAGATCATCGTGCGTGAGATTGCCACTGGGGCGGAGCCGGAAGGTATCGCGATCAGTGACGACGGGAAGACACTCTACGTCACCTCCGAGGTAACCGACATGGTGCACGTGATCGACCTCGGCGCCGGGGTGGTGACGGACAACATAATCGTTGGTACCCGGCCGAGACGCTTTCTGCTGTTGCGGAATGGCAAGGAACTTTGGGTAACGAACGAACTGTCTGGACAGGTGTCGGTCATCGACCGCGAGACCAATCAGGTCTCAATGGACATCAATTTCCTGCCGCCGGGATTTCGACAGGTGGATGTCACGCCCGTCGGTATGACTATGACCAAAGACGGCAAAACCGCCATCGTCGCGCTCGGACGCTCGAACCACATCGCTTTTGTCGATACCGCGACACACAAGATCGAAGACTACGTGCTGGTCGGAAACCGCGCCTGGGGCGTTGCCCTCAGCCCCGACGAAAAGACACTATTTGTCGCCAACGGACTGAGCGACGATGTCTCAATCGTTGACATGGCCAGCCGCAAGCCGGTTCGCGCCGTCCCGGTAGGTCGCGTCCCTCATACGGTCCGGGTCGATGATTGAGCCCCTCCGCCGGAGTTTGATGGCGGCTGTGATCGCCATCGGAATGGGCATAGTTCCGTCGTGGAACGTTGCTCTTGGTGAACCGGCTTCGTCAAAGGCTATGAAGCTCGGTTACGTCGAGTTGGCGGATGATCCGCGCTATGCCGACAACGGTGCTCGTTCCGGGAATTGTATTTCCCGACCTTGGCCGTCCTTATCAAGGCAGCCAGGTGGCATTGGAAGATGCACGTGCAATCGGGCGGGTCATCAAAGTCGACTTCTCTATGGAGAAGGCCACCGCCAAGTCGGTCGACGATCTCGCGCGGCAAATCTCCGGCTGGATCGAAACCGAGGACGTTCACTTCATCCTTGCCGACCTGCCCGCGCCAGCGCTGAGGGATCTCGCTCGCCGGTTCGCCGGGAAGCCGATGGTGTTGTTCAATGTTTCAGCCCCAGATGATGCGCTCCGGGGTGCCGACTGCTCGGCAAACGTCATTCACACTTATCCAAGCGAGGCGATGCTCTCGGATGCGTTGGTACAGTTTCTCGCGGCGAGGCGTTGGCCGCAGATCCTGGTTTTGCAAGGGCCGACCCCTGAGGATGCTGCCATGGTGGCCTCCCTGCAGCACTCGGTTAAAAAGTTCGGCGTCAAAATCGTCGATACGCGACCATTCCTGCTCTCGAACGACCCCCGCAACCGCGCAGAGAACAACATCGCGCTGATGAGCACGGGGGTAAATTACGACGTCGTTTACGTGGCCGACAGCAGCGGGGAGTTCGGTCGTTACGTTCCATACGAAACGAGTCTGCCGCGGCCGGTGGTTGGAAGCGCAGGGCTGACGCCAACCGCGTGGTCCTGGAGTTGGGACCGCGACGCGGCGGTGCAATTGCAACATCGTTTCGAAAAACTATCACCGGGGCGGCGCATGAATGGCGCTGACTGGGCGGCTTGGGAAGCGGTGAAAGCGGTTACCGACGCGACCGTCCATTCGCGCTCCACCGAGTTCAGTGCAGTCAGGACGTTTTTGCTAAGCGATAAGATAAATCTTGATACCGTCAAGGGAAATCCTGGTAGCTTTCGTCCCTGGGATCATCAGCTTCGGGCACCCATTCTGCTGAGCACCGCCGATGCGGTAATAGATCGTGCACCGTTGCCGCAGTTCCTGCATCAAACCAACGTGCTGGACACGCTTGGCAACGACGCGCCGGAAACCGCATGTCGGTTCTGAGCCGAGGGAATCGGTAGCTTCAAGGACATTGCGATGAGGAAAGCGCTCCGTGCAGTTGGATGGTCGGTGGCATTGTTCTCTTGTCTTGCGTTGGGTGCCCAGACGCAATCAGGGGAGCGGCCAAAGCGGTTCAGCATCTGGGACATTCATCTTGGGGATGCCGTATCCTCTATCCCCGACCAATATATCAACTATGCGTGTGGTACAAACGGCGGACCGCCGTCGATTCCGCTGCCGAATTTCGCCGCGTTCATGAAGTGCAAGCCGGAGGCTTCAGGTCTGCGCGAGGTTTATTTCGAGTATGATGACGAACTTGAGTATGTAGCGCGTGCGCTTGATATCAAACCAGAAATCAAAATGTACGCTGGGACGACTGTGTTCGAATTCCCCGTGGTTGCGTCTGTCCTGTTCGACGAGTTCCGGCCGGGTCCGCGGCGAACGCGCAGTAACCGACCCGCGCCAGCACGTGCCGCGCGGTCGTCTGGAGTTCTGGGAATTGGCCAATTTTATACGCCAGCGCTTCGGCGATCAGGATTGGACCTGCCACGATTTGCCTCGTGAGGAAGGGGAGACGCCTGCCGGGCCGAAATTTGTAAAAACTCATTGCGAGAAGACCGACGCCAGCGTGCGCGTCATTCTCGATCAGCGCTTGTTTCAAAAGAAGGGCATGCAATACATAGATCCTAACACGGGCGCGCCTCAGCCGGGAGCCATCGAGAGCAGTACACGGTTCGAGATGTACGACGCCACGTTGCCTTAGTGTCCGCCTGCGCAACACACGTCGGCCTACTGACCGATGGTACCATCGACGAGTAGAGCACCCTTGGTTTTCATGCCCGCTGTGACCGCCCCGTCGAGATCGGCTCTCTCCAAGCGGGAGCTGCGAAAATCGCCATCGGTGAGATCCGAACCGCTGAGATCCGCTTTATAAAAGTCGGCTTCGATCGCTGAGATTCCGACCATCTTCGTGCTACGTGCTCGGACCTCGACAAAGCCGGCCCCGTCCACGACTGCCTGAGAAAGATTGCACCGGCTGAGGTTCGCTCCGTTGAAGTTGGCTCTCTTCAACGTGGCATGGGCCATGTCGCAGTCGGCAAGTTCAGCCTCCATCGCTGACGCACGTTGGAGGTCGGCGCCCTCCAGTTTTGCGCGAGTGAAGCGGGAGTGCGCCATGTGCGCCTCAATCATTGTCGCGCCCTCGAGCTTGGCGCCACTGAGGTCGGTTGCGTAGAGGAGCGCCCTAGACAAATCGGCTGCGGTCAGGTCGGCGCGCTTCATATCGGCCTTATTGAGGTTTGCATCCTGCAGATTTGCGTGACTGAGATTGGCATTTGCCAGTCGCGCAGCGTGCAATATGGCATAGGTAAAGTCTGCGCCACTGAGGTCTGCACCGGTCAGATCACGGCGTTTCAGGTTGACGCCGCGCAGGTCGCAGCCCGGACAATCCTTGGTCGTCCCAGAGAGAAACGCTTGTCGCGCGGGCGTATTTACGACTTCTGTGGGCACGTCGTCAGCCATCGCGCTCGCGGCTGTCGAAATGAATATAAATGCAGCACAACCGAGCAATAGCGAGCGGAGCGTGGGCGTGTGTATTGCGACCGTGAGAAACTTCATTACCCGCCTGCCCGCCTGATTTGCGCCCGTGGCGCTACGGCCGCTATACTAGGTTAAAGCATATAAACGACAACCCGGTGGTGCTGAGCGTGTCCGATCTTCGGGTAAGTTGATACGAGGAGGGAAGATGGTCAGATCGCTACTGGTCCTGGCGGTTGCAACGTGGGCTTTCCAGGCACAGGCAAATCAGATTTCCGGACAGGGCAAGGCAATTGATTCCACTGTCGTCGGGGTAGGAAGTCAACGTGTCCTGCTGTTCGGCATTGATTCGGTGATGCGCAAGCAGATTTGCACGTTGGACGGCAAGCCGTGGCAGTGCTGGTCGGCCGCGGTCCACGATTTGCAGAGTCTGCTCGATCAAGGGCCGGTGACCTGCGAAACCATCGGCGACCCCGATGTTTTTGGACGCGTGCTCGGGCGCTGTACCGTGAACGGCCAGAGTGTAAACGAGCAGTTCGTCAGGCAGGGCTTTGCAGTAGCTCGACCCGGGGACACGACCGACTTTGTCGCCGCCGAGAACGCAGCCAAGGAAAGCAAGGTCGGCTTGTGGCAGGGCCAGTTTGCCCAGCCCAGCGAGTTCCGTAGGGCTTCGGGCGTCGCGGTCGATCGTCCCTGAGTTTTTCGCAGGACAACAGCACTTCGGAAGTCTACAGGTGCGTCTCGCGATGAAGAAGACCATGGACAACACCCCTAAGATAACCATCCGCGCCGCAGTATCCGCAAATAGCGGCATAGCCGGAATAATTGCACTCACACTTCTCGCTTTCCTGGGCGGTCACGCGACCGCCCAGCAGAACGACGTCGGCGAAGGCCAGAGGATATGGGAGCAAAAGGCTCAGTGTCCCGCCTGTCACGGGTGGGCGGGCGACGGTGACAGAGGGGGACTTCATGCCGAAGGAAAGGCGCCGTCCCTTCGTCTTACTCAATTAACCCGCGACCAAATTCGTACGACGATACAATGCGGTCGACCCGGAACCCCAATGCCGCATTTTGACCGCTTCGCTTATACTGATAAACGTTGTTATGACATGACCGCTGACGATCTAGGCGACAGCGTCCCCGATCGAGGCGAGATAACCCTGCAATCTTACGAGATCGATGCATTGGCCGATTACATCGAAGCCAAAATTAAAGGTGCCGGTCCGACGACACGGGACCAGTGCATCGAGTATTTCGGAGCGAACGCCGGCGTTCGTTGCGAAAAATATCCGGACAAATAGCCAGTGAATGGGAGCGCAAGGTCCACGCACCGCGCGGACCGTGCGCCATCTGCCAAAGCCATCATGCTCCGCTTCCGCGGAGCATGACAGTGCTCATTAGATCTCGTTGCCGCCGGGAACGCAAATGGCCACTAGAGGCCGAAAACGTACAGCATTGATGTGTTCTGCACGTCCTTGTATCCTGGTGACTTGTTCAACAAATCTCGTGTTACAGCATTTCCACCGATCAGCACGGCGACATACTGCTTGCCGTTCACTGAGTAGGTCATCGGCGGCGCTGAGCTGAGTGAGCCGGCGTTGAAACTCCACAGTGGTTTCAGCGTGACATCGTCCAAAGCGAAAATGCTGCCATTGGCAGTCGTCGTGAACACGAGCCCGCCGGCGGTCGCGGTGACGCCTGAGTAGACCGGGTGGTCCATAAGTTGCTGCGTAACCTTCTTGCCGGTCGCGGGATCCATGGCGGTCACGCTTCCCCGAACCTGTTCGGCGTTGGCGTAAGCGCCGCCTAGCCAATATTGCCCCTTGTTATCGTTTGAGGGATCAACCGTAACATTTGAGCAGCCTTCAATGCCGCCGCCATACGAAAGATGTGTCCGAGAGCTGTAAGACGTCGGCATGAAATTCACTCCGCCCTGGATATTCGGGCAGCCCTCTAGTTTGCCTTGCTCGCGGCGCGACGCCTTGCCGATCTTGTAGGTTTGTAGATCTTTGGTCGAATCATACTCAACCGGTCTGCCGGTTTTTGGATCGATACCGTCCGTCCAGTTGACCTTCTGCGCGTATTGCTGGGCGGTGATGAATTGACCGTTGGTACGGTCGAGCGTGTAGAAGAAGCCATTGCGGCCAAAATGCGCGACGATCTTCCGGTCTTCACTGCCGACTTTTGTGTCGATCAGCTGATTGATACCGATCTCGTCGTAGTCGAGGAAGTCGCCAGGGGTATACTGGAAATACCACTTCATTTGGCCGGTAGCGATGTCAAAGGCAACAGTGGAGTTGGTGAAGAGGTTGTCGCCAGGACGGTATTCCGGATCAAACATCGGCACTGGCTGCCCGGTGCCCCAGATCGTCAGTTTTGTAGCCGGGTCGTAGGATCCGGTCTGCCAGAACGAACCACCGCCGTGCTCCCAGGCGTTGGTGTTCCCCTTCCAGGTGTCGCCGCCGGGCTCGTTCGGAGCAGGTATGGTATAGGTCCGCCACAAATGCTGGCCAGTGTCAGCATTGAAAGCATCGATGTGCGCGCGGGCACCCCGATCCCCACCGCTGCCGCCGACGATCAGCTTGTCATCAACGGCCAGTGGCGCCGACGACAACGTGCAACCGGTCGCCTTCATGTCGTCGAACTGCACCGTCTTCACCAGTTCTCCGCTGTCGGCCTTGGTCCACAGAACCTTGCAGTCATTCGTCACGGAAATCACAAAGTCTTTGTATAGGACCAGCCCGCGGTTCGAACCGGCAAACATATCGGCCTTATTACTGCCAGGATCCATTAGCCAGGAGATCCGGGCGTTTGTTGGATCGCGCACATCGATGCGGTAAACGGCACCGAACCCGTCAACGACATACATAAAGCCGTCATCTACGAGTGGCGTGCTCTCATGACCACCCAGGGATACGGCCCCCACGCCATTCACTCCTCCCAAGGCGACAGTGAAGGCCAAGTGCAGGTTTTTCACGCTGTCTTTGTTTATCTGGTCAAGCGCCGAATAGCGGTGCGAAGCGTAGTCCTTGTTGACCATTAGCCAGTTTTGCGGCTCATTGTCGGCGTTTGCTAGGCGCGCAGGCGTGACGTCGCCGGCACGCGCCGGCAGTGATGCCGACGCGAGTATCGTCGATGCCAGAAGGGTGCTGCGTAGAACCGTGCCGATAGTCATAGCTTCCTCCTTTGTTCTTGGGCTTACCAATATCGAGGATGCTCTTGCGTGGCTGATGCCTTTTGGTTTGGGCGGAAAGACAAGCAACGCGACGAAGCCAAAACCAAGCGCGCAAAGCCACCGCCAGCCGTTTCCCCAGGGGGATACTGCAACTTTCCGCCCCGCTGTCAAACCAACGGTTTTGTGTTTTCCCAGAGCGTCGGTTGATGGTGTCGGTGACCCGGGCGGTGATCCTCGAGCCCTGACTTATGATCACATGAACCTCTGACGAGGTTCCAAGTTTTGCGAAGCGTCCCAGGAGGAAGAAAGAACATGAAGCGTGAATTGCCCAGTTTCGTCGCCAGGGCGAAGATTACCACCCTCGCCCCTCTCGTTGCGTTAGGAATCGTGGCCGGCGTCGCGTCCTCGGCGGCTGCCCAGGAGGACGATATTGCTCAGGGACAGCGGATATGGTCGCAAAAGGCACAGTGCCCGCAATGTCACGGCTGGGCGGGAGACGGTAATGGCGGCTTACATTCGGCGGGCCTGGCGGCCTCGCTGCGCACGACACAACTAACCCGTGACCAGATTCGAATGACGATACAATGCGGCCGGCCTGGGACGCCAATGCCGCACTTTGATCGCTTCGCCTATACGGATAAACGTTGTTACGGTATGACGGCCGCGGATCTCGGCGACAGTGTGCCGGATCGGGCTGCAGCCTCGCTCCAGCTTTACGAGATCGATGCCTTGGCCGACTATATTGCGGCCAAGATCAAGGGAGCAGGGCCGATAACGAAGGGCGAATGCCTTGAGTTCTTCGGCGCAGGGGCTGGATCTCGCTGTGACGCCTACCCAAGCAAATAATATGTCTAAAGTTTGCCAGCGTTAATTCCGAACGCTCGCTATGCTCCGCATCCGCGGAGCATAGCGATAACCTGACTTAGTCGAAACGCGCTCGATCAGAGACTGAAAACATACAGCATCGAGGTATTCTGTATGTCCTGGTAGCCGGGAGTCTTGTTCAACATATCTCTCACAATAACGCTTCCACCGATCAGCACGGCGACATACTGCTTGCCGTTCACTGAGTAGGTCATTGGCGGGGCGGAACTGAGCGAGCCAGTATTGAAGCTCCAGACAGGCTTCAGAGTGGTGTCGTCCAAGGCCCAAACCGTGCCATCGACCGTTGTTGTAAACACCAGCCCACCGCCGGTTGCCACAACGCCTGAATAGCTGGCGTGGGGCAACGAGGCCTGAGCACCCTTTTTCCCTGTCGCCGGATCCATGGCGGTCACGCTTCCCTTGACTTCCTCCGCATTCGAGGAAGCACCGCCGAACCAAATATGGCCCGGCGCTCCGGATGGCTTAACACCCGCGTCGGAACTCGAATCGACCAGAACGTTCGAGCAGCCCTCAAGCCCGGCCCCATAGGACATATGAGTACGAGCGCTATAAGACGTCGGGAAGAAGTTCACACCGCCTTGGATATTCGGACAACCCTCGATCTGACCCTGCTCGCGCCGTGAAGCCTTGCCAATCTTATATGTCTGCAGATCCTTGTTAGCGTCATATTCGACTGGTTTACCGGTCTTTGGATCAATTCCATCCGTCCAGTTGACTTTCTCGGCGTACTGCTGACTTGAGATGAACTGGCCATTGGCGCGATCGAGCGTGTAGAAGAAGCCATTGCGCCCGAAGTGCGCGACAATCTTCCGGTCCTCGCCATTCACCTTGGTGTCGATCAGCTGACTGATACCCACTTCGTCGTAATCCAAGAAGTCGCCAGGTGTATATTGGAAATACCACTTCATCTTTCCTGTGGCGACATCGAATGCGATCGTCGAGTTAGTGTACAAGTTGTCGCCAGGACGATACTCTGGATCATACATCGGAACCGGCTGACCAGTGCCCCAAAGTGTTAGCTTTGTGGCCGGGTCATAGGAACCCGTTTGCCAGAACGAGCCGCCGCCATGCTTCCAGGCTTCGGTATTGCCCTTCCATGTGTCGCCGCCTGGCTCGTTTGGGGCGGGGATCGAGTACGTCCGCCATAGATGCTCGCCGCTGTCGGCGTTGAAGGCGTCGATATGGGCGCGGGCGCCCTGGTCCCCACCGCTTCCGCCGACGATCAGTTTGTCGTCGATGACCAAAGGAGCCGACGTCAACGAGCAGAGGCTCGCCTTCATGTCATCAAACTGTACCGTCTTGACCAGTTCTCCGGTGTCGGCTTTGGTCCAGTTGACTTTGCAGTCATTGGTGACTGAGATGACGAAGTTTTTGTAAAGCGTGACCCCGCAATTCGCGGCAGTGAACATATCGGCTTTGTTGCTTCCGGGATCCATCAACCATGTGATTCGAGCATTTGTCGGGTCCCGCACGTCAATTTTGTAAACTGCCCCAAACCCATCGACGACATACATGAAGCCATCATCGACGAGCGGCGTGCTCTGATGGCCGCCCAACGGCATTGCTCCGACCCCGTTCACCCCGCCGAGGGCAACCGTGAACGCCACATGGAGGTTCTTGACGTTGTCCTTGTTGATCTGATCGAGCGAGGAATAGCGCAGCGAGGAATAGTCCTTATTGACCATTAACCAATTCTGCGGCTCTTTGTCGGCGTTCATAAGGCGAGTTGGTGTGACGTCAGCCGCCAATGCCGTGAGGCATGTCGACGCAAGCAATGCAGGCACCAGGAATAAAGCTTTTCGGACCGAAGTTCTGGACATTTTTTAGTTTCCCCTATTTGTTCAACTCAGAAGAACTGGCTCCAAGCTTTGCGTCGCATCATAGCAATCAACCAGAGGCAAACGCGGAATCAAGTCAGCTTCCGTGCGGCAGCCCTGTCCGCCACCGCGTGGGTAGCGTAGTTCGAAGCACCGGCTTCGACAAGGTCTGGGCGCGAACTTTTAGCACAATGGGAAACCTCCAGAGGCGCCACGAGAGCAGGTCCCTCTTGAAACCGGGGCGGACGAACCGTCGCGCGAAGGCATTCGCCTCACGCAATTGAGGATAGAAACCTACCGCCGGCCAGAGGCGTCTGGCGTCCGCCGCTCATGAACTATCAAGATCGGCTGCTGCCCGCGCGGATTTGCGCGCCTAGCGTTGAACCTTAGTCGCGCCCGCAGCCGGTCACCTGGTCCCAAACCCAACCCCCCAATCCAGCCTAAAACAGCGAATATCCGCCATCGATTACGAACGTGTCTCCCGTGTGATATTTCGAAGCCGCGCTCATTAAATACACTGCGATACCACCAAAATCGGCGCCTTCGCCCCAACGGCGCATTGGCACCCGCGGCAGCACTTTGGTCTTGAACCCCTCCGTCTTCACCGCGTTGGCGGTCATATTCGTCTCGATCCAGCCTGGCAGAATTGAGTGTGCCCGCACGCCGTATCGAGCGAACTCGACCGCCATCGCCTTGACCATAGAAATCATGCCGCCCTTGGTCGCGGCGTAATGCTCGCTGCGCGGCGCCGCTTCGATCGCCGCGAGGGATGCGGTGCCAACCAGGACGCCGCCGTCCCCGCGTTCGACCATATGCTTCGCTGCGGTGCGGAAGGTATAGAAGGCGCCGTCCAAATTGACCCGAGTTACACGGTGCCACTCGGCACTGGTCATCTCCAGGAAGGTGTGCCCGCCGCGCCCGGATACTCCGGCATTGGCAAAGCAGCCATCGACCCGGCCAAACGTTTCTAGGGTGCGCGCGAACGCGGCCTGCACGTCCGCCTCGTCGCCGACATCGCATCTGATCGTCAACACCTTGCGTCCCGTCGGCGCCAACGTCTCAGTTGCCGCGGCGTTTTTCTCCGCATTGGTGCCCCAGACCGCGATATCCGCGCCTGCCTGGGCCATCGCCACAGCCATTCCAAGGCCGATGCCGCTGTTGCCGCCGGTCACGAGCGCAACCTTGCCGGTCAGGTCGAATGGAGTATACGCCACGATATAGTCTCCTCTAAATGTCCTTTAGTATCAAACAGCTGATGAACATCATCGCATCGGAAACGATCTTCACCGCTTCCCCCGCAATGCCAGGGCTCGCCTGACCACCGACCTCGCACGCTCAACCACGGGAACGTCGATCATCGCTCCTTCGAACTGAACTGCCCCCAGCCCCACAGCATAGGCCGCATCGTACGCCGCGATCATCCGCTCGGCCCGCTCCACCTCAGCCGGATCAGGCGAGAACTCCTGGTTCAGCACTGGTACCTGCAGTGGATGCACCGCGCTCGCACACATGAACCCAAGCCGTTGGGACCGCCGCACGATCGCCCTAAACGCCTCCTGGTCACGAAAATCCGCGATCGATCCAATGAATCCCATCGGCATGATCCCGGCGGCGCGAGCGGCGAAAATCGCCTGTTGTTTCGGATAGAACAATCCCTCGGGTTCCGATCGCATGCCCACATCGGCCGAGAAATCCTCAGACCCCAAACTCAGCCCAATCAGTCGAGGATGCGCTTTCGCGATTTGCTCGAGCCGGAAGAAACCAGGAGCGTTTTCCACCAAAGCGATGAACTTAAGACTGGCCGCTTGCAGCCCGCGTTCGGCTTCCAGTTCCGCGACGACCTCGGCGCAGGCGTGTATGTGCTCCGGACTGTCCACCTTGGTCAGCATCACCGCCGTTACGCCTGGAATGACCGCCGCCTCCAGGTCGCGCACCAGCAACCGCCAGGGCCGGTTCACCCGCACCACCACATCCGCGCCGTTACGCGACGCCTGCGGGATCGCCCCCGCGATCAATGTTCGCGCATGCTCCTTCTGCGACGGCGCCACCGCATCTTCCAGATCCAGAATGATCGCATCCGCGTCCCGCTCGGCCGCCGTACGGACGAATTTCTCCGACGTCACCGGAACAAACAACAGGGATCGCCACACCGGCAAGTTGTCGCGCACCGTCAGCCCTCCTTGATCGCACCGTCCGCGGCCAGAGCGGCCAACCGATCCGCGCCGTATCCGATCGATTCCAGGACGGCCCGCGTGTGCTGCCCCAGCGACGGCGCCGGCGACCGCAACCGCCCGGGTGTCTCCGACAGGCGCGGTATCACATTGTGCATCAGTACCGATCCAGCCTCGTCGTCCGGCACCTCGACGATAACGCCACGCGCCTGCACATGCGGATCGTCGAGCAACTGGTCGATTTCGAAAATCGGCGTCGCCGTCACCTCGGCGGCTTCGAACACCGCCATATTCTCCGACAGTGTCCGTTCAGCGATCCACCCGGCAACGATCGCGTCGCACGCTTCTATGTTCCGCACCCGATCGGTATTGGTGCGGAACCGCGGATCGTCGATCACGTCCGGCCGCCCGATCGCGCGAAACAGCCGTTCCGCCATCGCTTGTATGGACGCGGAGATCGCCACGAACCGCCCGTCGCTGGTGCCATAGACATTCCGCGGCGAGGTCGTCAGCGATCGGCTTCCCGTCCGCTCCGGTTTTACCCCGGACACCCGATATCCCGCGGCGTCTGGACCCAACACCGAGATCATCGGCTCCAACAGGGGAAGGTCAATGACCTGGCCGCGTCCACCACGCTCGACCACGCGCAGCGCCACCATCACCGCATAGGCGCCATACAGCCCCGAAACCATGTCGGCCAGCGCCAACGGCGGCAGCACCGGCGGGCGGTCACCGTATCCGTTCTTCGCCGCAAATCCCGACATCGCCTCGACCAGCGTGCCGAACCCGGGCCGGTCTCGGTAGGGACCGTCCTGCCCAAATCCGGTAATGCGCACGATGACGAGACCCGGATTGCGAGCATGCAGCACGTCTGGGCCTAGCCCCATTGTCTCGAGCGTCCCCGGCCGATAGTTCTCGATCAGCACCTGGCTGGTTGCCAGCAGATCCAGCAGCGCGTTCAGCCCAGCTTGCTGCCGCAGGTTGATCGCCAGGCTCTTCTTATTCCGCGAATAGACCTTCCAGTGCAGCGATAATCCCATCACGCGCCATGCGCGCAGCGGATCGCCCGTCTTGGGGTCCTCGACCTTGATGACCTCGGCTCCTTGATCGGCGAGTTGCAGGCTCACCATGTTGCCCGCGACCAACCGCGAAAGGTCTACCACCCGAACGCCATCCAGCGGCGCGGCGGCGGTTGGGTCAAACTCGATACGAGGTATCATTGGCGACACTCTTGGACACGGCATCTTTTAACCCACGGGCGGGAAGCGCAAGCGATGATGTCGATGGCGGTGACGATGCATCCGATCTGGCAGTCTGGTGCCGTCATCCTTGGCGCCGGGGTCGCGGGTGCCCCGGACAGGCAGATTTTGGTCCAACACTTGCTGCCGGCGAAGGTGCGGCGTGCGCACACTGAGTTCGGCCAGCCGCGATCGTTGCGGTCATTGGGACCGCTTACGCAGTCCTGCTCGCGTTCATGGCTACCACGGCATGGGAGCAAGGCAGCGCGGCCGAGGCTTTGGGGCGCCACGAGGCAGATTTGATTGGCAGCATCTATCGCGCAAGCTACGGCGTTGCCGACCCCACCGGAACGACGATGCGCAATGATCTCGTGACTAATCTCGCGCACGTTATCGATATCGAATGGCCTGCTCAGATTGCTGACGGACGGTGCCGGCGACTGAACCGCTGCTGGTAAACGTCGATCGGACGGTCCTGGGATGACGCCGAACGCGGAGGACCGGTTGAACATCCAGCGAGCTTCCTGACGGCGCTCTGTCGCGATGTCGCGATGTCGCGATGGCAAGGCGTGACTGGAGGCTTGCGATTCACGCGAAGATCCCTGATCTGGTCTCGATGGTGCTCCTGTTCGAAAGCGTTCTCGCGGTCCTATTTATTTTTGTGCTCGGTGCACCCGCGCCGGCCCTTGCACTTATTAATGACCGCCGCACTCGGCGCATCCGGCGTGCCCGTGTTTGCTCTTAAATCGCCGGTCTGTCTTCTCCGTTTCACGCAACAGTTACAATCACGCCCGACGTCTACGGAGGTGTCCTCACCGAGATGCAGGATGCGGTTTGATGCCATTCTCCAGGCGCTCGTTAGGCCGACGCGGTTGAAACGCCAGCGCCGGGTGCTGAAAGGTTTACCGAGGGTCCGCCTAGTTTGCCTCTTAGCGGCCGCGCTGGTCGCCGCGTGTTCGGCACCCATTCCCATTCCGGCGACGAACGACGCGGTGGTTTATGTAATCCGTCGGGAATGGCACACCGACATCGGCCTGCCCGTTGAGGAGATTTCTGGTCCCCTAAAGATATTGGAAAACCCTTTTCCTGGCGTTCGTTTCCTCACCTTCGGTTTTGGTGAGCGGCAGTTCCTCGTCAATCACGAGAAAGGCTTTGGCGCTATGCTAGGCGCCCTCCTGCCGAGCCAAAGCGCGCTCCTGATGACCGCCTTAGCCGCCCCGCCCGAAAAGGCCTTCGGTTCGCAGAGCGTCGTCGCGCTGCGGCTCTCCCGTGCTGGCCTCTATCGGATCAAGGTTGCCTTGTGGCAAGAACTTGAACTTTCAGCCGCCGGCGAACCGATGTTGCTCGCTAATGGCCCATACGAGGGTAGCGTGTATTACGCTGCCCGTGACACCTATTACGGGCTGTACACCTGCAACACCTGGACCGCCGAGATGCTGCGCGCCGGTGGCCTTCCGATCCCAGCCGCCGGCGTACTGTTCGCGGGTCAGGTCATGGGCGCGGCGAGCTGGATCGGCGCGCACCAGACGGCGTCATCCAAAGTGATCCCGAATAGGGAAGCGAAGAAGCAATCCCTCTTGTCGCGAGATCCATGACGCCCTTGGACCTTCTTCAGTGACTGGGAGTCACAATCGTGGTGTTGCTTGCTGGAGGCGAGGGATCGCTGCTGCTGAATGATAGACAGCCGGCCAGAGCAAGCGGGAGCAGCAAAGCGATCAAAGCGAGGCGCATAATAGATTCCCTGAGTTGAGCCAGCCGATCCATACCCCAACCTCTATTCGGTCGATGTTCAATAGGGGGTGCATCCTGGCAACGTGAAACCGCTAATGTCGTCAACCCACAAACAGGCCATTCCTCTCCCGCCCCCCATCTGGCAACGCGGTTACCCGGGTTCGATCGGCATCCGTGCAATGCTAAGCCAGGCAACAGGGGCGCCGGCGGCACGGGCGGCCTCGGCTGGCGGTAATCGAGTATCCCAGTCCGCTGCAATAAACCGCCGGCCGCTTACCTCCCCCGCCTCCTCTGAGACCAGCCACAGCAAGGGCGGCACCATTATTTGCGGCCGCAACATTTTTGACCGGTCCCCGGCGTCGCCCACCAGCGGCGTATCGGTCACACCACCCGGCACCAATACATTCGCAGTAACCCCGGTTCCCGCAAGGTCCGCGGCCAGCACGGCCATCGCGGCCTCCGCCGCCGCTTTGCTCGATCCGTACAGCAGGTAGCCCTCGCGCACCATTGTCCCCAGGCTCGTCGTCACCGTAATGATCCGCCCGCTGTTCGTCTTCAGCATATGCGGCACCACCGCCCGAGACATCATGATCGGCGCCGTCGCATTCACCGCCACGAACTGGTTCCATTGTTCCGGCGTCACCTCCCAAAACCGCAGCGGTTTCCGTCGCTGATCGGCACGTATTGCTGCCTGGCCAACGCCAGCGTTGTTGACCAGGACATCGATTTGGCCGAATGCCGACAGTGTTTCCGAAACGATGGTATCAAATGAATCAGAGCGCGCCAGATCAGCAACGATCGGCTTGATCGAGGCGGGGAGGGTGCTCAGCCCAGACGTGCTGCGGTCAGCGGCCACGACATCGAACCCGGCCTCCGCCAATCCCATCGCCATGGCCCGTCCTATTCCGCTCGCCGCGCCGGTGACGATCACGGTCTTGTTTCGTTTCTGCATTGTCGCTTCCTCCTCTGCTCTTGGCGATGAACCGATGCCTGAAGAACCTCGGTTCTGAGGCGTAGTTGCCCATGGCCTTCTATTCGTGAGGCAACGGCGGCCACTTGGTTTCGCTGCGCCTGACCGTCCCCTCCTTGTCGGTTGGTGTTATTCCGGGTGATTATAACTACTTCGGCCACGGCGGGACAGGAGCGGGCGGAGAATGGATGCGATCAGCGGCGACAGCCTGATCAGGGACGAAGCGGGCCTGAGCGCTTTGTATGGCGAATCTTCCCCCGGAGCGATCGCCAAGGAGATCGATTACATTCACCCGCATTACCGAGCGATGATCGAAGCCTCCCCGTTTATGGTGCTGGCCACCAGTGGCCCCGAGGGACTCGATGCCTCGCCCCGTGGGGATCCAGCCGGCTTTGTGCATGTACTGGACGACAAGACCCTGCTGATCCCGGACCGGCGCGGCAACAACCGCGTCGACAGTCTGCGAAATATCATCCGTGACGACCGGGTGGCGCTGCTGTTCCTGATCCCCGGCGTAGGGGAGACGCTGCGGGTAAACGGAAGAGCAGTGATCTCCGTGGCGCCCGAACTGATTGGACGATTTCCGTTTCGCGGAACATTGCCTCGTTCGGTGATCGTGGTGACAGCGGACCGCGTCTATTTTCAGTGCCCCAAGGCGATCGTCCGGTCAGAGTTGTGGAACTCGGGGAGCCACGTCAGTCGCAAGGATCTGCCGAGCACTGGCACCATTCTGGCCGATGTTAGCGCTGGACTGATAGACGGCGAACAATACGATCGGGACTATCCGCAGCGTCTGCGCACAACAATCTACTGAGCCCCGCGGTTCATCAGCCCAAGCGTCCGGTAGTTGATGGCGGTAATAGAAAGAGCACACGATGAAGCCACGTCTGGTGCTGGCCTGTCTGACTACGACCGACGTGGTGGCCCGTGCCCGCGTGGAGTTTGATGCGATTGTTGCCGAGGGGCCCGCCGACATGACCGTTCCGGAGCTGATCCGGGCCGTGGCAGATCATCAGGCCGAGGCGATTCTGTTCACCAACACGCTGCCGCTGGACGCTGCCGCCATCGCTGCCCTGCCGGGCACAGTCCGGGTCGGCGCTACTTGCAGTGTAGGCTATGATCACGTCGACGTTGTGGCAGCACGCGCGCGTCATGTCATCGTGACTAACACCCCTGGCGTGCTCGATGAGTGCTCCGCGGACCATGCCATGATGTTGCTGCTAGCGGCCGCTCGCAGGGGCATGGAATATGACCGTATCATGCGCCAGGGTTGGCGGTATCGCATCGGGCAGGGCGATCTGCTCGGCGTTCGGGTAACCGGGAAACGCATCGGGATCCTTGGAATGGGCCGGATCGGCCGAGCGCTTGCCCAGCGTGCACGCGGCTTCGACATGAAGGTGCTGTATCACTCCCGAAATCGGTTGTCGCCTGACCTAGAACGGGGTGCGGTCTACTTCTCTGACTTCCACGCCATGCTGCCGCATTGCGATTTTCTCTCAATTCACGCACCAGGGGGCGCGGCAACCACTAAGATAATAGACGCACACGCATTGTCCCTGATGCCGGCTGGCTCGGTGCTGGTAAATGTCGCCCGGGGATCCTTAATCGATGAGGATGCGTTGTACGATGCGCTGACATCGGGCAAACTATTCGCCGCGGGCCTGGACGTTTTCCGTGACGAACCGGACTTCGACTTCCGGTTTGCGGGTTTGGACAACACGGTACTGTCGCCTCATGTTGCGAGTGCATCGAAAGAAACGCGCGACGCGATGGGATACCGAGCGCTCGACAATATCGCCGCGGTATTGGCCGGCCGGCCAGCCGTCGATCCGCTTTGGAGAGACTGAGATGCACGTTCTGCTGATAACGCGCCGGCTGCCTTCCTCGATCGAAGCGCTGGCGGCCCGGGAATTCGAGGCGCGACTCACGCCCTCCGACGTCGCGATTTCTGATCTCGTCGCCAAGGCCGAGGGCGCCGATGCGGTGCTGTGTTGTCCCGGCGATATGCTGGATGCGAGGACCATCGCCGATCTGCCGGCCAGCGTCAAAATCATTGGCACGTTCAGCGTCGGCTACGACCATATCGATTTGGCAGCGGCCTCTGCGCGCGGCATCAGGATCTGCAATACCCCCGATGTCCTGAGCGTCGCCACAGCAGAGTGCGCAATGCTGCTGCTTCTGTCCGCGGCGCGGCGGGCCGGCGAAGGTGAGCGGCTCGTTCGGTCGGGAAGGTGGGAAGGATGGGCGCCGACGCAGTTGCTCGGCACGCAGGTATCCGGCCGCAGGTTGGGCATCCTGGGGATGGGGCGTATCGGGCGGGAGATCGCTCGCATGGCGCGGGGGTTCGGGATGGAAATCCACTACCGCGACATGGCGCAACTTCCGCCGGACCTGGAGCAGGGCGCTATATTCCACAACAACGATGACAGTTTCCTACCGCTTTGCCAGTTCCTTTCACTGAACGCACCGGGTGGAGACGGCACGTGGCGTTGGCTGAATAACGATCGCATCGCGAAGTTGCCGCCGGGAGTGGTGGTGGTGAACGCGGCGCGTGGCACGCTCGTGGATGATGCCGCGCTGATCGGAGCACTACGCGACGGGCATGTCGCCGCGGCCGGGTTGGACGTCTACAATGGGGAACCCCGACTTGACCCGGCATATCTGACGTTGGAGAACGTTGTCCTGCTGCCGCATCTGGGCAGCGCCACGGCGGAAACACGAGACGCGATGGGACGAGTTGTCTTGTCGGGCATCGCCGCGCTGCTGGCAGGGCAAACTCCACCGAACGTCGTCGCTTGAACGCACAGCAGAGCCGGGGAATGTCTTTGTTGCCCTTAAGGAGCAAACCTGGAAGTTCTTAGCAGCGAGATATCGAAGGGTTAGGTTGGGGAACAGCCAAGCTGAACCGGATTGAGGTTCAAGCCAGCGTCTCGAGCAACCCCGCCATCAGCGCCGCCCGTTGCGCCAGATGCCCCCAAAGGATGTGCTCATGGCTCGAGTGCGCACCCGACCCCGGGCAACCAAGCCCATCCAGCGTCGGCACCCCAAGCGCCGCGGAGAAATTGCCATCGGACCCACCGCCCCGATGCTGCTTGGGCAACGTCAGCCCGACCTGCTGAGCAACCCTCTGTGCATGGGCGTAAAGTGCCGAGATCGCCGGACTTTCGGAATACGGCGGCCGGTTCATCCTGCCCTCGACGACTACCCGGCAGCCGGGGGTCCTCGGGGTCAGACCCAGCAAGCGCTCCTCCATCAAAACCCCGTCGGCGGCGGAGTTCACCCGCAGGTCGATTTCGCACCCTGCGTCCGGGGAAATCACGTTCGGCCGCGTCCCTCCCCAAACCGGCGCGGCGTTCAGCGTGATGCCGCGCTCGATGTCCACCATTCGGTGCAGCCCGATGATCTGATGGGACAGTTCCACGATCGCTGAGGCGCCATCCTCGAACGCGGTGCCGGAGTGCGCCCCGCGGCCTTCCACGCGCATCGTGAATCGCCCGACACCCTTCCGGGCGGTCACACAGGCACCCCCGGCGCCGGCAGGTTCGGGGATCAAAACCATCGCGGCCTGCGCCGCTTCTTGCTCAATCAACCACCGACTGGTCGGACTGCCGACCTCCTCGTCCGGCGTGAGCAGTAGCACCACGGGCCTGAGCGTCTTGACCCCTTGGAGCAGGATCGACCGGACCGCATGGAGCGCTAGGAAGCTACCGGCCTTCATATCGTAGATTCCAGGGCCATGCGCCTTCTTGCCATCAACCAAGTAAGGCATGCTCTCCAACGTGCCGTGCGACCAAACCGTGTCCAGGTGCCCGGCAACCAGCACGGGCCTTCCCTCTCCGGGCGTCCGGGCGATCAGGTTGTCACCATAGCCGTCTCGTCCGGGGATTCGCGTCAGCTCTGCCCCCGCCCGCGCCAACTCCCGCTCCGCCACGTCCATCAGTCGGTTCACCGCCGTTCCGTCGGTCGTCGGGGTTTCCATCTTCACCCAGGTCGACAATTCCGCCAACAGATCTTCCGAAGTTCCAACATCTGTTGCTGGCATCATGCCCTCTCGTTCCGGATAAATACCTCGCGCGAGATCCGCGGCGGTTGCCAGCCGGTTACCTTCGCTCTCGTCCGCCCACGACAGGAAAGTGAAATCGGGAAGGCGGAAAATGCAGCATCGCCGAAGATCGGCCAGATGGTAAAGCTGACCGCCGAAATTACCGATTTGAACCGCCCTCGGAAAAGCGCCACCCTATGCTCTTGGCGCATGGGGTGAAGGAGGATGTGGTGATTGAAAACGAAGCGAATGTCCTCGGCTGATGCGGGTCTTCCCTAACTGGCAAGGGGTGCCGCCTGATGCCCGCGGCGCCACCGTCGCACTAGGCAATTTCGACGGCGTCCATCTCGGCCATTCCAGCGTGATCCGGGCAGCGCATGCGGCGCGCCCCGATGTACCGCTCGCAGTGCTGACGTTTGAGCCGCATCCGCGCGAGGTCTTCCGCCCCGACGATCTGCCCTTCCGATTGACCCTGTCCGCCGAGCGGGCCGACGCCTTGGCCGGATTGGGGGTGGATCTGCTGTACGAACTGCCATTCAATCATGAGTTTAGTCTGATGACCGCCGAGGACTTCGTCGGGGAAGTGTTGCACGCCGGTCTCGGCGCCCGTCATCTGGTCTCGGGGCAGGACTTCGCGTTCGGACATCGCCGCGGCGGCAATACCCGCTTCCTCGCGGACCGCGCAGAGGCACTGGGCATGGGCCTAACCTTGGTCCCGGCGGTAACCGATGCACATGGGCCGCTCTCCTCCACGCGGATAAGGCGGGCGCTTCAGGATGGTTATCCCGAGCGGGCGACCGAGGAACTGGGCCGGCCATGGGCCATCCGCGGCGTCGTCAGCCACGGCGACAAGCGTGGCCGCACCATCGGATTTCCCACCGCAAACGTGCCGCTCGGGCGTCATCTGGAGCCGGCCAGGGGGGTATACGCGGTGACGGCGCGGCTGGCGGGCGGGGCGATGCACAAGGGCGTCGCGAATATCGGCCGCCGGCCGACGGTCAACGAGGGGACGGAAAGCCGGCTGGAGGTCAACCTGTTCGACTTCGACGGTGACATCTACGATACCGAGATAACCGTGGCGTTGCACCAATACATCCGGGCCGAGGTAAAGTTTTCCGGTCTCGACGCGCTGAAGGCCCAGATCGCTTCAGACGCCGAGCAGGCTCGGCTGATCTTGCGCTGATTGCGCGGCAGAGTCAGCCTGACCGAAAACAGCAGGAGGGACGCGATGGCCATTCTGAAACGCCCGGATGGCGAGATCCACTACCAGACCTTTGGCAACGGTTTCCCCGTGCTGCTGTTCGCCCCTGGCGGCCTGCGCTCCCGCATGGAGATGTGGCTGGCTCCCGCCAGGCGGTCCGCCGCGACCTTGGGTCGACTGGACCACGGCGCTGCCGGAAGCCGGCTTCACGGCCGTGGCGATGGACCAACGCAACGCCGGTAACTCCCGCACCGAACATCAAGGCAGACCATGGCTGGCACACCTACGCCGCTGACCATATCGCGCTGATGGACCATCTCAATTTCGAAAAATTCCATGTCCTGGGCGGCTGTATCGGCGGCAGCTTCTGCCTGAAGGCGGTGGAGATGGTGCCGCATCGCGTTACGTCAGCGGTACTGCAGAACCCGATCGGCCTGCATCCGGAACATCCCGAATATTTTCCCAATAGCCATGCCGAATGGACCAGGGAGCAGCTTGCCACTCGGCCGGACCTGAATGCGGAGGCGCTCGCCGCGTTCGGCCGGAACATGTGGGATCATCCGTTCGTCTTCTGCGTCGATAGCAACTTCGTTCGGAATTGTCCGGTGCCGACATTTCTCCTGCCTGGGATGGACATCCCGCACCCGGCCGCCACCAGCGCACAACTTGCGGCGTTGCTGCCGGGCGTGGAGGTGCTTCCGACTGGCGCGGTCCGAAATTCCTGAAGCAACAGGAGACTCAAGTCGTCACGTTTCTCAACCAGCACACGCCGTTGACAGCACGCTAAAAAGGAGCTTGGGAGAGGTGCTCGCAACCGTCGTCCAAAGAAACAATCCATGGCCGACCTCGAGACTGTCTCTGCGTCGGGTCGTCGACCGTCTCCAGGAGGCCGGCAGATGAGAGCCCTCGAAGGTATAAAATCGCCAGCGGCTCAGATAGGAGCTGTGGCCGTAGGCGCCGCGGCATTAGGTGCCTTTGCCATCGGCGCCCTGGCGATCGGACGTTTGGCGATCGGTGGCCTCGCCGTCCGCAAGGCCAAGTTCGGATCGGTTGAAATCGACGATCTGACAGTCCGCCGGCTCCAGGTATTGGAAACCGCGCCAGGCACACCGCCCTTCCAAGCCGATGAAGAATAGCATCGGCCGCATGCCGATTGCCGCTCGGCTAGAGCACCTCAGCTCCGCCTTCATCTCCTATTTGACCGCGCCGTCCCCCGCGCGAAACTCGGAGAGCACGAACGACCCTAGCCGGGCCGATTCGGTGCCTGTGCCTCCTCTGCCAAGGCCGAAGATACCCAACCGGCGCGTACCCATCGGCTTGGCTACACTACTCGCCTGGCTCACGCTCGCCACACTCGCCCGCGCCGAGACCGTCTTGCATCTTGCCGAGACCGCCACGGTCATGGCCGCCCCTGACGAAATTGCCGCCACGCTACGCGCCGAGGCCACCGGCGCATCGGCTAGCGACGCGCAGGCACGGGTGAACGCGGCGATGCAGCAGGCGCTCACCCAGGCGCACAAAATCGATGGCCTTGTGATTTCCACCGGCGGCTACGGCGTCTGGCGCACTGGTCCGACATCGGCAGACCGCAACGAGCGCTGGCAGGTCAGCCAAACTCTCAGCCTGACCGGGCACGATGGCCCGTCGCTGCTGAACCTGGTCGGTGTCTTGCAGCAACAGGGCCTAGCCGTTGGTAGCCTGAGCTGGCGCCTCTCGCGTGACGCCGAACGCCAGGCGTACCAGGCGGCTACCAAGCAGGCGCTGGCGGGCCTCCGTGGTCGTGTGGAGGAGGCCGCCGCTTTGCTCGACCTCCGCTTTGACCAGTTTAAGGAAGTGCGCCTCGATACGCCCGGCCAGCAGCCGATGCCCCGTGGCATGGCCATGCCGATGGCAATGAGCGCTGGATCCGCTCCGCCACCATCGGCCGCGCCCGAGGATGTCCCTGTCAGCGCCACTGCCGAGGCCGACGCCATTCTGTTGCCCCGCTAAACCGCGCCCTTCCAAGGAATACCGTCTGCGCAGCGGCGCCACAGCGGAGCCCTCGTTGTTGCACTCGTCAAAGATGTGTAACACTTCGAACCGGCGTAAGGCCAAGCCCCCGCCAACGACCGGAAGCCCTCGTCTAACGAAAAGAAATCGCCATGACCCCCGACATCGGGCTCGGCAATTGGCTCTACCAGCGCGCGCTGCGCACCCCGCACCGCAAAGCTCTGACGTTCGAGGGCACAACCTGGACCTATGCCCAACTCCAAAATCGTATAGACCGCTTGGCCAGTGCCTTCCATGCCCACGGGGTTTGCCAAGGCGACCGGGTCGGCTTTCTGGGCTTCAACCAGCCCGCCTTCCTCGAGACCCTATTTGCCGCAGCCCGTCTGGGCGCTATTTTCGTTCCGTTGAACTACCGCCTTACCGGCCCGGAACTCAGCTACATCATTACCGACGCCGGCATCCACACCCTGATCGCCGACGCTCCGCACCGCCCTGTGATCGATTCGATCCGTGATGAACTGCCCTGCTGCCGCTCCCTCTCCGCCGATCACCTGGCGGAGGGCTGGCCCACTATCCAAGCCATGATCGAGGCACACACCCCGATCCGCTCGGGCACCGCCGTCGCCGACGACGACACCGCGATTATCATGTACACCAGCGGAACCACCGGCCGCCCCAAGGGTGCGATGCTGACCCACGGCAATATCTGGTGGAACAACATCAACGTTCTGTTGGCATACGACGTGCGGGAAAGCGATATTTCCCTCCTGATCGCGCCGCTCTTTCACATCGGCGGGTTGAACGTCAATTCTATCGTGATCTGGCAGAAGGGCGGCCACATCGTGCTGCATCGAAATTTCGATACAACGAGATGCCTCGATGATATTGCGATACCGTATAACCACGCTGTTCGGGGTGCCAGCGATGCTGCTGTTTATCAGCCAGCAGCCAGGCTTCGCCACCGCTGACCTGTCCAGCCTCGACCTCATCGTCTGCGGGGGCGCCCCGGTGCCGGAGCCATTGATGCGGCTCTACGACGAACGTGGCGTGCCAATCAATCAGGGCTACGGCATGACCGAATCTTCACCCTTCATAACCTTCCTGGGACCGGAATGGGGCATGGCAAAACTCGGGTCGGCCGGCCTAACGCCGATGTTCTCCGAAGTGAGGGTCGTCGAGGCCGATGGCCGCAATGTCGGCGCGCCGCGCGTCAATGGCGAGGTCATCATCCGCGGCCCGAACGTGATGAAAGGGTACTGGAGCAACCCCGAAGCAACCAGGGCGGCGATTGACAGCGAAGGCTGGTTCCATACCGGCGACATCGGCTATCTCGACGAGGACGGATTTCTGTACATTGCCGACCGGCTCAAGGACATGGTCATCACCGGCGGCGAGAATGTCTATCCGGCCAAGGTCGAAAGCGCCCTCTACGATCACCCGGCCATCGCTGAGATCGCGGTGATTGGCCTGCCCGACGACAAGTGGGGCGAGGCAGTTGTCGCGATCGGCGCCCTGAGACCTGGAGCGATGCTGGATCTAGAGGAGTTGCGCGCTTTCGGGACCGACCGCCTGGCGCGCTATAAGCTACCGCGGCGGCTGGAGATCGTCACGGCCCTGCCGCGGAATCCGGCCGGGAAGGTGCCGAAGTTCCAATTACGCGCCCGGTTTGGCGGCGCACTGCCGATCGGCTGAACCTCCACAGCAACCACTCGGAGCTTCGTCGCTCGCGAGGTCACAGCAGTTTCTCCGCCCGGAAGCTCAGCCACTTCCCGCGCCCGACAACGATGTGGTCATGCACCGCGATCCCCATCACCGCCGCCGCCCTGGCGATCTCCGACGTTAGCGCCACATCCTCCCTAGACGGTGCCGGTTCTCCGCTTGGGTGGTTGTGCGCCAGGATCACTGCGGTGGCGTGCAGCTCCAGGCACCGGCGGACCACCTCGCGCGGGTAGGCCGGAGCGTGGTTAATTGTGCCGGTTCCCTGAACTTCATCCGCGATCAGCTTGTTGCGTCCATCGAGGAATAGCACCCGGAACTGTTCGGTGCGCTCGTAGCCCATCGCCGCTGTGAGATAATCGGTTAGTCGGTCCCAAGTTGAAATTATCGGCTGGGTCGTTAGGTCCTGTCGCATCGTTCGCAGCGCCGCTGCTTGGACCAGCTTCAGCGCCGCCACGCCGGCTTCGCCGAGGCCCTCAACTGCCCGCAGCTCCATCTCCGGCGCTCCCAGCACTCCGCCGAAGCTCCGGAATCGCGTGAGAAGCTCCCGAGCGATTGGCTTGGTGTCGCGGCGGGGCAGGGCGATGAACAGGATCATCTCCAGCATCTCATGGTCCGCCAGCGCGTCGGGGCCGGCTTTCAGCAGCCGCTGCCGCATGCGCGCGCGATGCCCCTCGGCCCCAATCGATCCGTTCTGTTCCGAGAGCAGATCCGGCAGCAACGAGAACTCAGCCATACCGGTCGGCTTGGAGGCTTTGGACATGACGCTCGCAGCGAAAATCTCTGCGCAAACCTAGCCGCCAAATGTTGCCAATCAGCTAACGGCGAACGGGGGCTTATCTAGACCGCCGGGTGAGAGCGTAAACACCTCGCAGCCGTCGACCGTCACGCCAACCATATGTTCGAATTGGGCCGACAGGCTGCGGTCCCGTGTGACGGCGGTCCAGCCATCGTCGAGTACTTTCACCTCCGGCCGGCCGGCGTTTACCATCGGTTCGACGGTAAAGAACATGCCCGCGCGCAGCACCGGGCCTTCCCCAGGGCGCCCGAAATGCAGCACGTTCGGCGGCTCGTGGAAGCGCCGTCCAATCCCGTGACCGCAGAAGTCGCGCACAACGCTGAAGCGGTGACCCTCCACGAAGGTCTGGATTGCGTGCCCAACGTCGCCCAGAGTGGCACCCGGCTTCACGGCCTTCAGGCCGCGGAGCAACGACTCGTAGGTGACATCAACCAGATTTCGGGCCCGGGTGTTCGGCGTACCGGCGCTATACATTCGCGATGAATCCCCGTGCCAGCCGTCCAGGATCACAGTCACATCGATATTGAGGATGTCTCCGTTCTCCAGCTTCCGCTCCCCAGGGATCCCGTGGCAGACGACGTGGTTGATGGAGGTGCAGATCGACTTCGGATAGCCGCGATAATTTAGCGGGGCAGGAATCGCGCCGTGGTCCAGAATGAAATCGTGGCACAATTTATCAAGGACGCCGGTCGATACCCCGGGCTTCACATGCGGCACGATCATGTCCAGGGTCTCGGCGGCCAGGCGCCCCGCGGTCCGCATTCCGGCGAAATCTTCCGGCGCGTAAATCGTGATGCGCCTTGAGTTTGCTCCGCCGTCCATTACCTCACTCCGCCTCGGCCTTTTCCGCCCAGTCCATGTTTTCGCCGGCTGTCGAACCGCTGTCCCCCTCTATCGGTAGGAGTCATCGGCAGCCTATTCATTCGCAACATGCGCAACCGCCTCGCCCGGCGCAAGACCCACGTTGCAACCGATGGGTGACGAGTATGCCTCAGCGGATTAGAAGGTGGTTATGAAGACCTATAGGCAGCCGTGTGCGGGCGGTCCCCGACGGATCTGTAGGGATATCCCTTTTAGGTCCGGATGACCCTCCACGGCAACGACACCTGCCCAACGGGACCGCAACAGAAGGAGTTAGAGAGGATGCGTGACAAAAAAGGGTGGCGCGTCTCGAAAGCGGTGCGGGCATGACCGACGATCGCGATGATCGCAAGCGGGAGGCTGCGTTAGCAGCCGTTGCGATGGTAGAAGACGGCATGGTCGTGGGCCTCGGCACCGGGTCGACCGCCGCATTCGCTATAGACGGGTTGATTGACCGGGTCCGCGGTGGTCTACGGATCGTTGGGATACCGACCAGTGAGCGCAGTGCGAGCCAGGCTCGCAAGGGTGGGATCGAAGTGACCGATTTCAGCCATCACACAATGCTGGATCTGACCATCGACGGCGCCGATGAGATTGCTCGAGACACGTTGGACTTGGTCAAGGGTAGAGGGGGCGCGCTGTTGCGGGAAAAAATCGTCGCCGCCGCCAGCGTTCGCTTGGTGATCATAGCAGACGAGCCGAAACTGCTGTCTGGTTTAGGCGCCACGGTGCCCGTCCCGGTCGAGGTTGTCAGTTTCGGCTGGGAAACCACGGCGCTCCGATTAGCGAAAATCGGCGGCAAACCCGTCCTCAGAAAGGGTGCGGATGGTGCTATCTTTCACACCGATGGCGGCAATCTCATTCTGGACTGTGACTTCGGCGCGATCGAGGATCCCGCTGGGCTCGAACGGAATTGTATCTGGCACGATCGGGGTGGTCGAAACCGGACTGTTCATCGGGATGGCTAGCACGGCTCTGGTGGCAACTCCGGGGGGGATCATCAGACTGGATCGCCCGGTCCCCTCACCGTGACCCAAGAAGATTAAGCGAGCATTTCGCTTAGCGGCTCGCAACTTGGCCGGCCTCAGGGCGGATCACCATGCAATGGCCCCGGCGGCGGCCCGAACAAGCGTCTTGCGCATCGGTTGCGGTCAACCCGATCACCTGCGCCCGCCAGATTGTCCTACCCCGCAGCCTAACAGGTTCGATCCGAACCTCTCCCGCCTCGGCGTCATGCCTCGCTGCCGTGGCGGCGCTTCTGGCAGCCGCCTCACTGGAAAAGGTTCCAACCTGAACGGACCAATTCGCCGCGTGCAAGTGCGAGGACCGTACCGCCTCTGACGCATGTGCGGTGGAGATCAAAGTCAGCCGCGAGGCCACCTGCATCGCTTTGGGCGCAATCGGCACGTCCATTTGCTCGAACCCCTGGTCGAGCAGCGAGGCCATGTGAAGGTCGCGCTCCCCATTCGATCCCGCGCCGAGCACCACCCCCACCAAACGGATCCCGCCGCGCACCGCGCTGGTGACCAGGTTATGGCCAGACGCTTCGGTGTACCCGGTCTTCAGTCCGTCGGCCCCCGGATAGGTCCGCAGCATGCTGTCGTGGTTAAAGATGATTTGCCGATGCCAGGAGAAGCTCGGTGTCGAGAAATAACGGTAGTAGACCGGAAAATCGTTGATCAGCCGGCGACTGAGGATCGCCATGTCGCGGGCGGTAGTCCATTGATCTGGATGTGGCAGCCCAGAGGCGTTCGTGAACGTGCTATGGCTCATGCCGAGCGCCCTGGCACGCAGAGTCATCATCTGGCCGAAGCGCTCCTCACTGCCAGCGAGCAATTCGCTAAGCGCGGATGCAGCGTCATTGGCCGATTTTGTCACCAGCCCCAGGATCGCTTCCTCGACCGTCAGCCGCGAGCCTGGCAGCAGGCCAAGCTTAGATGGTTCCATCGATGCGGCATGAGGCGAGACCGGAACGGGCTGATCCAGCGCAATCCGACGATCGCGCAAACCCTCGAATGTCAGATAGAGTGTCATCATCTTGGTAAGACTGGCGGGGCGACGCGGCTGATCCGCATTCACCTCCTCCAGCACATCTCCGCTTGCTGAATCGACCACAATGGAACTGTACCGAGCCGAACCGATTTGCGCGTGCGCCTGGTTAATCAGGATCCATAATGCCAAGCCAGTGGGGGCCAGTAGGCGACGAAACGACTTGCGCGACCGGTACGCGACGCTGGCCATTTATGTCCCTTTCAGAGCGGCCAGAGAACTCTATGTTTTCCACGAGCGCGATGTCCAGCGCAAACACGTCTCATAAACTGTAAAATCTGAACGCGTTACGGGCTCACGCTCGCACGGTGTCGAGAATCTGCCGCACGACGAAAAACCCATCACTGAAGAGCCGCGGCATTTTTTGTGCAGTGCACAAAATTACCCTTGATCCCAGCTCACAGAAATTCTATATCGGGGTTGTGCTGCGGTGCAACAAAACAAGAGCGCCGCTACAATAAGCAAGTTTGACGAGAGGCTGATCGGGCTTCGGCCTCTCGGAACTAGATGACTAGGAACTCACCGGCTGACCGAGAAGGAGACAATCTATGTCAACGAACAAACCGAAGATCTTGGACGTAACCCCAGCCGCTGAGGCTGAGACGACCAAGAACATCGAGACGACCGTGACAAATCTGAAGGCGGGAATGGAGAAAACGACCGCCGGATTCGAAGCGACCCAAGCTAAAATGAAAGAAGGAGTTGAGAAAGTTATGAAAACCGCCGAAGAACTCGTTGCCTTCAACCAGGGCAACCTCGAGGCCATCGTAAAGTCTGGCCAGATTTGGGCCACTGGCATGCAGGACCTGTCCAAGCACATCGCCGCCGCGGCTCAGGCGTCCATGGACGAAAGTATGTCGGCCTTCAAAGCGCTTACCAGCGTGAAGTCTTTAAAGGATGCGTTTGAGCTGCAGTCTTCGCTCGCCCGCGCGGCCCTGGAGAAGTCCCTAACCGAGTCAAGCAAGCTTACCGACGCCTCTTTCAAGCTGACCGAGCAGGCGCTGGCTCCGATCACGGCGCGCGTTAGCGTCGCGGTGGAGAAGTTTGCGAAGGCCGCGTAACCACGCCTGCACGCATAGGCGTAATTGAGGGGGGCGGGCCACCTCTGGGCCGAGAAATACCATCCTCCTGATCATGCGGAAGGCCCGGACATTTGTCCGGGCCATTTGCTTTGGGGCTTTTGCTTTCGGGCGCACGCCCCCAACTGCTGCTGGCGCCGATCGGGAATATCCGCATCATTTGGCGTTCGGATAAAGAACTCGCTTGCGGTCGCCGCCGGACAGCGCAATCGTCCCCCTGTGATTAGTGCCAACACCCTTCCATCGGACCGCCGGTTACCGATATGCTAGTTTGCCGATAGCCAAGGTCGAGAGGTCAGCGAAAGCATCGGCAGCCGATTGTGGGCTGGGCGAGTGGCCGAGGCGGCACGAAGGCTTGGCCGGACGGGAGTGATTGGTGGCGGAGATTGGTTCGGTGACCGGTCGGAGCCTAGGGTGCGGGACGGCGAATGGATTTGATCAACATGAGTGAGAACGACAAGCGCGGTGGCACAACGGAGGGACCGAATACAGGCGTCGTCGTCAAGGCGCGACCGAAAACGCGCAAACCTGCAATGTACAAAGTGTTGATGCTGAACGACGACTACACGCCGATGGAGTTCGTGGTGCATGTCCTGGAGCGCTTTTTCCAGAAGAACCGTGAGGAAGCGACCCGTATCATGCTGCATGTTCATCGCCGCGGCGTGGGGGTTTGTGGGGTTTTCACCTACGAAGTCGCCGAAACAAAAGTGACGCAGGTCATGGACCTGGCTCGGCAGAACCAGCACCCGCTGCAATGTACGATCGAGAAGGAATGATCACACTGTTGGGCGGATTATCGCCAACATGGTCAGCGTGACGGGCAGGGCGGTTGCTCCACCCGGGAATGATCAGGTCCTTGACCGGACCGCAAGCGTTTAGGAGCGTCGGATATGCTGTCACGGAACCTAGAACAGACGCTTCACCGCGCCCTGTCGCTCGCGAGCGAACGGAGGCACGAGTATGCGACCTTGGAACACTTACTGCTTGGCTTGGCGGAGGATACCGATGCCGCCACGGTGCTCAAGGCGTGTGGGGTCGATCTTGACAAGCTGCGAAACGATCTAACCGAGTTTCTCGACAAGGATCTGGCCGGACTTGCCACCGATCGGCCAGGGGATCCAAAACCCACCGCCGGCTTCCAGCGGGTCGTACAGCGCGCTGCGATTCATGTTCAATCCTCGGGCCGGGACGAGGTGACCGGCGCCAACGTGCTCGTCGCGCTGTTCAGTGAGCGGGAGAGCCACGCGGTCTATTTCCTGCAATTGCAGGACATGACTAGGCTTGATGCGGTGAATTTCATCAGCCACGGTATCGCGAAGGCGCCCGGAAGGTCGGCTCAGCGCCCGGTCGCTGGGACCAACAACCAAACACCCGAGGGCAACCAGCCGGAGCAGGAGCGCGAGGAAAAACCGAGCCGTCGCAGCCAGGATGCGCTGTCGAACTATTGCGTGAACCTCAACAAGAAGGCGATGGCGGGGAAGATCGACCCGCTGATCGGGCGCGACCTGGAGATCGAGCGGACCATCCAGATCCTTTGCCGTCGCACCAAGAACAATCCGCTGTATGTGGGCGATCCCGGTGTTGGCAAGACCGCGATCGCGGAGGGCTTGGCGAAGCGGATCGTAGAGGGTGACGTCCCTGAAGTGTTGATCAAATGCACGATCTTCGCGCTCGACATGGGATCGCTGCTGGCCGGCACCCGCTATCGCGGTGACTTCGAAGAGCGGCTGAAGGCGGTGGTGAACGAACTCGAAAATCAGACTGGTGCCATTCTGTTCATTGATGAGATCCACACAGTGATTGGCGCGGGTGCGACCAGTGGCGGGGCGATGGATGCCTCCAACCTGCTGAAGCCGGCGCTGGCGTCCGGCAATCTCCGCTGCATCGGCAGCACCACCTACAAGGAGTTTCGCAACTACTTCGAGAAGGATCGCGCTCTGGTCCGCCGCTTCCAGAAAATCGACGTGAACGAGCCATCGTTGGAGGACAGCGTTAAAATCCTCCGCGGGTTAAAGCTAAACTACGAAAAGCATCACAAGGTCCGCTACACGGATGAGGCGATCCGGGCGGCCGTCGAGCTGTCGGCAAAGTATATCAATGACCGAAAGCTGCCGGACAAGGCAATCGACGTAATTGACGAGGTGGGTGCTTCCCGCATGCTGCTGCCTGAGCACAAGCGTCGGAAGACGGTTACCCTCAAGGACGTCGAGGAGATCGTGGCCAAGATTGCCCGCATCCCACCGAAGTCCGTTTCCGCCGACGACAAGGAGACCCTCCGGAACCTGGAGCGCGACCTGAAGTCGATGGTGTTCGGTCAGGACAAGGCCATCGAAGCCCTCGGCGCCGCGATCAAGTTAGCGCGTGCGGGTCTGCGGGAGCCGGAGAAGCCGATCGGCAACTATCTGTTCTCAGGCCCCACCGGCGTCGGCAAGACCGAGGTCGCGCGTCAGTTGGCGTCCACAATGGGCATCGAACTCATCCGCTTCGACATGTCTGAATATATGGAGCGCCACAGTGTGTCCCGGCTGATCGGCGCGCCGCCCGGCTATGTTGGGTTCGACCAGGGTGGGATGTTGACAGACGCAATCGATCAGCACCCGCACGCGGTCCTGCTGCTGGATGAAATCGAGAAGGCCCATCCGGACCTCTTTAACATCCTGCTGCAGGTGATGGACCACGGGAAGCTGACCGACCACAACGGGAAGACGGTCGACTTCCGCAACATCATCCTGATCATGACAACCAACGCCGGCGCGTCGGACATGGCGAAAGAAGCCATCGGCTTCGGACGCGATGTGCGCACGGGCGAGGACGACGATGCGATAAAACGCCTGTTCACTCCGGAGTTCCGCAATCGCTTGGACGCAACGATCACCTTCGCCGGCTTGACGCCGGAGATCGTCGGGCGCGTCGTCGAGAAGTTCGTGATGCAGTTGGAAGCCCAGCTCGCAGATCGGAACGTGACGATCGAGCTGTCCTCGGCGGCAAAGGAGTGGTTGGCGGAGCGTGGCTACGACCGCCTGTATGGGGCTCGTCCGCTAGGCCGGGTGATCCAGGAACACATCAAGAAGCCGCTGGCCGAGGAACTGCTGTTTGGCAAGCTGGTCAAGGGCGGTGCAGTCAAGGTGACCTTGAAGGACAATAAATTGGACTTCGAGATCACCGAGGCGTCGCTGCCAGCCCTGCCGAAACCTGAAGGTGACGACGAGGGGGGCGCCGGCCGGGAGGAGGAGGTCGAGGTCTAAGAGCGAAACAACCGGCCTGGTTGCGTCGAGCAAGTAGGCCGGTGCTTCGTTTCTGAAGTTGTCAGCCGACCTCGGGATGACGTTGTTCTATCAATCAGATGCAAAGCGCGTCGCTGAACTTGTGCATCGGTGCAAGCGACGCCACAGGGCTGACGTCGAAGAAAGGTTCGCGTCGTTGACGACCCCACGGCAAGATCCCGGTGAAGGGGTTTCAACTCCTTCGTTCCACTTGGCGGAGGGAAGGAGCCGAAACACATGGTCGTGCCGCGCAGGCTACTTCGGTAGTTCCACCGCGTAGGCGTGGAACGGTCCGGGCTTGCCCCGCTTCTCCGGCGGATCAAACAACGTCCCCAACTGACCTTCCAACACCCAAGCGGTTTGCCCGATTTGCCAGACAGAAACTGGCTGCTTAAATCCGCTCTTCACCGTCTTGACTTTCGCGTTGTCGCCATCGACCTCGATGATATCGAAGCGGCCCGCGTCGGCGCCCTCAACCACTAGCAGTCCGTTCTGGCCATAGGCGCGCATCCCGTCCGGATGCTCGAAGCCCGACGGGGTGGTCTTGAGCTGAATGATCCGCCCCGCTTTGCCGCCTTGGCCGATCTCGACGCGGAACAGCAGTCCGGTTGCGAACGTATTAACATAGAGATTGCCATCCTGCCCGATCGTGATGCCGTCAAGGCCCGGACCCTCGCCGCCGCTAAACTTCGGATCGGTGGCCCATACCTCAAGGGACTTCTCACCAGGAGCAAGCTTCAGGATGTGCGGTTGGAAAAATTCCGCGATATACACCGAGCCGTCGGACCCCACGACCATGTCGTTGCAAAGCGACTTTTCGCCCGGCAACGGCCAACTGCCCTTCCCCGCCCCGGTCTTGAGGTCAAACGCCTTCAGCGCCACCGGCTTCACGCCTGCCGGCGGCTTCACGCCGAACCCCGACAGATTGCTCGAGCACACCCACAACGTCCCGGCCTTCTCGTCGGCGAACACGCCCAGTGTGTTCATGGAATCGTTTGCGCCCGGCTTTATCCACTGCTCAGCGGTGGCCGCCCCCGGAGCCACACGAAAGATCCCGCCCTCATAAAGACTGCCGGCATAGATCGTGCCGTCCGAGGTTGCGGTGAGGCTCTCAGGATAAGCATGTTCGCCCGGAAAGGTGATTTCCGTCCGATCAGCCGCCCATGTCGGAACTTGCCAGGCCAGACTGGCCGACAGAACCGCGGCCCCTAGATAGATGGGTTTCATTCTATTCGCTCCCTCTTGAGTGGCCGGCTCATTCCGGCCACATACGCCCCGAGTTATGATGCGGTAAGCCCGTTCGGCCTTTCGAAGGGAAAATCGCCGTCAACGACCTCCCCGCGGTCACCAAGGCGTTCGGATGGATGAAACCGGGTCGTCACGCCAGGGTCAAGTCCGCGACCATTTGCTTCCCCCTGGTCTCCGGGCCGAGCAGTAGGGCGAGGATGAAGCTGGCGAGGCCAACCCAGGTGCCGATCAGCATCGGGATGGCAAATCCCACGTGCCACGTGAGCGCGGCATACGCCATGATCGGCCCCACCAGTCCGCCGAAAATGGCGCCCTGATGATAACAGAAACCGCTCGCCGTCGCTCGCACTTCGGTCGGGAAGCGCTCCGTCATGTAGCTCGCGTTCTGCCCGTAAATACCGCCGGCGCCAAAGCACCCCTGCAACGCAAAGAACACCACGATCATGGTGTAATTATCAGTCAGTAGATACAGCGGCGTGACCGGGATCGCGAACAGCGCCGGCAGGATCATCGCCCAGCGCCGCCCGATATGGTCCGCCAGCCATCCCCAGCAGCAGCATGACAAGAAGAACAACAGGTTCTGCAGCATAATCGGCAGCGCGACCAAGGCCGGACTGAGGTGTAGATCGCTTTGCAGATGTGTGGCGAAAAGCGTGCCGATCGAGTATCCGACAACGAAACTGCTCGCCATCCACCAGCACGCTGTTAGCGTGTTGGCGAGCACGCTGCGCCTGAAGATGGACATCAACGGTAGATGAACCTCGCGGCCCTGAGCGCGCTGTAACCGTCGGTTCTCGACCCAGATCGGCGGCTCGTTGACATACTTGCGCACATAAAGGATCGCCAGCGCCGGTAAAACGCCGATCCAGAGCAGGCCACGCCAGCCGATCGAGTTGTACAGAAGCCCGTAGGCGGCAGCTGACAACAGGCCACCCAGGCCCCATGACCCCTGCATCACCCCCGCCATGAAGCCGCGCGAGCGGATCGGCCAGCTCTCCATGGCGAGAGACGCTCCCACCGGCCACTCGGCTCCCATCCCGATGCCCAGCAGCGCGCGGAAAAAGAACAAAAAAGCGAAGCTGGGCGAAAATCCCGCGATGAAGTTGCAAACGGAGAACCAGGCGATCGATATCATTAACGGGGTTTTGCGTCCGATACGATCGGCCAGCCAGCCTGAGCCGGTTGCACCAACCAACCGGAACCACAGGGTAACGGTGAACACAGCCGTCACCGCCGTAAGCGGGACACCGAACTCCTGAGCGATCGGCAGCATGATAAAGACGAAGATTGTGAAATCAAATGCATCGAGGGTCCAACCCAGCCATGCGGCGATCCAGGCATGCCACTGGTCCCGAGTTGGTTCGCGCCACCAAGCAACCTTTTCGTCATGAAACGATGCCGCCATCGCTCATATCCCCCCTAGTGCATGTTCCCCCTTATCGGGACTTTCTCCCAGTCATACACCCCGATCACGACCGGCCTGTTCACGATGTGCGGAAACGCGAGCCGGCGGGTTTGCTCAGTGGCGGACTCACCCGTGATCAATCCCCGTCGCTGGGAAACCATTTGTTAAAGATTTCGGTCGATAAGGCGATCGGCGGACTGCCCTACACTGTTTCGCTCGCATTAATCGCCATCGCTTGTCCCTGAGGCATCCGGAGCCGTCGCCATGCAGTTCAACCTGACCATCGCAGCAAAGCTAGCGATTGCATACGGTCTTTTCCTGGCTCCAATTGGCTATCTCGGGTATCAAATGGTAGCCAACAAAGAGGCCAGCATCGATTTTGCTCGGAAAGAGACTTTGGGCCTTCGGTATATCGCGGAAGTTCGCAACGTGCAGGATGCCGTTGTTCGGGGCGCGGATATGATAGGCTTGGTCGAGCGGGTGAAAGCCAACGAAGCCGTGAATGGCGCTGATCTCAAGACCGCAACCGCGGCAACTGCACTCCTGAGGACCCTCGCTGGTGCGGACCATGTTGCTGCGGCTCAGGCGGCATCAGATCTAATCGGAAAAGCGGCCGATGGTTCTAACCTGACTCTCGATCCCGACCTTGACAGCTTTTATACGCAAGACGCACTGACCGTAAAAATGCCCGCCGCCATAGCAGGCGTCGCCTCCTTTGCGGCTTCTATCGCACGCACCGCAGGCCACGATATCTCGGTTGAAGACCAAGTAACGATTGGCGTTCAAGGTGGTGCGCTACAGCCGACGCTGGATGGTCTGGCCTCCGACATCGAAAGCGCCGTGCAAGGCAACCCCGATAAAACGGTTGATGGTGCCGTTACCGCCTCGGTCGCGAGAGTTACCGCGACCGCCAAGGCCGCTTTGACTTCCTTGGCAGATCACGCCAAGGCGACGGATGCCCAGACTGTGGCTCTGCCTCTGTTTAATGCGATTACAGAGGCAGGCGCGGCTGACGCGGGTGAAGTCGAGCGCCTGCTCGATCGACGTATCGCGAGCTTCCGTTCGGCCGAATTCCTAAGCGGCGGCATCGCGCTCGCCCTATTCGTTGCGGCCATCACGTACCGTACTGATTGTCGTGCAACGAGGTGCCATCAGCCCATTGCGCGTGCTGACAACAAGCATGCGCAAGTTGGCGGAGCACGACTTGAAAGTTGAAGTCGACGGTCTGACCCGCGGGGACGAAGTTGGTGGCATGGCACGCGCCGTCCAAGTGTTCAAGGACAACATGATTCAAGCCGACGTGCTGACCGCTGCAAGTGCTAAGGAACAGGCGGCTCGTGATCGCCGGCAGGCGGCCATGGATACTCACACTCAAGACTTCGGCACATCGATTTCCGGAGTCATGGCAAGCCTTGGTCAATCCGCTGACAAGATGCTCGCTACCGCAGGTGCGATGTCGGAAGCGGCAATCCGCACCCGGGACCATACGTCTGGTGCTGTCGAAGGCGCTAACGCCTCCGCCCGCGACCTCAATTCGGTCGCTGTCGCGGCCGAACAGATGACCGCCAGCATCCGCGAGATCAGCAGACAGGTGGGGCATGTGACAAGCGCGGTACGCTCGGCGGTAGAGCTTGCCTCGGAGACCGATGCGAAGGTAACGGGCTTGGCGACTACGGCGGATCGGATTGGCGACGTAGTGCGGCTGATTTCAGACATCGCGGGACAGACCAACCTGCTGGCTTTGAATGCAACCATCGAGGCGGCTCGGGCCGGCGAAGCTGGCAAAGGCTTCGCGGTGGTTGCCAGTGAGGTAAAGGCTCTTGCCACACAGACTGCCCACGCAACCGACCAGATCGGGACGCAAATCGTTGCAATACGCGGAGCAACCGACGCGGCCGTCGGCGCGGTGCGTCAGGTCAGCGTCGCGATCAGCCAGGTGGAATCAGTCGCGACTGCAATTGCTGCAGCAGTCGAACAGCAGGCTGCCGCGACCGGGGAGATCAGCGGCAGCGTCCAGAACGTGACCATGGCCACAACGACCTCGGCTCAAGCGATGGATCAAGTCCTGGCGGTTGCCGAACAAACGGACACCGCCAGCCGGTCTGTGTTGACCGCGGCTGATGAGGTTGGCCAGACCGCAAATACCTTGCGTGTTGAGGTCAATGACTTCTTGGCTGCAATGAAACGCAGCGACAACAGTGATCGACGGGCCTATGAGCGTTTGCCAGGAGCGGGTGCTACCGCAACTCTGACCATGCCAGGCCTTACTGATCTCAAAACCGTAGTGCGTGATATTTCGCGCGGCGGTATCGCGTTGATGTGCAACAGTATTGCCTCACCAGGAACAGAAGTGCAAGTTGGTCTTCCGGTGGGTGGAAGCGTGTTCGGAAGAGTTGTACGATCGCAAGATGGCATGATTACCGTGGTGTTTCGCCAAAATGAGACCAGTCTGACATCGATAGATCGCGCAGTCGAAGCCATCCGACAGAAAGCGAGCTCCGCAGCCGCTTAAATGACTAGCTGGCTTCCGCCATTGGGCCGGCGGACCGGGAGGGGTTCCCGACGGATGTTCCGCGCTGGCGCGGCTTATAGTGGCAAGTCGAGCGAATACGGCTCACGGCGAGGTGTCCAAGCCCGCTCCCGCCAGCATTCGGCCCTAAATGACACCTCCCGCCAGCAACTGATCCATTTCGTCCCTCGTCAGACCCAGTCGACCCTGATAAATTTCGACGTTGTGGGCACCTAACTCCATCCCGAGCCAGTTTACCTTTCCCGGCGTTTCGGTTAGCCGGGGAACCAGATTGGGGACCGCGAGTTCTCCCGCGCGTGGATCATGCATACGCAGGATGTTGTTACGTGCCTGGTAGTGCGGATCGTCGAATATTTCGTCTATGGAGTAGACGGGACCGCAAGGCACTTGCGACCCCTCACACGCGGCCAACAGTTCGGCGCGGTCCATCGTCAAAGTCCAGGCTCCGACGGTATCGTCCACAACAATCCGGTCTTGTTCTCGCGCCGCCAAGGTCCCCCAACGCCCCACCTCGGCCAATTCGGGTCGACCCATCGCCCCTGCCAATCGAGCGAAGATTTTGTCGTTAGTGCACGCAATTGCAATCCATCGCCCATCCTTTGTTGGATAATGGCTGTGCGGCACGACATTAACGGTGCCGGGCCCCATGCGCTGCCGCACATACCCCTTATAGGCGAAAGCGGGTGCAAGTTCGTCCAGGATGCGGAAAATAGGCTCGTAGAGACCGATATCGACGATCTGGCCCCGACCGGTCTTCTGCCGAGCCTGCAGTGCCAGTAGCGTCCCCAGCGCGCCATACAACCCCGCCATATAGTCCGGAATCGTCGCTGACCCCGGGGTTACGGGTGCGCGGTCTGGATAACCCGCCAAAAACGACAGGCCACCAAACGCATTGCCAATTCGGCCAAACCCAGGCCGATCTTTGTAGGGCCCGGTCTGCCCATAGCCCGAAATTCGCACCATGATCAGCGCAGGATTCACTTCGCTCAGCACGTCGTAGCCAAGCCCCCATTTCTCCAGCGTACCGGGCTGGAAATTCTCCACCATTACATCGGATTGCGCGACCAGGCGCTTCAGCAGCGCCGACCCATCAGGCTTGCGCAGATCCAACGTAATACAACGCTTGTTCCGAGACTTCCGACAGCCACGGCAGCGAGTCTCCGCAATCCGTCATGGTCCCAAAACGGCGTGTAGCGTCCCCTACTACCGGGAGCTCTATCTTGATGACATCAGCGCCGAATTCGCCCAGTTGCGTCGCGCAGAACGGACCCGCCAAGAAGGTCGAAACATCCAGCACCTTGCAACCTTCCAGTGCCTGCAAGTCGATCATCGCCCGGCCTCCAGCACGCGGCGCGCACGCTGCACAATTGGATAGTCGATGAACTGCCCATCGAGCTGAATGGACGCCATCCCTTCCGCCTCCGCCTTGTCGAACGCCTCCACAATTCGCCTCGCTTTCGCAACCGTCGCCTCATCTGGGGAAAACGCCGCATTGGTCTCCGCAATCTGATCTGGATGAATGCACATCTTCCCTTGGAATCCCAAGCCGGCCGCATGCCGGGCTGAGCCAATAAATCCCTCAAGGTCCCGCAGATCCGCCCATACCGTGTCCAACGGCGCCTCTAACCCTGCGGCTCGAGATTCCAAAACGCAAGCGCTTCGATACGGCAATAGCTCGGCCTCTGATCGTGTCCATACCATGCTCATATCCAGCGTAAAATCCCCGGCTCCGAAGGCTAGCCGCTTCATTCGCGCGCCCGATCTACAAATTCCCTGGAGGTTGCTCAGGCCTAAAGCCGTTTCGATAATCGGGATCAGGTCGATAGCACCCGCCGGAAGGCCACGCTCACGCTCTAACGCGCCGATCAGCCAATCCGCTGTATGGAGTTCGTGCGCGTGCTCTACCTTCGGCAGCACAATCCCGTCCAGCCCCGCCCGCACGACCGCGGTGATGTCGCCGTAGCACCATTCCGTGCCCAGCGCGTTCACCCGAACATACAGTTGGCCGCTCCGAGACTTGTCAAATGCACCTATTACAACCGGGCGCGTCGCAGTCTTTTCGCTGGCGGCAACCGCATCTTCCAAATCTAGGATAACCCCATCAGCGGCGAGACTCAGCGCCTTTTCCACACGCCGAGCATGGTTGCCCGGCGCGAAGAGCAGGCTTCTCATTGCGCCGCCCTTCGCCGTTGCTGCCAATCCGCCGCTCTGGGGATTGGCAGTCCGAGGTTCTCACGCAGCGTATTGCCCTGATAGTCCTTCTGAAATAGACCGCGCCGCTGCAATTCCGGCACCAACAACCGCACCACATCTTCGTACATACCTGGCATATGGGTGGCCGCGAGAACGAAGCCGTCGCAGGCCGGCGCCGTAAACCATTCCTCCATCTGGTCGGCTACCGATTTCGCCGTCCCGCAGAACACCTTGTGCTCCGCAATAGTACCTCGGCCGGAGACTTCCACGAAGTCCCTAACCGTGGGGTTTTTCTTGCCCGAGAACTTGACGACGCGCTCCCGGAATCCATGCCATGAAAACCCGGCTAACTCCTCATCGCTGAACGCCTCATCATATCCTTTGGCGCCAAAATCATAGTTCAGCACTTCTGAAATCAGCACCAGCGCGTCGATTGGCTTGGCCGACGCTTCGATGACTGCCTGCTTTGCCTGCGCCGCTTCTTCCGACTCCGCGACGATCACATAACATGCTGGCGCGACGGACACCTGGTCCGGATCGCGCCCGGCGCTGGCAACCGCCTGCTTGAACGCCGCGTATTGCTGTTTGCCGGCCTCCAGGTTGTGGTAGATCACAAAAACCAGTTCGGCCCATTGCGCCGCGAAAGCCTGGCCACGCCCCGATTGGCCAGCCTGGATCAGCACGGGATGCCCCTGCGGCGACCGAGGCACGCTGAACGGTCCCCGCGATTTGAAATACTTTCCCGCATGATCCAGCCGGTGCACTTTACTGGGGTCCGCAAAACGATTCGTCTCCTTGTCCAGAACCAGTGCGTCATCTTCCCAAGTATTCCAGTGACCCATGACCACATTCATGAACTCGTCGGCGCGATCGTACCTGGCATCATGTTCCATGTGCTCAGGAGAACCAAAATTCAGGGCCTCGGCACTATTTAAAGACGTAACGATATTCCATCCAACTCGGCCTTTCAGCATCAGGTCCATCGTCGCAAACACTCTGGCCACGTGATACGGTTCATAATAGGTCGTGGAGTACGTCGTGCCCAGGCCTAGCTTCGAAGTCGCCATACCCATCGTCATCAGCACAGTAGACGGGTCCAGCTTCACCGCACGGACGCCGGCCCCGACCGCTTCAGCATGGTGTCCGGTGTAAAGATCAGGCAGCGCCAGCCGATCGTCGAAGAATGCGAGATGGATCTTGCCGTCCTCTAGTGTTCGGGCGATCCGCTGGTAATATTCCGGCGTCAGGAAATCCAGCATCGTGGAGGGATGGCGCCACGATCCCGGCAGGTTGGAGCAGTTTTGCGCCTGCAGGAAGGCGACCAATGTCATCATTCGGTTCATCGGGACCATCTCGCTTTCAATCGAAGGGCGGGTCCAAAGCAGGGCTTGCTGCAAGCATTCGTTCATTGCGGTTGGCCTTAACATGTTCGGTTCCTCCGTCCGATGGAATGCACCCGACCGCGCCGTCGAGCAAGTTGCACTGCCTATCCCAGGATTCTCTCCCTGGTTCATCAATCCACGCAAATCAGTAGACATTGGTCCATTCGGGCGTGCGAGGATTTTGGGCCTTGCTATCGCCTCCGGCGGCTTGGCTTCGGCATGGTTCTCATTGTCATCTTCCTGCAGCGCTCTTGGTTGATGCCGTCGGCATTCCTTACGATCGAGGTCTATCGCGTAACCTTTCAGGGCAGGAGGCACCATAATGCAGGAGGAACCCGTCTTTGTCGCGCATGCGAATACCGGGTCACCTCCGGAGCAAGGGCTTTCCGGCGCGCGAGCTACCGGCGAGACTGTGAAAGGGCATCGGTTGGACCCACAGCAATTTGTTGATGTCCGCTTTCGGCCCGATTTGGGACACACCCTTCGGCACGCGGGGCGACCTGATGATTGTGCCCGATCCGGCCGCTGAGGTGCGAGTAGCACTTCGACGATGACCTTGCCCGGGAGCGCTTCTTCTTGGGCGATATCTGCACAAACGACGGAACTGCCCGGGGGTGCTGTCCTCGCACTTTTTTGCGCCGCGCTTTGGCCAATCTGGAAGCGACCGCTGGGCTACGCCTGGTCGCCGCATTCGAGCAGGAGGTCGTATATACGGGCGCAACTAATCGCCCAAGCGATGCCTACGCCCTCGGGGCGTTCCGCCGTGCCGGCGAAGCCGGACGTTCATCGCCGCTCTGCGTACCGCCGGGGTAGCGCCCGACTCATTCCTGGCCGAGTATGGGCCTCGCCAGTTCGAGGTCGCAGTTGCGCCAGCCCCTGCTCTCGCCGCTGCGGATCAAGCGGTGATCACGCGTGAAATCGCTCGCGCCACCGCGCATCAGGTTGGACATCGTGTAATACTCTCTGCCCTGCCGGATCCAGAGTTGGTGGGCAATGGCGTGCATATCCACATGAGTTCCAGACGCCGCAGGCCGTCCGACGACCCACTCGCCGGAGACTCCTCTGGGCCTAACCTAGCCCACGGCGCACTTCTTTGCAGGCGTTCTGCACCACCTGTCGGCCATCTGTGCGGTCACCGCGCCCTCGCCGGTTTCCTACCTCAGGCTCACGCCTAATCGCTGGGCGCCCACGGTGATCAACCTGCTGCAGCAGAATCGGGGCCCCAGCCTGCGCATTTGCCCAACTTTCGCAGCCACGACACCGGAGGAGAGCGCACGGCAGTTCAATGTCGAGTTTCGACCCACTGACGCTTCTGCAAGCCCTTATCTCGCACTCGGCGCAATCGTACATGCTGGGGTGGACGGGCTTCGTCGTGGGCACGACGCGACCGCCGCTTCCTCGTTTTCTCACGGAGGCGCTCGATACTCTCTCCGGAAACGAAAGCGCCCGCGACTGGCTCGGCCCTATCCACCTGGACGCGTATCTTCGCCACAAACAGGCGGAGGTGGCACATGTTGGGGGATCTCTCCCCGGCCAAACTCTGCGCTTGGCACGCCGAAAGTTACTGAACCGGAACGGAATCCGGTGCCAGTTTCGCCGCTGTTTCTCGCACGGCGATAACTGTGACAGCGGACCCCAATAGACTTAGTGCCGCAAGGAAATACAGGCCGCCCGCAAAGCTGCCAGTTGAATCCTTGATCCAACCGATCACCGGAGATGTCACGCCACCAGCGAGAATACCCAGCGAATTGACCCAGGCGATGCCGCTGGCGGCGGCGGCGCCGGTAAGGAACATCGAGGGGATCGGGAACAGGTGGGCGTTGCCGGCATACAGGCCAACCATGGCCAGCGACAAACCGGCAATTGACCAGAAGCTGCCTTGCAGCGCACCGGCCGCAGCCAAGCCTGCTGCCATGCACAGACAGGCGCCGGCGAGGTTCCATCGCCTCTCATTCATCCGGTCCGATATCTGCCCCCAGATCAGAATACCGATCGTACCGCACACGAAAGGGATTGCTGTGACCCAACCGGTTTGCATGTTAGTCAGGCCGAGTTGCTTGATCATCTGGGCCACGAACACTGCAATGCTGACGCTGACGCCTGCCTGGGCAAAATGGATGAAGCCCAGCGTCAGGACACGGCGGTCGATCAGTGACTGCCAGACCGAAACGCAATGGTCGGCGTCAACAAGACGCTTTTCCTTCGCCATGACCGCACCTAGCCATTGCCGTTCGTCCGGTTCCAGCCAGGTTGCGACCGCGGGTTTATCCGTTAGGTAGAACAGCACGGCGGATCCAAACAGGACGGCCGGGGCCGCCTCAGCGAGGAACAGCCACTTCCAGCCGGCCAGGCCGAACGTGCCATCAAGCCCGAGCAAGGCGGTCGAAACCGGAGCGCCCAACCCGATCGACGCCGGAATTGCGGCCATGAAACCGGCGATAACCCGGGCGCGGTGATAGGGTGGAAACCAGTATGTGAAGTAAAGGATCATGCCCGGGACGAAACCCGCCTCAGCGAGGCCAAGCAGAAATCGCAGCGTGAAGAAGGTAATCGGCCCTTGGACGAAGGCGAAGCAACCTGACACTATGCCCCAGGTGATCATGATGCGTGCGATCCATCGCCGAGCGCCGACCCGTTCGAGGATCAGGTTGCTGGGTACTTCCAGGAGGAAATAACCCCAGAAAAAAGCACCAGCACCAAGGCCGTAGACGTAGGAGCTAAACCCCAGATCACGGTTCATCGTCAGCGCTGCAAATCCAATGTTCGCTCGGTCTAAGTAGCAAATCAAATAGAGGGCGAAAGCAAAAGGCAAAAGTCGAATATAAACCTTGCGCATCGTCCGGTGTTCTATTGGCGCAGGCATTGGGCATCTCCCCGGTGGGAGTTGGTTGGTCTGGCTCCCCTCTATACAGCCTCGAATTTGAAGCCATCGCCCCAGCGCTTCAGATGGCCGGAAGATGGTGATGGGAAGTGGGCCGTGCAGATCAATGTCGAGGTGTCGCAAAACCGACCGAACAGCGTGCGGCGTGATTCGCCTGCCTGAGGGGAACTATAGTCGACACGCATACCAAGTTCCGGATAGCGAGCCTGTAATGGCGAGTGGACCATATCTCCGGTGATAACCGCGTCCTGGCCTGGCGTGCCGACCTGTACGGAATAGTGGTCTATCGTATGCCCGGGTGTCGGCAACAATCTTACGATATCGCTGAGCTGGTGGCTACTGTTCACCACTTCCTCGCGCTTCGCCACGACAATGGGCAGAACGGAGTCCGTGATCCAGGGGGCAGCCGACGGGTCGTTTTTCTCCGTCTCGGTCCAATACGCGAGTTCGCGGTCGGCAAACACATACTTGGCCTTCGGGAATGTGGGCACCCAACGGCCATTTTCGAGCTTGGTGTTCCACCCCACATGATCGACGTGCAGATGGGTGCACATTACGAAATCGATCTGATCGACCGAGACACCGGTGCCGGCGAGGCTCTTTTCAAAGCGGTCGGTGTTCATCATGTTCCAAAATGGGCGGGTTGGCCGCGGCTTGTGATTGCCGACGCAACTATCGATGAGAATGGTGTGGTGCGGGGTCTGCACGAGATAAGCCTGGATACACAACACGAGTTGCCCATTCTGCCGGTCGAGATAGCCACCCTCGGTCATCCAGTTGCGGTTTTCCTCCAGGACCTCCGGCTTAAGGGTCGGGAAGAACTCCAACGGATTGAAGAATGGACCTTCTTGCTCCACCACACGGTGGATCGTGATATCGCCGATTTTGAATGTGGTGGTGGCCATTCGTCGTCTCTCCCCAGGTGATGGGATGCTACCGGCACAACCGTGGCTTGGCTACTCCGCCAAAGGGTGCCGTTTGCGATTGCCGGGTCGGGGCCTAAGCTGACCGCCAGCTCAGCGCGGTTTTCAAGGGCGTTCCGCAAGGTGCGCGCAGGGCAGGGAAGCGCCAAAATCTTAATGGAGGGAACAAGAATGGCTCAGGCTGGGAATGCAAAAGGCGATTACCGCGGCACCTCGGTTCGCGACGACGTCGCGCTCAATGCGTGGCTAGCAAGGCGCCCCAACGAGGCGGCGCTGGAGCCGGATCTGCCGATCATCGATCCGCACCATCATTTCTGGGATTTTCCCCATCGCGGACGCTACTTATTACCTGAATTGCTGGCCGATATCGGCGGCGGCCACAACATTGTATCGACTGTCTTCCTCGAATGCCGAGCGATGTATCGCAAGGAGGGTCCACGCGAAATGGCGGCGCTGGGCGAGGTCGAGTTCGTCACCGGCATCGCGGCAATGAGTGCGTCGGGCACCTACGGGCCTTGCCGCGTCGCCGAGGGCATCGTGGGCGGCGGTGATCTCAGCGTTGGTGCATCCGTGCGCACGCTGCTGGAGGCCGAGATCCAAGCCGCGGGCGGCCGTCTGCGAGGTATGCGGCATGGTGTGGCCTGGGACGCCAACGAAGCGATCAGTAAGTTCGCTTCCAGGACGGTGCCGCTTCATCAGGTCAAGGACCCGAAGTTCCGCGAAGGGTTTGCCCAGCTTGCGCCGCTGGGCCTGAGTTTCGAGTCGTGGCAGTATCATCCGCAACTTCCGGACGCAATCGATCTCGCGCGTGCCTTTCCGGGGACCACCATCATCCTAAACCACGTCGGTGGAGTGCTAGGCGTCGGACCGTATGCCGGTCGTCGACAGGAGATTCTGGCCAACTGGCGCGAGGACATCAAGGAAATCGCCAAGTGTCCGAACGTCTACTGCAAGCTTGGCGGGATCGGCATGGTGTCGTTCGGCTTCGACTTCCACGAGCGCGACAGCCCTCCTTCATCCGAAGATCTTGCGGCAGCTTGGCGGCAGTATATTGAGCCGTGTATTGAGGCGTTCGATGTCGACAGATGCATGTTCGAAAGTAATTTCCCGCCTGACAAGCAGTCGTGCGGCTACACTGAGTTGTGGAACGCGTTTAAGCGCATCACCGCCAATGCCTCGGCCGGTGAGAAGACCGCACTGTACAGCGGCACCGCGGCGAAAGTCTATCGGTTGACGGTGCCGCGAGAGACATCGCGATGACTGGTTTCCGGTATAGCAGTGCCCCTTGCGCTGCCATCTCAAGTGTTGCCAAGCTCAGCGCACGCAACAAGGGAAGACGGCCATGACAACAATCCGAGCGAAGCATCAGCGATCCTTCATATACCTGGGTCTCGCCGGTGAAACCGGGCGTGGCCGGACCGTGGAGTCTGGCCTCTACCGCCTGGCTGATGGCAGCGACGAGTGGGAGACGCTGCGCAACGGCCTACCCGACGCCCCCGCGGTCCGCGCACTGGCGGTGCATCCACTGAACCAGGACATCATCTACGCTGGCACTCAAACCGGACCTTATCGCAGCGCCGATCGCGGCGAGCACTGGGAGAAAGTTGAAATCGCCGACCACGGGTTGCCGGTATGGTCGTTTCTGTTCCATCCCTCCGATCCTGACGTGATGTTCGTCGGCTACGAGAACTGCGAGATCTATCGCAGCGATGATGCCGGTCAGCACTGGATTCGCCTGCCGGTTGGCGTCCGCTTCCCCGAGATCACAACCGCCCCAAGCGCTAACCCGGCTAAACGCGTGCTGATGCTGGATGCTAGTGTGGCCGAACCCGACCATCTCTACGCTGCGATCGAGGTCGGCGGCACCATCCGTTCGACCGACGGGGGAGAGCACTGGGAGAATCTCAGTCACGGCCAATACCTTGACGACGATGCCGTTGACATGCACGGCGTGTTGGCTAGTCGCTGGCGTCCTGGAACAGTTATCGGCATCGGCCGCGCTGGCATGTTTCACAGTGCCGATGACGGCGATCACTGGCGGCATGTGAAGCTGGAGGCACTCAATGCCAAGGGCCAGATCTATTGCCGAAAGATCTGCGAAGTGCCGGGAAATCCGCGTAAGATCTTTGTGACCGCTGGGGCCAATTTCCAGAGTGACAAGGGTGTGTTGCTGTACAGCAACGACGGAGGCGACACTTGGGTGCGCGCGGAGGGCATCAGCGCACCGCATACGTTGTTCACCCTAGCGCTGGAGGAGCGTCGTCCCGAAATGATGGCCTGCGCCACAAACGGCGGCGAGGTCTACAGCAGTCAAGACGGCGGCGAGAACTGGGTCGCGCACAGGCCGCCCCCAGGCGGCACGCAAATCTACGCACTGGCGCGTGGCTGATCGAGTTCAACTTCACCGAGGATTGGAAACCCTGCCGCGACATAGATCCATCATCAGGTTGATGATCTGTGCCTGGATCGAAACATCCAGTGCGGAGCCTGGTTCGTCGCCGACGATTTTAAGCCCGATCGGGTTTTGATTGCGCAGAAACCCCGTGATGCGGAAAGTCGAGCTCAGAAGATAATCGCTATCTGGCTGCGAAGCTGCCAGCTCGCCCCAAACTGGGGCCGCACCGCGTTGTAGTAGGCGCCGACAAGCAGAGCGACCGGAAGCCTACCCCCGATCTTGACGACGCGTCCGATATTAGCGCCTACCGGCAGCGTCCACCTCTCGCCACGTGAAGTCCGCACCGAGGTGATGGTTGGCACGGTGCCGACGAACCAGCCGCTGTCGAAGTTATAGTTGAAGAACGGATTTGCGGTGAGCACCTGGTATTTGGTGCCACCACGCCCTGAGGTGCCACCAAGCGAGAACACGTCGCTGACGAGCGCGCCGGCGACGATGGGGCCGGCAGTCTTAACAACGGCAAACGCCGGGCCCATGCCCCAAACGTTCGAGCCGAGGGACCTGTCGCTGCTCGTCGGTAACAGCGCGCTCGGGCCGACACCCCAGACCCATCCGTCAATCGCATTTGCCGGTGACAGGAAGATGGAGAGTCCCGTGGGACCTGTGCCGAATGGCACGCTCTTTGCCGGTTGCGATGTTGGACTCCAGACCAGAGGCAAGGTCACGCGCGTGATCACGTTCCAATCTTCGCTCACGTGGATGGGGATTATCGGTTGAATGTTGAGATTGTCGACCGTGCCCTTGTGCCGGCCTACATCAAGGTCGGTGTTGTTTTGAAACGGGATAATGATCAGATTGCCGAGCGGGTTTTGTAGCTGCTTGGCGAGAGCTGTGTCGCCCTGGCTGGTGACGGCTTCTTCGCTGGGGCGTGATGTGACGTTCGGCGGGACATTGATACTCGGAGATGCAGCGTCCAACGGCGTTTGCTCGGCGTGCGCCAGGGCGAATGCCAACAGGCAGAGCGCCATTAGAGCCCCTAGCTTTGTCTTATGGAGGAGCGTCATTGCGTTTGTGCTCCCGCTTGCCGATTTGCCTAAATTCTAGGTCGATCCGTGTAGAACTGGGCGGCAAACTTATGTGCGCATGGACAGGGGCCCGTCCTCTCAGGACGACCGGGGTTCGGGGAACAGCGAACTTTTGGCAAGCTGGCCATCAAACTCTCTGTGTAAAGACGGATGACCGAAACGTCGGGAAGGCCACCGTGACTTCTCTGCCCTTGTCGACTGCGATGGCGAGGGTTCCGTTGATCTGGTCACCCAACCCTTGAAGTATTTGCATGCCCAAATTTTGCCCGGGTGATGTCACGTCGTTGGAGCCCGTGGCGCCTGGGCCGTCGTCAGCAACTTTCAATATGGCGCGATGATTTGACAGCGCCTTCAGGGTCACCTCGAAGCGTGACCCAAGATCCCGTTGAAAGACGTGCTTCGCCGCGTTGTTGGCAACCTCTAGAACTAGCATCGCTATTACGCTCTTCTGATCCAGTGACAGGTCGAGTTCTTCGACGTCCAGGTTCAGACTGACTGAGGATCGATCAATGACCGTAGCCAAAACGTCTCGCAACATTGACTCCAGCCCCTTGCTGAATAGAGTGGGGTCGTTCAGGCGACGATGCATGTCCGCGGATGCAGACATCCGGATGATCGCCTCATCCAGCATGTGCGCCGCCTCGTCCGGGGTGAGGAGCATTTTTCTCTTGACGATCTCAAGTCTGCCTACCGTGGCTTGTAGCGTGTTTGCGACCCGATGCTGGAGTTCCTGGAATAATACTCCCTGCCGCTCGTTTGCCTCGGCGAGTCTCTGCGCGAGGGCCCTCAAAGCAATGATGATGGCAATGTTCAAAACAGCGACGAACGCTGCACCTACGGGGAATAGCAACGCGCCAGTAGGCAAGAAGAAGTACACCCCGGCTGCTATTGACAGCACGAGCACAAAGACGGCTTCTTTCCAGCCCAGTAGCAACGCTGCAAGGATTATTGCTGGGTAGAAGCTTAGGAAAGGCATGGCACCGAGTCGCGGGCCAAGTAAAAACCGGATTACAAGCGCAACGCCGAACAGGCCGAACGCCTCCAGCCAGCGGACCAGGATTGGCTGGCGCCACCGCCGTCCCAAGAGCCGCGTTACCCGCCTCATCAAGCTCGCCTCCAACCCACATCCTTTGTAGTAGACGGCCTGATACGGCAGGCTCCGGGGGTCCTGAGATTTCTGCGGATTGAATTCCGACCGACTTCAATGGCAACGACTCCACGTTCATCTGCCAGCTGACCTACGGTTCGTCTCCTCCTCGATACAGGCTATCGGTGTCGGCGGCGTATTTCCTATCATCGGCGGCCTCGAAACGATTTGATCTCCCGCAAGGTGGTTGAACCAGTGGTTCAGCCAATTCGCTCCATCCATCGAACCAGAGCAGAGCATGTCCACCCCGATGGAGAATCTCCCTGATGTCGTCACGCCATCGGGCAAGGCACCGCCAACAACAACGTCTCGGGGTGAGCTACCGTTGATCTTTCAGACGACCTGCATTTCTAAACTTTGCCGGCTCGGCGTGTCTCGCCGCAACTAATGAAGTGTCGAGGCTTCGGCCATACTTTTCAGGGCCCTTTCAATGCACTGCCCGGAGAGGGCGCTAACCCCTCCCTCGGAGTCAATAAAAATTGCCCATGCACGCAAACGAGATTGCCCCCATCTAGGTATTTTCGGTGCCTCGTCGATCCCGATCAAAGACATTCGACAGTCGCGTGATGAGCAATCCCGCACGCGGCATCGGATTATCCTGGTCCGTGTCGCCTGATTTGCCGAAACCAGCCCGGCGCTCTATCCGCCTCTCAAAGAAAGAGGAGCGACGAAAATGGACCTGAAGGACAAGGTAGCCGTTATCGCCGGCGGGAGCGGCGCGATCGGAGCGGCCTCCGCCCGACGCCTGGCGCGAGCAGGCGCAAGAATCGTCGTTGGTTACAACAGCAAACCTGAGCAGGCACAGGCAATCGTGGCGGAACTGCCTGGATCGGGCCACCAGGTAGCGCGGATCCCGATGCTGGAAACGCCCTTGATCCGCGCGGCGGCCGCGATGGTCGAGCAGGAATATGGGCGCTGCGACATCCTCGTGAACTCCGCCGGGTTTACCCGGATGATACCGCATCACGACCTGGAGGCCCTGACGGATGAGTTGATCGACTCGATTTTCGCCGCCAACGTTCGGGGGCCGTTTGCAACAATCCGAGCATTCGCGCCGTTGATGAAGAAGGCGGGCGCTGCGGTGATCGTCAACATTTCTTCGATTGCGGCGATAGTCGGCACCGGGAGCAACATTGCCTATGGCGGCTCAAAAGCCGCTTTGGACACCATGGCGCTGTCGCTGGCGCGGATCCTGGGGCCCGAAATCCGGGTGCTGACCATTTCGCCAGCCGCGGTGGACACCGCATTCGTGCCGGGACGGACGACGGCAATGGTCGAGAAGGTAGCCTCGACGACGCCGCTGAAGCGCGTCGTGCAGGCCGATGAGGTCGCACAGGCGGTGATGGCCGCTGTGGTCAATCTGACCTCGACCACGGGGTGGATCATTCCCGTGGACGGCGGCAAGTTGGTGGGGTGAGCGGCCGCCCGAAGAGTCATTCCCGCCGCAAGCGCCAAACGCCCTTGGTGATAGGCCGCTCGCACGGAGACCGAGGTTGGCCATCGCGCAAACCACTGGCATGCTACGCCTTCATGGCCGATGGAGACGAGGATGAGCGAGTGGGTGCGGGTGGCAGCTAAGGGTGACGTGGCGGAAGGAGCGTGTCTTGGCGTGCGGGTCGGCGACAAGGAAATAGCGATCTACCACCTGCCGGGCGACGAGTTTTGCGCCACCGAGAACGTTTGTTCGCATGAGTATGCGCTGCTGTCTGATGGCTGGCTGGAAAATGGCTGCATCGAGTGCCCGCTGCATGCGGCGCAGTTCGATGTCAGGACCGGAAAGGCGATGTCGGCGCCCGCGGATCAGGATATCAAGGTGTATGCGATCAAGGCCGAGGGTGATGACTTGCTGGTGCAGGTTCCGTGATGAACCTCCGTCCCGTCTCATCGAAGAGCGCGGCGTCTCTTGTTGACGCGGGGGCGGGCGACGTACTCGAAAACCCACGCTAATGACCGAACATGCGCCGATCGACTGCGACATTCACCCGGTTGTTCCTGGCATTGCGACCCTGTTGCCATACATGGACGACCATTGGCGAGAGACCGTCGTGCGGCGGGGCATCGAAGACCTCACGACGATCTCCTACCCCACGCGCAACCCGCTCAGTTTCCGGCAGGAGTGGCGCGACGCTTCAGGCCGAACGGCAACGGACGTAGCAACCCTCGGGCGGCAGGCGCTCGACCCGGTCGGTACCCGCCTGGCCATCTGCAACTGCCTGTATGGTGTGCAGGCACAGTTCAGCGAGGACCTCGGCGCGGCGTTCGCCAGAGCCTTGAACGACTGGATGGTGAAGGAGTGGCTTGACCAGGATGTTCGGCTGCGGGCCTCCATCGTGGTGCCCATGCAGAACGCGGAGATGGCGGTCGCCGAGATCGAACGTTGCGCGCCGGACCGGCGCTTCGTCCAAGTGATGCTGTTGGTCGGCTCAGAGAACACGCTGGGCCGCCGGCAATACTGGCCGATCTACGCTGCGGCCGAACGGTTGGGGCTGCCGATTGGTATCCACGCGGGTTCGATGTATCGCCATCCTATGACGCCAGTCGGCTGGCCGACCACGTTTACCGAGGAATACGTCAACCAGGCGACCGCCTTCCAATCTCAGCTCACCAGCCTGATCGCCGAGGGCGTTTTCGCCAAGTTCCCGGCCTTGACCGTCGTTCTGATGGAATCCGGCGTGACCTGGCTGCCGGCCTATCTCTGGCGCTTGACGAAATTCTGGAAGGGGTTGCGCAGCGAAATTCCGTGGGTGTCCGATCCCCCGAGCTCGATCGTGCGCGATCGGGTGCGATTGACGCTGCAGCCGTTCGATGCCCCGCCGGATCCGGCTTCTGTGATGCGGTTGATCGAGCATATCGGCTCGGATGAGATGCTGCTGTTCTCCACCGACTACCCGCACCACCAGTTCGACGGGGACCGTCCGATCCCCGAGGGGCTGGACAAAGGCTTCGCGCAGAAGATCATGGCGGAGAACCCGCTACGTACCTATGTTCGACTAAACGAAAAGGAGACCACGCGATGAATGTGGACGTCCTCAACCGCTCTGGCCTGCAGGCCGCGCCGATCGCGAAACTGGCGATCGCCGATTGCGACATTCACCCGCGACCCGCCGGGGTCGGCATCGGCGGGGTCAGCAAGTCGCTCTATCCATATTTATCGAAGCGATGGGTGGATCACGTCGAGGAGTTCGGCATCCAGTATCGCCAGCCCTGGGAGAAAGGATCGGCATATCCGAAGGGCCAGCCCCAGGCGTGCCGCCGAGACGCATTTACGCCCAATGGCGGATCTCCAGGCAGCGATCTGCGGTTTATGGCGGAGCAGCACCTTGACCCGAACAACGTGGGGCTGGGGATCCTGAATCCTCTGACCAACGGACAGGGCGCGACCAATCCGCTACTGTCGGCCGCGATCACCCATGCCACGAATGAATGGGAGAAGGCCGAGTGGACGTCGCGGGACAAGCGGCTGCGCGGATCGGTGGTGGTGCCATACGAGGACGCCGTCGCGTCGGTAAAGGAGATCGAGCTGCGTGCAGGGGACCGCGACTTTGCCCAGGTACTGCTGCTAAGCCGGACCGCCGAACCGCTCGGACAGCGGCGCTACTGGCCGATCTATGAGGCCGCTGCCGCCGCTGATCTGGCGGTTGGCATCCACGCGTTCGGCAATGGTGGCTGGCCTAACACGGCCGGCGGGTGGGGCAGCTACTACATTGAGGAAATGGTGGGCCACGCCCAGGCACAGCAGTCGCTGCTGATCAGCATGATCCTGGAAGGCGTCTTCGAACACGTTCCAACATTGCGTGTGGTCCTGGTCGAGGGCGGCTTGGCCTGGGCCGCCGCACTGGGTTGGCGGATGGACCGGCAGTGGACGAAACTAAAGCGCGAACTACCGCACCTGAAACGCGCCCCATCCGAATACATCCGCTCAAACGTCTGGTTCACCACCCAACCGATCGAGGAACCCGAGCCCAGGGCGCATTTGGCTGAGGCGATGGAATGGATCGGCTGGGACCGAGTCTTGTTTGCAACCGATTACCCGCATTGGGATTTCGATGATCCGGCGCACGCGCTGCCGCTGAAGCTAACGGAGGCACAGAAGCGGGCGGTATTCGTGGATAATGCGAAAGCTGTTTATCGGCAGGAGTGACAGAGTGTGCCGTTATCGGTCGGCCGGGAGGCGCTCCTGCCGCGGTCTCGAACCAGAACCGAAAGTAGTTGCCCGCAACGCCATTGCGGTTTGATAGCAGTGAGATCCGAAACTTCCAAGGGGATGGGTCATCGGGAGGATAGCATGCGCCTGAACCTTCTGCTGATCCTGGTCGTGGCCGGCGTGCTGATCGCCCCTAGGCCTTACGAAGCGGTAGCCGCCCCTGTGACGACCACTGCCGCATTGATCATTCCGACTGTGGTAAGTGGTTCAATCGAAAAGGTCTATTACTACCATGGTCGCTATTACCCGTACTACTATCGCGGCGGATACTATCCGTATCGCTATGGGGGACATTATTATCGGCACCGTACTATCGCTCGGGGCGCTGGCACTACTACTGATGGTGGAAGTGGACGCGCATGACAGTGCGAATTGAAACCGAGGAATTCGCAGCGAACGTTGTCCAGATTGCGGTAGATCTGTGCCGAAGCTTTTGAGATTATTTGTGCACAGCGGCCATCGTGGTCTCCAGCACGCCTTGCTTGCCGATGTCTCACACCTTGCCGTCGAACAACGTCGGGCAGCTTATACAGATCATCCTGGTTCCGCAATGTAGTCGGCCTCCGCCGGTTGGTCGGCAATCTGATATCGCTCGGGGTTGGGGTACCGGTGGCGTGTCATGGTGACGCGCCGTTCAGGGACGCAATGTCGACAGGACGCGGTAGACGCTGGCGACCCCCACTTCTAACTGTGCGGCGATGGCTTCCCTCGTCATGCCTCTAGCCGCGAGTGCCATGATCTGATCAGCCTTGGCACGCGCTGTCGGCTTGCGGCCCTTGTATTTGCCTTCACCCTTCGCCTTGGCGATGCCCTCCCGCTTCCGCTCCAACATGATCTCGCGCTCCCACGTCGCCACCCCGGTCAGGATAGCCATCATGAGCTTTGAAGCCGGATCACGGGTATCCAATTTCTCGCCACCTATGGATAGTATCACCAAGCCGACGTGACGCTTCGACAGGTCGGCCTCGATCGCAAGCAACTCGGCTGTGCTGCGCGCCAAGCGGTCTGGCTTGGTCACTACGATGGTGTCGCCTTCACACGCGAACTCTCGCAGCGCGTTCAGTTTGTCGCGCCTCGCCACGCTGCTGACCTGCTCGCTGAACAGCATGGTGCAACCCGCGCTTTTCAGGTCACGCTCCTACACTGCCAGACCAGCGTTCTGATCGGCGGTGCTGGCGCGTGCGTATCCAATCAACATAGTGGCTCTGCCTACCACTGTCTTCCTAGACATCATGTGATCCTATCATAATGTAAATTCTATTTATGTGATCGGTCCCTTGAGGCGTTTCCGACCCTTTGATGGTTGACTATCACTGGGCCTTCTTTAATGGTGGGTGATCAATCAACGTCGCACCTCTTCCTTGTTATATTCCTCGCAATCGCTAGCCAGTGCGATTGCGTTCAGCTAATCATCTGTCAGGGTAATTCCGGCGCAGCCGACAGCGCAGCGCGATTTCCATGAGTATTTGGTTACATCATCCACTTGGTATCTTTTCACAATCGGAAGTTTGGGCTAAGTAAAGCATCCGTAAATAAAGCGTAGGAACATACCGTTGTCCGACACCGACCGCCCGAAGTCAAAATCCAATGCTCTTCCTGTTGCGCTCGGGGTTGTGGCGTTAGTCGGTTGGGGAACCGCCGGATATGTCTATACCACCGACCAACAGCGGCAGCAGTCACTGTCAGGTCAGTTGGCCCAACACGAGAAGACCGAAGGCACGTTGGCCGATCTCAACCAGAAGGTCTCCTCCCAGCAGGCGGAACTGAGCAAGGCTACGCACGATCTGGAAGATGCTGGTCAACAACAGAAGACCCTGCAGGCGCAGACCGAGCAGACCCGCAGCCAACTCGCCGACCTGTCTGGCCAGCGTGATACAACCCAAACGTCGCTGCAGCAGGCACAACATCGGCTAGACGACGCCGAGAAACAGATGCAGGCGCTCCAGCAGCAGCGGGCGGACAATGTGAAGCAGGCGCAGGCCAGCGGCGCGCAAGCCGAGCAGACGCTTAGCCAGGGCCGCGATGCTGTTGCGGCGGCGGCAAAAGCGCTGGCCGGCGCGCAGGATGAGCAGAAGTCCACGCAGCAGAAACTGGACCAGGCTAAGGCGATCATCGTCCAGGCTACGGCCGATCAAACAAGGCTGCAGGCGGACGCGCAGGACGCCGATCAGCACGCCGTCGAACTGCCTGACAAGATTGCGATTCTGGTATCGAAGGCTTCTCAGGACGCTACCGATCTCTCGGGCTTGCAGCAGCAATTGCAGGCGGCACAGGAGCATACCGCCGCGGCCCAAGCCGACCTGACGAAGGCGCAACAGGTCGTCGACACTGACGGCCAGGCGCTGCAGGCCGCGAAGGATGCGCTCGACAAGCGCAAGGCCGACACTGAGGCAGCGTTGCAAAAGGCAACGCAAACGCGCACCGATGCCGAGCAGGCGCTGCAGAGCGCAAAGCAGGAGGCTGAGGACGCGGCCAAGGCGGTAGCTGACGCCGCCCAGGCGCACGACCGGGTCCAAGGGGATTTGCAGGAGGCGGAGCAGTCCGCGCAGGCGGCCGGGCAGAAACTGTCCGACGTCACCGACGCCGTCAGCGGCCGCCAGCGTGATTTGGATGCAGCTCAAAGCCGGCAGAAGTCGGCCACGCAGACATTCGCGGAACTGCAAACTCAGCAAGCGGACGCCAGCAAGGCGCTGGATGCGGCCAAGCAACAGACATTGGCTCCGCCCGCGGCAGCATCAGGATCAGATTCTGGAACGCCAGCTGCATCTGAAGTCGGCCCAAGCGCCACCCCCCGTGACATCCGGGTCCACGGCTGAGTCGACAACGGCGGAAGCGCCGCCCGCGGCAACATCCGGATCAGATTCCGGAACACCGGCCGCGACTGAGTCGACAACGGCGCAGACCTCGCCGCATGCCGATCCGACCGCTGCACAGAACACGCTTGACCAGATCACCACCCAGGTGGCGACCGCGCAGCAGGCGGTGACCACCGCTGATCAGCAGGTGGCCGCGGCGCAAGCGGCGCTGAGCGAAGTGACGGCAGCCCGTGATGCAGCGCAGCAGGCGGTGCAGGAGGCTCAGGCACACGCGACCGATTTGCGCACGGCCGAGGAGAAGGCGTCGGACGACCTGCGGGCAAAGCAGCAGGCGGCGCAGGAAAGCCTGGCCAAGCAGGACACGGCCAATCAGACGCTCGATCAAGCCAAGCAAGCAGAAACGGTGGCCCGGTCCGACGCGGCTTCCACGGACGCCGAGACAGCGGTGAAATCGGCGGAACGGCAACTGAGTGACGTCCAGGCCCAACTCGAGGCGGCCGGACAGGCCCACGACGTCGCGGACAAACAGCGCTCCGATCTACAGGGCCAGGTGGATCAGGCTAAGGCGGCGCTGGATACCGCCACTGCTGACCGGGACCGGGCGCAGGCCGATCTGCAGCAGACACAGCAGCGCGCCCAGGACGACAAGACGCAAGTTGCCAAATTGGCTGATAATTTGACCGAAGCTACCATCGACCAGCACCAGGCGGAAGCTGCCTTGCCCGGGATCGGTCAGGCGATCGATGATGCCCATGAGAAGCTGCTCGCCGCCCAGAGCGATGCCGAGGCCGGGATGCAGGCGGCGCTGGTTGCTGGTGGGGATTTGCAGACTCAACTTGCAGCGATGCGTAGCGGGCTCGAACAAGCAATCCAGCAACGCGACGCCGCTCAGGAAAAACTCGATACTCTGCAGAAGCAGATTTCCGACGCTAAGGGCGAGGCCGAGGAAGCCGGTAAGGCGCGCGATGCGGCACAACAGGCAGCCGACAAGACGAAGGATGAGGCGGCCGACGCTCAGCGGCAGTTAACAGGGTTGCAGGCAAATGTAGAGGTCCGTAACAAGCAGGTAACTGACCTCGACGCCCAGGCCAAGCGGGCGCAGCATGACGTTGCTGATTTGCAAGGTAAACTGACCGATACCAAAGCACAACTTGACCAGGCCACGCAGCAGCGCGACTCTACCCAAGAGCAGCTCAAGTCAACGCAGGACGAGCTCGGCACGGCAAAGCAGACGTTGGTCGGCACAACTGCCTCACAGGCGGAATTGGCGGCGCAGTTGCAGCAGATGCAGGGACAGAGCGCGGACCTGCAGAAGCAGCTGGCGGACGCAAAGGACGCGATCGCCAAGCTGGAAGATCAACGCAAACAGCTTGAGCAGGCGACCTCGGATGCTCAGGCCAAACAGCAAGCTGCGGCTGCCGCCGCGGACCAGGCCAAGCAGCAGCAGGACGCCGCCGCCAAGCAAGCCAGCGACGAGCAGGCGCAGGTCGACCAAGCTACCCAAGCGCAGCAAACCGCGCAGGCTCACCTCGCTGATCTACAGAAGCAGGCGGACGACTTGCAGAAGCAGATCTCCGACAGTTCCGCGGCGCGCGACAAGGCGGCTTCCGATCTGCAGGCGGCGCAGAAGCAGCTGGCTGAGGCACAGAGCCAGGCAGCGGAGGCGGTGCAGGCCGCGACGGTGCCCAATCTGCGCAACGACTTCGACAGCAAGGCCGCACAGGCGCTGTCGGGCAAGCCGGGCGTGACGATGGCGGGCGAACGATTGATCCTGCAGAGCGATATGCTGTTCGCCGCCGGCAGCACCACAGTCAGCGCTGCCGGAAAGCAGACGTTGCAGCAGATCAGCGACGTGCTAAAGGCGGCTACCACCTCGCTGCCGCCAGACGCCGACTGGATGCTGCAGGTTGGTGGCCACGCCGACAAACAACCGGGGCGCATCCCCAACCGCGACCTATCTGCGGCGCGCGCCATAAGCGTGGTAAAGGCGCTGGAAGCCTCTGGCGTGGCGCCGGGTCATCTGGTCGCGGCCGGCTTTGGTGACAGCCAACCGCTCGACCCCGATAATACGCCGGCGGCATACGCGAAGAATCGCCGCGTGGAGTTTGAGATCACGCAGCGATAGGAATTAGGCCGCCCTCCCAGAATAAGGCAGATTTCGACGGACAACTCGCTTCCTAAGGAGGCGTGGTCGCGAAGATTGTATCGACTGTTCTGGTTAGGCTTTCCCGCCAGTGCGGCAGACGGACGCCAAAAACGTCGTGCAGACGGGTGCAATCCAGCCTGGAATTTGCTGGACGTTTCGCCGGTGTCGGCCAGTTGGCGGTGGCGATCGGTTCGACCGCTGGCACCTTTGCTCCATGGCGTGCTGCTTCCTCAAACGTTGCGACGGCAAGGCCGTGCCACGTGGTCGCGCCGGTGCCTGCTGCGTGGAAGATCCCTTCATAGGCTGGGTCCCACCCGGTTTGGTCCATTCGGGCGATGATCGTCAGCACCGCCTCCGCGAGATCTGCCGCAGTGGTCGGGCAGCCGAATTGGTCGGCGACCACGGTCAGCCGGTCGCGGGTTTTGCCGACGGCCAGCATGGTGCGGACGAAGTTCTTGCCGGTAGCGGCGTAAACCCAAGCGGTGCGTAGGATAATCGACTTTGCGCCAGATAGCCGGACGGCTTCCTCGCCGGCCAGCTTGCTGGCGCCGTAGACGCCCTGCGGCGCGACCGGGTCGGTTTCGACGTAGGGGGTCGGCTTAGCGCCATCGAAGACATAGTCGGTGGAGACCTGGATCAGCGGGATGTCCGCCTCAGCGCATAGGCGCCCCAAGATAGCGGGACCGTCGGCGTTGGCGCGATAGGCGGCTTCGGCGTCGGTTTCCGCTGCGTCGACGGCTGTGTAAGCGGCAGCGTTGACCACAAGGCGGGGCGCCGTAGCGCTGAAGGTCGCCTTGATGGTGTCTGGGCGATCGAAATCAAACACCGGGCGCCCGACCCGGAGGACGCCCTGAGCGTGCGCCAGCGCCGATGCAAGTTGGCCGGTGCCACCGGTGACGAGGATTGGCTGGCCCTGGGTCACGAGCGGTCCGGCCATCCACCTCCGTCAGCGTCACACATCGAACAACACCGGCAAATCGCGCAGGCGAGGAAGCGCCCTGTCCTTGTCCGACAGGATCACCTTGTCGGGGCCGATTGGCCAGTTGATCCCGATATCCGGATCGTTCCAGACCGCCCCACGCTCCGCCGCCCGGTCATAAGCGCCGGTGACCTTATAAATGACTTCTGTCTGTTCGGTGAGGGTGCAATAGGCGTGCAGGAACCCGACGGGCACCCAAATTTGCCTCCAGTTTTCCGCGCTGATCTCCACGCCGACATATTTCCCGAAGGTCGCAGATCCGTGCCGGACATCAACCGCCACGTCGTAGATCGCGCCCTTCACACAACGCACCAGCTTGCCCTGCGCGTTCGGCCCGATCTGGCAGTGCAACCCACGCAACACGCCCGCGCCGTTCGACACCACGTGGTTGTCCTGGATAAACGGCCCCGGAATGCCGGCCTCAGCAAACAGGTCCTGTTTCCAGGTCTCCGAGAAAAATCCACGCGGATCTTTGTGCCGGGGCGGAGCGATCAGCTTGACGGCAGCAATTTCGAGGGCTTCGACCTTCATGCCATTTCCCCTTCAGCCAGGTCCATCAGCACCCGACCCAGATCGGTCTTCCCCATACGCGTTGCGTGATCTCGCAATCGCTCGGCGTTGATAAAGCCCATGCGGAAGGCCACTTCCTCCGGGCACCCCACAAGCATTCCGGTGCGTGATTGGATCGTCTGCACGAATGTTGCTGCCTGCAACAGGCTGTCGGGAGTTCCCGCATCGAGCCAAGCGCAGCCGCGCGACAGTTTCTCGACGTGCAGCGTGCCCATTTCAAGATAGACCCGATTGAGGTCGGTGATCTCCAACTCGCCACGAGCGGATGGCCTGATCTGGGAAGCGATGTCGCTAACGTTCTTGTCGTAGAAGTACAGTCCAGTGATCGCCCAGTTGCTGGTTGGCGCGGCGGGCTTCTCCACCACCTCTACCGCGCGGCCTAGCGGATCGAATGCGACCACTCCGTAGCGCTCCGGATCGCGCACCTGATAGGCGAAGACGGTGGCACCGACCGGCCTCGCTGCAGCGGCGCGCATCACCGAAGAGAGATGATCGGCGTGGATCAGATTGTCGCCGAGGGCCAGAGCACAGGCCTCGCCCTCAAGCCAGTCGCGACCGATCAGGAAGGCCTGAGCGATGCCGTCCGGCTTCGGCTGCTCAGCATATTCGAACCGGACGCCGAACCGGGAACCATCACCGAGCAGCCGGCGGAACTGCGGCAAGTCGGCGGGGGTGGAAATCAGCATGATGTCCTGGATCCCCGCCAGCATAAGTGTTGACAGCGGATAATAGACCATCGGCTTGTCGTAGACCGGTAAAAGCTGTTTCGACGACGCTAAAGTCATCGGATGCAGCCGCGTGCCGGAACCGCCGGCCAACAAGATGCCTTTCACGCGGCTTTTCCCTTATGTGCGCTTATCGTTGGATTTTCGGCGGATGTGCCCAAACGCTGGCCGGCATATTTCGCGGCGCGTAGCGCCTCCCACCACGTTCGGTTGTTGAGATACCAGTCGATTGTCCGGGCGAGCCCCCGCTCAAAGTCGTGCGGTGCTTTCCAATCCAGGGCCTGTTCGCTGCGAGAGGGGTCGATCTCGTAGCGGAAATCGTGCCCGGGACGATCGGTGACGAACCGGATCAGCCGATCCCGCGGGCCGGCTGGATCGGCCACGCGGGTGTCGAGGTGGGCGCAGATCGCCTTGACGACCTGCAGATTGGTGCGCGGCTGACGGCCCCCGATTGCATAGGTCTCGCCGGGAAGTCCCTGTTCAACGATCCGGATCAGGGCATCGGCGTGATCCTCGACAAACAGCCAGTCCCGCATGTTGGACCCGTCGCCATAGACCGGCAGCTCCTTTCCCTCTAGCGCGTTCAGGGTGACCAACGGGATGAGTTTCTCGGGGAATTGCCAGGGGCCATAGTTGTTGCAGGTGTTAGACACGATTGTCGGCAGCTTGTAGGTGTGGCTCCAGGCGCGGACGAGATGGTCGGACGCGGCCTTAGTCGCCGAGTAGGGGCTGCGAGGATCGTACGGCGTGGTTTCGGTAAACGGCGGGTCATTATGGTCCAGCGCGCCGAACACCTCGTCAGTAGAGACGTGATGGAAGCGAAACGCGGCCTTCCGGCCGGGCGTCAAGACGCTGTGGTGGTGCCGCGCAGCCTCCAACAGAATGAACGTGCCGACGACGTTGGTTTGCACGAAGTCGGCCGGCCCGTCGATCGACCGGTCGACGTGGCTTTCCGCTGCTAGATGCATTACCGCGTCGGGGTCGTGCGTTGCGAAAACCTGCCGTATGACCGGGGCGTTAGCGATGTCGGCCTTCACCAGAATGTGGCGGTTGTGTCGAAACCCTTCCTCTAGGGCATCTTCCGAGGCGGCGTAGGTCATCTTGTCGACATTGATAACCACATGGTCGGTGTGGCGCAGCAGATGTCGCACCACAGCGGAGCCGATAAATCCGCATCCGCCGGTCAAAAGTAGCTTCATGAAGCAACGCACCCCTGCCGATTTCGTCAGATGCGGTAACATTAACCGCCGCGCTGCAGCAATCTTTTAGCTTCCTGCTCCCTTAAGAAACAACGCGACCGACGCCTCGCGCCATTCCTGTATTTGACGCTCGTCCAGCACGGGCCCAAGGCCCAAAGCGCGACGTTGCGGCCCGGCTAAAACGAGGTGGAGGAACTGTTCCGCGGCGAAGCCCGTGTCCCGCGGCGGCAACGTTCCCTGAACGATAGCACGGTCCAGAAGGGCGGCGATGCGTCGCGTCCCTTCCGCCGAGCCGGCCTGACGCATCATCAGGGGAAGTTCCGGAAACCGGGCGCTTTCGGCGATCAGCAGCCGATTGAGTGCGATCGCCTCTGGCGTCAGCGCGATCGTCAGGATGCGCTCTGCCGCGTCCTTTAGCCCGGCCTCCAGGTCCTCAGCCTCGGTCCAGTCGCCAGCGTCTGAGAGCCACTTGGACATCATGCGTTCTAACACCGCAAGGAAGAGCGGCGGCTTGCCGCTCCAGCGCGCGTAGATCGTTCGTTTAGCGACGCGGCAGGCTCGCGCAATTGCCTCGATCGTCGTGTCGGCGTAACCATCGGCCAAGAAAGCGGCGGTTGCAGCGTCCAGGATCGTAATCTCAAGCAGGGCAGCCGCCTTGGCGGTGGGGCGGCCCCCCGATCCGCGTCCGGCCCGACGCATCACGTGATTAATAGCCCCAATGGTGTGGGTGTCCGTAGTACGGCCCCCAGGCGGGTTCAATAACGCAGCCGGACAGCAGGATCGCCAGGCAAAAGGCGCCGGCGACATGGATCAGACGCTTGGGATGAAACATGGAGGCCTCCGCGGTTTAGACATAACGGAGATGGTGCGGGAAAAACGAAACGCAACGAGTGCGATGCAATACGAAGTGTAACCTATGTCAGACCAACCATACATGGTAGCGCGCCTAGCCTAGATCTGGCTGACGCAAGGAACGGGCGAAGCGGTCCGGTTCATCAGAGGTGGACAGTGTGCGCGGGGAACGGTTTAAATCGCTACGGATCATGCGATTGCTTGGAGCAGTCGAAAATTAAACCCATGGTGGGGGGCGGTCTCGTCACCGCGGTTCTCGACGAACGAAGCTAAGGACCAACTACGAGGCATCTTTAGGATCATCGTTGTTTGACTATGAAACGAGCCTGTTCTTTGGAGCAGATGCAAGATCGTACCGACGAGCTTTCGTAACCCGGCGCGATCCGCTTTCACAGTGCTCCAACAGGAATTACTGCGTGCCGGCCTGCGAGCCTACACCTTTGGTCGATTGGCGGCTAAATCTCTACGGCTCTGTGCCCGGTCAGATTTTCATTTCGGGTCATCTCACAGCTGAAGACTTCAAGATTATACGCCTTGTGGGCTTGATCCGTGTTGTCAATTAAGGCTTTCCGTTGCCGCCATTTGAAGAGCGCTCCAGGTCAGTCAGAAATCCAGATCGGCGTAGTGCGCGGGTGGGGTGGTTCCTGATATCCGGTCCGCCAGAACGCCTCGGAAACTTGGCCGCGATTTCATCCGGGCATACCAGTCCTTGGCAGGGGGAGACATCGACCAGTCCAATTCGCCAATGAAATCCAGCGTCGAAAGATGCGCGGCGGCTGCAAAATCCGCCAGCGACAAGACACTTCCGGCGAGCCATTTCCTGGTTTCGGCCAGCCAGCTGATGTACTCGAGATGGTAGCGCACCGCGATATAGCCGGTGCGGATCGCCGCTGGGTCTGGCAAGCCACGTCGGGTCAGCCTCCGAAGGTGCTTCTCACCGTATAAATTCTGAGTGACTTCCGCGGCGAACTTCCCATCGAACCATGTGGCAAGCCGTCGGATCTCGATCCGCTCGGCCAGCGTGCGGCCCATCAAACTGCTTTCGGGATAGGCCTCGTCCAGATACTCGCAAATCACCCCGGAGTCCGCAACGACCAGGCCATTGTCCTCGACAAGCGTCGGTACCGTGCCGGCGGGATTGAGTTCGAGATATTCGGGACGCCGTTCCCACACCTTTTCCAGGCGTAGTTCGAACGGTAACCGCTTCTCCGCCAAGACGAGGCGGACTTTGCGGGCATAGGGCGACAGCGGCATATGATAGAGAACACGCATTGCCGGATGTTATTGCATCTGGCAACGCGCCGCGCAAAGCATCGAATGCGCAAAGTCAGGTCAGATTCTGTCGATTCCCATTTTTCTGACATCAGCATAATTTCGCAGACGCCCAGTCTACGAGGCAGCCATTGACGTTTGCTTCGCCAACTGGCCCGCAGATGGCGGGAGCATGCCCGGCTGTGACCGCAAGGGAGGGCGACTGGAAGCTCATACCCTGCTCGAAACGGTGTTGCAGGCTGCCATTCAGTTTTCGATGTGAACGTATTCGAAGTCGCCCGGCATATTGTCGATGCCGTGCCGTGGCGGGGCAATCCAACTCGCATATATGCCCGGCTTGAGCGAGGTGCGCATCAGGCTGTTGATGAATTCGTTATCGTCGGTCGAAGGCAGCATCGACGCGGCGCGGGCGTGCCAGTCCTCGCTGGAGAGAATGTTGCCCTCGGTGTCGGTGTAAATCGCGCTGAATTCGCCAATTCGGCGGTTGAAGGCGACATGGGGCAGAGTTATGCGGAAGGCGATTTCCGTTCGTTCGAGAACGCGATTCCAGCGAACAACGCCATTCGCGGCATCATCCACATAATCGTCGCGCAGCCGCATGTTCAGGGCGGACAAGGCGGGGACGTCCTCCCGAACGATGCTGCCGGCGCGCGGCCGCAGCACGGGATAGACTGCGGACGTTAATTGATGGTCGTCGTCAAGCTTGTCCTCGCGGTACCGCCCCTTGAGCCCCGCGTTGAACGAATTAGCGGCATTCGTGCTAATTTCGTTACCAAACAGATCGAGCGTCAGCGAGAAATGCAGGTTGGCCTTCTTTTGGATGGTCGGCAGGTCGATGACGCCGAGGCTCCGGACGCGCTCGATGTCATACGGATCGTCAATACCGGCTTCCTTCATCGCCTCGGCGGTGCGCTGGATAACCCGTGTCACGCCCGTCTCGCCGACGAACATGTGGTGCGCTTCCTCCGTCAGCATGAAGCGGCAGGTGCGCGACAGCGGGTCGAACCCGGATTGCGCCAGCGCGGCGAGCTGCATCTTGCCGTCGCGGTCGGTGAAGAAGGTGAACATGAAAAAAGACAGCCAGTCGGGAGTCTGTTCGTTGAACGCACCGAGCATTCTCGGCGTGTCCTGATGGCCGGAGCGGCGGCGGAGCAGGTCCTCAGCCTCCTCGCGTCCGTCGCGGCCGAAATATTTCTGCAGCAGATAGACCATCGCCCAGAGGTGGCGGCCTTCCTCGACGTTGACCTGGAACAGGTTGCGCATGTCATAGAGTGACGGCGCGGTGGCGCCGAGGTGACGCTGCTGCTCGACCGAAGCGGGTTCGGTGTCGCCCTGAATGACCAGCAGGCGGCGCAGCATGGCGCGATACTCGCCCGGAACTTCCTGCCAGGCCGGCTCGCCCTTGTGCGCACCGAACGGAATGGTGCGGCCTTCGATGGCGGGGGCGAGCAGAATGCCCCAGCGGTATTCGGGCATTTTCACGAAGCCGAACTTCGCCCAGCCCTCGCTGCCGACGCCGACAGCGGTGCGCAAGTACACTGGGGCGTTCTGAAAGCCTTCCGGCCCCATCGACTTCCACCAGTCGATGTAGCCGGGATGCCAGGTTTCCAATGCCTTGCGGACGCGAAGATCCTCGGCGAGGCCAACATTGTTCGGGATCAGGCCGTCATAATCGATCTGGCTGCCGTCGGGCATATCGAAAAGTCCTTTCAGACGCGTTCGCGGGAAAAGTCAGGCCGCACGCCGGACCCGTAGCGTTTCAACGATCCGGCCTCGCCAACCGCATTGGGCCGCTGGAAGATCCAGTTCTGCCAAGCGGTCAAGCGGCCGAAGATACGGGTCTCCATTGTTTCGGGGCCGGCGAAGCGCAGATTGGCTTCCAAGCCGGTCAGCGCATCCGGGGAGAACGAGGCCCGTTCTTCCAGGATCAGGCGGACCTCGTCGTCCCAGTCGGTATCGTCGTAAGCGAATGTAACCAGACCCTGTTGTTCTGCGGTTTCGGCGTCCAGGGTCGACCCGATCAGTCCGGCGGCTGCTTCAAAAGTCTCCGGCTCGCCGTAGAAACGGTTGGCGAGGCGGGAAAGACCGTTGCCCATGCGATAGGCGCCGAAATTCAGTGCGGACAGATGCAGTGTGGCGGGGCCACGATTGTCACGGGCCACGCACCCCGAGAACATCACCGAGCGGTCGGCGGCGAAGACGATTTCGGCGAGGGTGCCGGCGAAGCAGCTTCCTGGTTCGATTAGGGCAATTAGGCTGCGCGCCATCATATCGACGCGCTTCAGCACACGCTTCAGCAGCAGGCGGATTTCGCGCACCAGCCAGTCGGATTCGTACTGCTCCAGCAGGGAATCGGCGGCCAGCACTTCGGCGGGATCGCCAGCGGACCGGAACACCAGCAGGCCGATGGATGGCTCGTTCAGACGGAGATGCAACAGCGCGTCGTCCAGTTGGCGCGCCATCGCGAGTGGCCAAAACTCCGCACCGCTCTCGTGGATGCCACGCAGATCGGACGGCAGCCCAGATGGCCCGAGGATGGTGATGTTGGCGGCGCGGGCGGTGCGGTCCAGGCTGACTTGGACATGCGGATAAGTTATTGAATCCTCTCGGATCACGCGGTCCAGGGACGTGAGCGTGATGCCTCGGGCGCCGTCCCGGCTGGACCGGGCGGCGAACTCGAGGGCGCGTTCCCGCACCTTTGCCTCCCAAGAGGAGGGAGGGATGACCTCGTCCACCAGCCGCCATTCGACAGCCCGTTTGCCACGCACACCCTCCTCGGCAGTGCAGAAGATGTCGGCGCGATCGCGGCGGACGCGGCGTTTGTCGGTCAGGCGGGTGAGGCCGCCGGTGCCGGGGAGCACCGCCAAGAGCGGCAGTTCCGGCAGAGAAACGGAGGAGCGGCGGTCGTCGATCAGCATGATGTGGTCGGCGGTCACGGCGAGTTCATAGCCCCCCCCGGCCGCGCTGCCGGCGATCGCGGCCAGGTAGGTTTGGCCAGAGTTTTCACTGGCGTCTTCGATCGAGAGTCTGGTCTCGTTGGTGAATTTGCAGAAATTCACCTTGTGGCCGTGCGAGGCCTTCCCAAGCATACGGATATTGGCGCCGGCGCAGAACACACCTTCCTTGGCCGAACGCAGGATAACGCTTTTGACCTCGGGATGCTCGAAGCGCAGCCGCTGCACGGCGTCGGCGAGTTCGATATCGACGCTGAGGTCGTAGGAATTAAGTTTAAGCTCGTATTCGTCCGACAAGCCGCCTGCGGGATCAACGTCCATGGCCAATGTCGCGACCGCGCCGTCGAACGATAGTTTCCAGTGGCGATAACGGGTCGGGTCGGTCTGAAAATCGATCACGTGAGGAAATCCCGCTTCAGGTCGGCAATGAAATCAGAGATTGCAGCCAGGGTGACATCCTTGGCCTCCAGGTGCGGCGAGTGCTTTGCCCCGGGAATGAGGCGCGTTTGGATCGGGGCCCGCACGTTGGCGGCAAAAACCTTAAGTTGCTCGTCGGTCCCATAGGGGTCGTCGGCGCCTTGCAGTGCCAGGATAGGCGCTTGAATGGTGGGGAGGAAGCCGGTGATATCGAACGCGCGAAACCGGGGGTCTAGCCAAGCCTCGTTCCATCCCCGGAACGCGACGTCGACGTCCCGGTGGTAACGGGAGAGGCGTTGGCGCAGGTCTTCGGTGTCGTAAGTGACGGCGATCTGGCGGATGCTGGCGATGTTGAGGGGTTCAATGAAGAAGTGGGCAGCGATGGTGACGAGGCCGAGCAACGTGATCCCGCCACGACCAGGGGCGCCCAGTCCTTGCTGCCCGGATGGCCGGGACATCGCTGGAAACGACGACACTGGCGTCCCAGCATATATCGTGGCGATCGACCCCCCGTCGGAGTGACCGATTAGCACCGCGCGTTGGACCCCGGCGCCGCGCAGCACCTCGGGCAGCACCACGTGGGCTTCGTGATGCATGTAGGTCATCGGGCGAGGCAGCGGCGTCATGTCCGAATTTCCGTACCCGAAGCGGGAGTAGGCAAACACGCCCCAACCGGTGGCCTCGGCTAGCCGGCCGGGGACATCGCGCCACAGGGCGACGCTGCCCAGGCCTTCGTGCAGGAGCACGAGCGTCGGCGCCTCGGCTGGACCCGGCCCCCACCAGCCGGTTTCCAATGATCCGCCGCTGACCTGAAGCGTCCCCGCCCGCATTACACCTCTCGCAGCCGAAAGCGCTGAATCTTGCCGGTTGCGGTCTTTGGCAGGCTTTCCACGAACTCAATCCAACGAGGGTATTTCCACACGCCGATCCGATCCTTCACATGCGCTTGCAACTCGGTAACAAGCTCATCCGTGCCGCTTGCGGTTTCCCGCAAAATTACGAACGCCTTCGGCTTGATCAGGCTGTCCCGGTCCGCCCGGCCGATCACCGCCGCCTCCAGGACTGCCGGATGTGAGATCAGAGCCTCCTCGACCTCAAAGGGCGAGACCCAGACGCCGCCAACTTTCAGCATCTCGTCGCGGCGGCCCTGGAAGCGGAAATAGCCCTCGGCATCTCGGGTGTAGGTGTCACCGGTGTAGGTCCACTCGCCCTGGAATGCACGACGGGTCTTGGCGCGCTGATTCCAGTAGCCGTCAGCGGCACTGTCGCCGCGCACCACGAGTTCGCCGGCTTCGCCATGCGGCACCGGCCGATCGTGCTCGTCGACGACGCGCGCGTCATATCCCGGGACCGGCTTTCCGCTGGTGCCGTAGCGGATATCGTCCGGCCGGTTGCTGAGGAAGATGTGCAGCATTTCGGTTGAGCCGATCCCGTCGAGGATGTCGACCCCAACGATCGATTTCCAGCGGCTGCCGATGTCGGCCGGCAGCGCCTCGCCGGCCGAGATGCAGCGACGCAGTCGGTGGGAGCCGGCGCCCGGCGTGATGTAGGGATTGGCGAGCAGCGCCGCGTACAGGGTTGGGACGCCGCCGAACAGGGTCGGGTTGTGCGTGCGCATCATATCCAGCACGGCCTCAGGCGTCGGCCGGCCCGGCAGGAGCATCGTCGTTGCGCCAACCGATTGGGAAAAAGTCAGGCTGTTGCCGAGCCCATAGGCGTGAAAGGCCTTGGCGGCGGAGAACATGACGTCATCAGGACCGATCTGAAGCACCCGAGCGCCGTAGGTCTCGGCAGTGAAGCGCAAGCTGGAATGGACGTGACGCACGCCTTTTGGCGCCCCGGTCGATCCTGAGGAATAGAGCCAGAATGCTACCTCATCCGGTGAGGCGGCGACCGCGGGCGTAGCCGGATCGCCGCTGGCCAGGAAAGCCTGCAATCCGGTCCAACTGTCGTTTGCAAGCGTAGGATGTCGTGATCCGTCGGGTTTTGAGACGATCACGTGCGGTGGGGTGTCGGCGGGCAGGGACGCGGCTAGGCCGGCGGATACCACCACTCCCGCTGCCCGACTATCGTGCAGGAGGTATGCGATGGTTTCCGGGGTGAGAAGGGTGTTGATTGGAATCGGCACGACCCCGGCGCGCAAGGCGCCCCAGAACGCGATCGGGAAGTCTATGGTGTCTTGCAGCAACAGCAAGATGCGGCGCTCGCGGCCGATCCCCGCGGCTTGGAGGGCACCGGCGAACTGTCGGGTGGTTATTTCGAGCTCGGCGTACGTCAGTGAGTGCCACGGGTCCCGGAAGGCCACGCGCGCGCCGCCGCCGTCGCTGGTATGGCGGTCAACGAACCAATTGACGGCGTTGCCCTGTGTCATTTGCCTTCGCCGCTCCGAATTCCCCGGGGCGCGCTCTGAACCCGGTCGAACGCAGAATGTTGCACGCCCAGCGGTGGCGTGGAAGGCGCTTCAGCGCACAACGACTAGGCAATTTCAGGATAAGGCGGACCCCTCAGAGACCTTTTGGCTGTTACGAAGACCTGGACGGTCAGCCATTCGGCCTATCTTCACTACCGCTTCTCGGGCGATGCTACTCGAGATTTTTCCAAAGGACTCTACGGCAACGAGATCGCTTTTTCGGCTGGCATAGCTTGAAAGTTTCGAGCGATACCTACATCGGCGCAGACGAAGAAAGCCTCGAGAGGCAACGCGCGCAGAAGAAGGTCTGAAGTTGTCGACGACCGGCCAGAATATCAGGCCAGAGATCGGGCAGCGTCGGGCGCGCAATAAGTGCTCGCCCCCAGGCTTAGACGGTGCCTGCGTGCTGTGCGCCGGCCCGCTCTTGCGTTAGCGCCAGGATATCCGCCGCCATCTTTGACAGCGGCCGCTCCGCCTCGACCGCACCTAGTAGTTTGGCTGCCTTGGGCATTCCGTAGATGACGCAGCTGGCCTCGTCCTGACCACGAGTTCGGGCGCCCGCGCGCCGCATCTCCAGCAAGCCGGCCGCGCCGTCCTGCCCCATACCTGTCAAGATCACGCCAATTGCGTTTTTCCCCGCCGCCGCCGCGACCGAGGCGAACAGCACGTCCACCGAAGGCCGGTGCCCTGATACCAGCGGACCGTCATGCAGGCGGCAGGCGTAGTGCGCGCCGGACCGCACAAGCTCCAGATGATAGCTGCCGTTAGCGATGTAGATTTGCCCAGGCATCACGCGCTGGCCGTGGGCGGCCTCAAATACCGGCATCGCGCATCGTTCGTGCAGGCGCTTGGCAAAGGAGGTTGTGAAACCAGGCGGCATGTGCTGCGTGACCAGTATGGCCGGTGCGTTCGACGGCATCGCGGTCAGCAGTGTTTGCAACGCCTCGACCCCGCCGGTAGAGGCACCGACCGCTACAATCCATCCGGCGGTCGACAAATGCGGGTCGAACACCAACGGCTTGCTCTGAGTTGAGTCGCCGGCTCGCGCTCCCGGACGGCTAGAAGCCGCAACCAGCATCTTCGCCACCAGTTCGTCGCGCAGCGCGGTTATGCCCGCACGCATATCAAGCAATGGCTTGGCGACGCAGTCAACGGCACCGAGCTCCAACGCCCGCACCACAGCGTCGGCGCCCTTCTGGGTCAACGTCGAGACGACGACCACGGGCATCGGCCGCAATTTCATCAGCTTCTCAAGGAAACTGAGACCGTCCATCCGTGGCATCTCGATATCGAGTGAAATCACATCCGGGTTGAGGGCTTTGATCTGCTCACGCGCCACATAGGGGTCGGAGGCAACGCCCACGACCTGGATTCGTGGGTCACTGTTAAGCAATTCGCTCAACAATTGGCGCATCAGCGCGGAGTCGTCGACGACGAGAACCTTGACTGGCATTATCGGTTACTTCCTCAATCGAAAAGTTCAATCGAGCCGGCCTCCGGCATGGCCCGCAGCCTGTCCACGTAGGTCCGTTCGATTTTCTCGACCGCGGGTTCGGCGCGTGGCATTTCCAGCATGCGGACCCGGCCAGTGAGCGGCTCATAATGGATGCGCCGCGCGTGCAGGCCGCGAAGGCTTTTGGCTGCAATTGGCAGACCTTCTTCCTGCAGATAGGTCTCGACGAAATCCGCATTGCGCAATCCGACTTGAGCGCTGCTGCCGATTATGCCGGCCCCGCCGAACACTTTGATTTCCAAATTATGCCGGCGGCCGCCGCGACAAAGAATCTCGTTGATTAGCTGCTCCATGGCGAAATTGCCAAATCGCATGGTGGCCGACGCAATTCCCCAGGCACCGCTGTCGCTTTGCGGCAGCATGAAGTGGTTCATCCCGCCAACCCTTGCGAGCGGATCGCGGATGCAAGCCGCGACGCAGGAGCCGAGGACGGTAACAAGGATTTCGTTGCCGCGGGTGACATAGTGGCCACCCGGATTGATGCGGATCCTGTCATTCTGACCGTTTATGCCGCAATGCCGGGTGAAAGGGTTATCCGCGAGCGCTTGAGCAGTCATCGCACCTTCCGATAGGTGGTTCGGCCCAGGTGGCGGAAATGATCCGATACACGGAACAGACTCTCGGAATGGCCAATGAACAACCAACCCTCCGGCTTCAAGAACTCGGCGTAACGGTTGAACAGCTTGCGCTGGGTATCCTTGTCGAAATAGATCACCACGTTGCGGCAGAAGATCGCGTCGAATTTGCCCCGCATCGGCCAAGGATCCAGCAGGTTGAGCGGTTTGAAGCGAATGATCTGTTTCAGCGCTGGGGCCATCTCCACGGTATCGGCGTCCACACGGATGACAAATCGCCGGGCAAGTTCGGACGGGACGGGCAACACTTTCTCAGCGTCATACAGGCCGGCGCGACCGGTCGCGATCATGTTGGTATCGATGTCGGTAGCCAGGATCAGGGCATCCCAATTGTCCCTCGCCGGCAGTGCCCGCAACACTGTCATTGCGATCGTGTATGGCTCCTCGCCCGAGGAGCACCCGGCGGACCAGATCCGCAGGCGGCGGTCGTGGCCGGAGGACTTTATCAGTTCCGGAATCGCTTCCTTCGCCAGGGTTTCGAAATGGTGCTTTTCGCGAAAGAAGCCTGTCAGGTTGGTGGTGATCGCGTTGATCATCGCCGCCTGCTCGGCCTCGGCATCCGGACCATTGTCGAGCAAAGCCAGATACGCTTCGAAGCTGGAACACCCGAGGGTACGAAGGCGGCGGCCCAGCCGGCCATAAACCAGATTCCGTTTGGTGTCGCTTAGCACGATGCCGGTTTTGTCCCGGACCTTTTGCGCGATGGCCCGGAAGTCGTCTTCGCTGAAAGCGAACTCGCGGCCGGGATCGTCCCGGCCGGAGATCGACGCGGTCATCGCGTCACGCCCCATCGATCATCTCCCGCAGGCCGGATCAGAACTCTTTCCAGTCCTCTTCGCCACCGGCGGCCATCTGCTTCTGTTGCGCTGGCGCCTTTTTCGCGGTGGACTTCACCGGATGCGACGCGGTCTTGGCCGTAGCGGCGGCTGCGGTGGTCCGTGTCGTCGGGGTCGGCCGAGCCGCGGTCAGCGGCGTTGCGGCAGTCGAACCGATCTGGAACGCGGCGACGATGTTGGATAGTTCTTCCGTCTGCTCCTCCATCGACTTGGCGGCGGCCGCTGCTTCTTCGACAAGGGCAGCGTTCTGCTGGGTGATCTTGTCCATCTGCGATACCGCCGTATTGACCTGATCGATGCCGTTGCTCTGCTCCCGCGAGGCAGCGGAGATTTCGGCCATGATGTCAGTCACGCGCTTCACCGAAACGACGATCTCCTCCATCGTCTGGCCCGCGCTGGCGACCAGTTTTGAGCCGGTTTCGACTTTGGCTCCGGAGTCGGAAATCAACGCCTTGATCTCCTTCGCGGCATTGGCGCTCCGTTGTGCCAGGTTGCGGACCTCGGCGGCGACTACCGCGAAACCGCGTCCCTGCTCCCCCGCTCGGGCCGCTTCGACCGCGGCATTGAGCGCCAGGATGTTGGTCTGGAAGGCGATTTCGTCGATGACCCCGATAATGTCGGAAATCTTGCGGCTGGAGGCAGTGATTTCGTCCATCGTGCCGACCACTTGGGTGACCACGCCGCCGCCCTTGATCGCGACCTCGGAAGCCGTGCTGGCGAGTTTGTTGGCCTGCTGTGCGTTGTCGGCGTTTTGGCGCACCGTGGACGTCAGTTCTTCCAGGCTGGCGGCGGTTTCTTCGAGGCTGGAGGCCTGTTCTTCCGTGCGCTGTGATAGATCGGTGTTCCCCATCGCGATCTCCCGAGCACCGACGGAGATCGTGTTGGTGGCCTCCATGACAGCGCCAATCATGCTCACCATGGTATCCAGCAGCCCATTCACGCCGCCGCAGAGGGAATGAATATCGCCTGTCATCCCCTCGAGCGGCACGCGGCGAGTCAGATCGTTCCCTTTCGCCGCAGTGACCACAGTCTGGACCTGCTGGACCGCCTGGCGGAGCGCGTCGGCGGCGTGCACCTGCGCTGTAACATCGGTAGCATATTTTACAACCTTGAACGGCTTGCCGTTGAGATCCATGATCGGATTGTAGCTGGCCTGGATCCAAACTTCGCGGCCGCCCTTACCGACCCGCTTGTATTGACCGGCGTCGTACTCGCCTCGCCCAAGCTTTTCCCAGAACGCACGGTATTCAGGCGTTCCTGAGTAGCCGGGCTCAACGAAGACGCTGTGATGGCGACCTTGGATCTCGGAGAGAACGTAGCCGAGCGTCTGCAGGAAGTTTTCGTTTGCAGTCAAAACTTTCCCGTCCATCGCGAACTCGATTACCGCCTGGGCCTTGCTGATGGCCGCGAGTTGGCCCTCGAAGTCAGCGGTTGCCAGCTTCTGCTCCGTGATGTCGACGGCATATTTTACCACCTTGAACGGCTTGCCACTCAAGTCGAAAATCGGATTGTAGCTGGCCTGCAGCCAGATTTCGCGGCCGCCCTTGGCGATCCGCTTGTATTGCCCCGTATCGTATTCGCCGCGGCCGAGCTTTTCCCAGAACAAGCGATAGTCGGCGGTGAGGCGGAAAGCCGGTTCGACGAACGTACTATGATGCTGACCCCGGATTTCCTCCAAAGAATAACCCATCGCGGTCAGGAAGTTGTTGTTTGCTGTCAAGATCTTTCCGTCTAGACCAAACTCGATCACTGCTTGCGCTTTGCCGATCGCCGCGAGTTGGCCTTCGAAATTGGCTATGGCCATTTTTTGATCGGTGATGTCGGTGGCATATTTCACCACCTTGAACGGCTTGCCGTTTGGATCGAAGATCGGGTTGTAGCTGGCCTGGATCCAGACCTCGCGGCCGCCTTTGCCGATCCGCTTGTACTGGCCGGCGTCGAACTCACCTCGCCCGAGCTTGTCCCAGAACAGGCGATAGTCCGGGCTGGCCCGAGACACTGGGTCAACGAACATGCTGTGATGCTGGCCGCGGATTTCGTCCAGCGAATAACCCAGCGTTTGCAGAAAATTCTCGTTCGCCGCTAGGACCTTTCCGTCCATGCCGAACTCGATAACCGCCTGGGCCTTGCTGATCGCCGCAAGTTGGCCTTCGAAGTTGGCGTTGACGAGCTTCTGTTGAGAAATGTCGGTAGCGTACTTCACGACCTTGAACGCCTTGCCGTTCGCGTCGAGAATTGGATTGTAGCTCGCCTGGATCCAAACTTCGCGGCCGTCTTTTCCGATCCGCTTGTACTGGCCGGCGTCAAATTCGCCGCGGCCAAGCTTGTCCCAGAACAGGCGATATTCCGGACTGGAACGATAACCGGGTTCGACGAACATGCTGTGATGCTGGCCACGGATCTCAGGCAGCGTATAGCCAAGTGTACGCAGAAAATTCTCGTTTGCACTCAGGACTATTCCGTCCATGCCGAACTCGATCACCGCCTGTGACCGGTCGAACGCGGCGAGCTGAGCCTCGTTTTGGGCCGTTTGGGTTTCGTCGGTGCCGACGCCGAACAGCCGCGCCACTTTCCCATCCTGGCCGATGACCGGCATGAAGGCGATCCGCAGATTGACCGTTCCCTTGTCCCGCTTGGTATGACGCAGCCGCGCCGACCCCGGTTCGCCGCGCAGCGCCTGGTCTAGCAACTGGCGGAACCCCGGACCGGCGCGTTCCGCCTCGGTCAGCAGGGCCGAGTAGGGATGCCCCACGACCGCGTCAGGTGTCATCGCCAGGAGACGCAGGAAATGCGCGTTGGCATCAACCACTTTACCGTCGGGTTCCACCTCCACCAGCGCCTGCGCGTGGTCGAGCGCCGACATGCGGCCTTCCATATCCCGCGTCGCCGAGCGCCGGTCACAACTCATGCGCCTTGAAGGGAATCCCAGGTTTGAGAGGATCGAGCCGGTGGAAGACGGGCTTGTATGACCAAAGAACATTTTTATCTCCGTGCAGAGCGAGGTTTTCGCGTTAGTGGGTGCGCGCGCTGGCGCCGTTTGTTTCGGCCGCGCCGATCAAGCCGTCGAGCGACACCAGGGTGACCATCCGATCGTCGAGCGCGACCAAGCCGTCGAGGAAACTTTCCTCAACCGGCAGATCGTCCATTCGTGGCACGGCGCGGATCGTTCCCGGTTCAACCGTAATGATGTCAGATACCGCGTCCACCAGCAGTCCGGTCGTTCTTGTGTCGGTGATCACGATAATCACCACGTGCATGCGCGTCGGAATGGTCGTGCCCATCCCGAAACGGGCTCGTAGGTCAAGGATCGGCACGATGATGCCGCGCAGGTTGATCACGCCTCGCACATACGACGGCGCCTGAGGCAACGCGGTCGTTTCGGTCCAGCCTTTGATTTCCCGCACCTGCATGATGTCGACGCCGTATTCCTGGGCGTCGAGCGTGAAGGTGATGAATTGCCTCGGGTTGTCGGCGCCGGCTTGTTGTGCTCCCGGCATGGTCTGGGTGGTCCCCGGCGTGAGATCGTTCATGGTGTCAGTCCCTGAGGAATCAATGAAGTTCGGTGGAATGCGAGACCCGCCGGTCCGCCGGGCGGACGAACGACGCGGCGCCCCGCAGCCGGCTGACATCGAGGATCAACGCCACCCGCCCATCGCCCAGCACGGTCGCGCCGCCGATGCCATCGACCGACCCGTAGTTCGCCTCCAGGCTTTTCACCACCACCTGCTGCTGGCCCAAGAGATCATCGACCACGAGGCCGATACGATTGGCGCCTTCGCTCTCGACGATGACGACGATGCCTTTGCACGGATCGGTGACGGCATCCGGCACGGCGAACCGCCGGTGCAGATAGACCAGCGGCACGTACTCGCCACGGATGGCCAGCACGTCCCCCTGTCCAGTAACAGGATGGATATTATCCGGCTTCGGACGCAGGCTTTCCATGATGTTGGTCAGCGGGACGATGTAAGACTCCGCGCCTACCGCCACCGCCATGCCATCCAGAATCGCCAGTGTCAGCGGCAGCGACAACTGAAAGCGGGATCCGACGCCGCCGCGCGAGTTGACCGCGATACGTCCGCCCAGCGCCTGGATGTTGCGCTTGACCACGTCCAGGCCAACGCCGCGGCCGGATACGTCCGACACTTTCGCGGCGGTTGAAAAGCCGGGCAGGAAGATTAGGTGGTCGATCTCCTCCTCGCTCAGCGTAACGTCGCGCGCCACCAGACCCCGTTCCTGGGCCTTCGCCAGCACCTTGGCCCGTGGAATGCCCTGCCCGTCATCGGCAACCTCGATGACGATGCGGCCGCCGCGATGTTCCGCGCTGAGGAGGATCGTGCCCTGCCGGGGCTTGCCGCGGGCCAGCCGCTCCTCCGGCGATTTAAGGCCATGGTCGAGTGAGTTGCGTAGCAGATGGGTTAGCGGATCGGCCAGTTGCTCGATCACCGTCTTGTCGATTTCGGTTCCCTCGCCGCTGATCACCAGGCGGACGTCCTTGCCGAGGTGGGCCGAAACCTCCCGCACCAGACGAGGCATGCGCGAGAACACCGATTTCACCGGTTGAGCGCGGATTGCCATGACGCCTTCCTGCAGTTCCCGTAGGTGCTGCGACATGGTGTCCAGCCCATTCAGCAATCCGCCACACATCTCCGGCGGTAGACGCAGGCCAAGTTGCGCGAGCATTGCCTGGTTGATGACGAATTCCCCGACCAGGTTCACCAGCCGGTCAACCTTGTCGACGTCTACCCGGATCGAGGGGCTGGGTGGAGGGGCATTGGAGGGGCCAACGGCCGCGGCAACCGGTGCCGGCATATCAGCGGCAACGTCCAGGTCCGGAGCGGCCTCAACGACCTCGATCGTCAAGTCGCAGTCGTCTTCGACGAATTCGAACGCTTGCTCAATCGCGGCACTCGGTTCCGTGGTCTCGACCCGCAATGTCCAAGCCAGATAAGCCTCTTCCGGGTCCAGGTCGCCGAGCGTCGGCAGTCGAGACAGGTCGGCATCGACCTCGACGCGGCCGACGCGCATCAGTTGGCGAATGATCAGCAAGGGCTCGTTGGCGCTTTTAAACAGGCCCGACCGAGGCACAAAAAGAACCCGGTATCGTGTGAGTTTGGGGGTTGCGGTGGCTTGCTCCGTTGCTTGCGGCCGACTGGCCGGCGTGGCCGAGCTCCCACCGGATGCTATTGTGCGCAACGCGGTGATCAGTTCGTCCTCGAAGCCGGGCGACCTCTCCGTGCCATCACGGGTGGCCGCGACCAGGTCGCTCAGCACATCGGTACTGCGAAGCAACAGATCGCCAACCGGCGGCGCCAGCGCGAGCCTGCCGTCGCGCAGCAGATCCAGCACCGTTTCCAGTTCATGCGCGAAGGCCACCAGCCGATCGAAGCCGAACGCACCGCCGCCGCCCTTGATCGAATGGAACGCCCGGAAAACTGCATTTATGGTATCGTCGTCGGCTCGGCGTTCCGCGATCGCGGCGAGGTGGGTATAGGCGGCGTCGAGCAACTCGGCGCATTCGTCGAAGTAGGTTGTTTTGAGGTGATCGAAGCCGGACATTCCGCGTGCTCCACTCATCCGCAGACACGATGGATGAGTTCCACCAGCTTTTCCGGGTTGAATGGCTTGACCAGCCAGCCGGTCGCCCCGGCTCCGCGGCCTTCGGCTTTTTTCGCCGGATCGGATTCTGTTGTCAGCATCAAGATCGGGACCGACCGATGCTTCGGATCGGCGCGTAGGGCACGGATCAACCCAACACCATCCAACTTTGGCATGTTGAGGTCAGTGATGACGAGATCGACGGTAATTGTCTTCAGTACTTGCAGGGCCTTCTGACCGTCCTCCGCCTCGCTGACCTGAAAGCCGGCACCGCGCAAGGTAAACGTGACCATGTCCCGCATGGTCTTTGAATCATCGACGGTCATTATGTGTCGAGCCATAGAGCGTTCCTAGGAGCCGAGATGAGAAGCAACGCCAAGGTCGATCAGTGCGTCCGAAAGAATTGGTGACGCATCACGGAGAAGAAACGAGCTTCCTCGGGAGCGCGCGTCCATCGCCGTCGCGAGTAAAACCTGGATAGCGGCTGTCGACACCCGCTCCACAGCAGTGCCAGCGACAATGAGCGGATCGCCGGTGCGAACACGGTCAAGCAGCGCCCGGTGCAAGGGCTCCGCCGCCGTCAAGTCAAGCACGGCGGGCAGCGCAAATACCTCGTCGTTCACAATAGTTACCATATTTGAGCCGTTGTCCTCAAGGAAGCGCCTGTTCCAGGCGGTCAATATAATGGAGAAATCTTTATGATATACTAACGTTTAGATCAATCGGATCAGCGGGAGATTTCAGCTGTGCGTTCTATCTTAAATATCGTGTCCATCGCCGACAGTTCGAACAGTCGAGTGATCGGAGCTGATGGGTTACGCAATGTCAGTGTGCCGTGTGCGCGTGCGGTTTCTTCCTCGGCGATCATCAGCATCCCAAGTGCAGCAGAATCCAGAAACTCCACCTTGCTCAGGTCGAGCATCTTTCGGCTTCCACTTGTCGTGGCCAGCGCGTCGAGTACTGCGCGGAAACCATAATGATCCTTGAAAGTAAAGCTGCCACGCATGGAGATTATGATTTCGTCCGGCGTGGGATCTTGCGTGAACTCCATGACGCGAGGTCCTTTTGTTAAAAGAGATCGATATCGCCGCCATCGGCGGCGGCCTCAGAGTCGGTGGCCGAAGCCACGGTGATCTCGTTCGGCGGCAGTTCGTTGATCAAATGCGCCAAGAAGCGTTTGCGGACCACGCCGAGCGTCTGTTTGTCCACCAATCGCTCAAGCAACGTTTGGTCTACCTCACCCGGGGTGAAGGTCCCGGGAACCGTGTCATGCGTAACCTGACGGAGCGCCTCCCCAGCCTCCCCAAGCGTGCCCAGGGCCTCGACGACATGGGCGAGATGTTGCGAGGTGCGGTCCTGGAATTGCAGGCCCATTACCAATGGGGCAATGGTGGCTGAGAGCGCCGCTGAAGCGTCGGCTGTTTCCGCCAGGATGGTGGACAAATCGGCGTTTTGCGCGACGATTCCGGACAAGAGTGCGTCCAGTCGTTCCTTATCAGTTATATGTTCGGACATGTCAATTGACGCGATCTCACGTAGCACCTCGTGACCCCGGTCCAAACTATCGGCAATGGACACGATACGGTTGCTGACGGTGCTGACGGTGGCGTCGGTTTGGTTCGAAAGGTCCTTTATTTCCCGCGCGATCACCGCGAACGCGGCTCCCTCTTTGCCGGCTCGGGTTGCCTCGATCGCGGCATTCAAAGCAAGGAACCGGGTCTGCCGATTGATCGCTTGCAGCTCGGCGACACACTTGCCAGCGCCTTTAACTTCCAGAGTGATGTCGTCGAGCGAATAGACCATGCGCATCGCGTTCTTCGAGACGGCAAGCACGGTGTTGATCACCTTGACTAGGACGTCCTCGATGAACTGGGTTGCTTCAACTAACGCGACTTTTTGGCCGCCGACCTCGATCGAACTGGCGGTCGCGGCGATCGTCTCGACCCGCAATACCTGAGCTCGAGCGTTTTCGGCAAGGGTCTGGAACCGCTGGCTCAGGTCGATCGCGCTGCTTTCGACTACGAACGAGGTTGCGGTTAGTTCGCGCGCCATGGCGGCGAATGCACGGCGTTCAAGTTCCGACAGCTCCAGCCAGCGTCCAATCAGGGATTCTACAGCATGAGCCTGGAGCGGGCTCGATTTCAGGGGACGGATCGCCGTCAGGGATTGACGCCGTTTCGACAGGACGAAGGGTTGCTCGGTTCCATTTCATCAGCGTTAGCGGCGCGGTCGCATAAGGCATCTTCCTCGTATGGCTAAGCCGTGCGGAGTCCGAGAATTCCTGCGACCCTAGCCGTGAGCACGTTGGAAGTTAGGGGCGAAAGCCTAATTAAAAGTTAATCCGCGCGCCTCCGTCCGCAATCGCGTTTTTTAAAGTATTATTAATTGATTTTCTTTACTCTTTAATCGTTCGGAGCACGTTTCGGCCTGTGAAGGCCAATATGAATACAAGGGCCTTGAAGCTCAGGGATATGCAGTGATGCCCGCCGCCCCCTTCCCAGCTGATGAGATTGAACGCGTGAGCGCGCTGCGCACATCGGGGCTGCTCGAAAGCGGCCCGAATTGCGATCTGGACGTGATCGTCCGCCAAGCCGCTGCTCTGTGGGGAACGCCCATCGCCGCGGTGAGTTTGCTGGATGGGACGCATCAACATTTCAAGGCTAGCATTGGGCTCGGCGTGCCTCATACCTCGCGCGATATGGCATTTTGCGGCTATGCCATCCTCCAGTCGGAACCATTGGTGGTCCTGGATGCGCACGCGGACGCGCGTTTTGCGGACAATCCGCTGGTTCTCGGCCGACCGGATATTCGGTTCTACGTCGGCGTACCGGTTTATGGCCGGGATCGACAGCCCTTCGGCGCGTTGTGCGTGATCGACACCACCGAGCGGTTGGCGGTCGACGATGCCGCGATCCAGTCGCTGTTGGCGTTGTCCGATCAGGTTTCCAAGATACTGTCAGCACCACACAGGTCCATCCCGGCCCTGACATAGCCGGCGACTGTCACGGCCGGCCGCTCACCGGGCCAAACGCAATACATATCGCCATCACGTCGTCAGAGTGGCCGCGCCGCGGATAGCGGTCGCGTAGACCCTCCAGGCGGACCGTCGCTTCCTGAGCAGCCGCACCGAGCTCGCCGCGTTTCGCGAGAGCTGCGGGCTTGGCCAGTGCGTGGGCCATCGCCTCTCGCGGAACGTCCGGGTCTTGGCCGCCGCTTTCGAACAGGCCATCGCTGAACACCGCCAGGATCCCCGCCTCGGGAAGCCGCATCCAGCGCCGGCGGTACATCCCGTTCGATCTGACCCCCAGGGGAAGACCACGAGTCTCCAGGTCGTCTGCTCGAACCGTTGAGACGAGCAGCGGTGGCGGCCCGCCTGCGCCGCACCAGGCGACAAGGCGGCGGCCAGCGTCAATGTGCAGATAGACCATCGTTGCATACAGGCCGCGCGGCAGCAACAAATGCAGCCGCTCGTTCAACAAGGCCGTCATGCGCGTCGGCTGGCCGCGAGGTAAGGTTTTGTCGCTGAGCAATGCTTGTAAACGAAACGTATTGAGCGCAGCGCTCAGCCCGTGGCCGGTGAAGTCCGCTAGCGTCAGGGCAAACCGCCCTTTGACGGTAGGCCGGACGTCCCAGAAATCGCCGCCGACCGCTTCACCGGAGCGATAGAATGCGGCTACTCCAATACCGCATTGCTCGCGGATCGTTTGCAAGCGGTCCTCGGTCGGCAGCAGCCCTATCTGCATCTGCCGCGCTGCATCCAGGTTCCGGGCGGTCTCATCGGACGACTGGTCGAGTTGCCTAAGCAAATCCGGACGCTGCATGGCGGCCCCGACCCGCAGGACCACGTCATGCGCCAACAAGGGTTTGCTGATGACCTCCGCCGCCATGGGTCGGCCCGCGGCAAGGGGGTCGAGGGCACGTGCCCCAATCAGCCGGACCAGAGGCGGTCCTTCCCCACCGCCATTCGTCCGAATATGCCGCAGCAGCCGCTGCTCGGCGGCGGCCGAAATGGCTTCGTCGATAATCAGCAGATCAGGACAGCTTCGGCCAAGCATGAAGATCGCTTCGTCACAGGTGCGTACTGTGGAGATCTCGCCAAGACCGGCACCGCGCAACCAGCCGGCGATGTCGTGCGCCTCATCCGGCTTTGGACTTATCACGATGATCGGCGCTGCTTTCCGAAGCATCATGCAGAGCCTTCTTTCGAAGGCAGTTGCGTTTCCATCGTGATCGTAGTCCGGCTGCCCCCGGACAGGACGTCGACCCGTCCCACCATCCCCGCCAGCCGCAAGCCTCGCCCTGAGCCGGGCGTAGCTGCTCGTGGCGCCGACACATCGTATCCCTCACCTTCGTCGGCTATCGCGACGACCACCTCGCCGGCTCGCCAGTAGGCGGCGATAGTGACCATACATGCGCTGCGCAATGGATCCGCGAGCGCCTCGGCGAGGGTTGCCTGGCGCTTTGCAAGGTCAGCCCAATCACCGGAACGGCCAGCTTCCACCCGCAGGTTGCCGTGAACGACCGCATTGACGATCAGTTCGTGCAATGCCAGTCCCGCCATCGGCGCGAGAGGCAGACCAAGCGCGCTGAGGCGGTCGACCAAGGCGGGTCCCAGGCTTAGTCCAATCAAGGTCGCGCTACTTAAGCTCACCGCAAGCCCGCCGGTCGGGCCTTCGCCAAGCGGAAAACACTCTGGATTGTGGCTGGTTGGGGGCTCGTGCCCCGGTTCAATCGTCCAGCATCCCGGGGCCAGCCGCGCGCAAAGTGCCTGGGGGTCTGAACCGGGCCAATCGTCAGGCAATGTCTCGCGGGTGAGGTTCATGGTCCCGAAGCATCCTGCCCGAACCATCTTAATGACGCGTTAATGGTTGCGACTTATTACTGGCGACGAGAAATCCCGAGGAACATCGGACGTTGAAGCCAGATGACAACCTGCGAGTCCCCGAAGTGCCCCCAACGGTGTCCTTGCCTGATGATTTCACGACGCTTTTGAATCTGCTGCAGAGTGTGCCCACGGGAGGACGGGCGCTCGATGCCCTCATAGGGGCGGCCTTATCTTCGCCGGATTGTGCTGGATCGGGGTCCGACGTGGCGGTGCGCTGGTCTGAAGATCTGATGGCTTTGCTGCAACTGGTCCCGCACGATCATAACTACTCCCTTGGCGAACGCGACGGTGTCGTGTGGGCATGGATTCAGCCCAACGACGACTGGACGCCGGGCGACCATGAAATGCGCCACGATCATCCGCGCGGAAGTGGGCTCATCGTGGCGTCTACTCTGCCGCTGGCGATGGCGGCTGCCGTAGTGGCGCTGTGCGCTTTGCCTGGGGTTAGCGCCCAACCTGGCGCATCGCGTTCTCCACACGGGCGATGAAGCGCTTGCGCTGAGTCTCCGTCACCACGTTCATGGGTATTGCGCCAGGGTAGGTCACAACGGCGCCGAGATGCCTGATGTTAGTCAGCGCCGGCTGAACCTTGCCATCCCACTAAGTCAAACGACACGCCCGGCATCAGCACGCGATTGAGAGCCTTAAGGATCGCGGGCGGCCCAAAGCACCATGCAGGATGGCACAGGATCAGGACGTGGCGATGGGTATCGCCATCATGTTGGCAGGCACCGGCATCGCATTCTCCTTCGGCAAGCCGTATGTGCAACCGAGTGCCACACTGCTGCCGGGCATTCCGTTAGGCTTCTGGTCGGACAATGCGCAGGTGCGCAACGCGCTGTCCGTATGCCCACTGTTCCTGCTAGGTATCGTTGCCGCGAGTGGAGCTTCAACGCCGCCCGGGTCGGGCTGCGCGTCCGAATCGTCGGCGACAGTCAGGACGCGGCGCCGGCGCTTGGGCTCCCGATCGATCGCACGCGCTTCCTCGCCACCGCCTGCGGCAGCGCGCTGGCTGGAATCGGCGGCGCATTCCTGTCGCTTTACTACCCAGGAAGTTGGAACGAGGGATTGTCATCCGGCCAAGGCTTGATGGCGGTGGCACTGGTTGTTTTCTCGCGCTGGAACCCGGTCAACTGCATCTATGCCTCGCCGCTGTTCGGCGCGGCCGGCGCGCTTGGACCGTCGCTGCAGACGGTGGGGATTACCTGGGGCTACTACCTGTTCTACGCGGCGCCCTACATCGTGACGCTGGTTGTATTGATCATCACCGCCCGAGGTGGCCGATCCTTGCGCGCCATGCCAGGGCAACTATCGATCGGACGGTAAACATGGCAACCATCGCTTCCGACCCGTATCCCTGGCCGTTCGACGGTTCACTGAGGCCGCAGAACACGGCAATCATCGTCATCGACATGCAGACCGACTTCTGCGGTGTCGGCGGCTACGTCGACAGGATGGGTTACGACCTGTCGCTTACCCGCGCGCCGATCGGCCCGATCGCGTCGGTGCTGGCCGCCTTGCGTCCGCGTGGCTACACCATCATCCACACCCGCGAAGGCCACCGTCCCGACTTGTCCGACCTGCCGCCGAACAAGCGCTGACGTTCCGACAGATCGGCGCCGGCATCGGCGATCCCGGACCCTAAGGCCGCATTCTGACCCGAGGCGAACCGGGCTGGGAGATCATTCCCGATCTGGCGCCTCTTCCCGGGGAGGTCGTGATCGACAAGCCTGGGAAGGGCAGCTTCTACGCCACCGACCTGGAGCTGATCCTGCGCACTCGCGGCATCACCAACATCATCCTGACCGTGATCACGACCGATGTCTGCGTGCATACCACGATGCGAGACGCCAACGATCGCGGTTTCGAGTGTCTGCTGCTCTCCGATTGCTGCGGCGCCACAGATGCCGGCAACCATGCCGCCGCGCTGCACATGATCAAGATGCAAGGCGGCGTATTCGGCGGCGTCAGCGACAGCAAAGCCTCGCTAGCAGGACTGCCGTGAGCCCAATGACCAGGACCCAAGCAATCGGCGTCGAGGCGGTTGGCATCGGCAAGCATTTCGGCAGTTTTCACGCGCTGTCGGAGGTGTCGCTGAAAGTCACATCCGGCACTGTGCACGGCCTGCTCGGCGAAAACGGTGCGGGCAAATCCACTCTGGTCAAGTGTATGCTTGGCTATTATCGAGCCGATGAGGGCGGCTTCATCGTCGATGGCCGCGAAGCGACGATCGAGCGGCCCGCCGATGCAGACGCGCTCGGTCTCGGCATGGTGTATCAACATTTCACTTTGGTCCCGTCGATGACTGTGGCGGAAAACCTGGTGATGTCCCGCCAGAGCGTTCCGGCTGTGATCAACTGGCGCGAGGAAATCGCCGCCCTCAAGCAATTTATAAAACGGATGTCATTCAAGGTGCCGCTCGAGGTCGAAGTGGGGCGGCTCGCCGCCGGCGAACGCCAAAAGACAGAGATTATCAAACAACTTTATCTGGAACGAAAACTCCTGGTGCTGGATGAACCGACCTCTGTCCTGACCCCCCAAGAAGCCACCGAGATGTTCGGTGGTCCGTGACCTCGCGCATTCCGGCGCGCTGACGATCGTTATCATCACGCACAAATTAAAGGAAGTAGCCGCTTTTGTTGATGAGGTCACCGTGTTGCGCCGTGGCCGGATGGCGGGCACGGGTGCGGTGAAGGGTCTGGGGCCGGCCGACCTGACCGCGATGATGATCGGCGAGCCGCACGCCCCAAAAAACCCCGAACGAAGGGGTTCTCCGTCCAGCGAACGAGGCCGGCCGTGTCGGGCTTGCGCACCGCGGAGGATGGCGGCCGCAAAGGCTTATCGATCGACGCGATTAATGTCCATGCATATGAAATCGTCGGAATCGCAGGGGTCTCCGGCAACGGGCAGAAGGACTTGGTCGAGGTTCTCGGTGGCCAGAGGTTGATGGATCCGGGCAGATCATCATTGACGGCGCGCCATACGACGCCAATCGCGGGCAGTCTCAGGCGCACGACGTGCGCGTGTTGCCAGAGGAGCCGCTACGCAACGGCTGCGTGCCGCCGATGACGGTCGTCGATAATCTCAACCTGCGCAGCTTTGATCTGGGTCCAAAGAAGTCTCGCCGCGGCTGGCTGGACCGTGCCGGGATGGCGGCGCGGGCGAAGGACATGATCTCGGCCTATGAGATCCGCACCCCGTCGCCCCAGGCGCCGATCGGGGTGCTGTCCAGCGGCAACGTCCAGCGCTGTTTGCTGGCGCGCGAACTGGACGGCGATGTCCGACTGCTGATAGTGGCCAATCCCTGCTTCGGGCTCGACGTAAAGGCCGTGGCCGAGACGCGCCCGCGCATAATGGCGGCGCGCAACGCCGGAACCGCAGTATTACTGATTTCCGAAGATCTGGATGAAATCCTTGAACTCGCGGATCGAATCGTCATTATGCATGAAGGCCGGGTCGCACATGAGATGCCCGCCAAGGGCGCCGACCCGCAAGAGATCGGCCGCCATATGCTGGGGCACCACTAGTCGAAGGGCGGCGTCCCCAGAATCCCCATGCTCCCCAGAGTATCAGCCACCTCGTCCGTCAATGATCGACATGAGCGGAACAACCGCACATGGTCCGCCCGGGTGATAATCGAACCACGGCAGGAAGCCGCGACTTGACCAGCCCCGAAATAATGATCAGCCTCCGGGGGCTCACGTCACAAAGACATGCACACTGGAGGCTCGTCTATGGAATTCGGATATTTTGCGATGCCGTCGCACCCGCCGGAGCGCGATTTCAAGGCGGGTGTCGACTGGGACCTCCAGACGATGCGCTGGCTGGACGAACTGGGCTACAGCGAAGCCTGGATCGGCGAACACCACACGGCGCCGTGGGAGCCACATCCGGCGCCTGACCTGCTGGTGGCGCAGGCGCTGCTGCAGACGAAGCACCTGCGCATCGGTCCGGGCGGTTTCCTGCTGCCGTATCACAACCCGGCGGAACTGGCGAACCGGGTGGCGGCGCTTGATCATATGTCGGGCGGCCGGCTGATGTTCGGCGTTGCCGCGTCCGGACTGCCGAGCGACTGGGCGATGTTTAATGTCGACGGGATGTCCGGGGTAAACCGGGACATGACTTGCGAGGCGCTGGATATCATCCTGCGCCTGTGGAGCGACGAGCCGTCATTCCAGTATCGTGGCAAGTTTTGGAACATCGACAAGCCGGAACCGATGTTCGGCGTGCTGCGCACTCACCTGAAGCCGCTGCAGCAGCCATACCCGCCGATCGGGGTGGCCGGGCTGTCGAAGAACTCCGACACGCTCAAGATGGCGGGCGAGCATGGGTTCCTGCCGCTGAGCCTGAACCTGAATCCGGCCTATGTTGGGACGCACTGGGCGGCGGTGGAGGAAGGCGCCAAACGGTCCGGCCGCACGCCGCACCGCCGCGATTGGCGTATGGTGCGCGAAGTGTTCGTCGCGGATACGGACGCCGAGGCGATGCGGCTGTCCACCGGCGGCTCGATGGGGCGGATGATGCGGGAATACTTCCTGCCGTTGCTAGGGCAGTTCGGCTTCTTGGACTACCTGAAGCACGATCCTTCGGTGCCGGATTCGGATGTTACGCCGGAGTATTGCGCGCAGCACAACTGGCTCGTCGGGTCGCCGGCGACGGTGGCGGAGAAACTGGAGCGGGTCTATAACGAGGTTGACGGTTTCGGCACTTTGCTGGTGTTCGGATTCGATTATCTGGACAATCCGCAGGCTTGGCACAACTCGCTAAAGCTGCTGGCGCAGGAGGTGGCGCCCCGGGTCAAACATCTGACCCCGCAGTAATACTAGATGGCGCGGATCGAGCAGCGTCTGGCATCCCTTGGCCTGACGCTGCAGCCGCCGATGCAACCGCTGCCCGACGTGGCGCTGCCGTTTCTGCGGGTAAGGGTATTCGGCGACCGGGCCTTCGTCTCCGGCCTGGCCCACGCGCTCCCGACGGCTCGTTGGCCATCAAGGCGGAGGGCATTGCCCGAGGTCTTGCCACCCTCCGATTGGCGGTACGTAGACGACAAGCAGGGCGACCACGTTATAGTGGCGCCGCCCTACATCATCACCGCAGCGGAGATCGAAACGATCGTGGAGTGGCTTGGCGAGGCGGTGGACGCTGAAATCAGCGTCTGAGAAGCATTCGCATCGTTACGCTCCCCACTTGACGGACAGACCAACTCCGCCACATTTCGCGCCATGCGAAATTTCTCCGACCTGACAGAGCGGGAGATCCTCGCTCTTGCCATCGCCAATGAGGAAGAGGACGGCCGTATCTACCTCGACATCGCGGAAGGTCTGCGCGCCGAATATCCCGGCAGTGCCAACGTTTTCTCCGAGATGGCGGCAGAGGAGGGGGAGCATCGACGCCGCCTGCTGGACGTCTATCGGGGAAAATTCGGCGAGCACATTCCGCTGATCCGCCGCCTTGACATCCGCGGGTTCATCCAACGCAAGCCGGTCTGGCAGATGTACCCGATGAATCTGAAGGCGGTGCGCCTTCTCGCCGAGGACATGGAGACTGAGACCCAGTCTTTCTATCGTCGTGCTGCCGCCCGCAGCCAGGACGTTACTATCCGCAAGTTGCTCGGTGATCTGGCCGACGCCGAAGTAGAGCACGAGCATCGGGCCGATCAGTTGGTGGTCGAAAACCTGCCAGCCAATGTCCGTCGTGACGAGGACGCCCACGCGCGCCAATCATTCGTGCTGCGCGTGATCCAACCCGGCCTGGCCGGACTGATGGACGGTTCCGTCTCCACTCTGGCGCCGGTATTCGCCGCCGCATTCGCGTCCGGCAACACCTGGCAAACCTTCCTCGTCGGGATGGCAGCCTCGGTTGGCGCCGGGATCTCCATGGGTTTTGCCGAAGCGTTGTCCGACAACGGCAGCCTGACAGGACGAGGCGCTCCATTAATCAGGGGCGGCATCTGCGGGCTGATGACCACGGCCGGCGGTATCGGGCATACGCTGCCGTTCTTGATACCGTCGTTTTGGTACGCGATGGCTGTCGCGATCGCCGTGGTAATCGTCGAACTGGGCGTCATTTCGTGGGTGCGCTGGAAATATATGGACACCCCGCCACTGTCGGCAACGCTTCAGGTCGCGTTCGGCGGGGCACTGGTATTCGGCGTAGGAATCCTCATCGGTAGTAGCTGAGGCGCCTCCCAGTCCCGCCGCCCTAACAGGGCGGCATCTGGCCGTTCGCGCAGGCGACGCTTGATCCCGGTGGGACAACAACGGTGGTGTTCTTCGGCGGTGCACTTTCGTTAAAGCTGAGGCAGCCACCTAGACCGAGCGGGATCAGGGCGACCAGGAGCAATTTGCGCATGCGTTGGGGTCCTTTCAGGATGGTCCCTTTCATAACGACACCGCGTTCAAATGGTTCCTAACATGCGCTCTCGGAACAATTCGGAATGCAAATGCCTGAGTGACCATTGGAAAATCCCGCGCTCCATCACAAACTCGGTCTGTCACAGCCGCTCGGTCATCCGCTCGCTCGCGACCGGCGTCAGGCTCGCGAGCAGGGCCGGAATGAAAACCAGGCTCGCCAGCAACGTGCACCCCAGACTGATCAGCAGCAGCTTCCCCATGCTCGCGGTTCCCGGATGCGCCGACAACGCCAGCGATCCGAATGCCGTGCCGGTGGTCAAAGCTGAGAACAGAATTGCCCGTGCCGTCGCACTCCCCAACGGATGATGCTGCCCAGCACGCCAGTTCATTACGAAATAGATGTTGAACGAGACACCAACACCCAGCAACAAGGGTAACGCTATGATATTGGCGAAATTGAGCGGCAAAGGCAGCAGCACGGCAATCAGCAGTGTCAGCATCGCCGACATCAGCAACGGCGCCATCACCAGCGCTGCATCGAGCAAACGGCGCAGCAGACCTAGCAGGATCACGGCGATCGCAATAACGGCATAGACCGCGGCCTGTCGAAACGCGCCAACAATCGTGTCGGCCGTCGCCGCGATCGTGACGGCGGACCCGCCCGCGTCAGGGGCGATTGCTGAAACCTGCTGGACGAATGTCTTCAACCCCTCTGGCGTCTGGGCTTCAGGCTTGGGGTTGACCTGCACCCTGGCTCGTCCGTCGGGCAACAGCCAATCCCGCGCGAAGTCGGGTGGGATCGCCTTCAACGTGACCGGCTCCGCGCTTAGAGCCAGTCGCAAATGTGCGAGCTGCGTCGGTAGGAAGCGGGTCAACGCCGCATTCGCCGCGATCAGCAAGTCGTCTGGCGCGGTTTGCATGCGTCGCAGATCGGTGGCAATCAACGCCAGGGGATGGTCCTTCGGCAGTTTTGCCAGAGCGGGATCGATTTGCGCCAACGCGGTCTTGGCCGCCATTCGGATTTCGTCGGCTGTGACCGGGGCCGCGGATCCGTGGGGGGCAAGCGTCGGGGCCAAGATGGTGTTGGCGTCAGCGATCACCGCAAGCTTCTGTTGCTGATCGTTAGGAACAAAGCTGTTGATGCTGATGACCCCGTTAACAGTCGACAACGTCTCCAACTTTTCGCCCAGGGTCTTCGCTGCCTCGGCGTCAGGCGCCAGAACATCGATCGTGTAGGGGTTGGTCAGCGGATTATTGATCAGATCGCGCAGCGTTCGCATCGCCTCGGTGTTCGGATTTTTGGTGTCCAGCGGATCGGAATCGAACGACAGCCACGGCGACAGCGCGATCGCCGCGACCGCCAGCACCCCGAACCCGATCAGGATCGGCCACCGCCTCCGTGCAACCACGGGATCGATCCGAGCCGCGAAGGCGAAGCCGACCTCACCCGCCTCGCCACCCGGGCGGAACACGGTGATCGCGGCTGGTAGGAAGGCCAGCGTGCAGATGAACGCCATTATCATGCCGGTGCCGGCGATTAGGCCAAGCTCTGCCACACCGGAAAATGCCGTCGGCACGAAAGCCAGGAAGCCAGCGGCGGTGGCTAAGGCAGCAATCAAGATCTGCACGCCGACCCTACGTGCCGTTTCGGTCATCGCCGCGGCGGGATCGCCGGTCTCGAAACGGAACTCGCGGTACCGCACTGAAAACTGGATCGCGAAATCGACTGCGATACCGACGAACAGAACCCCGAACCCAACGGAGACCAGATTGAGCGTGCCGACCGCGACGGCCGCGAACAGTACCGTCAGCATCAGGCCTAATACCAGCGTCATCAGGATCGGCAGTATCAGGCGCCAGGAGTGGACGGCCAGGAACAGCCACAGAGCGATCAGCACCAGGCTGCCGATCAGGCCCTTCACGGCACCTTCGGCGACCGAGGCGAATTCTTCGTCCGCGAGCGCGACCTGCCCGGTGATCCGGACACGCGCATCGCCGGACTGCACAAACGGAAGCCCGGCGATGACATCCCGCATTGCCTGCGTTGCCACTCCGCCCGGTTCAAGCGCGCCGAAATCCTGATGCGGCTGCACCAGGACGAAATGATAGGGACCCGCCAATTCAGCCAAGCCGCCGCCCAGCAGGGTCTCCCACGACAGCGGCTTCGGATGGCCATCCAACGCGTCCGCCATCGCTTGATGAAAACCCTTGATCGACGACAGGTAGGGCGACAGGTCGGCGTCGCCTTGGGTCACGCCAATACCCAATAGAGATAACGCGGAAAACAACCCTCGAGCCGAGGGGTCGGCGACCAGTTGGCCGAGGAACGGCTGCGCATCGATTGTCTGGTCCATCAGCGCCGACAATTGGTTTAGCTGCAGAAACAGCAGCCCTTCCTTTTCCAGGAACGGACTGGCGTCGGGGCGGCGCACGGTTAGAAAATGGGTTTTATCGTCGGATAATCTGGTGGCGAGTTCGCTGGCGGTAGCGTCGGCCTCCTCTGGGCTGCGGGCGTCGATCACAGCGACGAGCAGGTCGCGAAACTGCGGAAATTCGCGGTTCATCTCCACAGCCTGCTGCCGCCAGGGCAAATTCGGCTTGAACAACAGGTCGGTGTCGGTGCTGACGCCGAGATGAGTGGATGCGACCCACGCGGCCACAATGGCCAGCAGCACTCCGGCAAAAACCATGGGCCAGGCATGACGGCGGCTGAAATCGACCAGATGGACGAGCAGGCGGATCAGCATGCGTGAAATAAGCCTAATGATATGGAACGGCAGGAGTAGTCGCTCCATTCGGGTGGGTCCACCGTCGCGGTGATCAAACTTGATCTTGAGCCGGTGACGGTGCCTCGCTATAGCCCCTTGCTTGCGCGGCCGGTCGGGATCGGCGGCGCCAGCGAGGAATTAGACCATGAAGCCGGGCATTCACCCAGAGTATCACGAGATCAACATCGTTATGACCGACGGGACCCAGTTCAAGACGCGCTCCTGCATGGGCAAGGAAGGCGATACGCTGCGTCTCGACATCGATCCGAAGTCCCACCCTGCCTGGACCGGTGTGCAGCGCATGATAGATACCGGAGGTCAGGTCGCGAAGTTCAACAAGAAGTTTGCCGGTCTCGGCGTAAAGAAGTAGTTCCAAGCAGGTCGATCAGATGGGCGTTCGGTCACGGGCGCCTACAAGGATCACAATACAGCCCACAAGGCGTTGCAGGCTCGGGTGCCCGACAAGCGGCAGATTTCGGCCCGAGAGTCCTCTTGAACTGTCACTCGCCAGTACTTAATTCAGTGTGTCGGAGATGCCCAGACGGGGTCTCTGGTGAACAATGAAGGGGTTGGCCCAGGTGGGCGACCCGCACTGGCAACCTTGCTTTGCAGGAGGTTTCGCGATGACTACTGTTGATTTTGCTCCGCTTTTCCGCACCGCCATTGGATTCGACAGGTTGGCGCGTCTTGTGGATACGGCTGCGTCAAGTCAGGATGCGCAATCATATCCGCCTTACAACATCGAAAAGACCGGCGACGACACATATCGCCTGACCATGGCGGTGGCTGGATTCCGGCCTGAGGATTTAGACCTTACTGTCAAGGACAACACGCTTGTCGTGTCGGGCAGGGTGGCAAATGATGGCCCGCGGGCGGAGATCCTGTATCGGGGGATCGCCGGCAGGGCGTTCGAGCGGCGTTTTGTCCTCGCTGACCATATCGTCGTTGAAGGTGCGGACGTCCAGCATGGTTTGCTGCATGTCGGCCTGAAGCGCATCGTGCCGGAGTCGCTGAAGCCCCGTAAAATTGCGATCGGCAACGGCCAGCAGGCGAATGTAGCCCCGGCGTCAATCGCAAACAACGCTGATGCCGCCGTCGCCAAGGCCGCATGACGGACGGCAACGTCTGAGAGCACGAAACGCGGGGGTCCGAACGGCCTCCGCTCTTCGTTCAGGACCGTTTGAAAAAGGCGTTCGCCGCATTACGGTGTGCGCTCTTGCGGTCGATATCAGCTTCCACCCGAGAGATTTCCGCCCTTAATTCCTGTATATAAAGGCGAAGTTCTTCAATTCCTAGACTGTCCAGAAGCAGCGGGTCCAGTCGGCGTCGTTCCACTGGGGGCGCGTCTTCCTCCACGGGCATTTCGACTTCCCTCATATTGATTGCTTCGCGGCCATGGCGCGTCTGCCATGTGTGCTCCAACTATCATAATACAGCTGAAGCGGCTTGACCCACCCCCATTGCCTTGTCATATCCGCGCCTCGGCCGACTCTGCGACAGGTCAATTACGCTGATCGGTCCAGCGACATCGTTAAATGAAATTTTTTCGCCCGGCGCCCTGAAAGTGCGAAAGTCATGACCCTTCCACTAATGCCTAAAGCTACAGCCGTGTGGTTGATCGAGAAAACCGCTCTGACGTTCACCCAGATCGCGGATTTCTGCGGCATGCATCCGCTGGAAGTGCAGGCGATCGCGGACGGTGAGGTCGCCCAGGGGATCGTGGGATACGATCCTGTAGCGAATGCGCAGACCACGCTCGAAAACATCCGCCAATGCGAGACGGACCCGAGCGCTCGATTAAAGCTGATCGCGAACGCCTTGCCGATGCCCAAGCGTTTACGCGGCTCGCGCTATACGCCGGTGGCAAAACGCAATGATCGCCCCGATGCTATCGCGTTTCTCCTGCGCAATTTTCCTCAATTGTCGGAGACCCAGGTCGGCAAGTTGCTCGGAACCACCAAGGACACAATCCAGAAGGTGCGTGAGCGCACTCACTGGAACAGCGCAAATATCAAGCCTCGCGATCCGGTCATCCTGGGACTATGTAGCCAGACCGATTTGAATGCAGCAGTGTCCCAGGCGAATGACCGCCTGGAGCGGGAGGGCCGGACTGTTCCGATGCCGCCGCCGCCGGAGGCGGATGAGGCCGCCTGACCGGCGTGGCGGGTTAGGTTGGGCTGTGTCCGATCAGCTTACCTGGGTGCGCAGCTTTTCCATTTCTTCCTTCAGACGTAGCTTCTCCAGTTTAAGTCGCATCAGAGCCTCCGAATCGGGACGCGGCCGCTGGTCTTCGTCAAAAATTCGCATTTCGAGCGAAGCGTGCCGTTCCTTTAAAGCGTCGAGACGGGTATTCAGGCTCATGGACTGTGTACCTCCGTGTCTAACCGGTTGGCTGCCAGCTGCCGCCACACTGGCCGCAGTGGTGCACCGTAACGCGTCTGACATGTGGCTGAACAGATGCGAAAGCGAAGTGGCAGATAAGACGCAATTTTCTATCGTAGGTTGTGATCATGCTGAGCGATAGGGATTCTCTGCTGCGCAAACTCCATGGGCTACGCAGCGAGCATCGTGACCTCGATACTGTTATCGCGCGGTTGGCCGACCAAGGGGCGTCCGATCAGTTGCACCTGCAGCGGCTCAAAAAACGCAAGCTGATGTTGCGCGACGAGATCGCTTGGCTGGAAAGTCGGCTGATTCCAGACAGCATAGCCTGAGATGCCAGCGCAGCCGAATGAGCCGCCGCTGATTGGAATCATCATGGGTAGCCAATCGGATTGGCCGACCTTGACGCATGCCGCCGACGTTCTCGCCCACCTCGGCGTGCCTCATGAGGTGCGGATCGTGTCCGCCCATCGAACTCCAGACCGTTTGCGCGCCTACGCGACGACTGCCCGAGATCGCGGTTTGAAGGGCATCATCGCCGGAGCTGGGGGGGCTGCCCATCTGCCCGGGATGTGTGCCGCCTGGACGCCGCTGCCTGTGTTGGGCGTTCCGATCGAAACGCATGCCTTGAAAGGCGTGGACAGTCTGTTGTCCATTGTTCAAATGCCTGCAGGAGTCCCAGTTGGCACGATGGCGATCGGACGGGCAGGGGCGGTGAACGCGGCCCTCCTCTTGGCTGCGATGCTGGCAACACAGGACCCGGTGCTGGCGGGCCGGCTCGATGCCTTGCGCACCGAGCAGTCCGCCTCGGTACCCGATATCCCCGGCCAGGCGGCCGCCGAGCTGCCATGATGCGCTTCCCGCTGCCGCCGAATGCGACCATCGGGCTGGTCGGCGGGGGGCAGCTTGGCCGGATGTCCGCGTTGGCGGCGGCTCGTCTGGGATATCGCTGTCACATCCTTACGCGGGAGACCGATAGCCCGGCGGGACAGGTGTCCCATGCCGTCACCATCAGTGACTACAGCGATCCGACCTCGCTGCGGGCGTTCGCTGACTCGGCGGACGTAATAAGCTTTGAATTCGAGAATATCAGTGCCGAAGGTCTGGATCTTCTCGCCTCGCTGCGGCCGGTCCGCCCGGCACCCTCGGTGCTGCGGATCAGCCAGGACCGGATCGACGAAAAGAGCTTTCTCAACGCCGCCGGCGTCGCGACCGCCCCTTGGGTGCCGGTCACTTCGCGGAAGGAACTCGAGGCGGCGGTGACGCGCCTCGGACTGCCGGCGATCCTGAAGACCACCCGCCTAGGATACGATGGTAAGGGTCAGGCACTGTTGCGCTTGTCCGACGATCTGGAGCCGGCCTGGGAGCGGTTAACCCCGAAGCCTCTGATCCTGGAAGGCTTCATCGATTTTGCTCAAGAAATCAGCGTCGTGGCGGCCAGGGGCGCGGATGGCTCGGTCGCGTCCTTTGACACCGTGGAGAATCGGCATCGCGACCACGTCTTGGACCTGACCCTGGCACCCGCTCGCATTTCGCAACCGGTCGACCTCACGGCGCAGGCCATTGCTCGCCGCGTTGCCGAGGCGCTGGACCTTGTCGGCCTGCTGGCCGTGGAGATGTTCCTGGACAGCAACGGCAAAGTCCTGGTGAACGAGATCGCACCGCGCCCACACAACTCGGGTCACTGGACGATCGACGCATGTCCAGCCAGCCAGTTCGAGTTGCACATTCGAGCCATCGCCGGCTTGCCGCTGCCGGCCGCGACGCGCCATGCCGATGCGGTGATGAAGAACCTGATCGGGCCTGAAGGGATCGCTCTCTGGTCGATTGCCCTCGCTGAACCCGGGATCATTCCGCACCTCTACGGCAAGGCCGAGGCGCTACCAGGCCGGAAGATGGGGCATGTCACGAGACTGTTCCCGCGCGGTGCGTTGCCCGGAGATTTTGGAGTAACAGCGGCACTAGGGAAGCTGGCCGCACGATAGTCGCTAGAGTCGGTAGGGTCTGGTTTCGCCACCGCGCGGGGTTGCCGCAATATCCCCGGCTGCTATAGCCTCCACTATGGCGCGGGACTAAGGAGTTCCGAATGGACGGCACATCCGAGGCGATTGCGGGAAAACCTGCGCTGGCCCGTCAGGCTGAAATCCTGTCGCGCCCGATGACGCAGGCGCGGCATATGGCCGACGCCATCCGCGCTTTGGCCATCGACGCGACTGAGCGGTCGAAATTCGGCCATCCTGGGTTGCCGATGGGGATGGCCGATGTCGTCACCGCCCTGTGGACGCGTTACCTAAAGTTCGACGCGGCCGACCCAAGCTGGCCCGACCGCGATCGCTTCGTACTTTCCGCCGGCCACGGGTCGATGCTGCTGTATGCGCTGACATATTTGACCGGCTACTATGGAATGTCGATCGATGATATTCGCAATTTCCGTCAGTTGCCTGGCGAACATCCCGCAGTCGAGACCACGACCGGCCCGTTAGGGCAGGGACTGGCAACCGCCGTCGGGATGGCGATTGCCGAACGCAACATGGCTGCCCGCTTTGGCAAGTCATTGGTGGATCATCGCACCTGGGTCGTCGCCTCCGATGACGATATGATGGAGGGCATCAGCCACGAGGCGTCGGCGTTGGCGGGACATCTCGGTTTGTCCAAGCTGACCGTCTTGTATGACGACAACCGCATCTCGATCGACGGAGAAACATTACCGGCCCGCTCGGACGATGTGGTGAAACGTTTCGCTGCTTATGGCTGGGCTACCAAAAAGGTTGATGGCCACGATCCGAACCTGATCCATGCAGCCTTGTCCTCTGCCGCCCGGTCTAAGAAGCCAACGTTGATCGCCTGCCGCACCATCATCGGCCTTAGTGCCCCGCCCAAGGCCGGAATTAACGGCTTTCGGCTCGGTCCAAGCGAGGCCGCCGCGGCCAAGAAGCTGCTCGGCTGGCACAACCCTCCCTTCGTGACGCCCCACGATCTGAAGGAGCGCTGGCACGCCGTCGGAACTCGCGGTGCCCCCGCCCGACGTTCCTGGCTCAAGCGCCTCGCCCGGCATACTCAACGCGGGGAGTTTGAGCGCGTGATGGCTGGCCGGCTGCCTGACAACTGGCATGAGGCGGTGGGCGAATTGAAGCAACAGGTAGCCTACGACAGGCCAACGCTCGCGGGCAGAGGATCGGGTTATAAATGCCTTGATGCTCTGGTGGCCGCGACCCCTGAACTGATCGGAGGGTCTGCTGACCTCGCGGGGTCCGATGTGACGCAGGTGAGGGGAACCGTCTTCCTCTCAGCCGGCAACTACAGTGGCCGGTATGTCCAATGTGGTATCCGCGAGCATGGTATGGCCGCCGCGGCTAACGGCATGGCACTACATGGCGGTATCATCCCATATATTGAGACGTTTTTGGTGTTCAGCGACTACTTGCGTCCGGCGCTCCGCCTGGCAGCGATCATGCGCCAGCGGGTTATTTACGTGCTGACGCATGACACAATCGGCCTGGGCGAGGACGGTCCCACCCACCAACCCGTCGAACACTTGGCCAGCCTTCGGACCATCCCCAACCTACACCTTTTCCGTCCTGGCGATGCGATGGAGACGGTGGAATGCTGGGAACTCGCGATGCGGCGGACGGACGGGCCCAGCCTTTTAGTAGTGTCGCGCCAGGCGCTGCCAGCGTGGCGGACAGATACCACCGAGAACCGCTGCGCGCGCGGCGGGTACGTCCTCGCCGAAGCGGAAGGTCCGCGGCAGACCACGATCATCGCCACCGGGCCGGAACTAAGGGTCGCCATGGCGGCCCGTGAGAAACTGGCCGGCGACAACATAGCGGCCGCCGTTGTGTCGCTGCCCTGTTGGGAATTGTTTGCGCATCAGGATGAAGTCTACCGAGCTCAGGTGTTGGGTGGCGCGCCGCGGGTGGGCATTGAGGCTGCTAGTGGTTTCGGATGGGAACAATGGCTGGGGTCGGAGGGCAGCTTCATCGGGATGACAGATTTTGGTGCCTTGGCAAACTACGAAGATCTATACAGCCATTTCGGCATCACGCCAGATGCCGTTGTGGCGGCGGTAATGCGGCGCCTTGGATGAGGGGCTGTTCAGGCTTGCGTGCAGCCGGTGCTGTTGATTTAGCTCAATGACTGAGACGATATGCTATGGTGAGTCACCAGCCATCAGCGGAAGGGAAGTTTAGTCATGGCAGTCAAGGTTGCGATCAACGGATTTGGACGCATCGGGCGCCTGGTGTTGCGCGCTATTATCGAGAGCGGCCGCGAGGATGTCGTTCCGATTGCGATCAATGATCTCGGCAGCGTCGAAGCCAACGCGCACCTTTTCGCTTATGACAGCGTGCACGGCAGGTTTCCGGGTCAGGTCGAGGTGTCGGGTGACTCCATCACCATCCGCTACAACGGCAAGGTGTATGGCCCCTTGAAAGTCGCCGCCGAGCGAGATCCGACCAAGGTGCCCTATCAAGGCGTCGACGTGGCCATGGAGTGCACAGGCATTTTCAACAGCAAGGCAAAGGCGTCGGCGCTGTTGACCGCGGGCGCCCGCAAAGTCCTGATCTCCGCCCCGGGCGATGAGGTCGACGCGACGGTGGTATATGGCGTTAACCACAAGGTCCTGACGAAGGACATGACCGTGGTGTCCAATGCGTCCTGTACCACCAACTGCCTCGCGCCCATGGCGAAAGTGCTGCACGAGCGGTTCGGTATCTTGCGCGGTTACATGGTGACGATCCACGCCTATACTGGCGACCAGAACACGGTAGATACACTACATAAGGATCTGCACCGGGCCCGCGCGGCGGCAGTGTCGGCAATCCCGACGTCGACCGGCGCGGCAAAAGCCGTGGGTCTGGTCTTGCCTGATTTGAAGGGGAAGCTCGACGGCACCGCCATCCGCATCCCAACCCCCAACGTCTCACTCGTTTCGCTAGATGTGAATCTGTCCAAGGCTGCAACAAAGGACGAGATCAACGCAGCTATGCAGGATGCGTCAAAGGGCGAACTAGCTGGAATCCTCGATTACAACAAGGCGCCGCTGGTTAGCATCGACTTCAACCACTGCCCGGCGTCATGCACCTTTGATGCGACCCAAACAGCCGTTGTTGATGGCGCGCTGGCGCGAGTCATGGGCTGGTATGATAACGAGTGGGGCTTCTCCAATCGCATGTCGGACACGGCAGCATTGCTAGGCAGCCTATAAGTTGATGTAGGGTCATGGCCGGGCCCGTCCTGGCCATGACGCCGGCCGCCGCTGGTGCAAAACGGTCCAGGATGCCTGGTCGGTCGGGGGCCGACATAACTCGGAGCTTTGCCATGCCCTACCGCACTCTCGACAACCTGGACGTTAGAGGTAAGCGAATCTTACTGCGTGCAGACCTCAATGTTCCGGTGCGTGATGGCAAGATCACTGATCTAACTCGCATTGAGCGGTTGTCTCCCACGATCAAGGAACTGTCCAACAAGGGTGCCAAGGTCATTGTCTGCAGCCACTTTGATCGGCCGAAAGGAAAACGAGTGCCTGAAATGTCGCTCGCGCCGATGGCCGCCGCCCTAGGAGAAGTTCTCGGCCGGAAGGTTCGCTTCGTTGAGGATTGCACCGGCCCCGCGGCGGAACAGGCTGTCGAATTGCTGTCCCGCGGCGACGTCCTGGTGCTGGAAAACACCCGTTTCAACGCCGGCGAGGAAAAAAATGACCCGGCATTCGCCGCCGCTTTGGCCAAATTGGCGGACATCTTTGTCAACGACGCGTTCTCCGCCGCTCACCGCGCCCATGCCAGCACAGAGGGTGTCGCGCACCTGTTGCCCGCCTATGCCGGCCGCCTAATGCAAGCCGAGCTTGCGGCACTCGATGCGGCGTTGGGCAATCCGGTCCGCCCGGTCGCGGCGATCGTCGGCGGCGCAAAAGTGTCCACCAAGCTGGAATTGCTCGGTAATTTGGTTGGCAAAGTCAATGTGCTGATTATTGGCGGTGCCATGGCGAATACCTTTCTATCGGCCCAGGGGAAAGGCGTCGGCAAATCTCTCCAGGAAGCTGAGATGCACGGCACTGCGCTGGAGATCCTGTCCAAGGCGCGATCAGCCGGTTGCCGGATCGTATTGCCGACCGATGCTGTTGTAGCGCCTGAGCTCAAACCCAACACAATCGCTGAGACCATTTCGGTCGATGCTGTCCCGGCTGACATGATGATCCTAGATATCGGGCCAGCCTCGGTAGCGTCGCTGATCCAGCTTTTGGTTTCGGTGAAGACCCTGATTTGGAACGGTCCGCTCGGCGCCTTTGAAACGCCTCCGTTCGATGCTGCCACCACGGCGTTGGCCCATGCCGTGGCCGAGGCTACGCAGAATTCCGGCCTGCGCAGCGTCGCCGGCGGTGGCGACACGGTGTCGGCGCTACGCCGCGCCGGCGTGATCGAGAAAATGAGTTACGTGTCCTCCGCTGGAGGCGCCTTCCTGGAGTGGATGGAAGGCAAGGCACTTCCCGGTGTGGCTACCCTCGAAAGCTGAGCAGGCGAGGAAGCGGCAAATCAATAAAGTCGCATCCAGTCTGTTGGTCGATGCGGGATGATCAGGGTTTATCTTGCTGGTCCAGACGTTTTCTTGCCTGACGCCGGCGCCTTGCTGGAGCGGAAAAAGGCGATCTGTGCCGCGTTTCGACTGACGGGTTTATCGCCGCTGGACGCCCTCGAGGAGGAACCGGCTCCGTGGCAGGGTCTGAAGGAGTGGAGGCGGATCGCGCTTCGCAACGAGGCTCATATCCGGAGTTGTGCCGCTGTCGTCGCCAACCTGACCCCGTTCCGCGGGCCGAGTGCGGATGTCGGCACCGTATATGAGGTCGGCTTCGCTCGCGGCCTAGGTATTAAGGTATTCGGCTATACCACGATGACCGCGACTTTCCTCGATCGCACACTGTCCTCGATCGGCGGTGGGCGGCAAGGCCGGGATGGGTCATGGTTGGACTCGGATGGACTGCTGGTCGAGCAGTTCGGTCTATTCGACAACCTGATGATCGAGGGCGGCATCACTGAGTCCGGTGGCGCGCTGATCCGCGAAGACCGTGACCGCTGGAATGATTTATCAGTGTTCGAACGCTGCGTCCAAGCGGCTGCCTCTGCATTAGGGACGGAAAGCTGAAGACGCGGTGCAAATCGCGGGTGATAGAGAGTGGCTGCCGCTGAGACACTCGGCGCGATTTGCTGGCCGTGTGTTCAAGCCACAAATCTGGAGCGGGCGAACTGCAAATCTACCTAAATCCCCTGATCACCCAGGCGGCCACATACCCGAAAACTAGCAGCGCGATGGGCGGACCAAGCGCCTTCAAGGGTGTGTACATTTCGTAAGCAACACACTGCCGCCAAGCGTCAACCAATGAAGTTGGACCCGTTGGTCTGGACACAAAGGCGTAAGGGTTGTCCGGGTGTCGCGCTGCCCAACACGCATAGGGTCCCAGAGAGAGCGCCGCTGCTCCTTGGCCTTCAGGGGGTTCAACGACCACAAAGCTTTCTGACAGTTGGGTCCAGCCATTGATACCGACGAACAGGATCCAAATAGCCGAGAAGACTATCCACATTCGCAACAGCCCGCGGCGAATATTCAACCTTTCTACAGAGATTGGCACTGGTCCTCCTTCAAACGCAGTAACTACGGTCTCCGTCTCCTTAAAGAAGTCATCGTTGGCTATTAGCATATCGTTTGGCGCAGGGTCGTCGGTGGTTGCCATCCTCGACCCATGACAGTGCTTATATCTTTTTCTACTCCCACATGGGCATGGGTCGTTGCGCCTACGCGGCTCGGTTATTTGCGCATTCTCGCTGTCAACGATGTGCGCGAGGCCGCGGATCATGGGGACGCTCAAACCGACGCCGCCCTTCTCTCTGGCAAGTCATTCCGGCTTGCGACACGGCCAAATACTGAAAATTGACAGTTGTAATGTCCCGCGAGCGTCCGCGGCCCATGAGCCCTGAACGCGATGCCGAAGAGGCCAGGGCTCTGTGCCGCGTGAGCTATCGGGCCACAATCGCGGAAACGGGCGCCTCGCGGCGTGTTTGGCAGGCAATCTGCCATCCAGTCTCTCAATGAATCACTTCTCTAATCACTGGGTGCATAAGACACAGTGTATATCACGTTAGTCCGTCGTGATGTAAGCGTCGTCCTACAGGTCCTACAGACTAAATCTCGCAGTCAGTTCAGTCGTCTACGCGGCGGCACGAATTGCCACAGCTTTTACGTCCTCGCCGACACCAGCTTCAAACGACGTGAAATTCGCCTCGAACCGCGCGATCAGGTGCTCCGCCATCCGGTCGTAGGCGGCCTTGTCAGCCCACGCCTGGCGTGGATCCAACACCTCATCCGGGATCCCCGGAACGTGCGCTGGGATTGCGAGGCCGAAGAACGGCTCCTTGTGAAACTCCATCTTGGTCAGCGTCCCGTCGAGGGCACCTCGCAGCAGAGCACGGGTGTGCTTGATCGCCATGCGGTGGCCGACACCGAACTGGCCGCCGCTCCAGCCGGTATTCACCAGCCAGCAGGTCGCGCCATATTTTGCGATCAAATCCGAGAACATTTGCCCGTACACCTCCGGCCGGCGTGGCAGGAAGGGTTGCGCGAAGCAGGTGCTGAAGGTCGCGCTGGGCTCCCGGCCGAGGCCCTTTTCGGTGCCGGCGACCCGCGCGGTGTAACCGGACAGGAAGTGATACATCGCCTGTGCGGGCGTCAGCCGCGAAATCGGCGGCAGCACGCCGAACGCATCGCAAGTCAGCATGAAGACGTTCTTCGGCATCCCGCCTCGGCCCGTCAGATTGACGTTCGGGATGAACTCCACCGGGTAGCAGGAGCGGGTGTTCTCGGTCAGCGAGTTGTTGCTCAAGTCCAGATTGCCGTGCCTGTCGCCGATGACGTTTTCAAGCACGGCGCCGAACCGGTTGGATGCCGCCCAGATCTCGGGCTCGGCTTCCTGAGACAAATTGATTACCTTGGCGTAGCAGCCACCCTCGAAATTGAAGGTGCCGCTCGGTCCCCAGCCGTGCTCGTCGTCACCGATCAGCCTGCGGTGCGCGTCAGAGGAGAGCGTGGTCTTGCCGGTGCCCGACAGCCCGAAAAAAAGCGCGACGTCACCCTCCTTGCCGATATTGGCGCTGCAATGCATCGGCATCACGCCCTTCGCAGGCAGCAGCCAGTTCATCACGGTGAAGATCGACTTCTTCACCTCGCCGGCATACTCGGTGCCAGCGATGACGATCAGCTTCTGCTCGAACGACAGGGCAATGGTCGTGGAGGAGCGCACGCCGTCCACCACCGGATCGGTCTGGAACAACGGAGCATGCAGAATGACGTAGTCGGGCTCGAAGCCGTCCAGTTCCCGCTCAGGCGGACGGATAAACATGTTGCGCGCGAACAATGCGTTCCAAGCCTGCGTCGTGACCAGGCGCACCCGCACGCGGTATTCCGGATCGGCGCCGGCATAGAGATCCTGGGTAAACAGCTCCTGTCCCTGAAGATAGGCTTGGACGCGTCCCTTGAAGGCGTTGAACCTGTCCACCGTCATGCGCTGGTTGACCTTGCCCCACCAGATGTCGGCGGTGACCGAGGGTTCATCGACCACGAACTTGTCCTGGACCGACCGACCCGTATGGGCGCCGGTTTCGACCATGAAAGCGCCATCACTCGACAGCCGACCCTCTCCGCGACGCAGCGCTGCGGCGACCAACACGGGCGCGGTCTGATTGGAATGAACACGGCACGAGACTTGCACCCCGGTTCCGGCCAGCGCTTCCACCGCCTGTTTTTTCCATGAGTGCTTATTCGCGGTCTCGTACGTCAAGATCGATTTCCTGCCCTGGCCAGCGTTTTCGTCATGCCCCGAGACTTGATTCTCGGCCCGCCCCTTTGGGCAAGTCGAAAGGTTACACCTCAAGCAAGGCGTTTTTATGACGCGGATGAGCAAACGTCCACCTTTAGCCCCCGCGGGGCTAACCGTTTCCAGCGATCTGAAGGATATGAGCGAACGATGTCAGGCCGTCGGTGGCTTGAAGTCTGCCGGGGATCGTCCTTCGAACGCGCGTCCTCCGAGCCGGCCCGCTGTCTACTAGGCCAAGTGGTAACTCCACGCCGGGCGGGTCGCCTGGAAGCAGGTCCGCCAGGACCAGAAGGGTGCGAGCGGCATGCGGTCCAAAATTGCCGTCGCCGGCGCCAGGGGTGACTGGGTCAAATATAGTGGACCCGCTGGTGCTGAACGCGGTCACTCCGATGCCGCTGTTTGCGGAGGATGCCAGCGCCAGTCCGGCCTTTTCCTTTCGTGTCTCCGCTAGGCTCATCGAGCTCCCTTTCCCATCTCGCGCGATCTTCAGCACGCTTTGCACAGCATCGCGACGACGCGGGGCCCTCGCCTCATGGCGACGTTCTGGGATCGGAGTGTCCGCGCGTATCGGCAGCGGAGCAATCACAGAGGAAGGAGATTTGATTTCTGCTCTGGACGTGATGAAACCAAAGACGCCCGCCAATCCTTTTGGTTAGGTCCGTGAAAACTTGGCTGATACGAAGGGATGGCTGCGCCAAAGGGCTTTCTACTGGCAATCATCATGTGCCTGCGCTGTATAAGCACCTATTCTATAAACCCGTAATTAGGTCTTTCCTGATATTATGACGCCTGTTTCATCTTCAGATTCTACCAAAATCACAATTCCTTTGCATGTCGAGGACCTTTCGATCGAACGTCGAGAAGTCAAACGCGATGTTCGGGTACATTTTCATACCAGTAGTCGTGACCAGCTAATCGACGAACCTGTCATGCACGAAACGGTCGATATCGAGCATGTCGCGATCGGACGGCCAATCGACGCCATTCCGCCCGTACGGGAGGAAGGCGATACAACGGTGATCCCAGTTGTCGAAGAGATTGTCGTAGTCGAACGGCGACTGGTTCTAAAGGAAGAAATACGTCTGCGGCGTGTGCGGACGACGGAGCGGCACCGCGAGACTGTAACGCTCCGTGATCAGCAAGCAGTCATCGAACGGGCTGATCCTGCCGAGACGAAGAGCGGGGCACCCTCTTAGTTCGTGCAGATGACTCAAATCTACAACCTTCAACGGATGGATACTGATGACAAACGAATCGATCATTGCTGTATATGACACCGCCGAACATGCGGCCCGAGCCGTTGAGGCGTTAGAGGCGGCGGGTGTTCCATCAAGTGCTATCAGCCAGCACGCCTCGAGCGGGGTTTCGGAAACCACGACCACTGCCCCGGTTCATGAAAAGGGCTTTTGGGCGAGTTTGTTCGGTGGTGAGCCCGAGTATGAACACGACACAGCCGTCTATGATCGCAGCCTTGCGAGCGGCTCAACTGTTATCACGGTAAAGGCGCCCGAGGAGCACCTCAACCAGGTGATGGACATTCTCGAGCGACACAACCCGATCGACCTGGACGAGCGGGCTTCCTCGTACGGATTGTCCGCCGGTCGCTCCACGGCAACGGCGGTGCCTGCCTCTTCAACTATGCCGTCGGACCGGGATGCCAGTTTGGCCCGCAGTGGCGAAGCCCTTCGGGACACCGGTATGCGTCAGGGCGGCGAGGAAGTCCTTCAGCTCTCTGAAGAACAGCTTAATGTAGGCAAACGGCTGGTGAACCGAGGCACAACGCGCGTGCGGCGGTTTGTTGTTGAAACACCGGTTGAGGAGGCAGTATCTCTGCGTTCCGAACGCGTCTCTGTCGAGCGCCGTCCTGTCGAAGCCGGCGCCAAAGTTGTTGATCCGGACTTCACCGACCGCACGGTCGAAGTCACCGAAACCGAGGAGGAAGCGGTGGTCGGAAAGACGGCAAGGGTCAAGGAAGAGGTGGTCGTCAACAAGGCGGTGGCCGATCGGGTGGAAACGGTCCGCGACACGGTACGCCACGAGGACGTCGAGGTTTCACGCGACGGCCACGAAACCGGCACAGCGGCCTCGCGTCCGACAACCGAACGCACTGGCGTCTAACTTTTTTCTCAAATGGCCGGGGCGGAGGCCCGCCTCGGCCGCTACAGAAACGTGGTAAATCGGGCAAGACGCCGAACGGACGTGCCTGATCGAGGACCCGTCAAAGCCGCGACAAAAACGCTAATCCGCTAATCCTGAGGAACTCCAAAATGATCCGCTCCGCTTTTCTCGGCGTGGTGTCGCTGGCCATAGCCACCGGTCCAGTGCTTGCCCAACAATCGCCCGACCAGAACGCGCAGCCCGCCGCAGTCGCCACACCGAATCCGTCCGGCGCTCCGGCAAGCCCGGACTTGACGGTGGCGACCGTGAAGCTGCAGGGCGGCGCGCGCATCAGCAAACTGATTGGCTCGACCGTGTATAACGATCAAAACGAGAAGGTGGGTACAGTTGACGATCTGATCATGAAGGACGGCAACCGGATCGTCATAGCCGTTATATCGGTGGGCGGCTTCCTGGGAATAGGCAATAAGCTGGTCGCTATCCCATACGATCAGCTTCATCTCGACATGGACAAGGATACCACCAAGATCAGCATACCCGGGGCCAACAAAGATGCCCTTAATGCAATGCCAAGCTTTACTTATTCGGGATGACTGCAGCTTTATGTCTGGCCCCGCCCGCTTATCACCAGGCGAGGCCGCGTCGTTAGCTCTACGCCAGAATATCCTCGATCCTGATCGGCACCTTGCGCACACGCACACCCGTCGCGTGATACACTGCGTTCGCAATCGCCGCCGCTACCCCTACCATGGGTAATTCCCCAATACCCTTCGCTCCGAGCGGATTGGAGTTCTTGTCGTCGTTTTGCATAACGATGGTCTCAATCTCAGGCACATCTGCATTTACCGGCATCAGGTATTCAGCGACGTTGGAATTGACGATACGCCCGGTTTCGCCATCCACCAAAATCTCCTCCAGTAGAGCCATGCCGATCCCGTAAGTAATACCGCCGATCAACTGGCTACGGGCTGTCTTCGCGTTCAGCAGATTCCCCGCGTCGAACGCCCCGACAAAGCGGCTGACACGGATCGTGCCAAGATCGGGATCAACCCGCACTTCTGCAAACTGGGCGCCGAATGCGTGCATCGAGAATTTCTGCTTCTCCTCGCCCGATTGAGTCTTCGCCTCTGCTTCGATAAACCGACGGCCGTCGCGCTCCACCAGCGCCGAGATTGGCACTTGTCGATCCGGGCCCACAACCATTCCGTCCCGCACCTGCAGCGTAACGCGGGATTGCCCCTGCCATCCGGAGTTCTGATCCGCCAGAGCGAAATCCTTGATCTTATCCACCAGCGCCCCACACGCCGCCTGCACGCTCGGTGCCACACTTGCAACGGTCATCGACCCCCCGGAAACGGGAGCTGCCGGCAAGTTCGAATCGCCAAGCTCAAATCGGATCCGGTGCACCGGGATGCCCAGGGCATCGGACGCCACCTGCGTCATCACCGTGTACGTGCCGGTGCCGATATCCTGAGTGCCGCACTGAACAACCACATTGCCTGCACCATCCATGCGCACCTTCACCGCGGACGGCAGTCGGTTCGTCGGATAAGTGCTCGTGGCAACGCCCCATCCAATCAGCGTGTTCCCGTCGCGCATGGAGCGCGGTTCGGCTGATCGCTTCTCCCACCCGAATGCCTTCGCCCCTTGCTCATAGCACGCTCGGAGCGCTTTGCTGGCAAATGGCTTGTTCTCGTGCGGGTCCGTCTCGGCATAGTTGCGCAGACGGAACTCGATCGGATCCATCTTCAGCGCGACGGCCATTTCATCCATCGCCGACTCAAGGGCGAACACGCCGGACGCCTCGCCCGGCGCCCGCATATACGTCGGCAAAGCCGCGTTCAGCGCCACCAGCCGGTGGGTTACCGCGACATTCGGGCACGCGTACAGCATTTCCGTTGCCAGTGCGACCGGTTCGGCGAACTCCCCCAACGAGGGCTGCGACATCGAAGTAAAACCATCGTGCCGGAGCGCGACCAACGACCCATTAGCCTCCGCGGCCACCTTCAATTTCTGCACCGTCCTCGGCCGATAGCCGTTCGACGTGTACATCTGCGCTCGGGACACAACCAACTTGACCGGACGCTTTACTTGCCGAGCCGCCAGAGCGGCCAAGGTCGCGGGTGGCCAGGTGTTGCCCTTCGATCCGAAGCCGGCGCCCAAGTATGGACAGATCACCCGCACATCGGCCTTGTCGATGCCGAACTGCCCGGCCAAGGACGCCTGAGCCCCGCCGATCCCCTGTGTCGTGGTCCAAACCGTCAGTTTGTCGCCGTCCCATTTCGCGATCGTCGCATGCGGCTCCATCGGATTATGGTGTTCGATCGGCGTAATGTAGGTGGTGTCCAGTTTCACTGCGCCACCGTCGAAGGCGACATCGGGATCACCGCGTTTGGAATCCGGCTGCCGCTGACCGTTTCGAAAATGCTTCGGCGCGTATGCCTGCCCAAGCATCGCATCCATCGACGTTGTGGCCTCACCCCGGGAATAGGTGACGCGAATCGCTGAGGCGGCCGCCTGCGCCTGCTCCAGTGTCTCCGCGACGACCACGGCGACATGTTGTCCGTTGAACAGGATATCCTTGTTTTGCAGCAACGGTCCCGCGACGGCTTGCGGGACCTTTTCCGGGTGCGACAGCTTGCCGGCATTGTCGGGGGTGATGATCGCCAGCACACCCGGCATGCCTTCGGCCTCTTTCAGGTCGAATCCGGTGATGGTTCCCGCCGGGATGGTGCTTTGCACCAGCACTGCATGCACCGCGTTCGGCACGTTGAACTCCGCCGCGTATTTGGCAGCGCCGGTAACTTTAAGATGGGCGTCGATGCGGTCGATGGGTTTGCCGATCATGGCCATGATGCTCGCTCTCCTTCAGGCCGAGACGGTTTGCAGGGCACGCAGCACGGTGCGCCGGAGCAGCACCTGCTTAAACGCGTTCATACCGGCCGGTTTCGCACCCGCGCCCGCCAGCTCGGCCGCGGCTTTCAGCGTCGCGGGATCGGCCTGCTTGCCGGTCAGCGCGGCTTCCACTTCAGGCAATCGCCAAGGCTTCGTGCCCACCCCTCCGGCCGCCACTCGGACAGCTCGGATCCTCTCGCCATCGAGGTCCAACGCCACTGCGGCGGACACAAGAGCGAATTCGAAACTCGCCCGGTCGCGGACTTTCAGATAGTAGGACCGCTTGGCCGCCGCCGAGGCCGGAATGTCGATTCCGGTGATCATCTCGCCAGGCGAAAGCACCGTCTCGATATGAGGAGTGTCGCCGGGGACCCGGTGAAAGTCGCCGATCGGAACTGTCCGCTTGCCGTTCGGCCCAATCAGTTCCAGCTCCGCGTCCAGAACGATCAGCGCGACCGCCATGTCGCCGGCATAGGTCGCGATGCACTGGTCGCTGCCGCCCAAAATAGCGTGCATCCGGTTTTCACCGTTGATCGCGGGACAGCCGGACCCGGGCGCGCGCTTGTTGCACGCGAAACCGGTGTCACGGAAATACCCGCACCGCGTGCGCTGCAACAAGTTCCCACCCATCGTTGCCATGTTGCGCACCTGAGGTGATGCCGATGCCAGCAGCGCCTGCGACAGGACCGGCCACCGCGCCACCACCTCGGGATGCGCGGCAACATCACTCATCCGCGCCAAGGGCTCCAGCCGCAAGCCATCACCGCCGGCGTGGATTCTCGAGGCGTTCAGCACCTCAAGGTCAACCAGTCGGTCCGGCGTCTCCACATTGTCCTTCGCGAGCTGCAACAAATCCGTGCCGCCTGCGATATACTTGCTCCCAGCCTGGGCCGCCGCGGCGATCGCCGCGTGGATGTCCCGAGGTTGCGTCAGGGTAAATGCCTGCATGGCTCAGCCCTCCCGCGCGGCTTGGCGCACCGCGGCGACAATGTTGGGATAGGCACCGCAGCGGCAGATATTGCCGCTCATCCATTCGCGGATTTCCGAATCGCTGCCGGCGTGCCCTTCCTTGATCAAGCCTGCCGCAGACATGATTTGACCGGGCGTACAGTAGCCGCATTGCAGGGCGTCATGTTCGACGAACGCCGCCTGCACCGGATGGAGATCGTTGTGGGACCCCAGGCCCTCGATCGTGACGATCTCCTTACCCTGGCATCGTGCCGCCAACGTCAGGCACGATACTATCCGCCGCCCATCCAGATGCACCGTACAGGCTCCACAGGCGCCGCGGTCGCAGCCCTTCTTGGTCCCGGTCAAACCCGCGTATTCCCGCAACGCGTCCAGCAGCGACGTTCGCTGATCGACCACCAGTTTCAGTGTCTCGCCATTCACCCGCAGCACAACAGATATAGCCGTGCCCGGACGAACGACTGGGGAAGGCGAGCTGTCATCGGCTCGAGCGACCGTCGCCAAAGCGACGCCGCCTGCCGCCCCCACCATCACCCCGCGCCGGGAGATCGATCCTTCCATAGCCCACCTCGGTCAATTTCCAGCGGTAGGTGGGCACGGCACGGCGACAGACGCCTCACAAGATGGTGCGGCGCGATATTAACTGTTTGTCAGAAAACTATAGGCCTCAACGTGCGTCTTCGCCCGTCGCAGACTCGTTACGAGATCGGCATCACGGAATTTGCGGGAGATCGCCGCCAGGGCCGCTACGGGCGGTATCGTGGTCTCGAAAGGGATCAGCAGCACGAACACCAGCGTCACCGGCTTGCCATCGATGGCTTCGAAGTCGATCGGCTTCGCCAGCCGCACGAACAACCCCACGTAGGCGTTCAGTCCCTCAACCCGAGCATGAGGCAGCGCGAAGCCAGCACCCAGGCCGGTAGAGCCAAGCTGTTCTCGGGCCGCCAGCGCGGCCTGTACCGCTTCGGGGGTCAACCCCGGCACCAATCGCCCCAGTGCGCGGGCGATCTCGTTGATCAGGTGAGTCTTGTCGCGCGGCCGGACATCCAGAAGCACCCGATCAGGCGTCAGAAAGTCGGAGATTTCCATCCCGTTCAGGAATCCCGGTCGTTGATCCGCAACCGATACCCTACACCCGTCTCCGTCAGGATATGAACCGGCCGTTCTGGATCGGCCTCAATCTTTTGGCGCAGGGCGCGTACGTAGATGCGCAGGTACTGCACGTCGGTTTCGGTTCCCCAGACCTCCCGCAGGATCATCTTATGCGTCAGCACCTTGCCCGCGTGCTGCACCAGCAGTCGCAAAACCCCATATTCACGCGGCGAGAATTTCACTTCCTCACCGCGCACTGTTACGATCCGGCGCACCAGATCGACCGTCAGATCGCCGCTGCGGAAGATCGGGGTCTCGCCCTCCCGCTGTAAGCGGTGACGCTGCGCCGCCCTGATCCGCGCAAGCAATTCATCGATACCGAACGGCTTGGTGACAAAATCATCGGCCCCCAAGTCGAGCGCATCGACTTTCGCTGCCTCGTCGCTCCGGCTGGACAGAACGATGATCGGCACCGAAGAACCACTGGTCCGAATGCGCCCGATCACCTCGGTGCCGTCGATGTCAGGCAATCCAAGGTCCAGCACGATCAGATCGGTACCCTTGCGCCGAGCGACATCGACCGCCGGCAGGCCTTCTTCCAGCTCGCTGACCAGATAGCCCTGGCTGGACAGCCCGGCGCGCAGGAATCGCCGAATTGCCGGTTCGTCGTCCACCACCAGAACCCGCAAGGGTCCTGCTCCGGTACTCATGGCAGAGCTTCCTCTTCGGGCAGCAGCGCATTGACGGGGACCGGCAAGGTAATGACAAACATGGCACCGCGCCGGTCGAGGCGGTTAATGGCGGTTATCGTTCCATCCATAGCCTCCACGAACCCGCGGCAAATCGCGAGGCCAAGTCCCGTTCCCGCACGCCTGCGATCGGCCCCGCCGGACCTGTAGAATTTTTCGAAGATACGATCGGCATCGGCGGCGGGGATGCCTTCGCCCTCATCCATGATGCGCAGCGTGACGGTATCGCCGTGGCGGCTGGCGTCGATAGAAATTTCGCTGCCGATGGGGGCATGTTTGGCGGCGTTGTCCAGCAGGTTGAACAGCACTTGCTCGAACAGCACCACATCTAAGGCCAGCATCGGCAGGTCCGGCGGCAGGTTGACCTTGATCCGGTGCCCCGACAGAATCTTTGAGCCCCGCTGCAAGGCCGACCCGATCACTTCAGACAATTCGTTAAGGCCCGTGCGAGGCTTCAGCGCTCCAGACTCCAGCCGGGTCATGTCCAGCAGGTTGCCGATAAACCGGTTCAACCGATCCGATTCCTCAATGATGGTGCCGAGCAGCGCTTCCTTGGTTGGCCCATCGAGGATGGCGTCCTGCGACCGCAGGCTTGTCGCCGATCCCAGAATGGAGGCCAGCGGCGTCCGCAGATCATGCGAAATCGACGTCAGCAAGGCGGACCGAAGCCGATCGGTCTCCACCTGCAGCCTCGCCCGGTGCAGGTCGCGGGCGAGGTTGACCCGTTCGATCGCCAGCGCCGCCTGATCCGCCAACGCATCCAGCAATCGCTGCTGGTCGGGCGTCAGCAACGGTCCGGGTTCATCGCGAATGATACCGACCACACCCAGCGGCCCTCGACCGGTGCGCAGCGGCTGGAACAACCATTTGCCGCCGGGCAGCGTGTCCGATCCGCGGCCGGCAATACGGTTCTTCTCCCAGGACCACTTGGCAGCCGCGAGGTCCGCCTCGTCCAGCATATCCTCCGGCGGGAAGCCGGCGCGCACCGAGATGGAGCCGTGATCCTTGTCCGCCTCGGGCAGCAGCAGCACAACACGGACTTTCAGCATCAGCGCGATCTGGTGCGCCGTCGCCCACAGTAGATCGTCCAGCGTCACCGCGGCCGCCAGCTTGCGGCTGAACTGATACAGATCGTCGGTCTGACGTGCGCGCAACCGGGCGGAAAGTGCCTGCCCGCGCACTCGAGCCGCCAGATTACTGGCGATGACCGCGACTACTGTGAAGAAGAACAGCGCGACGACGTTTTCCGGATCAGCGATGGTAAAGGTATAAAGTGGCGGCAGGAAAAAGAAGTTGTACGCCAGCGTGGCGAGGAAGCAGGCGAACACCGATGGCCACAGGCCGTACAGCACCGCGCCGATCAGGATCGCCGTCAGGAACACCAGCGCCACGTTGGTGATGCCCAGAAACTCGTGCAGCCCGATGGCCACCGGAATCGCCACTCCCACCAGCAGGGCGGCAATGACGTAAGGTCGCGGATCGAACGCCTGAGGTTCCACTGCCGGTACCGGCGGGGAGGGTGTGCCGTCGGTGTTTTCGGCCGGCACCTCGATCACATGGATATTGATCCCGCCGGCGCGCTTGATCAGGCGTTGCGTGATCGATCCCGTCAGGAACTGCCGCCACGGCGGCCGATCAGACTTCCCGACAATCAGATGCGTGACATTGTTGGCGCGCGCATAGTCGATCACCAAATCTGCCACGTCCTGACCCGGGATCAGCACTGGCTCCGCTCCCAGCCGCTGCGCCAGACGCAGTGCTGCCACCACGCTGTCCTGTTCCGGCGCCGTCCCGCTCGACCGGGCGGTTTCGACGTTGATCGCTGTCCATGGCGCACGAAGCTGATCCGCCAGCCGCTTGGCATGCCGCACTGTCGCTGAGGCCTTGCTGCCGGCCTGGATACAGACCAGCACACGCTCACCGGCCGGCCAGGGACCGTCAATGGCGTGGCTGCGCATGTAGTCAACCATCTGGTTGTCCACCCGCTGTGCGGTGCGCCGCAGCGCCAGCTCGCGCAGAGCCGTCAGGTTGCCGGGCTGGAAATAATGCCGCACCGCCCGCTCAGCCTGCGCCGGGACGTAGACCTTGCCCTCCTTCAGTCGCTGGATCAGGTCTTCCGGGGTCAAATCGATCAATTCGATATCGTCGGCCCGTTCGATCACCGAGTCCGGTACGGTTTCCCGGACGCGGATACGGGTGATCTGCGCCACCACATCGTTCAGGCTTTCGACGTGCTGGATATTCAGCGTGGTATAGACATCGATCCCGGCCGCGCGCAGTTCCTCGACGTCCAGATAGCGCTTGGGATGGCGGCTGCCGGGTGCATTTGTGTGGGCCAGCTCATCAACCAGCACCAGTTGCGGACGCCGGGCGAGGATCGCATCCAGGTCCATCTCGGTCAGCGTTCGCCCCCGATACTCGATCGTCCGGCGTGGAATGATCTCCAACCCAGTGGTCAGTGCCTCGGTTTCCGCTCGGCCGTGCGTTTCAACCACGCCGACCACGGCATCGACCTTTTCCCGCAGCCGCGCCTGCGCGGCGGAAAGCATCTCATAGGTCTTGCCGACGCCCGGTGCAGCCCCTAGGAAGATCTTCAGCCGCCCGCGCTGCGACTTCTGCGCCTCCCGCAGCAGCGCGTCAGGTGAGGGGCGTCGGTCGGATTGCGCGCTGTCACCCATGTCGGCATCCGTTCAGGCCCGGCGCATCAGGAGTGGCCCAAAGCGTCCAGAGCCAGATTCAGCTCGAGCACATTTACATGGGGCTCGCCGAGGATGCCAGCAACGCGCCCGGCGGTATGATCCTGCACCAGCTGCTGGACTTTCACCTCCGGCATGTTGCGCGCCTTGGCGACGCGGGGAACCTGAAACAGCGCGGCGGCCGGCGAGATGTCGGGATCAAGCCCACTTGCCGATGTCGTCACGAGATCCATCGGAATGGGGGTGCCGGGGTTCTCGGCGGCCTGCTTGCCGGCATCCGCGGTAACCCGGTCCAGCAGCGCCTTCGAAGTCGGGCCAAGGTTCGATCCGCCCGAGTTGGCGGCGTTGTACGGCGCGGGGACGGTCTTGGTCGCGTCGTTCGGATCGGTGTCCGTGGTCGCCGACGGGCGGCCGTGGAAATACGTCTCGCCGGTGAAGTTCTGGCCGATCAGCGCGGAGCCGACCACCTTGCCGTCGCGCTCGATCAGGCTGCCATTCGCCTGGTGCGGGAAAATGGCCTGTGCGATGCCGGTCATCGCGAGTGGGTAAACGAGGCCCGTCAGGATCGTCATGCAGACGATCATCACGATGGCGGGACGGATCTGTTGGAGCATTGTAGTGAATCCTCTATCTTGTGGCCGTGGGTGAAGGGGCAGCGCGCGTCACGCCAACCCCACCGCGGTGACCACCATGTCAATCAGCTTGATCCCGACGAAGGGCGCAACAATTCCGCCCAGCCCGTAGATCAGCAGGTTGCGCCGCAGGAGCGCGGCAGCGCCGATCGGCCGATAGGGGATTCCGCGCAACGCCAGCGGTATAAGCGCCACGATGATCAGCGCATTGAAGATGATCGCCGACAGGATCGCGCTCTGCGGGTTGCCCAGGTGCATGATGTTCAGCGCCTGAAGCTGCGGATAGAACGCAATGAACATCGCCGGGATCATCGCGAAGTACTTCGCCACGTCGTTGGCGATCGAGAACGTGGTCAGCGCGCCTCGGGTCATCAGCAACTGCTTGCCGATCTCCACGATCTCGATCAGTTTCGTGGGGTCGCTGTCGAGATCGACCATGTTGCCGGCCTCGCGCGCCGCCATGGTGCCGGTGTTCATCGCCACGCCGACGTCGGCCTGGGCAAGGGCAGGGGCGTCGTTCGTCCCATCCCCGCACATCGCCACCAACTTGCCCTGTGCCTGCTCGTCGCGGATCAGCTTCAGCTTTGCCTCGGGCGTCGCCTGCGCGAGGAAATCGTCCACCCCGGCCTCGGCCGCGATCGCGGCGGCGGTCAGCGGATTATCCCCGGTTATCATCACCGTGCGGATGCCCATGCGGCGCAATTCGGAAAAGCGCTCGCGAATGCCCCCCTTAACAATGTCCTTCAGGTAGATGATACCCAGCAGCTTGCCGTCTTTCGCCACCGCCAACGGCGTGCCGCCCGCCTTGGCGACCGTCTCGGCGATTGTGGTCAGTTCCTTGACCGCCGTGTCCGGACGAACCGCGGTGGTCACCCCGCCGCCGCCGTCGACGCCCTTCGGACCGCGTACCCAGTCGAGCACCGCATCCACCGCACCCTTGCGGATGGACGAATGATCGAAATCAATTCCCGACAGCCGGGTCTGCGCGGTGAACGGCACGAAACGCGCACCCATCGGCGCCATGTCGCGACCGCGGATGTCGTATTTCTCCTTCGCCAGCACGACGATCGAGCGGCCCTCCGGGGTTTCGTCAGGCAGCGACGACAATTGCGCCGCGTCCGCCAATTCCCGCGGGGTGACGCCGGTAAGCGGCATGAATTCGGTCGCCTGCCGATTGCCCAGCGTGATCGTGCCGGTCTTGTCCAGCAGCAGCGTATCGACATCGCCGGCCGCCTCGACCGCTCGTCCCGACATCGCCAGGACATTGAACCGCACCAACCGGTCCATCCCCGCGATCCCGATCGCCGACAACAGCGCGCCGATCGTGGTGGGGATCAGCGCGATGAACAGCGCCACCAGGATAACCACCGAAATCGACCCACCGGCATAGGTCGCGAAACTCGGTATCGTCGCGACGGCGAAGACAAAGATGATGGTCAGGCCGGCCAGCAAGATATTCAACGCGATCTCGTTCGGCGTCTTCTGCCGTTCCGCCCCCTCCACCAGCGCAATCATCCGGTCCAGGAACGTCGAGCCCTTGGGCGGCTGTTATCCGGACCTTGATCCAGTCCGACAGCACCCGCGTGCCGCCCGTCACCGCTGACCGGTCGCCGCCGCTTTCGCGGATCACCGGCGCGGATTCCCCGTGATCGCCGAATTCATCAATCGAGGCAATGCCCTCGATCACCTCGCCGTCGCTCGGGATCAATTCGCCGGCGGCGACCAGGACGATGTCGTTCTGGCGAAGCTCCGGCGCCGGGACGGTTTCCGTTCCCGTCGCGGTGACCCGGTTTGCCATCGTGTCGGTCCGCGCGCGCCGCAGCGAGGCGGCCTGCGCCTTGCCCCGGCCCTCGGCCACCGCTTCGGCGAAGTTGGCGAACAGCACGGTAATCCAAAGCCATAGGATGATCTGGAAGGTGAAGCTGAGATGGGCTCCGCCCGTCACAAGATCGCGCAGAAAGATGATCGTGGTCAGGGTCGCGACGACCTCCACCACGAACATCACCGGACTGCGGATCATCAGCCTCGGGTCGAGCTTCTGAAATGCCTGGCCAACGGCCGGCAAAAGGATCGACGTGTCCAGCATGCTGGATTTCGCGTCCGCGAGCGGGATCTGGTTTCCATCTTCGGTGCCTTAGTAAGTGGTGCCGGCATGCATCGAGAGGTGCTCGACGATCGGCCCAAGAGCGAGTGAGGGCAGGAAGATCAGTCCGCCGGTGATCAGGATCACCCCGACAACCAGGCCGACGAACAGTCCACCATCGGTCGGGAAAAGTGCCGGCGGATGTTGGCACGATCTTCTTCGCCGCCAGCGAACCGGCGATAGCGAGCATCGGGATGATCATCAGGAAGCGGCCAATGAACATCGCCAAGCCCAGCGTCGAGTTCCAGAACGGCGTGTTGGCGGACAATCCGGCAAAGGCACTGCCGTTGTTGCCGGTCGCCGAGACGTAGGCATACAGCGCCTCCGAGAAGCCATGCGGCCCAGCGTTCGACAGCGCAGTCAGGCCCGGCTTGATCACCACCGCCAACGCGGTGAAGCCCAACATACGACAGCGGAAGGATCAGAATGCCCAGCATGGCCATCTTGACCTCCTTCGCCTCCAGCTTCTTGCCCAGGTATTCAGGCGTGCGGCCAACCATCAGCCCGGCGACGAACATCGCCACGATGACGAACAGCAGCATCCCGTAAAGTCCAGAGCCGACACCGCCAAAGATGATCTCGCCCAACATGATGTTGACCATCGGCACCATGCCGGCCAGCGGCGTCAGGCTGTCGTGTGTGTTATTGACGGCACCGCAGGAGGCATCGGTGGTTATCGTTGTGAACAGCGCCGAGTTGGCGATGCCGAATCGGACCTCCTTGCCCTCCATGTTGCCGCCGGATTGCAGCGCGCTGGCGGTCTGATCGACCGGCAGATGCGCGAACAGCGGGTTGCCGGCCGCTTCGGACGAATAGGTCACTGCGGTTCCGGCCAGGAACAGCACGCCCATCACCGCGAAAATTGCCCAGCCCTGGCGTTGATCACCCACCATGCGGCCGAACACATTTGTCAACGCTGCGCCGATCGAAAATATCAGCAAGATCTGGATAAAGTTGGTGAGCGCCGTCGGATTTTCGAACGGATGCGCCGAGTTGGCGTTGAAGAATCCACCGCCATTCGTCCCTAGCATCTTGATCACCTCTTGGGAAGCGACCGGACCCTGCGCGATGAGCTGCTTGCCACCTTCGAGCGTGGTGACATCCGTATATGCGGATAGGTTCTGTGGCACGCCTTGCCAGACCATGATCAAGCCGACCACGACGCAGATCGGCAGCAGCAGGTACAACGTGCAACGGGTCAAATCGACCCAGAAATTGCCGACGCTTTTGGCCGACCGCCGCGAGAACCCGCGGATCAGCGCCAGCGCCAGGGCGATGCCAGTCGCGGCGCTGAGGAAGTTGTGCACGGTGAGCCCGGCCATCTCCACCAGGTAGCTCATGGTGGTTTCCGGCGTATAAGATTGCCAGTTCGTATTCGTTATGAAACTGACGGAGGTGTTGAACGCTAGGTCCGGCGACACTTCGTCGAGTTTCTGTGGGTTGAACGGCAGAACAGCTTGCAGTCGCTGTAGAGCGTATAGCACGGCGAAGCCAGCAAACGTGAACGCGAGCATTGCGATCGCGTAAATGACCCAATGCTGTTCCTGCGTCTCATCGACGCCCGAAACACGATAGAGGCCCCGTTCCAAGGGTCTCAACACCGGGGACAGAAGGGTTCGCTCGCCGGCGAAGACGCGCGTCATATAGCCCCCCAACGGTTTGGTGAGGAGCACGAGCAGGACGCAGTACAGGGCGACCTGCAGCCATCCATTGACGGTCATGATTTACTTTCCGCGAAAGAGGCCGGCCTAGAAGCGTTCGGGCTTAAGCAGCGCGACGACTAGGTAAGCCAGAAGGAACACGGTCACGAGGCCACCCAAGACATAATCCAGCAGCATTGGCCGGCTCCTACAGACGATCGCAGGCAAAAGCGTATAAGACGCAGAAGTACAGGAAGGCCGCGCCGGTCGCGACGAAGATCAGATCAAGCATGGCGAAGACTCCTCGGCCTGCTGCTTGGCAGCCAGCCGGATAATTGTTCAGCAGGCCGGAAGATAGGTCAGCGCCACTATATAAACCATGCGGTTTGTGGCGCCCGTATATAGTATTCCTATATATTGTCGCTCGGCCATTGTGCCATCACTGTCACGGCCAGGCTTGATCCGGCCGTGGATGGACTCTCAGCCGACGGCCATCGAATTGGCCTTGGAACTCACTGTATACCGGGTTTCACCCCATCAGCGGGATTTATTGCCACGAGGGGACATCTCGAGCGGTCCCCAGTTGCTGTGCCTTCCCCTTGGGCTCGAGGCGTTCCATTTATCTTCAATCTAGTGGTTGTGAACGCCTCGACCTCTTCGCGAAGGCGGCCGGCTTAACCCTTTTTTTCACGCACTGCTTTCAGAGTTCGCTCGAGTGCCATCTGTGATGATCCCTTGCTCAATGAGGAATCGGTGCAGGCCGCAACGAAGTGGGCAACCGAGCATCTGCCCGAGCGCCATGGAGCCGGACTGGATGCTGCGTCAGCTGGCAGCGTGCCCTCAGAAATGGATGACCCGCTTGTACGCGTCCAGCACAGCCTCGTGCATCGTCTCGCTGATCGTAGGATGCGGGAACACCGTCTCTATCAGTTCGGCTTCCGTCGTCTCCAAGGTCCTGGCAATGGTGTAGCCCTGGATCATTTCGGTCACCTCGGCGCCGACCATATGGGCACCGAGCATTTCTCCGGTCTTTGCGTCGAATATCGTCTTGACCATGCCCTCGGGCTCGCCCATCGCGATAGCCTTCCCGTTGCCGATAAACGGAAAGTGCCCGACCTTCACCTCATGACCCTGTTCCTTGGCTTTGGCCTCCGTCAGTCCAACGGAGGCAACCTGGGGCCGGCAATAGGTACATCCGGGGACGTTGAGCACATCCATCGGATGCACATTGTTTAAGCCCGCGATCTTCTCGACACACATCACGCCTTCATGACTAGCCTTGTGCGCCAGCCACGGCGGCCCGACAAGGTCGCCGATAGCATAGACACCCGGTTCGCCGGTCCTGCAGTATTCGTCGATCACCACATGAGTGCGATCAACCTTCACGCCAGTGCCATCCAGTCCGAGGCCCTCGACATTGCCGACGATACCGGCCGCCGAAATCACCCGATCCACGGTAATGTCCTGGCTCTTGCCGCCGGCCTCGACTGTCACCGTCACCTTGTCATCGCCTTTCTTGGCACCTTTTACTGCCGCATTGACTAGGATCTTCATGCCCTGCTTCTCGAACGCCTTATGCGCGAAAACCGAGATCTCCTCGTCCTCGACAGGAAGAATTCTGGGCAGTACTTCAACCACCGTCACCTGCGCGCCCATATTCAGATAGAAACTGGCGAACTCGATACCAATCGCCCCCGATCCAATGACCAACAACGACTTGGGAAATTTGGTCGGCACCATCGCTTCGCGGTAGGACCAGATCAGCTTGCCGTCCGCCTCCATCCCCGGAAGCTGCCGCGCACGCGCGCCAGTCGCAAGGATAATGTGCGGCGCTTTTAGAGTGGCGACGTCCTTGCCGTCCTTGGTAACCGAAACGGTTTGTTTGCCGGCCAGTGTCCCCGCGCCATCAAATACCGAAACCTTGTTCTTGCGCAGTAAATGCGCCACGCCGGAAGATAGTTGTTTCGCGACCGCGCGAGACCGCTTCACGACCTTATCAATATCGAACTTCGGCGAGACCGCCGCGAACCCGAAATCCGGCAGATGGTGCAACAGATGATTAATCTCGCTGGTACGCAGCAGCGCCTTTGTCGGTATGCAGCCCCAGTTCAGGCAGATGCCCCCTAGATTCTCGCGTTCCACCACCGCCGCCTTCATCCCGAGCTGAGCCGCTCGGATTGCCGCTACATAACCGCCGGGGCCGCCACCGAGGACAATAAGATCGAATGCTTGGTCAGCCATCGGAAATTCCTTTCGCCAGAGCGACGAGCGCGTCGCCGCCGAGTTGTCGCGCGTGCCAGGCTGTCGATGCGTTTGGCACCGATACGCTCATAGAAGTCGATCGCGGGCTGGTTCCAGTTCAGCACACGCCATTCGATACGGCGGCAGTTTTCCGCCAGCGCCCGCTGCGCGAGATGGCGCATCAGCGCCAGACCGATCGCCGCTACCTCGGTGCGCGGGATCGACAAACAGATCTTCCAGAAAGATGTTCGGTCGCGCCTTGAAGGTATTGAAGGTGTAGTAAAACAGTGCAAGTCCGACGGGGCTGCCGTCGACCTCTGCAAGGATCGCATGGATGCGGGGCAGGGGCCCGAACAAGGCAACGTGCAGGTCGGCTTCGGTGACCGTGGCCTCGTGAAGGAGACGTTCGTACGCCGCTAGCCCACGGATCAAACGCAGGACCTCCGGGACGTCCGCTGGAGCGGCAGGGTGGAGGCAGAGGTCGTGCCCGGGGGTCATGCTTGGCGCGCCTTAGCTCCTGTTGCGAAATGGCCGAATCGTTGCCGAGGACGCATCCGCTACGCGACGTCTTGGTCGGCACAGGCCGACCATCCATGGCTTGCGGTCCTAAACTCGCGAAATCCGTGGATGGTAGGCCTTCGCCTACCATGACGGCTCGGGGCGACGGTGCCTCGCCTGCCGCACTTGTTTTGCGGCAGGTCCTTAGCTCCTTCGTGGGGTGGCCGGGACCTAGCCGGCCGTGAAGGAAAATCATGCCCTTACAACAGCAAACTCAACGGGTCCTCGACCACCTGCTTGAACGCCCGCATCCAGTTCGCGCCCAACGCCCCATCCGCGACCCGGTGATCGACCGACAGCGTGCACGTCATCACCGTCGCAACGGCCAGTTCGCCATCCTTGTTCACGATCGGCCGCTTCCGCCCGGCCGCCACCGCCAGGATCGCCGACTGAGGCGGGTTGATGATCGCGGTAAACGACGACACCCCGAACATCCCCATGTTGGAGATCGAGAACCCGCCGCCCTGGAATTCCTCGGGCTTTAGCTTCCCCGCACGGGCGCGCCCGGCCAGATCCTTCATCTCGCGGCTGATCGTCGCCAGGCCCTTGACGTCCGCACGTCGAATGATCGGCGTGATCAACCCATCCGGGATAGACACCGCAACGCTGATATCGACGTCGTCGTAGAAAGCCATCCCGTCGTCGGTCCAACTTGCGTTCACCGCTGGCACTTTTCGAAGTGTCGCCGCCGCCGCCTTGATCACCATGTCGTTGATGGTGATCAGATACGCTCCCGGCGCTTCCTTCGGTGGCGACTTCCCGTTCAACTGGCCCATCAGCGCGATCAAGGCGTCGATCTCGATATCCATCGACACGTAGAAATGCGGGATCGTCGCTGTGGATTTCAGACAGCCGCTTGGCGATCACCTTCCGCATCGTCGAATGCGGCATCAGCTTGTGCGGCGCCCCGATCACCTGCGCCGTAGCCTTACCCAACGGCGCCGCTGCGGGCTCGGCTGCCGGAGCACCGTGGGCGCCTCGGCCTCCGTCGGAGCATCGCGCCGACTGCGCCGCCTGGATATCGGCCCGCACAATCCGTCCGTTGGGCCCGCTGCCCCTCAGGCTGGACAGATCAATGCCAGCTTGCTTCGCCATCCGTCGCGCGAGAGGCGACGCGAAGATGCGTTCGCCGGACGGTGCTTGACCGTTGACCAGCGGTGCCGGCCTCGCCGCCTGTGGTTCAGGCTTGGCGGCCGCCGGCTCCGGCGCAGCCGTTTGGCCGCCGCTGGGGGCTTACGGCGCGGGAGGCAGCCGCGGGTGCCTCGCTCGGAACCGTCTCCCCCTCATCCACCAGAACCGCAATCGGCGCATTCACCGCCACGTTCTCGGTGCCATCCTCAACCAGGATCTTGCCTAGAACACCTTCATCGACCGCCTCGACCTCCATGGTCGCCTTGTCGGTTTCGATCTCGGCGATCACGTCGCCGGCCTTGATCGCCTCGCCTTCCTTCTTCAACCACCGGGTAAGCGTCCCCTCGGTCATCGTCGGGCTTAGCGCCGGCATCAATATATTGGTCGCCATCAATAACGCCCCCGGTCAGATGATTTTCTTTACCGCGTCCACCACCCAGTCCGGCTGCGGCAGCGCGAGTTTCTCCAGATTAGCCGCATAGGGTAGCGGCACATCCAGCCCATGCACCCGCACAGGGGGTGCGTCCAGCCAATCGAACGCGTGCTCGATAATCTGCATCGCGATCTCTGCGCCGATCCCGGCGAATGGCCAGCCTTCCTCCACCGTCACCAGCCGGCTGGTCTTCTTCACACTCTCTACGATGGTCGCGGTGTCCAACGGTCGCAGCGACCGCAGATTAATGACCTCCGCCTCGATCCCCTGCTCAGCCAGAGCGTCGGCGGCCTTCATCGCGACGCCGACCATGATGCTGAACGCCACAATCGTCACGTGTGAGCCAGCCCGCTCGATCTTCGCCTTGCCGATCGGCACGATGAACTCGTCGTCCACCGGGCAGTCAAACGTTTGCCCGTACAGGATCTCGTTCTCCAGCACGATCACCGGGTTCGGATCACGGATCGCCGAGCGCAGCAGTCCCTTAGCGTCAGCAGAGGACCATGGCGCAACCACCTTCAACCCCGGGACATGCGCATACCAACTCGCATAGCACTGCGAGTGCTGCGCCGCGACCCGCGACGCCGCCCCGTTCGGCCCGCGGAAAACGATCGGGCATCCCATCTGCCCCCCTGACATATACAGCGTCTTCGCCGCCGAGTTGATAATCTGGTCCATCGCCTGCATGGCGAAGTTGAACGTCATAAACTCGACGATCGGCCGCAGCCCGTTCAACGCCGCGCCCACCGACAGGCCGGTAAACCCATGCTCGGTGATCGGCGTGTCGATCACCCGGCCGGCGCCAAACTCGTCCAGCAGCCCCTGACTGATCTTGTAGGCGCCCTGATATTGAGCCACCTCCTCGCCGATCAGGAAAACGTCCCCGTCACGCCGCATCTCCAGTGCCATCGCATCGCGCAGCGCCTCACGCACGGTGGTCGGCTTGGTCGCACCCCAGTCCTTCTCAGGAGCCGGAGCCGCCTCCAGCGCCTCTTTCCGTTGACCCTTCGCACCCCGCTCGGCAATCGCCTTCGGATCCGCCGCCTCTGCTGCCACCTTGGGCTGGGCCGGCGCTTCGGGTTTCGGTGCTGGCCCGGCGGACACATCCTCCCCGTTCATGCTCAACACCGCGATCGGCGTGTTCACCGGCACTCCCTCGGTGCCTTCGTCCACTAGAATACGCGCCAGTTTCCCCTCATCGACCGCCTCGACCTCCATTGTCGCCTTGTCGGTCTCAATCTCGGCGATCACGTCACCTGCGCGCACGTCATCGCCAACGCCCTTCAACCAGCGCGTGAGCTTGCCCTCAGTCATCGTGGGCGACAGCGCCGGCATCAATATTTGAGTCGCCATCGTCAGCCCTCCAGCAGCACGTCGGTGTACAGTTCGGACACGTCCGGTTCGGGGCTGCTCTGCGCGAAATCGGCCGCGTCCTGGATGATGCCCTTCACCTCGTCATCGATCGACTTGAACACCTTTTCCTCGACATCCAGCGCTTCCAGACGGTGCCGCGCGTTCTCGATGCAGTCATGCTGAGTGCGCATCATCTGCACCTCTTCGCGCGTCCGGTATTTCGCCGGATCGGACATCGAATGCCCGCGGTAGCGATACGTCTTCACCTCCAGCAAGGACGGCCCTTTCCCCGCTCGGCAGTCCGCCACCGCCTGCTCCGCCGCGTCCTTCACCGCCAGTACGTCCATGCCATCGACCTGCACGCCCGGGATGCCCCACGGCGCGCCATTCTGCGACAGATCATGGCTCGCCGAAGACCGCTCGACCGAAGTACCCATGCCGTATTTGTTGTTCTCGATCACAAAGACCACCGGCAATTTCAAGAGCGCCGCGAGGTTGAAACTCTCGAACACCTGGCCCTGGCTTGACGCGCCCTCGCCAAAGTAGGTGATCGAGACGCGATCGTTCCCACGGTACATGTTGCTGAATGCGAGTCCCGTGCCCAGGCTGACCTGCGCGCCGACGATGCCGTGCCCGCCGAAAAATTTCTTCTCCTTGCTGAACATGTGCATAGACCCGCCCTTGCCGTGCGAATACCCGCCCGACCGGCCGGTCAACTCCGCCATCACGCCGCGCGGCTCCATGCCGGTTGCCAGCATATGACCGTGATCGCGATAGGACGTAATGACCTCGTCACCGTCACTCAGCGCCAACTGAACGCCGACGACAACTGCTTCCTGACCGATATATAGGTGGCAGAAACCGCCGATCAGGCTCATCCCGTATAGCTGCCCGGCCTTTTCCTCGAACCGGCGGATCAGCAGCATGCTGCGATAGGCTTTCAGCAGGGCGTCCCGGTCCACCGGCTTGTCTTTGGCTTTGCCGCGTTTTCTCGCTTCGGCTGCTTGCGCCATGTTGAAATCTCCCGCTTCGATTGCATCGCCAGTTCGCCGCTGAGTAGCGGCATATCGATCATCCCGACAAGCACATGGGGTTTGAAAACCCCAATGGTGCAATGCAATAGTTTCAATTAACCGGTTTTTGGTTAACCACTTGTCGCGATGATCCCCTAGGACCAGCGACCCACCGCTGCGTTTCACATCACTCGTAATCAACGAAAGATTGTTTCGCTGACTTCACCCTTTTCGCAGAGACGTTACCCCGCGCCACGGTGCACCGCCGTTCGGAGGCGCATCACGGTTGGGGAAGCACCGGCAGGATCAGGAAAATCCGCGCTGCAACGCCAGTGCACCAAGGGAAATCCCGTTGTCATCGATACCATGACCAAGCCGCGGAATATAATGCGCCTCAACCGGCACCTGAGCAGTGATCAACGCCGCCTCTGCATCGTGAGACCGAGACGCGGGGACGGTCTCGTCGGCTTCGCCATGCACGATTAGTACCGGCGCCCAATTGGCGACGTCGGTCGATAAGCATTCCGCGGCGATAAGCGCTCCGGAGAAAGCCAGGATTGCACGCGGAGCCACTGGGCGGCGCAGCCCTGTGAACAGCGAAATCATCGCCCCCTGACTAAACCCCATCATTGCGTAGGCCTCACGCGGCAATCCGAGCCGCTCCAGTTCAGCATCGATAAATCCATGCAAATAGCGGGCAGCTGTCCGAGCCCCAGCCTCCATAACCGCGGGAGATCGGTCAGCGACGCTCCACCATTGCCGGCCAAACCCTAAATCGTGCTGGAACGGCGCGTGGACCGAAGCGAACAGCGCATCGGGACACGCATGCTGCCACGATGGAGCCAGATCGATCAGGTCAAACGCATCAGCCCCCAGCCCGTGGCACAGCACGACCAATTGTCTCGGTTTGGCCTTGGAGGCCGGTCCCCAATGAACAGCTTCGAGCGTTGGCATAAATGGCATCTCCCCTTCCTGCGCTAATAGACCGTAATCGCCAGAGGCGGACCCAGTCGGAAGGCGTGAACCAGGCGATCAAACAAAAAGCTATATTATGATCGAACTCCGAAATGTGGATCACCCTAAACGATCATGATCTAAGAGACCTTATTCGCGATGATTGTCACACGGTTCGCGCCTAGCCCGACGGGCTACCTGCATCTGGGTCACGCCTACTCGGCCCTCAATGCGTGGAGGCGCGCTCGCTCGACTGGCGGTCAGTTCCTATTACGTCTCGAAGACATCAATTCCGGCCGTTGCCGCCCCCATTTCGCCACCGCAATCCTTGAGGATCTCACATGGCTCGGCCTCGATTGGGATGGTCCTCCGCGAATTCAATCTGACCATCTAGCCGATTACCAAGCCGGTACTGGATGAATTGTGCGAAAGACACCTTGTATATCCGTGCTTCTGCACAAGGGGCGACATTGCTCGCGAGATCTCCGCCTCGGCCGGAGCTCCGCACGGACCTGACGGACAACCGCTGTATCCCGGCATCTGCCGGCGGCTTTCACCAGCGGAACGGGCGACCAAGATATCCGTCGGCGATCCGTTCGCGCTACGCCTCGATATGGCTGCGGCGCTGCAACCGGATCTGTCGTACCAGGAGGAAGGAGGCGGCCGCATTGCCTGTCACCCAGAGCAATTCGGCGACGTCGTGCTGGCGCGAAAAGATGCACCAGCAAGCTATCATCTGTGCGTGACGCACGACGACGCGCTCCAAGGTATAACGCTCGTCACCAGGGGCGAAGATCTGCAAGCGGCAACCAGCTTGCATCGCCTGCTGCAGACGCTAATGGGATGGAAGGCGCCCGCCTATGCCCATCATCACCTCCTCACCGACCCAGCGGGCCGTCGGCTCGCGAAGCGGGACAAGGCCATGACGCTGCGTTCCCTCCGCGCTGAGGGGGTCTCAGCGCGGGCGATTATTCAGCGGGTCGATCAGTTATAGTAACGCCACTGGTGATGTTCATAATGGCGATGATGATAATGCTGATGGTGCCAGTAGTAGTCGACATTGGTCACCGGCGGCTGTGGCTGCACCAGACGAAGGCCGGCAGCAGACGGGGCCGCGCGGGCGCCAGACGCGACCAAAGCGGTTAGGCCGCCCAGCGCGACAGTGGCTAGAAAAATCTTACGCATCGAACTCTCCTTTATGCCCACCGTTCAGATAGCAACCGATTTGGACCGTCTGAGGACTGATTCGAGGTTTCTTCGTGGCGAAGCGGCAAAGGAAATCCGAACTCAGGACCGTTACTACGTGGGAGGTTTCGATGCAGGACCCAATCGTTCGCTCTACGAGACCGTTCAATGCTGAGCCGCCACTCGACCGGTTGCGTTCCCACTTTGTCACGCCACTGTCTGACTTCTATGTGCGCTGTCACGGCGACGTTCCGGTTCTATCCGAATACTCCCATAGGCTCACCGTGCAGGGAAGGGTCGCGAACCGGCTCAATTTGTCGGTAAGTGAACTGCGAAACAAATTCGCGCCACGCACTGTGATCGCGCTGATGCAATGCGCGGGGAACCGCCGCGCCGAACTGCACCGGCTACGACCCGTCATAGGGGATCCGTGGGCGGCCGGAGCGATCGGCAATGCCGCGTGGACCGGAGTTTCGCTGGCCGATCTACTGCGCGCGGCCGACGCCGACCCCGATCCAGCTCTGCACGTTGCTTTCGAGGCGGCCGACACGGTCGAGGGGCGACCCTATGGCGTGTCGATCCCGGTGACCAAGGCGCTGGACCCTGACGTGCTTCTGGCTTTAGAGATGAATGGCGAACCTCTGGCACCGGAGCATGGGTTTCCATTGCGCGTCATCGTGCCCGGCTTCGCCGGGGTGCGCAGCCCGAAATGGCTCGCCGAAATCACCGTGCAGGATACTCCATCCCGCAATCCGATGCAGCAGACCGACTACAAGCTGTTTCCGCCGAATGTGACACCCGCCTCGGTCGATTGGGCGACCGGTATCACGATTAACGAGCTGCCGTTGAACGCCGCCATCTGCGAACCAGCCGATGGCGCCGAAGTAACGGCGGGTCCCCTGACGGTGCGCGGGTATGCAGCCGCGACCGGGCGAACGATAGAGCGGGTGGACCTAAGCCCAGACGGCGGCCTTCACTGGCACCAAACGGTGCTGGAACAAAGGCCAGACGCACCCTGGAGTTGGACTTTCTGGAACGCGCCACTGGATCTACCCGTTGGGTATCACGAACTCGCCGTTCGTGCTTGGGATTCGGCTGGACAGACGCAGCCCGCCATGGCCGCAGACGTCTGGAACTTCAAAGGCTACCTCTCCGCCGCTTGGCATCGAATACGCGTCAACGCCGTGGCCTGAGAGTGGCTTAAAATAACGATTGGAACAGTGATAACGGAATCGGATGGTCAGGCCCAAAGGGGTAGTGGACGATCGGCAGGGACGCGAATAGCCCGCGGAAAGGACGGCGGTCCGAGGAGGCCAGCGTTGGTATGATCCCGCCTGCCCCACCTGCGCCGGTCACGCCTGCAGCTTGTCCGGGGACGTCGGCGGCTCGTCGGGCCCGAGATCCACACCGTGTCGCACTCGTGCATCGACTGAACCTGTATTCCGCAGGGTTCAATTACGGACGAACACGTCCGCGTTGGATCGGAGACGCTCGGCAACGAAACACTTTGATATAAGTTATGTCCTACCGAAAGGACCCAATCGCATCCAGTAAACTGACGAAGGAGAATAACCATGCCTCGTGGTGATAAATCCGCTTACACCGACAAGCAGAAGCGGCAGGCCGAACACATCGAGGAAAGTTACGAGCACCGCGGTGTCGCGGAATCCGAAGCCGAGCGGCGTGCCTGGGCCACGGTGAACAAGGAGACGGGTGGCGGCAAAAAGAGTGGCAGCGGACGAGGCAAACCGACGAACACGGAACCGTCACGCAAGGGCGGCAAGTTGGGCGGGACAGCAGCGGCTTCCCGTCCGGCTGCCGCCCGTTCCGACGCCGCGAAGAAGGCGGCTGCGACGCGCAAGCGGAAGGTCCAGACTAGCTAAAGCGCCGTCGGCGTCACCCAGTACTCGCGGCGCCTAAAGCCGCGCTCCGTCTCTCACTTCTTGGCGAGGACCATCTCGCTCACGTCTCGGGAACCGGCGCGGCCCTCACGTCAGCCGAAGGTCCCACCGGGATGGATGGACGGCTTGAGGTAAGCGGTCGATACCGTCGGATTGAAGTGAGCGGCGCATACCGTCGAAACAATTTGATATACGGCATCAAGTGCAGTTTTAAAACAGAATTATAGTCAACGGCCTCTTCCGGCAAAATGCCAAAGCTAACATGTTCCTTTGGATTGCTGTAACAGATCGTGCCAGCCATCCGATCCCAGCAAGCGAGCAAAAATCCGAAGTTCTTGTCCCAGTGCCGTCGATCGCTACTATGATGTAGATGATGCTGCTTTGGGCTCATCAAGTAGCTCTCAAGCCAGCCATAGGACAGGCCGATGTGTGAGTGACGCAATAGCCCAAACGAAAGCGTGTCGATTAGGCCATAGGCATCAAAGCCCAGCAGCGTGCTCGTCGAAATCGGCGTAGCGGTCAAGAACGCGGCTGCGGCAAGAATTGGCCCAACCGAGAAGCCTGTAGCCGCCTGCTGGATCACTTCCTCAATCAGGTGGACACGATGGTTGGTCACGGGGGTCAGAAATTCGGATGAGTGATGAACTTTGTGAACATCCCAAAGAACGCCAAAACGATGCAGCCAATGATGCGTCTTGAAGCGAAGATAGTCCTGGACCAGCACCGCGGGGACCAGAAGTGCGGCGAATAGGGCGATCGGCATCTGGCCCTGCGGTCGAGGTCCAAACGCCAGGACAAGCAGGCCGTACGTCGCGACAGCGCATTGTGCAGAGGTCAGAAGCAGCATTGGCACGGTTATCAATGGCCGCAATATCTGCTTCAGTAGGACAAAGCCCACATCCAGATAACAGGAGCGCCGCGTGTAAAGATCACGCGGGATAATGTACCTAAGGAAATCGTGAACACCTCCGCCGCCACGCTGATAGAAAGCGATGACACATCCAGCGGCCGACAGCACAATACCGATCAAGGTCAGCATCGTAGTTGCTGTCAAAATGTCATGTAAATGTGGCATCTTCTGCTACCGCTCGATTACATTTACTGTTTTCGCATCACTACTACCGACTGTGGCCTCCATCTCCTTTCTATGTACGGCCGCACCCGCTCATCCAGGCAGACTAGGCAGGATGGGATAGCAACGGCGAAAGCCCATAGACACCAAAAGTCAGCGACCACGTATCTAAACCCGGAAACCACACTTTCCGCAAGATAAACCAGCAAGGCATTTTCTGCAGCCTCGGCATAAAGGGCCAAACCTGAATTGCCCATACCAAACCTTTTGCGGGCGCTTGCTGAAGCTACCAATGTTGCTGATATCGCAATAACGAACGCCAAACTTCCCACCACACCTGCATTCGCAAGCATAAGCGTCACGATGCTGTAACTGAAGTCTGCCCCCCAGCCAAAGCCGAACCAAGGTTGCTTGGCAAACAGTTCCATCGCTGGCGCGATCGTCGTGGATCGCTCGACATATGAGCCCTCTGTAAATTTGCCCAACGTCATGTTGTAGAAAGCGTCTTGAGCGCTTGGAATGGCGGCCAGCCAGATGCCGCCAACCACTGCCATCAAGGCAAACATTACCAATGCGAACATGGGTCGCCGCCGGGCAAGTAAGAGCCCGAGCACCGCGAGGCCAAAATAACCGGTACTAGCAGTCGAAAGTGCGACAGTCCCTAACGTCAACGCGACCGGAAGGATCCAACTCTTGGTTCGGCGCAGTGGGTCGAGCGCGACCACCGTCGCGCCGAACGTGCCGAAAATCATCAGTGACGCCGCCATGAATGAGGGCTCAGTGGCGACCGACGCTATTCTTACGACACCCTCGGCCGCTCTCTGGTCGTACATGTCCGCGAAGTGGCTGGTACTGTTATTGAACAGGAACGCAGGATATTCTACGCCAGTGTAATAACAGGCAAGCTGGAAAAGACCCCACCCGGATATGAATACGGCACTTGCGCGCAGCGCGGCTAATCCGGCTTCAAGTCGCTCCAACGTGGCGAACTCGACCGACATGACCAGCGTCAGGCAAACGCCGAACAGCAGGTAAACAGTCTGGGTCACCTGCAGCGACACCAGTCCATGCGCGGCCCCGTTGAACAACGAAGAAAGCCCAACGATCGATGTAAAAACCAAAATCAGGAAACCAACAGCAAGGTGGTCTCCGCTAATGCGCGCGGGAACCAGCAAGCGCCCGGAAAGCGCACAGGCCAGCAACAGGAATGACAGCAGAACAACGTCCGGCGCCATTCCATACTCGCCAAAATTCAGCACCGCGGTGCCAGAGAACGATGCGAAGAAGACGATGGACTGGACTAGTCGTTTGTGCGACGCCATGCTGAACCAAAAGCCGATGGCGATGATGAAGCCACCTACCAGCGTCAGTTCCACGTATCGTGCCCCTCCGTCACAAGGACGGCATGGTTAAGCGTAACCCGTATACACACCCGCGGCTGGATCATCAGATCCGACTTTGGTGGCGATGACCCCGTGGATCGGTCGCCCGGTCTGCGCCAGACGCCGGGACAACTCCTCAAGCTCTCTAGTGTCGGTTCGTCCAAACTCCGTAACCAGGAGAACAGCGTCGGCGAACTTTGCGGCGACGATGGCGTCCGGAACCAAAAGCAGCGGCGGGGTATCGATCAGCAGGACGTCATACGATTGCCTTGCGACCATTAGCATTTCGTTCAGATGATCCGACCGAAGCGTCGCTAGTGGATCTGTGCCTGTCGGGTAAGGCGTGAAAATGTGCACGCCCGTAGCCGGATCTACCTTGACGTTCAACGGATGGGAGGAGCCAGAGGGGATGGCCACCGCTATCAGATCGGGGGACTCGGACCCGGTAAACGTCGCCTCCGCCCGCGGACGTCGAAGGTCCAGGTCAACGAGCAAGACCTCCAGTCCGAGCGATGCCATTGCCTTGCTCAGACCTGATGCGATCGTTGTTTTGCCCTCGCCCGAGCGCCCTGATGTGACCATTAAGGACCGGATGCTGCCGGCCCGGACCTCCTTCTCCAACTCAAGTACGATCCCGGCGATAGTGCCTGCAAACCCTTCCTGGCGCTGCGTGGATCCCAGAAGCCGCTGCGACCGGGCAGCGGCACCGCGAAGCCGTGGAATACCGCCAAGGAAGGGCGCGTCCAGACGCTCAGCCAACTGTGTGGCGCCGAGCCGAAGCCCTTGCGCCCGGGTTGTCACCATCGTGTATCCTCCGGCCGCGACCGAACCCAGCACAAGCCCAGCCAAAGCAAACATCGATTTGCTTGGGAACGACGGCCGCGTCGGAACATCGGCGTCCGTCAGAATGCGGGCATTCGAATTGGCCGGCCGCGCCGCCAGATCGATTAGCCGGCTCTCAATCGCATCGCTCGTTCGCCATAAGCTGGCGACGGCGCCCCTCTCTCTTTCTAGCGCGATCGTCGTGCCGACCTGAGATTCGCTCTTACCGCGAAGCGTGCCCATCTCCTTGTCCAGTTGCGCGACAACCTGTTGGGCAGAGAGCATGCTGGTGCGGCGCTGTTCGACAATCCGATTGGCCTCCGCACTGATCTGCGCTTGCAGGCGGCCGAGTTGCCGCTGAACGCTTGTTCGCAATACATCCGCCCGCGGGTCCATTGTCGGCAGCTTCGCGATCTCCTGCTGAGCGTTATCGTATTGCTGTCTCAGCAGCGGAATTCTTCCGCCACCCATCGCATCGGCGAAAGCTATGGGATCGCCTTTCGAACTCGAGCGTTGTTCCAGGGCCGTATTGTACTCCGACTGGCGTCGGGCCAGTTCAGCCTGCGCCTCGGCATACCGGATGCCGAGTTGGCTCATGTCGCGCATCATTCCCGGAACTTCGTTCGCCTCGATCGCCCCTGGCTTGCCCAAAACCCCCGTCAACCGATCCTCAGCACTCAAGATCTGGTCCTTGGTGGTCTGCTCACGTTCCCGCAGCGCCTTCTCGATCAGATCCGCTGTTTTAGTTTGCTCCTTGAGGCGGTCCTGCGTGTAGAGTTGCTGGAGCCGGTTGACGATATCGGCGCTGAGTTGCGCATCCCGCGTCGTCGCCTTGATTTTCAGAACGCTGCTGCCTTTGGTGGAGGTCACTTTGACGGCTGACATCAGGAACTGAACACGCGCTTCCGCCAAGGCTGCCGCGGGATCGCTCGGCTTCGACGAAACGCTCGCGATTAGGTCATCGTACTTTTTCAGCGCTGCAGACCCGCCTAGAGATGCAAGAGCCCGGCCCGTCTCCATCACCGCGCCCATGAGGCTCCATTCGTTCAGCAGCCCAGGCGGAATGGTTACTTGCTGCGCAACCCGAGACAGCAAACCCGCTGAGGTGAGAATTTCCTGTTCCGTCGTCACGACGGCCTCGTTGACGGCGGCGGCGTTGAATGCGGCGTCGTTATCGGCCGCCGTCATCGCCTGCGATCGCACGACCAGATTTCCTTCAGCCTTGAACTGCTGCGGCAACGCGAGGCTTACCGCGAAAGCCAACACTGCCCCCAGCAGCGCACACAGAATGATCAGCCGTTTGCGGCTTGACAGGACACCGAAGGTCTCCGGTAGGCTTAAGGCTGTCGTGCCATTCATGGGAAAGGCCTTTGTTCAGCAGGTCGATTGAGCAATGGAGTTTGTCTCATTGACGCGCGGTAAAGTTGCACAAACGACAGCGATAAATCGTCAAATGTTGGCGAGTTGATTGGCGCCATGGGCGGTCCCGTCAAAGCCTCGGCCAGCGCCGCCGACAAAGCATCTGGATCACCTGGCGGGACAACAATTCCTCCCAACCGAGGGACCTCCTCTACGAAATTTCCCAGGGCGCTCGCCACCAAACGGCAGCCGAAAGCTGCCGCGATAGCTGGAACCGATGACTGCGTTACGTGCGTATAGGGCAATGCCACTACGCAGGCTCTCTGCATCAGCGCCGCGACCTCCGCGTCGTCAAGATACTTGTTATGCAGCTCAACGCGGTCACCGAGCGCGAGTACCATCTGCTGGGCTTCGTCCTCCAGCGTACCTGGGCCCGCGATGGCCAACCGTGTCGTGGCGGGTAGCCCCATCATCGACCGCAGCAACACGTCAATACCCTTGTATTGCTAAATCCGCCCGAAAAAAAGTCCACTAATTCCTCGCGCGGTACGCCAGGCGCCCGGTGCCGGAGAAACTGGCCGGCTAGGCTGCCATGAGCGATCACCGCGCATTGCGCTTGGGGCGCTAATTCTTGCGCCCGCTCGAGATGCCGTGAGGAGAACAAATGGATCGCCCAGGTGAGCGCCAGCACCGGCCGTCTTACAACCGAGTTGAGCCGCTCGAAGACATTTCCAGGGTGGGGGTCCGGATCATGGAGCGTCACCACGATAGGGATCCTCAACAGCCTCGCGGACACGGCCAGGGTCACCGCCCAAAGATATCCTTCGCCAGCAAAGACATGAAGGACGTCAGGCCTTGCACGTAAAACAGCAGCGACCACCTTCCAATGCGCGACCGGATTGACGCTTGCGACCATGCCTCCGATCTTGCTCACGCCGCAGGGTATCCGAAACAAGTCGCGCTCTAAGATGTTCCCGGTATAGTTCGTCGGCACCATCATGCCGCAATTCAGCCGGCGGGACAGCGCGCCAAATAGCTCGTCCAACGTTTGCGCCACTGCGTTTCGGGCAGAGAACGCCACGAACAAGATCCGCGGGTCGTGACCGTTCTCGGTCATCGCCAAATACCCCCGAGTTGAAGCCTATCGCGAGTGCTTCGCCAACACAGGGCCACTAGCGCAGCGCCATATACAGCGGCGCCGGCGAAGATGAGTCCCAGCAGGCCCAACGCGCCGGCTGATTGGCTTCCGTCAAGCCAACGTATCGATAGCAGCATAAGAGCAGATGCTGTCGCCGGTGCGGCCCAGATTTGCGCCAGCGACCGGACAGATACGCCAAGTCGAACCGAGAGCACCCAGACTAGGACAGGAACCGTGAGCAACGCGCGGACAGCCCAAAGTCTCAGCGACCACTCGAGACCGATCAGCGCCGCCGAGGCAAAAATCGCCACATCGACGAGTATTGTCGGAGCCGTGAAATACACGGCTGCGCGTCCCAGCCCGCGAGCCCGCAGGGCCACGGCAACCACATGCAGGAAAAGCCACCCACTCATCCCGGCACAGATCCATGGTAGAAAATGGCCGGCTTGAGCCCACTGAGCGCCAATAAGCGTCGATATAACCGGTGTTCCCAGCTCGGCCAGACCAATAAAACTCGGGAAGGCGATCAGTCCAATAACGTGAAGAACCGTTCGGAGCACATCCCCGAACTGCGTGAGGTCATTCTGCTGCCGGCTGATGAGCGAAACCAGTGGGCGTGACGTCACTTCCTCGAACAACTGTCCAAGCGCCCGCGCAACGCGCATCGCCAAGCTCAGATATCCCACGGTCTTGAGATCGCCCAATGTGCCGGCGACGATGAAAAGAGATTGGTCGCGCAGAAGATACAGCGATCGGATCGCAACGGAATAACCCACGTAGGATGCGCGCGCTTGGACGGTCGCGACATCGATCCGGAACTTCGGCTTCCAGTCGCAGACCAGCCGATAAACCACTGAAGTTACAGCGGCGCCGGTCAACACGTTCAGAATCAGCGCCCAGTAACCGAAGCCGGCAGCGGCTAGGCTCAGGCTGACAAATCCTGCGCAAACCTGCCCTAAAAGGGCCGTTTGCGCGATCTTGCGAAACTGGAGCGAGCGGCTCAAGTATGACCTGTGGATGTTGCCGACAGCGCCGAACACTGAACTCATGGCCAGGGCAGGAATAACGAACATCAACAGCGGCTGCTGAAGAAGCTCCGCCAAAACAGGGCTGGTTACACATGCGAGCAACAAGCACAGCATGGCTATGGCAATATTGACCGTATAGCCCGTGTCCCAGTCGCTGGTCGTCGCGTTGGCCTGTTGTACCAGAGCTTCTCCGATAGGCTCATCGATGAAGATCGCAAAGATCCCCGTAAGAGCCACGCCGAGCGAAACAACGCCCAGATCAGAGGGGGAAATAAACCGGACCGTCGCGAAGAAGAACAGGAGCGATAGAATTTGCCGGCACGCGCTCTCGAGACCGCTCCAGGCCAGGACCGAAACCCGTGCCCGCAGCTTCAGTGCCGCCACCTCAGTGCCCAATTCTGTCATCGGACGCCGATCTCAGCTTTTATGCCAGCAACCTCCCCCGCATCCGTGCCCGGGCGGACGCCGCGGGGTGTGGCAATCTCCATGGCCTCGATATACCGGTCGGCGATCGCGTCCCAGGAGAACATTTTGGCGAGCGCAACCGAACGTGCACTCTGCTCTCGCAAATGATGGGGACCGGTTCCCGCCGCAGCAAGTAAGTCGACCGCGGCTAGGGCCTCCTGCGGAGAAGCAGCGGCAATCACATGGTCACGCAAGAACTCCGGGGTCTCCCACTCGACTTTCGCAACGATCGGAAGGCCGTTCGACGCGCAGGCTAATACCGTGCCGCGGCGTTCATGAACCCCAAACGGCGGCGAGAGATAGGCGACGTGGGCGTGTCGAAGGATCTCCGAGGCCTGCTCAGGCAAGACATTCAGCATCCACTCGACGCCGCTATCTTCGGCCATCTTGAACAGCGTGTCCGCATAGTCGCGCCCATGCGGGACGACTGCTCCCATGATCACCGTGCGATACGGGCGCCCGAGTTGCTTACATAGCCTGGCAAGGTGGATCATTTGTTCGACCCCCTTTCCAGGCCGCAGCATGCCGAAATGAACAACGGTAAACTGGCCCGATGGCTCCCATTGGCCGCCAGGAACATTGCTGCCGATCGGTATCACGCTCACGCGCGACGCGAGCCACGGATGGCGTCTGACAAGAGCATCTCGATCGAGGACACCAGTCACGACAAGACGCCCGCCGATCGTGAAAACGCTCATTCCGAGACGAATCTGCCAGCGCTGCCCTGCATAATCATGCAGCGTCGTCAGCCGCGGCCAGCCGAACATCCCGAGGTGAAGCAGGTGTGGAACCAGCGACCGCCGGAACCCATGCGTGGGGTATTGCAGGTGTATGATATCGGGTTGCTCGGCACGCAGCTTCCGCAACAGCCCCGGGACGTCCTTGAGGCGCCAGCGGTTTCTGTGCATCACCGACACCGTCAGGTTCCGGCGGCTGAGCACGTCGATTAGCGCGGAGGTAAAGTCGCCGACGCCGCACACCTGAGGCGGAAGCGACCCCGCGACAATAACTACTTTCATAATGGCAGCCGACGCTTGGTCAGACCACGCAATACCTCGACGTAGCGGTCCCCGATCCGGTCCCAACTCACCAGCGCCGCGAGTTGGCGGCTCCTGTCATGGGCAACGTCTCGCTTCGACCTGTCGGATAGACAAGCCGCTGTCTGTGCGACCAGTTCATCTCTCGAACTCGCCGGCTCCAACAGTTCCATGATTTCAGTCGGTGTTTCCGCACCGCGCAGAGTAACGATCGGAACCCCGCAGGATACCGCCGCCAGCAAGCTTCCACGCCGGAAGCTCGCACCGGACGGATAGGGCAACAGGGCGATCGTGGCGGTTCGCAAGAAGTCGGGCACTCGTTCCGGCACCATCTCACTAAGAAGCTCAATACCTCGGTTCCGAGCTTGCGCCTCGATGGTCTGATAGTAGGAAGCAAACTTTGGTACCCGAGAGCCAGCCACGACGAACTTCATGGTTGGAAACCGCGTCGCCAAGACGTCTCTGCAGGCGATAAACTCTTCGAGCCCCTTTTCCGGACGGATCTGCCCGAAATACGCAACTATTGGCGGCTCTGAGGGCCGCCACTCACGGCCAGGAAAATTCGCCCCGATGGGAATCACGCAGGATCGTGCCTTCAACCACGGAAACCACGCCACCAGCGATCTGCGCTCCGTTTCCGCAGTCGCGATGACCGCAGCGCAGCGGGCCAGCAGCACGCCCACCGACGCACGGCGGATTGGGTTAGCCGCCGCGAACTCGTGCATTGTCACGACCAGGGGCGCCTGACGCTGCAAAGCGGAGAAAGCGTGCGGCCCCAGCGCCGCACTGAAGGCATCCGTCGGATACTGCACCAGGATGGCGTCCGGGCGCTCAGCGGCCACCCGCCGAAGCAGTTCGGGAACCCGAACCAGCCCCCATTGCTTCAGATCCACTGGCCGGACGTCCACCTGCTTTCGTCTGAGCACCTCGACCAGGTTTTCGTGGAAGTCGTCCGTGCCGCTGAACAGCGGCTTGATCGATCCGCACAGAGTAATCAGCCGCAGGTTTTGTGCCTGCTCGCCTACGACTGGCTCCAATGTCTCTAATGGCGCGTAGCCGTTCACCACATCCCCTTATGAAGCCGGTCGTCACGACAGAAACGATGCACGGAAAGTCGGTCCATTGCCCTAGGCTGCCTGCTCTGTGAGTTCGTCTAGATTCCCCGCAACCATGCTTTGCAGTCCATCCGCAATCCGCATTTCAGCGCGCCATCCAAGCACCCGTTCAATCGCTTCTACATCGGGCGTCAGCGACACTCGATCGAACTTCCGGAAGGCCGCGGCGTCTTCCTGGACGAGACGACTGTCTTCAAGAAGTTCCTGTAGCAGTTGCACCACTGTCCTGACCGGCACGGCTTGGCCGGTCCCGACATTCAACGGATGAAATCCCATCGGTCCCTTCGTCACCGCCACGCCGAATGCCCGGGCGACATCCTTCACGTAGACGAAATCCCTGGTCGCCCCAAGATAACCCATGACGAGCGATGGCGCGTCGCGCTTGACGATGCGCTTCAGAATATCCGGAATAACGTGAGGATTGGTCTCGTTCGGTCCATAGACGTTTGCCAGCCGCAATGCGATCCCCGACTGACAGGCACCGACACGAACAGCGTATTCCAGGATCTGCTCACTAAGCGCTTTCGTCAGGCCATAAATGTTGCTCGGTTCGAGAGTGTCGCCCTCGCGATGGATCCGATCCTCAGCCTTGTAAACGTCCACCGTCGATGCGAGCACAACCCGCGAAACTTCCACAAGCTGAATCGCCTCGACCAGGGTATGGGTGCTCCTGGTGTTGATCGCGAATGTCCGCTCAGGGTCGCTCATGCATTCCGGTATGAAGTGGACCGCAGCAAGGTGAACCACCCCTTCCGCGCCGAAGGCCTCAAACTGACGAGCGAGAGCAGCAGCCGAAATCTGCGACAGATCTGCGATCTGGGTGCTCACCGGTGCCGGAATATGATCGGGTCTGCCTCTGGAAAAGTCGTCGATTACCAATACGTCGTGCCCATCGGCGACGAGCCAATCTAAGAGATGCTTGCCGATAAAGCCGGCGCCGCCTGTCACCACGATTCGCATGACGCTCCTTGGGTCGGTTGTAAAAGGCTTACATCGCGGGCCATCGCCGCCGTCTCGCTCAGCAGAGCCTCGAACTGTTGCGCGAGAGAAGACCATTCCAAGCTGCCGGCGTGCCGGTGGGCGCGGGCCGACCAGCTCTCCCAATCGCTAAGAACCGATTGCGCCGCGTCAGCCAGATCGTTGGCCGTCGGCTCGGCGCACAAGCCGCACCCAAACTCCTCGACAACTGCGACGGTACCGTTTTGCGGATATCGCGCGGTGACGACCGGCAGGCCGCTTGCCATGGCCTCGGCCACGACCCGAGGGAAGCCTTCCCGTTGGCTGGTCATCATGAGCACCCGGGCCCCGGCCAGGAGCTTATATTTTCGCTCATCGCTCACCAAGCCGGGCAGTTCGATCCTGGCACGGTTAACCGAGCTTTCCGCCCGCCGCCGGACCGTCTCGAATGCGGGACCGTCACCCGCGATCGTCAGCGGTTCCGTATACCCCCGGCGGCAGAGTTCGTCGAAGGCGTCGATTAAAAGCGAGAGATTCTTATGCCCGGTGACGCGACCCACGTAGAGCATGCCACGACGGCTCTCCGCCGCATCCATCCGATAGCAGGCGCTAGTGATCCCGCTCGGAAGCACGAGGACCCGGCCATGCGCAACCGCGCGAATGTGCCGCGCCACCTGCGAGGAAACCGCTGTGTTCGCGGCGACGAGCTTCGGCAGCACTTTCTGTACCATCTGAAACGTTTTGCTGTGACGGATCTCACACCAGTCGATAACCGCCCGTTTCCGATCGCGTCGGGAAAGCGCAAGGATGTGGAATAACGGCCATTGGTTGAGAAATATCGCATCGAACTTGTGCGCATGGGCCAGACGACGCGCTGCCAGCGCGTAGCGCACCATCCCCAACGGGGAGCGCGGTAGCAACCCGCCGAATGGCTTCTCGTAGCGCCGCAAGCGGGGTCGGCGGATCACGGAAACCCCGTTTGCCAGCTTTTCCTTCGCCGGAGCCTGTGCCACGTCCCTGATGCACATCACCGTCACCTGATGACCCTGCAGTGCAAGCATGTTGGCCAGTTCTGCGAAACGCTGCTGCTGACCCCCGACACTTGGTGGAAAAAGTTCGGTAAGAAATCCTATGTTCACGCCTGCCCATCCCACTCGGTCGCATTAGACATGACGCGGCAGATCGAAGCGGCTTTCGTCTCAATACGCATTTTGATGGACAAATCCCTTTACTGCGGTCTGCAGCAGAATTCGAAAATCCAACCACACCGACCAATGATCGATGTAGTATAAATCATGTACAACCCGTTGTTGTATCTGTTCAACGGTATGGGTTGCGCCACGCCAGCCGTTGACCTGCGCCCATCCGGTCATGCCCGGCTTCACTTTTTGGCGAGCCATATAGTGCTTCACCGCGGCCGAATAGCTCTGGCCCGCGGCAGTGGCGAGTGGCGAATGCGGACGCGGACCGACAATCCACATATCACCACGTAGCACATTGAGCAGCTGCGGCAGCTCGTCGAGACTGGTCTTCCGCAGGAATGCCCCTAGTGGAAACAGACGTGCATCCTGTTTTTCAGTCAGGATCAAGCAATTCGTCTCCGACGGAGCGGAGTTCATTGTTCTGAACTTGAAAATGACAAATTTATTACCGTTGTAGCCCTCTCTTTCTTGTCTGAACAGGATCGGCCCGGGGCTGCAGAACGGAATCAGCGCCGCGATCGTTAGCAAGACGGGTGAGCAGAAAACTAGCAGCAGCAGGGCTAGGGCTCGATCCTGTACATCCTTTAGCACCCAACGCCAGCCATCCAAAGGCGGGGCCCTGGTTAGCAGCAGCGGTACTCCACCGGCCCTGCATTCGCTTCCTGCGATCCATCCAGCCTCGATGCCGAGGCTATGTGGCCAAAGTAATACCCGCACGGGAAGGCACAGCACTCCCCGAACCAACTCCGAGAGCTGGGCCCTCTCTTGCTGCGATGTAGCAACGATCACATCTTTGACGTGGTAGGTTTGGATAAGTTGGCGCAGCCTCGTAATGGAATCATCATGCTGCACGTCGTCGAAGCCATCGGGGTCATCATTTCTTACCGAAACGAAACCGATTACATTGGTACCGCTTCCGTCTGTTCGCAGCAGTTGCGCGCAATACTGTGCGTCGGAACCGTCACCGAGAATCACCACATTGTGGCCTAGGCGGCGCGCCTGCAACAACGCAGCGCCGGCATAGCTGGTTCCAAGCCGAACCAGGACGATCAACGCTCCGCCCGTGATCCAGTCCTGGAACGAGATCCACCAAAGCGCGTCATGCGGTTGCAACATGATCGACCAGGACAGCAATGGGGCGCTGGAAAGCATCCAGGCGACAGCCGCTGTCATGCTGGAGCGCCACGGCCTGAGAACGCGGCCAAACTGATAGGCACCCAGAGAGCGCAAAACGAAATGGACGACGACAGCAACCGCGAGGCCAAACCTCAGCGTTCCAGAAAACCCCGCATGGCCACCCCCAACGGTTACAAAGTCACGTAGCCATATACCAGAGGATATAGCGATCACGACCGCTTCTGCGACCTGCAGAGTGGCAACAAGGCGCCACCGCGACAGACGTGCTGCCACCGGTCCACAAGAAAAGGTCCCGGACGCGTCAACTAATCCGACCGGCGCCTCGCCGGCATCCGCTACCATTCTATTCGACATCCAAACATTCATTTTAATCCGGGAGGAGATCAATCAAAGTCCGTTACAACATCTAAGAGACTTTAAGAGCGCGGCCACAGGGCGGTGAGTCACGTCTGCGTCAAGTGTGACTACAGACGCTGCCATGCGGCCATTCTAACACAGTTTCTTCAGCCACGGCCGCTGGCGCGCAAAGCCGGCAAGGTGTAGGTCCTTCTAGGCAATTCGTATCGTCGCTGTCGGCGCGTATTGAAGGAAACCGACCAAGAAAGTGAGCATGTATCAATTGCCTTTCAGAGACCATCGAATCGGCCTGTCCGATCGCGCTAAGAATGGAATCGGCCGGAGTTTTTTTGTCCTTGGCCTGACGCTCGGTGCGTTTGGCAGCGCAACGGCCCAACGCAGCGACAAAGCCTGTGCATCTTACGCCTCGAGTTGCCAAGGGCGTCTTGCCTCTCCGCTATGCGTGCAATGGCAAAAGCGATGTGGTGCGCCCACCAATGGGGCGGCGTCTATACAATCACCAGACAGCAACACGCAGAGCATGCCCGAACTAAACAATCCAACCGAAATGCCGGAGTGCCCCAGCGGCCAGGAGATGGTTATGGTCCCGACTTGCCAATGCGCAACCCCCCTGGGTGCCCGGGATGCCCCCGGCGATAATGGCGCATGCGCGTCGTGCACACCCGACGGGGTCCGAATGGAATGCCAGGCAAGGCAATAGGAACAGGCTGAGTGGGTGGCCCAAGAGCCAGTTTTGCATCCGCTGCCGTCCGAGCTGCGCCTTGGGCCAACCCCCTCTCCAAATGCGCCGGCCGACCCATCCCGCTGCAATAAGACGCCCTGGAAAATATTAATTCAAATTTCAATTTTACCTTGTCTTTGGTAGATGTCGAAAAAAACCCTTGCCTTAGATCAAAACTTTGTGTGACGATGTCCGTATCTATTACCTTCGAAACTATTACTTCATAACAACACTCTAACATCCGTCCCACCGCCGGACGGCTCATCGTGACTGCAGGCAACAAGGCGGCGATCATCGATATCAACGGCGACACCTGGAGGAGTACCGCAACCGGTTGATGGCGGTTTGATGGCTCTCCCGACCCGGCTATCGCGGAGATCACTGGTTAACGGTGATAGTTCGCAACAAAAGGGCAGCTTTAGTGGGAAAACCCGCCCCAGCGCCGCTTGCGTCGCCCGCCCGGGGACCTCCGGCAGTCCGCCGCCCGGAACCCCCGTGCCCTAACGACACCATCGTGCTCGCTGGAGCAGCAAGCGCGAGCGCCGACCACAATGACGTCCGCTGGACAATATCGGCCATCGATGCTGTCCTGGAGTAACGGACAGGCGACCGCATTCAGCGCCAGGTCGCCCCCACTCAGCGCCTTGTCGCCGCGCTTCCTTGGTCAGCAATGCGGTGTGGCAGGAGAACAAAAATGATCAATGGTGAAGTTGGACCGGGCCAGGATGGAGCGCCGGCAGTGATCGCTCGCCAGCCATGACTGCGTCGCCCAACGACACCGTCGTGCGCGCCGGTTCAACAGGCGCGATCACCGATGCCGCCGGCAACCGGTGGACGATATCGTCCAGCAACTCCGTCTTGGAGAACGGAAAAGCGCCGGCATTTAGCTCCAACGTCGCCGAAATTGCTTACGTCAGCCAGACCGTGTGGCAGGAGAATACGAGCAATCAATGGTACCGGTGGACCGGGTCAGGGTGGAGCGCCAGCAATGATCCCTTGCCGGTTCCAACGCCGACCCCGACGCCAAACCCTACTCCGACGCCGACCCCCGCACCGACGCCAACCCCGACTGGGTCGCCGAACGACACCGTCGTACGTGCCGGTTCAACCGGCGCGATCACCGATGCAGCCGGCAACCGCTGGACGATATCGTCCACCAACGCTGTCCTCGAGAACGGAAAAGCGGCCGCATACAGCGCCAACGTGACCGAGATTGCTTACGTCAGCAAGACGGTGTGGCAGGAGAACACGAGCAATCAATGGTATAGCTGGACCGGGTCAGGATGGAACGCCGGCAATGATCCGTTGCCGGTCCCAACCCCCAACCCCAACTCCAACCCCCACACCAACGCCGACACCGACACCACCCCCCACCCCAACCCCGACCGCGTCGCCCAACGACACCGTCGTGCGCGCCGGTTCGAACGGCGCGATCATTGACGCCGCCGGAAATCGCTGGACGATATCGTCCAGCGATGCCGTCCTGGAGAACGGAAAGGTGGCCGCATTCACTGCCAACGTAGCCGAGATTGCTTACGTTAACAAGACGGTGTGGCAGGAGAACACGAGTAATCAATGGTATAGCTGGACCGGATCAGGATGGAGCGCCGGCAATGATCCCTTGCCGACGCCAACGCCAGCCCCCACACCGACGCCAACCCCGACACCAACTCCGACGTCGCTCAACCTTGCCGGGTATCACCTGACTTTTGACTGGGAAGGCAACGACTTCAACTCTTCGCCAATTCCTGGCAAGGCCGAATGGACGACCACCTTGTCGGCTTATCCAAATGAGCAAGGGCTTCGCACCCTATCCAACGGCGATCAGGAGTATTGGACGGACCCCTCAACCGGCAGCAGCCCATTTAAACTCGCCAACGGCGTGCTTGACGTGAACGCGACCTATGTCGGTGCAGGCAAGACCCCCGGTGGGGGCACCCTGTCGTACAATTCTGGCGTCATGACGACCCAGGGTAGCTTCTCTCAGCAATACGGCTATTTCGAGATGCGCGCCGAACTGCCGCAGGGCGCAGGCATGTGGCCAGCTTTTTGGATGCTGACCAATACCTCGTACCTGCCTGGCAATTGGCCTCCGGAGCTGGACGTGCTCGAAGCCTTTGGCAAAACCGCGGCCGATGGGGAAGGCGGAGCCAATCAGGCTCACTGGGACGTCCACAGCACCAATGCGTCGCAACAGGCCGGAGGATGGGCAACTATTAACGCCAACGAATATAACAGCTACAACACGTACGGTGTAATCTGGACCCCGCAGACACTGACCTTTTACTATAACGGGCAAGCCGTAGCTCGGACGCCGACACCTTCAGACTTCACGCAGAAAATGTATTTGATCGCAAACCTCGCGGTTGGCGGCAGTTGGCCCGGGAACGCCACCGGCGAGAACGCAACGATGAAGATCGATTACATTCGCGCGTTTTCGAACAACTCTAGCATACCCGCTGTCGCCCTCCAATCAATCTCCTCACCTGATGGCGGCGGACATTCGCTTTATGGCGCAACCTCCGCTTCCTCGGCGAGTTTCGCGGCATCGTCGGTCATTCCCTTGATTTCACACTGAATTTTCCAACGCGTTCTCCCGCCTCGGCAGGAGGTGCCCAGCGTCCGATAAAGCCATTCAGGCGCGCGAGGCTTCCGGGGGTGGTCGGCTTGCATCCGCCCGCCGTTGCCGGGCCGTCGCAGTTCGCTCCCTGGCTTGCCGCGACGCACGAAAGCTGAATTGTCGCCGACTATCTAAGAATATCATCCTATAACATCACTACGGGAGCAATTTTGGGCGCGTCTGGCAGACGAGCATTCAACGTCCGTCTGTCGGATAACCGGCAGCGCATGGCGCCCAGAGACCACCCGGTCCGTTACGTCGTTACGCCGGTGGTATCAGACCCTTATTGAACGCGTCTGCATGCCCATTCCGCTGGGATGAGGCCTGTTCAGGCAAATCCCGCTCGTGCACCACCAGCTTCACTCAGACCAGCACAACATGCGGAAATATACCGTTACTACATTAATGCTCATGTAAATCTATTATTAACTATTACAAATCTATGAAAAACCTCAAAACTGATTTCTATTTACAGGAGATTACTTCGAGTAACACTTTGACATCAATCCCGTCGCCGAACGGTTCTATCGTAACAGCTGACGACGACACAGCAATCATCGATACTGACGGCAACATATGGACGATATCTGCCGCTAACGCCGTGCTGACGAACGGACAGGCCGCAGCATTCAGCGCCAACGTCGCCGAGATTGCCTACGTGAGCAATACGGTGTGGCAGGAGAACACCAGCAATCAATGGTACAGCTGGACCGGGTCAGGATGGAGCGCCGGCAGTGATCCCTTGCCGGTCTCAACACCAACACCAACGCCAACCCCAAAGCCGACACCGAGCCCGACACCGACGCCGCCCCCCGCACCAACCCCCACCGCGTCGGCCAACGGCACCGTCCTGCATGCCGGCTCAACAGGCGCGATTACCGATGCGGCCGGCAACCGCTGGACGATATCGTCCGCCAACGCTGTCCTCGAGAACGGAATAGCCGCCGCATTTAGCGCCAACGTCGCCGAGATTGCTTACGTCAGCAAGACGGTGTGGCAGGAAAACACGAGCAATCAATGGTATAGCTGGACCGGGTCAGGATGGAGCGCCGGCACTGGTCCCTTGCCGGTCCCGACGCCAGCACCCACCCCGAGCCCCACACCGACGCCGACCCCCGCACCAACGCCAACCCCAACTGCCTCGCCGAACGATACCGTCGTGCGTGCCGGTTCAACAGGCGCGATCACCGATGCGGCTAATAACCGATGGACGATATCGCCCAGCAACGCCGTCCTGGAGAACGGAAAAGCCGCCGCGTACAGCGCCAACGTCGCCGAGATTGCCTACGTCAGCAGGACGGTGTGGCAGGAGAACACGAGCAATCAGTGGTATAGCTGGACCGGGTCAGGATGGAGCGCCGGCAATGACCCCTTGACGCTGTCGACCCCCGAGCCCACGCCAACCCCAGTTCCGACGCCAGCCCCAACTCCGACGCCAGCGCCCACCCCAACGCCGACCTCTAACGAAATCACGAGGACGTCCGGCGGTAGTCTAACGGATACCAGCGGAAACAAGTGGACCCTCACTTCTTCCGGCATAGTGGATGAAAACGGGACACCCATTCCTGGCGGTTCCGGGACCTCAGCCTTCGCCATCGTTGGCAGTGTGTATTACGGGCAGGATGCGACAACTCAGGCGTGGTTCACCTACTCTCCGACAAGCCAAACCTGGAGCCGTTCGGCTGCTCCCGTTCTGACTTCAACCCCAACACCAACACCTACTCCGACCCCGACGCCAACCCCGACCACGTCGCACAACGACATGTTCGTGCTCGCCGGCTCAACAGCCACGATCATCGATGCGGCAAAAAACCGCTGGACGATATCTTCCAGCAACTCCGTCTTGGAGAACGGATTGGCGGCCGCATTCAGCGCCAACGTCGCCGAGATTGCCTACGTCAGTAATACGGTGTGGCAGGAGAATACCTCTAATCAATGGTATAGCTGGACCGGGTCAGGATGGAGTGCCGGGGATGATCCAATGGCGGTTTCAACGCCGATCCCCACACCGACGCCAATCCCAACTCCAAAGCCGACCCCGACGCCAACCCCAACGCCAGTCGGCACGAACAACGGGACACTTTATATCAACCTGGGCGCGCCGGTAACTGAAACCGGCGGGACCAATCAGCTGCTGCTGGGCTTCCCATACGGCGGCGGCAATCAGCAGACGCTCAGTTTCAATGGCGAGGGAGAAGTATATGAACCCTCGCAAATCATCCAGAACGCCGATGGCTCAGTCACCCTGGCCGCACAACGTAACCCCAACACAAATGCGGCGTGGCCCAACAACCTACCCTACATATCCGGCGGATTCTCAACTGCCGGCTTCGCCAACGGCGAACCCCAGGTGGGAGGCTTCCAGGCCACTTACGGCTACTTCGAGATGACCGCCAAACTGCCTTTAGGCGCCGGCCTCTGGCCCGCATTCTGGCTAGAGCCGACGGACGGGGTTTCGCCCTCTGAAATCGATGTCATGGAGGCTCCGTTTAACAATCCAACGCTGATCCAAGCATCGTTGCACGATAGTGTCGGTGGTTACACAACAGGTCAGGTAACTGTGCCGAACTATGCGACAAATTATAACACCTATGGCGTTAACTGGAACGCTCAGACGATCACCTACTATGTTAATGGTAAGGTAGTCGGCTCTACTCCGACCCCCGCGTCTGCCAATACAGCTCACTACATTCTTGCCAACCTCGCCGTCGGTGGACAGTCTTGGTCGTGGCCCGGTACTCCTAACGCCTCGAACACCTGGCCGGCGAACATGACGATCAAGAACATCACCTACAACCCCAACGGTCCGGGTGGCGTAGGCAACGACCATGGCACTTACAGCGGAGGCCTGGCCATCACGCCGAGCAGCAGCGCCACCAGCGCCTTGGTTGGGCAGGCTCAGGTTTCCACCGCCGCTACGTCCGGCGCCACGATGCAACTCCTCAAGGGGGCGGCATCTGGCGGTAGCGCGTCCAACGGCGGCCAAACTTTCGTAATCCCGGCTGCCGGCCACGGGGTGGAAGCCTTCACCAGCAACACTCTGGCTATGGGGGTCACCTTGAATTTAACGACGGCACTGGCGGCGACCGACTGGAACGGATCGGCCTCCACACTGCCGAACTATCTGAAGGTGACCGAACTCGAAGCAGGCGGCAACATTGTCGATCTCGGCTACCGCCGGGGGCTCAGGCGTGGCGATCGCGACCATCAACGGTGCGACCACCGCGACCCTGAGCAGCCTGCTGGCGCACTCGATTACCTGACTAGGCGCCTGACGTGGAAGCGTCGCCGGGGGAAGACCCTGGCGGCGCCCCACGGAGAATACTCGGGCCGATCAGGATGGAACGGCGGCAGCACCTCTTGGTGGCCCCGACCACCGACGCCAATTCCAGAATCGTTCAACCCAACAGGGTATTATCCGACCTCTGACTGGCAGACATCTGCCTTCAGCCGCGATGGGCAAGATGTAGCCCAGACGCCTCGGACCCCGACAACTTCCAACTCCACGCGGAAAATGTTTATGATCGCTAACGCTTGCGGTTGGCGCATTTACGCGGCCGTTCCCGGCAATTACACCCTGGATTGGGGCAGCGGCAGACCGTCGAGCGGCAAAATGGAGAGTGGAATGAAGCTTATCGTCCCGATCGCGGCAGTCGCCATTCTTCTGAGCCCGGCACCTTCATTCGCCGAAAGTTCTGGTCAGGATCTCGATCTTAGCAAATATCACTTGACCTTCGATTGGGAGGCAGACAGCTTTAACAATTCGCCGTACCCGGGACCCGGCCATTGGGCAACGACCCTGTCAGATGGACTGCGCTATCTAGGGAATGGCGATCAGCAATGTTGGACCGACTCAACTATCGGCCACAATCCATTCAGTATAGCAGATGGTGTGCTTGATATTGTTGCCGAACCAGCAACTCCAAATCCGTGTAAAGCTCCACTATCCTACACGTCGGGGGTTATTACCTCGCAAGGATATTTTTCGCAACGATATGGCTATTTCGAACTCAGCGCCAAACTCCCGGAAGGGAAGGGGATGTGGCCTGCATTCTGGCTGCTTACGAATTACTCCAACAAACCGGGCGGATGGCCGCCGGAACTCGACATTCTTGAGGCCTTTGGAGCACCCAACGCAAAAGGGGAAGGCGGCCATGATCAAATCCATTGGGCCGTCCACAGCCACGAGAAATCCGCTCAAGGCGGCGGATGGGTGACCGTTCCGGCCAACATCTACAGCGATTACCACACCTATGGAGCCCTCTGGACTGCAGCCTCCATTTCGTTTTATTTCGATGGACGCCGAATTGCGCAAATCAAGACACCCTCCGATTTCACGTTGCCGATGTATTTGATCGCAAATCTTGCTGTCGGCAGCGGCTGGTCAGGCAACGCTGATGGCGAGATCGCCCATATGAAAATCCGGCATATCCGCGTTTTCTCCGATGACCCTTCCATCCCCGCGGTGCCCTTCACAAGGTCACTCGGTGATCCGGAAACGAGCCGACGGTCGAAACCGGCTTACCCAGGATCACCCCCGGATAGGAGAAACCCCTAACGCTCCACTCGGTTATTTGCAGCAGCAATCGCAGCGCCAGCTTTCCGCCCCTGAATTCTCTGGCTAAGCGGAACCGGACCAATAGACGCGGATGCGCATCGTGGGCGCCGTGCCGCCGCTCGACGTTCCGGCGAACCGCTCGGTCAGGTCTTTCGGCTCTGATCGGCGCCCACCAACTCGCCGACCCGTTGCATCAGTATATTGAGGTCAATCGGCTTCTTAAGCACGATCCCGTCCTCCATCTCGGCTTGCTCCGCCGCATCGGGGTAGGCGGTCATGTAAATTATCGCCAACCGGGGATGATGATAACGCGCGCTTCTGGCAAGCGCGATGCCGCTCGGCTGGCCCTGAGGAAACATCAGGTCCGTCAGAAGCAGGTCGAAATGAGCCGCCGCGCCTACTGCGGACCATGCCGCGGTTGGGTCGGCATAGGTCTCAACTTCATATCCCGCTTGCTGGAGCCTTTTGCCGACCGCGTAAGAGAACGCTGGATCGTCCTCAACGACGATGACCTTTCCGCGCATACTCCAAGGCCCCCCTCGGCGACCGTGTGTTCGCGTTCTTGTGACCTCGGGATCGTAGCACGCCCTATGCGACGATAACAGAAATAAAGCGGGACTTCGCTGCAGGAGCAGCGCTTTCGGCCTAACCCCGAGGTTTGCCGCCCCAGGGCTGTCCAGTCGCTCGGAAGTTCACCCCCCGACCTGCCTCACCACATCCTTCGCCGCGCGAACCACCGCTTCCGTCGTGATATCGAATTTCTTGTAAACGTCACCAATCTTCCCCGACGCGCCAAACCCGTGCATCCCGACGAAGCCACCCTCCAACCCGAGATACCGGTCCCAGGACATCTTCACCGCCGCCTCGACCGCCACCCGCGCCCGCGTCTCCCCTAGCACCGCGCGCCGGTAAGCCGGATCCTGCTGCTCGAACAGCAGCTGGCACGGCATCGACACCACCGCCGTCGGCACGCCCTGCTTCTGCATCTCCGCCCGAGCCTCGACAGCGAGGTGTAACTCCGACCCTGTCGCCAGGATGGTCAGCTTTCGCGCTCCGCCCTCGGCCTCCAACAGCACGTAGCCACCCTTGGCGCAAAGGTTCTCGGCCCCGGGATCGCGACGTAGCAACGGCATTGGCTGCCGCGACAGCGCGATTAACGCCGCCCGGCGCGGCGCATCAAGAATGCATTCCCAGCATTCCGCCGTCTCGACCGGATCGCCCGGGCGATACACCGCCAGGTGAGGGATCGCCCGAAGCGCCGACATATGCTCGATCGGCTGGTGGGTCGGCCCATCCTCTCCAAGCCCGATCGAATCATGCGTCATCACAAAGATCGTTCGGATTTCCATCATCGCCGCCAGCCGGATCGACGGCCGGCAATAATCCGAGAACGTCATGAACGTGCCGCCGTACGGGATCAGACCGCCATGTAGCGCGATGCCGTTCATCGCCGCCGCCATGCCGTGTTCACGCACGCCGTAATGCACGTAAGACCCCTTATACTCGCCCGGCCGGATCTCGACCTGGTTCTTCGCCTTGGTGTTATTTGAAGGCGTAAGATCGGCCGACCCACCCAGCATCTCGGGAATTGCGTCGAACAGGTGATTGAGCACCGCGCCGCTGGCCGCCCGCGTCGCCAGATCTTTGCCCTCGCTCACGAACGCCTGCCTCGCCGCCGAAATCGCATTGCGCCACCCCTGCGGCAGCTCTCCTCGAGTGCGGCGTTCAAGATCCTGGCGCAGCCCGTCCGGCGCCCGCTTCACCCGCTCCGCCCAGGCCATGCGCACGTCGCGTCCCTTCACCCCAATCGCCCGCCACGCATCCAGCAGTGGCTGCGGAATAACGAACGCCGGCGCGGTCCAGTTTAACAGCTTGCGGGCTCCCGCGATTTCCTCCTCGCCTGGGGCATCGCTGTGCGCCTTCTGAGTGCCAGCCCTGGTCGGGAAGCCGAAGCCGATGATCGTCTTGCAGGAGATCATCGACGGTTTGTCGGTCACCGCCTGCGCCGCCTTGATGGCGTCGCGGATCGCATCGGTGTCGTGACCGTCAATCTCCTGCACATGCCAGTGCGCCGCCCGGAAGCGTGCGGTCTGATCGTCCGACACTGCCAGGCTCGTCGACCCGTCGATCGAGATCGAGTTGTTGTCAAAAAAGGCGATCAGCTTGGCCAGCCGCAAGTGACCCGCCAGTGAGATCGCCTCATGGCTGATCCCTTCCATCAGGCAGCCATCACCCATGAACACGTAGGTAAAGTGATCGACCAACGCGTCCCCGAAAGTCGCATTCATGATCCGCTCGGCCAGCGCCATGCCCACCGAGTTCGCCAGCCCTTGTCCGAGCGGGCCAGTCGTGGTCTCGATCCCATCGGCGTGGCGATATTCCGGATGCCCGGCTGTCTTGCTATCGATCTGGCGGAACCGCTCGATCTGTTCGATCGGCATGTCCTTGTAGCCGGTCAGGTAAAGCAGCGCATACAGCAGCATCGACCCGTGGCCGTTCGAAATCAGGAACCGGTCGCGGTCCAGCCAGTGCGGGTCTTCCGCGTCAAACCGCAGAAACTCTGAGAACAACACCGTGGCTATGTCGGCCATGCCCATCGGCATGCCAGGATGCCCGCTCTTGGAGTGCTGAACTGCATCCATCGCCAGCGCGCGGATACAGTCGGCCATGTCGCGCAGGTGGGGATCGCGGGGTGCTGGCAGCGGTTTGGGCGCGGTTGTGCCGTCCGGCATGGCGTGGCTCCTTGCTAAGAGTTCAACGTCGCTCTCGGAATGATGTATAGCCTGCGCGATGTATTCCAAGCTCCGCGCAGGATAGCAAGGTGGGTCGCCGCGAAGCACGGCGATGTCGTGGTGTCGTGCAGCGCCGGCCTCGCGATCGCACGTGGTGATACGATCGCCCTCCGATTGCCACCTATCCCGACTAGCTCCCTGGGCAATTCATTCTCCCATGCAACGTAGTCCGTAACGCGACATCGTCTGATGACGACCTGATGGAATACCTCGCCAGCACCTATAGAGCTGCGGCTACCCTCGGCCAATGGGACCGGGTGGGTTGAAGCGCGATGGCTTTGAGCAGAACGCCCAATGGGTGAATCGTGAAAGTCTTTTCGGCTGCCCGGTTAGGCGAGAATTAACCAGAACGGGCGGAAAATCGCGACATCAGTGGCAATAACCGTCAGTCGAACAGTATCGCACGGACGCCGTGCGGCCATCGCATGGGATCAATCCCATGGTGCCGGAACAGCGCCAGCGTCATCCGCTCCATGCCGAACGCGGTACATCCGCTGAATGCCTTGGAGCCGTCTTGCATGACGATCTTCCAGGCTTCGCTGAAATGGTCCTCGGCATAGTTGAAACTGCAGCAGGCAGTCGGTTCCGTTTCGCTGGTGACAGGGATCAGCAGCTCGATCTTCAAGTTTCGTTCCAGTTGGCTGCTGGCCATCAAGCGCCCGGTACGGCCAAAGAACGGATCGTTCGCCGCCTCCAGCTTGAAGGGTAACTGCAACCCATCGATCAACCCGCGAGCCTCCGCAATCCACCCATCGCGAAAGGCCCGCACATCCTCCTCGGTTCCCAGCCGAACATATTCATGCATGCGGAAGCTCTGCAGCCGTGGAGCATCCTTTGAAGGTTCGCGTCGAAAACACCACGAGCAAACCTCAAACAGCCCACCGCCAGTCGCCAGAGCTCCGCGCTCGGCGACCATCGGATAGATCGGATAGCAGGCGGCTGGCACCAGCATTAGATCTGTCGCTAGGTCCTCGCCCGTGACCTGGCCATGATTGTTGCAAGTGAACCCATGCACCGCCGTGGCCAGTTGCGGAAAGCTTTTCAAATACCCATTGCGTTCAAGATACGAACAATTCATCACCGGCGGGAAGTGGACGGTTTCAGCCCCATTACGGCGACCCCACCGCGAAATCACCGTGTCGAGCCGCATCAGCACATCTTCGAACACAGCACCGCGGCCAACAATCCCGTCAACCCCGGTCGCGATCAACACTCCGGCGTCGACCAAATCATGGCGCAAGTCACTCAAAGCCGTTCTCCGGCGGCCAGAAGGTCTGAATCAATCCGTTGGACCAGCAACATCTTGCCCATGCCCGCGGCGATCCGATCGTTGGAAACCATCAACGCCGCCGACAACGCATCACGCAGGTGTCGGCCGACGCTGTATGGTGAATCGTTTCGGTAACCGGCAATACCACAGATCATCAGCGCCTGATGAATCACCTCGACCACACCTCTAGAAACCGAGATCTTGAGATTGTTCATCACCGTCAGCAACGAAAACGAGGCTATACTGCCAGTCCTCAGAAGCGCGTCATAAAGTCGCAACGCGTCGCTGACATCTGCCCGCATCTGCTGCAACTTCATATTGGCCTCGACGAGTTGACCGTGCGCCAGCGTCGAATTGGGATGGCTGCGGAGGTAGCGCCGGGCACGCGACAACGCATCGACAGCAATCCCCAGCCAAACGGAGGACCAGGTGAGGTGTGCGAACGGCGTCATCGTGTTGCTCTGAATATCGCCATACGAAGCGGGCACAATCTGATCAACGTGCCCCTCCGCGCGCAACGAGTAGGTGTTGCTGCAGGTGCCGCGCATCCCCAACGCGTCCCACTTTCCAGTCTGCGTCAAGCTGAATTGCCGCCGTGGAATGACCGCCAATATCTGGTCGGACGCCGCCGCATTGGCCGAGCGACGGGCCGTCGCCAGGATCATGTCGCTATAATCGCCATAAGAGATGACGGCACCGTGTTTCTCCAGGGTGAACCGACTCCCCTCGGCCAATACCGCACACTCGCTTCGGCTAAGATCGCCGCCTGTCGCCGCCTCGGTAGTTGCCGAGGCCAGCAGTAACTGTTCAGCCGCCACCCGCCGCATGACGTCTCGTTGCCAGGCGCTGCTCCGGCCGTGCAGGACGATACAGGCCATCTGTATCGAGTGCATTGCATAGATCAAACCGGTCGCCCCGCAGCTGCGTCCGAGCAGATGGCAGATTGAGGCTACTTCGGAGGCTGACGCGCCTTCACCGCCCAGTTCGCACGGCACGAAAGCCGCCATAAGCCGCGCCTCCTTCAGCGCGGCGAATGCTTCAACGGGAAAACGACCTTCGGCATCGACTGCTTCCGCATGCTGCGCCGCCACGACACAAACCGCTTCTCTTGCACGTTCCAGTGTCGCGGTCATGCCGCCGCGTCGGCGGTCAGGCGCTCAACTACGGCGGCAATCGATCCAATCGAAGAGAATGTTCGCCGGTTCAGGGCATCGTCAGGGAACATGAGGTCAAAACTTTGCTCGATCGCCAGCATCAGATCGACCGCTGACAGTGAGGTCAGGCCGGCCTCATAAAGGTCCGCCTCGGGCGCGAGGCCGTCTACATCGGCGATAATCGTGCCATGCTCACGCAACAACTGACGCACGCGCTGTTGTATCGACTGCATTAATATCTCACTACCACTTTGATACGGTCTCGCGCTCTCACGAAGCGGAGGGATCCTCGGCCATCGTCACCAAGGTCTTCTCAACGACCGAAAACAACTGCTGGCGAGAATAGTTCCACGAAAAAAGGTGATCGCCATCGTTCATTATTTCCATCGAAACATTCGGAACTTTGCTTAACATTTCTCCATTGCGGCCGAACACCACTTCCAACTCGTCTACACCCGGATCCTCTTCGACATAGACGAAGCACGTCTTCGCGCCACGCGCGGCTAACGCGCGAAATTGCGCGAGACCAGTGCTACGAACGCTATCCTTCCCCCAAATTTTCCCCCAGGTCTCCGTGATGTTGTGCCCGGTGGCCTGCATCCTGCGCCGCACGATCGACTTGGTGATGCCGCGGATATCGACTTCGCCCCGCGCCGCCCGCTTCCAGGTCGATAACCGCCTCGCCATTCGGTAGTAAGCCCGGCGCGATATGTAATCTTTATCCGCATCAGGCTTTTTCCAGAACCCTTGCAAATTCAGCAATATCTGTCCGACAACACGGTGGTCTCGAATAGTCGCTTCCAAAGCCAGTTTGGCACCAGAGCACAGGCCGATAAGGATGAATTCGTCGTAGCCCCGATCCTTCAGCCCATCAAGCGCGGACGAGACATCGATCGTCGAATTGCTTGCATCTCCATCAACCCGGCCCAGCGGCGCGTCACTGTCACCAATGCCGCCGATATCGAGCCGGACCGAGAGGAAACCCAGCTTGGCCAGGTCGCGGGCCATCGTGACGGTCATCCGGCTTGTGCCAATGTGATGATTGGACCCGGTATTGAGAAACACCACCGCGATCCGGCGCGTAGGCCCATAGGGCTTGCAAAGCACACCGAACAGATCCGGCCGGCGAGAAAAAAACACTGGCTTTTCCTCGGCATGCGGCAACCGCAGCACAGTCAGGCGCGTCATCGCCGGCGGCCTCCCCTGCCTGTCCTCGCGACGAGCCGCGAGCCACCCGACCACCCGGTCAAAGCCGTGGCGCGGATAGATCGACAGGTCAGGGATCCGCAATAGCAATGGATAATCGACGAACACATCCTCCTCAATGGTTGCGCCGCAATCATCTAGCCGAGCGCGAAATGTCTCATCCGCCGTAGCGTTTGGCCGATTGAGCACCAGCACCTCCTTCGCCGGTGCCCGGCCCGATCGAAGTAGCGGCAACGCGCGCAAATCGGCGATCGTTTGTGGTGTATAGACGAAGCCGGCGGCTTCCAGTCTGCCCGCCTTGCTCACCGCGGCAGAATGGTGATGGCGCGCCTTCGCTCGCATCCTCGCCAAGGCCCGCAGCTCACGAAAACACGTCTCGCCCGACCCGATCGGCGCAAGTAGCACTAGTGCGGCGACATCATTTATCTCCTCGGCCGCCGCAGTCGCCAGCATCGCACCCATGCGCAACCCGACCAGAGCGACCCGCTCGATCCCGGCAACACGGCGAAGGGTGCGAACCGCATCACCAATACTTTCGACCCAGGCTCGCACCCGATCAGGCGTTTCGTCGTCGTCGGCCGAATCACCAGTCCCTGGGTAGTCGAAACGAAGTGTCGGCAAATCCTGCTCAGACAGTCTCTGAGCCAGGGCACGCCAATGCCGATGAACACACAACTCTTCGTAGCCATGGGGACCGCACAACACAACACCAAGTTGTGCCGATCCCGGATGATACCAGCCTAAACAGCCCGCAAAAACAATCGGTTCGCAGAGAACCGCGCCCGGGTGGTCGCGACAATCGTCTATCGTCTGAGACATGCAGCCTGATACATCCGGATCTTGTTTTGCAACGAGGTCCCTCCGGTAACCGCTCATGAAAAGATGTCTACTCCGATATGACTGCAGCGTCGCTGATATACAAAACAGGCGGGCTTACAAAGGCGTCAAAGGGCAAAACGTAATCATTTGAACTCCGTCCAGAAAATGGGATGAGCATGGCCTAAGTACACCTTTGGGAGAGGATTGCACAACACTATGATACCAATCGTGAAATCGTAATCCGATTACATTTGCAAATAGAGAACGAACGTATCACCCGTGGAAACAACTTCATGTGAGCCAAATTGCCAGATCATGAAAAGCACACCGACCTACCCGCTTCATTGGCCGACGCGCCTTGTCTATATCCGTCTGGAACGGCACTCCAGTGGACAACACAGCCTAGCCATTCGAAAGCACCCCCATTGATCACGCTATACCACTGTTCCGATGCTCGGTCTCTTCGCCCGCTGTGGACCCTGGAGGAACTTGGGGTGCCCTATCAATTGAAGATGCTCCCATTCCCGCCAAGGTTTCGTGCCCCGGACTACAAAGCCCTGAACCCGCTCGGCACTGTTCCGCTGCTCGTGGATGGCGCCGTTCGAATGACCGAATCCGCTGCTATTTGCCAGTATCTCGTCTCTCGCAATGGGCCGACAACGCTCGCAGTGGCGCCGGATGAACCGGGCTACGGCACGTTCCTGAATGCGCTCCACTTCGGAGAGGCGACATTGACTTTCCCCCTCACGCTCGTCCTTCGCTACGGCCGGTTTGAACCCCCAGACCGCCGTTCGCCGCAGATCGTCGCGGACTATTCGCGTTGGTTTCTCGCCCGCCTCCGAGCCTTCGCGACATTGCTGGAAGGCCGGGACTACATCGCAGCGGACCGCTTTACCATCGCCGATATCTCCATTGCCTATGCCCTGCTGCTAGCCGGCAAACTCGGGCTGGACGAGCAGTTTCCACCAGTGGTGACAATCTACTGGCGCCGTTTGCGCGATCGCGATGGTTATCGCTGCGCGGATGCCGCTCAGATCAGGGCCACGGCCGAGCAAAACATCGACCTAACGAATTTCGAGCCAGACGAGGATCGCCGCCTACTCGGCCCGGGCTAGGACAGGTCGATCCATGACAGGTGACCGCCCTTTCCGGCGCCGGTGTCGAGAAACACGGCCGTTCCGCCAAGCAGGCCGTGCCGCACATAAGGTCGCCCGTCGTGACTGCGCCTGTCGTGGCCGCAATACACCGTCACCCCTTCCGGGATGCGATCCACCCAGCGTAGGCTCCGTTCGGGATATCCGTCCGGCTGCATCCGCCCGGTCGGTTCCCCATACAAAGCTCGCGCCATCGGACCATGCGGTCGAGCTAGCCCATGCGCCGGTGACGGATGTTCCAACATCTCCGTATGAAATCCACCGTGCACAAATAGCGCCGACCCATGGCGCGCCCATGCGGGGGCCTCGGATACCAGTCGCAGCGTCCGCTCCTTCAGGATCTCGTCCATCTGCTTGATCGTAGTCTGAACCACCGGCTCGATACGCACATGGTCGCCTGACAACACCCGCGCGAGCTTCAGGTCATGGTTGCCCAGAATGAACATCCCGCGCCGGCCGTCGACCAGATCGAACATCATGCGCAACGTGGCCGCGCTGTCGGGACCATGGTCCGCGAGATCGCCAAGTTGCACGATGAAACGGTCGGTGGCGATTGCATAGGCGAAGCCGGTGGCGTCGCCATGCACGTCGCCAACGACTCGGACCTTCGCGCCAGGAGGGATGGCAGGGGCAGTCATTGAATTATCATGTAGATAGGTTGGCCCATCGAACCAACCAGGCCAACAGACCGCGACCCGATATCACGGCGGTGAGCGGATCCGGGCGTAGGCGTCCAACGCCCGCGCACGGCCTTCACCCAAATCCACGATCGGGTTTGGATAAGTTTTCCCAAGGACTACGCCGGCCTTGGCTAGGCTATCGGGTGATGCTTCCCAAGGTGCATGGATATATCGTGCGTCCAGGGCTGCAATCTCCGGCACGAACCGGCGCACGTAGTCGCCTGCGGTGTCGAATTTCCGGCCCTGCAGCACCGGATTGAAAATGCGGAAATACGGCGCCGCGTCGGCGCCACAGCCTGCAACCCACTGCCAGTTGGCCGCGTTGCTCGCCAGATCGGCGTCTACTAGCGTGTCCCAGAACCAGGCCTCGCCTTCCTGCCACGGGATCATCAGGTGCTTGATCAGGAAGCTCGCGACGACCATCCGGACGCGATTGTGCACCCAGCCTGTCTGCCACAGCTGCCGCATCCCGGCGTCAACCATCGGCACACCTGTCTGGCCCTGCTGCCACGCCTTCAGCGCCGCCTTGTCGTCGCGCCATGGCATCGCCGCGAATTCGCGCCTGAGCGGCGCATCGGGCAGCTCGGGATTGTGCCAGAGTAGGTTGGCGCAGAACTCCCGCCACAGCAGCTCCCGGATAAAGACCTCGCGACCCCGGCTTTTGGGATGTTGGTTTGCCCTGTGCCAGAGGAAGGCAGGCGAGACCTCCCCAAAATGCATGTGGGGGGACAGCATCGAGGTCCCCTCCCGCCCCGGCCTGTCGCGCGCCGCGGCATAACTCACCAGCCCATTGGCGAGGAACGTTTCAGCCCGGGCCATCGCTCCCACTTCGCCTGGGGTCCACACCGCGCGAAGGCCGCCCGCCCAGTCAGGCTTCGTCGGCAGGAGGCCCCAGTCTTCCAACCGGTCGGACCCAGGAGCTTTCGCGGCGCGGATGGCCTCTGGGGCCGGTAGCGGCGGCCGCGGATCACCCAGTGCTCGGCAGGCGTTGGCGAACGGGGTGTAGACGCTGTACGCCCCGCCGGTCTTGGTGCGCACCGCTTCGGGATGGAACAAAGTGGTGGTGCGCATCCGATGCAGTTGCCCGCCGATCGCCTCCGACACGGCCTTGTCCAAGCACCGCGCGCGCGGATCTGCTGACCCACCGGTAAAGACCTCTGTCGCTCCCGTCTGTCCGGTGATCTCGACGATGATCGTGGTACTGTCACCGCGCCGCAGGCAGAGAGAGCTGCCTCGCTCGTTCAGCGTCCCTTGCAGCGCGGCCAAACTGTGATGCAGCCACCAGCGGGAGGCGCCCCCCAATCCCCAGGATTCAGCCGATTGGTCGTCGAGAATGAACACCGGAAGAACCGGGCGCCCGGTCTCGACCGCGGCGTGCAATGCGGCGTGGTCCTCCAGCCGCAGGTCGTCGCGGAACCACAGGAGAACAGGAACGTCTGATGCGCTGGCCATGCCTGAGGATTTGGGAACGCTTCCAGTCGCGCCTACGGTGCGAGATCACCCGCGAGAAGTCGTGTTGAACCTCTTCCCGTCAGTGGCCTTTCACCGCTGCCCGCCTGATCGGGGCATCGCTCGTTAGACAATGCCCGCACCGACAGGGAATACGGTGTTCTGAGCAACACGGGGCGTCCACACGGATTCGGCGCAAATGCGCCTGAACGCGGAGCTAGGACGCGGCGTTTTTCGCACAATCGTGATCCCTTGCTCCGGTTGCTCGTCTCCCGGAACCGCCTGCTCCCCCGCCATCGCACGTGGTGAAGGGCGGCTCTGTCACCGTCAGCCGATCCATCGATGCATGGACTTCCAGTCCGACACAGGAGGGCAGGGGAGGCGCGGAGTTAATACACCGAACGGGGACCAAAATTCATGTGTCCGGCAAACCAGCGACATCTTCAGTTAGCTGGACTGTCCGATCCTGGCGAGCCACTATGCTCGCGACCCTAAAGATTAAAGTCTCGATGTTCAGCGACCTGGCCCTTCTCAATAGACTTTATGACCGCTTCAACGCCCGCGACATGGAGGCGGTGATAGCCGCCATGCAGCCGGATATCCTCTGGGCGAATGGCATGGAAGGCGGGCAGGTGAGCGGACACCAGGGGGTCCGCGAATACTGGACCCGCCATGGGCGGTGATCGATCCGCATGTTGAGCCGATGAGCTTCGGCACCGGCCCCGATCAAGAGACCATCGTCGAGGTCCGCCAGACCGTGCGGGATCTTGCCGGTCAGTTGCTCTCGGATAATGTGGTCCGCCACGTCTTTAGGATTGAAGGCGGGTTGATTAGACGCTTCGACATCGGCAACCCCTGATCGTGACGGCGTTCCGACATTTTTGCGCAAATCGATGGCTGACTGTCCTTGGCCACTTAGCGAGATGGCATACGCAGCGGGACCAAAAAGATGAGCCCTGGCAAACCTGATCAAGCGCTGCATCTGGCCCGCGCGGGCGACCTGATCGAAGACCGGCTTCATCCCAACGTCCCGTCCCTTCCACAAGCGCATATCCGCCGCGGCGGCATCCAAGGATGAGCGTCGCCCAGGCGCAGCCTCCTTCGCTGCGCACCCGGCTTCGTGGAACCGCCGCTCGACGGGCGGTTCAGATCGCCATCGCCCTCTGGGTGGCTGCTAATGTCGCCGTCCTGCTGTTGGCCGGGGGAGCCTTGCCATTCCACCGGCCCGCGCTGGCTACTCTGCCGTTCCTTCAACAAATGGCGCTTCCGAGCGCGGGATTGATCGAGGTCTTCCTGCTCATGGCGGTGGTTGCGATTCTCACCCGCCGGCGTGCAATCCCCGATCTCGCCGCGCGGGCGCCCACCCGGGCACAGGCCAAGCGCGAAACCATGTGCCTCATCTCCTACGCCGCGGTGGGCCAGGTCGGCGGCTGGCTCGTTGGTCCGGCCCTAGGCTACGCTCCATTCAGCTTCCATCTCGCCGGGACGCTCGTCGGCTGCGCGAGGCCGCCCCACGTCGACGAGGTCTGGACCTGGGCAATTTACAATTTCGTGGTGTTCGCCGCCGCCCCGTATCTTTGGTCCCGCAGCCGCTACTCGGCGATGGATCTCAACCTGAGATCGACCAATAAAGCGAACGATCTTCTGGTCATCGTCGTGGTCGGGACAATCGAAGGGCTGGTCGAACTGACCGCATTCCCCGGCTTCTTCCACATGAGCGGCCGCCAGATCCTGCTGGGTGCCCCTTTGTCGTTCGGCATCTTCATGCTGGGAACAGTGCTGCCGAACATGGTGTTAATCTACGCCATCTTCATCCCGCGCTACCTCAAGTTGACCGGGTCATTCGCCACCACCGTCATCCTCGGTGGCGTGACCTATGCGGCCATACACATCGTTGAGGGATGGTCGGTCTTCAGCACCCCACGCAATGCCGCGCTGTCGTTGATCTTTGTCGCCCTGCAGTACCTCTCGTCCCGGCATGATCAAAACGTTCATCACCCTGCGCACCGGAAACGCCTGGGTTCACGCGATTGGATACCATGCCGTCGCACCACATGTTCTGGTAGATACACCCCTTATCGCCAAGGTGTTCGGCATAAGGTGAGCTGTTCCCACAGCGTCGGACGCATTCCTGAAGCGAAACGGTGGAAGCAACCTCGGACGGCGAGGTTTGCGTGCAATCGAGAGCCACCGCGCCCGCCGCCACGTCTGGTATTGAGCCCGTGTCCGGTTTACTCGTTCCAGTGCCGAGCCAGAGGTGTCCGATTTATGCGGAAACGGATCATATTGACTGGAGTGATCATCACGCTTCTATCCGGAGGCGCCGCAGCCCAGCCCGCCTGGAATGTACCGGATCCGGATACATTGCCTGACGATGCCTTCGGCCGCACTGTTCGCCACGGCCGGGATTTGATCGTAAAGACTTCCTCCTTGATCGGCCCCGATGCGCCCGACCCGGCCAGGCGCTATGGCGGCAACGGTCTCGATTGTCAGTCCTGCCACCTGATCGCCGGAACCCAGCGCTTCGGCCTGCCACTAGCCGGCATCTGGGGCGTATTCCCGCTCTACATCGGGCGCGAGAACGAGGTTCGCACGATGGAGGATCGCATCAACGGCTGCATGGAGCGCAGCCTGAACGGCAGGGTGCTGCCCATCGACGGGCCCGAGATGAAGGCAATGCTCACCTACATCAAGTTCATCAGTTCCGCCGAACCGGTTGGCAAGTCACTCGACGGCCGCGGTGCGCCGCCGCTGCCATTGCCCGAAAACGCCGCCGACCCCAACCGCGGCCGCCAGGTCTTCGCCGAGACCTGTGCGGTCTGCCACGGTGAAAACGGCCAGGGGCAGCGGCTAAATCCAGAGGAGGTCGCTCAAACAGGCCGCCGCTACCGCTTCCCCCCGGTATGGGGACCAGACAGCTATAACGATGGCGCTGGAATGGACCGCGCGATCACCGCTGCCCAGTTTGTGCATGCAAACATGCCCTTCGGGACTACCTTTGAAACTCCAACGCTTTCCGTCGCCGATGCGTTCGACGTGAGCGCCTACATCAACGAGCAGCCGCGCCCGCATAAGCCCGATCTGGAAGTGGATTACCCCGACCGCGCTCGCAAGCCGGTCGACGCGGCCTATCCGCCCTTTCTCGGACCCTTTACATCCGAGCAGCATCGGCTAGGTCCCTGGCCGCCGATCCAGGCCTGGATAAAAGCCAACGGCGCCCCCGCACTCGCCACCCATTGAAGCCTGACGCCCCACGAAGGAGATACGAATGCTCACTGCACGCCGTCAAACCCTCAAAACTCTGGGTGTCGCCCTGGCGGCCGCTGGCACCGTCGCCGCCGCGCCGGATCAACCTGGTATTCCGGCCGAGGCCCACCGGACTCTCGATGCGCTTACGCAAAAACTGTCCACGTTGCCCCGTCGCCGAGACTTCAAGTCGGTGCCGATGATCCTCGATCAGCCCGACCAGTGGGATGCCGAAGCTCTGAACGCCGTGCTGCATTATGCCGGCGGTCCAAAGCAGAGTTGGGACAACACCGACCTGCACGGGCCATGGCTGAACGTGATGCGCAACTCGATGAATACCCAGATCTGGGGCTTCAGGCACCCCGATTTCCTCTGCGTATCGGTCACCCATGGACCCGCGCAATTCGCACTTTACGACGATGCGATGTGGGAAAAATACGGCTTGGCGAAACTCGTCGGCGGCAACCTGACCCGCAACAGCTTCGTCGCCCTCCCAGCGGCGGCAGAGCACGATCCGCAAGATTTCCAGAATCCCATCGGCGCATTTTCGCCGCGCTCCAACAGTATTCAGTCCCTGCAACGCCGGGGCGCGGTGTTCATGGCGTGCCACAATGCGGTCTGGGAGGTCGCACAGCGCCTGATCGCTGCGGATATCAACCCAGACAAATTATCTCTCGAAGCAATGTGCGCGGAGCTCAGCAACCACCTGATCGACGGCGTCGTGCTCACGCCCGGTGCAGTAGGTACCGTGGTCGAGCTTGCCGCGGCAGGCTTCGCCTACTCGCGATGAGCCGACGCTTCGTCTTGGCGCTGGTGTCGTCGGCCCTGATGTCGGCGGGGATCTTCTGCGGCGCGGCCGCGCCACCGCCTGAAACGCCTGCTGCCCGGCTGGCTGCAACCGAGGCGCAATATCCGCCCTGGCAGAACGGCGAGAACGATGACGCCACGCGGCGAGGCCTGGTGTTCACCGTCCCGCCGGTCGACGACATGGCGGATTTCCACGGCAGCCTCGATGATCCTGCTTTGGTGCTCTACGCATCGGGCAATTATTTCTTCGCCATGGCCGGGATCGTCCGGGCGTTCGGCGAGGCCTACCCGGCCTATCGCGGCCGGATATTCTACGAGACCCTGCCCCCCGGCCTGCTTCTGAAGCAAATGGAGGGCGGCGGCACCATCACCTCCGGCAACCTGACGTTCACTGCAAAGCCGGATGTGATGATGGCCGAGCAGCACGCCAGCGAGGCCTGGGTAAAGGATGGCCGGCTCGCCGGGCCGGTAGTTTCGTTCGCCACCAACGACCTGACCATTATGGTGCCCGCCACAAATCCTGCCCACGTCGCCAATCTTGCCGATCTCGCTCGGCCCGATCTGGCGCTGATTATGCCCAATCCGGAGTTCGAGGGCGTAGCGCGGCAGATCCGGGCATCGCTGGTCAAAGCAGGCGGCGAGGCGCTGGCGCAAGCGGTCTACGACAGCAAGGTCGCCGCCGGAATGACCGTGCTGACCCGCATCCACCACCGCCAGACTCCGCTGCTGCTCATGCAGGGGCTGGGTCAGGCCGGCGTTACCTGGCGGTCAGAAGCCATCTTCCAGGAGAGCCAAGGCCATCCCATTGCACACGTCGAGATTCCGGCGGAGCACAACGCCCGGGCAATCTACAGCGCCGCGATGGTCCCCCAAGCCGCCCACGCGGAGGCCGCACGAGCCTGGCTGTCCTTCATTCGCTCAGACGCCGCATTCGCCGCCATGGCCCCATTCGGGTTCCGGCGCTTCACCGATTAATCTCGAAGCAACAGTTCGTTCAGCGGCCCACCAACGCCCCAATCATTCCGCCAACAGCAAGGGTCGTGCGGTCTTCAAGAAACGGTCCGATGATCTGCACGCCAATCGGCAACCCGCCAGACGTCTTTCCCACGGGCACGCAGGTCGCCGGCAAGTTGGCGAGACTTCGCGATCCCAGGCCACGCGATCTGCGCACCATAAGGGCTGGACTTGCCATCGATCAGCAAGCTCCGCTTTTCCTGGTCTGGTTCGTCGAAGTGTGGGAAAGCAGCCACACCAAACGGCGGGGCGAGGACGACGTCCACCTCCTCGAACACCTTCGCCCACCGCCGGCAAATGGCATCCTGAGCGCTAAGAAGATCCATCCACGCCCCAGCGGTAATCGGTTCACTCAGGCCGGGCGCCATGCGGCTTATGATTGCCCCCAGGATGGCCAGATAGACGCCGTGCCCTTCGCTGAAATCCGGCAGATCCGTGACCGTGGCGGCTCGAACAACCTCTGACCCGGCACGGCCCATTGCGTCAGCCAGACCATGCAGCACGCTCTGCACCTCGGCGTCCACGCCCGCCATCGGATGATAGTCGATGACCAGCACGCGCAGATCGGATAACCGTCGAGCACGCGGTTGCGGAAGCGCCAGCCGATAACCTTTGGCCATCTCGCCTTCCGGTCCCGCCAGGACATCAAGCGCGAGTTCAAGATCACCGACCGAACGCGCCAGCGGCCCCAACACGCCGACCTCGATCCCCGTGGAGGGCGCGGCTATACCCGGCGGAGCATGGCCAGTTTGCGGAATCAGACCAAAGCTCGGTTTGTGCCCATACACGCCACAAAAATGAGCCGGAACGCGGATCGAGCCACCCAGGTCGGAACCAAATTCCAGCGGAACCATCCCCGAGGCCACTGCGGCCGCCCCACCGCCGGACGAACCGCCAGGGGTCCGCGTCAAATCGAGCGGGTTGTTTGTGCGGCCATAAATAGGATTGGCGCTTTGCCAGTCGTCGAGCGAAGTCGGAATATTGGTCTTGCCCAAAATCACCGCGCCCGCCGCCTTGAGACGGGCCACTCCCGTCGAATCCCAGCCCGGCGTCCACTCCTTGAATGGGACAAGCCCCCAGGTCGTGGGCAGACCCGCAATATGGTGTGACTCCTTGACTGTCATCGGAACACCGAGCAACGGCCGCCGGTCACCGCGAGACAGCGCCGCGTCGGCAGCTTTGGCAGCGTCACGGGCACGGTCGAAGTCGCGGACCACGACGGCATTGATCGGACGGTCCTTGGCTTGAATAGCCGCGACGGCGGCCTCGAACAGCTCGACGGCGCCAATCCGGCGATTTGCAAGAGCCTCCGCAAGGCCAACAGCCGTCGAAACGGCATAATCATCGTCGCTGGTCACGGCATTCTCCCAACTACCGTTGAAGGTAACTCCGGAGCGGCGAATCACGAACGCCCGCAGGAAACTTTGCGGCTTAACCGCGGTCGAAACTGATGCGGCCGGTACCGAACGCCACGACCTGTAGGAAGCCGCCCGCCATACAGACGTTCTTCATGAAGTGGATCATTTGCCCGATATCGCCCGGATGGTAGTGCGCGACCATCGCCGTCGCGATACACCACACCGCCAGCACCAAAGCCGTCAGCCGTGCGCGATAACCGAGCAGGAACACGATTCCAACGCCGAGTTCCACAATCAGCGTCACTGCATAGGCCGCTCCCGGGAGCGGCAACCCGTAATGCCCCATCATCGCCATGGTCGCGCTCGGGGCCGTCGCCTTGCTATATCCAGCCGAGATGAAGATCGCGCTCATCAGAACGCGGCCCAGAAGCCCGACCCAATCCATGTAGCCCATTCTCATCCGACGATTTCAGTCCCGGCAAAAAAGTAGGCGATCTCCGTCTCCGCGTTCTCCGCGCTGTCCGACCCGTGGACCGAGTTCGCCTCGATGCTTTCAGCAAACCTTTTCCGAATGGTGCCATCCGCGGCGTTGGCCGGATTTGTGGCGCCCATCACGTCACGGTTGCGCGTGACGGCATTCTCGCCTTCCAGCACCTGAACCACGACGGGGCCCGATATCATGAAGGTCACCAAGTCACGGAAGAACGGCCGAGCCGCGTGGACGCCGTAAAAGCTCTCTGCCTGCGCTTGCGTCATATGGATGCGCTTCTGCGCGACGATCCTCAGCCCGGCTTCCTCGAGAAGGGCGTTGACCGCGCCGGTCAAATTGCGCCGCGTCGCATCCGGCTTGATGATCGACAAAGTACGCTCGGTCGCCATCGCGGCCCTCCTTGGCATTCAGCTCCGTCGGCTGAGTAAGGGTTTGCAGCCAGGAGGGCAAGGCAGCATGGCTTTCCCACCCAAAGCCACTGCGCCGGGCGGCAACAGTGTCGCTTTTTGGTCATAGCCGCCATGAAAATGCGCGGGGTCGTGAAGGGGCGGCAGGCAGCCCTCGGGAACGGCGTTCTGCTGCGACGCAGCGAGGGAGTGAAAATACCCAGCGTTCGTCGACACCGGAGTATGTTCTGGCAAACCCTTGGAAAGCCCCGCCTACGGCCCGGTTGCACGATCCTTGCGCGGTCAAATCGTGATTTCATCCCGCACTTAACGGCCGTATATCAATTCCGAGGCCGTTGGTTCCACGACCCGGCCATGGATCGCGAGGCTTATACGGTGGCTGATTGGTTGGACGGCGACCGGAATGACGTTGATTGCGTCATACCGGCGGTTACTTCTACAAAAACGTCCAGGGAGACCCTGAACGGGGCCTTTGCACGTCTGGATGTCCCTGGCCGGCTGACCTTGCTTGCCCGCGAGATAGTCGGGCCGCTAGTCTTCACGACCAGCTTCGGATTGGAAGATCAGGCGCTTACGAATCTGATCATCGAGTCCGGCATCGATTGCCATTTCGTGACATTGGACACGGGACGGCTGTTTCCCGAAACATATGCGGTCTGGGCCGAAACTGAACAGCGATACGGTATCCAGGTGCAGGCGTTCAATCCGCGCTCCGTCGCTCTCGCATCATTGGTACAGCAGAACGGTATCAATGGCTTCTACCACTCGATCAACGCCAGACACGCCTGTTGCGGGGTGCGCAAAGTGGAACCGTTAAACCGGGCGCTCCAGGGGGCCGCGGCGTGGCTGACCGGGCTGCGAGCGGATCAATCAGACAACCGGCGGGGATTGGAGTTCACCTTCTTCGACGCCGAGCGGAAACTGCTGAAAGTAAGTCCGTTGCTGGACTGGTCGCGGGGCCAGGTCAGCGAATTGATCCGTAATCAGAACGTTCCATCGAACGTGTTGCACGATCGAGGCTTCCTGTCGATCGGGTGCGCCCCTTGCACCCGCGCCGTAGCCCCAGGCGAGCCGGAGCGCGCCGGCCGCTGGTGGTGGGAACAAGATCAAACGCGAGAGTGCGGCCTGCATCTGACGCCGGATGGCCGCTTGGTGCGCAAGTCATGAGAGGCCTCGGGATGAGTGCCATCCGCCATCGTCTGCCCCTCACTCGCCATTTCGGCTCCCTCAGGGGCGCCACCCGGCCAGTCGCGAGATTGCCTGAATCCGCGGCCCGGTCCCACGGCCGCATTGCAGCGCCATCCGTCAGCCCGCGGCATCCGACCGGTACGTTGCTACCGCTGACCCATCTCCAGCGCCTGGAAGCCGAGAGCATCCACATCTTTCGCGAGGTGCTGGCCACAGCGGACAATCCGGTGTTGCTCTATTCCATCGGTAAAGACAGCGCCGTTCTGTTGCATCTCGCCATCAAGGCATTTTATCCCGGGCCGCTGCCGTTCCCGCTGCTCCACGTCGATACGACCTGGAAATTTCGCGAAATGATCGAGTTCCGCGACCGTCGCGCCAAGGAACTCGGGTGCAAGCTGATCGTCCACATCAATGAGGACGGAGTTCGAGCCGGCGTCAATCCATTTACCTCTGGCTCGCGGCTGCACACCGACGTGATGAAGACGCAGGCTCTGAAACAGGCATTCGATCGCTACAAATTCGACGCGGCCTTCGGGGGCGCCCGCCGCGACGAGGAAAAATCGCGGGCGAAAGAACGAGTGCTCTCTTTGCGGTCAGCCGAACACCGGTGGGACCCGAAGAACCAGCGTCCCGAACCCTGGCACCTGTTAAACACCCGCAAGCGAGCCGGTGAAAGCTTCCGTGTCTTTCCGCTATCGAACTGGACCGAGGCTGATATCTGGGACTACATCGCCCAGGAGGACATTCCGGTCGTGCCACTTTATTTCGCCGCCCCGCGTCCGGTGATCGAGCGCGACGGCGCCCTGATCATGCGTGATGACGACCGAATGACACTTCGTCCCGGCGAGCAGGTCGAAACAAGATGGGTCCGCTTTCGCACCCTCGGCTGCTACCCGCTGACCGGCGCGGTCGAAAGCCACGCGGCCACACTATCCGAGATCATCGCGGAAATGCGCGGCTCCCGCTCCTCCGAACGCGAAGGCCGGGTGATTGATCACGACGGCGGCGCCTCGATGGAACAGAAGAAACAAGAAGGGTATTTCTGATGAGCGCCGCACTTGCCGCCACGGCGCCGGCAGCACGAGAGGCCTCTCTCCTCCGCATCCTAACTTGTGGCTCGGTCGACGACGGTAAATCCACCCTGCTGGGCCGTTTACTGTTCGATTCAAACTCCGTGCTCGACGACCAACTCGTGGCGTTGGATCGAGACTCCAGAAAGTTCGGCACCGACGGTCAGGCGCGAGACTTTGCCTTGTTGGTCGATGGGCTGTCGGCGGAGCGCGAGCAAGGCATCACCATCGACGTCGCCTACCGGTATTTTTCCACGCCCCGCCGCTCCTTCATCGTCGCCGACACCCCCGGCCATGAGCAATATACCCGCAACATGGCGACCGGCGCCTCGACCGCGGAACTCGCGATCATTCTGGTCGACGCCCGTAAGGGCATCTTGCCGCAAACCCGTCGTCATTCTTTTATCGTATCCATGGTTGGCGTGCGCCACGTCGTGCTTGCCGTCAACAAAATGGACCTGGTTGGCTTCGACCAAACTACCTACAACGCGATTGTCGCTGCCTATACTCGGGCGGTCGCTTCCCTTGGTTTCGAATTGATCGTTCCGATCCCGCTGTGCGCGCGGGAAGGGGACAACATTGCCGAGCACTCGCCGCGGACGCCCTGGTACCAGGGCAGCGCGCTTCTGCCGTATCTGGAGAACATCGCGATCGGCGAAGCCCTTGACCAGACCAAGCGATTTCATTTTCCGGTGCAATGGGTGAACCGGCCCAACCTCGATTTCCGCGGCTATGCCGGAACCGTCGCCACCGGAACGGCGCGGGTCGGTGATCGAGTGACAATGCTGCCCAGCCGGCAGACCAGTACTATCTCGCGGGTCGTGACAGCGGATGGCGATCTCCCGGCCGCCACTGCGGGCCAAGCGGTTACACTCACCCTGGCGGATGAGGTCGACGTATCGCGTGGCGACGTCATCGTGCACGAAGCCTCAGCGATGCGAGCGCGCAAGGAGATGACCGCCCGTTTGCTCTGGATGGTCGACAAGCCGCTGCACCCGGGCCAGGGATTTCTCATCAAGCTAGGCACCGCGGAGGCCAACGCCGAAGTCGTGGCACTGCGCCACGCCGTGGACATTCACAGCTTTATCGACCTTTCGGCGGACACGCTGACGATGAACGGGATCGGCGTGGTTGATCTGCGCTTCGACAAGGCGATCGCGTCCACCACCTATTTGCGCGACCGAGATCTGGGCTCGTTCATCCTTATCGATCGCATGACTAACCAGACCGTTGCGCTCGGTACGATCGAGCCGGAGAAGGCAACCACGGCGAACGATAACGTGCGTGGTACGGTCCTCAGCCTGATCGGCAAGCGCGGTTCAGCACAACGGTGGCACTTCCTGACGGCGTTGGGACGCAAGACGATCGAGGCGACGGTATTGTTCCTGGTCGTCGCCACCCTAGCCCAAAATCTATGGTTGGCCTGTGCGGTGACGGCGGCGGACCTTGCACTGCATCCGGTGGCGGATCGTGCCGCTACATGGGGATGGGGTCGGCTCTTCGCCGGCCACCGGCCATTCTATCATGGGGGGCACGCGGATTAGCACCGGTCCTTAGGATTTCGGCAGCATTCCTCTGCGGATGATTGCCTGCGGCTGATCCCAATATTCGCCGCATCGACTCTCTCGGCGCCTATTTCCGGGGCTCGGTGTGGCTGCCAAAGTGCAAGTCCAGGGGTGTTCCGAAAAATGCCGCCGGCGCACAACAGGGGAGCCCGCTCGATGGCTGTTTCAACCGGCCGAGGTGTCGCACACCGGACGTGGCAAACCGGCGCCGCGTCAATCGGCAATGCGCTCGAATGGTTCGATCTGCTGATCTACGGATATCTCGCAGTCACCTTCTCCCGCCTGTTCTTCCCATCCAACGACGAGACGGTTTCCCTGCTCCTCGCGCTCGGCACGTTCGGAGCCTCCTATCTGGTCCGGCCACTCGGAGCCCTCGTGCTGGGAGTATATGCGGATCGAGTGGGGCGAAAGGATCGTGCCCCATGGCGTGGTATAAGAGCGTAATGAAGGCGCACGCTCTTATACCAAACGACTTATGAGCTGACTGTTATGGCGTAGTCGCGAGTGGCGATCGAGCGGATCCGTTCGGGTGTGGCGATGAGCTTGTTCCAGGCGATACAGCAGGCGTCGACAATCGCCTCGTAGGTCGCATAGACACGATTGCTCAGATCGTTGTGGCGGAGGAACTCCCAGACGTTTTCGACGGGGTTCAGTTCGGGTGAGTAGGGCGGCAGATGGAGCAGCCCGATGTTGTCCGGCACCACCAGACGATCCCCCACCTGGTGCCAGCCGGCGCCATCCAGTGTGAGCACGGCGAACGCCCCTCGGCTTACCTGCGTGCTGATTTCTTGCAAATGCAGGTTCATCGCATGAACATTGGCACGCGGTAGCACGAGCCCGGCGCCAACGCCGCGGCCTGGACAGACGGCACCAAACAGATAGGCCGACTGGTAGCGCTGATCGCGAGGGGCTGTGGGTCGGCTGCCGCGCCTCGCCCAGATGCGGGTCAGGCTGCCTTGTTGGCCGATGCGGGCCTCGTCCTGCCACCATAACTCGATCGGCTTGCCTTGCGCGGCATCGGGAATGACGGCGGCGACGAGATCGGCAAAGTTTTTTTGTGCGTCTCCTGGGCTTCGGCATCCGCCTGGGGATGGCGCGGGCGCACCGAGATGTGGCTGAAGGTCAACGTCTTCAGGATCCGCCCGACGCTGCGTTCATCCATGACCACAAAGAAGCGCGCCAGGATCCGGTCACGCAGATCGCATAACCGCCAGCGCACGACGCCATCTTCCGCGAGGTCGGGGCCTTGTTGAACCCACTCTGTTAACGCGGCCTTTTCTTCGATGGACAGTTTTGGTGCTGCGCCGCCGCGCTTTGGAAGGTCCGACAGGCCCGCAATGCCATGCTCGTTGTAACGGATCACCCAGTCTCGCAGCGTTTGTCGATCCATTCCGCAGCTCCTGGCCGCGTCCGCCCGGCCATGCCCTTCCAAAACCAGAGCTAGCGCCAGAAGCCGCCGTGCAACAGGTGCTTTGGAAACGCGCCCCGCGTGCTGACGCAGGGCGTCCGCGTCGTGCTCGAACCGTGTGATCTGCACAGTCATCGCTGTTCCGCCCTCTTGACCAGGATCGGCAAAAGAAATCACGCCGCCCCGAGCCGGGCGAAATCACGGTAGAGTCAACTCATCAGTCGCTTGGTATTACACCACGCCATGGGGCACGATCCGGCTTTCGGCGGAATGTTTAGTCCCGACCAGGACCGAACTGCTGCAGAACTGCTGCGGGTATACAGGTCCGGCGGCCGGATCGGCCTAGCCAATTGGACGCCTGACGGGTTCATCGGCCAGATGTTCAAAACAATTGGCAGATACGTGCCGCCGCCGGTGGGCGTTAAGTCGCCGGCGGTCTGGGGCACACGAGACTTTGTAATGAACATATTTAGCGATGCGGCATCCGCCATCGTCGCGGAGCCGCGCTACTTCGCCTTTCGCTACCGCTCGGCGCAACACTCCCTCGATGTCTTCCGGACCTACTACGGACCGATGCTCGAGGCGTTCGAGGCACTCGACGAGGCGGGCGGGAAGGCGCTCGCGCGCGACATCATCGATCTCGTTGGCCGCTGCAATCGATCTGGTGATCAGACGATGGTCGTTCCAGGGGAGTATCTCGAGATCGTAATTACCAAACGGTAAAATCCAGCGGCCCGAGCGTATTGGCATGGACCGGGGGTTCGGGCGGCCTAGCGCAATGAAAGCTGCAGCAAGCAGGGTTGCAGCGGGTTGGTAGCGAAAAGAGGCGGCGGGTTGCTCAGCGCCGCTGCCTCTTGCTCGCGATCAGGCGCCGACGAACTCGTTCCAGCGCTTGGTGAGGTATTTGTCCTCATCCATCAGGGTGTTCCAGCAGGCGATATTGCCCATCCGGTCCCAGAATGCACCGCCGTCGCGGGTGACGCCCTTCTTTTCCATCAGATGACCGTACGGGTCCATGATGTCGGCTGCGGCCGGTTTCCCTTCGTACCAATAGGCCCACTCGTCGGCGGTCATGAAGTTCTTGGCGGTGTCCGGTACCGCACTGTAGTAGCCTTGCTTGGCGATAAAGCCGCCCTGCCAGCCCGAGTTGTACCAGTTGAGGTATTCCATCGCGGCGTCTGCCTTCAATCCAGTCAGATGCGCCATCGGCGATAGCAGGCTCGACCAGCCGCGATAGCCTTCCTTGAGCGGAGCATAGTAGCAGTCGATGTTGCGGCTGCGCACAGCGGTGACGGCAGGCGACCACATCGACTGGATGACCACCTCGCCGGAGGCCATCAGGTTTACCGACTGGTCGAAATTGGTCCAGAACGCACGGAAATGGCCGGACTTCTTGAACCCGGTCATGATCTCGATGGTCTTGTCGATCTCGGCGCGAGTCATGTTGCCTTTATTTTCGTATTTCAGGTCGCCACGGGACTCGAGCGCCATCGCCACGTCCATGATTTCGATTGAAGGAGCGTCGACCAATGCAGTCTTGCCCTTGAACTCGGGACTGAGGAGCTCCTTCCACTCGGTGACCTTGCGGCCGATCAGGTCCGGGCGGATGCCGAGCGTGTCGGCGTTGTAGACCATTGGGATGCCGGTCATCCAATCGGTGGCCTGCTTCGCGAGCTTGGTGCCGTCCTTATCGGCCCAGTATTGCACCGAAAACGGCGAGACGCCTTGGGTCGAGACCTTGCGCCCGTCGGGATATTCGCCCTTGGTGAAGATCGGGACGATCTTGTCGTAGAGTTTGTACTTGGCCGTCGGGATCGGGGCCAGCACCTTCTTGCCCTGCAGGCGAATCACATCGAACGATTCCATGTCGTTGATGTCGATCGTCTTGGGCTGCGTGAACAGCCGGTTGAGTTGGGTATTCGCATCCACAACCTGGACTTCGACCGTAAAGCCAAGGTCCTTGCTGGCCTGAATGCCGATTTCCTTGATGGCAGAGTACGATTGGCCGACGTGTAGAAGTTTGATGTCCTTAAGGTTTTGTGCCCAGATCGTCGGAAAGCCGCGGATTGCATCCGACCCAATGGCGATCCCAGCGCCTCCCGCGGCCGCTTTGAGTATATGCCGTCGCGACACGCAGGCGCGCGTCGGTTTCGTTGTGTCGGTCATATCGGTTCACTCCCATTGATTGGCACATCAGTCACGAACAGCGGCGCAGGCGAAGGAATACCCGCGTCATGTCTGGGCGGGCTCTGTCGCAATCCCTCTTTGGCCTCGAACCTGGGGTCTCCAGCTTTCCGCATGAGGCTACCACCCGCAGAGCGGTTCGCAAGCGTTTTAGATGAAGGGGCGCCCCGACGTGACTGGCACCTGCGCCCTCAAGCGCCTCGGTCCGCCTGTACCGCGCTCGCCCACATGTTGGCCATTGATCGAAGGACGGCTCATCGCTAGAATGTTTGCTGAACGAAGCGAATTGCCTAGTAATGCGGCTTTTGCTGGATACCCTGGTCAGAGAGGCCGGCTAGGCCGGTGAGTGGAACCGCCGATGTCATGGATACGGAGCCCCAAAGAGGTGCGATGGCCGTCACGGTCGATTGCTATAATGGTTTTCGCGGCAGTCTCGATGGGAGGTTCGCGGCCTTCACCAGCTAAGCTGCCGTGCGGAGAACAGCCGGAGGTCTCTCCCGTCGATGCGGCAGATCAAATCAAAGGGGACGCCGATGGCAATGTTACCGTCATCCGGCAAGCGCCGCCTGGTGTCGATCTGCGAAAACTGGTGGACACCCGGCGGCGTGAGCTGCGGCGGAAGTACCCCGACGCGGACAAACTGACGATTGACCACTACCTGCTGTGGACAACTTGTCAGACCATTTCGGCTGCACCGGAGCTTGGGGCGGCTCAGCAGCTAGAGGAGTATTCCAAGCTCTACCGACTGATAACTGAGCCGATCGAATAGAGGCTATCGCCGAAGGGTCAGAATACCGCCTCCGCCAACCCTGTACGGCGACGCTAGTCGGAATGGCCCAAAGCTCCGACGCAGTCATCTATCCTTGACTTTCCTCACGAAATCTCTATTTCACATCCGGCCCAATGCGGACCTACCAGCCGCGGGCATCCATTGAACCTGGCCCGCGGCCATCGTGACGCGGGCAAGTCGTGTTTCTGATATGGAACGCGCATACCACGGCAACCACCGGGCACGGCCCGGCTATCCGTAACGGAAAAAACGTCACACATGGCAGCATCCGCCACCGCGCGCACGCAAGAGCCCGCTCAAGATCACTTCCGGGGCGAAGACTTCGCTTCCCTCCTCGACGAAACACTCGGCAGCGACACTGGCTTCGACGGATCCGTAGTAACGGGTCGAGTTGTTCGTCTGACCGACGAATTTGCCGTTGTCGATGTCGGCCTGAAGTCCGAGGGCCGCGTTGCCCTCAAGGAATTTGGCCCGCCCGGCGCCAAACCGGACGTAAAGCCCGGCGATATGATTGAACTTTACGTCGAACGCTATGAAGACCGCGACGGCGCGATAATTCTGTCGCGTGAGAAGGCCCGCCGTGAAGAGGCGTGGACCAATCTCGAAAAGGCGTTCGAGGCGCAAAAGCGCGTCGACGGCACCATTTACGGCCGGGTTAAGGGCGGATTTACCGTCGACCTCGGAGGCGCAGTCGCCTTCCTTCCCGGCAGCCAGGTCGATATTCGGCCGGTGCGAGACGTCGGCCCGCTGATGGGCACCCCGCAGCCGTTCCAAATCCTCAAGATGGACCGGGCGCGCGGCAACATCGTCGTGTCCCGCCGCGCGGTGCTGGAAGAAACCCGCGCCGAGCAGCGTAGTGAACTTATCCAGGGCCTCAAGGAAGGCATGATCCTGGACGGCGTGGTGAAGAATATTACGGACTACGGAGCGTTCGTGGACCTTGGCGGCGTCGATGGTCTGCTGCACGTCACGGACATCGCCTGGCGCCGCATCAACCACCCTTCCGAAGCCCTGACGATCGGTCAGCAGGTCAAGGTGCAGGTAATTCGCTTCAACTCCGACACCCAGCGCATCAGCCTGGGAATGAAACAGTTGGAAGCCGATCCGTGGGAGGGTGTCGCCGCGAAATATCCGCCCGGGGCAAAATACTCCGGGCGCGTCACCAACATCACCGATTACGGCGCCTTCGTGGAGCTGGAGCCGGGGGTCGAAGGCCTCGTGCACGTGTCCGAAATGTCCTGGACGAAAAAGAACGTCCATCCTGGCAAGATTGTCTCTACCAGCCAGGAAGTCGACGTCATGGTGCTCGACGTGGACAGCTCTAAGCGGCGTATTTCGCTGGGTCTCAAGCAGGTGCAGCGCAACCCGTGGGAGCAGTTCGTCGAGGAGCACCCGATCGGCACCGAGGTCGAGGGCGAGATTCGCAACATCACCGAGTTCGGCTTGTTTATCGGCCTGTCTCCGGACATCGACGGCATGATTCACATGTCCGACCTGTCTTGGGACGAAGCCGGGGAAGCTGCGATGGCCGGCTACGAGAAAGGCCAGACTGTCAAGGCAAAGGTGCTCGACGTCGACGTCGAGAAGGAGCGCATCAGCCTCGGCATCAAGCAGATGCGCGATGATCCGGCCGCGACTATCCTCGACACTGTCCACAAGGGCGATGTCGTAACCTGCATCGTGAGCGCGGTTCAGGCCAACGGTATCGAGGTCAAGGTCAACGACGTGCTGACCGGGTTCATCCGCCGTGCCGAGCTTGCCAGGGACAAAGGCGATCAACGTCCTGACCGTTTCGCCGTGGGTGAAAAGGTCGATGCCAAGATCACCGCGGTCGATCGCCAATCGCGAAAGCTGACGCTGACCATCAAGGGCAAGGAGGTCGAGGAAGAGAAGCAGGCGATGGCCGAATTCGGTTCGTCTGACTCTGGGGCATCTCTCGGCGACATCCTGGGGGCCGCAATCCGTCGCCGCAACCAAGCCGCTCAAGACAACTAAGCTTGCAAAGACGGCCAGCCGCCAAGGACATCGGACAATGTCGCTGGAAACGGACCTGCTCCTTGACCGGCGGCGCCTCAAGCGCCGCTTGGTTTTCTGGAGGGTGTTTTCGGTTGTCGCCCTTGTTGTCGCTGCGCTGGCCGGATTGCGCGGGGCGGGCATCTCGCCCACCGGAGCCCACATCACTCGCCTGTCGGTCAACGGTCTGATTACCGAAGACCGCAAAGTGACTGAAGCGATCGATTCGTTGGCTGAGAACAGTTCAGTCAAGGCGATGATCGTGTCGATCGACAGTCCTGGCGGCAGCGTGGCTGGCGGCGAAACCTTGCACGATGCGATTGCACGCGTTGCCGCAAAGAAGCCGGTCGTGGTGACGATGGGGGGCCTCGCAGCCTCGGCAGGCTATATGATCGCAACGCCCGCCAGCCGGATATTCGCCCGTGAGGCCACTTTGACCGGCTCGATTGGCGTCCTGCTCGAAACCGGCGAATTCTCTGGTCTGCTCGGTAAACTGGGGATTACGGCGGAGGTGGTCCGTTCTGGCCCACTCAAGGATGAACCGAGCCTGGTGCGGCCGTGGTCGCCAGCGGGACAAGAGGTGATGCAGGGGCTGGTCAACGACATGTACGACCAATTTGTCGAAATGGTCGCCGCTGGCCGCCACATGGAGGTTGCTAAGGTTCGTTCGCTTGCCGACGGACGCGCCTATACGGGACGCCAGGCGCTTGGGCTTGGCCTGGTCGACGCAATCGGCGGCGAATCCGAAGCCAAGGACTGGTTGACCTCGGTGAAGGGATTATCAGCCGATCTCCCGGTCCAGGACATCCCGGATCGTGGCTTCGCTAGCCGCGCATTCGCCGGACGGCTTGGCGTGATTGTCGAGGACGTTTGGAAAACGCTGATTTCACAAAGCCTTAGTATTGACGGCGCCTGGGCCATCTGGCAACGTCCCGGAAGCTGACCCCGGGGGAAAGCCTTGACAAAATCTGAACTGATCGCCGAGTTGGCGGCCGCCAATCCGCATTTACGCGGCCAGGACGTCGAGACCATCGTCGCCACAATCTTCGAGGAAATAACGTTCGCGCTCGCCCGCGGCGAGCGAGTGGAGTTGCGCGGCTTCGGCGCTTTCACGGTCAAGCACCGTGATGCTCGTACCGGCCGCAACCCAAGGACGGGCGCTTCTGTTTCGGTTGACGAAAAATCTGTTCCCTTCTTCAAGGCCGGAAAGGAGCTGCGGTTGCGGGTGAATTCGGGTTCAATTTCCCGAGCGAAGGAGCGCAAATCGGCCTAAGAGGGTTCGCGCCGCTCATGCTATTCCTGATCGTCACCTTCATCGTATGCGTACCGCTCGTGTTATTCGCGCTCTCGAATACCGAGATTGTCAGGCTTGGTATCTGGCCGACGGATTATAGCCTGGAGGTACACCTGTCGCTCGCCATACTGATCGCGATGGCGGTTTCGTTCCTGCTTGGCGCAATCGTGGTGTGGATGTCTGAATTTTCGCAGCGGCGGCGGGCGCGACGAGCCGAACATGCCGTGCGTTTGCTGGAGGCTCAGATCGAGACGCTGAAAGCCCGCACCGCAACATCGATTTCGACACCACCGGCCCGCTGATGCCGGCCGGTAAAAGCCTGATTGTAGCGCTGGACACTGCGGATGCGCACCAGGCCCGGGTCTGGGCGGAGGCCCTCGCGCCGTCTGTGGGTCTGCTGAAGCTGGGGCTGGAATTTTTTCTGGCGAACGGCCCAGACGGCTTCAGGGCTATCGGGGGTGCGCCGATCTTCCTCGACCTAAAGCTACATGACATTCCCAATACGGTGGCCGGTGGCGTTCGAGCCGTGCTTCCGTTGCGGCCGAGGATGCTGACGGTCCACGCATCCGGGGGTTCGGCGATGATCCGTGCGGCGCTCCAGGCCGCGAACGACGCGGAGAGCGATCGGCCGATTATCCTCGGGGTGACCGTGCTGACGAGCCTCGATCAGACCGATCTTGCTGATGTGGGGGTTGCTGCGACGCCGGCTGAACAGGTTATGAGATTGGCCCGGCTCGCGATTGAGGCCGGAGCCGATGGGCTGGTCTGCAGTCCACTGGAGGTTGCCATGCTCCGTCAGGCACTGGGCCCGGCCGTGAAACTGGTGGTGCCAGGCATACGCCCCGAAGGAGCAGCTTCCGGCGACCAAGCCCGTACGATGACCCCGTCGGCAGCGATCGCTGCGGGCGCCGATTGGATTGTTGTTGGCCGTCCGATCACTGGTGCCCGCGATCCCGGTATGGCGGCAGCGGACATTGCCGCCAGTATTCGATGACCCAGGTAAAAATCTGCGGCATCAATGACCCCATCGCCTTCGATGCCGCGGTGGAGGCTGGTGCCGACTGGGTGGGATTTGTGTTCTTTCCGCCCTCCCCGCGCTATGTGACACCCCTGACCGCTGCCACGCTGTCGGGACGAATCAGCGGAGGTCCGCCGCGGGTCGGCCTGTTCTCGGACCCGACCGAGGCGGCGATCGCTCACGTCCTGGAGATCGTAAAGCTGGACATCCTGCAGCTCTACGGTGCACTGACCGATGTGGCCGCGATTAAGGCGCGATTTGGCTTGCCGATCTGGCGTTCCATAGGGGTCAGCAGTGCCGCCGACCTTCCCTCGGAAAAGCTGGAGGCGGACCGGCTGCTGCTGGAAGCCAAACCGCCCGCCGGAGCGGATCGGCCGGGGGGCAACGCAAGAACGTTCGATTGGTCAGTTCTGGGCGGGTGGGCTTCGCCCGCACCCTGGATATTGGCCGGGGGCCTAACGCCTGAGAACGTCGCCCGCGCGATTAGAGAGACTGAGGCGGCGGCGGTAGATGTCTCCTCGGGCGTAGAGAGCCGGAAGGGGTTGAAGGACGCTGGTCTGATCCGCGCTTTCATCGGGGCGGCCAAGGGCGCTGTCACGCCATCGCAAGCGCCTTGAATGAGATCAGCGACGCAAACCCCTGAGCTTACTTCTTCTTGGCATTTTCCAGTTCTCGCCGCAGCCGCTCGATCTCCAACCGAAGCGCCTCGATCTCTGATCCATGCTCATCCGACGGGTTGGTGGGTTCCGAGCCGCGGTAGAACGGCGTGAACAGGCTGAACGCGCGTTCCATCATGGCCATGTTCTGACGGCCAACTTCCTCGATGTTGCCGAACGGGAACAGGGTGCCCATCGTCTTCTGCATCGCCGTGCGCATTTGGTCCTGCTGCTGAGCGAATGATGTCATGGCATGTTCAAGATATTTTGGCACCAGTCCCTGCATTGAGCCACCGTAAAGTCCAATCAACTGGCGTAGGAAAGTCGTGGGCAGCAGGTTCTGGCCCTTCCCCTCCTCCTCGACGATGATTTGGGTCAGCACGCTGCGTGTTATATCGTCGCCGCTTTTGGCATCGTAAACAACGAAGTCTCGGCCCAGCCGCACCATTTCAGCAAGGTTGTCGAGGGTGATATAGCTGGAGCTTTCGGTATTATAGAGACGGCGGTTAGCATATTTTTTAACCACGACCGGAGGCTTTTCGCCGGTTGTTTTCTCCGAGAAAGTCTCGACGGGCACAGCCATGCATACCTCGTAGCTACTCACTCTCCCTACCGCGTATTTCGCACTTGCGATAGGGTGAATTCTCGCTGATCCGCGTGGACGCGCGCCGCTTTAACGATTTCGCCGGTGCCCAACACGCCTGTGGTCCGGCCCGCGAGGAGGAAGAATGCGGCATGATGGTGGACGCCGGTTTCGACGACACCGGACACGATTCGGACGACGCGAGCCGGGAGGAGCCCGATTTGGGTGGTGCCGGATCAGGTATCGGCAACACGCGGGAACTGCCCGATCCCCGCAAACTAGCGCAAGACTGGATCACCCTGTGGCAGAGCGAGCTATCTGCAATGGCGGCCGATCCGGAAATGCGCGAATTGTCGCAGACCATGATGGCGCTTTGGGCCGGGGGCATGTCCGCGATGCTCCGCAGTTTGGCACGCGGGGGTCCCTCGGAACAGCCGGGCAATCCTGCCGCTGATCGGCATGATCGAGCGCACCGACAGACCAGGGCCGCTGATGCGACGCGGGCCGCGCCCGCTCATGCTGCACCTGACGCTCGCGATGCTAAGATCGACAGCCTCGCGCGCGACGTCGCTGCTCTGGAACGCCGACTGGCCGATCTTGAGCGGGAAGGCGATCCTCCGATCCGTCCAAAGCGCCGTCCGGGACGGAAACCACGAACGTGAGTTTCCTGCCGCGGTAGTGGCCGAGACGCTACGCCAGGATGCCGCACTGATCGAAGGAATCGCCGCCTACCGAAGACACCCATGGCACCGCAACCTGATCGACCCGCCCGCCGTCTGGTCTGAGGGAAACACGCGGCTGCTCGACTATGGGCCGGCCGCCGGCCGGCCGGTTCTGTTTGACCCGAGCCTGATCAACCGCGCTTATGTGCTCGATCTGGCGGAGGGCAATTCGATGCTGTGCTGGCTGGCTGAACACGGAGTGCGCCCGCTGCTGCTCGATTGGGGTTAGCCGGAGGAAGCCGAACGTTGTTTCAGCCTGACCGACTATGTTGCTGGCCGACTGGAGCGTGCGATGGCCGCGGCCGCGCGTTTGGCCGGCACTTCGCCCGTGCTGGCGGGATATTGCATGGGGGGAACCCTGGCCGTAGCGGCTGCGCAGCGCCGGCCTGATCTAGTCGGTGGTCTCGTCCTGCTCGCCGCGCCCTGGGATTTTCATGCTCCCGAGGGGAGCCGGGCGATGCAGGCGGCGGAAACCCTTCCGCTATTGGAACCAGCATTGGCATTCAACCACGCGCTCCCGGTGGATCTGCTGCAGTCACTGTTTGCGCTGCTCGATCCTTGGAGCGTTGGCGACAAATATCGGGGCTTTGCCCGCTTGCCGCCCGACAGCGCGCGCGCCCGGTTGTTCGTGGCCCTGGAGGACTGGCTGAACGATGGCGTGCCGCTCGCGGCACAGGTGGCCCGTACCTGCCTGTGCGAGTGGTATGGCGAGAACGCCCCTGCCCGGGGGAAATGGCGGATTGCCGGGTTGCCGGTCGATCCAGGCGCGATCGCGACACCCACCTTCGTCGTGGTGCCGGGACGCGACAGGATCGTGCCGCCCGAGTCAGCCCGGCCACTCGCCCAGCTGATCCCTAACGCTTTGCTGCACCAACCCGCTGCTGGCCACATCGGCATGGCGGTTGGCGCCCGATCGGAAGCGCTACTATGGCGCCCGCTGCTGACTTGGCTGCAGAACATAGACGGGAATGGTTAATTCTGAAGCTATAGAGGTCTTTGACCTGACCCTGGCTCGGGATCTCTGACCTACAATGACCCAATTTGAGAACGTGCGCAGATGGTATCCCGTCAGGGGATTTTATTTCATAGCTACCCTCCGACCCTCTCATCCGAATTCACGCCAAGCTGTTTCAGCTTTCGGTGCAACGCCGATCGCTCCATCCCTACAAACTGGGCGGTTCGAGAAATGTTTCCGCCAAAACGCAGTAATTGAGCGTGCAGATACTGTGTTTCAAACAAATCCCTGGCATCACGCAGCGGCAGCGACATGATATCGGCGGTCGGGTCGATATTCAGCAAAGCCGGCGCGCGCGACCCAATCTCCGGCGGCAGCATATCCGCCCGGATGGGATCCCCCGCCGCCCCAGGCGCCATGATCAGCAGCCAATCCATCAAGTTCCTGAGTTGGCGAACGTTTCCCGGCCAGTCATATGCTTGCAGCGCAGCTAGCGTATCAGCCGACAGTGCCCGCACGGGGATCCCCGAGCTTTCCGCCGATCGCTCGATGAAATGTTGTGCCAGGATCGGCACATCTTCCCGCCGCTCGCGCAAGGCTGACACGCGGACGGGAACGACGGCCAGCCGGTAATACAAATCCTCGCGGAACCGCCCGGTCGCGATTTCCGTCTGGAGGTCGCGATTTGTCGTGGACAGCACCCGCACATCCACCTTCACGCGCGCCGATCCGCCCAGCCGCTCAAACGTTTGATCCTGCAAGGCCCGCACGATCTTGCCCTGAGTCTCCAGCGGCATGTCGGAGACTTCGTCCAACAGCAGCGTCCCGCCATGCGCGCGTTCCAATACACCCGCTCGGCGAGGATGCGCCATCGGATCGCCGCCAGCCTCCATCCCAAACAGTTCCTCTTCGAAACGTCCGGGGTTGAGCGTCGCGCAGTTCATCACGACGAACGGCCCGGTCGATCGGCGAGACCGCGAGTGGATCACCCGAGCGACCACCTCCTTGCCGGAACCTGCAGGGCCTGAGATCATTACTCGGGATCCTGTAGGTGCGACCCGCTCGACCTGGGACCGCAACTGCCCAATCAGCGCCGATTCTCCGGTCAGCGTTGCCTCTGGTCCAGCCCGTAGCCGCAGTTCGGCGTTCTCACGCGCCAGCGCTGCTGCTTCCAGGGCACGTCGCACCACGAGCAGGAGGCGGTCAGACTGGAACGGCTTCTCAATAAAGTCATAGGCACCGTGCTGGATCGCGCCGACCGCCATCTCGATCGTACCGTGGCCGGAGATCATTACCACCGGTACATGGGGCTCCTCGCTCTGCAACGTCTCAAGGATGCCGATCCCATCCATGCGCGAACCTTGGAGCCAGACGTCCAGTATCACCAGCGAAGGCCGGCGTGAGCGGAACGCCGCGATTGCTTGTTCGGCGTCACCCGCGCCACGGGTCTCGTATCCTTCATCCCGCAGGGTGCCTTCGATCAGCAGCCTGATATCGGGTTCGTCATCGACGATGAGGATTTCATGTGCCATGGGACACCTGCGTCATTCCGCCACCGTACGATGCTGCGCCCACGGCGACGATCGGAACTCGCGGCAGTATCAGGCTGGCGACTGCCCCAGGTCCGTTTGGCTGATCCCCCAGGGTCAGGGCTCCACCATGGTCTTCCATGATCTTCTTCACAATCGCCAGTCCCAATCCGGTTCCCTTCGGCTTATGCGTGACGTATGGTTCGGTTAGACGCGCACGCTCTTCCTTCGGCAGGCCGACTCCATCATCGCCAACAATGATGCGAGCTTCGTTCGGCAGATCTCGCACCGTCAGCGTAATGTGACCAGCGCCATCGCGCATCGCCACGGCATCAGCCGCATTTTGCAACAAGTTCGTCAGGGCCTGACGCAACATCCGCCTGTCGCACGGCACCACAGGTCCGCGCTCCGGAATATCGGTAATCCAATTAATGCCTGGGCGTGCAGTCTTTTGTAGGACTAGAGCCTCACGCGCGACGCGGCCGGCGTCCTCGGGCTTGATAACTGGCTGTGGCATCCGCGCAAATGCCGAGAACTCATCGACCATACGTCCAATATCTCCGACATGCCGGATGATAGTATCGGCACATTGAGAAAACGTTTCAGGATCGGACTGTATCTCCTTGGCGAAGCGTCGCTTTAATCGTTCCGCAGACAATTGGATTGGAGTCAGTGGATTTTTGATTTCGTGGGCGATACGGCGGGCGACATCGGCCCACGCGGCCTTGCGCTGGGCCGACTGTAGTTCCGTGATGTCGTCGAACGTGACCACGAAGCCATCGGTGCGGGCGCCCGATAATTCGGCACCAATCCTGACCAGCAAGATGCGGCGGTGATTGGGCGGTCCGGTCTGAATTTCGGCCGTCCGCGCCCGATCTGGGTTCGCCGCGGCCTCTCTGAAAAGCGTGGCGAATTCGGGCACTATCTCATCCAGCTGGTGCCCGGTCGCAGCCAGCAAGTCCAACCCCAACAACTCGTCGGCCGTCCGGTTGGGCAACTCGATCCGCCCCAGGGAATCCAGCCCGATCACCCCCGCCGAGACACCCGCGAGAACGGTCTCGGTGAACCGGCGGCGCTCATCAATCTGACTATAGGCGTCCATCAATTCAGAACGCTGAGCCGCTAACTGCCCGGTCATCCGATTGAACGCTCTTGAGAGACCGGCCAATTCGTCACCGGTCGCCGGTTCCTGCACCCGGACAGTTAGGTCGCCGCTGCGCACTCGTTCTGCCGCACTAATCAGCATACCGACGGGACGGGCGATCTGATTGGCCATGATTAGTCCGATCAGCCCTGCCGCGAGCAATACCAGCAAGGCGACAATTGCAAATATCCAGGCGAACGCAATCTGCAGCCAGGACCGGTTTTCATCCAGCCGCTGATACGCCGAGACCGCCTGTTCGGTGCGCTGCATATAGCCCAAGATGGTCGGGTCGATCGGCCGCCCGATCATCAGCATCAGCGCCGGCGTCGATTCCAATCGCACGACCGCTCTAACGCGCGTTCCGTCACCAGCATTCAGCACCGCCACGTCGCCGCTCATTGCTTGTTCGGTTACCGACTGCGGCGGTGCCTCGACGCCCAAGCCCACGAAGATACCAGCTGCCGCGAGCACCTGCCCAGTGGTCGGTTCATAGATCACGGCTTCGGTCAGGCCACGCAGTGTCGTCTGAGTATCGAGGACCTCGGCAAATACCGTCGGATCGGCTGACAAAAACCGCCCCGCGCGAGCCAGATCGTTCGCCATCTCCAGCGCGACCGCGCGAATGTTGTTGCGATGTTCATCCAGATAGCCTCGCGAGACCTGCAGCGATTCCGACAGGGATTCACGGACCGGATCATTGAACCAAGATTGGATACCGAAATGAAAAAAAGCCACCGCGAAACAGGCGACGACGATGGTGGGGGCGACAGCCACCCCACTAAACAGAAACACCAACCGCACATGCAGTCGAGACCCCGCCGAACCCCGCCGCCTCTCCACCCATACGCGCGTCAGACGCCCCGCGAGGACAGCTCCCAGCAGCAGCAGCACCGACAAATTCGCGAGCACCAGCCCGACCCCCACCCCTGGCCGCCAACCGAGTGGCGAACCGCGGGCGAGAATGATGAAGGTGGCCAGACCGACAAGCAGCGCCAATGCGGTCAGCGCAAGTGTGACACCCTTGCCCAGCATTGTGTCGCCCAACCGACCCGCTAAGGATGATCGCGGTTCGGAGATGACATCACGCGCGAGCTTAGGAAGCAGATCGCCTCTTCGGGTAGAGAAGTTCATGTCTGAAGCCATCGGACACTTCGTCCCGCGCACGGTGAATCAACGATGGTCACGACTGTTATGGCGCCCGCCAGCAGGCCACGCCGCCTTCCGTCGTTCGCGCTCCCGACCATGAGATCGCGCAAAATCATTACATCAGGCCTCGTACTACGGGAATTTCCAGATCCCGGATCTTCTTGCGTAGCGTGTTGCGGTTAAGACCCAACATTGACGCGGCCTTGATCTGGTTGCCGCGGGTGGCGGCCAGCGTCAGCCTGATCAGGGGTCGTTCCACCTCAGCGATGATTTTGTCGTAGACATCGGTGACGCCCATGCCGTCGTTATGTGCGGCCAGGAACTCTTTGATGTGACGCTCCACCGCATTCGACAACGTTTCCGGGCCATTGCTGTCAGGCGTGGATATCACAGGTCCTGTCGCCAGTGGCGGATCGGCGAGTTCCGAATCAACCACCGCGGCACCGATGACTTCATCCGGACATAAAGCTGCTAGCCGGCGCATGAGATTTTCGAGTTCGCGCACGTTGCCAGGCCAGGAATATTGTTTCAGTCGGTCAACCGCCGCCTGGTCGAGGCTCTTAGCCGGCAGCCCGTCTTCACGAGCACGTTCGAGGAAATGCCGTGCAAGCAAGGCGATGTCCTCGGTGCGCTCACGAAGCGGCGGCAGGCGAATCGGAACCACGTTCAAGCGATAGAACAAATCTTCCCGAAATTGGCCTTGCCGAATTGCAGAGCGCAAATCGCGGTGGGTGGCGGCGATGATACGTACATTTGCCTTGATCGGCTGACGCCCACCGACGCTCGTGAACTCGCCTTCCTGCAGCACGCGCAGCAGCCGTGTTTGGGCTTCCGGCGGCATGTCGCCGATTTCGTCTAAGAAAAGCGTGCCCCCATTGGCCTGTTCGAACCGCCCCTGCGACCTGTTGGTGGCACCGGTGAACGCTCCGCGCTCATGCCCAAAGAGTTCGCTTTCAATGAGTTCGCGGGGGATAGCCGCCATGTTGATTGCAACGAATGAGCCTGCTCGCCGTTTCCCGTAGTCGTGCAGCGCCCGGGCCACAAGCTCCTTGCCAGTGCCCGATTTACCGTTGATCATCACCGTAAGATCTGCCGTCGTCAGACGGGCGATGGTGCGGTAGATCTCCTGCATCGCCGGGCTGCGGCCGATGAGAGGCAAGCGTTCCTCGGTATCTTTTGCCTCCGGCGGGCTGAAGGTCGCCTCGGACGGCGCGGCCAGAGCACGGCCAACAACCGCCAGCAGTTCCCGCAGATCGAATGGCTTGGGAAGATACTCGAAGGCGCCACGCTGGGTGGCTTTGACCGCAGTCATTAGCGTTGATTGCGCGCTCATGACCACCACCCGCAACTCGGGCCGGATGCGCTTGATCCTGGGAATCAGGTCCAGTCCGTTTTCGTCCGGCATCACCACGTCGGTGATCACAAGGTCCCCTTCCCCATCCTCAACCCAGCGCCAGAGCGTCGCAGCGTTGCCGGTACTTCGCACCTGATAGCCGGAGCGACCCAACGCCTGCGTGAGTACGGTTCGGATGGACCGGTCGTCGTCGGCGATCAACACGGTGGGCAAGGTCATTTGTCGGCGTCTCTCTCCGTCACGACGGGAAGATGCAAGCGGAATTCGGTGCGACCAGGGCGACTGTCGACCTCGATCAATCCGCCGTGGTCGCCTACGATTTTGGCGACCAGCGAGAGCCCGAGGCCGCTGCCGGTGTTTTTCGATGTGACGAACGGTTCGAATAAATGCGGCCGCATGTCCTCAGGGATGCCATGACCATTGTCGCGCACGACTACAAATAACGGCAAATCCATTCGTTCTGTGCTGCCAGGAATAGCGACACGCATGCCGTGCTGGAAGCCTGTAGCCAGGATGATTTCGGGGTGGCGGATGCCTTCCTGCGTCACCGCCTCGGCGGCGTTCTTGACGAGATTCAGCACAACCTGAACCAGTTGGTCGCGATTGGCCCAAACCGGCGGCAACGAAGGATCATAGAGTTCTTGAAAGCGTATATGGGCGGCGAAGCCGGATTGAGCCAGCCTTCGGACGTGCTCCAGGACACGGTGTATGTTCACCGCGGTCCGGGCGATCGGCTTTTCCCCGAACGCTTCCATCCGATCCACCAGGTCGCGAATGCGGTCCGCCTCGTCGCGGATCAGGATTGCCAGCTCGCGGTCGGCCGCCCCGACACTGGTTTCCAACAACTGCGCCGCGCCTCGGATGCCAGACAGAGGGTTCTTCACTTCATGCGCCAGGATCGCCGCCATCCCCGTCACGCTGCGGGCCGCACCGCGAAACGCCAACTGGCGGTCGAGCGCCCGAGCGGCTGATGCATCCTGCATCACCAGGAGCACGGCTCCGGGTTCCTCAGCCAGCGGCGAACCCTGAACCGTAATCCCGCGCTTGTGCAGCCGTGGACTTTCAAGATTTAAGTCGTGGTCGGAGATCGTGGCTTCGGTGCGGCGCACCTGCTCGATCAGAAGAAACAGTGGATTGTCGGGCGGCAGCAGATCGGGCAGCCGATGCTGGGTCAGCCACGCGGCCGAGAGCCCGAGAAACTGCTCGGCGGCATGGTTAACATGTCGAAACCGGTTTTCCACGTCGAGCAGGATGACCGGCACCGGCATTGCCCCCAGTATCGCGGAGGAGTTGGCCAACCTCGCGGTCGCCTCGGCAGCCCGTCCACGTCCGGCCAAAAGGCGCGAGGCCCGGGACACTACCGCACTCATGCCGCTTCGGCCCTCATAGTGCTGTCGATATTGTCCAGATCATCATTGTCCAAGCTCTCCGGCGGCTCCCCTCCACACCGCGTGAACCCACGAGCAATCAAAGGATCATAAAATCGGTCGATCAGCCGGATCACGGAGTTGGCATCCGGCAGCCGATTCATAGTGGCTCGGAATTCCGCCGAGCCCGGCAGTCCTCGCGAGTACCAGGACAGATGTTTGCGCGCGAGGCGGACGCCGGGGCCCGAGCCGAATTGGCTAAGCATCGCGTGATAGTGCCCCGACAGGATAGACTTCTGCTGCGCCAAGGACGGCTCCGGCAGCCGCTCCCCAGTGCGCAGGTAGTGTGCCGCCTGAGCCAGGAACCAAGGGCGGCCGTAGCAGCCGCGCCCGATCATCACGCCATCGGCGCCCGATAGCGCGAGGGCGGTGGCAGCGTCGTCCTCGGTGAGGATATCGCCGTTGACAATGACCGGAATACTGATCGCCTGCTTCACCTGCCGCACGAACGCCCAATCGGCGGCGCCGGTGTAGAATTGCTGACGCGTGCGACCATGGACTGTGACCATGCGAATGCCTGCGTCCTGCGCAATCCGGGCAAGCCGCGGCGCATTCAGGTTGGCGTGGTCCCAGCCCATTCGCATCTTGAGGGTAATCGGTACAGAGACCGCCTTGACGGTCGCTTGCAAGATCGCCGCTGCCGCCCCCTCATCGCGCATCAGCGCGGAACCCGCGGCCTGCCCAACCGCTACTTTTTTCACCGGACAGCCGAAGTTGATGTCGATCATGTGGGCGCCCTTACCCACCGCCAGACGTGCCGCCTCAGCCATCGCCGCCGGGTCGCAACCGGCTAGTTGCACCGCCGACACGCCGCCGCAGCCGTCGATTTCGGCCATCCCGAGAGTTCTTCTGGTTCTCCCGGATCATTGCCCAAGAGGCGATCATCTCCGACACCACCATCCCGGCGCCCAAGTGTTTGGCGGTCCGGCGGAACGGCAAATCCGTAACACCTGACATCGGTGCAAGAATGACGGGTGTCTCGATGCGGACACCGAGGCCTAGATCAAGAGGTTCCAGATCGACTGATCCTAGGGCAGAGGGTGTGATGTGTGAACGACAGTTGCCCATGATTTGGGCAGGGTAGCGACACGTTCGAAAACGCGCAATATTTGATCCTGGTGGAACCGGCCACGGCGGTGCACCGTTGCGGTTCATCATGCCCGAAGGTACGTGCATGGCCCGGTCCGCCGCATCTTCCCGCCATACAACCTCGCAGAAGTCTACGATCGAAACGTATCGCGCAAAACGCGACTTCACCGCGACGAGCGAACCGGCGCCCGCGAACGTTGGGCAGGGTCAGCTTGTGCAGCAGTCAGCCAAGCGAGCGCCCTTATTCGTGGTGCAAAAGCACAAAGCTCACCGAGCCGGTTTGCACTGGGATTTTCGCCTGGAGCACAATGAGGTGCTCTGGAGTTGGGCGGTCCGCAAAGGACCATCGCTGGATCCCGCCGACAAGCGGATTGCGGTTCACGTCGAGGACCACCCACTGGACTACGCCGACTTTGAGGGCACAATCCCCGACGGCAATTACGGCGCCGGAACCGTGGAGACCTGGGACCGGGGAACCTGGGAGCCTCTGATTGACCCAGATGAAGGCCTTCGCGACGGGGAAATCAAATTTGTCCTGTCCGGCAAGCGCCTGCACGGCAAATTCACTCTCGTGCGGCTGAAACCCAAACCAGAGCAACGCGGTCGTCAGGATAATTGGCTGTTGATTAAGGGCCACGATGCGGACGAGAGGCCAGGTGCCGACGCAGAGGCATTGGAGGCCGCGATCCCGGCGCCGGGGAGGTCCGGCCGCGCGTCGAAAGATCTGACCATTGCTGGCGCGGTCAAAGGCAAACTGCCTGATAAGCAGGCCCCTCAACTCGCCGCTGTGGCCGAAGTTCCGCCGAACGAGGCCGGCTGGGTGACCGAGATCAAGTTTGATGGCTACAGGTTACTGGCGTCCCTCGACCGCGGCAAGGTGCGGCTTCTGACGCGTAACGGCAACGATTGGACCGACAGGTTGCCCGCGGTGGCGAAGGCGATAGGCCGGCTTTACGTCGATTCGGCGATGGTGGACGGTGAGCTTGTCGCGCTCGACAAGAATGGCATCTCAAGCTTTCCTGCTTTGCAGGCGGCACTGTTCAACGGCCGCGACGAAACCTTAGTGTTTTACCTGTTCGACTTGCTTTACCTCGACGGTTGGGATCTTCGGCGTTGCGGCCTGCGCGACCGCAAGGACCGGCTGAAGGGCCTCGACACCTGGCACGGCATGCTGCGCTTCAGCGAGCACGACGGGAGCAACGCCGCCGATATGCTACAGGCCGCTTGCGAGATGAAATTGGAAGGGATCATCTGCAAAAGGGCCGACGCCCCTTATGTTTCCGGCCGCGGACACGGCTGGTTGAAAGTCAAGTGCAGCGGCCGCGAGGAATTGTTAGTTATCGGATGGACCGAACCCGCCGGTAGCCGCGCCGGCCTAGGCGCCTTGCACTTGGGCTATTACGATCCTCAGGGACGGCTGCACTACGCAGGCGGCGTCGGCACCGGCTTCTCCGATGAGACGCTGATGATGTTGCGCGATCGGCTCGATGGGTTGGGCACCGCCCCGCCGCGCGACCTGATGGTGGCAGGTGAGGACCTCGAGCGCACCATCCACTGGGTGAAACCGGACCTGGTGGCCGAAACCTCGTTTCCTGCATGGTCCGGGGCTGGCCGGGTGCGGCACGCGGTGTTCCTGGGATTGCGTGAGGACACGGTGACAAAGGATGTTGTGCGCGACCCACCCAACCCGGAGGCCTTGCGCCGCGCCGTTACCCCGAAAGACTATATCGGATCTGCGAAGAAGAAAGGGCCCATCATAGCCGTGCCACCCAAGCGAGAACCTGACCCACATGCGGCATCCCGCACCCGCAGTAAGATCGTCACCGCCAAGGCGCCGAGCGCCCGTATCGAGACGATCGAGGGCATCACGCTGACCCATCCTGACCGGGCGCTGTGGCCTGGCATCACCAAGCATGACCTGGTGCAATACTGGCAGACGGTCGCGGATCACGCCCTGCCCGGTCTGGCGCACCGTCCGCTGGCGGTGGTGCGCTGCCCCTCGGGCATTGAGGGTGAGCACTTCTTTCAAAAGCACGGCCACGGGACGATGCCGGAGGGGGTGCGTGACGGCACAGCGGACAAGGCCCCGTATCTGGCGATAGACGGGTTGCAGGGTCTGATCGCGCTGGCCCAGATGTCGGCCATCGAGCTGCACGTCTGGGGCTCGACAGAGGCCCACCCGCTGCATCCCGATCAGCTTGTCTTCGACCTCGATCCTGGCGAGGGCATCACGGTAGCGGATATAGTCGCCGCTGCACTGGACATGCGCGACAAGCTGGAAGCGATCGGGCTTTCCTCGTTCTGCCGCACCAGCGGCGGCAAGGGCCTGCACGTCGTCGTCCCGCTGGTTCCGGAGCAGCCGTGGGACCCGGTCCGCGTCTTCTGCCGGTCCTTCGCCGAGACGGTCAGCGAGGCAAATCCAGAGAAGTATCTCGCACACGTCAAGATCGCCGATCGCCGTGGCCGGATCCTGATCGACTGGCTGCGTAACGGATTAGGATCCACGGCGGTCGCCTCGTTTTGTCCCCGTGCCCGTTCCGGCGCCGGCGTGGCGACCCCGCTGGCATGGAAGGAAGTCACGCCGAAGCTGGATTTGCAGGCTTTCACACTTAGGACGGTGCCGGGACGCCTGGGGAAGCTGAAGGCCGATCCATGGGCGGGATTCGAGGCGTCGAGACGGACTTTGCCAACGACAGCGAGGGGTCAGGGACCGAAGATTGGAACGCGGGAGGCTAAGGCGGCCACAAAGCCAGCCGGGAAAGCGACGATTGTGACGGCGAAACCGCCGGCTCGGAGGGCGAAGTGACGGTTTCTGTGACTTCACGTTGTCCGGGCCTGGGGGCCGGTTCGGCTGTCTTCGTTGGGGTATTCCTTGCGGGCAAGCCTCGAAGTTCTCACGCGGCGGGCGACAACCTGGGAACGCGAAGCGGTTCGTAACCGGCTGAAAAAGCTTCCTCGGTCGCGGGTTCGCGGATCATGTATCCGCGCCCCCAGATCGTCCCGATGATTCCTCCGGCGCCCGCCCGAGCGAGCTTTTTTCTTAGTTTACATACGAAAACATCAATGATCTTAACCTCCGGTTCATCCATACCGCCATATAGGTGGTTGAGGAACGCTTCCTTGGTCAGCACCATGCCCTTACGAAGAACCAAGAGCTCTAGGATCGAATATTCCTTGCCGGTCAGATGTATGTCATGGCCGTCGATCGCGACTTCGCGACTATCCAGGTTAAGTTCCAGGCGGCCTAGGCGGACGGTTGGTTGGCTGAAGCCCTTGCTGCGGCGAACCACTGCTTGCATTCGGGCCAGCAGTTCGGCCTTGTCGTACGGCTTGATGATGAAATCGTCGGCACCGAGGCTGAGCGCCTTTACCCGAGCCTGCGGCAAAGTGATGCCGGAGAGGACGAGGACGGGCGTGTCGTTTCGGGAAAGACGCATTCGACGCACGACCTCGAACCCTTCGATGTCCGGCAGAGCGAGGTCGAGCAGCACGACGTCATATTCATAGTGCCGTAATAACTCTAGCGCGTCTTCGCCGCTGTCAGTCTGGTCCACCACGGCGCCCGCCGCTTTCAGCATAAGCGTGATGCCGCGGGCAGCGATCAGATCTTCTTCCACCAGCAGGACACGCATTCAACTCTCCTTAACACATCGTAAGAAGTTTATACCACTATGGCGTGTTAGTAGCTACGTGATTTTCAACGTGTTAGTGTAAATTTTACAAATTACCGACGAAAGAGGTCCTTCGACATGCGAATGAATGCAGAACAGTGCTGAATTATGGACGACTTCCTCTCAATAAGACACAATAGTCTCGTAGAACGTGTCGATGCTTGCAAGACGCGACTTAGGCGCGTTGAGCCAGCCCATATTACCGGAACGGTAACCAATTTATTGGGGCTCGTGGTACAGGTAGAAGGATTGAGCGGACTGGCGGCAGCCGGGGACGGGTTGCAGCTTCATACGCGCGACCATCGCTGTATTTTGGCGGAAGTGATTGGTTTTCGCGACGCCGCGCTGCAAGCGATGGCGTACGGGACGCTGGACGGTGTGGCGCACGGATCGCGCGCGCTCTTGTTGGACTCCCGACATAGTATGCTGGATGTCGCCTCGTCCTGGCTGGGCCGAGTGATTGACCCGTTGGCGAAACCACTTGATGGCAAAGGTATCCTATTCGGGGGGGCAACCGGACGGCGAACCCGAACCGCACCGCCGGAGGCGACGTCTCGCGTAAGGCTTGGGCCGCGCATCGACTTAGGCGTTCGCGCGCTCAACTGCTTTGCCACGTGTCGACAGGGCCAGCGGCTCGGTCTGTTTGCAGGCTCCGGTGTCGGCAAGTCCACCCTATTGTCGATGCTAACCCTCGGCACGGAATGCGATGTCGTGGTCTTGGCGCTGGTGGGGGAGCGGGGCCGGGAAGTGCGGGAATTTATCGAGACCGATCTCGGGCCGGATGGAATGGCGCATTCGGTGGTGGTCGTGGCAACGTCGAACTCGCCACCGTTGATGCGCCGCCAGTGCGCCTACACGGCGATGACAGTTGCGGAGCATTTTCGCGACCAGGGACTATCGGTCTTATTGCTAATGGACAGTGTGACACAATTCTGTCTTGCGCTCCGGGAGATTGGCTTATCGCTTGGGGAGCCGCCGGCGACGCGGGGTTATCCGCCCAGTGTCTTCGCCGAGTTGCCCTGTCTGCTGGAACGCGCCGGACCGGGGCCGATTCGACCGGCCGGCCCGCCAGGGCATATCACCGGGCTGTTCACCGTCTTGGTCGAGGGGGATGATCATAACGAGCCGGTGGCTGATGCGGTGCGTGGCATCCTCGACGGGCACATCGTTATGGATCGCAAGATAGCCGAGTCGGGTCGCTATCCTGCGGTAGACGTGCTGCGATCGTTATCCAAACTCGCCGCTTCTTGCCTGAACGCGGCGCAAACGGAGACCGTAAGCCGGGCCCGGCGCATCTTAGCGCTGCGAGGTGACATGGCGGATATGGTCCGTCTCGGGGCGTATCGAGCTGGGACAGATCCGGCAGTGGATGAGGCGTTGCGTCTGACACCTCTGATAGACGAATTCCTGCGGCAATCGAAGGGCGATCGTTCCGGGCTTATGGAGTCATTCGAGCGCCTGGACCGGGCACTGAGTGGTCAGCCCCAGGATAGTCTGCCTCTTTCGCCCTCGAAAGGTTCGCCTCGGGACAGTTTGAATGCCGGCTAATTCGATTTTTATACTGCGAGCAGTTAGGCGACGATCTGTCGAAGAGGCCCGTCATTCCCTTGGTGTATGTTTGGCGGCCGAGGCGCAGGCACTGGATGCGCTTCGGGCGATCGTTGATAAAGCGCGGCGCGATCGGGCGACACATCACACTGTTGAAGACTCGTATCAGTTCTTGGAGATGTTCGTGCGGCGTTCTGGCGTGGTGGAAGCGGAGCGTTTTTCGGCTGAGGCGGCCCTGAATGCGGCCCGGGCACGGTCGGACGCTGCCCGCACCTCGGTCGTGGCGGCTCAGACCGCGGCGGAGACGGTCGATAAGCTAATCGCTGAAAGGGCGCTGTCGGACAAAGAAAGTGCGAACCGGCGCGAACAGCATGCTCAGGATGATATGGCACGGAGCCGTTTCAATCTTGAAAATCGTTTGGCGCCTCGTCGCGCGATACATTAGCGCCCTAGCGGTTCAAATCAGACGGATGGTACCGTCTGTTTTGAACCCCTAGTCTCTGATTTTGTGGGCCGCTTCACCCGACCGCATGGGACGCTTCTGTCGGGATCGGACCACTAGCTTCACGAGAAATTGCCGAGTGGCGGCCCATAAGGAGGACTCCGGCGCATTACATGCAGCCTATGAATACAGTGTCATTGTCGAGAGAATCTGATCCGGTGGAGCACCAAGACATACATACGGTTCTTGTTGTTGAGGACGAAATGATGGTGCGAATGCCGATCGCCGAATACTTGCGCGATTGCGGTTATAACGTGCTTGAAGCCGCCGACGCATCCCAGGCGATCGCCACAATGCGGGCCGAAAGGTCGGTCAGTCTGGTGTTCAGCGATATTCGTATGCCGGGCAAGATGGACGGTTTTGGCTTGGCGGAATGGTTTCAGTCGCATTTCCCGTCGGTGCCGGTCTTGCTGACCTCGGGATATAACGGCGGCCGCAATCTGCCCACAGACCCGATGTCGCGCACCCGCTTCATCGAGAAGCCGTACTCGCAGACACAGGTTGCCCGGCAAATCGCTGCACTGCTTGACGCATAAGTCATGGTGCGGTTGGTCACCGCCATCATTAAGACACTTGGCTAGGCTCTAACGATGTGGGAACAAAGCGCGCGATAATCCCGCAATTCGAAGCCAGAAGCTCTAGACTGAACCACAATGACATACTTATCTAGCCGGGCCCGCTTCCCGGCCATCGAGCGCTGCGGGCTGGTGGGATCTGCCATCAGCTTGACGGTGCTGCTATTCGTATCTAGCGTTGTGCTGTTTCTGACGCTGCGCTCACCGCTTAAGGACGATATTGCCTGGCTGATGTATGTGGCGCGCCGGTGGTTAGAGGGACGCGAACTCTACATCGACATGGTGGAGGTTAATCCGCCGTTGATCATCTGGATTTCGGCCGTCCCGTCGGAAATCGCTCAACGGTTGAATGTCGACGCCCGGTTCGCGGTCATGCCTGTGTTCGTTGTGTGCGTGTTGTCGTCCGCGTGGTGGTCAGCGAGACTGCTGCGAGGTCAGAGCAGAATTTTCGCTCACACGCTGCCGGTATTCGCTGCGATTGGCACTGCTCTGTTGATTCTGCCGGCTGTCGACCTGGGACAACGGGAGCATCTGCTGGTGGCGGCATGCTTGCCTTACTTGGCGCTGTTTGCCAGTTCTTTGGTCGGGAAACCGCCGCCGAAGGTCTCCTCGATCGTGGCGGGGGTGCTTGCCGGGCTGGGATGTGCCCTGAAGCCAGGCTATGCTGCCGTGTTCGTGGTGTTGGAGTCTCTCGCATTGACGCGTGGTCTCCGGCCTTGGCGCACGATGCCGCTCGCTGCAGGAATTGCGCTGTTGGGTTATGCCGGTCTGGTCGCGATCGTTTGCCCAGCGTATCTCGAGCGGGGCGTTCCGATGGCGCTTGCACTGTATGGCGCCACCGACGCGTCCTTCGTAGCCCTGCTTTCGGACAGCGCTGTTCTGCTGGTTGGGGAAGCGGTCGCGGTTGGTCTGCTGTGGCTGCGCCGGCGGAGCCGGTTCGACCACGAGATGATGCTCACGCTGACGGTATTTGCCACGACCGCCACAGTGGTCTGTTTCGCTGACGGCAAGAACTGGTACTATCATCGTCTGCCGGCGATTGTGACGACCGTGCTCGCGCTGCTGCTGTGGATCGCGACTGACCTCGTGCATCGTCGATGGCGGATCCGCTGGCCTTTGCTTGCCGCCTGTGCCGCGGTCACAATGTTCGGCGCTTCCTCCGTCGAGCGGATGGAGCCCGCGGCGGCCCAAGCGGTCGAGTTAACGCCGACAGTCGTGGACCGGCTGGAGCGTATTCTTCGCGACCAACATGCCCGGACATATATTGCGTTCTCCGAGTGGATCGCGCTGGGTTTTCCGGTGGTCAACGAGACGGGAGTGACCTGGGCATCGCGCTTTGATTCGATGTGGGCGCTAAAGGGAGAAGTTTGGCGGGCGCGGTTCGATCCGTCGGCCGACCTCGAGTGGCCAATTGCCCGGTGGGTGGCACACGACTTTCTCGCCGGTTGTCCCGACATCGCGGTGGTGGATACTCGAGAGACCACGAAATATATCAGTATCCTGAGCGCCGCCGATCCCGCATTTGCACGAGCCTGGTCGCGCTACCGGCCGATCGCGTTGTTCGATGAAGTCGTTGTCTATAAACGGGGCAAGGTCGGCTGTCTCGATGTCTGGGTGGCGGCGGAGTCAGTTCCGGTGATCGGCACACGGCCGAAGGCGCCCGTCGACTTTAGGTGAGGGGCTCGCTGACGGCGATCCTTTGTTCACACTGATGAGCTCAACACAGCCGATGTCGCATTTCGATCATAGACGGCCAGCTTTTTGTTTCCAACACAACGAAGGCGGCGCAATCTCCTCCTTACTTCACCGAATCTGTCGAAGTAAATTGCTTAAATTTAAGGGCGAGCTTCATCCAAAGGCTTAGCATTCGCAGTTCCGGCAGGGACATCCGCTCGTCGACGAAAAATCTGAGCAAACAGATGCTTCAGGTGTTAGGATAGCGATCAGGGTCGCTTCCTGAGTTCGTCTCATGATAATCATCTGCAGACCGGATGCCGGCCCTTCGGGCAGGATTAGATTGACGACCGCGCAGGAGCACGAACGTGAAGATCGGCGTCCCGAAGGAGATCAAGGCGCACGAATATAGGGTCGGTCTAACCCCGGCAGGGGCACGGGACCTGGTTCAGCACGGGCATGAAGTCGCGGTTGAGCACAACGCCGGCGCCGGTGTCGGGTTGGACGATGAGGCCTATGAGTTGGCAGGCGCCTCTATTCTCGGCGGCGCGGCAGATGTTTTCAAAGCGGCGGACCTGATCGTCAAGGTGAAGGAGCCTCAGGCGGCGGAAATCGCTCTGCTGCGCAGCGGGCAGATCCTATTTACCTATCTGCACCTTGCAGCGGACAAGGCCCAAACGCAGGGGCTAATCGAGTCCGGGGCCACCTGCATCGCTTATGAGACGGTGACTGACCGCGCGGGGAGTTTGCCGCTTCTGGCACCAATGAGTGAGGTAGCCGGCCGCATGTCTGTTCAGATCGGCGCGCATTGTCTGGAGCGCGAGCAGGGAGGCGCCGGTATTCTGCTGGGTGGCGTTCCAGGTGTGCCACCCGCCAAGGTTGTGGTGATCGGCGGTGGCGTTTCCGGCACGAATGCTGCGCGCATGGCCGTCGGGTTGGAGGCCAGTGTCACGATCATCGACAAATCCCTGAGCCGGTTGAAGGAACTGGATTTGCAGTTTGGGCCTCGGGCCACGACCCTATTCGCCACCACTGCCGCTATCGAGCAGGCGGTGCTGGGCGCGGATTTGGTGATCGGCGCCGTGCTCGTGCCGGGCGACGCGGCGCCGAAGCTGGTTCCACGGGCGATGGTGCAGCGGATGCGGTCGGGATCGGTGCTGGTGGATATCGCAATCGATCAAGGCGGGTGCTTCGAGACGAGCCGACCGACGACGCATTCGAATCCCACCTACGTGGTGGATGGGGTGGTGCATTATTGCGTGACAAATATGCCGGGGGCGGTGGCGAAGACTTCGACCTACGCGCTGACCAATGCAACGTTGCCGTTCGTACTGGCGCTCGCCGGCAAGGGTTGGCGGCAAGGGATGCTAGATGATCCGCATCTGGCGGAGGGTTTGAATATCGACGCCGGACGAGTGACGCATCGGGCGGTCGCGCAGGCTCTGGGGCTGCGTTTCACGCCGGTGCGGGAGGTTCTAGGGCCTGCCGCAGTGGTATAGCCAGCCGTCGCGCAAGGGATCATCAGACCGAGACCCAGAAGCGCAAAATCCAGCGGCCGCAATTGGCGCATCCGTTGTGTCCGGGTTTGCCACGCCGCTCGTCGCGTGCCGCCACGCGGCCGAGCAATCGTCGATCGTATCTTTCTACAATGGTCGTCGTGGTCCTCGGAAATATGCAAGGACATATTCGAACGGCGACCGCGGATCGCGATAGCTTCAGCGTTCGAACGCTTCCACTAGCCCCGGCAGCGCCAGCAGTGAGTCCACCACGGCGTGTGCGGGCAAGCCCAGTGTCTCGGTCTGCGTCCGCAGCGCACGGTATATTGCGGCCGGCCCGATGTTTACACCGCTAAGAAGTTCGCCGCGCAGCGCAGCGGGGGTAACACGCTCGATCTGGGCGACATTGAAACCGAAGCTCCGAGCGCCAGCGACATCGAAACCGTTGGAGGAGACGAATACGACCTCCTCAGGACACAGATTCAGCCGTGCCGGGATGAGTTCATAGGCGCGGGGATCAGGCTTGAAGACCTTGTTCGTGTCGACGCTGATGACGGCATCCAAAGAGCTGTCAAAACCAGTGTTCCGCACCAGCGCATCCAGCATGCCGGGGCTGCCGTTGGACAGGATTGCGCGACGGTAGTTTCTCAGCGCTGCTAGCGCTTCCGTCGCCTCCGGATAGGGAGATAGATTGTTGTATGCGTCGATGAGACGGGCGACCAACGCCTTTTCGGCAGCCAAACCCAGCGTTCCGAGGGTATATTCGAGCGATTCGCGACTAACCGAAAGAAAATCCTGGTAGTGGCCCATCAAGGACCGGAGCCAACTGTATTCCAATTGCTTCAGGCGCCAGACTTGGGTGATATATTCGCCATGACCTGGAAAGGCGGCGTCGATAACGCGGGAGATGGACTGGACATCGTATAGGGTGCCGTAGGCGTCGAACACGAATGCCTTGATCTTCATTCCACGTCTCCTCGTGATTCGATGTTCGGTTCCTCCGCCTTTATAAGCCGAACACCATCCCTTGCCAGTGGCCGGATCGGGCAGACATTGAGCATAGGGACACCTTCACGGCAGACGACGATGGTACCATCTTGCGATCGTGCTTCGTCTGATCCGCCTCTCGGTCACTGACTTTCGCAGCTATGCCGCGCTGACTTGGCGGCCAGCGGCGCGGATTAGTGTGCTGTACGGGCCGAACGGCAGTGGTAAGACCAACCTGCTAGAGGCGCTTTCGCTGCTGGTTCCCGGCCGCGGCCTGCGTGGCGCGCGCAATACCGACCTGCCGCGCAAAGACGGTGCGGGCGCCTGGGCGGTTGCCGCTCGGTTGCATACCGCTCAGGGCGACACCACCCTCGGCACGGGCTACGGGCCCGACGCGGACCGCCGCGTGCTTCGCCTCGATGGTGCCCCTGCTCGCGGTCAGGCCGACATCGTCCGTCTGGTGGCCGCTGTCTGGCTGACCCCGCAGATGGACCGATTGTTTCAGGATGGTCTATCCGGCCGTCGCCGCTTCCTCGATCGACTGGTCTGGGCGCTCGAACCTGGTCATGCCCGGGAGATGGCGGCACATGACACCGCCGTCCACGGCCGCAACCGTCTGCTCGGGGAGGGGTGCCAGGACGCTTCCTGGCTGGATGGATTGGAGGACTCCATCGCGCGCCACGCGGTTGCCGCGTCGGCGGCGCGTCTGGACCTAGTGACCCAGCTGAACGCCGAGGTCGCGGCGAGTATGGGCCCGTTTCCTCCGGCCAGCATCGGCGTGGCCTGCCCAATCGCCGAACGCTTGCAAAACGAGCCCGCACTGGTGGTTGAGGATTGGGTGCGCAGGGAGTTGGCGATCAACCGTGCGCGGGATGCGGCGGCCGGGATGTGTACCTTGGGCGCACACCGGACGGATATGTTGGTGACCGATGTGAACACGGGCACACCGGCCTCCCTGGCCAGCACCGGGCAACAGAAGGCGTTGCTTATTGGCGTGATACTGGCGCATGCCGGCCTGATCGCGTCGGCCAGGGGGTTTGCTCCACTGCTACTTCTCGACGAGCCGGCGGTTCATCTGGACCTGAAACGGCGCCAGGCGCTATGGAGCGTGCTGTCATCGTTGCCGGCCCAGACCGTTATCACCGGCACCGATGTCGAAACGTTTCTGCCGCTGACGGAGCACGCTGAAGCATTCGCTCTGCATGATAGCCTGCTCCGCCCGGACGGGCGATTTCTTCGCTCGCAGGCCGCAGCTTCCTCTGTCATCCAGCCCCGCTAGATGTTATCTATCTCCCGCTAGATGTTATCTATCAGTACCCACCAACCGAATGGAGTCGTTCCCCGGCATGTCTGACAACGCCGCGCCGCCATCTGATTCTGACCCCGATGCGTATGATGCCGCCTCAATCTCGGTGCTCAAAGGCCTCGACGCCGTGCGCCGCCGCCCGGGGATGTATATCGGGGACACCGACGACGGCTCCGGGCTGCATCACATGGCGTTCGAGATCATCGATAATGCGGTGGACGAGGTGCAAGCCGGGTTCGCGTCGCACGTCGAACTGACGCTGAACGGCGACGGCAGTGTGACTGTGCGCGACGACGGGCGGGGCATTCCCACCGACATCCATGTTGAGGAGGGTGTGTCCGCGGCCGAGGTCGTGCTGACACGGCTGCATGCGGGAGGCAAATTCAACCAGAACTCCTACAAAGTGTCCGGCGGCCTGCATGGGGTCGGCGCCGCCGTGGTCAACGCGCTGTCGGAGTGGATGGAGGTGCGGATCTGGCGCCTCGGGCAGGAGCATGGCATCCGCTTCCAGCACGGCGAGCCGGACGGCCCGCTGGAAATTGTAGGGCCGGCTGATCGCGGCAGCGGCACCGAAGTAACGTTCAAGGCCAGTCCAGGGACGTTCACCAAGACCGAGTACGACTACACGCTGCTGGAACGCCGGCTGCGGGAGCTTGCGTTCCTGAACTCCGGCATGACCGTGGTGCTGCGCGATGAGCGTCACGCGCCCGCAGTGGAAAGCGTCATGCGCTATGACGGTGGGCTGGTCGCTTTCGTGGAATGGCTCGACCGGTCCAAAAATGCGGTCTTCGCGCCGCCGATCAGCTTGCGCACCACGGCCGATCAGTTGGGCATCCGGGCCGAGTTCGCGTTGTCGTGGAATGATAGTTTCCATGAAACGATGCTGTGCTTTACCAACAACATTCCGCAACGTGACGGTGGCTCCCACCTCGCCGGCTTCCGCCAGGCGCTGACCCGGGTGGTGACGAAATATGCGCAGAGCATGGGGAAGAAAGATTCCCTGGAGCTTGTTGGCGAGGATATGCGCGAGGGCATGACCGCGGTGTTGTCGGTAAAGGTGCCGGATCCGAAATTTTCGTCGCAGACCAAGGACAAACTGGTATCGTCCGAAGTGCAGCCGGTGGTGCAGGCGGCGGTCGCCGATGCGGTGTCGCATTGGTTCGAGACTCATCCGAAAGAGGCCAAGGGCATCATCCAGAAGGTGATGGACGCCGCCGCGGCGCGTGAGGCTGCCCGGAAAGCTCGCGAACTGACCCGGCGAAAAGGCGTGCTGGACGTTTCGACACTGCCCGGAAAGCTGGCGGATTGCCAGGAACGAGACCCTGCAAAGTGCGAAATCTTCATAGTCGAGGGAGACAGCGCGGGCGGATCCGCCAAACAGGGTCGCGACCGCAAGTTCCAGGCCATCCTGCCGTTGAAGGGCAAGATCCTGAACGTCGAGCGGGCCAGGTTCGACCGGATGCTGGGAAGTCAGGAGATCGGGACGCTGATCACGGCGCTGGGCACTGGCATTGGGCCGGGGGCGGTCGACCAAGGCGGGTTCGACGCCGGGAAGTTGCGGTATCATCGCATCGTCATCATGACGGACGCGGATGTGGACGGATCGCACATTCGGACGCTGCTGCTGACATTCTTCTTCCGCCAAATGCGCGAGTTGATCGAGCGCGGGCATCTGTATATCGCTCAGCCGCCGCTGTATCGCGCCAAACGAGGCAACGATGAGCGGTATCTCAAGGACGATAACGCGCTCGAATCGTTCCTGCTGGACAAGGCTTTGGCGGACGCGCGGCTGACCTACGCCAATGGCGATGTGCACGAGAAGGAAGATCTACGGCGCGAGGTCAACCTGCTGCGGGAGACGTTGCATAACCTGAAGCGGCTGTCGTCCGTCATCCCGGTGGCGCTGCTGGAGCAGGCGGCGATTGCCGGCGTGCTGACCCCTGACGCGGTGCGCGCGACCGCCGCCGCGCCGGACTTCGCCACGCGGCTGAACGCGGTGTCGGTGCCGACTGAGCGAGGGTGGGTGGTCAGCGCAGATAATGGGCTCACGCTGTCTCGAACGGTGCGCGGGGTGGCTGAACGGTATGCTCTGGAACCCTCGGCGCTGCGCAGTGCTGAGGCGAGGTGGCTGGCTGAACGGGCGACAGCGCTAGCCCAGCGGTTCAGTGTGCCGGCGCGGCTGAAATTAGATACGCAGGAGCCGACAGTGGCTGGTCCCGCGACGGCCTATGACCGGATTATCGCGCATGGCCGGCGCGGGCTGTCGGTGCAGCGGTTCAAAGGGCTGGGGGAGATGAACCCTGATCAGTTGTGGCAGACGACTCTGGACCCAGCGGTGCGGACGCTGTTGCAGGTGAAAGTGGGAGATTCGGAGGATGCGGCCGAAGTGTTCAGCACGCTGATGGGCGATGTAGTGGAGCCTAGGCGGGACTTCATTGTAGGGAATGCGCTGAAGGTTGCGAACCTGGACGTTTAAGCGATGATCGCCGTGAAGGGCTGGGAGTCGTGGTAAGCCGCCTTCCCTGACGGGCGTCGTTATCTCGACGACAGCGCTTCTCCGCAAATTCAGCCGCCAAGGCACCGGAAGCGATCTCCGGCGTTCATAATTTCGAAGACTTTAGTGTGAACAGAATCGCTTACGCGGGCAGTCGAAGATCGAGCTTCCGGCGACCATCGCCTTGAGATTTCGGATTGAGCGGCAGCCTCACGCCTTGGCCTTTGGTCACGCGCGATCTACTCGCTCGACTGGCCTTGACAGATGTCGCGCCATATCCGGCCGATCGTCGCCACAACCAGCATTCCCCGCTACCCGCTCGAAACAGAGCGGGCAGTCCCAGCAGCCCAGGATCTCCCGCTTTAGGAGGCGGCCGCAATCGCCCGCGTTAGCGAGCGATGACGGGCACGCTTGGTGGCTGCCGGTCAGTTGACCATTGTATCGTTCCGACATTAGAACAAGACATGCATTTGGGGTGCCACGCCGAATGATCCGCACGACAACTCGTGCATTGCCAGTGCGGGTCAGGTTCCGCTGTTGCTGCGTGACGTAGCGCATCACGCTGGGCCACGCGGCCGACCTCGGTGTCGCCCCGTTCCTGTTCCTCGATCTCTGCTAGCAGGAGGCAAAGGCGACGACGTTGGAGGCCCTCGCCCTGCGCCGCGTCGATCTGATGCCGGGCTTCTCCTGTCAATCCAGCGTCAAGCGCGACTTGCGTTAGCAAAATCCGGCTCTCAGGATGCGTCGCGTTAGTCGCAACGAGGCGCTTTGCTGCCCGGACACGCGCTAGCTTGTCCGGTTCAAGCGCCAAGGCGAATTTCGCAAGGTCGGGATGTGGCGCGAGTCGCCAAGCGTCCGCGATACAAGATTGAGCCTGCTTTTCATCGCCAGTCGCCCGTAGCCGGTTGGCATATGCGAGAGCAGCTGGCGAAAATCCTGGATCTTGCTTCCAGGCGAGTTTGGCGAAGGCGAGGGCTCGTTTGGGATCTGGTTCAGCGCCGGCAGCTGCCACATAATAGGTGGTTCGACGGGGGTCCTGGCCCATCAATTCGAGCGCCTCGGCCCAGTTCTCGGTCTGCAAAGCCAATTCGGCACGTTGCTGGCGGAGCCAAAGCGTACCTGGATGGGCGGCTTCGGCTTTCTTCGCTATAACAAGCGCTTCGGACCAGTCCCGGCGATCTACAGCTTGACGAAGTAGACCGCTGAGACCCAAGAATTTTGCGTCCGTTTGTTTGGCCAGGGCAAGAAAGGCCTCCTGGGCTTCATCCTCGCGCCCTGAGAGCCGACCTGCTTCAGCCGCAAGGAGCAACGTCTGGGGCGAATCTCCTAGCAGGCTGCGCGCCCGGCGGGCCTCCTCGCGAGCGGTGGCCTGCTCACCAGCTGCCAAGGAGACTAACACGCGCGTAACGGCTCTTTCGCCACGAATAAGGCGACGACGGCGGCGCCAATCCGCGGTGGATCCGGGGATTGCCAGGGCTGCACGCAGGACACGCATCGAAAGGATCGTCACCACAAACAATGCGACGAGAATCAGAATCGCGATGGGCGTGGAGGTTTCGATTGTGAATGCACCGACCGAAGCAACGACATGCCCGGGAATGCCGGCCAATAGCCATGCCAGCAGGACCGCAACCGCCCCAGCCAGTAAAAAGAGGATGACCTTGAGCATCAGGTTTGCGCTGCCAGTTGAGCGAGAGCAGAGCGGGCGTCCACAAGTGCCTTCGCATCGGCAAGCCATCTTGCCATGGCTTGGCCGGGTCGCCCGCTCAGCGTTTCAACCGCGGTTATCGCGCCGACGATGTCCCCGGCATCGAGGGCCGTTCGGGCTCGAGTTAGGATGACCTCGCAAGGATTGCCGACAATAACCTCATCATCTCGGCGGATAGTGATCAGCCCTTGGGCCTTTTCCCAGACTCGGCCAACAAGTGGTTGATTACGATCCCCCAATTGAACTCGATGCGAGAGCCGCTTGCTCTGCTTGGGGGAAGCGCAGACGCAGACCTGCCTCGGTTGGAGGCGCGGTGTGGGAATAACGCGCAAGCACTTCCGGTGCATCCGGGAGGTCACCTATTGGCCTTCCGAACTCGAGGGCGAAGAACGCTTCCTGAAGTCGGGCAACGCGGCTTAGCCGTTTTGTAATGGTCTCGAGATTGCCCGCGTTCTCCTCCAGCGCGGAGAGACGGATCGTTAGCGCGCTGATCTGCTCCTTTGTCGCGTCGATATTCGTTTGATCGTGGCCAGATAGAGAGTTCGATCCTACCCGACATTGTGTCGAGCCGGCTTGCCAGTTGCGCTTGATCCGTAACCCGGCCCTCAAGACCGTCTACTCGAGCCGTAAGTTTGCCTACGTCGGGTGAAAGGCGCTGCTCAAGGGTGTCTATCCGCATGGTGATTTTACTAAAATCAGGCGGCAGGCGATGCTCAAGAGCGTCTATTCGACCTACGATTTTGCCGAGATCCGGCAGGGGTTGCTGCTCGAGGTGATCAAGGCGAGCGCCGATGTCAGCAAGATGCTGGTCCAACTCATGGAGGGCGGATGCCTCGCCGGCGGTTTCCCCTGGCGAGGTGGGATATTGCCATAAATAGAAGATCGCAACGGCAAGTATGAGAAATCCTACAGCGTAGAACCACGGGACGACATTGCGCCGAGCGGCTGCAGGCGGCGGGTCGGGAGGTGGAAGAAGGATCTGTTCGCTCATCGTAGCATTGCCAGCATGGCATCCTGATTTGGCATCGGGGCGACGCTAACGCGGCGCCAGGGGAGTGGTCTTAATGCCATGGCGGCCCGCTCGCTGATAGCCACTGCTTCGATGTCTCGCACGGCTTCTACCAACCCGGCCGCCCGAAGGAGACGCGCGAAGTGATGCGAGGTTTCCGTCGAAAAGAACATCGCGACCGCGACTTCACGCTGCCGCAAGTGAAGGGTGGCGAGTTCCGGTAGGCTGGCGACCGAGGCAACTCGATAGGCAACGCGGCGAAGCACACGAAAGCCGTGATGCCGGAGAGAGGCGGCCAACTTGATCCCCTGGCCTTGCGCTGTTGGGAAGAAGAGAATTCCTTCGGTGGGAGACATTGTGTTCGTGATCAAAACGGCAAGTGCGCCAGCGTCTCCATCGGCGTTAAATACGCGCTCGAAGCCAGCCGCGGTGGCTAGAGCGGCGGTTGCGGTTCCGACGGCAAAGACTGGACGTTGATGCATGGATGGTGAGCAGGCCGATACGGCGTTCCGGCTGGTCAACACGGTCGCCGCGAGGCGGTTGGGAAGATGAATGGCACGGGCGGTGATTGAAAGGACAGGAGCCACAATGGGGAAGAAACCGAGCGCAGTCACACGGGCGGCGGTTTGGGTGGCGCCTGGCTCCGGCCTTGTGATCAAAACGCGTTTCAAGGGCTGCTCTCGTCGAGATAGCCCCAGGTGATGATGTGCGGCAATGCAAACACGTAGTTATCCGCTTCTCGGCACATCGTCACCGAGACAGGCGACAAATTAGGCGGTGTTTGCGCCAGGACAAGGCTTGAAAGGTGCGATGAAACCGGTTCTAGGGATTGAGACATCCTGCGATGAAACCGCTACCGCGGTGGTGGATGGCAAAGGGCAAGTTCTAGCGGACATAGTGCTCAGCCAACTCTCCGAGCACTCGCCGTTTGGTGGGGTGGTGCCGGAAATCGCGGCGAGGTCGCATCTCCGATACCTTCCAGAACAAGCCCGGCTAACGATGGCCAAAGCCGGCGTCGCGTGTTCCGATCTGGGCGGAGTTGCTGCTACGTCTGGGCCGGGATTGATCGGCGGGTTAATCGTTGGGTGTCAATTCAGCAAGGGCATCGCCATCGCGAACGGGTTGCCATTTGTCGCCGTGAATCATCTAGAGGCGCATGCGCTCACCGCTCGATTGCCGGGGCTCGTTGAGGGGGGAGCGCCGTTTCCGTACCTGCTGTTCCTGCTGTCTGGGGGACATTCGCAATGTATAGCAGTGAGCGGCGTTGGGCACTACACCCGGCTAGGCGGGACGGTGGACGATGCGGCTGGCGAGGCATTTGATAAGGTCGCGAAGCTGTTAGATCTCGGCTGGCCGGGTGGACCGGCCCTCGAGAAAATCAGCGCTAATGGAAATCCGTTGAGCTACCCGTTTCCGCGTCCAATGATCCGACGACCAGGGTGTGACCTAAGCTTCTCGGGACTGAAGACAGCAGTGGCGCAAACAGTGCTACGCATGTCACCGAACTTTAGCCATCAGCAGCGAGCGGATGTTGCGGCAAGCTTTCAGCGAGCGGTAGTAGATGTTCTCGCTGACCGGGCGCTTCATGCAATGGAGATGATGCGCGAGCGTTTTCGTGAGGCTGATCTGTTGGTGGTAGCCGGAGGGGTGGCGTCCAATACGTCTGTGCGGGCCGGCTTGGCTAGAGCTGCTGTGTCAAAGGGGTTTCGTTTGGTCGCTCCGCCAGTCAGGCTTTGTAGCGACAACGCGGTGATGGTTGCCTGGGCTGGCGTGGAACGGCTGCGACTTGGTTGGAGGGACGGAATTGACGCCAACGCGCGTCCGCGGTGGCCGCTCGAGGCGCTAGAAGCCGTTGTAGGATGAACTACCGTCACGCTTATCACGCGGGCAATTTCGCGGACTGTTTCAAGCACGCGTTGCTGATAGCTCTCCTCGAATTTTTCGCGCGTAAGCCCAACCCGTATTTTGTACTCGATACGCATGCGGGCGCCGGATGGTATGAGCTCGATGCCGGACCAGTGCGACGCATCGCCGAGGCGGAAACCGGAATACGGCGTTTGCTGAGGTCGCGGCCGCCGATGTTGGAGCGCTATCTTGAATTTGTAACCGGGCTTGGCCTCTATCCCGGATCGCCGGCGCTAATCCGGGCTGTGCTGCGCGAGAATGATCGCCTCGTTTGCTGCGAACTCCATTCGGAGGATGCGATGAGCCTGCGGCGAAGATTTCGAAGCGACCCACAAGTGGAAGTTCACGGGCGGTCGGGGTGGGAGGCTTTAGCCGCGTTGCTTCCGCCAAAAGAAAAGCGAGGGCTAGTGTTCGTTGATCCGCCGTTCGAGGCTCGGGACGAATTCCTCACGCTGTCTAATGGACTTCGGATCGGTTATGACCGCTTTGGTCAAGGGATATTCGCCGCTTGGTATCCAATCAAAAAAATGGCCGCCGTTCGGAGTTTTCGCGGTGGTCTGGCGGCACTCGGCATACGCGACGTCGTTGCGGTTGAGCTTCATTTGAGGTCCCCCGTAAATTCCGACCGGCTCAGCGGTTGTGGTATGGTGATCGTCAATCCGCCCTACGGGTTCGAGACACATGCTCGTATCATCGCTGATGCCGTTTTAGGAGGGCTTGGCGACCGCGAGATTGGCGCAGGTACCGCGGTCCTCAGGTTGATAGATGAGTAACGTCGCGGTCATTGGCGCCGGGGCCTGGGGAACCGCGTTGGCTCTTCAGGCGGAAAGGGCCGGAAATCGCGTGGCCTTGGTGACGCGCGACTCAGCCTCAGCTTCCATCTTGAAAGCCCGGAAGGAAAGTCGTCGGCTTCCCGGCTTCCTGTTTCCGGAGCAACTCGACATACGAGACGACATCCCGGGTGATGTTGATCTGTTGCTGTGGGTTGTTCCTACTCAATATCTGCGTTCCTCAATCTTGCGATTTCGGCCCGAACGTAGTCCCATCGTTGTCTGCGCGAAGGGCATTGAAACGGAGACACATCTGCTGCCACTGGAAGTGGTCATCGACGTACTTCCAGGCCACTTACTTGCGGCCTTAACTGGCCCCAACTTCGCGCCCGAGGTGGCGGCGGGGCTTCCAACCGCAACTGTCGTGGCCAGCGACGATTCCGCGCTCCGCGAGAAAGTGCGGGTTGCATTAGGGACTTCGACCTTCCGGATTTACGGCAACGACGATCCTACTGGGGCCCAAGTTGGTGGCGCTGGAAAGAATGTAATCGCAATTGCAGCGGGTGCGGTGATTGGCGCGGGGCTAGGAGAAAATGCGCGGGCTGCTTTGGTAACACGCGGTTTAAGCGAACTGCGCCGCCTAACTGTCGCGCTTGGCGGGAGGGCTGAAACGACGATGGGCCTTTCTGGCCTAGGGGATTTGTTGCTTACATGCACTGGATCCTTGAGCCGAAATTTCAGTCTGGGCTTTGCGTTAGGCCGAGGTGAGCATCTGTCAGATGTGCTTGCCGGCCGCTCGGGCGTTGTCGAGGGTGTTCCTACGGCGGCCGCTCTTGTTGCCCGGGCAGGTGAAGTCGATCTGCCGATCTGCCGAGCAGTGGCCCAGCTGCTGACTAGCACGAAAACGGTGGACCAGACGATAGCCGAACTCCTATCGCGTCCGCAGCGGGACGAATAACGAGTTTATGCCCGGCCAGGAGCGGAAATGCTGAGAGGCATACTGACGGTCGGCGGATGGACACTCATCAGTCGTATTCTGGGTTTTGCACGTGACATGCTGATCGCCGCGCTGATCGGAACGGGCCCGATCGCGGATGCGTTTTTCGTCGCTTTGAAGCTTCCGAACCTGTTTCGACGGCTGTTTGGGGAAGGCGCGTTCAACGCTGCGTTCATCCCCGCTTTTTCCGGCCTGTTGCATACAGAGGGCGCCGGCGCCGCGAAGCAGTTCGCTCAGGAGACGTTCGCGGTTATGGCTTTCTGGCTGGGAATCATGACCATTCTGGGAGAGATTTTCATGCCTGAATTAATGGTCGTCCTGGCGCCGGGGTTCACTGAAGACCGTGGAAAATTCGCGCTGGCTATCAACCTGTCCAGGATTACATTTCCTTATCTCGTTCTAATCTGCCTCGCGGCCCTGGTTTCAGGCGTGTTGAATGGGCTTGAGAAATTTACGGCCGCATCAGCCTCATACGTTCTGTTCAACATTGTCTCGATCGCCTGCATGCTGTGGATGACACCGTATGTTCCAACGGTGGGGCACGCGCTTTCCTGGGGGGTGACGATCTCAGGTGTCGCTCAGCTTGGCTTGCTGATGATGGCTGTTCGCCGCGCTGGGATGGCGCTCAGGGTGCCCAGGCCAAGGTTAACTCCGCAGATGCGGCTGCTGATGCGCCGAATGGCGCCCGGTTTGGTCGGGGCGGGAGTTACTCAGCTAAATCTAACAGTAGATATAATTATCGCTAGCCTTCTGCCTGCTGGCACCGTTTCGGTGCTATATTTTGCGGACCGGGTGCAGCAATTGCCGCTTGGAGTGATCGGAACCGCCGTAGGAACGGCGCTATTGCCTATGCTGTCCCGACAAGTTCGAGCCGGCGAGGCGGCGTCGGCAATCGGGACGCTAAATCGTGCCACTGAGTATGGTCTGTTTCTCACTCTGCCAGCTGCCTTGGCACTTATTATCTGTGCTGAACCAATCATGCTCGCGTTATTCGGTCGCGGGGCATTCGATCTCGAGAGCGTGCGGTTATCCTCGCAATCGTTGGCGGCCTACGCGCTAGGATTGCCGGCCTTTGTGTTAGTCAAGGTCCTCGCTCCCGCGTTCTTTGCCCGGGGTGACACCAGCATGCCAGTGAAGATCGGGGTTGGGAGCGTGGGGCTAAATCTTCTTTTGAACCTCTTATTCATGGTGCCCCTCGCCCATATCGGTCCGGCGCTGGCAACTAGTCTGGCCGCCATCTGCAATGTGGGCGGATTGGCGCTTGTTCTGCTTCAGCGCGGGCACTTTCTGCCCGATCACCAACTTCAGAGACGCTGTCGCGGCATGATTGGGGCATCAATCATCATGGCGGTCGCGTTGTGGGGGTTGCGGGCCCTCTTGTTTGAGTCGCCACCGCACGGATGGCTACGCGTGGCATTCCTGGGCGGGTTAGTCGGCGCGGGAGTGCTCGCGTATGCCATCGCAGCGTCGCTACTAGGTGCCTACGACCTTCAGGAGATTAGGCGCATGCTATCCCGTCGTCGCTTGCGTGGCGAGGGCGGATCAGCCATCAGTTCGTCGCCAACAACAGAGACTTGAACGGTATGCACCGCGTTTTCTCAGGCATTCAGCCGTCTGGCATTCCGACCCTTGGGAATTACCTAGGAGCCATTCGAAACTGGGTCAGGCTACAGGTGGATCACGACTGCCTTTGGTGCGTTGTGGACCTGCATTCCATCACTGTTTGGCAGAATCCGACAGCGCTTCATAAGCAAACGCTGGAAATGACGGCAGTCTTGCTCGCCTGCGGCGTCGATCCAGTAAAGCATATCCTGTTCCTTCAATCGAGCGTTCGGGCCCATGCCCAACTTGCCTGGGTCTTCAACTGCGTCGCGCGGCTTGGATGGCTCAATCGCATGACGCAGTTCAAGGACAAGGCGGGAAAGGACCGGGCAAATGCTTCGTCCGGGCTTTACGTCTATCCCAACCTAATGGCAGCGGACATCCTTGCCTATCACGCGACCAGGGTGCCCGTCGGGGACGATCAGCGGCAGCATCTGGAACTGGCGAATGATATTGCCCAGAAGTTCAACCACGATTATGGCGTTGACTTCTTTCCGAACATTGAGCCGGTGGTCCTCGGTCCAGCGGCCCGTGTCATGAGCTTGCGGGACGGCACAAGAAAAATGTCGAAGTCCGATACCTCGGATCAGAGCCGCATCAATCTGAACGACGACGCCGACACAATAGCGCTGAAAATCCGGCGGGCAAAGACCGACGCTATGGCCTTACCATCTGAAGTCGAGGGCCTAGCGGATCGACCCGAAGCGCGGAACCTCGTGGGCATATATGCGGCTTTAGCCGATACTGATCACACCTCGGTGCTTAGAGAGCACGGCGGTCAAGGATTTGGTCCGTTTAAGACCGCATTGACGGAACTGTTGGTGGAAAGCCTGGCCCCAATTGCTTCGGCGACAAATCGGCTACTGGGTGCGCCGGGAGACCTAGTTGATCTACTTCGGTCTGGGGCGGAACAGGCGGCCGCTGTCGCGGAACCGATCGTCAAGGAGGCTGAGCGCCTGGTCGGATTTGTCGGTTTGCACCGGGGCTGACAAAGGGTGTTTCAAAGGCCCGGACCTACCGCCGACTGCTGTGCGGGATCGATCAGTTCTGGGCCGGCGCGTTCAATTCGGAATACAGCCAACCCGCGCCGCACTTGACCGTCCGCCTGGAGGGCAAACCAACCGTCGGTTCCCACAAATCCGCCAGGCTGCGTGAGGATTGCCTCGTCACTCCCTGCAGGTCCGACAATCACCTTCGCGACAGAAGCTGCATCAAATGCCAAGTCGGCCAACGGCGGTGGGCGCGCGCCGAATTTGGCGGCATAGTCCCGCTCCAAGTCGCTTCGGGTAGTGTTGTCGGGTGCCGCATACCACGCACCCCGGACCACGCCCGAACCACTGGCTGGATCTGCCCAGAGAGCCGGCCCAATTATCTGAACCGCTGAACGATCTACATCGTAATATGGCAGGATGGCAGCGATCTCCTGGAGATTATCTCCGATATCCGCAAGAAGGAGAACGTCGAACGGCGGTGGTGGAATTGGCGTTTTCACAAGTTCCTGCGCTTCGCGGCGACCTTCCGGGGTCCCTAGCGCCCGAGCGGCCTTAACTTTCCCATCGATGGGACCACGGCGGTTAGCGTAATCGGACAAGTCCCGCGCTGTTGCAGTTATCGCTGCCATGCCCGCGGTATGCATCCGAATGTTCGGCGCCTGTAGGCCGGAGGTTTGGGTCGCCTTCGTCAGTGCAGCGGCCATAGCTCGACCGAAATCGGAATCGGGCAGCAGACCTGCAATCTGGGTTTTCCCTTGTGCCTGTGCTGCCGCGACGAGGCGTCGAATTTGCTGATCCGCCGAGATGCCAAGCGGCCAAACACCTGGCTGGGACTGCGACGCGTCATTGGTGAACGCCAAAACTGGAATTCCCGCGCTCCGGGCAATCGGGGCAACTGACGCAGTTTCGGCCGACGTCAGTGGACCAAGTATCAAACTGTCACCGTTGGAGACCGCGGCCTTGACGGCCATGGCAGAGCCTGCCGGAGTTCCACCGGTGTCCAAGACATCCAACGACGGGCCGTTGTTGTCCTGCAATGCGAGTTGAGCGGCCTGTAGCAGGGCCTGACCAAGGTCAGCGCGCGGTCCGGTCAAAGGGAGCAAAATCGCGGCTGCATGCTGCGTGCCTCCTGAAGTAGATGTATTCGGGCCCAGCAGGCTTGGAGAGTACGAGCCAGACTGGGATCCGGCACCGTATCGCCCGCCGATTGATTGACCGCAGCCCGAGAGTGTCAGTGCGCAAATAAGGAGAAGAAATGCCCGTTGCCGCCTCATCGGCTGCGCCCCCCGATCACCTGCGAGACGGCCAACCCATCCCGCTGCATTGCCTTGTGCTTGTTTCCACTCCGATCGGCAACCTGGGCGATGTCTCAACTCGTGCGCGCTCCGTCCTGGCTGCGTGCGATCTAATTCTTTGCGAGGACACACGTCGTACCAGCCGGCTACTGGCGGCGATGAATATTCATACCCGAATGGAGACGCTGCACGAGCATAACGAAGACGCCAAAATAGAATCAGTTTTGGTCCGCCTAAGGGCCAAGGAGACGGTCGCTCTGGTTTCCGACGCGGGGACTCCTTTGGTTTCAGACCCAGGCTATCGGCTCGTGCGGGCGGCGATAGCGGCCGACCTATCGGTCACTGCGGTCCCTGGACCAAACGCGGCAGTAACCGCGCTGATCTTGTCAGGATTACCACCGCTACCCTTCATGTTCCTGGGGTTTCCGTCATCGAAGCAGGCGGCGCGACGAGCGGCGTTCAGCGGGTTGCGGGCCGCCGAACGCGCCGGATTGTCCAGTACCCTAGTTTGGCATGAGGCACCTCATCGACTTTTGGAAACCCTCAGGGATGCGCTCGATGTGTTCGGGGATCGAAGTGCCGCCGTTGCGCGGGAACTGACAAAGCGATTCGAAACGGTGGAACGTGGAAAGGTCAGTATTCTCGCCGATAGATTTGTGCGGGAACCAGCGCGCGGCGAGATCACACTTTTGATCGGGCCACCTGAGATGGACGATCCGGAAGATCTCGACGGGAAATTACGAGCGGCGCTAGCAACGCAGTCGGTGAAAGACGCGGCGGCACTTGTCACCGTGGCGACTGGGTTGCCTCGGAAGCTCGTTTACGCGCGTGCGTTGCAGCTTCACGGCGGAAGTTGACGCAGCTGTTGGGAGGCCCAATTCGCGGCTTCGGCCACAGTGAAGTCGGGATCCTGTTCCAGAGTTTCTGCGGAGAGAAGTAGCTTCGGATCGCGGGAATTGCCAATCGCGATGAGCACGTTTCGAACGAAGCGGCTTCGTCCTATTCTTTTGATTGGCGACCCGGCAAACATCGCTCGAAACTCGTTATCATTTAAAGTGGATAACGCTGCCAGGCGGGGCGCGATAAGATCCTCTCGGCTCATGAGTTGCCCATGTGTAGTCGGCTGAGCGAACTTGTTCCACGGACACACCGCGAGGCAGTCGTCGCAGCCGTAAATTCGGTTGCCGATCGCTTTGCGAAACTCGTGAGGTATTGGCCCCTTGTGCTCTATCGTCAAATAGGAAATGCAGCGGGTAGCATCAAGGCGGTATGGTGCCGGAAAGGCGTTAGTTGGGCAGGCATTGATACATCGCGAACACGAGCCGCAATGGTCGCCTGTGATTTCGTCTGGCTCGAGATCTATCGTGGTATAAATTTCTCCAAGTAGAAGCCACGATCCGTGAGATCGGGAGACGAGGTTGGTGTGCTTTCCCTGCCATCCTAGCCCTGCAGCTTGCGCGAGCGGTTTTTCCATAACCGGTGCGGTATCGACGAAGACCTTCACGTCGCATGCGAAACGAGAAACCAAGAACTGAGCGAGCTGCTTCAGGCGTCCCTTAATAATCTTATGATAGTCTTTATTTCTTGCATAGACAGAAATGGCTCCTTTACTTAACTGACTAACGACATCAAAAGGGCTATCCTTGGGCGCGTAGGAGAGGCCCACCACTATAGCACTTTTCGCCTGGGGCCAAAGACATTGGGGGCGGCTTCTCTGCTCCGATCTGGCCGCGAGCCAACCCATGTCGCCATAGAAGCCGGATTGAATAAATTGGTTCAGTCGTTGGCCGACTTCCGAGCCAAGGCTAGCTGTGCTGAAGCCAACGGCATCAAAACCCATCCGCAGTGCTTTCTCGCGAATTTGGCTTCGAGTATCACACGAGCGAGGTTCGAGGGCTGCATCACTCGACCACGTTTGCATTGATTTCGGCCGTTCAACCATAAAATGTCCTAGCCACGGCCACGGTATGGTGACACTTCCTGTTTGGGAATCCAGACATCAGCAGGCGGAATGCCGGACTGCCAGAACACATCGATGGGGATGCCGCCTCTCGGATACCAGTATGCTCCGATACGTAGCCACACTGGGTCAAGAAGCGATACCAATTTGCTTGCGATCTCCACCGTACAGGCCTCATGAAAGACGCCGTGATTGCGATATGATCGCATGAGCAGCTTGAATGATTTGCTTTCCACGATCCAATTTCTAGGAACATAGTCCACGATCAAATGAGCGAAGTCCGGCTGGCCGGTAAGTGGACAGAGGGAGGTGAACTCTGGGCAGGTCAGGCGCACGAGATAGTGTCGGCCAGTGGCTGCGATTTTGAACACGTTCCAGTATCGCGTCCTCCGGCCGCGCAGGCTGAGACGAATGATGACCGAGGAGGGTAAGGTGTTCATAAGGGGGTGTATCGCTCATCGAAGCGTCCCCTGCGTAACCCAATTTGCCCGTATATCACGAGCAAGCTTGGAGAGACGTCCGGCTTGAATTGCGGAACGAATATCTCGCATAAGAGATTGATAATACGTCAAATTATGCCAGGTCAGGAGCATCGGGCCGAGCATTTCACCGGCACGAAACAGATAATGGAGGTATGCTCGACTATGTTTTGCGCAAGCCGGACATTTGCAGTGATGATCCAGGGGACTGGAATCCTCCGCGAAACGGGCGTTGCGCAAGTTTTGGACACCCGAAGGCGTATAGGCGCGGCCGGTTCGGCCTGACCGGGTTGGGATCACACAATCAAACATGTCGATCCCACGCTCCACTGCCTTAAGCATGTCATCTGGCGTCCCGACACCCATGAGATATCGCGGAATCTCCTGTGGTAGATGGGGCACGGTGATATCAAGCGTTTCCAGCATCACCCGCTGGCCTTCGCCGACCGCTAGGCCGCCGATAGCCAGGCCATCAAATCCGATGTCTTTTAAAATGTCGACCGACCTTAGGCGCAGATCCGTGTAGGTGCTCCCGTGGATGATGCCGAAGACGCCGTATCCCGGGCGGGGACGAAAAGCCCGCTTCGACAATTCGGCCCATCGCATCGACATGTCCATTGAAGACACGGCTGCGGCATGGGTAGCAGGGAAAGCGACACACTCGTCCAATACCATACTGATAGTAGAGTCGAATTTGTCCTGAAGGTCCATGCAGATAACTGGGGTTAGGCGATAACGGCTACCATCGATGTGGGATTGAAAGGTCACTCCGTCCGCGTCGATTGTTCGGAGGGCGAACAGCGACATGATCTGGAACCCTCCCGAATCGGTCAGGATAGGTCCTGGCCAATCCACGAAGCGATGGAGACCGCCCAGGCCCGCGATCCGGTCTGCGCCGGGCCGGAGCATCAGGTGGTAGGTATTTCCCAAAATGCATTGGCATCCCGTCGCTCGAACCGCATCAGCGGTCATGGCCTTGACGGTTCCTGCCGTGCCCACTGGCATAAATGCCGGCGTGTCGATCGGGCCATGGGCTGTATGCAAGACGGCCGCGCGCGCGTCACCGTCGTAAGCCAGAATCTGGAAGTTGAGAGGCGCGATCCTACCGGGCGTCACGTTCATAGGGGATTGGGTAGAGCGGGATATAGGTGCTTGACAAGGTCATTTGTCATGGGTCGACAGCCTGTCCTTTACGAAGCAGCGCCATAAATCCAGGTGGATAGGAAAAAAGGCTTGACCAAATACCCCAAAATATCGTAAGATGTTTTGTATGGTGGAGGTTGTGTGACGGCGAGAGCCTTCTTGAGGCATTGAGAACCTTTACGAGCCTCTAGGTAATTCCAGCTAGAATGACAGTGATCCCATCGAAAAGCTCATCTATCTAAAGTGTCGCATCCGGGGCAGCCTTCGGGCTTGGGCAGAAGAAGCACTGAAAGAAACTGGTTATCGCCCGGCGCCCCATCATGTTCATCTTGTTTCGGAACTAGAGGGCTTATCAAACGGCTTGTACGACCGCCTGATGATACTGATGCCGCCAGGGTCAGCTAAGTCGACTTACGCATCAGTCATCTTCCCAGCTTGGTGGTTTACTCAGCACCCACGCACGTCGATCATAAGTGCCTCCCATTCTCACAGCCTTGCAGAACATTTTAGCCGGCGAGTTCGTAGACTAATAACGTCGAAACAACCATGGCTTGGAATCAGCGTAACTTCCGACCAGCGAGCCATCGATTCGTGGACTACTAGCGAAGGCGGCGAATATTTCTGCATCGGCGCTCGGGGAGCAATAACAGGGCGACGGGCGGATCTTGTCATTATCGATGATCCGATTAGATCACAGGCAGATGCCGAAAGTCGCCGACAGCGAAATCATATTTGGGACTGGTATAAGTCCGACATCATAACAAGACTGAAGCCTGGCGGCCGGGTCATTCTGATAATGACACGTTGGCATCCAGATGATTTGGGAGGCCAGTTGCTCGAGCAGGCGCGGGAGGAGTGGCGTGTAGTTCGTCTTCCCGCGATCGCCGAGCCAGACGATCCTCTCGGTCGGCCGATCGGAACGCCGCTGTGGCCAGAATGGGAGGACAGTACAGCCCTCCAGCGCAAGCGCGATCTTATTGGCGAACGCGCATGGTCGGCCCTATTCCAACAAACGCCGTTGCCCTCGAGCGGAAGGCTATTCTCGATTGATCGAATTGCAGTAGTGCCGCCTCAATCGGAGCGCGACGATGAAGCAACGGTTCGAGCGTGGGACCTTGCCGCGACCGGAAGTACTGGGCGGAACGATCCAGACTGGACAGTCGGTGTCAAACTGTCACGGGATAAAACCGGACGATATATCGTTTTGGACACCGCCCGCATCCGGGGAACACCACATCAGGTCGAGGAATTGATTGTCCGAACTGCGCAGAAAGACGGCCCTAAGGTGATCATCGCGCTTCCCGAGGATCCGGGTCAGGCCGGGAAAAAGTCAAATGTCCTATTTGACGCGCCAACTTGCCGGCTTTTACGTGACCTCCTCTCGCGAAACTGGATCGAAGGCGACCCGAGCGATGCCACTTGCATCTCAAGTTGAGGGCGGCAATATCTCGATCCTTCGCGCTGACTGGAACCGAACGCTTGTCGACGAGATGCGCGACTTTCCATGGGGACGAAAAGATGATCAGGTAGATGCTCTAGTTCGTGCTTTTACAACCCTGACCGCGCGCTCCCAGCCGCGCAGTTCGATCTCCATATCGATACTCGACCGCTGACATTATCGAAACCAAAGTCTGGAAGTTTATGTTCGATACACTTTGCGATCTTGTTCCGCGCGACAACGCCTACCCCGACAGAGTAAGGATGCTGGCCATCCTAAATCGCATACTCGATGGTACACTTTACGACACTTTACCCTACCACTTCCACGAAGAGCGGAATGAAGCAGGAGAATACATCCCGCTACGCCGACGCCGTCCGAGTGTCAGGTATCCGCTCTGTCGTATTGTCGTAGAAGACAGTGTTTCCCTGCTATTCAGTGAAGGCCATTTCCCGACGATCGAGAGCCCCGATCAGACAGTTCGCTCCGCCTTTGCCAGTATCGTTAAGGAAACCCGACTTAATCTAGTCATGATAGAAGCCGCGATGAGAGGTGCCACCGGATCCGTCGCTCTGCTTCTCCGAGTGCTGAAAGGTCGGATCTTTGTCGATGTTTTGGAAACAACCTACCTCACGCCGACATGGGATCCTTCCGCACCCGACACGCTGCTACGGGTCGATGAGCGATACAAGGTCTCGGGCAGCGATCTTATTCGGAATGGGTACACTATAGACGATCCTAACGAGCAGTATTGGTTCTCCCGTTCCTGGGACAAGAACGGCGAAACATGGTTCGAACCGGTGCCCGTCGCCAAACCATCCCAACAAATGATCGACGCTTCCCGTTCGGTCTCACATAAACTCGGAGCGGTCCCGATCGTTTGGATCAAAAACCTGCCGGGGTTACCGACGACTGGAGACAGCGCTGACGGCGCATGCACGTTTGCGGCTGCAATGCACACCCAAGTGGAAATTGATTACCAACTAAGTCAGGTTGGTCGAGGTCTTAAGTATAGTAGTGATCCAACTCTTCTGCTTAAAGATCCAACCCTTGCGGACGGTGAATTGATCAGAGGCGCAGGCAATGCACTCGTTGTGTCTGAGAAGGGAGATGCGCGCCTTTTGGAGATCGGTGGAACGGCCTCAGCCGCTGTCATCGAGTATGTCAGGACGTTGCGCGAGCTCGCATTGGAGAGCATCCATGGAAACCGGGCAAGTCCAGACAAGGTCGCTGCCGCTCAATCGGGTCGCGCACTTGAACTATTAAATCAAGGGCTGATATGGCTGGCGGATAATCTACGGACCAGCTACGGCGAAGTAGGACTTCTACAGCTCGCTCGACTAATCGTACGGGCGTCTCAGATATATACGCTTGTTGTTTTTGGCGAGGAGATCGGCCCACTAGATACTGCCGCACGACTAAGTCTCAAATGGCCGAGATGGTATCCTTCCACGGCGGACGACCGCCAGAAAGACGTTCAATCATTAATGTCTCTGGTCGCAGCGGGTTGCATTAGTAAAGAGACTGCGGTTAAGGCAATCGCGGCGTGTTATGACATGGAATATCTTGAAAACCGAACATTGTCCGGGACTCCTGATGATACGCAATGAGATGCAGATGAATGACAGTGAGCAGGAAATCACTTCAAATCCTGCCGACGGAGGCGAACCGGACGAGCAGCAGCCTGCAAACGAAGAGCTCGCAATGCTGCGGATCGACTTTCAGGCTCGCCTGATAACGGCAAACTTAAGAACCGAGGCTGTGCGCGCTGGCATGATCGATCTTGACGGTTTGAAGTTGATCGATTTATCGGAGGTGCGCCTCGACGAGAATGACAAGGTCGTGGGCGGCCGCAGGATAATGGCGGAATTGCGACGGAATAAGCCGTGGCTGTTTGGGGTGGCGTCCACTTCGAGCTCCGCCACAGCCCCAGCATCGCAGCCTGTCCGACAAAGAACTGCGATGGACATGACGGAAGCAGAATACATTGCTGCCCGAACCGCTGTCATAAGATACCGACCCTGACAGTTCATCGATTCCGACAACGACCTAAATTCTAGATAGGACGATTAATGGGTATTCAGAATTTTCCAGTTTCGCTTCAGCCGATCATCCAGCAAGGCTTTCTTGAGCGCGAGTTTTCGCAAGCTCTCCGCTCGCGCCTCGGATATCGGGCATGCGCCGATCGAGTTGACGTCGCTGTTGGCATTGGTGAAACCCTTACCAAAACTCGCGCCGGGCTCAAGCCGTCTGTTACGACACCGCTGGCACCAGCGACCAATACCAACTTTGACAACGGCTTGAGCCCGGCCTCCTGGGGCGTCGAGCAGTACACTATCAGTATTAATCTCTATGCTGCCACGACAGACTTAAACGTCGTGACGGAGCGCGTCGGAATCGCCTCGCAGTTTCTTCAAAACGCCTATGTAAACGGAGAACAGGCTGCTCGCAGCCTTGATGAGCTAAGCCGCAACGCGCTGTTCGGCGCCTATCTAGGTGGCAACACTCGCATACGCACGACGTTGGCAAGCCCCGCTCCCACGGTAGCGGTCGACGACGTGCGCGGGTTTCTGACCGTCTTCGTTAATGGAGTTCAGCAACCCGTCAGCAGTAGCAATCCCATGACGGTTTCCATTGGTTCCAACGTCTACTCTCTCATTTCTACAGCGGATGATACAATCAATGTGTCCACAGCACCGAATGGGGTATCGGGCACCTTAACACTTGCCGGCAACGTCTCAATATCTGATGGGACGACCGCGAATACCGTTACTGCTGCCAGCAGCTCAACGATTGTGCGTCCCTCGCAGCGGGGAAACACCTCTTTGATCACCGCGTCTGATACGTTGACTATGTCGAAATCTTCTCGATGCGGTCGCGAAGCTGCGGCTAAACGCGGTTCCGGAGATTGATGGGGCCTACAATTGCTATCTGGACCCGGTTTCATCTCGGCAGCTTTTTGCCGACCCGGACTTCAAGCAGCTCTTCCAAGGCGCGACCTCGGCGAACCAGACCTTTAAGAAGGGGATGACCAACGATTTTCTTGGGCTGCGGTTCGTCCCGACAACCGAAGCTTTTGTGCAGCCTCACCCAACATTGTCCGGACTAATGATCCGGCGTCCAGTGATATGCGGGCAGGGGGCGTTGATTGAGGGCGATTTCGCCGGCCTAGCGGCGACCGACGTTGCCCCCGATGACTCAATCATCACGATGGTCGATGGCATTGCGATGGTGACCCGGGAAGCGATTGATCGACTGCAGCAGATCATCGCCCAATCGTGGTATTGGATCGGCGGCTTTTGTGCGCCTTCGGATACGACTACCAATCCAACAACCGTGCCAACCGCCACTAACGCCGCGTACAAACGCGCCGTTATTGTCGAACATATTGGCTAAGGGCGGAGAGGAGCTAGTACTTCAATGCCTCTCGGTTCAGTAAGTCCATTCCGTCCTACCGGTACAGTGAGCGTATCGGCGGGCAACGTTTCGTCTAACACACCTTTATCCGGAGGTGGCAACTCCGTAGTAGTTACAAATGCAGCAACAGCCTTGGGATACGTCCGGTTTGGCTCGGATATTACAGTCACCGCTTCAACCGTCGACATGCCTGTATTGGCCGGTAGCCGTATAATTTTATCGATCAATAGTCTTATATCCTATGCCGCCGCAATTTCGCCCTCCGGATCGGGCAGCATTCTGTTTAGCCGCGGGGACGGGTCAATCATTTGAATGCTCTCACAGACGCTGAAAGGGTCGATATACGACGCTTTTGTGGATATCCGGCTTACGGAGCAGCGCCCGCCGGAATGCAGTCATGGCGTTACTTTCAGGTGTATGGGCTTTTAGAGTTCCGACTAAGTAATCTCTCGGATCCGGAAATGGCCGTTGTCCGTCGCTATGTCGGAACATTGACCGCACTTGAGGTAGCCGTTCCTGCAGCTTCCGACAACCTCGACACCGACCAAGCCTCAATGTGGTCCCGGAACAAAGATGAGCTCCCCGACCGCATTCGACTTCTAGATGAGTGGCGGCGGCGTCTCTGCGGATTTCTCGGCCTCGAGGCGGGGCCTGCCCTTTCCAGTGGCACGATTGCGCTGGTTGTTTGACCAATGAATGGACGCAAACTGCAAGATCGTCTCTATCTGGGTTTGGGAATGTCAGCCCGGCTGGTCGGGCAGTTGGCGGACGCCTTCCGGCCTACCGGCCCTGATAATCCACTTAGCAGCCAGAACCGGTTTCTGAGGTTGCCCGCAACCTTCATCTCCTCAGGAGGTAACGAAAGACGGACAAATACCTATGGGGAAGTGATGTGGCAGGGAATTTTTGATGGTAGCTACACGCGAGTTAATGACTACCTCGTTACTCCTGAGGGAACTTTCTTTGTAGTGTCTCAGGACCATTTGCTACCGATTTTGTGCGTTCGAACTAACAGAACAATTTGCATCACACATCCGAGCATGCAAACAAACATCGCGAACAATACATACGGCGGCTATACCTCCGGGAGCTCGACAACCCTGATGAACCAGTGGCCAGCTAGCGTGCTCGGCGAAAACAAATCGAGCCACTCTGCCGCTGATCTGCCGACTGATCAGTTGGTGCCGTATTGGAACGTGCTGATTCCTTCCGTTGTAGGCGTGGTGTTGTCACCAGGCGACATCATAACGGATGATCTGGGCCGAACCGGAATTATTAGCAGCTCTGAACTGACAAATCTAGGATGGCGGGTAAGCGCAAAAATGGCGACCACCTGAATGGCAGATATTTCTGGTGTTGAGCAAGCCATTGTCGGCGCGATCAGCTCGATTCTGTACCCAGCGGGAAACGCTCAACCCAGCGTCGTAGGTGCGCTCTGCCGAGTCTACCGTGGCTGGCCGAATTCGGCCACATTAAACGCCGATCTGGGCTCTGGGGCGGTTAACGTTACGGTTGCAACGGATAACGCCTCGGGCCGGACAACAACCCGATATCTCCCTTGTTGGAACAACGCACCGGCGCAACCAGGCGCGACGGCGACCACAAGCGGGCAGGAGATCGTTATTGCTGGCGACCCGGTAACCGGAGATGTCGTCGGTGCGATCATCGACGGAACACCTTATGCTTATCGAGTTCAGTTCGGAGATTCGCCGGATATTGTGGCGTCCAACCTTGAAAAACTGATTCAGGCCAATCGGATGGCCGGTGTACGTGGCGCTAACATTAATGTCCCCGGCGCTGCATCTATCGCGGTGAGGGTGGTTTGCGACCGTGCGGCCTCTTTCGAAAGCCGTCGGCAGGAAAAGGATCTGCGGGTCATTTGCTGGTGCTCGACGCCGCCACTGCGGGATGCAGTCGCAACGGCAATTGACAGCGCATTTGATCAAATGGATTTCTTGCTATTGCCAGATGCAACTCGGGCCCGCATCATGTATCACAACACCGCCGGTTATGATCAATCCCAAAACGCTCTGCTTTACCGCAGAGATTTGATTTACACTGTTGAATATCCGACGATCACGACTGTCCAACAACCGTCAATGCTTTTCGGCACCTCCGATCTCAATGGCAATATTACATACGGTTAGGGAATAGATATGACTAATCATCTAGTGGTTACGATGCCATTTCTCAACTTCGTCCGAGGCGACATTATCGCTGACGCTACTAAGATCGCCGACGTAATGGCCACCGAATACAAAAAATTTGTCACAAAGGTCATTGCGCCTAATACGTCGAAAGGCTAGCGCCCGTGCCAATTTCGCAGCAAGGCAGCGTCAATACAACTTCGTTGATAGTGCCTGATCTATACGTCCAAATCGTCGCACCACAAAATTTGGTATTGAATGGTGTTCCGACCAACGTTGTTGGGGTGGTTGGAACAGCCTCCTGGGGCCCGGTTAATGAGCCATCCATCGTTGGGACCATGGGCGATTACGCGCAACAATTCGGCTCCATCATACCACGAAAATTCGATATGGGCACGCAAGTCGCTACCGCGGTCCAGCAGGGGGCACAAAACTTCCGGTGCGTGCGCGTGACCGACGCCACCGACACTGCCGCCTACACAGTGATTCCTGGCTCCAACGCGAGCTTTACCGCGCTTTATACTGGCTCTCTTGGCAATAGCATTGCCCTGACACTTGGAACCGGCTCTCTGCCAAACTCTTGGAAATTGTCAGTCCTTCTTCCCGGATTCGAGCCCGAAGTTTTCGACGGACTTGTCGGTGACGGTGCTACCTTCTGGACAGGTTTAGCGTCCGCCGTTAATTCAGGACTGGGAGTGCAGCGCGGCCCGTCGCAACTTGTCGTTGCTAGCGCGGGTGGAACCACGGCGTCTCCTGCCCCCTTCTCGCTCGCCTTAGGATCGTCAAGCGCCGGCTCGGATGGTGCAATGCAGGTTGGCAGTAGTCAATTGGTTGGCGCGGACACGCCGGTGCGGAATGGAATGTACGCCTTGCGCGGACAGGGCTGTGGTCTCGCGGTACTCGCCGATTGCGACGATTCCACTACCTGGACTACCCAGGCGGCCCTTGGTCTTGAAGAGGGCATTTATATGATCCTCACGACACCTGCTGGCGATACGATCTCAAACGCGGTGACAACCATTGGTGCAGCCGGCCTCAACAGCTATGCCGCGAAGCTTATGTTCGGCGACTGGTTATGGTGGTCGGACCAAGTCAACAATACCATTCGCTTAGTGTCACCACAAGGTTTTGCCGCTGGCCGTTTGGCTAATCTCTCTCCCGAACGGTCCAGTCTAAACAAGCAGATCTACGGAGTAATCGGCAGTCAACGTAGCGGTAGCCCGGGTTCGGGCCAAAACACCACGTACTCCTCAGCTGATCTGAGTGCGCTACTGGGCGCCGGCATCGACTTGATTTGCAATCCGCAGCCAGGTGGGTCCTATTGGGGCGTCCGAGGTGGCCTAAACACGTCGTCTAACGGTGCGATCAACGGCGACAACTATACCCGATTGACAAACTACATCGCCGAGACGCTTGCTGCGGGGATGGGTTTATATGTGGGCCAGGTTATCAACAGCACTTTGTTTCAAAACATCGGATCGACCCAGCTTTCATTCTTAAACAATATGTTTGGACAGGGCTTGTTGGGGAGCACGGACGGTTCCCTTCCTTTCAGCGTGATCTGCAATTCGACAAACAATCCACTATCTCGTACCAGCCTTGGCTACGTCCAATCCGATGCTCAAATCCAATACCAAGCGATCAACGAGCGCTTCATCGTTAATGTCGAGGGTGGCCAAACCGTCCAGGTGTCCCGGCAGACGTTACCTACCGGCCAAGTCAATTAGGAGACCATGAGTGTCACTGACAGCATTCTCGATTGGCCGCGATACACAACTCGTGGTAATGGGGCCCAATGGCCGGATCGATCTCAGCCACGTCACGGGTTTCGAAAGCCGCCAAATTACGAACCCTGTCCGCGTCAGCCGCCTCGACGGGACCCATCTTGCTGCCGAACTCCCTAAGGGATGGGAGGGAAGTTTCGACGTCGAGCGTGGAACGTCGGTGCTTGATGATTTTATATCTTCAATCGAACAGAACTACTATAACGGCGCCAGTGTTTCCTCTGGGACGATGTATCAGTATATCACTGAAGTTGATAGCTCGATCTCCACATACCAATTCGACGGAGTAGTATTCAAGCTCGCGAGCGCGGGAAACTGGAAAGGGGATGTGAGCGTGAAACAGAAACTTGAATTTTATGCAACTAGGAAGCGACGTATCTGATGACGCCGTCGCAAACGATTGTTAGCGAATCCACCCGTACGCTTACGACGGTCGATACGAATGGGCGACGGCTATCGCTTCGTCGCTTAACGGCCCTCGATACTCTGAGGCTGTTCAAGATTGCTGGGCCTTTGTTGGCCCAAAACGAACCATGGCTGGCCATGGCTGGCTTGGCTTTCTCAGTTTTAGAGATCGACGGGGTTCCGGTGCCGGCCTCTGTGACCGAAGCCCAGATCGAAGGACTAGTCGGCCGCCTTGGGGACACCGGGTTAACAGCAATTGCAAATGTCATTAATGATGAATACGCGGCCACCGAATCTCGGGCCGACGTGGGAAACTTGCCCGGCACCCTGTCCTAATCGACTGCCTCTATCTTATTCGGCACGGGGTGCCTTTTGACGTAGCATTCTCACTGTCACCCGGCGAGCGAGCGGCCTACGTCATAGTACTAGGAACCTTGGGCGGACACAGCTTTGATTGGTCAGCATTCAACTGGATGAATGCTACTCCGGAGGGAGCATAGCTTTTCAGGCTATCAGCCAACAAAGGTACATTCGGGGCATCCTATGCATACAGCAAATTCAAAGCGCATCGCCTGGTTCATGCAACTGCAGCGCATTTTGCAATTCCAGAAGCAGCATCTCGCTCCACGGCATGCTGCACTACGCCTGCGAAGGCCAACCAAAGGCGATTTCTTCTACGAATTTTCAGGATGTGTTGCTCTCCCCGAGAGAGCTGCGGTTTCCGAGGGACGCAATGGCACCTTAGCCCCTGGAAACAAACAATTCGCTTTCCTAGATGGGCCGATCAGCAGCTCAGGCAAGCGTGCCGCGTACCTAAGACCGCTAGCAAATAAGATGGACATTGTCGGATACGAACAAATTCGCACAGGTCGGTTGGCCGACCGACATTCAGTAAAAAGTCTAGCAATTGAACATCAACTCCTTCAAAGGCGCTACCAACTGCAGTCGGTGCGCAGCGTGCAAATCCCAACGCTGGTCGGCGACGCGGCGGATCATTTTCCAAGCAAGATTCTGGGATTGAAGGACGCGAAGTCTCTAGCGCGGCCGCTCCCTATACGCGAAATAGCCAGCAGCTCGGCAGCAACGCCTAAGCGCTTTACTCTAGGCAACGCTCCTTCTCTTCCTGTCGTTGAAAATGCGAGGACTTCCCGCCTTCCGGGCGCTCGCTACCCTCTTGTAGCCATAGAGGACGAGGGCTCGCCCAGAGCACGACCTCCGCGGACAGAAGAACAATTTGGCCTAAATGGCCTCGCGAATCTGGCATCGCAACTTGGGCAGGAAAGTCGAACTGACACTCCAGGTTATCAACCGCAACTGCACAAAGCGTCGTCATCCTCGTCATCCTCTGCCGTGATCCATATAGACGGATCGGTTTTGGGAAGATGGGCAATTCAGCACCTGGAACGATCCTTGGGCAAGCCTCCTACCGGCATGACCGGCGTTGATCCAAGGGCCAGCAAACCAAGGAGCCGCGTCTCGCCTTATGTGTGGAATGGGATGTATGTAGCCATGTAATATCGAATCTTGAGACTTGTACTATGGCATGTTCCGTGCCCGTTCCCACCATGTATATCGAATCCGTCCCAACCGGAACTCGCCCCCGGCCATCCTCCTGCGCGAGAGCTATCGTGAGAACGGCAAGGTCCGTAAGCGCACGCTCTGCAACCTCTCCGATTGGCCAACGCGCACATTGAGGGCCTGCGCGGCGTGCTCAAGGGAGGCACCGTCATCGCCCCGGATCGCGAGGCATTCACCGTCACCCGCACCCTGCCGCATGGCCATGCCGCCCTGGCCCTCGGAACCGCGAAAAAAATCGGCCTCGACCGTATCCTTGGCCCCGACGGCAACCGCTGCCGCGATCTCGTTCTGGCCATGATCATCGCGCGGATCATCGATCCTGGATCAAAACTGGCCATCGCCCGGGCGCTTTCGCCCGAGACCGCCACCTCCAGCCTGGGCACCATCCTGGGCCTGGGTGAGGTCGACGAAGACGAACTCTACGCCGCGCTCGACTGGCTGGTCGAACGCCAGCCCGCCATCGAAACGACGCTGGCCAAACGTCACCTGAAAAACGGTACGCTGGTGCTCTACGATGTCTCATCAGCTACATGGAAGGACGCTGCTGCCCTTTGGCTCATCGCGGCTACAGCCGGGACGGCCGGAAGGGCACGTTGCAAATCGTCTACGGCCTGCTCTGCGCTCCCGATGGTTGTCCGGTGGCGATCGAGGTGTTCGAAGGGAACACCGGCGATCCGATGACGCTCGCGACGCAGGTCGAAAAGTTGAAGCAGCGGTTCGGGTTGGATCATGTCGTGCTGGTCGGTGACGCGGCATGATTACCGAGGCTCGTCTCACCGAGGACATCCGGACCGCTGGTCTCGACTGGATCACCGCCTTGCGCGCCCCGGCGATCAAGGAACTGGTGAAAGGCGGAGCGTTGCAGCTGTCCTTGTTCGACCAGCGCGACATGGCCAGCATCACCAGCCCGGACTTCCCGGGCGAACGTCTGATCGTTTGTCGGAACCCCGATCTCGCCGCGGAGCGGACCCGTAAACGTCAGGACCTGCTGGAAGCCACCGAACGCGATCTGACGCGCATCAAGGCCGCCGTGGCGCGCAAGCGGAATCCGTTGCACGGCGCGACTGAAATCGCGCTCGCCGTCGGCGCCGTGATCGAAAAGTATAAAATGCGCAAACATTTCGATTTGACCATCACCGATGCGAGCTTCACCTTCGCGCGCGGGACCGACGCGATCACCGCCGAGGCCGCCACCGATGGCATATATATAGTACGCACCAGCCTGGCCTCCGATGTCCTCGACGACGCGGCCACCGTGCGGAGCTATAAATCCTTGTCCCAGGTCGAACGTGCTTTTCGTTGCATCAAGACCGTCGACCTTCAGGTCCGCCCGGTGCATCACTGGCTGGCCGACCGGGTCCGCGCGCATGTGTTCCTGTGCATGCTCGCTTATTATCTGGAATGGCACATGCGGCGGGGTCTCGCGCCGCTGCTGTACGACGACACGGATAAGCAGGCCGCCGAGGCGGCGCGAGCAGCGTGGTGGCCAAGGCCCAGCGCTCGCCCACCGCGATCCGAAAACAGACCACCGGCGTCACACCGGATCAATTGCCGGTGCACAGTTTCCGGACGTTACTCGCCGATCTCGCGACACTGGCACGCAACACCATCGTCGTCGCGATCGCGCCGGGTCACCCACTGAGCGTGCAGACGAAGCCGACGCCGGTTCAGCGGCGCGCGTTCGAATTGCTGGATGTCACGTTGTAGCCAGTACACAACCATTATAATGCAATCATTATTAAGTAAAAGCGAAGAAGGAAGAGTTTTAGTCATCCGCTTCGCTGCGGCAACACCCTGGTCATGGAAGCTGAGACCGACGCTTGCAGAACTCCCCCATGCGACTTGGATCAATCGATCTTCAAGATTTCGAGGTTCCTCAATCAGTCCGTTTCGGAGGACGCCATCAACTCAATGTCCATGTCCTGGCGGGCGGCAGGAGAATTGTCGAACGGCTAGGTCCCGACGATAGCGAGATCCAATTCCGCGGCACCTTCTCTGGACCCGCAGCTGAATCGCGTGCCCGAGCCTTCGACAATGTACGCTTGTCGGGTGAAATTGTCTGGTTGACCTGGGAGTTTTTCAGACGGCGGGTTATCATAAAAAGTTTCATTGCGGACTATCACAATCCTTGGTGGATCCCGTATCAAATAAGCTGCGTCGTCGCCCATCAGGCCCGAGTCGGGTCGGCTGAGAGCACGAGCATCGCGACACTCCTATCCGCCGACCTCAGCGCTGCAATGTCCGCCGCGGCTGGCTCCCCACTGTCTCTTACGGCCATACAGGCGGCTCTCTTGACCTCAAATGCATTGACCAAAGGTACTGCGGATCAAACTCAGGCAATAGCCGCGGTCGGATCAACTATGGTGGATATCGGGCAGCAAATCGGGCAGCAATCGGCGACGCTAATTACTCCAATCCCGTTGAGCACGGGTCTGGAGGACTTCGGCCAATCGTATGTGTCCAAGGTGAGCTGCGCGGCCTCACTGGCTGCGGCTGTGAATGTCAGCTCTTATGTTGGCCGAATCGGTGTAAACATTGCGGGATCGGGTGTTTGACATGCAGACCATTACCACCGTCGGGGGAAATCTGTTTGAAATAGCCGCAGCGCACCTCGGGAGCGCGCTACAGTGGATAAATATAGCTCGAACCAATGATCTGAGCGATCCGATGCTATCCGGCCAAAATCGGATAACTATCGCCCTATATTCCTCGACTTTTTCCGACGGAATTGGGCCACAATAGATGTCTATAGGGCCAACCGACACCATGGAGGTCCAGGTCTCAATCAACGGAGATCAGATGCCGGGTCTGCTACGCGCCTCCATAGCGACAACGAACTGCTTTTCAGCCGACACCTATTCTCTCACGTTTGCCATCGGCGGGCCGGAGAACATCGCTTTTTGGTCGACGATCTCCTCTGCTTACCTTGAAGTGACCGCCGTTGCGTCCTCCATGCTTGGTCCGACATATTACAACCTCATCAGCGGAATGGCCGACACAATTCATGTCGATCCTATCCACCGAACGGTTGGGGTCGAGGGCAGAGATCTGTCATCTTCGTTAGTTGATTCATATCGACAGCAGGATTTTGTTAATCAGAGCGCTTCAGAGATCGTGTCCACCATCGCGCAATATCATGGCCTGAAACCGGTTGTGACTGCAACGAGTGGCACTGTTGGACGTTATTACGGTGACGGTTATACAAAGTTGTCGCTAGGCCAATTTTCCTCTCTGCAGTCAGATTGGGATCTCGTGGTCCAGCTCGCCCGTCAAAATAATTTTGACGTCTTCGTAGAGAAGTCGGTTACTCTATTTCCGGGCTTCAGGCCAATCTGATAGCCCTCCGGTTCCTGTGTCATTGCGAGATGTCCAAAGTGCACGGATCGAGAAAGATCTCGGCATAGCAAAAAATTCCATGGCTAAGGTCCAGTCATGGAGCTCACAGAACATGGCAGTTTATGACAGCGGTGGTTCCGATAACACATCGGTTACCAGCGAGGGTTCACCGGATCGGAATTTACCATTCTTGTTTTCTGGCGCAAACTATACCTCTCAACAAGTAACAGATTTGGCGCAGCGCTATACGACTGAATTGAGCCGACTACATTCCGTCCTTTGCCTAGAAATGACTTGGGACCTCTCGCTCTCTCCGCGGACCACAATCCTGTTGAACGGGACCGGCTCTGAATTTGATACGACGTACTTGATCGACAGCATTGAACGTCACTACAGCCCAACGTCTGGTTCGAAACAACTGGTCCGTGCGGCTCAGATTTGATCTCTCATATGCCGAGCGCATTCGGTACAGAGTCGGCGCGATATGACTAATACATTGTCAAACATTATAAGAGCTCATGCGGCTAGTTTAGATCATTCTGCCGGCCAGGTTAAATTTGGGACGGTGACATCGGTCAACATCAACAATGCTACGGCGCGAGTAATCATACAACCCGAAGGAGTCTTGTCCGGATGGCTTCCTGTGGCATCACAGTGGGTAGGGAACGGCTGGGGGGCAGCCTGCCCGCCGCAGCCAGGTGACCAGGTTCTTCTCGTCCCACAGGAAGGCGATGTCGAACAAGGTATTATCGTCGGCAGAGCTTTCTCCGTCAGCCAGATGCCCCCTGCGCGCGGCGAGTGTCAACGTAGTTGCCGCTTAAACCCCGTAACGATTCCTCCTATTGACGATGCCGCTGTGCTTGCGGCGTAGATGTCTGGAGATGCGAACCTCCGACTGGTGCCGAGTGTGCCACGGTGCTCACCTGCGGAGAAGGTCCGGTGCTCGCCAGCCTCGCCATGCTCGTGCGCCAAGGCGCTCTGCGCGTGGCTCCGGGTGGCTCTGCTCCTCCCATCTCCTGCGTTGCGCGCCGCGGCTTGGGCGCTGCCAGGTCGGGGCGGGAAAGCAGGCTCGCCGATCGAACCGGAAAGCTGGATTTGTGAGGTTGCTGCCCGAACCACGATGTCGCGCTCCGGATTGAGGGTGACGGCGCCAGCCGGTGTCCAGTTGCGGGTCGACCCACTCCAGCGTTGCGGGTTGCGCTGCCGGGCGTCCTGGTAGACCGCGTGACGGGCGATGAGCACGGGGCCATCCTGCCCGGCATGACGCTGCGCCGGGGTGACGTAGCGGATGCCGCTGTGGCGGTGCTCTTGATTGTACCAATGCACGAAGCGCGCTGCCCATTGCCTGGCGGCATCCAAATCGGCGAATCCCTTGAGGGGGAACTCCGGCCGATACTTCGCGGTGCGGAACAGTGCTTCAGCGAAAGAATTATCATCACTCACGCGCGGACGCGAGTAGGATGGCTCGATGCCGAGCCAATGCAGCATGGCCAAAACCGTCGTTGCCTTCAGGGTTGCGCCGTTGTCGCCATGCAGCACTGGGCGCACCGGCTTGGCGTGCACCCCTTCGGCGAACGCTGTTCGCCTAGCCAGGTGGGCCGCGTGCTCGGCACTGTCGGTGTCATGCACCTCGAAGCCGACGATCTTGCGGCTGTAGAGGTCCAGGATCAGGTAGAAGTAGAACCAGCGTCCTTGGATTTGTGCCGGCAGGAACGTCACGTCCCAGCACCAGACGTCGCCGGGACGTGTGGCGATGTGCGTGGTCGGTGGGCGCGACGTCCGCGGCGGCTGGGCCCGTCCCCGGGGGTTCATCTGGCCGTGTGCGCGCAGCACACGATGGAAGCTGGACTTACTGGCGATGTAGATACCTTCGTCGGCCAGTGCCGGGACAATCCGCGCCGGCGGCGTGTCGGCGAAGCGCGGTTCGTTGGCCACCGCGACGATCTGGGCCCGCTCGGCCTCGCTCAAAGCGTGCGATGGGACCGAATGGTTGGCATCTGGTCGGCGATCTCCCCGCGTCAGACCTTCGCCGGCTTTCCAGCGTTGGAGGGTGCGGGCATCAATGCCGGCCAGAGCACAGGCTGGGGCGAGCCGTGCGCCTTCCACCCGGGCTTGCGCGATGTCGCGGATCAGGATCTGGCGGTCTTCCGGGCGGGTCATGCGTCCTCGCCGTCGTGGAAGACCGCCGACAGTTTTTTTGAGAATACCAGCAAGGCGGCCGTTTCGGCCAACGCCTTGTCCTTGCGATGCAGTTCCCGCTCCAACTCCTTGACCCGCCGGTGGTCCTGCCGAGCTTCCACAGCGCTAGCCGCCCGCGGCTCACCGAGGCCGGCGATCGCATCCCGCTTCCAGGCATCCAGTTCCGCCGGATACAGCCCCTGCTCGCGGCACCAGGCACTGCGAGCCGCTTCGTCCATCGCAGCTGTGACAATCACCGCTTCCAGCCGTGCTGCCGCCGTCCAGCGTTGGTTGCCAGCAACCGCGCCGTTGGCCAGGGCGGCGGCCCGCCAACGCTCCAACGTCGCCACGCTGATCCCGACCTCACGGGAGACACGCTCCACCGATGAACTCTCCGGCGGCAACAGCCGCGCCACTATCCGATCCTTGTACGCTTGTCCGTATCGAGCCACGTTCGTCTTCCAGCGCCCCCAGGGTTTCGATTCCTATTTAGGCGGCAACTTGTCTGACACAGAGGGTGCGCCAGTAGGCGAATTTTGGCTCGTGCATCAGAGCGGCAATTCTCTCAAGCTCTGCAACGATGGAACAATTCGGATTAGCGGCGACCTTCATGTCGCCGGCGATGTCTATGACTGCCAAGGGCCCCTCTCAGGCCTGCGAGGGCACTACGATTCGCACACTCATACGGTAGGAAGTAACGAAACTACAAGTCCACCCACGCCGTTGGATTAGCAGATATGTACGATATTTTCCACGAGTGGGGTAGTGATCTGATGGTTGGCAGTGGCGGGGATCTTGCGCTTGCTTCCGGATCGGCGGTGGTCAATCAACGCGTTTCCCGGAGGCTACTCACAAATCCGGGTGACTATATCTGAATCTCGACTACGGGGCAGGATTGGCTCAATTCGTCGGCTTACCGGCTAGATCAGCAGACATTGAAGCAGTGATAGCGAACCAGCTGCTTTTGGAAACTGCCGTTCCAACTACTCCGGCGCCGCAAGTGACCACAACGGTCGTTGATACAGCAAACGGGTCTGTGGTCGCCAACATCATTTATGCCGATCCACTCTCTCAGCAGTCGGTTACACTTAACGTTAGTACAGGGTGACCGGCCGTGAAATTGAGTCTCAAGGGATTCTCGCAACTTATCGAGGATATGAGTGCAGCACTACAGAGTTCCGCAACGACACTGGTTGACGTATCCGTTGGCTCCGTTATTCGTGCTATTTTTGAGGCAAATGCGTCGGTCGCGCTCTGGATACAGTGGCTCATCCTACAGGTGCTTCAGACCACGCGAGCATCTACGTCGGTCGGTTCGGATCTTGAACTCGTGGATGTTGGACTTCGGGTTAAGCCGGCTGCCGGCCGTCTCCTCGACAGGCATCGTTACATTTTCGCGCTTCGCGCCAAATCTTGCTGCAACAATACCTGTCGGCAGTATCGTCAAGACCAGAGATGGATTGCTGAGTTTCTCGGTAACGGAGGACGACGCGTTATCGATTTGGCAGCCCAAGTCGTTAGGTTACATCATTCCCAGCGGCGTACCTTCCGCCAATCTGCCGGTCGTGTGTATCACTCCGGGATCGATGGGCAACGTGTTATCCGGAACGATCAATGTGATTTCGGCGTCGCTACCGGGAGTTGACCAAGTTAACAACGCAAGCCCGTTGTCAAATGGTGTCGACGCTGAGACGGACCAGGCATTTCGCAGTCGGTTTCAGGGCTACCTCGCAAGCCGATCACGAGCGACGCTTGGGGCTTTGCGGAACGCGATCGCCAACGTCCGCCAGGGTTTGGATGTTGCTATAGAGCAAAACACAGGTCTTGGGGGCAGCCCTCAAGTGGGGGCCCTTCTAGTGATTGTCGACGACGGCACGGGCTATCCATCGACCGATCTGCTATCGAGCGTGGCGAGTGCGGTGGACGCAGTCCGCCCCGTCGGAACCTCGTTTGCGGTCGTGCCACCAATAGTCCTGATGGTTAACGTCTCATTGACTGCTGATTTTTTGTCAGTCGGCGATAGGACAACGGGGATACCAGCCATACAAAACTATATTGCTACTTATCTCAATAGTCTACCCATTGGAAGAATGGCTTCGATCACCAGAGTGGCGCAACACGCCTATCGCGCAAGCTCTGCTCTTCAAAACATTACCAACGTACAACTTAATGGGAGCTCTTCCGATCTTGTACCTCCAGCGTTAACGGTGATCAAGGCAGGCGAAGTGGTGGTTTCAACTCAATGACGGGTAGTCTGGCGGACATGGTCTCCCGACTCTGGGTGGTACTACCTAAGCGTTGGTTTGCCGAACAGAGCCCGAACCTTTCCGCAATCTTGCAGAGCCTCGCGACACCGTGGACTTGGTTGCACGACATCATCACGTACGTGATCGCTCAGACACGGCTGGGCACGGCGACCGATACTTGGCTCGACCTGATCTCATATGACTTCTTCGGTGATGCACTTGTCCGAAAGCTTAACGAATCGGATTCGAACTATCGCGGCCGTGTCAAAGCTGCGCTGTTGCGGGAGGCGGCCACTCGCTCGGCTGTATCCGCTGGCCTCGAAGCCCTCGTCGGGAGTCAGCCGCTCATTTTTGAACCCGCGAACTGCATGGATGCAGGGTCATATGGGATGCTGTCGGAGAGCACTACTATGCCGGGAACCGGTCTGGCATACGGGCAGGCAGGTGGATGGGGCAACCTGGAACTACCGTTGCAGTTCTTTATCACAGTAGCCCGTCCCCCGACAGCTGTCATTAACATGTTAGCGGGTTACGGAACGCCAATTGGCGGCTACTGTGGGGGCGTAATCAGCTACGTAGACCTCTCTCTCCTGCCTGGAAATGTAAGGGACCAAGACATCGAATCAACACTATGTGGCCTGCTGCCCGTGAATGCAGTTGCTTGGCTGCGGATTAGTTAAACCTCTCGTAGAAAGTAGCGAACCGCTCGCATGGACCGCAATATCGTTTACCCAGGTAGTATACCACTAGACACAGACCTTTTGTCTGTTAATAGAAACACTATGATTGGCTTGGGCTTTCTCGCCCGCGCAATTCTTGGCACAAATACAGTTGCCGACGGGTTACAGTGCCAACCAACTAGTCCCCCCTCAATGAATGTGGAGGTTGGGCCGGGCAGCATCACGCAGATTGGGCCGGTCGACCTCCTCGCTTACGGATCGATCGCCGCCGACGCCGCCGATCAGATTGTCAAGATGGGCATCAATATCACCCCGACGACATTCAGTCTCACGCCCCCGTCCGGTGTCGGGCAATCCATCAACTACCTTGTCGAGGCCTCCTTCCAAGAGGTAGACGGCACTCCTATTGTCCTGCCGTACTATAATGCTAGTAATCCCGCGCAGTCGTATAGTGGTCCGGGAAACTCGGGTGCCGCCCAAAATACCGTAAGGACCCAAAGCGTACAGTTACAACTCAAACCAGGAGTTCCGGGCAACACCGGGAGTCAAACTACTCCAGTCGTCGACAGTGGTTGGGTTGCTCTATACCAAATTACCGTGTCCTATGGTCAGACGCAGGTGACAGCCGGCAATATTGGTATCATTCCTACGGCGCCATTTTTGACCTGGAAGTTGCCCGTGCTGCGGCCGGGCTTTGGTTCAGGGGTGCAGACTTTTGTAGCTAGCGGCCAATTTACTGTTCCAGCGGGTGTGACCCAGGTTGAGGTTGAGATCTGGGGAGCGGGCTCCGGCAGTTACGCCTCTGTTCCGCTGACTGCGAGCGGCGGTGGATCTGGAGGCGGCTATGCGAAAAAGCTAGTTACAGGGCTAACGCCAGGCCAAACGATACCGCTGACCGTCGGCGCTGGTGGGCTCGCCGGCACCACAGGCGGCGTGGCGGCCGGCCCCGGTGGCACTTCCACTTTCGGACTATTCGTGAGCGCAACCGGAGGAAGCTTGAATCCTCAGGCGACGACGTCCTCACCCGGAAATGGAGCTACCCCGCCGGGTGTTGGCGTCGGTGGGGATGTCAACTTAACCGGTTCCGCGGGGCAGGCAGCAATGTCAGGCCAGGGCGGTATGGGGGGCGCCCCACCAATCGGCGGCGCCCAGAACAGTGGAACAAACGGCAACCACGGTAGTACTCCAGGCGGTGGCGCCTCAGGAGCTGGAAGTGGTCCCACAGGCAACTCCGTCTTCAACGGGGGCGCCGGAGGCGACGGGTTGGTCGTCGTAAGGTGGTAGTGATCGCGAAATTTGCTGCTTCAGTTGGGACCTCATGTCGACAACTCTAAGTCATGTCTGGAAGCCAAGCCATGCGCGCTTGGTCGCGATCGACTCATTCATTCCTGTGCCTAGAGGCTCCAGCGCCGCGGCGCCACCTCCATTGACTTGGCCCACAAAAGATCCGGGCGATGTCCTGGACTATATTTTGGACATCGGTCCTGCAATCGTTGGCAATGACGGCGATGGGATTGCGTCAGCGGGCGTAAGCATCGTCCCCTCCAATCCTGGTGATCTCGAATTACAGAGCACCACGGCAGACGGGAGCCGGATCATTCTGTGGCTCTCTGGTGGGCAAGCCAGCACAGTCTACACGATCACCTTTATCATTACCACTAGCAACGGCCGCTCGCTGCAAAGAAGCGTGCTTCTTCCGGTTCTTCTGCTTTCCGTACCGGTGTTCCCTGCCAATGCAATCGTTACGGCAGGCGGCGTAGTGTTAACAGACCAGAATGGGAATCCGGTGTTGGCCAGCTAGTTTTGCTAGATGCATCTTGGTCTCCACCACGCCAGTCGCACGCATACTTGTTATCGCGGTCAGCTCCATCCGCGAAAGCAAGGTGCCCGGAGAACTATTATTTATGCCCACGATTGACGACCTAGCACCAGCCTCATCGGCGTCCGATTCGGACGAATTCATTGTTAGCCAGGCAGGCACCGTGCGAAAGATTACACGTGCCCAGGTGCTAAATGGCGTTCAATCTCAACTCGCAGTGCCATCCGGTTCATTGCTGGGCAATTCTGGCAGTGGGATCGGGACGCCCGAGATTATTACGGTCGGTCGGAATCTGAATTTTAATGGCTCGACGATCTCAGCGACTGCGGCACCATTCATAATCAATAATTTGCCGATTGGAACCGTGCCTTCGAGCGGAGACCTAGTTTCGATGTCTCAGGCGGGCACGGCGGTTGCCGTCACTTATGGGCAACTGTTGAACGGAATTGCCGGAATTCCAAACATCGATCTGACGCAAGCCTTGGTGACACCGGCAGGCGCAACTACAGTCCAGACACTCGGCCAGTTGACCGCTGCCATGCTTCCCTTGTCTGGCGGCACGCTGACCGGCGGTCTCACCCTGTCTGGCACACCGACAGGACAGAGGCAGGCGGCAAGCAAGGGCTATGTGGATCAACAAGTTGCCGCAGCTTTGCCGTTGGTAGGCGGATCGCTGTCAGGAATGTTAACACTGTGCGGCGCGCCGCAATACCCGCTTCAAGCTGCAACTAAAGACTATGCAGACTCGATTAGGACGAGCGCACTGTCATCGGCCGGTGGCTCGCTTTCGGGATCTTTGTTGCTGAGCGCCGATCCAACCACGTCATTGCAAGCTTCCACCAAACACTACGTAGATTTAAAGCTGGCCCGGACTGGAGATACACTCTCAGGCGTGCTTGTCTTGGCTGCAGATCCTGTATCAGCCCTGCAAGCGGCAACCAAAAACTACGTTGACACCCAAATCGCAACCACGTTGCCAAAATCCGGAGGCACTCTGTTGGGAAGCCTCATTCTGGCTTCTGACCCGACAACGAACGCTCAAGCGACTACAAAACAATACGTCGATCAACGGGTGTTGCGAGCAGGGGACACCTTAACCGGCGCTCTTTTTCTCGCAGGGGATCCACTCTTGCCTGCCCAGGCAGCAACCAAAAATTATGTCGACAGCCAGGCTTACGCCGGAGTTGCTCGCTCGGGATCCTCGATGACGGGAGCGTTGTTGCTAGCAGTAGATCCGTCAATGCCATTACAAGCTAGTACAAAGCAATATGTTGATCTGCGGTTGAGCCGAACCGGCGACAGCTTGACAGGTGCCCTCTATTTGGCCGCAAATCCGGTTGCGCCGTTACAAGCGGCCACAAAACAATACGTCGATGGCCAACTCATGGGTGGCTTGCCGTATTCGGGAGGCACGCTCACCGGTCCGCTCACCCTTGCGGGTGTCCCGACAACGCAATTTCAAGCTGCTACTAAGTCATACGTTGATGCAAATCCAAACTCCCAGGGCGTCATCAATGTCAAGCTCCCACCCTACAGCGCCAAAATCGACGGGATCACGGACGATACCGCAGCATTTAGGTCAGCGTATCAGAATGCGACCGTCGGTGCGACAATCTACGTTCCGAGCGGGACGACGGTGCTTCAGCAACCTAGCACATGGGGTATCGCGCTAACCAAACGGGTGAGATGGATTGTAGCCGGCACGGTGTTGCCTGACGGCACGCCGCTAGCAGCCGCAATCCCGACCGGGGATGGGCCAAGTATATTCAGCTTGCCGGGCTTCGTGGTCGGCAATACCCTGTCGGGTCTCACAACATCCCAGGGGAGTTCCCAGTCTACCGATTTTGCAGTCAACCAGTCATCCTACATCGTGAATCACAACGGCGGGACGACCGGCACTGTCATATCGAACGCCAGAGTCGACACGATCATTTACGGCAGCCCTAGCGGCCACGTTTGGAGCGGTCTTGATCGCTTGATTTGGGCGGGCACGCAAACGCCTAGTGCGGCGACCCCGGTGCGACATGTTGGGCGTTATATCCAGACTGTCCGGCAAGCATCGACCACCGGATTTAATGGGTCCTATCTGCCGCAGCCCCAGCTTCGCGGCGCCTGTATCGAATACAGAGACGCCACGGGCCAGCCCTCAAGTGCAACCAACGCGTCGCTCACCATCGAGATGGACTGGTTCGGGAATGGTCTCGACGATGCGGATAGCAGAGCGATTTAAAGTCTCGTGATAGGCCAGACCAACACTTCAGGCCCCGCCGTCCAGGTTGGCACTATTGTTGGAGTACATCTGAGCGAAGGGTCTTCAGGTAGCGCCAAAACGGTGTTTGCCATTGATGTGCCATTTTCAAACGCGATACTTGATGCAAGCAACGCGCAGGAGTTAAACAATGCTCCCGTCTTAAAGATGTCGGCCGGACAAGCAATTGCTTTTGAGGCAACGAACACGAACCGATTGCTTTTTGATAAAACAACAAATACTTTGAGATGGAACCAGGGCACCCTGTCTTATGCTGTGGGCAAGGGTATCACCGTCGGGTGGATGAACATCTATTCCGAATCTACGACATTATCAAGTGACAGCGCTGGAAACATTATATTCCTCGCAGGAACCTCTGCTTACACGATAACATTACCCTCCGCCAGCACAGTAGCGGCCGGAACCGGGTTCACATTTTCTGCTACCGGCACTGGACGGGTCAGTATATTACCAACTGGATCCGATGGAATTGATTCCGGTCCGATTACTCTGCATATCCATGATCGCTACCATATCGTCTCTGACGGTAGCTCGTTCTGGCACGAGATCTTCTGGGGGAACGCAGTGTCACCACGGTTTCTCGGGCCAATTATATTGCCGTCATATGCCGTAGCCAATCTGCCAAGTGGAGTGACAGCGGGCGCTAAAGTCTTTGCATCGAACGGGCGGAAACCGAACGAAGCGGTTGGCGGAGGCAGCGGCGTGGAGGTTTTCTTTGACGGTCAACAATGGATCTCTTCGTGCAGTGGGTCCTCTGTTGCTAGTTAATGAACCTCGATAGCTGCTTGTCTGCAAATTGAGATTTTAAATGCCAACAATATCCCAGTTGCCTTCAGCCAACGTCGTGTCAGCCGCCGACGAGGTGCCGATCAGTCAGGCCGGCGCTGCTCGCTCCGCATCTGTCGGCGAGCTTTTGGCGTCGGTCCAACCCGTGATCACCGTGAACTCTCCCTCCCTTCTGGGGCGGACAAGTATGGGATCAGGCGGCCCCGAGCAGGTGGACCTCGGCCTAGGCGTTAGCCTATCCGATGGCACATTGGTTGCAGACGGGCTTGACCATTCAACTTTTGGCGTGACATCCAGCCTCTCGCTCGAATCGGAGCTGGTAATCTCCAACCACGGCATTCCGATGCTGATGGAAGCATCCCTGTTGCGCGGGCTGTTTGCAGCGGGCCAGAATGTTGCCATCGATTCGAACGGAGTAATATCCGCAATCGGGGCGACAAGCGGGTCGGCAAGCTCGATCGGTGCTTTTAACGTAGTCTCGGAATTGTCTTCTCAGGATTTGGTTGCGGTCAGTCAATCCGGGACCAATTGCGCGATAACCTACAGCGATCTCCTCGATGGTATCACGATCGATCAGGCGAACGCCGCCGGAACTGCAGGCGACTCAGACACAACTTGGGTCGCCCAAGGCGGCAACGTCATGGTCCGCCAAACGTTCGCCGCAATCTGGAATTGGATCGCCGGCAATCTGCCGACCTATAAGGCTCCGGTTGTCGAAATAAAGGTCAATACGAACCTTGATGCCACTATACACAATGGGCGATTGCTGATTTGCAGTCAGCCGGTAACACTGACTCCTCTCACGCCAAATATGGGCAGCGGGTTCCAGTGCACGGTAGTCAACGCAAGTGCCAGTAACGTGACCTTAGGCGCCGGATTTATCAGTTCGAGTGGTAGTTTCGTGCTCTCACCCTGGCAGGCCGCGACGCTGTCCTGTGCTACATATTCGGCTGGTACAATCGCGTTTGCGGCCATGCCAACGGCGGCTACGCTGGCGACATCAGTGCCGGGGCAGGTTATCGGGATTTCCAGTTCAAATTGACGCCCTCGACAATCACGGCGTCTTCGCAGGCGCCGTCGAACGGGGCGGTCGTTTCATTCTATATCGTGCATTATCGCCCGACCGCCGGGACGACGCTTTGGAGCGGCGGTTTGTTGGCTGTTGGCGCCACGGTCTATGAACTTACGACCCTTCAAGCTGCAACAAGCTACGACATTGTAGTATAGGCAGACTGCAGTTGGCGCCGGCCCAGCGTCAACAATACTGACCGCCACGACATCCAGCGCCACGGGACCCACCGTGCCATCACAAGTCGTCGGGCTGGCTGCCACCCCCGACCTTAAGTAGCTCCGTCCAACTAAGCTGGTCAACCCAGCACAGTTCGGCACCAGCGATAGACTTTATCGTTTTCTACAGGGTAACCGGCTCGTCAAACTGGACTTCGTCACTCACTGCCGATTCTGGAAGCGGAACGGCAATAATCGGACTGCGTGCCGCGACTAGTTATGACTTCGAAGCTGTCGGATTAAACACTGTCCGGACCGGCAACAGCTTCGATTGTTACTTCTAGAACGTCAGTAGCCTCCCAGTCTGTGACTCCCTAATTTGGGATCTTCTCCCGAGCGGGACCTATGCAAATGCAAACGGTACTATAGGTGTCAACGCGCACGTGTCGGCCTTCATCCTCGCAAATTCAGTTCGGTTTCTCATTATCAGCCTCGATACCACCCTCAAGTTGGACCGTGGCGGACTCGGTGAATTCAGACCTTTGGGGCGCTTACGTCCCGACCCCTGCATCCGCAGGCAATTGGTATGTTTGGGGGGAAGACTTGGACGGCAGCGCTCCGACGGTCAGTCCAAACTCCTTCACAGTGAAGTAGGCGGGAGCCTCTATTCATCCGGCCAGCCATATGCTCGGGCTTGGCAGCGACTGTCCAGCTCTCCCTACTCTGCTACCTCCGTAACGGCGATAGGATCATCATAATCGTCTATTCAGATTGCGTTCGATGCCTATTGGTAAAATCGAGCTCAATACGGGGCCTCTAAACGTTTGGAATCCACACTGGTTACGGAATCTGGGAACATCGACTGTTCTCTATCCGGCATTTCTCCCGCAGATTCTCCTTCGTAACACTCGTTACGTCAAAATATCACCTTTGCTCGATGGTGCTATCCCATGACCAATGGCGTCAAATTAGATTTACCGACCTTCTAAATATTTCAGCGTCTTACTGCGTACTTGGAGAGCATACTGATGTCTGTTACAACCTCCGTCAGCACGACAATGCTGCCCGTCGTGACCGCTGCAACCTCAGCCGCCGCGATGACCGCGCTCGGCATTTCGCCTCCTATGCAACCGGTCGTAGGCGCCCCTACGCTTTCGAGTGCTCGGGCGGCATTCGGCGGACCTGAAATTAATATCAGCTGGTTTGGCGCGGCACTTGATAACGTCACCGACGATAGCGCGGCTTGGGTTGCCGCCATCGCGGATGGCCGTCCCATCTTCCATCCAGGCGGCACATCCGTGGTCACAGGTAACCTCGCACTTGCAGATGCCACGATAATCCGTGGGGTCAGCAGTTTCCGCGCCACGCCCGGCCAGCCACTATCTCAGACAAGCATGATCCGGTTCGTGGGCAACAATGCCGGCGTAACAGTGCGAGACGCCAAAGGCGGTGGATTCACCCTGGAGAAGATCGGCTTCGTCGGAGATGCCGTGAGGTATACCGGGCAGATCGGCTTGCTGCTGTCAGACTCACTACGCCCTAGCGGATTAAATGAAGGCTGGCCAACACTACGTGATATCCTGTTCGATGGGTTTTCGACCGGATGTCTCGTCGGCAACACCTATCAGACCGGCTACATGCACAACGTTTTCTTCCAAAATTCGGTGCAAATCGGATACCAAAACAAAAGCACCGATTGGTATCATTATGGTGTCTACGGTGGAAACGGATCGAACGTTGCTAGCGTCGCACAGCTTGTGTTGGGAAATACGAGTGGTGTGATGACCTACTCGGCCGGATATCATCAGTTCCATGGCGGCGCGTGGTTTGGCGGAAATAACACCGTCATCATCGCCAACACATCGGGAAATAAATTTATCGGTTGTGATATACAGAACGGCAACCAAAACGGCGTGTTGTTTACTGGTACCTATGCAAATGATAATCGCTTTACATCCTGTTATTTTAGCGGAAACAATGGTGCCGGCGGCTCGCGCAATATTAAGGGCCTATCATTCTACGATGTTTACGTCGGTAATGGTTGCCGGGCGAACACGTTTATCGGGAACCGATTTGCCGATGCGGGCGTGGTCGGCCGATGCGTCGCGGGCGGTATTTGCCTTGCGCCTAACACGGATATCACGCTGATCCAAGGCAATACTTTCAACATGGATTTGATTGTGACGCCAGGACTTCCAGGCGCGCCCCAGGCCGTTGTGCTCGATCCATCGGTGCGAGCGTTTTCGCTAGATCACAACCTCATTGAGGGCAATCTGGCATCGTATGGGGAGCAAGGCGTGCTGACTTTTAATCAGTTACCGGTGAATATGGCGTCAGTCGCGCAGCCATACAAAGTCGGCTCCGTCTTGTCGATTTTGGCTGGAGCCGCGGTTCTGGCCTCATCCGCGGCGATCGGCTGTATACTTGGCAATCCGGGTTTTGCCGGACGGTTGATGTGCATAACGTCAGAAACCCCAGGAAAGGGGAACACCGTCACTTGTACGACCGCAGGCGCTTTGGGCGGTAGCCATCATTCGATCCTGTTCACGGCGGCGGGTGCATACATTCAGTTGATATCCATTTCGGCGACAGCATGGCAGATTCTTAGCTCTGCCAATGTTATCATATCTTAATCAAGCATATCGTCAGCTTGCTGAGGACCTGAGGATCCGGCTCGGAGGGGATTCTAACTATCGTCGGTAGGGGATCGGTAAGAGCGTCCGGATCGGAAGCTTCATCAGAATGTTGGCGTCCTTAACGATGATCATCGCTGCGGGGGCATGGTCCAGGATCATCTCCCGGCAAGCGCCGCATGGTGGGACAACCGCCAGTTCGCGATCTTCCTCTTCCGGCTTTGGATGCCTCACGGCGACCGCAGTTTGGATCGTCCCGTCCCCATCCATGAGAACACGGCCATACGCGACAGCTTCCGCGCAGACAGACAGGCGGCCAACGGTCGCACCGATATGCAGACCTGTCCAAATCCGGCCGTCTTGGGAACGGATCGCGGCAGCGACCATGTGCCAAAACGGCCGGTAGTGCTTCTCCAATACCGCATTCGCGGCGGCGATCAGTTCATGGTCGCTGTCAGTCAGCGAAACATCCGGCAGAATCGAGTCATTCAGCCGCTTCGGCTTCCTCGGTATCATCGACGGCCGCCAGCATCGTGTTTGCTATGACGCCGGATTGCTCTCGCACCTTCGCCTCTATTGCATCGGCAAGATTCCGATGTTCGCGGAGGAACTGCTTCGCGTTCTCTCGCCCTTGTCCAATGCGCTGACTGTCGTAGCTGAACCATGCGCCGGACTTTTCCACAACAGCAGCCTTCACGCCAAGATCCAGCAACTCGCCAACCTTGCTGATGCCCTCGCCGTACATAATGTCGAATTCGACCTGACGGAACGGAGGCGCAAGCTTGTTCTTGACCACCTTGACCCGGGTCTGATTGCCGACAACCTCGTCGCGCTCCTTAATCTGACCGATCCGGCGGATTTCCAGCCGAAGGGATGCGTAGAATTTCAGCGCATTACCACCTGTCGTGGTCTCCGGGTTACCGAACATCACACCGATCTTCATACGGATCTGATTCAGAAAGATCAGCATGCAGTTGCTACGGCTGACGCTGCCCGTAATCTTGCGCAGCGCTTGACTCATAAGCCTGGCGTGCAAGCCCATGTGGCTGTCGCCCATCTCACCTTCCAACTCTGCCCGCGGTACCAGCGCTGCGACACTATCTACGACCAGGACATCAACCGCGCCCGAACGGACCAGAGTGTCGGCTATTTCCAGCGCCTGCTCACCTGCATCCGGCTGGCTGATTAATAGGTTGTCAACATCCACGCCAAGCTTGCGCGCGTAGGTGGGATCTAGCGCATGTTCGGCATCGATAAATGCGCAAGTCCCCCCGCGCCGCTGTGCTTCGGCGATGGCATGAAGAGCCAAAGTTGTCTTGCCGGAACTTTCAGGACCATAAATCTCTATGATGCGCCCGCGAGGCAAACCACCGATGCCGACTGCGAGGTCAAGACCAAGTGACCCAGATGGTATCACTTCAATCTGCTCGTCTCCCGCCCGCGCGCCCATGCGCATGATCGAGCCTTTTCCAAAGGCCCGCTCTATCTGCGCCATCGCGGCGTCAAGCGCCTTGTTCTTTTCCATTCCACAAATCCCTATATCCAATAACAGCGCAGGTTTCGGCTCGAAGTTTTACACGTAATGGATGTCGATTTGCAACCAGAACGCGCAGAAAAACCCCTTCACGGGTTTTGGCCCTAAGCTCGTGCCCATTATGTTCTCCCACTGTGTCTCAAGCAAGGGCGTTCAACGATCAAGATCACCTGTCGGAACCGATTCGGGAAAGCATAAAGCAGCGGACTGCGGATATCTGAAGTTGCCCCAGTTTCGTGGACGCCAGAACGTTTGCGTTCAAGGAGTCCGCAGTGGCCAAGACGAGGCTACCTACGCCTGAGTTTCGCGCCAGATTGTTGAGTTGGTGAATGCTGGTCGTTCCCCTGAGGAGTTGGCGCGGGAGTTTGAACCGACGGCGCAGTCGATCAAGAACTGGGCTACCCAGGTGGCGCGTAACACGGGTCGTGGCGACGCAGGCTGACGATACATGGAGCGTAAGGAATTCAGCCGATTACGACGTAAGAACCGCCAACTGAAGCTGGAACGGGAAATCCTCTCAAAGGCGGCGGCCTGGTTCGCTCGGGAGACGAACACGATCCCTCCGAAGGGTTCCGGCCGTGAGCGACCACCAGGCATCCTATCCGATCGCCATCATGTGCCGGCTGCTGGGCGTCTCCTCCAGCGGCTACTATGCATGGGCGAAGCGGACGCGGTCGCAACGGGCAGAGTCAGACGATGTCTTGCTGAAGGAAATCCCCGTCGCCCATGAAGCTTCCCGCGGCACCTACGGCGCCATGCCGAACTTGGGGATAAAAGCAATCGTGTGCCCGAACCCAAAGCCCGGTGCCCACTGCCAATCTGATGGAGGCAGTCTGTGATCCTGAGAACATAGAAGCGGCGTTGCGTGCGGTGGTGCGCAACAAAGGGGCTCCGGGCGTCGACGGGATTACCGTGCGACAACTCCCGGGCATCCTGAAAGTGCGTTGGCCGGAGATCGAAGAACAACTGCTCCAGGGTCGCTACCAGCCGCAACCGGTGCGTCGGGTGCAAATCCCGAAACCGGCCGGCGGGACACGCGACCTCGGCATTCCGACCGTGATCGACCGCGTGATCCAACAAGCGGTGCTCCAGCGGCTACAGCCGCTGTGGGACCCGACGTTCAGCGAGCACAGCTACGGCTTCCGGCCGGGGCGCTCCGCCCAGCAAGCGGTGGCGCAGGCGCAAGCCTATGTCATCGAAGGCTATTGGTTCGTCGTCGATATAGACCTGGCGAAATTTTTCGACCGGGTTAATCACGACAAACTCGCGGCACGAGTGGGGGCGTGCATTCCGGATCGGCGGGTGCTGCGGCTTATCCGGAGCTACCTGACAGCCGGTGTGCTCAACAACGGGCTGTTCGAAACCAGCCGGGAGGGTACCCCGCAAGGGGGCCGCTCTCGCCGCTGCTCTCGAATCTCGTGCTGCACGAACTGGATCGCGAACTTGAGCGTCGTGGCCACCAGTTCGTGCGCTACGCGGACGACTGTAATATCTACGTCCGCAGCGAAAAGGCCGGCCATCGGGTCATGACGCAACAGGAGGACAAAATGACATCAAGGCCGATACCCTGATCCCAAGCCCTCCACTCTACACGGAACCGGGGCAGGCCCGTCTCAGCGGTTTGGACGGGATCCAGGAAGAATAAGCAAAGGCCCGTAACTGGCCGCCAACCACCTATACCGAAAATTATCGTCTGTTCCTAGTTACGGTCACGATACCCCCTGACCGGACCGCCGGAGGCGCCATACGTACGCGATGATCTCGGCCACAGCCTTGTAGTACTCTGCCGGGAGCTCGGTATCTAGGTCGAGGCTATAGAGCGCTCGTGCAAGCGGTGGATTGGCGACGACAGGGACGCCACTCGCCTCAGCAATTTCACGTATCCGAGCAGCAATCGAATCAGAACCTTTAGCAACGATGCGAGGCGCAGGATTGGTGGCTCGATCATACGAAAGAGCAACAGCGTAGTGCGTTGGATTAGTGATCACAACGGTCGCGGTCGGTACCTTCGCCATCATACGCCTGCGAGCCCGCATCATACGAATTCGACGTACCCGCGCTTTGACATGCGGATTTCCGTCTGTGTCCTTGAGTTCGTCGCGAATGTCCTGCTTGCTCATGCGCATGTCCCGCGCGTGATGGAAACGCTCCCACCACAGATCGGCACCTGCGACGACCCCCTGGGTAACGAGACCCGCTATAAACAAGTGAAGCACCGGTCGGGCAATGGCGGCTAGCAAGCTCCGCGGGCTCTCCCACGGCAAACGCACCAATCCAGCCCAATCGCCTCGGATCCCGATCCAAATGGCCGTTCCCAGGAGCGCAAGTTTGCTCAGGGATTTGACTATCCCTACCAAACCATTGAAGCCAAACACACGCTTGATCCCGGCCATCGGATTGACACGTGAGACCTTCGGCTGGAGGCTGCCCAGATGCAGCAAGAACTTGGTCTGAATCAGTACGGCGGCGACGCCTGCTAGTATTGAGGCGATGAGGGCAGGTATAATCGCCTCCAATATCCCCAAAAACGACAAATCAATCCGGGTAGACCCCAGCATCGATAGATCTCCCGTTCGGGATAGGAATGCGACCATGTCCGGCAGCAGATGCCGCATCATTGCTTGCGATTGAAAGCCGAGAACCAGAACTACAGCGGCAAGGCTGGCAAATGTCGACACTTCTCGCGAGACCGGAACCTGCCCCTGGTCACGGGCCTCGTCCAAATGTCTCGCGGTCGCCGTCTCGGTCCGGTCCTCGCCTTGGTCGCCCTCAGCCACAGATCAATCGCTAGGCGGCAGCGCGCTGAAGAATGCTTGCACGCCATTGCTCCACGCGAAGGTCATGGCACTTGCTGTCACCACTAGCAAACTGAGGCCCAATATAATCTGTCCTGGCATTGAAACGAAATAAATTTGCATGCGAGATACAATCCGCGCTACTAGTCCCATCGCAACATGCCAGGCTATCGCAATCACGACGAACGGCGACGCGAGTTGTAGGGCCAGGCTGAAACCGTTCTCAACGGCCCGGAGGGCCACTTCGGCACTCTCGGCCGGCGGCAGGATATGGCCAGGCGGAATCAACTGAAACAACCCATCAAAAGCGGTAAGCGGAAGCCTGTACAGTCCAGTCACCAGTAAAATTACCGGCGCGGCAATTTCAAAAAGCTTACCTAATGCGCCGGATTGAGCCCCCAGTTCCGCGTCGGGCTGCAGGACCGAGGAGAGCCCAATGAAATAGCCGATAAATTGCGCTCCGATGGGGAGCGCCAAAACGATCATCCGGGCGACCCACCCAAACCAAAGGCCGGTAATCACCTCTGAGGCAATCATCAGTCCCAAGCTCAGACCCGCCGCCGGTACAGGTGGGATCATCGGCTGCAGTTCGGGCATCAAGAGAATGGTTATGCTCAGCGCCAGACCAATTCGTACAATGACTGGGGCGACGGCTTCCCCAACGCCCGGCAGCAACGCCGTCGCCGCCCCAACTCTTGCCAATATCAGTGCAAAGGCAGGCGCCCACTCCGACAGCGCCCCCTGACCGAAATTCATGACCCGCCAACGGCGACGATCCTGTCGAAGACCCGGTGAGCAAAGCCCGTCAAAGTCTCAGACATGGACGATCCCAGCATCATAAGAGCCAACCCAATCGCCAGGATTTTTGGCAAAAACGCTAAGCTTGCCTCGTTTATCTGAGTGATCGCTTGAATGAACGAGATAAACAGGCCGACGACAAGTGCAACCCCAAGAATCGGGAAGCAAAGCTTCATCGTCACGATCATGCAATCGTGTAGCAACGCGCCGACATCGGTTTCGTTCATGGCTCAGATCGGCATCTTCATAATGTCCTGGTACGCTTGCACCACGCGGTCTCGGATGGCAGTCGCGGTTTGCAGGGTCATTTCCGCATGCGAAAGCGCAGTTACCACCTCTGTGAGATTACCCCCACCGCTAATCGCTTTCATCGCCTGATCATCGGCATCGTGGCCGGTTTGGACAGCCTCTCCGAGCGCCTTGGTGATCTCATTCCCGAAGCTGCCCAATTCGCCGGCCGACGTATTGCCGAGGGCATTACGAGTATATGCTTCAGCTGCCGTCGACGGCTTAATCACGACCGTTGGGATGGTGGTCATTTCAGAAGATCGATTGTCTTATTCAGCATGTTACGTGTCGCTTGCAGCACTGAAAGATTGGCGCTGTAAGACTGCTCGGCTTCCCGCATATCCATCACTTCGATGAAGCTATTGACGTTTGGCAGCTTCACATATCCCTGCGGATTTGCGGCCGGATTGGCAGGATCATAACGCAACGGCAAATCGGTGCTATCGAGGCCTATAGTTTTGACTTTAACTGTCTCAACCCCCGCCACCCGATCCACTGCGCTTTCAAATGTTATTGTCTTGCGCCGATACGGATCGGCGCCTGGCGACGATCCCGTCGTATCTTGGTTGGCGATGTTCTCGGCGATCACACGCAGGCGGGTTGTTTGAGCATCCATCCCAGTCGCGGACACGTTAAGTGCCTGGTTCAGATCGCTGGCCATTCGCTAACTTGACCTGCCAAGAGCCATGCTGAACATCCCCATGTACTTCTTCCAAATACTGGTGACCAGCGACTGGGTGGTTTCTGTGTCAGCCACTTTCGTCAACTGTTGATCCAGCGCGACCGTATTGCCATCCAGCGAACGTGCTTTCGGCGGATCCGACGCGCGGGACGCAAGGTGAGTTTGAGCCGTTCCCCCTAGATGACTGGGTTGCGTCCTTACAGGCTCCACTGATCCGCTTCCCGACAACACACTTGCAAACGATTCGACATCCCGTGCTTGGAAGCGCGGAGTGTTGGCATTGGCGATATTGGCCGCCAACACGCTTTGCCGCTGTGCGGTCCATACGAGCCGCTTTTCCGCGAGGTCAAATAAGCCAATTTTAGTCGGGTCCATGTATATAATCTGACGAAGAAAAATGAACAAAAGGTTAAGGGGCCTGTTAAGGACTCCTTAATTTGCGTGACCGCAAATAGATACATGCGCAGGAATGCACACGCCCCGATTATTGCCCTTCGTCTGGCCGGGCCCCGTCGGATAGCCGACTTGTCCGAGTCACTCAACGCACCGGCACAATGGTCGCAAGCTATCGTCCCTTCCCATCGCGCGAACGTATCCTCCCGATATTGCGGTGGGCGGCCCGCCGGGCTTTTCGGATGACCACTCAGTCTGCTTTCGCGCTCATAGCCGTGCTGGCCGGTGTTCTCGCGCTAATCGTTGCCGCGACCCGCGTGTTCCAGCTTGGGCTGTGGCGCTCGCACGCCCGAACAGGGCGAACGTTGGTCCTGCGCGAGTCCATCGCCCTCGATCCTCGCCGCCGCATACACCTCGTGCAATGCGGTCAGCGTCAGGTCGGTACTGCTGACCGGCGGGGGCCACGACCTGATAATTGGCTGGTTGCAGGAGCAATGAAGCGCGGGGGATGGGTGTTCCTGACCCTTCTGCTATTGATCCCCTCCTTCGGGCACGGGCAGTCCGTCAATATTGACCTCGGTGCCCCGGGACAAGCCGGCGCCACTGCTCGGCTAGTTCAGCTCACCGCTCTCGTCACCGTCCTGTCGTTGGCTCCGAGTTCTCGTCGTGATGACAACTGCCTTCACCCGGATCGTGATCGTGCTGTCGCTGCTACGGAACGCCTTGAGCACTCAAGGAACCCCCCCAAACGTCGTCATGATCGGGCTGGCCCTCTTCCTCTCGTTCTTCGTTATGGAACCGGCCATGACTAGGGCTTGGGAGGAAGGTATTCAACCGATGACCGAAGGTCGTATCTCCGAAGTTGACGGCTTGCGGCTTGCAACCGAACCGTTCCACGCGTTCATGACGGATAATGTCAGAGATGAGGATCTGCGCTTCTTCATCGACATGGGCCACCTGCCTCCGGTACATGACGCGGAGGCCACTCCGTGGCGGGCTCTCATTCCGGCATTCATAGTCGGCGAACTTCGCCGGGCCTTTGAGATGGGGTTCCTGCTCTTTCTGCCATTTCTGATCATCGACATCGTGGTTGCCAGCATACTCATGAGTCTCGGCATGATGATGCTTCCCCCGAGCGCCGTCTCTTTGCCGTTCAAACTCATATTTTTCGTCATGATCGATGGATGGCGACTAGTGGCGGGTAGCCTCATCCAAAGTTTCGTAAGCAGCAGCTCCTGATTGTGCTAAAGGTGCGCGTGACTGCAAACTAGGCCTGATCCGGCGTTCGGCCTCCATGCCGCGAATGCGGCCGTCGGGTGTTGGAGAAGTTAGATACCGACCGATCGAGGTCCGTGCCTCAGGCAGAGGCAGCGCGGACCAATTTGGTAAGAGCCTCATTTGTGGAACAGTCGAGGCCGACCGCCAGATCAGGGCGTGGGTCGCGCATCAAAAATCGCCACGAAATTAAGTTGGAGCGTGAGGTTCGCGAACCCCGCCACGCCAACGGAAATCCTGCACAAGGCGTCGGCGTATTTTGTGATGGCGGAGCTCGACCGCCGGTCCAGGCCATGATCACCTTCATCGATGGAGGCTTCCCACAGCGCAACCCGATGAGTGCTCTAACCCAATCAGGTCTCCGATTTTAATGGACCGAAAGGGCAACCATTTCATGCTGCGTAACCGCGGCGACGGCAATATCCCGGTCACCCGCGACCGCCATAGGCGTTCCGTCAGCAGCGTGTATCGCAAAGCCTAGGACCCCATTGACCATAATTGGCTTGACGTAGGCGATGTGCGACACTCCGAGAGCTGCCAGTTGCTGCTCCGACAAATGGCGCACGTCAAACGCTCCAATGTCCTGCGTAGAGGCCGGCGTCATTTCGGATTGATCACCTGAATTCATATTCATCGAGTCGGTTCCTTCTATGCAACAGCCTTCCAAAAGCGCTGCCGATTGATTTGTCCAAGCGGATCCAACAAGACCCCGCGAACTCATTGCTCTGCTCTGCTCTACTCTGCAGAAGCCAGATCGGCTCCATTCGGGCGCAAAGGCGTTAGGGCCAAATTCCGAGTGATCGGAATAGTCTTAACCCGTACCTCGGGTTGCGGCTTGGCCAAGTCAATATGCAACAGACCGTTGTCCAGCCATGCTCCTTTAACCTCGATCCCCTCGGCCAACACAAAAGATCGCTGAAACTGTCGCGCCGCGATACCCCGATGAAGGAAAATCCGACCCTGGCTATCGTCTGTCTGGCGACCTCTGATAACTAGCTGGTTGTCTTCCTGGGTGATTTGAAGGTCATCCATAGTGAAACCGGCAACCGCCAGCGTGATGCGTAGCCCGGTGGGGCTGATCTGCTCTATGTTATAGGGCGGGTATCCGTCGGACGACGTTTTTGACGCACGCTCAAGCATCTGCTCGAGATGGTCGAAGCCCAAAAACAACGGCGAAGTAAACATTCGAGTGGTCAAAGCCCCCTCCTGCGAGCGAAGCAAACGCGGAAACCCAGATTTGGCGTCCCCGGTTGCTGGCTATGTTGGCACCCATATACGTGCTTGCAAGGGGCATGTGGTTATCGTCCAAGACATCAGCCTGAACAGGCGTTGATTGCCGACGACTGCGCCGCTAGATGCTTCAAGACAATGAGCACAACCACCGCCGCCCCAACGTCAATCGGGACGATGCAGATTCTGATCGCGCCGAGTCCGTTCCTTAGAGCGCGCGCCCGTCCGGTCAAGCCGGCCGACGCCGATCTGGTGCGCGACCTGATTCCCCGTATGTTCGCCGCCATGTATCAAGCCCCAGGGATCGGCTTGGCTGCGCCGCAGGTGCGTCAAAGTCTTCGCCTGATCGTCATTGACCTAATGCCGGACGAGAAGAAGCAGCCGTTCAGTCTCATCAACCCGGAGATCGTCGCGGTCAGTAACGAGTTCGCCACACGTGAGGAAGGCTGCTTGTCCCTTCCCGGCCAATATGCCGACGTCACCCGGCCGGCGCGGGTGAAGGTCCGCTACCTCGACGAAACCGGCGCAAAGTGCGAAGTGGAGAGCGACGGCCTGCTGGCCGCCTGTCTGCAACACGAGATCGATCATCTGGACGGCGTCCTGTTCGTCGATCACCTATCAGCCCTCAAGCGGAACATGATCATGCGCAGGCTTGCCAAGGAGCAACGGCAAAAGCGCGACGAAAAGAAGCGATAGCGCCATGCGCATCGCCTTCATGGGAAGTCCGGAGTTCGCCGCTCCCGCGTTGCGGGCGCTGTGTCAAGACGGGCACATTATTGCGGCGGTTTACTGCCAGCCGGCCCGACGCGCGGGTCGAGGCCAAGCGGTTCGCCGCTGCCCAGTTCAGGTCATCGCGGATGAACTGGGATTGCCGGTTCGCACCCCCAGCCGCCTGCGTGACGACGCCAAAACGCAGGCCGAGTTTGCCGCACTCGATCTGGACGCTGCCGTTGTCGCTGCCTACGGCCTGATTCTGCCAGAGCCGATGCTCAATTCCCCTAAGCGCGGCTGCCTCAACATCCATGCCAGCCTGTTGCCCAGGTGGCGCGGTGCGGCGCCGATCCAGGCAGCCATCCTGGCAGGCGATGCGGAGACCGGCATCACTATCATGCAAATGGATGCAGGGTTGGACACCGGCCCAGTGTTGCTGCGGCAAAGTGTCCCGATTTTGCAGACGACGACAGCTGCCAGCCTTCACGACATCCTGGCATCATTGGGTGCGACCCTTATTATGGATGCCCTCGCGTTGTCTCCGACGCCGGCCGCCCAATCAGCCCTCGACGCCACTTACGCGCCTAAACTAACGCGCGAGGACGGCCGGATTGATTGGAGCGAGTCTGCTACAGCGATCGACCGCCGCATTCGCGCGTTTGAGCCCTGGCCCGGCACGTTCACTACCCTAGGAGGCAGTCCCCTCAAAGTAATCTCGGCCACGCCGGTTGATGCAATTGGGACTGCCGGCACGGTTCTAGATTTCGAACTGACTGTCGCTTGCGGAATTCAAGCCATCAGGCTGACCAAGGTTCAGCTTCCGGGGCGCGCCGCGCTGGATGCGGGCGCTTTCTTGTGCGGCCACCCCGTGCCGCCCGGCACCATTGTAGGGCAATGACTCGTTGGGCGTTGCTGCTTGAATATGATGGGACCCCGTTTGTCGGATGGCAGCGACAGATCAACGGGTTGTCGGTGCAGCACGTTTTAGAACGAGCGGCGTCCCGCCTCAATGCGGGAGAATCGGTAGCCAGCACGGTCGCCGGCCGCACCGACGCTCGCGTTCACGCCGAGGGCCAAGTCGCGCATATCGACCTCCCGGACGGGCATCGCCCCCGGACTATCCGCGACGCCCTAAACTACCACATGAAGCCGCATCCTATCGTAGTGCTCAAGGCGGCTCCGGTGTCCCAAGATTGGAACGCGCGCTTTTTCGCCGATCGTCGCGCCTATCGGTTCCGTATTCTCAACCGTGGCAGCCGTTCCGCATTGCTCGCCGGGCGTGTCTGGCATGTTCCGAAACAACTAGAACTCCTTCGCCATGCACGAAGCAGCTCAGTGCCTCCTTGGACAGCACGACTTCACCTCCTTCCGGGCCGCCTCGTGCCAAGCCAAATCGCCGCTACGAACGCTTGATCGACTGGATGTGACCAGATGCGGCGATATCGTCGAAATTATCGCAGAGGCGCGGAGCTTTCTGCACCATCAGGTCCGTAACTTCGTGGGCACGTTGAAATTGGTCGGCGAGGGTCGATGGCCCCCCGAGCGCGTCGCGACCGCTTTGGCAGCCAAGGCCCGCTCGGCGGCGGGACCAACTGCGCCACCGGATGGGCTAACCCTGGTTGGGGTGAGCTACCCTGTTAATCCCTTTATCGATCCGGAGGTCAGGATGTGATTGCAAGAGCCAGAGATGCCAGGAAAATCCCGATCGACTGGTCGACCAACACCAGCCAGGTGGCCGTCATCCGTCCTACCCCGAACGCCAGCCGCGTCGCATACCACTCCATCCAGAACGCCCACCCTATCGTAATCAGTTCACTCGCCTGACCAATAAATGCCGGCGCCCCGAGTGTGCCAGGTATCGCCCCTACGACGACGAGTATTCCTTCAACGACGTTGCACCAGTTCCAAACCGCTATGAACCGCCCCCACCGGTCTGCCCGATCTATCAATGGCGCCAACCGGTGCGTCACTTCGACGAAAATCAGCCACCCTAGCCCGAAAACGACCATCTCTCTGCCGACCGCATGGAGCGCATCGTCGGGAACGCCCGAAACCATCCATGACATCAGAAGCCGGCAAATCACTGACGGTAGACACAGCGCAATCGCCCAGAAGCTGCGGACAATGCTCAGGCGGTCCACCGGTATCAGCACCACGCCATCGGGCCGGCCGCGCGCCAAACGCAATGCCCCGGACAAACCAGATGCCACCACAGACACAGAACTCATCCGGCGTCATGGACCAGCAAGCGAGGTCCCAGCACCACAGCGGCCGTTCCGAGGTTCACCAACGATACCAAAACGACGGCACGAAAACGCGATAGATCCAACGCGTTACGCGCCAGAAACCAGTGCAGCCACAGCCCATATACACCCAGGCATCCCAGCAGTGTTGGGCTCGCGACGTCTTCGGTCAATCCCAAACTGATCGCCACGCTGAGCGGCAACATGATCAGGCAGGCCAGCACCGGCAAGATCCACTCACACCAGTTGAAGGCGGTCGCGAACCGAAGCCATTCATCTGCCCGATTCCAGATGCGTGCCAATTCGTACGACACGACTGCCGGGGTCAGCAGCGCACACAACGTCATCGCTAGGTCTGTTAGCGCTCGCCGGGGTCCATCGGTAAATGCCCCTAACGCCGCCCCGACACTGGGAAATGCAATCAGCGGCGCCAGACTTGACAGGAACGTTTGCGCACTGGAGCCGAAACTCGCGAGCCCGTCGGGGCGCCCGCGTGCAATCCGCAAAATTCCTACCAGGATGCTTTTTCTCGGAACGACGCGACGGCTCATGCCAGGAACGCCGCGACGACATCCCTGTAAATCCGAGCTAGATCGCGCAGTTCCGCAACGGGGACGCATTCGTCTGCCTGATGCATCGTCGTCCCGACCAAACCAAATTCCGCGACGGGACAGTATTTCGCTATAAAGCGGGCGTCCGACTTACCTCCGCCCGTATCCAGCTTCGGATCGATACAGGTCGCCTTTGAGATCACTCCACGAAGCATGTCCACCAGCCGACCGGGCTTCGTCAGGAAGGATTCGCCGCTGATGGAGGACTCCAGGTCAAATCGCTCCGCATAGCGCGATAACGTCGCTCGCACCCAGGCAGTTAGCGACGCGCCGCTGTGCCCCTCATTGAACCGGATGTTCAGAGCCGCATGTGCCGAGGCTGGGATCACGTTTGTCGCGCTATTGCCAACATCGACGCTGGTGACCTGCAACGACGATGCCTCGAACCAGTCCGTTCCGGCGTCGACAGGTGCCGAGGTCAATGCATCCAGCACCCGGATCAGCCGATGGATCGGGTTATCGGCGCGATGCGGGTAGGCGACGTGGCCTTGCGTGCCTTGCACCTCAATCGTCATATTGACGCTGCCGCGCCGGCCGATCTTCACCATATCGCCCAACTTCAAGCGACAGGTAGGCTCTCCTACTACACAGAAGTCGGGAATATGTTGGTTCGCCCGCATCCACTCCAGCACTTTTGCGGTGCCATCGGTCGCGGGTCCTTCCTCATCGCCTGTAATCAGGAGGCTGATCGAACCGTTCAGCGACCCATGTTCCAGATGTTGCGCGACACCCGCGACAAATGCCGCGATCGCTCCTTTCATGTCGCACGCTCCACGGCCGTAGAGCATTCCATCAATCACCTCACCGCCGAACGGGTCGTGGCGCCAGTAGGTTGCGCCCACCGGCACGACGTCGGTATGGCCCGCGAAACAAATATGTGGGCTTCCCGCGCCAAGACGGGCAAAAGTATTCTCGATCTCGCCATACTGGAGGCGATGGATCACGAATCCTAGACGGTTGAGCGCTTCGGATAGAGCAATCTGTGCACCGCCATCCGCCGGCGTCACCGATGCACAACGGATAAGCGACTGCGCCAGCGGCAGTGGGTCGGAGAGCCCAGCATTCGGCCCTTCCGCGGCCATCAATCTCTCAACAAGTCGTTGATGGATGTTTTCGCCCGCGTTTGAGCATCGACGATTTTCACGATAACCGCGCAATACAGCGACGGACCCGGCGATCCATCCGGCAGCGCTTTACCGGGCAAAGAACCTGGAACCACCACCGAATAGGCCGGCACCCGGCCGACGAAAATCTCACCTGTCGCTCTATCGATAATCTTGGTAGACGCCCCAATGAAAACGCCCATAGACAATACGCTGCCGCACTCCACGACCACACCTTCAGCGACTTCGGACCGGGCGCCGACAAAGCAATTGTCCTCTATGATCACCGGGTTGGCCTGCAATGGCTCCAACACCCCACCAATGCCGACACCGCCGGATAGATGGCAGTTCTCACCGATTTGTGCGCAGCTTCCCACTGTCGCCCAGGTATCAACCATCGTGTTACGACCAACTCGAGCGCCGACATTGACGAAGCTCGGCATTAAGACCGCTCCCGGCGCAATAAACGCTGACCGCCGAACTACTGCCCCGGGGACCGCGCGAAATCCTGCCTGTTTGAAGCGATTCTCTCCCCAGCCAGCGAATTTCATCGGCACCTTGTCCCACACCGGCGCCCTCCCGTGGCCTTCCATCGGCGCCGAATCTGTCAAACGGAAGGACATGAGCACCGCTTTTTTTAGCCACTGATTGACCTGCCAGCCAACGTCACCTTTCTCCGCAACTCGAACCTCCCCGCTGTCCAGAGCATCGAGCGCGGCCTCAACCGCATCCCGCGCTTCACCCCTGGTCGATGAGGACAAGGTGTCCCGTCGCTCCCAGGTATCCTCAATTGATTGTTGCAACGCATGGCGAGACATCGCGCGATCGTCTCCTGGTCTAAGGGCGGCGGACGATGCGTTCGGCGTCAGATCCTGTCAACGCAGGATGAAGCAGGAGCCAGGTCGCTGTTCTGTCAGCGACGATTTGGAACAGCCTGGCATGAGCCATTTTCTGGCAACAAAGAGAGACTCGTGGGATCGCGACAGCGGGCGTTGGGGTGGCAGGGAGGCGCTGACAAGACGTTGGCGCGAAAGGTGGACCACATGGTTCACGCCACTCGGACCGATGCCGAGGTGGCTCGCTTAGCTAGCGCCAACCACGGCCGAATGTTGCGGCTACCCATAATGGTGTGGGGCTCAATTAAAAATCCCTGATCCTCACCTGACAAACGAGCGCGAGTTCGGCGGCCTAGAACTTTTTCATTCACGAAATGGCCGCCCAGCAGTAGGATTGTTAAGCAAATCACGGAGAGCACGATGTCTATCGGCCGAGAATTGAAGCGACGGGGACGCGTGCTTCTCGCGCCAGCGATCTTTCTGACGATTACTGGTTATTTTGGCTGGAACGCTATCCAGGGCGACCGCGGCCTCGTAGCCTACGCCCAACGGCAGGAATTTCTGCGCCAGGTGGTTGCCGAACAAACCGCCGCGAGAAGCGAACGCGACGGGTGGGAGACGCGAGTGTCCGGTTTGCGCGCGCGCCACCTAGACCCCGACACGCTTGATGAGCGCGCCCGTGCGATGCTCAACCTGTCCGACCCGAACGAGGTGATTGTTAAGCTCGGGCCTCAGGAGAAGCTGTTCTAGCGGTTCATCATCACCGGCAGATTGGCATGCTCCAATACATGCCGGGTCACACCCCCTAAAATCAATTGGCGCAATCGCGAATGAGAGTAGGCCCCCATCGACAATAGGTCGCAGCCGTAATTCGCCGCCGCGGACAGTAGCCCTGCTCCCACGGACCCGCCAACAGACTTAAACGTGACGATGTCCGCGTGCACGCCGTGGAGCGAAAGATACGCCGCCAGATCCGGTGCCCCGGGACCGCGTCTCTGGTAGCCATCTGCGGATAGGATTGCGACCCCTTCTGCGCGTTGCATCCATGGCAAAGCGGCTAACACCGAAGAGGCCGATTCGGCCGTGCCATTCCACGCCAGGCACAACCGCGTCCCGATTTCCGCTGGCGGTTGCTGCGGTGAGATGAGCACCGGCCGTCCAGAATCAAACAACACAGCGTGTAGCGCGTCGGAGGAAGAGACGTCCTCTCCGGCATCGGGATGCGGTACAACCGTCAGATCGGCGAGCCTGGCCTGCTGCGCGACGATGTCCTCCTCCCGGCCGGTCACCGCCGCGAAACTGGCTGTCGCATGATCCGACCCCGAGTGGGCTTCCTGAACGACAACGTCGTGGCGTGCAACGAATCGTTCGAACATCGATCGAACGGCATGGGCCCTGTCGCTGCTCTCCTTCTCGGTCGCGGACATCATCTCCTCGATCATCGCGCCGGATAGACCCTCGCCGGCCAACGGCGCGACGTCCCGGCTGTCTACACGAACGTGCAAAGCCAAAACGTGGGCATCCCACCGACGAGCAACTGTTAAAGCCGTCGCAAGTGCCGCTTCGCCCGCGGCGGTCCCGGTAAGGGGCAGCAGAAGCTTGCGTATTGCCATGGTCAGCTCCTTCCCTTGATCCTGCGTTCAAACAATGCAGGTTTGCGTTTCCGTTACAAGCACGAATGGCGGGGCATGCTTACGGGAAGAGTTTACTTTGCTCCCACGCTCCGCCGGCGGACCGGCGATAAACCGTCCGGTCATGCAAACGATAAGGCATCTCCTGCCAGAACTCGAACAATTCCGGCAAAACCCGATAACCCGACCAATAGTCGGGCCGAGGAATGGTATCTGAGTAACGCTTCTCCATCTCCGCCAGCCGAGCCTCGAGCATTGCCCGATTGACCAACGGTCGCGACTGCGGGGACGCCCACGCGCCAAGCCGCGAATTCCGCGGTCGAGTTTCGAAGTAGGCGTCGGCCTCCGCCTCCGCGACATGCTCGACCATACCCTCGATCCGAATTTGCCGCTTCAACGACTTCCAGTAGAACAGCAGCGCCACCCGGGGGTTGGCTGCCATTTCTCCTCCCTTGCGGCTCTCCTTGTTCGTGTAGAAGACGAACCCGCGGTCATCGACGCTCTTAAGAAAATCGTGCGCACCGATGGATGGCCATCCCGTGTCGTCGTCCCTACGACCATCGCATTCGGATCGTTGGGCTCCCACTTTTCTGCCTCAGCCATCCAGTCGTGAAACCGAGCAAACGGCAAAGCCGCCAACGGCCTGTCTGCCGCCATAGGATTAATCCCTGAAGTGCTGGGCGCCGATAAAGCACTTCCCGCTGATCCGGCAAGGGCCCATTCGGGCCCGACAGTTACGCCCCCTGTCTCGTGCAAGTTGCCAGACCTACAGAAAACACAATAAGCAGAAGACATCGTCCGCAGAGAGACCGCCATGAAGGAAACATTACACGCCGACCCCCACGCTGAGATCCGCGAGGAGGTCCGCAAGCTGTGCAATCGATTCCCTGGCGAGTATTGGCGCAAACTCGATCAAGAACGCGGCTACCCTACCGACTTCGTAATGGCACTGACACAGGGCGGCTACCTCGGCGCATTAATCCCAGAGGAGTACGGGGGCGCCGGTTTACCTTTGTCGGCGGCTGCGGCGATCCTGGAAACTGTGCAGGCCGAAGGCTGCAACGGCGCCGCCTGCCACGCGCAGATGTACATCATGGGCACAATTCTGCGTCACGGCACCGACGAGCAAAAGCGGACCTACCTGCCAAAAATCGCGACCGGCGAACTTCGGCTGCAGGCATTCGGCGTCACAGAACCAACCAGTGGGACCGACACCACGTCGTTGCGGACCTTCGCACGAAAGGAGGGCGACAAATACATTGTGAATGGGCAGAAGGTCTGGACCAGCCGAGCGGAACATTCCGACCTGATGTTGCTGCTCGCGCGCACGACGCCGAAGGATCAGACGGCCAAACGCACGGAGGGTCTTTCGACCTTCATTGTGGACATGAGGAACGCACTCGGCCGTGGCCTAACGATCCGCCCTATCCGCACGATGATGAACCACAACACAACCGAGATTTTTTTCGACAACATGGCTATCCCTGCAGAGAACCTCGTGGGTATTGAGGGCCGCGGCTTCCGCTACATCCTGGACGGAATGAATGCCGAACGATTGCTGATCGCCGCAGAATGCATCGGCGACGCCAAATGGTTCCTACGCAGAGCGTCCGATTACGCTAGGAACCGCCACGTGTTCGGTCGTCCGATCGGTCAGAATCAGGGCATTCAGTTTCCGTTGGCTCGCGCCTACGCCCAGATGCGTGCTGCCGAACTCATGGTCCAAGCAGGGTGTGAAAAGTTCGCCGCCGGAGAAACCCCCGGCGAAGAAGCCAACATGGCAAAAATGCTAGCCGCCGACGCGTCATGGGCGGCCGGTGAGGCCTGCATCCAGACCCACGGCGGCTTCGGTTTTGCCGAGGAGTATGACATCGAGCGCAAGTTCCGAGAAGCTCGCCTGTATCAAGTAGCTCCCATCAGCACGAACCTGATCCTGTCATACCTCGCCGAGCATGTGCTGGATTTGCCGCGCAGCTATTAGTCCGTCGGGTCGCAGATTAGTCACATCGGTATTTGCAACTGCACCATATGACGTCTGGTCTGCACCCAAGGCCGCGTGGCGCAGAGTGCGTGCGATGAGCCTCGGGCCCGCCTGCTAAATCATGTCCCGATCAGGCCACCTGACGAAGACAGGATCGAGCTACCCGCGATACATTGCGCACCCCAACGACTTGGAGCAGATTACCCTCAACGAGATGCACGACCTCAACCGGCATCGCCTCCATAGCGATCTCGACATGGATCGTATCGCCGGCTCGGTGTGACCACATGCGGTCGGGAATCAAATCACGCTTAGCATAAGGCTGCAGCAAACGGGAGAGCAGTCCAGGCGATATATCGGCATCTATAAGGAAGCGGACGAAACCGGTTGACGGTTGTTCCGGCGTCTTGTCGCTGTACATCGAAAGCAATCTCCAGGCAAAGGTCGAAAAAGCGGGACTAACCCCGGCTGCTAGGCAGCCGGGCCGCTAATTCGAATGCTCTGGATCCTGTATCGCATGATCACGGTATAGCACTATCGCGGCGGCCAGTCGAGTTCAGGTAACCGAACCAGAGGTACCTGGCGCATAGAAAGTGTGCGATATTGTAGCGTCAGCGGTACATCTACCGCCAAGGGCCCATCCGACTCTCCCCCTGGCCCCGCCATCAGCGACAGCATCGCCTTGGCAGCGGTTGCCGCGGATTTTGTCAACGACCCCGCCGCCGCCAGGCGATCCAGCGTTGGCGCATAGCCTACAATTCGTCCGTTGCCGCTGCCCATGGGCTGAAGCTGGTCGTCCAACGCCAGCGTTGCCGAGGATGTTAGTCCCAATGGCCCCCACCCCAACGCAAGATGGCTGATTGCCAACGATCCGCCGGCATCGCGCCAGGCTTCGGCCCAGCCGGTAACATCGCGAGTCTCAGGCAACGGTCCGTTCAGCACACCGTCTAGCGACAACGACGAAATATTCCTCCCCAGCGGCCAGTTCAGCAGAGGCGGTAGCACGATCGCCTCGGCACTGGCCGAAAAGTGCATCGCAGGTTCAGATCGCAGGATCTTCAGATTTTCCACAACCTTTGCTTGGGAGTTTAATAATCCGACGGTCGCATGCCACGCACCAATCGCCGGTTCGAGATGCAATCCAGTCGCATGCAAGTTGATCGTACCCAAATCCCCGTCAACCAACGGCACCGAAATCCAATTCTCCTCGCTGGTGACCAGCAGATCGGGCGTGGCAAAGGCCCGAAGATGGACCGGACCGGACATCGAAATCAGAAGGTTTGCGGGCCTGAACAAAGATACCGACAGCGTGACGCCCTCGGCTGCGACTTCAAGATTTCCTGGGAGCGTAGAACCGGCGTGCCGCAAAATGACCTCGGGAATGGCGATCGTCGCAGCCCAAGGCCAGCCGCCGATCGAGAATACCCCTGAAGAGATCTCCCAACCCTGGTGGACTGAGGTCCTAATCCAATCTTGATAACCGGCACGTAAACGCTCGACCACAATTCGCCAATAAACGAGGTCGCCAGCGACAACAAGCAATGGGAGAGCGACGGCAATAATCCAATAATTGCGGCGCGTCATACTTCTTCGGCTTACATGTTCTGTTGTAGGCATCCAAATTCCTGTCCGGGTCATTTTATTTCGACAAGGCACAGACAGTCAGCGCATCCGTTGGAGAGTTGATTAATTTGTCCCGAACCATAAAAGGCCGTCACAAGTAGATCACATTCTTAATATACAGAATGTTTTTCAAAAGGATATGGCTGGAAATTCATTCTGCTCGACAACTGTCATTCAGACCCTGCACAGCTTTTTCGACGGGATTAGATTGTCGGGGCCGGCTCCTCGCGATCGATCGCGACTAGGCCATCTTCCAGCGCCCGCATCAGCGCCTTCCGTTGGATCTGCGGTGAAATGGGCTGCCCGATGACGATACGAACCGTTCCCGGCCGCTTGCGGAACGCTTTGCGGCCCCAATAAAGTCCTGAATTGGTTGAGACCGGGATCACCGGCAGACGAGTATGGGAAGCCATCGCGGCAATGCCGGTCTGCAAGACCACGGGGGCGCCCGGTTCACCGCGGGTACCTTCTGGAAAAATCACGATCTGCCGCTGCTCCCGGACCGCCCGATCCGCCTCACGCAATAATTCTCGAATCGCGTTACCACCACCATTGCGGTCCACGGCGATCATTCCCGCCGCACCGATTAGCGGCCCGAACAAGGGTATATGACGTAATTCCTGTTTGAACACGTAGCAACAGCGTGGCAGCAAGGTCAGCCAAACGAATGTGTCAAAGGCTGACTGGTGGCGGGAGGCAACCAATGCCGCGCCCTGCGGAATGTGCTCCAGCCCCCGTACGTCAAGCCGGATGCCACAAACGACCCGTGCTAAGACCAGCAGGCAGCGAGCCCAAAGCATCGCGGCGCCGAGAACACGGTCAGGGGCGACAACGCGCACCGCTGTCGCCAGCAGCGCAATGGCCACGCTGACGGCGAAAAAGAGAACATTGAATATAGTTGAACGCAGTAAAATCATCCTCCAGCACTCGCACGCCCGCCTAGCGCCGCATCTGGCTCGCGGCGCGGCAGCCAGGCGGCCAAGCCTGAAGCGGAAAGCAGATATTTGGTGTACTCTGCCGCCTCCAATCGGAGGGTGACGCCTCTTTCCACTGCTCCAGGTGCGCTGCCCGAACCAACCGGGAGCGGGAAAAGTTGCACATACGGCAAATTCTGGCGCAATTCGCTCAATGCGCGCGGCATGTGGTAGGCGGCAGTGACCACGATCAAAGAATTGATATGATTTCGCTCGGCCCAGGCAGCCGTCTCAATGCCGTTGCCGCGGGTCGAAGCAGCATAGCGCCCGACGGTAATTCAACTCTCGAGTGACACCGTGTCGATCCCCGCTAGGCGCCCGAGCGTGGCAAGGTCGGTCCCGCCGCCGATGCCGCTGAGCAGTAGCCTGTTCGCACGGCCGGTGGTAAGCAAATGCAGCGCCAACTCAACCCGCCCCGCCCCTCCAGTGAGAGCGACGATCCCGTCGGTATGCGGAGGAGGAGCCTCGGGTGGCTGGCGCGTGGCGTGCACAAACCAGATCAAACCGCCAGCCCAGCAAGCACCCGTTGCCGCTGCGAGCACAAGCAGCAACCTCGACATAGACTGCCAACGGCTCATGGCAGCTGCCGCAGCCACCAGCGAACCGCCCCATAGGCCGTGGCATAGCCGATCGCCGCGGCGATCGCCGGCACACTTGGCAACGCCAGCCAAAGCTGGATCGGCAATGCATCGAGCGCGTTTGCCAGGGTGTCGCCATCAGTGTGGGTTTCGCCTGAGAAAGGAGCGGCTAAGTGAGCCAGCGTCAGCACAATGGGGAGTGCCCCAATAGTCCCGACAGCTGATCCTACAGCTGCCAGAAATGTCGCGCGCTCGGAAAAGCGGCTCATTATATATCGATCGGTCGCTCCGAGGCCATGGACGATTTCGATCGCCTCCCGCCGAGTCGAAAGTCCAGCCCGAGTTGCTACACCGATCACCGCCGCCGCCACGACCGCGACTAGCAGCAGCACAAGGGCAGCGCACGCTTGCAGGCTTCGGGCAAAAATCGCCAGACGGCTAATCCAGACGCCTTGATCCTCGACCATGGTTCCCGGCGCTTCTTCGCTCAAGCGTCGAGAGAGCAGATCCAAATCGGCAGTGGCGTCAACCAGGCGAACGGCGATCACCGCTGGAACGGGGATCGCCAGTTTTTCCACCCCTCGGCCCAGCCAAGGAGTTAGAAGCTCACGTAGTTCATGATCCGGCAGCGAGCGGGTGGAGGCAACAACGGGACTGCTAGCCAGCAGAGCGATCACAGCAGCCAAACGCGTCCGATTGCCACGTGCCGCGGATTCTGTTGCTCGAGGCACCTGCACCGTCAACGACGCGCCGGCTCCGTATTGCCAATGCCGCGACAGCGCTGCCGTTCCAAACCAACCCCCCAGCGCGAGCGCCGCAAGGAACGCCATGGCTGCGACCAGGAGAAGCAGCATCCGGTCGGACAACGCCCGCCGCAGGCCCATTTCATCGAAGCCTGATGGACGCAGCGATCTCATAAGCCGAGTTCTTCACTGTCGACTAAGCGACCGTTGTAAATATGCAGGGCCGGCGCAGGATGGCGCGCGGCGAGCGACTCATTGTGCGTAGCGACGATCACCGTCGTACCAATACGATTCATCTCTTTGAACAGCTGCATCAGCCGACCCGCCTGACCGTCGTCGAGGTTACCAGTTGGCTCGTCAGCAAGTAGCAACGCCGGTCGAGTGATCACTGCCCTCGCAATCGCGATTCGCTGCTGCTCGCCGCCAGACAGATCTGCCGGGTGCGCCTCTAGATGCCTCGACAGCCCGACCCAGCGCAGCAGTTCCCCGACATCTGCACGGATTTGTCCCTCGGGCCTGCCGGCAATGCGTAGTGGAAGCGCCACGTTGTCAAACGCTGAAAGCTGGGGCAGCAGACGAAAATCCTGAAACACAACGCCGATTTGACGGCGAAGCGGGGGCAAGGCCCACCTCGGCGCTCCCACGATGTCGGTTCCCAGGAGAACTAGCCGGCCGCGGGTCGGGCGCACTGCAAGGTAAAGTAGTCGCAACAAGCTGGTCTTGCCCGCGCCGGACGGACCCAGCAGCCAGCGGAACGCGCCTGCCTCCAGGCAAAAGCTGACATCGTGCAGAACCTCAGGGCCGCTCGGCTCACCCACACGAACGCCGCTTCGCTGATAGCGCAACCCGACCGCCTCGAATCGTAGCATGGCACTGTCTACCGTCTGCGCGGACCGCTGTCATCGCGAGCAATTGCGGGTTCTGCCCCTCTGAAGGGCCGCTCGGCACGGACCCCTGATTATCGATCGCCCAGGGCAATCGCACTTCAGAATAGTGCCATTAGGCGGGCGAGGTAGCGGTCATCGCAGCCTGCCCACCTTGCCGACTTTTAACCAACCGAAACGCTTAACTATCTGAAAAATTGGCGGACCCGACACGATTCGAACGTGCGACCTTCGCCTTCGGCGCGACCGCCGCGTCCGCCGCTGCCTGGGCGTATCGAGGCGTGAGTTCGGCGAGCAGACTTTTTAATGCCTGACGCCGGGAGTCTGTGGCTGGAATCGCAGCCTTGATGTCGGGATGTTCGCGTTGGCGCACAGGCGACACGAGCGAGGGGCCTGTGGGCCAGTATAGTTCCTCTTCCGGTTAAACTGTGTGGTGCCTAAAAGCAAATCGGCGCTCCAAGTAATTGATATCGGCTTATATTATCGATCACACAGCGCGGAAGTTGGGTCAGGCACACCTGATCGGATGCGGAATGATCTGGAAAATTCTCATTCAAAGTGGTCCGAAGAAGGGGCCAGGCTCACTACGACGCGGCCCTCACCCCTGGAACATCAGCAGGATATACGCCGCGAACAGGATGAGATGGACGCAGCCCTGCATGACGTTCGCATGGCCGCTGGCGAAGGTGACGATCGAGACGCCAAGCGTCACGATCAGCAGCCACTCGTCGGTGTGCTCCACGCCCAGGATCAGCGGGTGGCCGGTGAGGTAGCTGATGGCGATCATCGCCGGGATCGTCAGGCCGATCGTGGACAGCACCGAGCCAAGGAAGATGTTGATAGACCGCTGCACGCGGTTCGCAAGCGCTGCGCGCACCGCGCCGATTGCTTCGGGTGTAGCGACTAGGATGGCGATGGCGATACCGCCCACGGCGTCCGGCGCACCCATCGTCTCGATCATGTAATCCGCCGGCGGCGCGAGCTGCTCGGCGAGATAGACGACCGGCACCATGTAGGCGATCAGCAGCAAGACATGCGGCAGGATGCCCGCGAAAGTCCCTTCCTCCGCCTTCTCCAGCAGGTCGGCATCTTCGAATGTGAAGTAGTTCTGGTGCCGACCGGTCTGCAGCGCGAGGAAGGTAGCATAAAGGCCCACGGCCACGATTGCGATGAAGGCGCCCTGCCCAATCGACAGCGTCGGCCCCGGCGTCGTCTGCGTAAAGTCGGGCAACAGCAGGCTGAATGCGATTAGCGGCAGGATCACGCCGAGATACGCGTTCGCGCCCTGCAGATTGTAGTGCTGCTCGCGGTGCCTGAGGCCGCCCAACAGCAGCGCCAGCCCGACCATGCCGTTAAGGATGATCATCACGACCGCGAACAGCGTGTCGCGCATCAGCGTCGGGTTGTTCTCGCCGTGCAGCATGATCGCCGTGATGCTCGCGACCTCGATGACCGTGACCGAGAGCGTCAGGATCAGCGTGCCGTACGGCTCGCCGAGTCGCACCGCGAGTTGGTCGGCGTGGCGCACAACTGAGAGCGCCGAGCCGAGGATAGCCACGAACAGCCAGGCGAATATTCCCACCAGGTACGCTGGTTGCGACAAGCGCGCCGCGAAAGTGTCGCCGTACCACACGAACGCGGCGCACGTCAGTAGCACCGCGTGAAGCCAATACTCGCGCCTCGCAAGACCCGACAGGCTAACCGACACGTAAAACACTCCCAAATCGTTGCGGGACCCCGATTGTGCTCGTGCGCCTGAAACCTCGGCAAGCAGATTTGCACCGACACAGTCTGCTCGTGATGCTCCGCCGGCAGCGCCAAACTTGTCCGGTTCAGCCGCCACCGCTCCGAAGCGGACAGTTGTTTTCACCCTGACGTTGCGAGTAGCTGCGCCGCAAGGCCGGTCCGCCTCGGATGGTATGCTGATGACGGGGCGGCCCAATACGGCAGGCGATCGCCGGCAACGTGCATAGCCGGCGACCGGTCGCCTTGTGCAATGGCCTACGGCAGGATCAGCGGCCCCGTTCGCGGTTCATCCGGCACCGTGTTCCAGACCGTGAAGGTAACAGGTGAGCCGGATGCTGGTCCGGTCGCAGTGGTCGCCAGAGACAAGGGCGGATGCTCAAGCGGGCTATCGCCGCACGGACTGCCCGGCGATGGTGTCAGTCCAGCCCACATTCCGCCGATGACCTGAGCAACTGGCCGGGTCCGCGCGAGCGACATGTCGCAACGTACTGCCTGGGAGAAGTCATCGAGATTGCGGCCAACAACTATGATGAATGCCAGTCAATTAGAACGGCAAAAATATTGGCCAGTGTGGGTCGGGCCGTAGGCAAATTTTCTGAGGTGTGAATGGGCGGTTACGGAAGCCGACGCAAAGGCGGCCGGGCGACTGTTGAGGACTGTTCCTCGCTGATTCTCAGCGTCGATGACTTGACGCGCGCTATCCGGATGGAGCTGCCCCAACTGGGCTTCAAAACGATACCCGAGGGACGGCGGATCGCGTTCCCTGGCGTTCGATAATTTGGACCTTATCGGGAGAAGCCGAACCTTGGGCTATGGTCGAATTCCGAATGGACATCGGGCCACACGAGGGGTCACCTGGCTTCGGTATGACGTGGACCATTTCAGCCGGCGAACTGGCTCCCAGCATTACCCTGTATCGATGGTGACGACGCCATGCCAGTTCGGTGGCTCCCGGTGGCCTAACGGCGGTGCTCGTTTTTTGAGCCGTGGTCTCGGCGCCTACCGGCTGGCCTACACGAGCCAGCGGCGTGGGCCTGTGGACCGGGTGCACGAGCGATGTCGGCGGCTCGACCGCGTGCTTCCGGCAATCCGTTTTGTATCATCTCTGGTCGGCGAGGGGGGTGCGGTTCCTCCCGCACAAGGCGATCATGAAGGGATTGCGCTATACCGATCATCAGAATGGATCGCTGCTGACGATCCTGTTTGCCACCGAACAAGATTGGTCGAAGAACTACCGCAACAAGCTGATTGCCGATGCCCAGAACACGACGGTTCTCAGCCGCGTAGTGCAACGTGTCGCGCAGGTCTTCGACGCGAGCGCGTTTGTGTGGATGGGCAACAAAGATGTCCCAGATGACACCTTCGCCGGGCAGGGACACAGGCTTCCGAATTCGCCGTTCGGTCTTAATCCGTCACCAGCACATCCATAACGCGTGTGTCGTGTCCGCACTCCTCCCGCCGCCACCCCATTTTGCTTTTCTGGATGCGCTCGGGTTCGATTCCAGGGAGGTCAAGCGTTCGGGTTATTGGGCGTGCTGCTATCAGGCAGCGATGCGGATTTCCCTGCGGAACCCCGATGACATGAATCCGAAAAGGGTCATCGTGATGGATCGCGCGACAGCCGATTGGATGGCGACGATGTTCCCGGGCTGCACGGTGGCGCCGTTAGGCGGGATCGACGACCTACCAGTGAAGGGTAAGCCGGGCCGTCCTCGGCAACACGACGATGCTGCTGATCGCAAACGAGCGCATCGGGATCGGTTCAAGTTGGAGCTTCAGGGAGCGCTCGATCTGCTCAACGGTGGAAATAGGGTCATCGGTCGGTTCCCCGAGCTAGTGACTAAGCTTCGCCAGCAGATGTCAGAATTCGGTCATGGCCGAGTGCAGGGTGAACTTGATTTGAGTAGCATCGGTGGCACCGTTTATCGGTCGATCTACCATGCCCAACCACTTGACTTCTTCCCTCGGGACGACACGGAGGCGTTCATCAACGGGCTGAAATTCTTCCACACTTCGGCGTATGAGAGCAAAGCGATGAACGGCCTGATCTCACCTGCAATCTTCGACGCGACGCTGGACGATGAAACCAGCCGAGGTCTGGCGAACATTCGGGCGATCTGGGGCATTTGGCTGGACAACGACGGAGGCGAACTGTCGCCGGACGAATTTGCCCGGCTGTTTCCCCGCCAGCGAATGGCAATCTTCAACAGCTACTCCAGCACGCCAGAGAATTCTACGGTGGCGGGTGTTCATCCCGACGACGGTGGCGATGCCTATCGCGGTGCACAGGGCCATCACCAGCCAAATCATGCTGACCGTGAATAGGGCGGGCTATTGGTCGCAGAAGCAGCTTGAGGGCGATCCTCGCATCAAGTCGCGCAGGCACCACGGCTTCGACATGGGAAAGCTGACTCCGTCCAGCTTGTTTTACCTACCCTGTAAGACGGCAAATCCGAAGGACAGCTTCTTCAAGGATTTCAACGACAAGAACCGCGTGCCGCTCAATCCATACGAATGGGCGGGCTACGCAGCCAATCACGCGCGACCTGAATTTGTGCAGGCCGCCCGGTCAATCCCCGCTGAGCCGATCATCCCACCCGTCGTGCCCACCGCCTGCCCAAAGCTGCGTCTTGTGCGTGAGCTACTGCGAGAAGAGCAGCTAGAAAACCTACGAACCAACCGGCTCGACCGTCAGCAAGCTGCCATCGGCCAGTGGCACAGCGCACGGGCCGAGAATGGCAATGCAGCCTTCTTCCAACTTGCCGTCGAGATGCGTGGCGCCGGCATGAGCATGATCGAAATCGAGGCGACGCTCTGGCAGGAATCGGCCCATGGCCGCCACCCGGCCGAGCGGCGCAGCCAGATCAAGGGTATCATGCGGACGTTGTGTTACCAGAGCACCCGCGCTGCCGCCTGACCACGCTTGCCAATGAGGTCTGCGGCGACGGTAGAGTAACGAGCGCCTCGATTTCAGCCCAAATTCCTGTCGAACTCGATGCGAGGGGGAAGATCGGTCATGGCGTAATGTACAAATTGTTGACCTAAATCGGTGAGTTCATAGCCCTTCGTATCCTCGAACGCAAACTCGACTGTCTCTGGCTGACGGACGCCTTTACCACGTCTCATCGCAGGCTTGCGAAGAAAATTGCCGCTATAGTCCCTCTCGCGGTGCTGGCGGATAATGCCACCTGTGCTGAGGTCTCGTATCAACAGCTTGAACAGATCAGCATCGGCGGAATCCTCTCGAACCTCTTCCTTTCCTACCTTCTCCCACATACGGGCGCGGGTGACCCCGAAATCATTGTAGATCGAGCCAATGACTGCAAAATGTAACTCGCTGTACATGGTGATCCACTGGATGAACAAACGCACCACATCATCACTCGTGAGGCTGGTGTCTGCTGCATGAGCAAGAATGTTCCTGATGAGTTTGCGTTTCTCTTCGCTTTCTGCTCCGGCCCATTCTCGAAAGGCTTTCCGCAAAAGAGACTGGTACTCCGGCCTTTCAAGGCGTTTACTGATTTTTTCATCGTTTATGTCGATACGGGCCATGATCTCAAGTATCGTCTGCCCTTTCTCTGCTAACTCAGCCTTGAGCATTCGGAGCCAATGCTCAAGAACCCTATTGACCTTCGCTTGCTCTTGCTCCGACCACGCGCTTGACGCTGCCGATAGGAGGCCACCTACGAAGGGGATTGCACCCCCCGCAGCATTCATTAGTGCTCGAATTGCCGCGCCGCCGGGAGTCCCCGGCGGAAAATCGTCATCAGGTTTGCCGTCTGGCTCGGACATCACGCACCCTTTCACAAATCAGCGGACAGATCGGCTTGGTATCCAGCCCGGTCTGAAGGCCCATGAACAAGTTGCCGAGCATTACCATCAGAATCGGCCGATGTGATCGAATTTTCCTTGCCACAATCTGCCGCGACTACCGCAGCGAGCCGCGTCTGCGAGGGATGGAATTAGTCGGGCCATGCCGCACCAACGCAACTCGCACCAATCGCAACCACGGTTGCGGATGTTGGTGTTTGGGAACATTGACGCCGAGGTGCCGTGATGTTGTGGCACCAATCGTCGTGATGAACTGGCACACCCACCAAGGCAGATTATCCCCGGCCTCTGGCCGGTGACAATGTGGATCGGCGCAATCACACCACGGAACCGACCGCATGGCGCCAATGGCGTCGGCGTCGTCATCATCAGCGATCTGCCGTGGGACGAAAACACCTATAAAGAGGTGAAATCGTGACACATCGCTGCACATCGACACGACATGACGGTGCCAACGGCACCACTGCTCGCCGAGTATTCGAGTTCATGGCGACAGGCAGCTATGCCCGCACCAGCGCATGGCCGCTGAGGAAATGCCGTCGATCACTCGGCGACGGTGGCACCACCATCCTGCCTACGGTAGTCGGGGACGGGCGATGGTGCTCGACGACACCATCGTCGCCACGGATACCGCATCGACGACACCCGGCGTCGCCACGGATACCGCATCGACGACACCCGGCGCTCATGGTCGCCGAGGGTGTCACAGGAGGAGTTGCCTCCCATGTGCCGCCTGTGACCACGCGGCGAACCGCCTTGGTGTCGTGTTGCGCTACACCGTTGATCCCGATGGTGCGCCCGCCGGCCCCGTGATGATCGTGAATAACGTCCACGCCGATCATATTCGGCACCAACCGGCGACGATATGCCCACCCGAGTTGCCCAGCGAACTCACTTACCACGCCCGCCACACGCCGCCGAGCAATCTTTTTGGGCGATCACGATGCCCCAAAACGACTGCCGACTGGTTGCTATACGGTTGCTAGAACCATCAGGAGCGGGGTCGACCAGAGGACTAAATGTTTGATTTAATTGGCGGACCCGACACGATTCGAACGTGCGACCTTCGCCTTCGGAGGGCGGCTTTGAGGTCTTGCGGTAGGTTGTGCGGAGTGGAGGTAGTTTGATAACGCTCTGATAAACATGTAGATCTAGTTGTTCGTGATTGATATGGTTTGACACGATATGCGCCGGGCTGTTACCCCGGTGTTACCCCGAAGGGTACGGGTAACAGACCGAAAGTGCTACGATGGCAGCGAACGACCCGACAAAGGGACGGAAGATCGGCCTGATTGAAGTTCGCGCCCTTGCCCCGAATACAGAGATATTCGACGCGGGAGCCGGTGCGGTTTCCGCGTTTGGCGCTCGCCGGCGGGGCGGTAGCAGCGTGTCCTACTTCGTGATGTTCCGGACCGACGAAGGCAGGCTCCGCCGGTTCACCATAGGCCGCCACGGCGCGCCCTGGACACCCGAAACAGCCCGCAAGGAGGCGCGCCGGCTGCTCGGGGAAGTGGTCAAAGGCATTGACCCAGCGGAGGACAAGAAGGCCAAGCGGGAGGCGCCAACCGTCAACGATCTGCTTGACGACTATTGGACGGTTGCCGCGGCCGGAACCCTGATGACCCGCCGCCGGGAACCAAAGAAGGCTTCCACACTTCTGAGTGACAAGGGGAGGATCGACAAGCACATCCGGCCGATCTTGGGCGCCATGAAGGTGACATCGGTCACGACGCGGGATGTGGAATCACTCATGCGTGATATCATCGCCGGCAAGACCGCGGCGAAGAAGCCGACCGGTAACAAGCGGGGTATGTCCAACGTTCGCGGTGGCAGGGGTGTGGCGACCCGGACGATTGGTCTGCTCGGGGCGATCTTCGCTTATGCGATCAAGGAACGGATGCGACCCGATAACCCCGTGCGTGGCATTGTCCGGCCGGCTGACGGTCGGAAGGAACGGCGGCTGTCAGATGACGAGTACGAGGCGATTGGGACGGTGCTGCGGACCGCGGAAGACACGGTGTGGCCGGCGGCTGTCGCAGCGACCCGCTTCCTGCTGCTGACGGGTTGGCGTTCGGGGGAGGCATTGACGCTGCGGTGGGCGGACGTGGACCTGCCCAAGCGTACCGCGACGTTACCAGACACCAAGACAGGCAGGAGCATAAGGCCGCTGTCCACTGCCGCCTGCGATGTACTGCGGAGACTATCGCGAGCCGGCGCTTTTGTGTTCCCAGCAACCCGTGGCGAAGGCGCCATGGCAGGCTTCCCGAGCATGTTTCGGCGCATAGCCGTGTTGGGGACATTGCCGGCGGACATCACCCCCCATGTGCTTCGGCACTCCTTCGCGTCCGTCGCCAACGATCTGAAATTCAGTGAAGCGACCATCGGCACGTTGCTTGGACATCGGCAACACACGATCACCTCGAAATACATACATGCGGCGGATGTCGTGTTGCTGGCGGCTGCGGATGCCGTGGCAAACGAGACGTTGGAACGGATAGGAGAAGCCCCCCAGGGCGCGGAAGTCGTGCAGATACAACGGGCCGGAGTGGTGGCTTGACCACCGAGGGGGGCGACCTCGCTTCCGTCCCGATTGAGAACGACGACTCTCCCGGCTTCAGAATTCGCGGCGATAGCGCAGACCTTTTCCATGACTTGGCAAGTCGAGTTGCAGGGCAAAAGGCAGATGGCAGTCTTCTCTCCGCCGTCGTGGCTGCGGGCCTCGTTGGTGCGAGCGCTTACCTGAGTCAGATCATTCACGGTGAAACTTCTTGGCCGTCAAGGGTCGATTGGCAAAATCGGCTCGATAGTCTGGAAGCTGCGGCGGTGCTGTTAGCTCGCGAGTTGGCGGACCCACGCATGGTCAGTGCCTTGGAAACGACTGACCCGAGTTGGCGGACAAGTGGCGGTCTGTTGCTGATGCATCTTGGAGAGGACGATGGAGCGTTGGCCGCTCTCGCGAGGCAGACGCGCGACCGAGTTTCCGGCGGCAGTGGTAGTCAGCAAAGATTTGAACTCAATCCGGACGGACTGTCGGCTCAGGAATTATGTGCCGCGGCCGTTGTCGCCGCCTGGCAATGGGCACGGGACCGCTCGCCAGGGCATACCGCGTCTGATGTTCATTGTGCCTGCCAGGCCCTTTGGGATACCTCCGGAGGCATCAGCCGGGGCGGGTGGGGGAAGACCCGAAGCGGTTGGCGTGCGCACCTGGAGGTGGCCAAATCCGAGCGCGGGCGGGATGCTCGCCACCTCTTCACTAGGTTCCTCATGGGTGCTCGCACACGCCTGCTGTTGAAACCCCCGAAACCGACCGTTTTGACCACAGTGTAAATCCGAGTAGGGTTTCGTAACTATGCCGTATCGTCAACTACCGAGGACAGACGAATGGCAACCGGCATCAACGACGATACGAGACTCACAAGAAAGCAAGCGGCAAAGGGCCTGACGGACGCGGGCCTCCCAACGGCATCTGCAACACTCGCGACAATGGCGACACGCGGCGGTGGCCCGCCCTATCAGGTATGGGGTCGAACGCCGCTTTATCGCTGGGGTGACTTAATCAGTTGGGCAGAAGCGCGGTTGTCCGCTCCTCGATGCAGTACATCGGAGGCGGACGCAACCAGAGCCGCCGAAATGTCTCAGGGTGGTCGACCTCTGGAAGTAGCCTGATCCCCGATGGCCGCGACAATTATCCAGCTTCGTGATCGCGCCTGCTTCTCCGGCGAGGCGTTCTACCTCGCGAACTGGCTCCGGCCGTGTGCCGCGTGGCTGGCCCGTGGCATCCTAGCAGGGGGGTTCAAACCGAGCCGTTGCCACGAAATACTTCGGCAGAACGCAGACGCGTTTGCAAAGCGCGCCAAGTTTGAAAGACCTGGATATGAATACATTGATAGCGACGAAATACTACTTGAGGAATTAGGCCGCGTCGAAGCGAAGGCCGAGGCAGTCCGCATCGAAATTCGCGAGGAAGTCACGCCGATGATCCGCACCGGCGCAACGAAGAACGCCATTCTTGCCACAGCGCATGAAGTGAACAGTCTGCGCGGCTTTCTTCTTCGGGAAATCGACATTGAGCCGCTTGTGACCGCGATCTTGTGCGGAATCCTTGATCCCGATGGGCGGCGCGGATGGAGGCAACGTCGTGCTGGATAATGCTGCTAATAGCATGTGGGATCGCTACGACCTTGAATGCGCGAAACAGTCCGCAGCGGTTCCGGCGGCCCCGGCCGACACTGCTGCACTGCGGACCCTCCTCTCGATCGCCTCATGGGCGGAGCGGGACATCCCCGAGACGGACAGCCTCTTGGGCGGCTTGTTGACCACCACCGCGCGGGTTTTCCTGGTAGGGCGCACCGGGAGCGGCAAGACCTTACTGGGCCTCGCCATCGCGGCGGGCGTGGCCAGCGGGCACGGCTTTCTACACTGGTCTAGCACCCGGCCGGCGCGCGTCCTCTACCTCGACGGCGAAATGCCGGCCGAACTCATCAAGCCGCGGGCGAGAGACGCGCTTCGCAGGCTTGGAACCTCTACCGTCCCAAATGGAAACTTGCTGATATTCGGGCTGGACATCGAGGCGGAGGCCCGCCGAACCTGCTCGAGCCTTCCCCCATTCGCGCCGCTCAATACTGAAGCCGGCCGGGTGTTCCTCATGACATTGATTGCGGCCGTTGGCGGCGTGGACCTGATCGTATTCGATAACGTAATGAGCCTGATCGCCGGCGACATGAAAGACGAAATCGGCTGGTCCGACACGTTGCCCCTGGTGACGACCCTCACAGGCGAGCGCATCGGTCAGCTCTGGCTCGATCACACTGGCCACAACAACGACCGGCAATACGGCAGCAGTACAAAAAGCGTGGCGCTTCGATGCGGTAGGCATAATGGCACCGTTCGCCCATGAAAAGAATGGTCTCGCATCAGTGTCCTTTACGCTATCGTTCGAACATCCCGGCAAGGCACGACGCCGGACGCCCGACAACTGCCGTGACTTTGAAACAACAACCATCCGGCTTCAGGATGACACCTGGACATCGGAATTGGCGGATCGTGGGGCGCGCCGGGTCAAGCTCTCGCCTATGTGCCAGCAGTTCTACCAATCATTGCTTGATGCCTTCGCCACAAGCGAGACACCGGGGCGCACGACCCGCACCGCCTGGCTCAGGGAGTGCGTTCGCACGGGGCTGATCGAGGCACCGGAGCACGGCGACACAGGCACCACGCGGCGAGCCAAGCAATCCGCATTCCGAAAACATCTCTCGGGATTGAAGGCCTGTGGCATGATCGGTATCGACGGAGAAACCGTAACCGACCTTGGGCGCGGCCTCCCGTGAGGGGCATTCGGACGGCCGAAGCCGGGCTCCACATGTATGGAACGAACCCCCCTCGTGCTCCGGGCGTGCTCCACCGCGAAAGTGCTTCGGGTGCTCCGCGTGCTCCAGCGTGCTTCACCAGTGCTCCGGCCGTGCTCCGTTCGTGCTCCGCCTCGCTGGTACTGGCGTGCTCCCGTGCTCCGTGTGTCTTAAGACACGGGGCATGGAGCACGCACCGAACCGCCCAAAATGGTGCACTGCCGGACCATCATCATCCATCCAGAAACGAAGGGAGGAATTGAACACCCCGCCGATCCCATGCCAACGTCAATTATCAAAAAGAGGAATTTCTGTGAGAATAACAATCGCCTCCATCGTCGACAAAGACCCGGACCTCGCCACCTGGGCTGCCAAACTCACAAATGCCGACCGTCACCATCTCGAAGCGAAATTCAACGATCCGATGCAGCAAGTGGAAATGCTCAAAGAACAAATCGCCATAGAACTTCACGCCATCCAGATTGGAGATGCCCTCGAACTCATTGTCTCACGAAGGATCAGCCGCATGACCACCATCCCCGCTATTCGGCCGGCCGGTCGGGTCACGAATCCGCGCCTGTTCGGTTTGGCCCGACGGCAGTGCCCGGGCGCAGCGATCACCATTGCAACGCTGATGGAGGCGGCGAGACTGACCGGCGAACAGCTCTACGTCCCGGGTACCGGCGAAAATGTCGCCGCCGGGATCGCCGAGGTGCAGCGCGAACGTCAGCGGGTCTCGCAGAGCGCCGCGGTCGCCCGCGATTACACCAAGCTCGGATTCGATCCGACCGTCGACTATCGCGACGCATCTCCTTGGAAAGAGTAACGACATGAACAGTTCCATCGCCACTGCGCCCCTCCTTGAGGGCCACGACGCCATCGCAGCAGCCGTCGCCACCACCCCAGACACCGCAAGCCGCCTGGTAGCCGCTCAGACAGCCTATGCCGCCTCCGTCGAGAACGCCCACCAGGCTCGGGAGCGCACCGATTGGGCGGCAGCCTCACACCGGCAGGCGGAAGCCGACAAGAAGGCCTTGATCGACAAGGCGTCGGCCGGCGCGGAGGTCGACCAAACCGACATCTCCCGTGCGAGGATCGCCGTCGCCGACGCCCGCGACGCTCTTGACCACGCTCGTTTGGTAGCCACCGGCGCCGTCACGCTTAGGGACAAGGCATACATCGTCGCGCTCGCAGCTGAGGCGGGTCATCTTACGGCCAGTTACGACGCCAAGGTCCAGCGTCAGATCAGCAAGGCGGAGGCCATAGATGCCGCTTATGCCGCAGTGCAAGCGACGATCGCCGATCACGACGATGCCGAGTACGATACTCGGGTGGCCGCCAACCTCCTGCGCCAGCACAACCAAACGGTCATAGCGGCGGTGGCTTCGAACAAGCAGTTGGCCGCCCTTCATCCCTCCGAGCACCCCAAGGCCCAGCCGCCGTCCGACGTGGCCGTGCCACCCACCAGGGTCGCCTACATCACCGACCGCTGGGGTGACGTAGACGTGGACCCGATCGAGTCAGTTGCTGGTCGCCTCCGATCGGCGCACGGCATCGTTGACGAAGCACCGGTGCCACCCGCTGACGAACCGTGGCTTGTTCGGCAAGCCCGCCTGAAGGCCGAAGCCGAGAAGATGACCGGTGGTGGCCCCACCACCTTCAACCCCACGAAAATGGGCCGATGACACCTCATCACGACCAGGTCCCGGACCTGATCGCCGACACCGTAATTCGCGACGCAGAATACGCATCAAAGCGCAGCGTGCACTTTCGATACGACACCACGCATGAGGGAACAAGCAACACCCCAACCGTGCCCTCGGAGGCACTGGACGGCGCAGCAATCGCCCGGAAACCGGCCTCGGAGGCGACACCGTGAGGAATGGAAAAACGGGGCGCGCATGTTCCGTGTGTGTCCACAAGCGGCGAACTGAAATCGACGCTCAGATCATCAGTGGTTCGAATTCGTGCCTCATTGGCTCGCGAGTTCTCGCTATCCGAAGATGCGATCGGCCGCCACGCGCGGCGCCATCTGTCCGCAGCAATCGCGGCCACAGCCCCGATCGGCCCCGTTGGAGATCAAGCTGACGTCGATGTCGTTGCGGCGGTGGGTGACCTCCAGCGGCGCGTCATGCGACTTCTGCGGCAGGCGGAGACCAAGCGCGATGTCCGCGGTGCCCTGGCGGCGGTTCGGGAGGCGGCGGGGCTGCTGACATTGCTGGGCCGATTGCAGGGCATCATTTCGGCGGATGGGACGCGGATAGCGATCCAGGTCGGCACGTCCGCCGCGGCCACCGAGGCCATTCGGTCCCGCGTGCTGCAAAAGCTTGCGTACCTATCGGCCGGACGGCCGCCGATGACGATCGAGGGAAAATCGGAGTAGGCGGGTAAGGGGCGGGAATCGGCATGATTTCGCATCGATCTTTTCGATTGTTGCGCGAAACCAGGATGACGTCGGGTGCGGCAAAAGACGCTGTTTTACCCGATCGTACGAAAGAAAGTTGCGTGAGGGCCGTTTGAGGACTGGTCGGGCAACCGGCGGGCATCCGAAGGGGATAATGGCTGCGCCGTATAGGCGACGATGCGGCGGTTTGCTCAGCGGGCGAACTGCGGAGGTTGGCGGCGTAAGCGTAATCGAGTTACAGGTTCGAGAATACGCGCCGCACCTGTCCTGCAACATGCCGACGTATGGATGGATGGCTGCCTATACCGAAAACCGTGCTTGAAAGGGGATGGTTCTGTGGCCGGTTTCTGCGCCGCACCGGGGGATGGTTTCTCTATTCGGAAATCTGTTGATTTCGGTATTGGAATATGGGAGCATTACCTGACCGAAACGGCAATGGCGGATGAACCAATGACGACGAAGCAGAGGCGAGCGGCGCTGTATCTCAGGGTGTCCACCGATGGGCAAACAACCGAGAATCAACGGATAGCGTTGGAGGCCGTCGCAGCCCAACGCGGATGGACGGTGGTAGCGGTCTGTGACGATGCCGGTATCAGCGGATCCCGGGGTCGGGACAAGCGGCCTGGGTTGGACAGGCTGCTGACGGACGCGGGGCGGGCAAAGTTCGACGTGGTCATGTCGTGGGCGATGGATCGCCTGGGACGGTCGTTAGCGGACCTGATCGACACCCTGCGAACCCTGGAAGCCGGCCACGTGGACCTGTTTCTTCATCAGCAAGCTATCGACACCACCACCCCGGCCGGCCGCATGTTCTTCCACGTGACAGGCGCCTTTGCCGAATTCGAACGGGACATGATCCGTAGCCGAGTGAACGCCGGCCTTGATAGGGCGCGGGCCAAGGGCACCCGGCTCGGAAGGCCGACGGTGAAGGCCAAGGTCGAGACTGCCATTCGGGACCGCCTGTCCGCCGGCGACGGCATGCTCAAGATTGCCAAGACCCTTGGCGTGGGTGTCAGCACGGTCCAGCGTGTCCGCGGCAGCATGCTGCTACCCGCCACCGCCTGACCGGCCCGCCACACCCTGCCGGCCTGCCCTAGCCTGGCTGCTAGCCGTGCGGCCAGGGAGGGGGCATACCCTTTCCCAGCCGCGCGCGGCGCCCCGGCTGCCCCTCCGTCCTAATCCGCGTCGCCGTGGAATCTATGTCAAAAAATTATTCTGGATAAATGGTTTTATCACCAGTCTCTACTTGAACGGATTTCCCCCAGGCGTCTCGGCATTGCTATCGATCCTTGCGCATGTCCGAAAGGCGTTCGTCGCGACGGCACTTCCGGACAGCGACACGTTCATCGGTCTGGCTTTTCCCACGGCAATCGTCATGATCGGGGCTTTGTCCATGGCCGCGAACAAGGGGCCAATATCATCTGGAGGCAGAGCGACTACAACCGTGTTGGCGGTGTTATCATCTATCTCGAATGATTTTTTCCATGTCCCGACGCTGATGGAAATCGAACCGACAACATTGACAGGTAAGGACCAACTCTTATCCGACAGGCGAATTTCAACATCGCTGCCATCGGCCCGGAATGCGACCCCGCGCACAGGGTTGACCGCCAGGCACACATCCGGCGTCGCAGTCATGCTAGGCGAATGAGCGAGCGCGCCCCAATCGCCACTATGGGCGAGCAGGTGCATTTGCTCATCTGCATGAATCGGAGCGGCGTTCAACAGTGCCGCGGTGCAGACCCCTACGAATACTATACGGTGCATGGCGGCCTCCCATATTGAGAAACGGTATGGAACCACAGGTGCTCGCCGGGCGTCGACGGGAAATGACGGTGCCCGTGGGCGGAACCACAACCAGCACCTCGCCAAAGCCAGGCTATCATCCAAAGGATGAATGCTCAGTTAACGGGAGAGGGCAGCACCACGGCCCCGAGGCTGGGCGTGGACGGGCAACGGTGCATGGGACCCTCCCCACCGTGGGGTGGGTCATCGACGGCAACCTCGTCCGTCTAGCCGGAACAACAACCCGCCCAGCGCTCCCTGCGCTCCGTGCGTTTTTGAGAGCTTGACTCGGTAATAAAGTCGACGGCTGGCTATTTTCAACGCAACTCAGAGAGAGGCTGCGATCTCTTGCTATGGAGCAGCACATGAACGGCTTTGTGGCTTAGCACGTCCATGCCGGCGCCGACGGCCTGCCGGGCAGCCGCGGTGGCCTTCGGACCAGTCAGCCCGGCCAGATCCAGATAATGATCATTCAGCGTGATCGTCGCCCAGCCATTAAGCTGAGTTTGTTACCGATGAGTAAAAAATGCCGCCGTTCGCCGACGGCCTGGACCACCCCAAGAGACTCACCTTGCCCGCGCGGCGTATCAGGTCATTTTGGAACTCCTGATTGGAGCATTTGGACTTGCTATCCTTATCGGCATCTTTGTTACTGTCGGAGCTCTGTTGGGCTTTCTCGTATCGACGATTTATGAATATGCCGCCTCCTCGCGCCACGGTTAACGGAGATCTCTGTTCGGGCAAGCCCATCGAGGGAGGCGCTCGAATGAGGTAACTCCACGCACTGAGAAAGCGCACCAGAACTTCGGCTGTAACCGCGATCAAGATAGCCCCTGTCAGGCCCTACACGGTCGCGTCGCCCTGGGCGAGAGCTTCGGTCTCATGGCTTCGAGAAGACGCGTTATCGAAACCTAACTGGCCAAGGTTCGCGACGCCTCGGGGGTGGAAGCCGCTGCCGGCGGCGGCTTGTTAGAAGGCGCTGAAAGAAGCTGCTGGAGAACCCGCATCCCTGACCTGATCGACACTGAATACAGCGACGGCAGCGCCGTCCTTGGACGAACGGGTCGGTGTCGCCGAAACGTCGCCAGAAGAGGAAGACATACCAGTTTGACATATTAGATCACCGGCATCAATCTGCCGCCGATCTAATCCCCCCTCACCCCCCGCGCCGCTTGCTGGATCGCGAGCCACTGGAGGAACATGGATTCCTATCCGGCGCGCCATTCGTCTATAGTATACATCGCGCCATGCGGCCGCGTTGCGGTTCCGTAGAGTTTCGACCTGAGCTGCTGGTGCCTTGGGGTTCTGAAGCGCCGACAGGAGGGAAAGAAATTTCGCATGTGTTATACCCGTGCCGCGCGACGTATTGGGGTTTGACAGCGCATCGAACAGGGACTTGAACACGACGGCGTCGGACGCAAGATTTTTGTGAAACTTGTAAGAATCTCGAACGCCGTGGTTCCGCGAGTCGGTAAGGACCTGAAAATACTCCGGCCACTCTGGAGAGTTCTGAAAGACCGGAACGAACGCGCCGATTACCCGACCAAGCCGCTCGTGCAACACCCATGTCTCGCTAGTCAATCTGATCGTGTCGAGAAGCGCTGCAGTTGTGTCATATTTCGATTGAAGCCATAGCCTGCAGTAGAGCCCGAAGTACGTGGACACGTTGCACGCCGCGATGATCCGCAGGATGCTTGGGTGCCGCTTTGCGGTAGTTGTCACTGCAGTTTCGACAAGGTGATTGGCGAGATCGGCGATCGCTGCGTCGTCAACCAGAAGACCTGATTCGGCGGCAGACGCCAGCATTTTGGCGCGCGCAACTGACAGATCGAACCGTCGGATATAGATGCAGATAGTGTCGCGGACTGCGGGGCGGAAGAGAAATAGCCGTAGTAGATCACTCGGCCGGATCGACGCATTCACGGTTGCTGCCAGACCTATCCAGCGCTTCAGTACCTTTTCGCCATTCCCCTCGTCGAAGGACTTGGTGGCAAGGCCGCGGCGAATTCGCAGTTCGATGACTCGGCGTTCGAGATCCGTATTGGCTCCAGCCCTTCGCTTTCGGTCCACGCGGGACTTCATCATGTCAAGACGGGCGTTCTCCATGACGCGGAAGTGGCGAAGGGCTTCGGCTTGCTTCAAGATGAGCGTCTTGCCGCTGTTGAGGCGCACCTGCCGCGTCTGAAGTACCAGGTCGACCGACTTCAATACACGCTTGGCATCGGCGAGCGTATCTACCCCGATGTCAATGTCGTCCATGAACCTGACGAAATCGCGGTTAGGATCGCTCGCGAGGAACGCGTCAAGTTCGTAGAGGAAGCAATGGGCCAAGAGACGTGGGGCGTCGAGGTTGATCTGTGGTAGCCCTATTTCGATGCTTGGCATGTAGTCGGGCTGCCAGAGCAGGCTGCTCAGGACGTAGATCAGCATGTCGAGGACGCATTCCTCGACCCCCGAGATGGGCGCTATCACATTCCGCAGGTGAACATACGAAATCGAGTCATAGTAATTCGCAATATCCGTTACAATGACGAACGCGCGGTCTTTTGAGAAGCTGAACAGCGCACGCTGGAAATTTAACCACGAAGCAAATGTGCCGTAGAGGTCTCTGCCCGATAACTCTCTCGGTTTCGAAAAGCTGTGATCCTTCGGCTCGAAGAAGGCCCTTTTCGTCGGCGCCTTTTCGCGGAGTTCCTGATAGAGCGCATCTGATAGGCATTGCAGAACCAGAGCGTCCCGGGCGGAGGGTATTACCAACTGACGGCAGAGACCTTTGCTTTTTTCGACCAATATCCGTTGCGCCTTCTCGGGCACGTAGTCGCCCTTGAGGATAAGGAGCGACAGCTTACGGCACTCCTGTCGACGCGCGATGTGGAAATCGAAGTTCTCAATGCCGTCGTTCAGATATTGCTCGCGCATTGACGCCCGGACCTTGTCTTTCCAGAGCCGCTCAAGGTTGTCCGGGGAGAAGATCCTGCGAAGGACGCCGGCGCGTGCGTCGAACCGAGGAGATTTCATCGACGTGGAATTGGGCTTCGGTTGAGGACCATATCCGATCGAGCCATTGATGGCCTATAAATTCAGGATAGCAACTCCCCCTGCTTGGCATTCTTCCGTCGCGCGGCTTTCTTCGTGGGCGGCGCTTTCTCTGATACCGCCGCAGCCTTGATATCGTCAGCGGTGATCGTCGGTCCGGCGCAAATCCAATTCAGCAGGTCCGCCAGTTTGGGCTCCAGCTTCACGAGCAGTCCCAGGACGTTCAGCACATTCAGCAGTTCGGTCGTGTATTCGGCGAGCCATCCGACGGGTTGGATATGGTTGAGTGGCGAAGGTGGGCGCCGGTCGCCGATGATTGGGCGGCTACGGTCGCGTCCGCGGTAGGAAAACCACTGCGTCAGCACCTGTTTGCCTGAAACCTCGTAACCCCAGACCTCTGGCGGGACGTTGTCTACGTAGCCTTTACCAATGTGGAGGCGGCGGGTGGCTAGATCGTAAGTGATGGAGGCGGGCATGTCGTCGGCAGTGGACGGAATCACGCCATTGGCTGGGATCTGCGGCCGTTCGGCTTGCGGGAGGCGCGGCGGACCCACCGGGCGACCGTCCTTTGGTGATGCGAACCTGTCGCCGAATGTGTGCAGCCAGATCACTTCCCGGCCGAGTGCGGCTGCCTCCTTGAAGAGTGAGGCGTCGGCTGTGAGCGGGATGCGCAGGCCGGGTTGGATGAGGTCCTGAGCGAAGCGGGCGGTGTAGCCCGGGTGCGCGGCGACCGCGGCCATGTAGGAGAACGTGTCCTCGGCCAAGATGGTGCTTGCGTATATTTCGCCAACTTTGGCGATGACAGCAGACCCCACGTTCGACGCTCTGCCTTGCGCATCGGCCCACAACGGGAAGACGCGACCACCACGACCATTGTAGTGATCAAGGTCGGGAACGAGAGACGTAAAGCTTAGACCCGGACCGGTATGCGGCGAGGTGCAATTCAGTGCCGTGAGATACACCTGCTTCGAAGAATATCCGTCCCATAGCGTCGGATTCGGTTGATTGATCAACCTGCTATCAGGGAGAATCCATTGACGGTCAAATGAACGAAACCCGTAGCGAATAGGCTCGATCGCGGGGGCAATGTCCTTCGCAACAGACATCTCCCGGTGCTTGTGTGCATGAAGACCTTCACTAACCACCTTCCCGGCATATTTGTCCCCAAGGTCGCCGCCGCGAAAATGGGGATGGAACAAGACTTCCTTTTTCTCTGGGTCCTTTTCGGCAACTAAAGTCTTCCACCGGTTTTCAAGGGTATCTTTATCTGGTGCGATCACCCATGTGCGGCCGGGCATGACGCCGGAGCCGTTGTAATAGAAAAGGCCGTCCAGCTTGGGATAGATTGCCCAACCTCCCGTCGCTCCGGGCAAGAACGGCGCACGCCACTCGGTTGCACAATCCGACCAGCCAGTCGCAAATGAGAGCTTGCCGAGCGCCTCGAACTTCGACTCGCGTGAACCTACGGGGAGTGCGATGTGGCGGACGGCCGCCGGCGCGTTTTGGTCTTTGCTCCCGGTCCTCGCGACAAGCACAATGCAGACCGGCTGTTGAACGCCCTGGAAGATCCGGGTCGGAACATCCGGTTGATGGCCGTCAGGCGAACAGTCGATTACCCATATATCGTCGGCGGTGCGCCGCAAGTAGTCGCGCATGGCCTCAAACCCCGGGCCATTAAGAAAGCCAGCGACGGTGATGAAGCAAACGACACCCTTGCGCTCTGGCGAGGTCTGTGACGCCGCCGCTCCGTCACCAATACCTTCCACGTCGCCCAACGCCAGAAATAGACATAAAGGTTGCGAAGATGCTTTGAATGCGCGCTCACGCCCCAAACGGGAGGAGGGAACCAGCGGGCAAGAGGACCGGGTTTTCCGCCGCTCCCAGATTCGACCCACCCACCTTTGCCTTTTGCCTTTTCCTTATAGGGAGGATTGCCGATGACGACCGTGATCGGTTCCTGCCGCTTGATCTTGTTGGCCTCGAGTTCGGGAATCTGCGAGCGGCTTGAGGATGTGGGGAATGTACTCCTTGTCCTCTTCTGGGTTCCCAAGTGTGTTCGTGACATAGAGGCGAAGCTGGACGCCGGCGGGAAGCACTTTCTTGACATGCAGGAGATCCAGAACTTCGGCGAGAAGCCGGAGTTGCGCGACCGCGAAAGGCCCGAATTGCATCTCAAAACCAATGATGCGCTTGAGCGCGGCCTCGATGACACCGGGGACGGCTCCAGCACCCTGATCGGCTTCGGCGATGGCCGCAATGCGGCGCAAAACCCCAAGTAGATACGTTCCGGTTCCGACCGCGGGGTCGGCCAATGTGACGTCGGGCGACGCGAGCCCGTCGGGGATAGCAAAACGGGATGGATCGTGCAGTACAGTCGTCGACAAGGCGGACCATTGCCGTAACGACTTCCGGCGGGGTGTAATAGGACCCGGTTTGCTTACGCAAGGTGTTGTCGTAGATTTCCAGAAAGTTCTCATAGAAATAGAGCCATGCTTCAGGATCGCCCTTTCCGATGACAGCCCAATCGACAACGCTCAGTACTCGCGTGAGAGTGCCCAGCGATGTTTTAAGAGCGTCCTGGTTATCTACATCATCGGTGAGGACGCGAAACGCCGCGCCGATCACAGTGTTTGTCTTCCGAAGCAGCTTGCCGACGTTGTCGAGACCTGAGGTGAGGGCAATGTTCTGGGCGCGCGCCATAAGCAGGCCGAAGGTGATCGCCTGCGCGTAGCCATCGGCGAATTGGGCGTTGGTGGATTCGGGAAAGAGAAGCTTACGCCAATCCTCTGCGAGGGCGGTGAGCGCAGGGTTGCTAAGGCCCATCTGCTCTGTCACCTCGTCCCTCAGAAGGCGACACAACTTCGCGCTCACCTCAGCGAGGTTGCGCGGGCTTGTTGGTGGTATCGGCTTCCACCTCAGGAAGTCGGAAAACAGGGCCTGCAGGCCCGATGGTGCGACCAGCTTGGCGCCGGCTATTGCAACATCGCCCTGAAGCTGGATGATCTTGCCACTCAGCCTACCGTCGCGCCATAGCGAGAAAGAATTGCCGTCCGTGTAGATTAGGTTCGGAAGCGATTTGAGTTTGCCCCACTGCTTTCGGTCGTGTTCCTCCCTGAGCTTGCGCGGGTCTGCGCCCTTCCCTGGCGCCTTGACCTCGATGAAACCCACGAGGGCATTGCTGACCGTGACCGCATAATCAGGCCGGGTTTTTAGCGCGGAAAGCGATGACTCGCCGACAGCGACAACATCGCCCGCCTTGAAAGCCAGAATGACCGCGAGATCGGCGATTAGGGTCTCCAGCGGCGCACGAAGCTGGTCCTCGGGAGCGCCCGTCACGCCCTTGCCCGAAAGTTTTGATTTAAGGGACGTTCCGAATCGAGAGACCGCTTCGGCCAGGGCTTCTTTAGTTTTCAACTGGCTAGCCTTCTTGCCAAATCGACGGAAAGCTTCATGGTACAAAATCGTGGGCAACCTTGCCAGTGTGGGTTGTAGAGGCCAAGCCTATTCCATTTCGATCCCTGCGGCCCCTTGCGCTCGCACGAGCCATATCCGGCGACTGCCGCAGGATCGCAGACCTTCACCTCGACCCCCTCGCGTGTCTCGGTTCTGAAGCCCACCTTTCCAATTCGCGCTTGACCCATGAGCGGAACGATCAGGAACCAAGTGGCTCGACCCAGAACCGGACAGTCGCGTTTTTCGAGCCTTAACCGTTTGGCAACAAGTCCGCGCCATCATCCCCAGATGGCAACCACCCGTTTCGACGCCACGATCACCCTGAACGACCACCGCCTCGGGATGGCGGGGATGTCTGACCGCCGAGACGAAGCCGTTGCCGCTGTTCGGCAGGCCGTGGAACGGATGGACGGTGCGGGCTGGATCGATGTTGAAGCCCTTGACTACCCGGCCCACATTCCCGGTTGGGTGATCCTGTATCCCGTTGGCAGCGCGTCGCGCCTGAAACGCCTGATTGGCGAGAATTTCAGCATGCCGTGGAGACTATGGCTACGGCGGCGCTCGTGGCGGCCGGCACGCCGTTTTAATCGCAACAAGCCCGTCAATCGCATGCCGATACTTGGATTGTCAGCAGAGCAGAAATCCATCAATACCCTACCGGCGTTTTGGTCGGCATTTCCGCCGCCTCCACATTGGCTCGCGTCTGACTTGCCATAGTTTCCCACGGGTTCGTCCGTCGGACCACACTCGGCACGCTCCCGAACGCCCCTTCGTTCAGATGCGCCGACTGTCTGACAGCGGTGATCGGCGCCTCCCGCTCTCGAATGACTACCCGCGCGGCCCGCTCAATCAGGCGTCGATGCCTGATATCCTCTATGCCGGCGACGAGGCCGCACCCGACTGAGATTAGCACAAAGGCCTGCCAATGAAGCAGGAAGAATCTGTAGCACGCCCACATAGCCCAAAAGCTATCTTCCATAGCAACCCCTACCCTGAAGCCGGGATGACGGTGCCAAGCATCGTTTCCGGTTCGCCAATGCAGGGGGGCCATAGCACAACTCTGCGTTGTGCAACAGCTTGAGGCTTGCAGCAAACCGGTGTGTTGGCATCGCATCCGAGGTGCGCCGGGCTCAAGACCCGGCAGTGCGGACGCCGCCAATCCTCCAGCGCTGTTACCCAGGTGTTACCCCGCTCATTTTTCTGCATCCGGTCGTGCGGTGCAAGTGCTTGAAAAGGCTGGCGGACCCGACACGATTCGAACGTGCGACCTTCGCCTTCGGAGGGCGACGCTCTATCCAACTGAGCTACGGGTCCTGCGCGCCCCAAGCCTAAAGGGGCAATACACACTTTTATACCGGCATTCTCCGCGAACCTCAATCTTCCGATTCGAAGCGTCCCTTAGGGCCATCTGCGCACCCGGTCGGCCTCCTGTTCCGCCGTCAGTCCGCTTGGCCCGTCGGCGACCGCGTGCGGATGGCCCGGCAGACTTTCCGGATCCTTCCAGCAATTTACCGTTGCCAGACTGCGAGTGCAGAACGTTGGTGGTTCTGGCGGCGGTTCCACTGGCCGACAGTAGGTCTTGCCTTGATCAAGTTGTACCAAGGAACAATCGCGTCCGGTCAACAGCGAGTAGACCGCGTCCGTCGGTGTTCGCTGGATCGTCGCTATGCTCCCCACATTCGTCCCGGCCACTGCCGTGGCGATCGGCCAGGGCACGCAACCGGTTAGCGGCAGCAGCCCTGCCAGAACGATTATCTTCATCCCTCTGTCTTATACCCTAAAGGTAAATGAACCCTTGCCGCGCCGTGGGTTTGCCGCCACACCCCGACGCCGCTATGGTCTGCCGCCCCCGGGCGTCCCGGTGCCAAGGCAAATGCAGGCTGGCGAGAAATTCCAAGTGGTTGACATTTTCGACGAGGTCGAGGAAGACCTCCGCGCAGAGCGTGCTGCTAAGCTGCTGAAAAAGTACGGGTGGCTGATCATCGCGGCCGCCGTGGTGGTGGTCGCTGCCTCAGCCGGTTGGCAGTTCTGGTCGCGTTATCAGCGGCAACAGGATGCCGCTGCTGCCATCAGCTTCGTGGCAGCGCAAGGCGCCACGGAGCAAGCAGGCGCACCCAAACCTGATCAGATCGGGATCCTTGACCAATTGGCTGCCACTGGTCCCGAGGGATACAGAACATTGGCCCGGTTGCGTGCCGCCAGTCTGAAAGCTGACGCCGGCGATCTGCAAGGGGCTGAAGCGCTTTGGAACGCCGTGTCAGCCAACTCCAGCGCGGACCATCTGTTGCGCGACTTCGCCAGCCTGATGGCTGTCGCACGCGAAATCGATCATGGCGACCCCGCCCAGCTCGAGGCTCGACTGAAGTCACTGGCCGAACCCGGTAACCCATGGTCCAGCCTGGCGCGTGAGCAGTTGGCAGCGCTCGACCTACGACTTGGCAGGGAGGACGAGGCCCGCAAGATCTTGCAGGCGCTGTCGATTGACATTGGGGCGCCATCGGGCTTGCGTCAACGCGCCTCTGCCCTGCTGGCGGGCCTAGGTCCTCAGGGTTAAATGACCGTCGAGTATACCAACCGTCAGGGAAGCCTTGCGTGAGCCTCAATGCCTATTCCAGGACCAGCAAGCTGGGCCGTCGGGCCGTGCTGGTGACCCCTCTCGCGCTGGCGGGTTGCTCATGGTTCGAAGATTTGTTCGCGGACAAAAAGAAGGCTCTGCCGGGCAAGCGTGAAAATGTATTCGCGGACCGGCGTGGACTGGTCGTGGACGAAGGCTCCCCCAAGGTCACGCTGCCACCTGCCGTGCGCAATGCAGCTTGGCCACAGGCCGGCGGCAATCCCGCTCATCTGATGGGGCATCTGGAGGCGAACGATCACCTCGTAGAGGCGTGGAAAGCGGAGATCGGAGACGGCGGCGGCTACCGCAAAATCATCATGGCACAGCCCGTCGTGTTGGGCGGCACAGTCTTTGCCATGGACTCCGACGCTGTGGTCTCAGCGTTTTCATTGGACACCGGCAAGCGTCTCTGGCGGGTGGATACCAAGCCGAAAGATCTCGACAGCACCAATGTCGGGGGCGGTTTGGGTGTCGATGGAAACACACTCTATGCCGACAATGGCTTGTCGTCCCTGGTGGCACTCGATGTCGCTACAGGCAAGGAGAAGTGGCACTCTAATCTTGCCTTCCCGGCCCGCTCGGCTCCAATGATCGCCGACGGGCGGGTGTTCGTCTCCACGATCGATGACCGCCTGCTTGCCTTCACCGCTGCGGACGGCCGTCAACTTTGGACCCACCAGGCAGCCGAACCCGTCACCTCCATGCTCGGTCAACCGGCTCCCGGATATTGGCGCGGCCTGGTCGTCGCCGGGTTCGGCTCCGGGGAGCTCGCTTGCCTGCGCGCCGATAGCGGCAGCGTAGTTTGGACCGATGGCCTCGGGGCGTCGGAAGGACGTGCCTCGGTTTCGGACCTGCTATCGATCCGCGGACTGCCCGTTATCGTCAACGGACTTGTGTATGCGATCAGCATGGGCGGTCTGCTCGTCTGCAACGACGTCCCGACCGGCCGGCGAGTGTGGGAACGCCAGATCGCCGGCGAGGACACCGTGTACATCGCCGGCGACTGGATGTTCGTTATCTCCGCCGAACAGCAGATCGGCGCCATCAATATCAACGATGGACGCATCGCGTGGATCACGCAGCTTCCGCGCTGGGATGACGCAGTCAAGCGAAAGAACACCTTGACCTGGTACGGTCCGCTGCTGGTCAGTGACCGGCTGATCATTACCGGGGTCAGCAAGGACGCATTGTCGCTCAGCCCTTACACTGGCGAAATCCTCGGCCATATCGAGCTGTCAGAGGCCGCCGCGCCGACCATACCGGTGATCGCCGAGGGAACTGTTCTGATCGTCACCAATGATGGGCGCCTGTTGGCGCTAAGGTAGAGCCCATGCCGCCGATCGTCGTCATCGCCGGGCGGCCCAATGTCGGCAAATCGACCCTGTTCAATCGGTTGGCCGGACGCCGGATCGCTCTGGTATCCGATACACCCGGCGTCACGCGGGACCGCCGTGAAGCCGAAGCTCGATTACGGGGGCGCACGGTGAAGCTGATCGACACCGCGGGGCTAGAGGAGGCCGCGCCGGAGACGCTCGCCGGGCGTATGCGGGCTGGGTCCGCATCCGCCGTCGCGCAGGCCGATCTGGTGCTGTTTGTCCTGGATGCACGGGCAGGCGTCACGCCGGCTGACGAACATTTCGCGCAGTGGCTGCGGCGGCAGGGAAAGCCGGTGCTGCTTGTGGCGAACAAAGCCGAGGGGCGGACAGCGACATCCTCGATTTTGGATGCTTATTCATTAGGGCTCGGTGACCCGGTCGGCGTGTCGGCGGAACATGGGGACGGCGTGGCGGATCTGATGTCAGAAATCGCCGATCGCCTGCCCGAGGTGGAGGCGACGGGGGGACATGACGATCGGCCGCTGAAGCTGGCGATTGTAGGCCGGCCGAACACGGGGAAATCGACACTCCTGAACCGGCTGTTGGGCGAGGAGCGGATGATCACCGGGCCCGAGCCTGGGCTCACTCGGGATGCGATCGCCGTCTTGTTGTCGGATGATCAGGGGCGGGCAGTAGAAATTGTGGATACCGCGGGGCTGCGGCGGAGAGCCCGGGTCGGGGCGCCACTGGAGAAAATGTCTGTAAGTTCGGCGATCGAGGCGTTGAAAATGGCCGAGGTTGTGGTGCTGACGCTGGACGCGGTCGAGGGGATTCATGACCAGGATCTGCAGATCGCCCGGTTGATCGAACGTGAAGGCCGAGCGTGCGTAGTTGCGCTGAACAAGTGGGATGCAGTGGGGGATCGAAATGCCACACGCAAGGCGATAATGGAGCGGCTTGAGGAAAGCCTGGCGCAGATGAAAGGCATCTCGGTCGTCATGCTATCAGCGCTGACGGGCGCGGGAATGGAGCGACTGCTGCCGGCGGTGCGGGCCGCGCATGAGGTGTGGAACAAGCGTGTTCCCACGGGTGAACTAAACCGCTGGTTTGAGTATGCTCTGGAGACGCATCAACCGCCTCTGGTCGCCGGGCGACGGCTGAAGCTGCGATATTTGACCCAGGCAAAGGCTCGGCCGCCGACATTCGTGGTGTTTGGGACGCGGGCGGAGCAAACTCCGGAAGATTACACACGGTATCTGGTGAACAGTTTGCGCGAGGCATTCAAGCTGCCGGGGACCCCAATCCGGCTGCAATTGCGGGGAACGAAGAACCCGTTTGTGGATGACAATTAGGGTCCGAGGCTGAATGGGCGGCTGGCGAGAGACGAATTAGATGGAAGCGCCAGCTAATCGACGGCAGCGTGGGGGCTTGATTTTTTCTCAGGCTTTGGGCGACTGAGTTTGGGCTAGACGTGTTTTCCGCTGTTCTCCTAATTCAAAGCGGACAAGTATCCACAAGTCAATCTACAAGATCGGCAAGGCGAGATGCGCTTCTGTCCGTGACACCGACCACCAGCGACCCGGAACTGGTGGCGGCACATTGCATCCGCCTCCGCCAGGAACGCAATCCAGAGTACAACTAATGGCAAAAATGCAACTTAAGCTAGAAAACAGTAACATTCTGTTACACCCGAAGGTCGCAAGCTTGACAAGTAAGCGTGAGCGCTAGCGACAATTCATACTTGCTGCTCGACTTCTCTTGGCTTCCGAGGATAACAGTTAAGCAAGTTCCGGGCAGGGGCTTAGACGGTTCGACAAGAATACCCGTGCCGCCATCACGAGCACGACGATCGGCAAGCCATATTGAGAGCTACAATACTGCTACCCGAGGTTTACTTACGCAAAAGGGAGGTAATACGATGAGATACTTCATGCCAGTCCTGGCATTTGCATCGGTGCTGCCTGTTGCGGCACTGGCGTGGACGCCTGTGCCTGTCGCCGAATTCCAACTGCAAGTGAATGAGAAATTTAATCAGTGCTTATCAATCGATGGCGCAACCCCACCATTTGCCAATGTTAAAGTGATACGCGGAAATCTCAACGATTCCTTCGAAATCTTCGTCAGTGGATTGAAACCAAACCTTTCCTTCGATTTGTTCACCGTAGAGCGTAGCAATCTCGACGCCGACGGTGCTCCAGACCCAAACTTCGCTGGTAGTTTTGGGTTAGCTTGGTACCAGTCTGATCTGCAAGCCGATGAGTACGGTGTCGCAAGGATCATTGCGCCTCTTGCGCTGCGTTCGATTTTCCTTGACCAGATATTCGGGTTTGACGCTGACAAGCTTCCAGATGGTACTACGAGGCTGCCGCCAACGAATACCTTCCATGTGGGGTTCTGGTTCAATAACCCGGCCGATGCAGCACCATGTGGGTTTGATGTTATGAAGCCAACTCCGTTCAATGGCGAACATAAAGCCGGTCCATTGGCCATGATTTCGTTGCCAGACAAGACTACGGGTTTAGGCCCCTTGTGTACGTCGCCATCAAGCGACCCGACCACGGGCAATTGCAATCCATAAACTTGGCCGCTGGCGCAAAAACACCAGGATAACGTTGATTAAAGCGTATGGTCTCACCGATTAGATTTCGGTGAGGACCAACAAGTCCCGCATGATCGGGCGCTGCTCCTGATGGACCGCGCCCGATCGTCAAGGTGCCATTCGGGCTGGAAGACAATGAAGGTCATCGACAAGTTTGCGCTGCAACGAAACTGTCGGACCTTGCGTGCTGAGACAGCCTCGCGCTGACGGCGCTTTCTGCTTGTCCGTTACTACATCGATACAGGATACCGGTCAATCTCGCGTTAACAGGCTCGATGTTTGAGTTGCCGGGGACACCAAGTCGGTTGCAATTGAGCGAGAAGAAGAACCCGCTCGCGGATGACGAATAGGTGTGATCGAAATACGGAGTACACTTTGGGGCGGTTATCCCCGGAATGCCGATGTCCCGACTGAAGGGCCTTCCACCGCAACCCAGCCTCTGCGGGCCCGCAGCCTCCGCTCGGCTGAACCAGGCCCCGTGTCACCTCGCTGATGGGTCTCGGAGCCGCCCAGCGTGACGGTTCAATATTCGTCGTGCCGCCGTACCCAGCTCATTGTACCGGCGCTCTCATTGCGGCCCATGGGAACAAGATCGAGCCAATTAAACGCGCCCATCAACAGCTCTGCACCGCGATGATAGGTCGAGTAGCTGTGGTAGATGGCGCCACCATCGTCCTTCACGAAGATGCTCGCGCCGAACATGTCCTGGCTGTTCCGGATCACGGTGCCGTAGTTGTAGATTGCACGACCTGTGGCGAGGTCCTCTTCTCTGAACGACACGCCGAAATCGAAGTTGAAGTCGCTGTCTTGCGAGGAGACCCAGGAGAACGTCCAGCCCATCCGGTCCTTGACCTCCTCGATCCGCTGGAGGGGCACGCGCGAGACCGCCGCGAACGAAAGGTCAGCATGCTCGAAATGCTGCCGCGCTGCATCGACGTGATCGGCAACGAATGAGCAGCCCCGGCACACATTGTCCGATCCTGGCGTCAACATGAAATGATAGATCGCGAGTTGCCTGCGGCCGCGGAATAGGTCGCCGAGCGTGCATCGACCCTCGGGTCCTTCGAAGACATAGGGTTTCTCGATCCTGACCCACGGCAGTTGCCGGCGTTCAGCGCGGAGCGCGTCAAGTTCGTGGGTCATGGCGCGTTCCTTGGCGAGAAGCGCCTCGCGAGCATCGAGCCACTCTTCACGCGAAACGATCGCATGGTTCATGTCCAGTCTCCTTCGGTTATCGGTTGGGTGCGCGCCCACTGGAGTTGGAAGCGAGCTTGAGCCAGGGCGCCAAGTGGAAGAGGCTCATCAGCCCGTACATCGTGGTCATGCCGTCGATCTGCAGGACGCTCGAACCGGGGGAGCAGAGCGGGATCAGGGGCGCATGATTCGCCGCCGTCCACGCCATAAGCGCGAAGGTCGGCGAGGCTGCGAGACTGAGCCAGCCGGCTGCGCCACGAGCCTCCCAGCTCTGTGCGGCTGATTTGTTTGCTGCTGCGGACGTTGTCATTTCCGACTCCCGATCGATTGTCGCCATCCCCGCGATGCGATGACTGCTCGGGTTGTTCTAAGTCGCAGTGCTGATCGTATCGAAGGCGTTACTTGCTGTTGGAAGAGGCGCCTCGCCGAGGCCGCCTGACGACTGCCACCTTCCCGCTGCCTCCTCCTCCGCAGAAGAACTCGTCGCCTCCATCGGATTCGAGCCCCGACACGCCGGTCCCGTGCGGCATCTCGAGCCGCTCTCGAACCTTACCTGTCTGCGGATCGACACGCCTTATTTCGCTCTCCTCACCTTCCCAGGTGCCGTGCCAGAGCTCTCCGTCGACCCAGGTGACCCCGGTCACGATGCGGTTTAACTCGATGGTGCGAAGAATTTTCCCGGACTGGGGATCGACTTGATGGATCTTCCGGCCGCGATGCTGCCCCACCCAAAGCGTCCCTTCGGCCCACGCGAGCCCTGAGTCACCGCCACCGCCGGGCGCCGGGATCGTGGCGAGCACACTTCCGGTCTTCGGATCGATCTTCAGGATGCGATCCTCGGAAATCTGAAACAGGTGCTGGCCATCGAAGGCCGTTCCTGCATGCGCCGCGACATCGATCGTGCGCACTGTTTTGCCGCTCGCCCGATCCAAGGCGTTCAGCTTGTCTCCCGACGCAAACCAGACGTGCTGACCGTCGAACGTGACCCCATTGACGCGGTCGGCCCCCGGAAAGGGTCCATATTCACGAAGGATTTCGGCCGCTGATCTGTTCATGGTTCCATCCTGCCCAGGCTTGGCTCCATCCTAGCTAGTCACTCGGTAGTGGACCGGGGAGTAACAAGACTGTCGGGAATCCCGGCACGGCCGGGGCCATCCAGCGAAGCGCTCGCCCGAGACCGAACGACTGCACCTTGCCCGATGCCGCAAGCGAATCGAGTGCTCGCTGAACAGTACGCGGGCTGGCTCCAAGAGCAATCGCCAGGGCGGAGCTCGACCACGACTCACCGTCGGCGAGGAAGGCGAGCACCGCCGCATGCTGCTCTTCAATGGGCGGTGCCAGCACGATGACCTCGGGTGCACGTCGCGGCGTCAGCGCAAATCCTCGCTGCGTGGCGCTGATGTCCGCCAGCGTCCGAAGCTCGACGCGAAGCCGCCCCACTTCGACCCGCAACCGTGCGCGATGTGATTCATCGGCGTGCTTCGCCCGAAACGCACGTGCCAGCAGCGTGCTCCTGGACACGTCCCCGGGCCACGCTTCACCCAGAGCGCGCGCAAGCTCGAATAATATCGGGCGCGTCGCGAGCGAAACCACCGAGCCTGCATCTCGCACGATATAACGGCATGAGTCCACGACGAGCGCCTCCGACCCCAGCAGTGCCTCAACATCCTCGAGTAGGAAGTGTCGCTCCTCACCACGCGCCATCACCCGCGCCACCGGCGTAGTCAGGACGAGGGATGCACTTTCGACCTCGGCCGTCAGCGCAGGGATACCTGCGGCGAGCGCGGCTTGCTCGGCCCGAGCAAGCGCCGCTCGCGCGGCCTTGGTGCGGAGGCGTCGAATAGCAATTCCCGCAATGACTAACTCGTAGGCGGCCCGCGACGCGGGTGGGAGCGGAGTGAAATCGAGCTTGGCGAGCGCGCGCTCGGCCTCGTCGAGGCGCCCAATCAGGAGCAGGCGCCGGACCTCGAGATTCCGCGCATGCGCGGCGTTCACGCGGTCGCCGTGCGTTTCGAGCGTCGCCCGTGCCGCGTCGAGCGCCTTCACCGGCCAGCCCAGGTCGCGGGAGACGAGTGCTATCTCGGCCTCGGCGACGACGCATCTCGCTCGGGCGATCGTCTCTCTCGGACCGAAGGCGAGCGCTGCACGTCGCAGGAGAGTCTCTGGCTCGAACCAAATCGCCAAGCTGTGCCATCGCGATGCCTCGAAGTGCGAGAGCAGGTGCGTCGTCGCGCAGCGCGACCCGCTTCAATGCGCCGAGTAGATCACCCGCGGCGAGAGCGCGCGCCGCAGCCGTGATCAGCGAGTCCATTGGAACCCCGCCACACTGTCACTCCCACCGCTTAATACCCGATTACTAACTCGAGCTTCCTACTTGTCCCTACTTCAAATCAGCGGAAGTCGGGATATCGCCTGCCACCCCCAAAGTGCGTAGCCAGGTGACAATGCGCTCGTGAGATCTACTGCGCGGCCTGATCTGTACGCGTTGAAACCTCTTCGATATCGTGGTCGCTCGGTGTTTCCTGCCCGAGGCCCATCGTCCCAACGGCTTGCGATGGCCATTCCGGTGAATTGATCGCGCGTCCCAAAAGGCCCGCGCATTGGGGTCTACCATCCATCTGTCCGGTTAACTTCCTATCGGGATCGGAAGCAGCTTTGGGATCAGATGCGGTTCTTCCCAAAAGTGGCAATTAACCAATACCTTACGATGGTGCCGGGTGAGGGATTTGAACCCCCGACCTTCGGTTTACAAAACCGCTGCACTACCCCTGTGCTAACCCGGCGCTGAGTAAGGAGGAAGACGCTAAGTCATTGAACGCTTCCAGTTTCATCTCCGTGATGGCTTATACCGGATGTCTCAGAGACGATCCAGACGTTCTCAGATCCGCCACGTTATTGTCCCGACCGGCCTCCGAGACAGTGATTCGCAGCGTCGCAAGGCGCCAGGGATCGACATGGTCTTCTCCAAGCGCGCCGGCCCCCATCCGATATCTCTTTTGCGGGAACTTGGAGTGGCGCCCGGGTCGCCAGATCAATGCTAACGCTGGATCAGACCTCGGTTCCCATATTTTTGATCCAGTCAATTAGGCGCGTCGGCCGCGGTCATGGCCGCTTGCTTCCGAGCACTCATGCCGCCGCCGTCTCCAGGGTAAACCAGCACGCCCGCGGCCTGAGCATTGGGCGGCGAGGACAAACACAGCCGATAGCTCCGATGAAGACGATCGCGGTCGCGTCCGAAGACCTCCTGCGGCTCGGCATTGAGCGCGTGGCCCGGGCTGCCCCCGGCCCGGATCGACCGCGATAAGGGCAGGGGCACTCAAGCCGGGCGAGCGCCGGTGTGGATGATCGTCCCGACATGCTCGCCCCGCAGCGCGGCAGTCAGCCGGCCCGGAACGAGACCATTTATCAGCTGCACGCGCTCGATGTGGCGGGCAGTCGCCATGACCTCCAATAGGGCGCGGTCGAACGGCAGCGTACTCTGCAACTTTTCCAGGTCCGCAACGCTCGTTTCACCCAGCAACTGCGCCTGCTCGCCACCGGGTCCGTTCGGATCGGCAGTGTAAACCCCATCCACGTCTTCCACGATCGTGAGCCCAGCCGCACCAAGTGCGTCGGCCAGGAGGAAGGCACCCGTGTCGGCCCGGTGCTGCGGGATGCGCGAGTTGGGGAATTCGTGGTGGTGATACGGCGGGTAGGCGCTGCCCACTACTGCGCGGGCCGCGGTGAGGTGGATCGCCAGCTGGTTAGCGATGGTCGGATGTTCGACATAGGACACGCCTTCGGGCGCCAGCAGCGAGGCGAGGATGTGGCCATTCTGGCCGGCTTCGCTCGCGGCGAGCGGAGCGAGCGATCCTGACGGCAGCCCGAGGTCGAGACCCACGCTGAACAGATGCCGCGCGCGAATGCCAGCGCCAGTCAGGATCAGCATGCGATGCTCCGGCAGGAGCTTCCGTAGTTCATCCACAATCGGCAGGATCGCCTCCGGCCCGCGATCCATGATGGCGCGACCGCCGATCTTCACAACCTGCAACCACGGCAGGATGCGGATCGGTTGGTGGCCGGCGACGGGACGGGTGAGGTCGCTGTCCAGCAGGGTCTGGCGCGCTAGCGCGGAGCCAAGATGCTTGATGGTGCTGGTTGTTTCGGTCATGGCAGTCGCCCCTCAGCGCGCGGTGATGATGGTGCCGACGTGCTCGCCATTGAGCGCGCGGGTCAGGTTGCCGGGGACAAGGCCATTCACCACCTGCACCTCACGGACGTGGCGGGCCGACTGCAGCAGGTCGAGCATAGGGAACTCCAGGATCGAGTTCGTGCAAACCCTTCGCCTTCATCTCGTCAACCGTGATCTTCGGGATCAATACAGCGTCCTTCGCGGTCTTTGGGTTTGCGGTGTAGAGGCCGTCCTCATCCTTAACGTAGATCATTGCCTTGCATCCGAACTGCTCAGCAACGAGGAAGCATCCGGCGTCGGTGCGGTAGGGCGGGATCACCCCTGTCGCGGCGGGGCGCGTCCAAAGGCCATATGGGGGCATGCCGCTGAAGACGACGGCGTTCACCTCCTCGAGGTAGAGCGGCACCGCCGAGAGCCCGGCGCCCTCAACCGCGGGGATGCCGTGCTTGGCCAGCAGAGTGCCCAGCATGATGGCGTTCTGGTTGGCGACGGAGGCGCCAAGCTGCGACAGCACGCCCGCAGGCAGGTTGAGACGAGCGGCTATCGAGTAGAGGTGGCGGGCGCGGGTGCCGGCACCGGTGCCGATCAGCATCTTGTGAGTCTTGCGGGCGGCAACGACCTCGTCCACCAGCGGATACACGGCCGCACGGCCGCGGTCTATTACGCTCTGGCCGCCGATTTTCAGCACTGTCGCGTCCGGCAGAATCCGGACGTCAGACGCTGACTCCGCCGCCGCCAGAAGCTCCTTGTCGGTCAGCGACCGCTCCATCAGGAGTGTTTCAAGCTCTGCCGTCGTGTTGGCCATGGGATAATCCCTTTTCTGTTTTGATGCCTGACCGCGTTGTTCGCGCGGTGCATCGGCCGGCGAACCGCGCAGCGCGTCTCACCGATGCCGCGTCTTGGCACGAAAGACAGAGATGTTCAAGACAATATTTCCGATATTCAAAAAATACCGCTATATAGTCGAAGTATATAACCCTTATATTGATTATCCGTGCACCAGATGGACAAAGTTTACTTAATCAAATCCCATGATGTCTTCAAGGTCCTTCGCCCATCGTGTTGAAATTCCGATCGCATGCCGGATCCGGTCCTGCTATCAGTCATCATACTTCCTTCTTCGGTCAGGATAGCTCCGCCGCCGCCACGTCCGCCGGACTGGGTCTGCAGCGCTGGTCGAGGCAGCAGGCTGTTGATGGCAGCCAGCCCATACCGTCTTGTAGCTATAGCCCAATGCCCTAGCGGCGGCGGTGATGCTGCCATGAGCCGCCACCGCCTGGAGCATGGCAATGCGATCGCGTCCGACCGGCAACCGCCCGCCGCCCCGCAGGAGGAGCAACGCGTCAGACCGGGGTTCCTCGGCCGGCTCGATCTCGGTCGCCATAAACTTTGCCTATTTGCCTATAGGACGCATAGGGCGCGTGCAACTCCCGCCAATATCCACCCGGGCCGCGGTCATCCCTTCCCAATGCGATGATAGCAAAGAGCCATTAGGTCACAGCGACCTCGGATGGGAGAGTCAATCTGACTGCCATGGCAACAACGCCGGCAAACATCCGCCATGTCGAACCCGCACCTTGCGCATGCTAGCTGCCAACGTTAAGCTCGGTGACTCGTTCTGGTCTCTATCGTGGCGACAGGCGCGAGCAGATCCTGTGCGGCTACGGCGGCGTGCGCCACTTTGAAAGTGGCAGCCGTGGCGAGGCAGAACCGAACCGCCATTCGCCCCAACGCCGCAGCGAATACGTCAAGCCGACCGATATTCTGTTCTGTACTAAAATAAACTGGGATTTTACTGGACGCGGAAAGATGCACGCGGCGTCGAGGCAATGGATTGCGGATCCGCGACGTGCTGACCATCCTGGCAGCCGAGACCGTGCAGCGACTTGAACCAGGGCTCCTTCGGGGTTGTGTATAAGCGCTTAAATATCCATAATCCTTACATGCATCATTGCGGTGACCAGATGACGGAGCGACGCCAATTGTTGCCATTCGCGATGGCGACTGGATTGCTGGTGCTGGTATCGGGGCCCTGCTTGGCTCAGGTGAGTGCCTTTGGATGGGATCCAAACACAGCCCAACTGACGGATCAGGACTGGCACCTTTTATGGGAAGGGATCGCGTCCCTAAATCGAGCGCCGGGCGCCGCTGCTGGGGAAACCCGAGCTTGGAGCAACGCTGCCTCGGGCGATTCAGGTAAGGTGACCCTGACGCGCGTATTCGAGTCAAAAGGCATGACTTGTCATGCCCTGAATTTCGCGATTTCCTACTCCCAGAAGCCTGCCCCGCAAGACTACAACTTCAATTGGTGTCGCACGTCCAGCGGTGAGTGGAGGATCGCGTCGTAGGACGCGGACATGACATCGCGGTCTCATCTTCCTTCAGGCACCTTAGTTTCAGCCATGGACCCGACCGGCCGCAAATTGTTATAAACAGCGTCGGCAGCGGGTTGGCCCGGCTACGCCAGCCGCTCCATCGCGCCTGCCATCAGCTCGATTTGCCGAGCGATCCTGCTTAGCGCATCGGTGGTTGATCCGGGGGGCCGGGGCAGGAGATCAGTCTTTCCCGCCGACAGCCGATGCATCGATTGTCCGACCCAGTCGCGCCAAGTCTTGAGCGTCTCGCTTGACAAGGTGGCCGCCAGCCTCGGATCGTGCTGCACGCTTGCCAAACGGCCCGCACAGCGGCGCAGCGCGGCGTCGATAACCATTGCGGCCTCCAGGGGATCCTGATCTTGTTTGCCTGGCTCGAGCAGCGCCCGGGTGATAAGGGCCTCCAGTGCGTTGCTCGACACGCCAGCCGCCCGCCGTGCCTGGCTGAGCTGGGCGTCTGTTGTTTCGCCCAGCAGCATGGAAAAGTTTGCCTCGGCGTAGGCTCCGTGGGCGGCGATTGCCTTCTTCACCTCGGGCGCCAGCAGATCGGGCTCCCGGCTTGGCCATAGCAGGAAATTCGCTCCGACGGCGATGAGGCCGCCGATCATGGTGAGTGCGGCGCGTGCTACCGCGATCGACCACTCGCCGGTATCCGGGGAGCCGGTTTCGACCAGCAATACGACCAGCGGCGTCAGGGCCATCGTGAACAGGCCGAAACTCACCGCCCGGATCGCGAAAGCAGATGTCGACAACAGGAACATCGCCGCGGCGATCGAGATCGGCGTGGTAGCGATCAGACCCACAGCAGCGGCAATGGCGCCGCCAAGGGCGGTACCAGCGATCCGTTCGAGCGCGCGGGTGTAGGTCAGCGAGAAATACGGCTGCATCGTCGCCACCACGGTGATGGTCAGCCAATGGTCGTATGGCATGAACCAGACCATGGTGAACGCCAACGGCAACGCGGCAGTCACCGCGGTGCGCAAGGCGTGGCGCAAGGCCGGCGACTGCCAGTTCAGATTGGCGCGCAAGGGGCGCACGAGCTGTGCCCACAGGGGAAGCTTCCGACCCTGCGCATCGACGCCTGGCGTGATGTTCGCCGGCACCGCCAGCGTGTGAGCGATGCGCAGCCGCTCGGTGATCAGGTCGATGACTGGTCGCAGTGGGGAGGCGGCCGGGAGGCGTTTCTGGTCGGCGACGATTGCGTCGATGGCGCGGTCAATGCGGCGATGCACATCGGGGTCATCGGTGACGACCACTCGGCCAAGCGCCAAGATGACGGGGTGCATGCGGCGGACGAGGCGTTCGGCGATGCGGCGCTCAGCCGGGGGACTGTGTTCCAACAGATCGCTCAGGGCGATCAGGCCGCCGAAGATCTGGTCGGCTGTTTCCAGCCGGATGATCGCCTGGGCGGCGCGATTGCTGGCCGCGCCGCGGGCACGAACGGTGTCCATGACGGCGGTACGCGCTGCCTCGATCGCATCGCGGGTGGCACGGCGATGGATCCGTGCGTGGGCTTCCCAGGCGGCGTCGGGGATCGAAGGCGCCTGCACCAAGGTGTGAAGGTCTCGGACGAGTTGCGAAGCCTGGCGGTAGGCTTCGGCGACGGCCCGCCGAGCCGGCAGAAACGGATAGATGCGCCAGATGACCATCGTCAGCAGGATCGCCCACAGGGAGCCGCCGATGAACGCGATTGCAAGGGTGCCGGCTTCCGCCGTGCTGGTGATGGCACTATCGAGCGACAGGATCTGCACGGTCGCCAGCAATGCGCCCAATTGCTGCGGCGCCTGGCCGTAGATGCGGGCGAAGGAGGAGCAGAACAACCCAAACACGCCGAGCGGCAGGGCGGCGGCCGGCCCGAATGCGCGGAGGAGGCCGTATCCAGTGGTCACGGCGGCGCCGGTCAGAGCGAAACCCAGCAGCACCGGAATGCGCCGGCGGATTGGGCCGCCGGGATCACAGATGCAGGTCAGGAGCGCGGCCAGCGCAGCCTCTCGGAGTGCCGGGAATTTTAGGTATTCGTTGAGGGCGATGATGACGGCGACAGAGAGACCGGCTCGCATGCCCTCCGCGAGGCTGATGGCTCGAACATTGATGACAATCGGCAGTCGCGCGAGGTCGGGTGCTCGGGACAGGAAGGCAGGCGGCATGAGGGTTATTGCCGCTTCCCCTGAAAAAAGTCGCGCAACAATGTTCTCGACGCGGTTTCGCGGATGCCGCCGATGATCTCGGGGCGGTGGTGGCAAGACGAGGCGTCGAATACGCGGGCGCCGTGATCGACGCCGCCACCCTTCGGGTCGTAGGCGCCGAAGATCAGGCGACGGATGCGGAACAAACTGATGGCGTGGGCGCACATCGGGCAGGGTTCCAGGGTGACGACGAGATCGCAGTCTGCTAGGCGGGGACTGCTCCGGCGGGCGGCGGCGCCGCGGAGCGCAAGGATCTCGGCGTGAGCGGTGGGATCGTTTTGCTGCTCTGTGCGGTTGCCGGCACGGGCGAGGACAGCGCCGTCCGGGCCTATCACGACAGCACCTACGGGGATCTCCCCAAGCGCGGCGGCGGTTCGGGCTTCGTCAAGGGCTTGCTGCATCGGTTCGATGGTCATGGCGGGGTGTTATAGTTGGTTGCCTGCGAGGCAGGGGGATTGTATAGCGTGCCGCGCGTTGGTGGCCGGCGTAGCTCAGGGGTAGAGCAACTGATTCGTAATCAGTAGGTCCACAGTTCAATTCTGTGCGCCGGCATCATATAAATCAATTACATACCTGCCTGTTTGCGCCGCTCACCGCATGGCCGAATTTTTTGCGGACCCACAGCGGACCCGCCAGCGGTCACTCTGATCCCCGGACATAGTGCTCCGAGCTGTGGCTGTAATACCGGACACAAGGACCATCGGTCTGTGTGGATCACCTATACAGGTTCGGCCAGCGCGAGATAACCACCACAACGGCATAGGGCAGACGGTCGCGCTCGAGCCAGTCATCCTCAACTTTGAGAATGCCCATGCTCGGCCAACAGCCGATCCGTCCGCCGTCGCCCGTGTCGCGGACAAAGCCGGCAAGTGATGTGGATCACCGATGCACGTTCGGTCACGTCACCCAACCGGACTCCAGCTCGGCCGCTCACGCCAGACATCCTACCGTTCCCCCTACGCTATTGCCGCGGATTTGCCTCGGCCTCCACCCGTGCAATTTGATAGGCTTGCCGCGTTGCGTTGCGACTGCGGGAAAATTTGGGTCCGAGTGCGGCTCCCGGCGGCCGGGCTCGGGAGGCGGAACGTGATCCTATTTCGAGCGTAAGCGTGACAAGGTATTTCCAGTAAAGGGAGGAGCGTCATGGACCCCATCACCGCCGCGATACTCGCCGCCCTGCCGGCGCTTGCCGCCGACACCGTGAAGGCGGGTGTTAAGGACGCCTACGAGGGCCTGAAAGCAGTGATCCGCCGCAAGTGGGGCGACGCTGCCCCGATCAGCAAGGCGATTGCGGCGATCGAGGAGGATCCTCACTCGAAGGCACAGGCTGCCGTCCTCGAAGAAAAGGTTGGAGCCGTCAAAGCCACTGAGGACACCGACGTGCTGCAGGCGCTTCGCATATTGGTCGAGCAGATGACGACCCACGGCATCGGCGGTGAGACGGTCGCCAGCATCCAGCTTAACATCAGCGGCGGCGCCCAGACCGGGATCATCGGCGCACAGAATGTGAGCGCAGACACAATCAACTTCGGAAAGACCTAGCCGAGGCGGATGCCGCGATGACTGAACCGGCGGTCAGCACAGCGATCTCTGGCGGCACGCAGAGCGGTATCATCGCCGCCGCCGCGGTGACGGCCGGGCAGATCATCATCAACAACTATCCTCCCCCCCTCACAGGGCCGGCGGCCGTTGCTGATGCATGGGCTGGTGACGGTCCTGACCTCGCCTAGTCCCAACGTGCCCGAGCCGACAGAGTGCGCGCAGCGCCGCGATCTGGTCGGCACTGCGCGAACCTGTATCATCGAGATCGGCGGCAAACCGAGATCATGAGAAAGGGAACACGGATGCGTCTGATCCTCAATGATCCGCAGGTTGTCGCTGATCGGCTCCGAACGCTCGGCCCGTTCCGGCGCTTCGGCGCTTTCCACGACGCGCAACGTGGTGATCGGTTCGTTGTCCTCGTCGATCCCGAGCGTCACCGGCTCCAGCTTGAAGCTCCATCGCAGACCGTCCGCGTCGTCTTTGGCGTGAACGACGGTCGCAAGCCGGGTGCCATCCGCCATTTGACGACCTCGATCAACGCATCATCGGCGCCGGGCAGGCTGCTGTGTCCGCGCGGGCTGCTGCCGTTGCTGGCCTTCGTGCCGTGGTGGACGATGGCGATATGCGCTTTCGTTTGATGCCGAATATGCGCGACGTTACGGATGAAGCCGCCCATATCCTGCGACGAGTTTTCATCGCCTCCCGCCATCAGACGATTGAGCGTGTCCAGCACGATCAGTTGCGCACCGCACGCGACCGCTGCGTCTATTACCTCCAGCTTGTTCCCATCGTCATGCAACAGATCGGCAGGTTGGGCGATGAAATTGAAATTCTCTGATGGGCCGTAATTGTCGCGCAAAGCGCGGATGCGATTGGCGATGCCGGCTTCGCCCTCGGCCGCGACATAGAGAACCTTCGCCGGCTTCACCCGGCGGCCGAACACAGATCGGCCGAGCGAGAGCATGTAAGCTACGTACAGCAGCAGAAAGCTCTTGCCGCACTTTGGCGGCCTGACCCACAGGCTGATCTCGTTGGGCGATAGCAGCCCCTTCAGCAGATAGCCGCGGGGCGGCGCAGTATCGAGATTGCCGCGCAGCCCGCCAGGTCAGCAGCGGGCAGGGTGGCCGGTAGGTTGATGCCTTCGATGTCCAGCGCCAGCCATCGCCGTGGCTCATCGCGAAAGGTCGCCAGTTCGCCCGTCTTGTGATCAGGATACTGCAGCCGGCGGACGCCCTGCGTCTTACCAGCGTCGATCAGCTCGCCCCGCATCACGGCGGCCCGCGGATCGCTGATCAGACGGCCGAGCAGGGCGCTGATGTCATCCAGGCCGGCAACGGAAACAGTGGACACGTCCAGATGCTTGGCGCGGCTGTACGCGTCGCCACGATCGGGCCAGATGCGCTTTGCCATCCATAGGCCAGGCGAACGCACGATGGTCACGCCATCCGGTTCTGTCAGAGGTTCAATTGATGCCGCACTATGGTCGACCGGCCCGGAGAAAAAATTATTCACTACCGCGCCTGTGGATTCCGACGAAGGCGGCCACCTATTGCAATCTGATCGCGGCCACCATTCCAACTTGATGGCGGCCAGTTAGGCATCGTCTTGTGGGCCGATTTTGGTGATGTCATTCAGTACAGCCGGGGTCAAGTAGTGGTGTAACGGATCCGGCCACTTCCGCTGGCGACTAGGGGCAACAAGGGCCCTGATCGCGGTTACGTTACGCTTTGCAGTTGCCCTGACGGGGTCGTCTGGTGCTCGGCCGCGGTGGTCTCCGGTTTGCGCCGGCTCTTGCCGGTCAGCGCGATGCGATGGGAATTGTGCACCAGACGATCGAGGATGGCGTCGGCCAGCGTGGGATTGCCCACGATCTCGTACCAGCGATCGACCGGCACCTGGCTGGTGATGATCAGCGAGCCGCGATTGTAGCGGTCCTCGACGATTTCCAGCAGGTCGCGGCGCTGCTCAGCGGTCAGTGGCTCTGGTCCCCAGTCGTCCAAGATGAGCAGATTGACGCGCGCGAGCTGGCGCATCAGCCGGGCGTAGCGGCCATCGCCGCGGGCCAGCGCCAGCGCACCGAACAGGCGCGAACAGCGCTGGTAGAGGACCGAGAGATTCTCCCGGCAAGCCCGGTCGCCCAGTGCGCAGGCGATGAAGCTCTTGCCGGTGCCGCAAGCGCCGGTGATCAGGCAATGCCGGTGCTCGCGGATCCAATCGCAGCTGGCCAGGTGCAGGAACAGCGTCCGGTCGAGGCCACGAGGCTTGCGGAAGTCGACATCCTCGGCGGTGGCGGCTTGCCGCAGCTTGGCGGTGCGTGTGCGGGCCTCGAACCGCTTTTGCTGACGCAACGTGACCTCCTGATCGACCAGCAGACCGAGCCATTCGGCGTGTTCGAGGGCACGGCTTTCGGGATTGGCCGCGAGATCGCGGAAGCCCTTTGCCATACCGTCAAGGCCAAGTTCGCGCAGGCGATCCAGTGTTGGATGGTTCAACAATATTGTTCTCCTCAATGGAAATAGCCGGAGCCGCGGATGTTTTCGTGCAATAGAGGCGCCCCGTCCGCGGCTTGCGGTGGCGTCGATTGGTCGAGCCGGTGTTTGAGGATCGAGGCGACACTGGCATAGGTCAGCACGCCGACCTCAACGGCGCGGCAGCTGACCGCCTCGGCCCGCGCTGCGTCGAGGCCGCGCAACAGCCGCAGCATGCCGAGGCAGCTGCGGAAGCCTTGTTCGGGGTGCGGCCGGCGGGCCAGCACCGCCAGGATCAGCGCCTCGGTGTTGGGCCCGATGTCACGCGCCTGGCGGGCGAACCGTTCCGCCGACCATTCGCCATAGCGCCGGTGCGCACTGGGCATGTGGTCGGGCAGCGTGCCGTGACGCGGACCGCCGTAGCGCCGCGCATGACTCGCCACCCGCTTGCCGCGGTGGAACACTTCGATGGTGCGCGTCGTGGCGCGGGTGTCGACCTGCTCGCGGATCAGCGCGTGCGGCACCGAATATAAAAAACCAGCGACCTCGACGTGGTAGTCGATGCCAACACGGGCAAAGTGCCACTCGGCATATTCGTAGTCCTGCTCAGGCAGAACCTGCATCACCGGCCGCTCGATGGTTTCGAACAGTTGACGCCGGCTGACACCGAGCCGGCGCATCTCACGCCCGTTCATCCGCTCAAGCGCCGCGTCAATCGCCGCCTGGCATTCGGCCAGCGAGAAGAACGTCACGTTGCGCAGGCGACCAAGAATGTACGACTGCGCAAACCGCACGCCGGCCTCCACGGCCGCTTTATCCTTGGGCTTTCGCGGCCGTGCCGGCACCACACCGACGTTGTAGTGCGCTGCCATTTTGGCGTAGCTGCGATTGATCTCGGGGTCGTAGAATGAAGGCTTGTTGACCCCGCTCTTGAGATTGTCCGGGATCAGCAGTCGCGGCGCCGAACCAAAGAAGCGGAACATCCGCACATGCGCGCCGATCCAGTCCGGCAGGCTCTGTGTCCAGCCGGCGTCGGCAAAGGTCAGGTTGGACGCGCCGAGCACCGCGATGAACAGCTCCGCCATCCGCACCTCGCCGGTCAGCGGCTCGACGATCGGCACCCGCTTGCCAGAATAGTCGACGAACGCCTTATCGCCGGCCACGTGGGTCTGGCGCATCGTCGGTGACAGACGCCGCTCAAACGTCCTGTAAAGCTGGCAAAAACGACTATATGCGTAACCATCGGGATAAACCGCCCGATATTCCTCGAACAGGACAGACAGGTTGACGCCGGGTCGCTTCATCTCGCGTACCAGCGCCGGCCAGTCGGGTTCGACATAGCGACGCGCGCCGGGCTTGCTCCGGGGTCGGGGAACAGAAGCTGCTCCAGCGCCTCGTCCGTCTGCTCCGGCGGCAATGGCCAAACCAGGCCGGCCGCAGCGGCGCGTGTCAGATAGTCCTGCACCGTGCTCCGTCCGATGCCGACCATCCCGCC
>CAWFVX010000003.1:0-390305 GCA_963819345.1 uncultured Alphaproteobacteria bacterium
GCGGGCCGACCCTCGATCCTGGTGCCGCTTCCGGGAGCGATCGACGACCATCAATCCGCGAACGCACGCGCTTTGGCGCAGGCCGGTGGTGCATGGGTGATGCCTCAGCTGCAGTTCACTGCCAAGTTGCTGGCTGAACGGTTGGGGGAGTTGCTGGCTGATCCCGCGAGGCTGGTCAGGATGGCGCTTGCGGCGCGGGCCCAGGCTCGCGCGGACGCGGCGGCGCGTTTGGCCGATCTGGTCGAGGCGCAAACGGCGCTGGTTTCGGCCTCGACTCGAAGTGTTTGCTTCAGACGCGGCACGGGCGTCACGCTCGGTCGTGACGGTTAAAAGGGGCGTCCCCCGATGGCGATCATCAGGGGGATGCGCGCGGAGCCTCTGGACACCGGAGAGCACGCATGAGAGCGTTGCCGCTTTCCATCGGGACCATCCACTTCGTCGGTATCGGCGGTATTGGGATGTCCGGATCGCCGAAGTCCTCCATACCCTCGGCTATTCAGTTCAGGGCAGCGACATCGCGGAATCCGCCAACGTGCTGCGACTGCGGCAGGCGGGTATCCCGATTAGGATTGGTCATGCGGCCGACAATCTCCGCGAGGCCCAGGTTGTTGTCGTTTCGACAGCGGTGAGGCGCGACAATCCTGAGGTCGCCGCCGCTCGGGCACGGTTGATCCCGGTGGTTCGGCGGGCCGAGATGCTAGCCGAGTTGATGCGGCTGAAATGGTCTGTTGCGGTCGGGGGGACCCATGGGAAGACCACGACCACCAGTCTGATCGCCTGTGTAATGGAGGCGGCTCATCTGGATCCCACCGTGATCAACGGCGGTATCATAAATGCATACGGCACCAACACCCGCATGGGCAGCGGCGACTGGATAGTCGTCGAAGCCGACGAAAGCGATGGATCGTTTCTTCGGCTGCCGGCGATTATCGCCGTCGTGACCAATATGGATCCGGAACATCTGGACCATTGGGGCTCCGCCGACGCGATGATCGCGGGGTACGATCAGTTCGTTGCTAACATTCCGTTCTATGGCTTCGCAGTGCTGTGCATAGATCATCCGGCGGTGCAGCAGATGATCCCCCGGCTGTCGGATCATCGCATCGTTACTTATGGATTTTCGCCGCAGGCGGATGTTCGGGCGGAGCGTGTGTCACCGGACAAGTTCGGCTCGACTTTCGATGTCATAGCGACCGACCGGTTCCGCAACAAGACCCGGCGCTTGGGACCGTTCCGTTTGCCGATGCTGGGGGCACACAATGTCCAGAATGCCTTGGCTGCGATCGCGATCGGGATCGAAATGGAGATCAGCGACACAACGCTGAACGAAGCTTTTCTTAGTTTCAAGGGCGTCAAGCGCCGGTTCACCAAGACCGGCGAGGCCGGCGGTATCACAGTGATCGATGATTACGGTCATCATCCGGTGGAGATTGCCGCGGTATTGAAAGCCGCCCGTCAGGCCGGCGCGCGGGATGTGGTCGCGGTGGTTCAGCCGCACCGCTACACGCGGCTGGAATTGCTCTTCGAGCAGTTTTGCACCTGCATGAATGATGCAGGTACAGTGATTGTGGCCGATGTCTATGCGGCCGGTGAGCAGCCGATAGCCGGCATGACGCGGGATGCGCTGGTCGAGGGATTGCGCGCACGTGGCCACCGCAGTGTCGTGGCGCTGCCGAACCCTGGGCGTCTCGCGGAGATGGTGCACGCGATCGCTCGTCCTGGCGATTTTGTTGTGTGTCTCGGCGCTGGATCGATCACCCAATGGGCCGCTGCGTTGCCCGGCGACCTCGCCGCGCTGCAATTGGGAAGCGGGAAGCGGGCGGTGGCGACATGATGACCGCCTCTCACACGAGCGGATTCGCGGAGACATTGCCCCCGTTGCGGGGCCGCATTCAGGCGGATGCGCCGTTGGCGCCGTTTACGTGGTTCCGAGCGGGGGGCCGGGGGGAAGTGTTGGTGCGTCCGGCGGATGCCGACGACCTGGCGAGCTTCCTGCGAGAGTTGCCGTACGAAGTGCCGGTGCAGGTGATTGGTGCTTGCTCGAACCTGATCGTTCGCGACGGCGGCCTTCCTGGTGCAACGATCCGCCTGGCGCGCGGCTTTTCCGCGATCGTACCTGACGCGAGTGGGATCGTTGCTGGGGCTGCCGCGCTGGATGTCACGGTCGCGGAACATGCCGCTGCCGCTGGGCTCACGGGTTTGGAATTTTTGTCCGGGATTCCCGGGTCGATCGGTGGTGCGGTGGTGATGAATGCCGGTGCCTACGGCGGCGAGATGGCGGGTGTCCTAGATTGGGCCGAGGTCGTTACACGCACGGGTGAGCATCGAAGATTGCCTGGGTCCCGGTTGGCGTTTGCTTACCGCCACGCGGCGTTGCCCGCTGGTGCGATTGTCACCCGCGTTCGTCTTTTGGCGATGCCGGGCGCTTCCGCGTTGATCGGCGCTCGGATGGCCGAGATCAAGGCGGCGCGCGAAGCGTCTCAGCCGGTGCGCGCCCGTACCGGTGGATCAACCTTCCGCAACCCCGACGGCATGAAGGCATGGGAGTTGATCGATGCCGCCGGCTGTCGTGGCCTGACCCGAGGCGGAGCGATGGTGTCTGAAAAACACTGCAACTTTTTGATCAACACAGGTTCCGCCACAGCTTCCGACATTGAGGGGCTGGGTGAGGAGGTCCGCCGTCGCGTGCTGGCGGCAACCGGCGTGACGCTAGAATGGGAAATCCGCCGTATCGGGGTTCCGGCCGGACGGCCAGAGGTGGTGGCATGACCCGAGTTGTAGTGCTTTATGGCGGCATCTCCGCTGAACGCGCAGTCAGTCTTTCCAGCGGAATCCAAGTAATCGCGGCGCTTCGCGAATTCTGGTTTCGTGGTCGATCCGGTCGATGTAGGTCGGGATCTCGGCGCGGTCATGGCTGCACTGACGCCGAAGCCTGACGCCGTGTTCAACGCTCTGCACGGGCGCTTTGGCGAGGACGGCGCAATTCAGGGCGTATTGGACTGGCTTGAGATTCCCTACACGCACTCCGGTGTTCGGGCGTCGGCGCTTGCAATGGACAAGCAGGCGGCGAAAGCGCTGTTCGCATCGGTAGGATTGCCGGTTGCTCCTGGCCGGATGGTTTCGATCCACGAATTGGAGGCGGGGGACCCGCTGCCGCTGCCTTATGTGGTGAAGCCGGTGAACGAGGGATCTTCGGTCGGCGTCGCGGTGGTGCGGGGTGGCGACAATCGTCGCGCGGAGATTGCGCGTGGTTGGACGTTTGGACCCGCCGCATTGGTGGAAGAATACATTCCGGGGCGGGAATTGACGGTTGCCGTGATGGATAATCGTGCGCTTGCGGTGACGGAAATCCAGGCGGTGGCTGGGACGTTCTACGATTACGAGTTGAAATACGCGGACGGGGGATCGCGGCACGTCATTCCGGCGAAGGTTCATCCCGATGCCTACAGTCGGGCGATGGAGGTCGCGGTTGCGGCGCATCGGGCGCTTGGTTGTCGTGGTGCGACCCGTTGCGACTTTCGTTACGATGACACGACAGGTGAGCCTGGCCGTCTGGTGCTGCTGGAGATCAATACACAACCGGGCCTGACGCAGACCTCTCTGCTCCCCGAGCAGGCAGCGCATCGGGGTATTGGCTTCCCGCAACTCTGTGCCTGGATGGTGGAGAACGCCGCATGTCGGGCGTGAAACGATCTCCGCGCAATTCAGTTAACGATAGGCCCTCGGGCTTGCGTTTGGCGCTGCGGCGTCAACGTCGGCTGCTGCGGCCGGCAGGATATATCGCCGCAGTATCGCTTGTTGGGGTCTTGTTGACTGGCATTCTTCATTCCGCGGCCCCTCGCGGTACCGGCACGCTTTCCAACGTGCGTGAGCGGTTGGGGGCGGCGACCGCCGCGTCGGGTCTGAGGGTGACGGATGTCGTGATTGAAGGACGCGCCAACACGCCGGAATCGTTGTTGCGTGCGGCGATCGGCGTGAGCAAGGGCGATCCGATACTGGGCTTCTCGCTCGAGGAGACCAGAGCTAGGATAGAAACGATCCCGTGGGTGGAGCGCGCGACGGTCGAGCGGCGCCTGCCGGGTACAGTGATCGTCAACCTCCAGGAACGTCGCCCCTTCGCGGTCTGGCAGAGCCAGAAGAAATACGTTCTGGTCGATCGGACGGGGCAGGTCGTTACGGACCAGGATGTCGCGCAGTTTCCCAAATTGCCTCTGATCGTCGGCCGCGGGGCTCCAACTGCAGCTGCCGTGTTGTTGGACGCCTTGCGGGAGCGGCCAGCCCTGGCGGAAAAAGTTGAGGCTAGCGTCCGCGTTGGGGAGCGTCGCTGGAATCTGCACATGATCAACCAAACCGACGTCCTGTTGCCGGAAGGACATGAAGTCGAGGCACTGAATCGGCTGACGCAGCTTCAACAGCAGCACGCGGTGCTCGACCGACCCCTGGCGGCCATTGATATGCGCCTGCCGGACCGCTTGGTGTTCCGTCCGCGGATCGAGGCGAAGGAAGACTTGGTGATACCGCCCCCGCCACCCGAAACAAGCCCGCCGACGGTACCCGTCATCGCCAAGAAACCCACATAGGAGCACGACCGGATGGCAGATAATCCTCGTCGCATCCTTCCTCCCACCGAGACTGGGCCGCCAGAGACGGAGTCGTCACGACATTACCGTTCCGGTCCGTTCGGTGTGGTCGATATCGGCACCACCAAGATTGCCTGTCTGATCGGCCGAACGGAAAGCGACGGTTCGCTGCGAGTCCTTGGTTTTGGCTGGCAAAAGGGCAGGGGGCTGAATAGCGGCGATATCACTGATCTGGAGGCCGCGGAGAAAGCCATCCGAGCGTCGGTCGGGCAAGCGGAGGATATGGCTGACGTGAGGCTGCGCTCCGTCACCATTAACCTAACCTGTGGCCAACCAGAACTCTCGGTTGTTCAATGTGCAATGGCCGGTCGGCGGGCGTGCGGTAACTGAGAACGACATTCGTTGCGTGATGAACGAGGGGCGTTGCCAGGCGGGGGTTGACGGCAGGGAACCAATTCATGTTCTGCCGTCGAATTTCGCCGTCGATGCCACCGATCACGTGGCTGATCCGCGCGGTCTTTTCTGTACGACACTGACCGCGAGGTTGCATGTCATTGATGCCGCCGCGACCGCGTTGCGGACAATGGAGTCGTGCATCAGCCGTTGCGATCTAGAAATAGAGGATTTGGTCTCAGCGCCTTTAGCCGCCGGATTATCCAGTCTGGTGCCCGAGGAACGCGAACTCGGCGCGACGATCATCGATATGGGCGGCGGTACGACCAGTATGGCTGTCTATGCCGACAAGCAAATCATTCACACATCCCAGCTCGCGATCGGCGGGTTGCATGTCACCAAGGATCTGGCGATCGGCCTGTCCACGACATTGATCCATGCCGAACGATTGAAAACGCTGTTCGGCAATGTGGAATTTAGTCCGGACGACGATCGCGAGATGCTGCCGGTGCCTTTGGTAGGGGAGGAAGACCATCAGCTCGCGAAAGTGCCACGCAGCATGGTGGTCAATATCATCCGCCCTCGGATCGAAGAAACCTTTGAGTATGTGAAGGAACGACTTGATTCGTCGGGAATGGGACGCGCCGCGGGCAATCGCGTCGTATTGACCGGCGGGGCTTGTCAGCTTCCTGGGGTTCGCGAAATGGCAGCCAGGATGCTGAGCCGGCAGGTGCGGCTCGGACGTCCGGCGGCATTGCGCGGATTGCCGGAGCTCGCGTCCGGCCCGGCTTTTTCCACTGCTGCCGGCTTGTTGTCCTGGGCAGCCGGCGATGGAAGGACGTTTCAGGACATCAACCTAGATGGGGAACCGCAGATCGGTCTGTTCCGCCGATTTGTCAATTTTCTGAAAGAACGTGTCTGAATTCGTCGCGAATCGAGAGCGTGACGTAATCACTAACCAGCAGTCGTTCCCGAAAAGCGGGGGAGAGATAAAATGACCCTTAACCTGACGATCCCAACAATGACCCATACCGATTTTTCGCCGCGCATCACTGTCATCGGAGTTGGTGGCGGTGGTACGAACGCCGTCGACAACATGATCGCCGCGAACCTCCAAGGCGTGGAGTTCGTGGTCGCGAATACCGATGCGCAGCAGTTGATGCACAGCCGGGCAGATCGCCGGATCCAACTCGGCCCGCATATCACACAGGGGTTGGGTGCTGGCGCGAAGCCGGAGATCGGCAAGGCTGCCGCGGAAGAGGCGTCGGACGAATTGTATCGACATCTTGATGGCGCGCACATGGTGTTCATCACCGCCGGCATGGGCGGCGGCACGGGTACGGGAGCGGCGCCGGTCATCGCCCGTATGGCGCGTGAGCGAAACATCCTGACGGTCGGCGTAGTAACGAAGCCGTTCGGGTTTGAGGGCGTGCGGCGTGCGCGTTCGGCCGATCAAGGCATCGAAGAACTGCAGCAATACGTTGATACGCTGATCGTGATCCCGAACCAGAACCTGTTCCGAATGGCTAATGAACGCACCACCTGGCGCGATGCCTTCAAGATGGCTGATCAGGTGCTTTATATGGGCGTGCGCGGCGTGACGGACCTGATGATGGTTCACGGACTCGTCAATCTCGACTTCGCTGACATCCGCACGGTTATGGCGGAAATGGGCAAGGCGATGATGGGGACGGGCGAGGCCGAGGGCGAGAACCGCGCCATCCGCGCTGCTGAGGCGGCGATCAACAACCCGCTTCTGGAAGATACCAGCATGTCAGGTGCGCGTGGCCTGCTGATCAACATCACCGGTGGCGAGGACTTGACGCTGTTTGAGGTCGATCAGGCGGCGAACCGAATCCGAGAGGAAGTGGATGAGGAAGCCAACGTAATCTTTGGTTCGGCGGTCGATGAAACGCTTTCCGGCCGGATCAGGGTTTCCGTAGTGGCGACCGGCATCGACTTGCATAAGACGCTCGAACAGACGCGGCCGAAGCTAGTGGCTGTCGGCGGTGGCGCGGCCCCGGCGCCGGCGCCGATCGTGACGCGAAATTCGGGTCCATCTACAGGCGCTCCGTCGTTCATGCCGAACGCTGTGCAGGCGGCCGCGCCGACGCTTTTGCGACAGGCCTCGTCACAGTCGGAGACGGCTGCCATGGAAGCCCACGCGCAACAGTCTGGATTGCAGGGCCGGCCGAGTCAGCAGCAACACTCGCCGCGCTTGCCGGAGCCGTTGGTTCTCCTGAACGAAAAGGCAAGTCTGTTTGCGGCATCACAGCGCTCGGTCGCGATGCCGCCGCAAGAGACACCGATGGCTGACCCAGGACGTCCCAACCTATTCAACGCGGTAACGGGGGCGTTCCGACGACGGGCCATGCCGGCCTTCGGGCCATCGCTCCAGCCGCAACCGATTCGGCGCGAGCCAGCGATGGAGGAATACCAGCCGCAGAATGCTCCGACGCCAACGCAGTCGATGGCCGATCAGACCGGATTGGAAATTCCGGCGTTTCTGAGGCGACAGCATTCGCATTAGCGGTTGCCGCTGATACCGGCCAGCGTTCGCGCCGACCGGTATAACCCCGGCTATGCTCGACTTAGGAAGTTGGCGACGAATGGCTCCTAACCATAGGTGCGCTCGGTAGCATCTGCGGCGAGTTTATTGTCGAAGGGCATCTCTGCAGCGGACGGTGAAGCTCTGCGGAACGCCGGTTGATCGGCAGCTTGGCGAGTGGCGCAGCCCGCTATGCGCCTGTTGGCGGCGAGCCTACGATGCTTTTCCTATGCCCGAAAGCACCAGTCCGCTCCCATCGATAGACGCGTTGTTGCGCTCGCCTGAAAGTGAGGTGCTGCTAGGCCGGTTTGGCCGATCCGCGGTGACCTCAGCGCTTCGCGACATACTGTCTTCCCATAGAGCGACACGTGCATTCGGGACGCTGCCCGTGGAGCTGATCGGCGAGGCGGCTGATCATCTGGCAATCCGGTTCGCTCGTAGTCAGCGACCGGTGTTCAACATGACGGGCACGGTCCTTCATACCAACCTTGGCAGGGCGCCGCTGCCTCCGGAAGCCGCCGAGGCAGCGGCCGAGGCGCTGCGGAGCGCTACGACGCTGGAGTACGATTTGGCGACGGGCCTACGTGGGGAGCGGGACGATCATATCAGCGGTCTTTTGTGCGAACTGACCGGCGCCGAGGCGGCGACCATTGTCAACAACAATGCCGCCGCGGTCGTTCTGGTGCTGAATACCCTGGCTTTAGCCAAGGAGGTTCCAGTCTCTCGCGGGGAACTGATCGAGATCGGGGGGGCGTTCCGCGTGCCGGACATCATCGGCCGATCGGGCGCCGTTCTGAAAGAGGTTGGGACCACCAATCGGACGCACGCGCGCGATTATCGGGAGGCGATCGGTCTGCGAACCGGTGCGCTCTTGCGGGTGCACCGGGCCAACTATGCAATCGTCGGCTTTACCGCCTCGGTGCCCGTCAAGGTCCTCAGCGGGATTGCACATGACGCCGGCCTTCCTCTGATCGAGGATCTGGGCAGCGGCAGTCTGGTCGAACTGGAGCGGTGGGGTCTGCCAAATGAACCGACCCCGCGGTCGTCGTTAATCGCCGGCGTGGACGTCGTCACCTTCTCGGGTGACAAGCTGTTGGGAGGTCCTCAGGCCGGCCTGATCGTGGGTCACAAGCAAGTGATTTCAGCGATCAATCGCAATCCCCTCAAGCGAGCTCTGCGTCTCGACAAGGGGCGCCTCGCGGCGTTAGAGGTCGTGTTGAGAATGTATCTAAATCCGGAACGGCTTGCCGAATGCTTGCCGGCGCTGCGTCTGCTGGTTCGCTCCGAGATCGATATCCGAGCTACGGCACAACGGATTCGTTCCGTTCTCGAGGCCCTATGGCCGGAGCGGGAGATCTCTGTCGAGGCATGTCGCAGCCAGATTGGATCTGGCGCGCTGCCGGTCGAGTTGCTGCCTTCCGCCGCTGTTACAATTGGCGGGAAGTCATTGGAACAGATCGCTGATTTCCTTCGATCGCTGCCGCGGCCGGTGATCGGAAGGATGGCGCATGGGCGGCTGCTGCTTGATTGCCGGAACCTGGAGCAGGCCGACGAGGGGGGCTTCATTGCCCAGCTCGTACAATCCGGGAATACTGTTTGACGGAGGAGAATCGGCCCCGGTGGGCCGGCCGGACTTCAAACCCGGTTGGGGCTGCAGAGCGGTTCCGGGCAGGTTCGACTCCTGCTCTCTTCCGCCCGAAAAACTCTTCCTGCCACCGCATCTAATGTGGCTGTACTGCAACAGTGTGGCTTGATTAAAGCGCTACCCTCTCGCTAAAGGCGAAAGTCAGCGTTATGGTTGTAGCAGGGAAAAGGTTCTCGGCGGCTACTATTCGGAACAGCGTCGCACGGTCTGCAAACTTAGAGGAGAGGGTGAATGAATTTTCGCAACGCCTTATTGTCAGCAACGCTGCTGGCGCTTCCGGTCGGGGCCAGCGCGCAGCCGATCACCGGACTGTATATCGGTGCCGGAGCCGGCGTGAATGTCATGGCAGGTGAGAACGCGCAATTTGTGCGCAGTCCTTTTGCCGGCAACTCAAAACTCGACACGCATTTTGGCCCCGCTGGCGAAATGAGCCTTGGATACGGCTTTGGCAATGGGCTCAGGGCGGAGATCGAGGGCGACGTCATGCAGAATAGCCCGAACAGTTTCCAAGGCGCACGCTCGGTGTCGGGTCAGGAGCTGAAGTATGGCGGCATGTTCAACGTGCTGTACGACTTCGTCGATCTGACTCCCTATGTGACGCCGTATATTGGCGCCGGTGTCGGGTATCAGTGGGAGCAGTTTCATAATTTGCGCTTGGTCGCGCCGGCAGGGGCTGCCCTGCAGACCGGCACGAGTTCCGAGGGCAGCTTCGCTTACCAGGGCATAGCCGGTGTGGCTTTTCCGGTTTCCCCCGCGCTGGCGCTTACGCTTGATTACCGCTTCATGGGGCTTACTGGTAATCGCAACTATGGTGCGGCGGTACTCACACCCGGCGGCGCGATTACTCCGGCGAACATAAAATCCACCAACAACTACAACAACGAGGCGCTCGTTGGCATCCGGTACGCGTTTAATGTGCCGCCGCCTCCGATGGCCCCGGCTCCTGCCGTGGTCGCGCCATCGCCGATCTCTCGATCGTACCTCGTGTTCTTCGATTGGGACAAAGCTGATCTGACCGACCGGGCACGCCAGATCGTGTCGGAAGCGGCCGCAAATTCTACAAAGGTGCAATACACTCAGATTGAGGTAAATGGTTATACCGATACGTCGGGCACACCGCGTTACAACCAGGGTCTATCCATCAGGCGCGCCAAGACGGTCGCCGCGGAACTGGTGAAGGACGGAGTGCCGTCCAGCGCAATCGCGATCCAGGGCTTTGGCGAAACCCATTTGCTGGTTCCGACGGGCCCGGGCGTCCGCGAGCCGCAGAACCGGCGCGTCGAAATCATCATCAAGTAGATTCGTCGGGTAGGGTGAGACTGAGAGATTGGGGTGCCTTCGGGCGCCCCTTTTTCGTTCGGCAGCAGATGTTCAAAATGTCCCGCAGGCTTGTTCCACCGTCATACCGACAAGCTGCTGACGAAACTTGATTTGGTAATCCCGGCGGATCCGGTTGACTGCCACCAGGCTGTCAGGCGTTTCCGGTAGGGCGGCAATCAGAATTTTGGTCCTTTCCCTAATGGTCTTTCGAGTGATTGGGTTCATCCAGGCTCCGCTGGCATCCACCATCGTGTAGCCATTCGGCAGATCGGCAGTCACGGTGTCGTCAAGGAATGACTGCCACTCCTTTTCGGTCAGGTTGCCACGACCGGGGATTGCCGTGCCCAGATACAAAGTGAATACCCTCATGGGTGCCCCTAAACCCGGAGCGCAGAGCTCGCGGTTAGGCGCAGCGCAGGCGGCGAGGGTGACAATCTGGCTGGCGACGATAATTATTCTAACAAACCGCGACATGGTTTCTCCCGAAAGCTCCGCATTGGATCAGTGCTCGCAGGTCTCAGCCTCCCAGCTTAATACGGCGAAACAATTCCAATTGTCCGGCCGTTGTCTCATCCCAGCTGAATAATTTGGCGTAAGCTCGAGTTGCCGCACGCTTCGGCAAATCGGCGAACAGTTTGCGGACGGCCGCCGCTATTCCATCCGGGGTGTTTGAATTCATAGATTAACCCCCCCGCAGGAGCGTTGACGACCTCCGGGTTGCCCCAGACATTTGCCGCAACCACCGGCGTTCCGCAGGCCATAAATTCCAGCAGAACGTTCGCGCATCCTTCGCGCGACGACGCAAGAACAGAGGCATCCGCTGCCCCATACAGTTCGGGTAATTCGGTGTGCGGCCTAGCCCCCAGCAACCGCACGCGGTCGGCGACGCCATAGTCGCCGATCAACGTTCCCAATCGCTGCCGTTCCGGCCCTTCGCCTACTATGATCAGTTCGAAATCGGAAAGCTGACGCATCGCCTCGATCGTGCGATGATGGCCTTTACGTTCGATTAGAGCGCCGACCGAGATCAGCACTCGACGCTTCAACCCCAGCCTGCTGCGGATCATCGGGCGATTCTCAGGAGGACGGAACAAGCCGGTCTCCACTCCGTTGCGCAGCACTGTAACCTTTTCGTCGGGCGCGCCCAGTTCGACCAGAACATCCTTGAGGGCGGTGCTTACAGCAATCAGCGCGCTTGCATCGCGGATTGCGCCCTCGATCAGTCGGCGCGGGACCCGGTAACTCGGGATGAGGTTAACGTCTGTGCCACGGGCCGTCATCACCACCGGCAACCCGAAACGGCGGCCGAGCCAAGAGGCGGCGACGCCATCGGGATAGATGTAGTGCGCGTCGATCGCATCGAAGCTATGGCCCTCGGTGAGTAAGCGGCTGACGTGAGGTACCATCGCCTGATATAGAATCCAGGGAGCGATAGACATCCCGAGCCGGGGGATGACCGGATAGCGGGGGTGGCGGATCGCTAAGCCGTGTCGTGTTTCGGCTATTGGCGCACGGGCGTTCACCGCCCAGTCGCCGAACCACTCGGAACGGCCAGGGAACCAGGGAACCGGAGCCAGCACGAAACTGGTCGCTTGGCCGCTGGCCACCAGGTGGCGCAGCCGATTCTCGACGAAGATGCCGTGGTTCGGCCGGGCAGCGTGCGGAAACAACGTCGAAAAGGTCAGCAGGCGGATGGCTTTCATCTATTTGAGTCCGCCTGTTAAGATGCAGAGCGTTGGGCTGTCCCGCCCAATGCCCAGCAAGGCTCGTCTCACGTCTCTTTCGACAAACGATCCAGTAGTATTCGTGCGAGTTCTTTCTCTTTGAACTGTTCCTGGTTAGCAACCACAGACTCAAGTGCCTTTTTGGCTGCATCCTTTTCGCCTGTATCATTCAGTGCGACGGCGAAGTGGTAGAGGATGCGCGGATCGCGGCTTGCACCCCCCGTCGCCTGACGGAGCAAGATCGCACCGTCTTTGGGGTGACCGCTCGTCGTAAGGATCCAACCTAAGGTATCAGCCGTTTGTGGTCCGGGGGCCAGCACATAGGCCTGCCGCGCCAGCGTTTGCGCCGGCGCATCCTTGCCCTGCTGCTGGTAGACCCAGGCCAGGTTATTCAAGGCCACCGGATTGTGGGGCTTCTTCTGCAGTAACGACTCCAGATACCTGGATGCCTCGTTCCACTCGGCGCCGGCAATTTTGATCTCGGCGAGTTGCTCCGTCGCGACGAGGTCGTCCGGGTGATTTCCGAGCCAGTCTAGTAGCAGCGCGCTGGAGTTGTCGGATCTGCCAGATCGCAGCAGCGCTCCGGCCAGGCGGGTTACGAGTAGGCTGGATGGGCTAGCGGTATTCGCTTCGGTGTAAGCGGCCACGGCATCGGCTGGGCGATTTGCAGCCAGGTAGATGTCACCCTTCAGCGCCTTGATACCGGGGAAGTCTTGGTTCTGGAATTGCAAGCGATCTGCTGTCGCCAAAGCTGTATCGATGCCACCGACCGACTTCAGATCGACCATGACGTAGTCCAGATACCATCGATAGTCTCGAGGATTCGCTGCGATTCCGGCGGTTAAGGCATTCCGGGCGCTTTCGAAATCGCCAGCCTGGATCAGCAACCCGACTAACTGGCGCCTCGACGCCACGGACTTAGGGTTTTGCTCAAGTATGCGGGCGTAGGTTGCCTGCGCGTCCTTATTCTGCCCCAAAGCAAGTTGTGCAGTCGCTCGTAGGTTAAGGATGTCCGTGGAGTCATTTCTGGTCCCTGTTTCGGCTGCCGTGAGACCAAATGCCTCCTGGGCCATGTCTGAACGAATGTAGACATCCCCCAGCGTCACCGTGATAGGCGTCTGGCTCGGATCGGCTCGATGGGCGCGCTCCAAGACGCTGGCCGCTTCTGCCAGCTTGTTCGTTTGAATGTAGCCGGACACAATCATCGTCAGCGCGGGTTCGGCGGTCGGCTGTTTGGCCAGCACGTCGGTCAAAATCTGATTGGCGGCGGTACGGTCGCCCGTTAAAATCTCGACGCGGGCGAGATTGGTCTTTGCGGGCATGAAATCAGGATATTTCTGCACCAGTTCGGTGAATGTGGCCTTCGCCCCGGTGAAATCGATTTGAGCGAGCTTGAACAGGCCTTCCAGATTTCCGACGACTTCGGTCTGTCCTTGAGCAGCCCGGATTTTGTCGAGAGCTTCGCTCGCCTTGTTGATGTCGCCCGTTGCCAGTGCCGCGAAGAATAGTGCCTCACTAACGGCTGGCATCTTGGGTTCTAGTTCAAGCGTGTGTTCGAGGTCACCCATCGCGGCGTCGGGGGCACCCATCCCCAAAAGAACCGAGGCTAGCCTGGTCTGCACGCCCACGTCATTCGGCGCCAATGTCTCGGCTTGCCGGAACGACTCGATCGCTTCCTGGCCGCGCCCAGATGCCGCATAGGCCCGGCCGAGCAGGTCGTAAACTTCGGCATCAGCCGTGCCGGGATCAGCGACCTTGGCGAGGGTTTCCGCCGCCTGGTCCGGCCGGTGCTTGGCAAACTGGATTCGGGCGAGCACCTTGTAAGCGGCCAGATCGTTCGGAGCGCGACCCAAATATTTGCGTGCCGCTTCTTCAGCCTGCTCAAGCTGGCCGAGTTGCTCCTTTATCACGGCTTGGAGGTAGAAGGCTCGCGGAGTATGGCCGATGTAGCTGGAAATACGCTCCAGGGCAGCGTCGGCGGCCTTGTAGTTTCGCGACTGCGCTTCCGTGACCGCCAGGAGGTAGATGGCCTGAGCATTTCCGGGGGTGCCTTTCAGGACCAACTCGATATCGGCCCTGGCAGCCTCGTTTTTGGCCGACGCTAGCTCCAGGCTGGCCCGTTCCAGTCGGGCTTGCATGAGGCTGGGCTGGTCGGTGATCAATCCGTCGAGCACAGCGATTGCGCCTGGAATATCTTTCTTTAGGCGTAGTAGTTGTGCTTTCGCCATCAGTGCCTCGGCCGATTTCGGCTGAGCGAGGATTGCCCGGTCGATTTTCTGCTCGGCCCTGTCAAGATCGGCTCGCGCGACGGAGAGACGGGCGTCGGCCAGAAGTGGGTCGACCGCGTTCGGCGACACTTGTTCAGCTTCGGCGAAGGATTTTTGAGCGTCTTCCGGTCGTTTCAGGCCCATTTGGGCATAACCGCGCGCGACCAGGATAGAGGAATCCAGCAGCGAATCCTTGCCATCGGGTTTTAGCTGCTCCAGTACCTCGTTGAATTTTTGCTGCACGAGCAGGGCCCGCGATAACAGCGGAACGGTCTGATGTGGATCGAAGCCACGATCCCGTGCCGCGGCGGCCTCGCGTTCCGAGGCGACGGGATTTCCCAGTTCGAAGGTGACCCGGCCGAGCCAGTAATGTGCTTCGGCGTTCTGGGGATCGTCGCGAACGGCGTTGCGCAAGTCGATCTGAGCGGCTTTCAGGTCACCCTTCTGCAGGGCGGCCTTGGCGGTGGCCAGATAGTCCGCGTGGGCGGCGGCTGGGAAGGTGCCAAGCCAGGCCCCAATCATAATCCAGCCGAGAGATCTGTAACGCATAGGTTTCACCCTCAATAGCTCTTCATCGTTGCTTCGGCCTAACTAGCCTAACTTTGGTGGGCTTTCGCGGCAGCTTCGATCGGGAAGCCGTGGGCTTCCATTAGCCCATACAACGTTGGACGGCTGACACCGAGGAGTCGTGCCGCTTCAGAAACGGTGTTGCTTCGCGCCAGCGCTTCCCTGATGACGTCATGTTCCGCCCGGAGCCGGGCGGATCTGAGATCGAGGTCTGGGACGTCCGTCGGCGGCGCAAGTTCCAGATCTGCGGCGTCGAGCTGGCGACGTTCTGCCATGACGACGGCACGCTTGATGCGGTTCTCCAACTCTCGAACGTTTCCGGGCCAGTCATGTGCAGTCATGGCGGCGGCAGCTTGCTCAGTAAAACCGCGGATAGCGCGGCCGAATTCCTGATTGAAGCGGTCTAAGAAGTAATTTGCCAGCAGGACGATGTCCGCGCCGCGGTGTCGCAGTGGCGGGATGTGGATGGTGAAGGCATTCATGCGATAGAACAGGTCGGCGCGGAATGCACCTTGGCTGATCTTGTCGTCCAGGTTGGCGTTGGTCGCCGAGACGATCCGTACATCAACCTGGATTTTGTTGCGTCCTCCGACACGTTCCAGGATCTGGTCCTGGAGGAAGCGAAGCAGCTTGACCTGCAACGGATGCGGCAGATCTCCTATTTCGTCCAGGAACAGCGTGCCTTTGTTAGCGCTTTCAATCCGGCCGATCGTTTGCTTCACAGCTCCGGTAAACGCGCCGCGTTCGTGGCCGAACAGCTCACTTTCCAGCAGATTATCCGGGATCGCGCCGCAGTTGATGGCGACGAATGGCTGCTTGGCGCGCGGTCCAAGGTCATGCACCGCTTTTGCCAACGCTTCCTTTCCGGTGCCGCTTTCACCCAACAAGAGGACGGGAACATTGGTTGTTGCAATCTTCTCGATGTCACGGCAGACCTTCAACATCTGGTGACTTCCGGTGACGATCCGCTCGATTGGAGAACGCATCGGCACAGCAGCCAGCTGACGGTTCTCCTCTTCAAGCCGATGGAGGGTCAGCCCGCGCTCAACGATGGTTCGCAGAATTTCGATCTCGATCGGTTTCTCGCAAAAATCGTAGGCACCGAGAGCAACCGCCCGGAGGGCATTTTTTCGCTCATCATTGCCGGTGACCACGATTACTTTGATCTGGGGCGCGATTCGCAGAACCTCGGTGAGCGTCGCGAAGCCCTCGCTGACGCCGTCCGGATCGGGCGGCAAGCCGAGATCCATGATGGCGACGGGTGGATTTTCACGCTTCACTAGGCTCAGGGCCTGAGCCCTGGCATGGGCCATGAAGAGTTCGCAAGCGGGAAACGCCCAGCGATACTGTGAGCGGAGGCCCTCATCATCTTCGACGATTAGCAGTTTTGGTTTCGACATGGCAGGCGCAGTCACGCTTCGACCGTACCAGGCTCAGCGACGCCTGGCGTTGCCGAAGGAAGTATCAGCCGCATCGTTGTGCCGGTTTCTGGCCTGCTGATCACCAGCAGGTCGCCGCCTGCCTCACGCATTAACTCCCTGGCCTGGTACGCGCCGATGCCATGCCCGTGATCCTTGGTAGTCCGCAGGGGGCGAAACAAATCGTCGCGGACAAATTCCGGCGGCATACCTGTCCCATGATCAATGATATCGACGACGACGGCATGAGGCTCCACCCTCAGATCGACCTCTATTGCGGTGTCCGCATTCGACGCATCGATCGCGTTGTTCAGTAGGTGCGTGACGACCGCATCGAAGGCATCCGGATCTATCGCGGCGCCGGCGCCACCGGCATCGTCTCGAAATCCGATTTCTCGACTGTTAGCCTCACGGCTGGCCTCGATCAGGTCCCGCAGTCGTTCTGCCGGCGTGGTCAGGGCATGATGGCGCTCCTGCCGTTCGGCTTCCAGCCGCGACAGTAGTCGGGTGATCTTGCTGACAGAAGCGCGCACGGTCGCCAGCATATCACGCTGGAATTCCGGATTGTCAGCATATAGTTCGGCATTCGCCAGCAGCATTGAGAGCTGCCCAGAAACATTCTTGATGTCATGGATGACGAAGGCAAAGCGCTGGCTGTATTCGCGAAGCTGTTGGGTTTGGGTCAGAACCTGCGTGGCACGTTGTTCTGCCACACGGCTAGCGATTTCGCGGCCAACTACTCGTAGGAGGTCGTATGTCTCCCGGTCCAGTCTGAAATTCGCCCGTGAGCGTGTCAGGACGACGAAGCCGATCACGTTGCCGAAGTGATTGAGCGGCAGCACCACCCAGAGCCGCGGCATTTCGGGAAACCAAGTTTCCGCTTCGGCATACCCATCCAGCCGAACGATCCAGTCACCATCCCTGAACAACTTAACCAAAGGATGTCCAGGCGCAACCGGGCTGGTCGCCGCAGGCAGATTCCAAGAGCCGGCCCATTGAAACGCGACGCCGCTTGGCGGCCGCACGAATAGCGCGCCAGCGGGGCTGTCAACGACCTCAGCCGCGGCACGGATGGCTCGTCTGTGTAGCGCCACGAAGGCCTCTGGCGCGGTTAATGCGTCAATGCAACGGGTCCACTCGCGGCGGTAATCGAACCGGCTGCTGAAGAAGTTCTCCACCAAGATGGATCTGATCCATGACCGGGCAGACCCTGACGTCAGGGTGATCGCGACGGCCAGGACGGACGCGAAGATCATCGACGTTTCAAGGACGCTGCCCCACTCGGAGCCACCACGACGGAAAATCTCACCTATCAGCGCGATTGCCAGCAGGAAGATACCACTGCCGATCAGGGTGAAGCTGTGAAAGACCACATCACGCGAGACGTGAATATTGACTTTCCAGCGCCGATTGCGGACGGCGGCGAGGGCGATTAGCGGAGCGGCCAGGATGATAGCGAGCGCCCGGCCCTCCAGAAGGACAAAGGATAAGCGGTGGAACAGCAAACCGTCTGCGTAAAGTAACATATCGTACAGGAATGACGCCCCAAGCCCGACGCAGAGCAGGTTGATGTGCCAGCGTAAGTCTGATGGTGTGTTGAAATAGAGATTTTCCAGCAACCACACGTTGCTTATAGCGAACCCAAGTCTCATGACGGTGCCAAAGGATTGAAACCCGGGCGCAACCGAACTGGACGACCATTCCAACATGGGGATGCAGATCAACATTAGCACGGCCACCAGGCCCATCGTTTTGAAAACCGTTGTAACCGGTTCGTTCGGGAAGACCGCTCGGCGGTAGAGGTGAAAGATAAAACCATACCAAGCGGCGGAGCGCCCGACCTCCAGCCATGCGGCCACGCGGCCAAGCGGTAGTTGCCACGCAAGGGCGAAGGTCGCCGCCCAGATCGCCGTGACGGAACAGGCGAGGACCAGCCACGCACCGGTGCGACTGAGCGGGGAGCGTACCAGAATTAGTCCAGTCAACAAGGCGTAGATCGCTGCGCCAGCACCGTATAATAGAACACTCACGGCGCCGTTTGGGGTCATGATCGTTGCTTCGCCGCCATCTTGCTACCTACGTCAGGTTGTTGCCAATCGCATTCCTGGCTGCATGGGTCCATAAAATTCGCCTCAAACGTTTATCTCTAACGAGCGCCCTTGCCGAATAGCACCACGCGAACCGTCGAGAGCAGAACGGCAGCGTCGAGCAGGAATGACCGATTCTTTATGTAATAGAGGTCATAGGCGAGCTTTTCACGGGCGTCCTCAACCGATGCGCCATAGGGGAAGTTGATTTGTGCCCATCCGGTGACGCCCGGTTTGACATATGAGCGTTGGCAATAGAACGGGATCGCACGGCTTAGTTGCTCGACGAAGTGCGGGCGTTCCGGCCGCGGTCCCACCAAACTCATTTCGCCCGCAAGGACATTGACAAGTTGCGGCAGTTCATCGATGCGCGTTGCGCGGATGAAACGGCCAACCCGTGTCACGCGCGGATCATTCCGCTGTGCCCATACCGGCTTGCCGCCTGCCTCGGCGTCTTCGGCCATGCTGCGGAATTTGAGCAATGTGAACGGCTTTTCAAATTGTCCGGCGCGCTTCTGGCGGTAGAAAACAGGTCCTGAGCTATCGATCTTAATCGCCACCACGGTCAGTGCCATCAGAGGCAATGTCAGCGAGAGCAAGGAAAGGCCAACTATGATGTCGCTCAGCCGCTTCAACATTTCGGCTGGGCCCCCGGCCGAAAAACCCGGGGTGATCAGCCACTCGCTGGCACTGAGCATGTCTAGATGGATGCGGCCAAGGTGGTTTTCATAAAAGGCACCGACACTGCAGATTTTCATGCCACGCAGCTTACAATCGAGCAGCGTCTGGATCGCCGAGTTGTCTGGCTCTGACGTGATGATAACGCTCTCGATGCGATTTTGGCGCAGCAGAAGCCACGAAATTTCTGCAGCATCGAGCACGACTGGGTCGAAAGCCAGATCTCGGCGGGATCGTAGCCGGTTACTAAACGCCTCGGTCTGGCGCGCGTTCCCGATGAGGAGCACGCGGTGGGCCGGTGACGCGCGGAGCCCGCTCAGGCCATAGATCAGGCGGATTAAAGTCATTGCGGTGAGCCACGCAATCAGCAGCTTCGCGATGAATAAGGCCTGGACGCCTGAAAATCCCATGCGCGCGCCGCCGCCCGCGGAAAATAGGAAGGCGCAAGCCGCGGCCGCGGCGAGACTGCTTGAGACGAAGAGGCGCCTGCGGGGAGATGGATATGTACGGCAGAGCCCAATTGTCAGGCCGATAACCCCAGCGAGGGGAATGAGGACTGCGGCCAGGGCCAGGTGATCATGCGACGTATTCTCGACGAAATCCGGGAGCGACAGCGGGGAGCCAGCGAATATTGTGACGGCGTAGATTGCCGCAAACGACACGGCAGCCTCGACCAGACCCAAGGCCGCCATTTCGCGGGTTAGATAGCGCCCTACTGCACGCTGCATCGGGGATTCCCTTCAATCCGACCGGGATTTAGGGGCAGAGCGAAGTGGTGGGTGTCGGGATCGAGATGAATTGCGTATCGTTGGGCAATATTCGTGTTCCTGATGAACTAGTGATAACAAACTGCAACGTTACATACACTGATAGGCTGCGTCAATTTCTTTTATTTCTATTGTTACTTCGAAAATTTGACCCAAAAAGATCGTGGCGATCGCATATCGGGAAAGCGCTTTTTTTAGAGAAATCCGTCCTTCATTAGTCGTGAATAAACAGGGTGTGTGAGATCCTTTCAAGTGATCGCATCTTCGCATTGAATCAGTACATATCGAGGTGTTATGAGAGATCTCATGAGGTCGCGATTTTGTAGATTACGCCGTCTTATCTCCGCCGCATGTGTGCGAGAAAAGGAAGGCGTGTAGCTCATTGTCAGAGCGTTGGCTTAAGGTGGCAGAAAAGGGGGTTCGATTCCTTCCGCGCCTACCAAAGGCCGCCTCCCACCAACGACCTAATCGCCGGATACGCTGCACGGGGATCGGGACTGTTACTTTTGCGCTGGAGAGCTCAGCCGGCGTCGCTGACGTGCTGTCGGGGTTCATCCAGAGGTTGTCGTGATCAAGATTTGGTTTGCCCAAACGCGAAAAGACGGAAGTTATCAACGGGAACCTTCCGCGGCAGGCGCGGACGGGGTTGGGGTGCGGGCTGGTGCCAAGGCGGTCCAGAGATTCGGCGTCGTCCTCGCATTGGCCGGATGCGGCTACGGCGGCCTCCCGAACCCTCGCCCGGAGCCTACCGTCGTCGAAAACTCAACGTCGAAACCGTCAGGTGATTATCTCATCGGATCGGGGGATTTGCTGAGCATCTTTGTCTATCGCAACCCAGATCTAAGTGAAGGGGCTGTTGCTGTTCGACCGGATGGGCGCATCTCCACCCCGCTGATCGAGGACATTGCGGCGGCTGGTAAGACGCCTACACAGCTAGCACGTGAAATCGAGCGGCGGCTGACCAAGTATATCCAGGAGCCCAATGTCACAGTTATCGTCCGCGGCTTCATCGGGCCACCTGACCGGCAGGTGCGGGTGATCGGGGAAGCGACTGATCCGATTGCGATTCCATACCGCGACCATCTGACGCTGCTGGATATCATGATAGCGACCCACGGGATGACAAAATACGCCGCGGGCAATCGCGCGGTCGTTGTCCGTACCGATGCGGACGGCAAGCGGCAGACCATCAAGGTTCGCCTAAGCGATCTGATAAAAGATGGTGACATCGGCCAGAACATCGAGATGAAGCCTGGCGATACCCTGATCATCCCACAGTCCTGGTTCTGAGGCGCAGCCGCTCAATGGATGCAATACGCGCGCTCATTCTCAAACACATGTACGCGGCATGGCGCCGCCGTTGGATGGGGGTCATGGTAGCCTGGCTGGTTTGCGGGGCCGGATGGGTGTTAGTTTATGCGATCCCGAATCAGTTTGAATTTACCGCCCGCATGTTTGTCGATGCGGACGCTGTCCTGACGCCGTTGCTGCGCGGTCTCGCCGCTGATTCGGCACCGACCACACAGCTTGAAATCCTGCAGCGAACTCTACTCAGTCGGCCGAACATGGAAAAGCTGGTGTCGAAAACCGACCTCGAACTGAGCCTGAACAGTCCGTCGGATCGCGAACGTCTGCTGACCCGTCTTGCTGCTGAGATCAAGGTTATTCCACAGACCAAGAATCTATTCACCATTACTTACCGTGACAAAAGTGCGAGGCTGGCACACGATGTGGTAAAAGCCCTACTGACTATTTTCGTCGAGAGCGCGACGGGCGGATCGCGCTCGGACATGGAAAATGCGCGCCGGTTCCTGGAGCAGCAAATTCAGTCTTACGAGCAGCAGCTTCGTGGAGCGGAGAGGCGCCGAGCGGACTTCCGGGCGCGGTATGCCGAAGTTTTGCCGGCTGACGATACTCCCAATGTTCCGGCACTCGAGGCGGCGCGCAACCAAGTGCAGGTTCTGGATGGCAAGCTTGAGGACGCGAAGATCTTTCGAAACGCGATGAAGCAGGAAGTGGAGAAAACACCGTCCATGCTCGTCGCTGAGAGCGGGGGCTCGGGCGGCGGCACGCCAGCGAAGACGCGGCTGCAGGAAGCCGAGGAGCAATTGAGGTTGATGTTGCTTAAAGATACCGAACGCCATCCGGATGTGATAGACCAGCGGAAGCTGATAGACTCGCTGAAGGATTTATCTCAAGGGGGTGCGGTCGCTGGCGCCCCTAAGAACACCTCGGTGCGGGAGAATGCGCCTAAACGGTCGGTTCCAAATCAGGTCTACGACCAGTTGAAGCTCAAATTGATAGAATCCGACACCAACATTATCTCGCTTCAACGGCAGCATGATGACGCCGTGCGCTATCTTGACCGGCTGGAGAAGGTACAACAGGAGCAGCCGGGCTTAATCGCCGCGTATCAAAACATGGACCGAGATTACACCGTCCTTCGCAGAAATTATGAAGAGCTTCTGAGCCGGCTGCAATCCGCAAACATTGCTCAGGCGGCGGACACTCAGGCCGACAAGGTGAGATTGCAGATTATCGACCCGCCGGAGACCCCGCGGTTGCCGATTGCACCCAACCGGATACTGTTAGTGACAGGGGTGTTGCTAGGCGGACTGACAACCGGCTTGGGTTTAACAGTTCTATTTGGGCAGCTTGACCGGTCGTTTGCAACCGTGGACGAACTGCGCAGTCTGGGTCTGCCGGTATTGGGCGGTATATCGGTCTTGGGGCTGATATCGTTCCGCGAACAACTGTTGATAGCGGTTCGGTTTGGCGCGGCGATCGCTCTGCTAGTCGGAGCGTACGGAGGTCTGATGACGTATATAATGCGGTCTGCGGCGCTGATCTGATGATGTCTGGAATCTGCTTGATTGGTGCTCAATGTTAGCGCCGAAGGCGTCTCACCTAGTTGAACGCGTCGCCGAAAGGCTTGTGCGATCCGATGCTCTCGGTGAGCCGGCAGTGCAACTCTTGCGTCGGAACGGTGGCGAGGTGCTGGCCGCGGGTAACACAGGACATTATCTGACAGACTCGACTACTCGACCTGCAGGGGCAGAGCAACATTCTGCTTTGGTCATGCCGCCAGCCGGAGAGCCGGTAGGGCAGTCCGTTGCTGGTTCGGCGGCGATCGTGAAGCAGACGCAAGAGGCCGAGGATGCAGCAATCCCGACGGTGGAGCAACACCACCCCGCCGTAACGTCGGCGATTTCGTTGCATGGGCAAACCTCGGCTTCGACAGGGGCACTGCAAGGTCCGTCTTCGATAGACGCCGTATCGCTGGAACGAGCTGGTATGATGGATTGGTCTCGCACCCGCACCCGCATCTCCGAGGAGTTCCGGCTGGTGCAACGGCAGATCATTCGCTCCGCGTTCGGTCCGGGCTCGGAGCCGGGTTTCTCTAACTTGTTGCTTGTCACGAGTGCCCGGCCGGGAGAAGGCAAGAGCTTCATGACCTCGAACCTGGCGGGTAGCATTGCTCGGCAGGGTGACCACCATGTGCTGTTGGTCGATGCCGATTTAAAGCACGACTCGATCTGCTCCAGCCTTGGGCTGGCGCAGGCCCGAGGACTGCTGGATCTTGCGGCTGACGCGAATTTGGACCCGTCGCTGTTGATCGTGAGGACGCCGATCGAGCGATTGTCGATCTTGCCCGTGGGCCGTGAACGGGAACGTAGCGCTGAACTGTTCTCAACCAAGGAGATGACCCAGCTCATTCAGAGCCTTGGGCGGCGTTTCGCCGACCGGCTGCTGATACTGGATACGCCTCCTTGCCTATCCACGTCGGATCCCGCGATATTGGCGCAGGTCGTCGGACAGATCCTGTTCGTGGTGGAGGCGAACCGGACCCAACGTGAAGAGATCGAGGCGTCACTGGATCTGATCCAGTCCTGCCCGACGATCACGATGGTTCTCAACAAGCAGCAAATGTCCTCTCGTTACACGTTCGGCGCCTATTCGTCCTACTACTCGTCCTGAGCCGACACTCGACAAACCGAATAGCCGGAAGAGATGATCGGGGAACAAGATCGGTCACGAGAGTCCACTGTGCAGCAGCGGCAATCCGGTCTGGTCGTCTTTGGCAAGCTTAACTTTGCCCGTCTTTGTGCGGGAGGCTTCATTCTAGATCCGGCAGCCGGATCTAGGCTCATGCGCCTCGGTGCACTGAGCATGGCTGTAACGTTATGGCTGCTGCGCACGAGCGGCGTACTGGCGTTTCCGCTGATCGATCTCACCAATCAGGGTCAAGTGCCGCAGGGTACCGAACTCGCGGCGCCGGACGCGCAGGACCTGCAGCGTCAATTGGAAATTGCCAATGGACTGGCGCCGCCGGTGGGCGGTGGTTGGACGTTTGTGCCGCGGATCGATGTTCAGGAGTTGGTTACAGATAACGTGGAGGAGCAGCATAGCCCCAGGCGAGCCGATCTTGTTTCGTATATTGCCCCAGGTTTCAGTCTGGCCGGCGATCTGCCGCGCCTGCAGGTCTCATTGAGTTATGCCCCGACGCTGTCGATCTACACCCGAACAGGCTCACTGGATTCGTTGACCAATCAACTCAATGGCCTGGCTACCGTTACTCTAATGCCCGATCTGGCATACGTCGATGTCCGAGCTCTGTCGGGCGTGCATAACTTGTATGGAGGTCTCGGCGGGATCGGCACGATCGGATCCCCAGCGGGCGCCGGGGCGACCGCTCAGACCGCCATTCCGATGTTGGCCGGCAATGCCGCTGGCTTGAACAAGACCAACGAGGTGCAGACGACAAGCTTTGGCATTTCGCCATACCTTCTGCACGACTTCGGCGATTGGGGAACCGGCAGGGTAGGTTACTCGCTTGGCGTGACACGATCGGACACGCCGTCTGGCTTTGTGTCCTCGCCACTTCCGACCCGTGGTAGCAATGGTCAAACGCTCTTGTCGAATGAGGAGATGGCTCACCTCGCCACCGGGGACATTCTGGAGTTCTTCAAGAATACCATTGATCTGGACATGCTGCAGGGGTGGACAAGTTTAGATCCAACCGGCGTGGTGCCCGCCGCGGGAGTGTCGCCGGTTTTAGACGGTTCGACATCCAACCGAATCTTAGTCACCGACACCGCGAGCTACGCAGTGACCAGAGGTCTGGTCGTCTTCGTCTCGGTCGGTCACGAGGATATCACCTATTCGAATCAAACGGTCAGTAGCGCCTCCGGGGTTCCTGGTGCCGTTCTGCCAACCTCCACTTACCGCACTGTTCCCGGAATATCGGTTCATGATCTGACCTGGCGTTTCGGTGGGACCTTGACGCCCAATCCCGACAGCAGCCTAACTCTGGCGTACGGGCATCAGAACGGCTACAATTCGTTTTCAGTTGATGGATTTTATCAGGCCTCCGCTCGCACTCTGCTAAGTGTCTCGTATGGCAGCACCCTTAGTACCCAACTCGAGTATCTGCAGAATCAGCTTAACCTGGCGGCAACCAACGGCATGGGCGCGCTGATAAACGGTCAAACCGGTGGTCCTTTGTTTGGCGCCACAAATGCGTTGCCGGCGCAAGATGGGGTGTTCCGAACCGATTCACTAGACGTCGGATCGCGCACGTCGTTAGGCCGCGATATCATTGCGTTCAATTTGCTTCTGACGAAGCAAACAAATTCGCAGGGCGCCGCGACGTCAGACAGCAGCAACAGCGTCAATGCCAGCTGGCTGCACCAGATGCGGCCGGATATGACGGTCAGTGCCGCACTGTCCTTCGCTGTTCAGGACCATACAATCGGTAACGTCGGAGCCTTAAACTCAGCGAATTCCACGTCAGTGGTGACCAGTCTGGCGTGGCAGTATCAGATTTCCAACACATTAGGTGCCAATGTACGGTATTCATTTCTGGAGCAGCGGTCGTCCATCGCGCTATATAGCTTATCCCAGAACATGCTGATTCTCGGCATCTCGAAAACCTTTTGATCGTTATTTTGTTAGAAGAATTTTACAACCTTTCCGGCTCGCCCTTCCTGTTAACGCCTGACAGCCGATTTTTCTTTGGCTCGAGCGGGCACAGCAGCGCGATGGCGCACCTCGCGCACGGTCTGTCGCAGCAAGAAGGTTTCATCGTCATCACCGGGGAAGTTGGGGCCGGCAAAACGATGCTGGTAGAGCAACTTTGGGCGCGACTCGACCGGAACACTTATTTCATGGCTCGCGTCGCAACGACGCAGGTGTCCGGCGACGACCTGCTGCGACTGGCAATGGCAAGTTTCGGCCTCGGGGACACGCCGGGGACAGAGAAGTCAACGTTGCTTCGTCGATTCGAGCATATCGTCCACGATCAGCGCAAACAGGGTCGACGCTGTCTTTTGGTGATTGATGAGGTACAGAACCTGTCGCTAGCGGGGATGGAGGAGCTTCGCATGCTCTCTAACATCGTCGCGGAGGGGAAGGCGGCCGTTCAGACACTCCTGTTCGGACAGCCGCAATTCCGGGCGATTTTGGCCAGTAAGGACTGGGAGCAGCTTCGCCAGCGTGTGCTCGCTTCCTGTCATTTGGGACCGATGAGGATCGAAGAAACTCATCAGTATGTTCAGCACCGGCTGAGAACCGTTGGCTGGCGAGACGATCCTGTTTGGGAGGAAGCGGCCTACAGCGCGGTGCACCGGCACGCCGGCGGCATTCCAAGACGGATCAACACACTTTGTTCGCGCGTGATGCTGTCTGGCGCGCTCGAGGAAACCCATACCATCACCGGCGGCATGGTCGATGAAGTCGCCGAGGAGTTAAGCCGTGACCTAGATGCGGGGCTTGAATTTGCTGGTCAAATGATCCTCGCGGCGGATGGCCGTCGCGACCTTTTGAGGCGAATCGAAATGCTGGAGCGGCGTGCGTTCCGGCAGGAGCAGGTCTTCCAGCGTGTATTGGATCTCCTGGAAACCAACGTAACGGGGCAGGCGTGACGTCTATATTCAACGCCATGACCGTTGATGTAGAGGATTATTTCCAGGTCCAAGCGTTCGCGAACTGTATCGATCGCTCGGATTGGGACGCGTTTCCGCGGCGGGTTGATTTGAATACCAACCGGATTCTCGAGCAGTTTGAAACCGCTGGGGTTAAGGCTACGTTCTTTACTCTTGGCTGGGTAGCGCAACGCTTTCCCGCTCTGATCCGTCGGATTGTCGCCGATGGGCACGAGTTGGCGAGTCATGGTTGGGATCATACCCGGGCGGATTCGCAAGATCCCGAGGGATTTCGCGCCGACGTGCGGAGGACGAAGGCGCTGCTGGAGGACACTGGGGGTGTTGCCGTGAGGGGATATCGGGCCGCGACGTTCTCCATTGGCGCGCGGAACATGTGGGTTTTTCCGATCCTGCGGCAGGAAGGTTACACTTATAGTTCGAGCATCAACCCGATCAGGCACGATCTTTACGGGATGCCGGACGCACCACGCTTACCGTTCAGGCCCGATCCGAACGGCGTAGTGGAATTGCCCATGACGACCGTGCGTTTGATGGGTCGCAATTGGCCGTGCTCAGGGGGGGGATATTTTCGCCTTTTGCCGACGAGGCTTTACCGAGCGGGGTTGGGACGCGTGAACCACCATGACCGACGGCCAGGCATCTTCTATTTCCACCCATGGGAGATCGATCCGGAGCAGCCGCGCATTCCGAACGCGAGTTGGCAAGCGCGATTGCGGCACTACACCAATATCTCGCGCATGACCGCGGCTGTAGACAGGTTGCTCCGGGATTTCGACTGGGATCGGATCGACCGTGTATACGCGCCGGCCATTAACCAAACCGGCAGGACCTGACTAGATGCCAATTGTCATCCGCGCTCTTGACGCTGCTAGCGAAGCTGCGTGGGACCGATTTGTGGAAGCGATGCCAGCGGGCACGTTTTTCCATCGGGCCGGCTGGGCAAAGGTTATCGAAACTGTATTTGGGCATGAGACTTTTTTCAGTTTCGTCGAGCGGGACGGCGTTATCACCGGCGTTCTTCCGCTTGGGCGGGTGAGGACTTTGCTCTTCGGTGACACGCTCATTTCTAATCCCTTCTGCGTCTACGGCGGTCCGCTCGCGGCTGATGCCGAAAGCGAGGCCGCACTGATCAGGCATGCGCAAAGCCTGTTGGCGAGGACGGGTGCGCAAGCTTTGGAATTCCGGCACCTGACCCCGCAAACCGAAGGAGAGGAATGGATCGAACGGCCGGGTCTTTATGTAACCTTCCGGAAATCAATTCAGGCGCACCACGAGAGCAACATGAAGGCGATCCCACGCAAGCAGCGGGCCATGGTGCGCAAGGGTATTCAAAATGGCTTGAGTTCGGTTGCTAACCGCGATGCCGACGGGGTGCATAAGGTATACGCCGAGAGCGTGCGGAATTTGGGGACCCCGGTCTTCTCGCGCCGATATTTCCGGGCGCTGATGGAGGTGTTCTGGGAAAACGCCGATGTCGTGACGATCCTGGACCGGGAGACGCCGATCGCCTCGGTGATGAATTTCTATTTTCGCGACGAGGTATTACCGTACTACGGCGGCGGCACGTTACTGGCGCGTGGGCTGGCAGGCAATGATTTTTTGTATTGGGAAACGATGCGTCGCGCGGCGGATCGTGGATGCCGGCTATTCGATTTTGGGCGCAGCAAGATCGGAACCGGTTCGTTTTCATTCAAGCATAACTGGGGTTTCGAGCCTACAAAACTTCACTACCGATTCCGCCTGAAGCCAGGGGAGAGGATCCCCGAGCACAATCCGCTGAACCCGAAATACAGGATGCTCATCGCGGCTTGGAAACGTCTGCCTTTGCCTGTCGCGAATACAGTCGGGCCTTTCATTGCTCGAGGGCTGGGGTAGGGTGGCGTGTTCTTGTTGTCCTTCTACTGATCTTGCTCCGGCTATGGATGCGAATGGCGATCGAGGGGCTTTCCCATCGAAGCCTCTCAGGCGGACTGAAAAGTAATGCCGGATCTTCTCTTCCTAACTCAGCGCTTGCCGTATCCGCCGATAAAGGGGGAAAAGATCCGGCCGCTGCAGATCCTGAAATACCTCGTCCAGCAATACGACGTGCATCTGGGGTGTCTTATCGACGACGTGTCCGATGCGGACCATGTGGATACGATTCGCTCGATATGCCGGGAAGTCCATGTCGCATCGCTAAACCGAAAGGTGGCGAAGCTGACATGCCTGCATGGGTTCCTGACCGGGGAACCGCTTAGCGCCAGTTACTTTCATGATCGAGGACTGGCGCGATGGGTGCGCGGCGTGGTCGAGATGGTTCGGCCATCAGTTATATTCGTCAACTCGGGCAACATGGCGCCTTATGTGCTTGATCTGCCGAAACGCGAGACGAGGATCTGCGACCTGGCGGACGCGGATTCTGAGAAGTGGCGTGCCTATGCCGATATCACGACTGGGCCGATGCGTCTGATCTATCGGCGGGAGTGGCGAAAGGTCGGCGCGTTGGAGAGGCGGATCGCAGATGTGTTTGATGCGGCTAGTTTCGTTTCGGATCAGGAAGCTTCGTTGTTCGCTCGCCTGATCCCAGATTGCGCCGCCAAAATTCGTGGTGTCAGCAGCGGCGTCGATCACCAATACTTTGATCCGGCAACGGTGTACGCCCCGATGTTCGACACGGAACTGCCGACCTACGTATTCACCGGCACGATGGACTACCCCCCAAATGTCAGCGCAGTGGCATGGTTCGCGGCCGAAATCCTGCCGATGATCCGTCACACAGTTCCAGCCGCTCAATTCTATATCGTCGGAAGTTGCCCCGGTACCACGGTCAAGCGTCTGGCCCAACTCGAGGGCGTCTTTGTTACTGGCCGAGTAAGTGATGTCCGACCGTATGTTGCGCACGCCACCGCCGCAGTGGCACCGATGCGAATAGCGCGCGGCATCCAGAACAAAGTGCTGGAAGCGATGTCGATGGGCAAGCCGGTCGTGCTGACTTCAGGCGCATTGGAAGGCATCGAGGCAATACCAGGTGAAGATGTCATTTTGGCCGACAGCGCCGAAGAGATTGCCTCGGCCTGCTGCCGGTTGGCGACGACTGCCGACGGGGAGGCGATCGGCGCGGCGGCTCGCACCCGGATTGTACGTGACTATAACTGGTCCGCGCGGCTTCGCCGATTCGACGACCTGCTGCACCCGATGCCTTCAGGCTGCGTCACGCCCACCGTATGAGGAACGCTCCGATTACCTTGTGTTTCGGATCTAAACGGCGCGGATTGTGAACGCGCCCGCCCTGATCGACGCGCGCCCGCGCTCAGTCGCGGTGGGGTGCTATAGGGCGCTCCTACTCATGGTTGCAGCACTGGGCCTGGTGTTCCACGAGGAAGTGGTGGCAGCTGTCCGAACCTGGAATGACTCAGCCGCCTACACTCATTGTTTCCTGGTCATTCCAGTTGCGGTCTATCTTCTTTGGGATCGCCGCCGTGTGTTGGACGGTATTCCCCGGCAGTTGACGCCGGCGGCGTCGCTGCTGGGTGTGCCGATGGTCGCGGTGTGGCTGGTATCGGAGCGGCTGGGCATTATGGAGGGAAGACAACTTGCCGCCATCAGTTTCGTCGAGGTGGGGTTCCTAGCCTTGCTGGGCAAGCGGCTGTGGTGGGCAATGGCCGGACCACTGCTGTACTTGTATTTCCTCGTGCCATTCGGCGAATTTCTGACGCCCGGCCTTCAGGACACCACCACGTTGTTCATCCGTCACGGGTTGGAGATACTTGGCGTGCCTGCTTACATTGACGGCTATGTCATCGAGATACCGCAGGGCACGTTCTTTGTTGCCGAAGCCTGTGCGGGGCTGCGATTCCTGATCGCCTCTACTGCGTTTGGCTGCCTCTACGCGCTGTTGATTTACCATAGCCCGCTACGGCGCGGAGTGTTCATTCTGGTCTCGATCCTTGTGCCGATCGTCGCCAATGGGTTTCGCGCCATGGGCATCGTCTATCTTGGACACATCCTCGGCAGCGCGGAGGCGGCGGCGGCCGACCACATCCTTTATGGCTGGATTTTCTTCTCGCTCGTCAATTTGTTGTTGATCGCGCTCGGACTTCCGTTTCGGGAGGATGAGGTCTCGGCACGATTAACCTCGCGCTTCGTAGCACATCGTGCGCCCGGTGTTTCACTGCGGAGAATTTTCCCGGTCGTCGTGGGGATCGCGATGGTCGCAGCGATCGGTCCGGTCGTTGGGGCAGGCTTCACGATGACCGCCGCGACGCCTGTGGTCACGCCATCCCGCGTCGACGTGGGGCCGGACTGCCAAATACAGCCGGGGGCCTTGACCGAAGGAGGAATGGTCAGGAGCCAGCGGCGTCGTATGCGGCGCCGTGCTATTAGATATGAGTTGGCAGGCGTTTTCCCCGCGCTCTACCGCAGCGCCTTTGATGTCTGCTCGACGGAAGATGGTGGCGGGCGCCCGAACCGAAGGAATTCAGGAGAACTGGCTGGACCAGGGCGGCGGGACACTCAGCGCGTGGCGGGTCATGAGATCGAATGACCCTGCCTACGTCATCGCGACGTCGGTCTGGATCGACGGCAAACCGATCCGGCCGGGGCTCGGGATGCGAGTGCGGATGGCGCTGAACAGCCTGATAGGATCCGATTATGCCCCCATGGTCGTGACGGTAACGCCTGAGGTGGATTGGCAGTTGGGGAATGGCCTGGAGCCCAAAGCGGCGGAGGATGCGCTGCTGCACTTCCTGCTGAACCATCCTGGTCTGAATGATGCGGTGGGGGTGTCGTCTATTATGCGCTGACTGACCGCCATGGCCTCGTGCTTGCAGACCGAGCAGTGGTCCGCGCACAACTTGACCGGATGTCAAACTGGGAGGGTCGTTTGTGCCGAAGGGTTGAGCAGGAGGTGGCGTATGTCCGGAAACCCCGACCGTCTGCTGAGCAAACAGGAGCTTCCGGTGCTGCAAGGCCGGTCGGATCTAAAGGGCTGGGAACGGCTAGCAATCCATGCGGGCTTGCTTGCCGCGGCAGGGTGGTTTGTGGCAGTTTCGTCCGGCTGGATGGTCCTGCCCCCGATGTTCGTGCTGGGGGTGGTCAGGGTTGCGCTGTTTGCACCGGCGTTTGAGACGATGCATCAGACCGCTTTCGCTTCGCGGCGGGCAAATGCCATCGTCGGCTGGCTGACGTCCTGTCCACCACTGCTGAAGAGGCATTTCTATACCGCGTATCATTTGGCTCACCACCGGCACACGCACGTCCAAGGGTTGGATCCGGAAATGATGGCGGAGACGCCGGTCTCTCTGCGCTTGTATGTTTTGCGGTGCTGGGTGTGCCGTTCTGGACGTTACGGTTGAAGGTCGTGTGGGATTGTTGGCGCGGAGATCTCGGGGCGTATCCATTTGTCTCGGTTGCCGCGGCGCCGAAGATCGTCCGAAGTGTGCGGGCGATGACACTCCTCGTGGCGGGCGGTGCTGCTGCGACGGGGCTGGTGTTCGGATGGGCGACGCCGTTGTTGTATTGGATCGGCCCGCAACTGTTGGGACAACCACCACTGCGTGCGTATCTTTTCGTGGAATATACGGGCTGTACAGAAGATCGGAACGGGTTGACGAATACTCGAACCACGCTGACGTGCGCGCCGGCGCGGTTGTTGATGTGGGATATGCCTTACCATGCCGAGCATCATTTGTTTCCGTCGATCCCGTTTCACCGGCTGGTCGACGCGCATGTGCTGATTTGGGCGAAGCTTGGTGTCCTGCAACGGGGATATGTGCATTGGAACGCCGGGTTCCTACAATCTCTAATCGGGCGGTCTAGCTCTCCGCAGACGGGTCCTTGCCAGCAGTAACAACGCCCGTCGCAATCCAGGTCTTTGAGCGCATGACCCGCGGTGTTGCTACGGCGCGTTGCCGAAAATACGTTGCTTTACCGTATCGCCAACTCGGATATCCAGCTTAGCTGTTGTTCCGGCAGCGATTTCCAGCGTCGCCCGAACTGGCCCGCGGCTGTCGATCACGGCCAGACTACGTGGGGTGGTATCCTCGGCGATCGAGCGGATCGTGCCATCGGCGTTGATGAATACCATATCCAGCGATACCAGCGTGTTGCGCATCCACATCTGTGAGGACCGTGGAAAGCCCCAATCGAACAACATGCCCCCGTCCGGGGCAACGCTTTTGCGGAACATCTCGCCAACGGTCTGCTGCTCTTCCGTTGTGGCCATTTCTACACTGAATACATGTTCGGTGCCGCCATGGCCGACGATTACGAGCTTTTCTTTCGGCAGTTCGGGTTGCGGCCCAGTCGGTTCGGGTGATTGCGCCCAAGCACTCAAGGGCAACATCGCGACGAGCGCCAGCAAGATACGCCGTTTCATGCGGATAAGCTCTCCTTGGTCAGTTGCCGGATTTCGTCGCCAATCAGCCCGTCGCGAGGCGCGTCGAGCAATGTCGAAAACCAGTGCTCCGGCGGGTTGCGCCCGGCTGCCCGGTCGAAGCGCAGGGCGCGGAGCACGGCCTCGGCGTTTGGCGGCAGGCGGTCGGGGATAGGAAAGTCGTTCAAGGTCCCCCAGATCAGGGCCCAGCATCGGCCCACAGTCCAGGGGTTGTAGCCGCCACCGCCTAAGACGACCAGACGGGGCGCAAGCCGCATCACCGCCTGGACGACGGCGCGGTGCGTGTTGTTGGAGAGCGACAGTTTTGCCAGCGGGTCTTCCTCTAGGCCGTCCGCGCCGGCCTGGAGCATGATTGCCTGGGGACGGCGTGCCTCGATCAGCGGCAGTACCGCGTGGTTCATCGTGTAGGCAAATTCGGAGTCATTGCATCCCACCGGCAGCGGGAAGTTTCGCGCCGAACCACCGGCACGGTCGTGCGCGGCTCCGGTGAACGGCCAACGTGCCCGCTCATGCAGGCTGATCGTGAACACTCGATGGTCGTCGTGGAACGCGTCCTGCACGCCGTCGCCGTGATGTGCGTCGATGTCGAGATAGACGATGTTCTCCAGGCCGAGGTCGAGCCACGTCAGCAGCCCCAGCACCGGGTCGTTCAGAAAGCAGAAACCCGAAGCACGGTCGGGGCGCCCATGATGCGTGCCGCCGCCGGGGCAGTGCACGAAGCGTCCCTCCGCCGCCAGGCGCGCTGCCAACATGACGCCACCGGCGGATATTGCGGGGCGCCGGTAGATCTCGGGATAGACGGCATTGCCCTCCGCGCCGATACGAAAGCGGGTGCGAATATCGTCGGTGACGGCTTGATCCGCTTCCGCCTGGCGTAACGCCGCGATGTAGGCAGGTGTGTGGAATTGGGCGAGTTCTTGGTCGGTTGCGATTGGCGCGTCAAGGTAAACCGCGTCAGGAAGCCAACCGAGCGCGCGGCTAAGGTCGGTGCAGACCGAGACGCGCGGGACCGCAAGGGGGTGCTTCGGGCCGTAGCTTGAATGCCGGTAGATTTCGCTGCCGACGTAGAGCCGGGTCATGACTGGCCGGGGAAGGGAGCCATAAGAAGCCAGGAAGAGATGGTTACGCCCGTTGCGGCATTGCCTGCGGGACGATGGTGGTAACGATCGATGCGTCCAACGCCTCATAGTCGTGATAGCCGATGGTGGCGTACAGCTCCGACCGTGTCTGCATGTGATCAACCATATTCTGCGTTCCGCCGTCCTTCTTGATGGCGGCGTAGAGCTTCGCCTGAGCCCGGTTCGCTACGCGCAGGCTGCTGACTGGCCAGATGACCATCTTATAGCCCATCGCGTCAAACTCGGAGGCGGTAAAGAAAGGGGTGCGCCCGAACTCGGTCATGTTGGCGAGCAGCGGGATGTTGGGCAGGCGACGGGCGACCTCCTTGAACATATCAGCGGTGTTCAGCGCCTCGGGAAAGATCGCGTCGGCCCCGGCCTCGACGAACATCTTCGCGCGAGCGATGCAGCCGTCGATGCCTTCGGACGCGGCGGCATCGGTTCGGGCGATGATGTAGAGGTGGCGGCGGGCCTTTCTGGCGGCCGCGATTTTTGCGGCCATGTCATGCGCGTCGGCGAGCTTCTTGTCGTTGAGGTGGCCGCATTTCTTCGGCAGCAGCTGGTCTTCTATGTGAACCGCGGCGGCACCGGCGTCCTCAAAGCTGCGGACCATGTGCATGACGTTGAGCGCCTCACCGTAGCCCGTGTCGCCGTCGACCAGCAGGGGAAGGCCGGTGGCGCGGGAGATCTGGCGGATGAAGAAGCAGACTTCGTCGACGGTGATCATGCCGAGATCGGGGATGCCCATGGACGCGGTCATGGCCGCGCCAGAGAGATACAGGCCGTCGAACCCCGCCCGCTTTGCCTGAAGACCAGCCTGGCCGTTGTGGGCGCCGGGAAGCTGGACGATGCCGGGGCGGCCGAGCAGCGACCGAAAGCGTTCTCCGGCGGGGGCGGTGGGAAGGTCGTCGGCGACAAGGTAGGTCATGGCAGGCTCCTTATCGGCCCCGGATAGCGGATTAAAAGGCAAAGGAACAGGTGACGCACCCAATGCATTGCTGCCTTTTGTCGACAGCTGCGGTTCCCGACGAAGCCCTGAGGTGCAATCCTGCAGGCGCTGGTCTATACCATCGGGATGACAGGCACCGGGACGAGGTGTTCTTCCACCGCCGTCACGCCGGGTGTGTTTTCCGCTGCGACCCGAAGCGCGCGACGTTCCGACTCTGGGCGATCATCCGAGCACCAGATGTGCACAATATTGTCTCGAACGATGATGTCTTCGGCCCAGACTTTCGCCCACGTCTGTCCCCGCAGCTCCGTCAGAAGTGACTCCCGGATTCTACGGTCATCCATCTCGGTGGTGGTCGCGGGCAGGGTCTTTGCCGCTGCGAGAACGCGCACCAGATTAGCCCGGCTGATAATACCGATCACCTTTCCATCCCGGAGAACGGGCACTCGTTTGATTCGTTTGGACTCGAGCAGTTCGGCAATTTCACGCAGTTCGGTTGTCTCGCTCACCGTCGTCACTTGGCGGGTCATGATGTCGCCGACGCTACGGCCGTGGGCTTTTATATAATCGCGCGCGGCATCGCGTTCGTGCGCAAAGATATCGAACCACCTTGAACGCCGCTGCTCGGTCCTCCGCTCGATGTGCGTCTCCGTCCGGAATAGGAGATCGCCTTCGCTAACGATGCCGACAAGAGTGTTGGCTGCGTCTACGACTGGAACGCCGCTGATGCCGTACCTCCCCACGAGCCCAGCCAAGCTTTGGACGGACGTTTCCGGCGTCACGGTAATCACGTTGGTCGTCATCACGTCTGAAGCACGCATCGCATGACCCCAATTCGAGAATTTGGCGCCACTGCTATCCGCGTTCCGGCGAAGCCGCATTGATCCAAATCAAATTAATGGCTAGCCGTAACCTCGCGTCTGAATGCGTTCCACGAGCAGCCTCCACCTGCCGACCAGGTGTATCGGTTGATAGCCTCTAGCCCCGCCTGGCGTCCGCCACGGCTTTTTGCAGATCCGGTAACTCGACTGCTCCCGGCACGAGGTCGTTCCCGATGATCAACGCTGGGGTTCCTTGGATGCCTAAATCATGCGCCAGTTTGACGTTCGCATCGATCCGCGCCTGCACCCCCGGATCCTGCATATCTTGCGACATTCGCGGCCAATCCAGCCCAAGGGCACGTGCCGCTAATTCGATTTGCGGCAGCGTTGTATCAGGCGGCAGCTTCATCACTGCCTCCCGCATCTTGCCGTATGCATCCTGTTTCTGTGCCGCCAAAAGTGCCTTAGTGCCCAGAACGCTGGCCGGCCCCAGGATCGGCAGATCTTTGTAGACCAACCGTACTTTGCGGTCCTTTGCCAGAAAACTGTCCATCACAGGCTCCAGCCGGCGACAATATGGGCAACGGGTATCGAAAAACTCGACAATCGTCACGTCGCCATGCGGATCGCCGGCCACCGGATCAGCCGGAGTTATCAGCTGCGCTTGGTGGTGAGCGATGGCCATGCGCGTGGCCGCCTGCGTCCGTTCGCCCTCATCAGCCTGTAACGCTACCACTGCGTCTCGTAGGATCGAGGGGTCCTGTTTCAGAGCGTCGCGCACAATGGCCACGATCTCCGCCCGCTGACTTCGACGTGAACTCGGCTGCGTCAGCGACCCGGGCCGCTAACGAACCCGATAGCACTACACCCGATAGCAAGGCAGGGATTATCAGGCGGGGGGCAAGGGACATGCGGATCATTTCAGGTCCTTCGGAGGAGCACGCCACCCGGTTAAGCAGGCGAACACTTCTTGCGCAAGTCAAAGTGCCGGGCGCGGTTGCCGCTGATGGCTAAGCCGTCTATGGCACCCTCCTCTAACGGTGAAACGCGGTCCCTCGGACTGGCGAATCCGAGGATTGACTGGACCCACAGGATGGTTCGCATGCGTTGCGGCACGATGACCGATTTTGCGGCCGCCTCGATGTGGCTATCGCCCAGGCGTCTGGTGTCGGTCGGGGCCTATCTGGCGCTACTGGTATTTGTGTCGGGCTGTTCGACCGTGGGCAAGGTCTCCGATACGGTCCTCGGTCGCGGCGGCCCGCAGCCGGGACAGCCGGGTTACATCGCCGGTTTTCTGGGTGGCGTTGTTGCTGATGAGCCGCGCGCCGTGCTCGCAGGCAGGGAAGTTTTGTCGGCCGGCGGCACTGCCGCCGATGCCGCGACTGCTGTGGGCTTGACCCTGGCGGTCACGCTTCCGTCGCGCGCCGGTCTTGGAGGCGGCGGCGCCTGTATCGCATACGCGCCCAATGCGAACTCGCCAAATCGGGGCGAACCCGAGGCAGTGATGTTTACGCCGCTGGCGCCTGCTATTGCCGAAACGAAGGGTGATCGACCAGCTGCCGTGCCGATGATGGCGCGCGGCCTGTTTCTGCTTCACGCCCGCTACGGTTTGGTGCCATTCGAATCGCTGCTCGGTTCGGCCGAACAACTGGCCCGCTCCGGCGTGCCAACTTCGCGAGCGTTAGCAAAGGATATCGCCCTGGTATCAGGGCCCCTGACGGCAGATCCCAATGCCCGCGCGGTGTTCAGCCAAGATGGCGTGCCGTTGACCGAGGGCCAGATTCTTCGCCAACCAGATCTTGGGGGGACGCTGGCGCAACTTCGTGTCTCCGGCGTGGGCGACATGTATCAGGGCGCTCTGGCTCAGCGGATAGCGCGCGCTTCGGAGGATGCCGGCGGTCCGATCGCGCTGGCTGATCTACGCGCCGCGCTGCCGAAGCTGGCGCCGCCGCTGGTTCGCCCCTTTCAGGCAGATAAAGTCGCGTTCCTGCCACCGCCCGCCGACGGCGGCCTGGCGGCGGTGGCGGCGTTTGACGTGCTGGCCGAGAATCCGAACGACGTCGCTGGAGCGGTCGCGCATTACCTGGCGGTGGTTTCGCGATATCGTGCTGGCGGGCTTACGCCTACCGAGGCCCTCGCGACGAAAGACTTGCCCGCAGGTGGCGGCTCGCCGTTTCCGGCCTCGACTAGTTTCGTGACCATGGATCGGTCGGGAAACGCTGTGGCATGCGCGCTGACCATGGACAACCTGTTTGGTACCGGGCGGATCCTACCTGGCCTTGGCTTTTTGGCCGCGGCGTCGCCCACTGCCGTGCCTCCACCCTTGCTGTCGGCTGGCCTGATTTGGAATGACAATATTAAGGCCTTTCGAGCTGCGGCTGGCGGATCGGGGCAGGAGGGTGCGCCGTTAGCGGTTGCGCTCGCGTTGATAAATACGTTGAAGACCAATCAGCCCATGAGCGTGACGGCCCCTGATCCGGGACGGGCGAATGTAATCGCTTGTGGTCGATATCTACCAGGGGAGAACAGCGAGTGCCGCTGGGCGAACGATCCGCGTGAATCAGGATTGGCAATGGGAGCCAACTGAGCCGGCCTGCCCGTCGGATTTTTTCGACCTGTCTGTGACGCTTGGACAAAGTTGCCGGCCGCCGGACCAGCGCGCATCGTTCGTGATGTTAGATGTCGCAGGATTGCGTGGCGGAGCGCGGCCGGAAGAGAGCGCTTTACGGGCAGCAGTGACTAGGGAGTGAGTCAATGGCGTTGAAGATCGGCAAAGGTGCATCGGCGCCGCCTTTCCTGGTAATGGATGTCATTGCAGCCGCTAACGCCCGGCAGGTCGCACTACCGGGGGGCGCGCCGCACGTTATACGAATGGAGGTGGGCCAGCCTGGCACCGGCGCGCCTGTCGGTGCGGTCGCTGCCGCCGAGGCTGCCCTTCGTTCGGGTCATCCCCTCGGTTACACCGAGGCGTTCGGCCTGCGGTCCTTGCGGCAGCGGATCGCTGTTCATGCGCTGCTTTGGTATGGGCTTGACCTCCCGATAGAGCGGATAGCCGTTACGGTCGGTGCGTCAGGGGGATTCCCTCTGGTGTTCCTCGCCGCGTTCGATGTGGGCGACCGCATTGCTATGACGGCACCATTCTACCCTCCCTACGTCAACATCCTAACAGCGTTGGGTATGGTCCCGGTAATCCTGGAGGCGGGGCCAGAAACGCGGTTTCAGCCCAGCGTGGCGATGCTGTCGGCGCTTGATCCGCCGCCGGACGGTGTGATCGTCGCTAGCCCGTGCAATCCTGCCGGCACGATGCTGCACCGGGACGAACTGGCTGCGATCGCACTCTGGTGCGACCGCAATGGCGTCCGACTTATCAGCGACGAGATCTATCACGGCCTGAATTACGACAGTCCCATTGCCTCGGCCGCCGAGTTCAGCGGCAGCGCTGTTGTAGTTAACAGTTTCTCCAAATACTTTTCGATGACTGGCTGGCGGGTTGGCTGGTTGGTGCTGCCACCGGAAATGGTACGCCCGGTAGAGCGCCTGGCACAAAACCTGTTCATCAGCGCGCCGTATATTTCGCAGATAGCAGCCGAGGCGGCATTTGACTGTCATGCCGAGTTGCAGGCCAACGTCGCGCGATACCGGCGGTCTCGTGACCATCTTCTGACCGAGTTGCCAAGTGCGGGGTTCGACCGACTGTCCGCCGCCGAGGGAGCGTTCTACCTGTTTGCGGACATCGGCGACCGGTCCAACGATAGCGCTGCGTTTTGCGCTCGGATGCTGGACGAGGCGGGAGTCGCCGCCAGTCCCGGCGTGGATTTCGACCGGACCCGCGGCAACCGTTTTGTCAGGTTCAGCTACTGCGGCTCCGAGGAGGATATGCGGGCCGCCGCTACGCGGTTGCGGGGTTGGCGATAGGTTGTTCGGGCTTTAGAACGGTCGCGGGTACACTGGATGATGAGCCACGTCAAACCCGGAGCGAACCTTGCAAATGATAGGGAGTATCTTGAGCAGGCTATTTCGAAAAGCATGAATCCAAAGACGGAAAAAGTTTGATGATCGTGCTGATATCGTACATATCTTTCGATGCTATATATCTTGAATACCGTTGGCACGAAGCTATGAAGAGTTACTCACTTTCGACGTACTGCGCGACTCACGGCAGAGGTGGCATTTGATCGAAACAGTTGTTAGGATTAACGATACGGTTGCAACTTTTTTAGCGATGATGTACGATACTAGATCGTAATCAACATCCTTGCTTCCGAAGACGGGCGCGGAAGTGACACAGCGGTTTTCGAGACGCCCCATGGCGCCTGCCGGGCAAAGACTTTCTTAGATCATCCGCTCGATTGGCCTTGGCTATCTTTGAGGGTTCAGGGGCAAATCCTCAATTCCATAGAAATCCGCCACGATCCAACTCGTTGATTGAGAGCTTACTATGTTGCCCGAAAGGCCAAAGGTTGGCTCACAGCTTGCGCGACACTCGCAGCGTGAAAGATAGTTTTGAGGAGCACTAATGTCTCATAGGGAAACCCTGTCACTGCAGACGCTGGTGCCACACAGACTTCAAATGCCACTAGTACGCTTAGTTTGCGCGGCGATATCTTGCGCCTTTCTGGTCGTCGTTTCGGTGCGGCTTATCGACCGGCCAGTTGCCACCTGGGTGCACGAACATCTCGGGGATGCGCGCTTTGCTTGGTTGAGCTTATATCGTGATGGTCATCTGCTGCCAGTTGGCCCTTTCAGCCTTATGGCCGGTCCAGCTGAGGCGATCGGGCCACTCGCTCTTTTAGTGCTCGTGCTCGCGGCTTCTGCCGCGACGGTAGGGTGGCATCCCAAAGTTCGCGCGCGCGCAGTTCTGGCGCTCTGCCTGTCGGTTGTCGTCACGCTCGGGATAAATCATCAGATCAAGACGGTGTTTGGGCGAACATGGCCTGAAAGCTGGCTAGGCGATAATCCGTCCTGGATCCGCGACGGGGTATACAAATTTAACCCATTCCACGGCGGTCAGGGTTGGGAATCGTTTCCGTCTGGGCACACTTCGGTCATCACCACCGCGGCTACCCTCCTTTGGCTCATCTGGCCCGAGCTGCGCATTCTTTGGGCCGCAATAGTTGGTATGGTTGTCATCGGACTGATCGGAGGAAATTATCACTTCGTATCAGACATAATCGGGGGGCTTTATCTTGGGGTCGCAATCGGCCTCGGCAGCGCTGGGTTATTGTTCTCGATGAGCGATCGCGTCGTCATTCAAAGGCGATTGTCGCTTGACGATGCGCTGTCGAGCGACCGAACTCAGCTGCAGGCTGGCGCGGGCCCCGATGCCCAGACCAACCGCTCTTATTAAGCCCACCGCTGCGATCACCGTCTAATTCAGCGCCAACTCCCTATAGCCCTTCGCCGCCACGTCGTCACATTTCTCGCGATAAGCCGGCGCGCTGCCGCTGTAGCGGCTGATGATGCGGACCTGCTTACCCACGACGTTGGTGTTGACTCCGGTCATCCACGAGTTCACCTCGTTGGACAAAAGACCAACGCCCAGCGATTTGACGTGATCGGTCCAGGTTACCACTCCCGCTGTTGCGGCCTCCAGACGTGTCAAGTCGTGGTCCCGGGCGTGCGCTATCAATCCTGTCAGCCAATCGACGTTGTATTCGATGCTGCGGGGGATGTTGCCAAGCGCGGTATGGGGGCTCATCAGCATCATCATGTTCGGGAAGCCGTTGACCATAACGCCGAGGTAGGTTTCTGGCCCGTTCTCCCACCGGTCCTTCAGCCATTCGCCGCCGGCGCCGCGAATGTCGATCCGGTCGAAGCTACCTGTCACGGCGTCAAAACCTGTTGCGTAAATGATGATGTCGAAGGCGAGTTCAGCCTCGTTGGTCTTGATGCCTGAGGCAGTGACACATTCGATCGGCAATTCCAAGATATCCACCAATTTCACGTTGTCCTGGTTGTAAACTTCGTAATACTTGGTCTCCAAAGGGACACGTCTTGTCCCAAAGCCGTGGTTCTTCGGGATTAATTTTTCTGCTGTTGCTGGGTCTTTTACTCGCTGGCGGATCTTCCGGGCGACAAAGGCGCTGAGCGCCGCGTTTGTCTCACGGTCGGTCAGGATGTCGCGGAAGTTGCCCTGCCAGATGCCGAAGCCGGGTTCAGCCTACCGCATTTCCCAGAATGCCTCGCGCTCCGCTTCGGAAACCTCGAACGTGCCGCGCGGATCCGGCGTGTGCAGGAAGCAGGCGAATGTCTCCTGGCAGCGGCGGAACATTTCCGGGTATCCCGCCTTGATCGTCGCCATCTCCTTGGTGCCGATTTTGCTGTTGAGCAGCGGCACGCACCAGTTCGGCGTGCGCTGGAACACCGTGCACGGCGGACGTAACTCGCGGTTCAATCCGGCAGGGTGATGGTATGGATCCCGGCAACCCCTCCGAACTAGTCCACCCAGCGCAAGGTGATACGAGCATTGCGCGCGTGCTTGGGATACTCGACCTTTTCACGCCGGAGATGCCCGTGTGGACCGCGGATATGCTCGTTGAACGCTTGGCGCTTGGGCGTGCCACGGTCTATCGTTATGTCCGAGCATTAGGCGACGCTGGGTTTTTGGTGCCGGTTTCGGGGGCCGGGTATGTGCTCGGGCCTCGGTTCATCGAGTTCGACCGCAGCATCAGGCTGGCCGACCCGCTGTTGCAGATCGTCCCCCCGGTGGTGGCGGAACTGCGAGAGGCCGTGAATGACGGTCAGTTGCTGTGCGCGTTTTACGGGTTGCGCGTGCTGAGCGTGCTGCAAGACAAGACCGATCCAAACATCACTATGAGCATGGAGCGGGGGCGGCCGTTTCCATTATTCCAGGGGTCTCCGTCGCGGGTGATCTTGGTGCATTTGCCGACGTATCAGTTACGCAATTTGGCGCTGAACCATCAGACCGCGATCGCCGCGGCTGGACTGGGAGAGAACTGGTTAGAGTTTCGCGACGCGATGCGGGTGATCCGGAAGACCGGGTATCTGGTGGCCAGCGATATCGACAAGGCCCTGGTCGGCATCTCGGCACCGATTTTCCATGCGCCTGGTGCGGTCGCGGCTAGTCTCTGCCTGGTGCGGTTGAAGGATAATGTAACAGAAGCGGATGCCGTGGAGCTAGGGCGGCTGGCAGTGGACGCGTGTAAGCGGATTTCGCGGGAGTTGCAGGCGTTCCGGCCGGGCTCCGGCGATGCGAGGGCCGTGGCCTTCCCAGTTTCACGGGTTCGGTGACCGTCGGCGAAAACATGCCCGATCCGGAATTATCGGATTCTTCGGTCCCGAACAAACTACGAATGAAAGAAAATCCCCCATACCTCGTTGTTGAACGGTAACTTGACGGAGCCGCTCGCTAGGTCTTTCTGACCCTACGCGGCTTCGCGCCTGAACGTCGGAGCACCCCATGGAACTTCCGTTTCGAATTACCGTCTGCGGCCTGGACGAGCTTTCCGGACACAGCGGCTCGCGTGTTAGTCACGTTCTTTCCATCCTCGATCCGGAGTGGCCGGTGCCCGAAGTGTTCGGGACCTTTGGCGAGCATGACAAACTTGAGCTTCGCTTCCACGACGTGATCGAGGACCGCCCTGATTCGGTCGCGCCGATGGCGTTCCATATAGAGCAGCTACTAGCGTTCGGTCGCGGGCTTGACCGTGAACCCGCAGCAGATGCGCATCTGCTCGTGCATTGCCATGCCGGCGTCTCGCGATCGTCTGCATCGATGGCGTTGCTGATCGCTCAGGCCGTCCCGGATTGCTCGGGTCACGAGATCTTTGCCGAGATCCTTCGAATTCGGCCGCGAATATGGCCGAACCTGCGTATCGTCGAGATGGGAGATCATGCGCTGGGCAGGAACGGCGCGCTGATCGATGCGGCGAAAGGCGTATACCGCCTAAGGATTGGTCAGAACCCCTCCCTGGCGGAGGAATTTACGTCATGCGGTCGCGGGCGCGAAGTCGAGGCGGCTGTAGCTTGAATAGGCCGATGCCTGAGTGGGTCGCAGGTTGCGGTGGACACGTGCCTGAGAGGTTGTTTTGATTAGACACCATTCATCTGAATCTTTCCGGTCGAGCCGATGAAGAACGCGGCCTCCTGGCCGAATTTCGTCGGATAGATAGATGCGGTTAACTCTCGACACGACCCCCGGATTGCAGGCTTAGTCGGTTGAGGGTTATCTCGGCGGGTGATCCGAACTACCGGATCATGAGGGAAGCCGCCGCACATGACCAATCCGTACGACGACCTGCCGAAGAATCAGGCGAACTACGCCCCGCTGACGCCGCTGACATTTATCGAGCGCGCCGCCGCCGTTTATCCCAACCGACTGGCGGTCGTGCATGGCGATCAACGCTGGACCTGGAAAGAGACCTACGCACGATGCCGGCGGCTGGCTTCGGCGTTGTCCCGGCGGGGCATAGGCAAGAACGATACCGTGTCCATCATGGCCCCCAACACACCGCCGATGTACGAGGCGGCGTTTGGTGTGCCGATGTGCGGTGCGGTGTTGAACACGCTGAACACCCGCCTCGATGCGGATGCAATAGCCTTCCAGTTGCGCCACGGGGGCGCCAAGGCTCTCCTTACCGACCGTGAGTTCTCGCCGGTCATCGAGGCCGCCCTGGCGTTGCTGGACGACAAGCCGCTAGTCATCGACCTCGATGACCCAACTCACCCGCAAGGCGAGCTTCTAGGTGAAACCGCGTACGAATCATTCTTGCTGGAGGGCGATCCTGATTACACTTGGCAGAACCCCGGCGACGAATGGGATGCGATCGCGCTCAACTATACATCTGGTACCACGGGGGACCCGAAGGGGGTAGTCACCCACCATCGGGGCGCGCATCTGAACGCGGTGAACAATATCCTGAACTGGGGCATGCCGCACCATGCGGTATATCTTTGGACCCTCCCAATGTTTCACTGCAACGGCTGGTGCTTTCCCTGGACGATCGCGGAGCGAGCGGGCGTGAATGTTTGCTTGCGCCGGGTCGAGGCGAAGGCGATGCTCGACGCCATCCGCGACAACCATGTCACCCACATGTGCGGCGCGCCGATCGTCTATGGGATGCTCATCAACGCGTCCGCGGATCTGCGCGCCGGGATCGATCATCGCATCGCCGGTCAGATCGCAGGTGCAGCGCCGCCCGCCGTGATCATCGAAGGCGCCGAACAGATCGGGATCGAATTGACGCACGTCTATGGGCTGACGGAAACCTATGGGCCGGCCAGTGTCTGCGCTAAGCACGAATCCTGGAGTTTCATGCCCGTGGATAGGCGGGCCGAGCGCAACGGGCGTCAGGGCGTAAGATCGCCGTTGCAAGAGGCGATGGTGATCCTCGACCCCGAAACTATGCGACCCGTTCCGTGGGATGGCGAAACGATGGGCGAAATTATGTTTCGCGGCAATATCACCATGAAGGGCTATCTGAAGAATCCATCCGCGACCGAACAGGCGTTCGCTAACGGATGGTTCCATACCGGGGATCTCGCCGTGGCAGAGCCGGATGGGTACGTGAGAATCCGCGACCGGTCAAAGGACGTCATCATCTCGGGCGGCGAGAACATTTCCTCGATCGAGGTCGAGGAGACGCTCTATCGACACCCCGCGGTGATGAATGCCGCAGTCGTGGCGCAACCCGATGAGAAATGGGGCGAAACTCCCTGCGCGTTCATCGAACTGAAGAGCGGGGCGTCAGTCACCGCCGAAGAGCTTCGTGATTTCTGTCGGGAGCACATGGCACGATACAAGGTCCCGAAGACGTTTGTTTTCCGCGACATTCCGAAGACGTCTACAGGGAAGATCCAGAAGTTCGTCCTCCGGCAACTGGCGAAGTCGTCTTCGGTGATCGAATAGACTTTGACCGAGCTAAGCAGTACGTTTCAATTGTAACGAAAATTGGCCATCATTGACCGAGATCGCCGAACGTTCGGCAAGAACCACCCTCGGTCGGAATGGACAACTCTGGCCGTCGTATTGCATAAAGCCGTTGCACATTCCCAGCGGGTACGGTTGGCGTTGTTGCAAATATTTTTCGATTGACTTGGAACGACCGTGCGTGGCCAAGGATCTAACAGATGAACAGGCACTTGACGTGCGAACAATGGCGCGGGCAATGCCGATGGGGGAACTCCGCACGGCTGGCCGATTAAGCTTTCCGGCGCCTCTATCCAATTCCACCCGCTTGCGGCCCGGAGCGGGTGCGCGGCACAATAGTCCTATGTCGATTCCTGTCCTTGTCCGTCGCTTACCTCACGCCGAGGGCCTGCCACTGCCATCTTATGCCACCGCCGGCGCGGCCGGGATGGATCTGATCGCAGCAGTCCATGACCCGATCTTCGTGCAGCCGGGCGAGCGCGCGCTGGTCCCGACCGGACTGTCCATCGCGCTGCCGCCCGGGTATGAACTGCAGATTCGCCCGCGTTCCGGCCTCGCTCTCCGGCACGGCATCACGCTGCCGAACTCGCCTGGGACTATTGACGAGGATTACAGAGGCGAGATCGGGGTGATCGTGCTCAACGCCGGCACTGAGCCCTTCCTCGTTGAGCGCGGTGCTCGCATCGCTCAGGCGGTCTTGGCCCCTGTAAGCCGAGCGGTATGGCGTGAGGTTGAGAGCCTAGAGGTGACGACGCGCAACGCGGGCGGCTTCGGGAGCACCGGAACAACATAGCCCCTGCGTGTTTAATTTTCACAAACAGTTGTATTTTACAACTGGTTTGGATACGAACTGTTCCCTGAGAGTAAGCGTATTGCCACCGAAAGGACAATGCTCTGCCCGCAGGGGAACCTCAGATGCATGCGCGGACCGCCGAGGTTGAACTAGCCCGTTCCGACGCGCCCGACGTCGCGGAATCAATGATTGAATGTTCCGGCGCTGATCAGTTCCACTGCCAGACGCGTCCGTTGGTGGCGGCTCGGGGTATCCTAACCGCCACGTTGATTGTAGCCCCTTTCTGGGGATTGTTCGTGTTGGTCCTGTACCTGATCATCTAGGTCGAGGGTGACTTGAGAGGCGAGAGCGGTTCCGTTTTGATTTTCTGGTTGACCAGTGCATCCTGGCAGGTCTTCTGACAGGAATGCGCCTGCTGTTCCTGGTTGCGAGTCTGTTGCTTGGTCCGTTGGCCACGCCGTGTTTGGCTCAATCCCTGCCGAGTGGCGTGACCGATCATTTCTTCCTGTCCAGTGACGGTGTGCGCCTGCATTACCTAGAGGCAGGGCCGTCTGGCGCACATACGTTGGTATTCGTTCCAGGCTGGACCATGCCTGCCTGGATCTGGATGCCACAGATCCAGGCTTTTTCGCGCCGCTATCACGTCGTGGCGTTCGACCCGCGCGGACAGGGGGATTCCGCTGCTCCTGCCGGCGGCTACGAACCCGTACGTCGTGGTCGCGACGTGGCTGAGCTAATCGGCCGCCTGGGAAGCCAATCTGTGGTGCTGATCGGCTGGTCGCTGGGCGTGCTCGACATACTCGCATCTATCCATGTTGCTGGCGACAGCCGGCTGGCGGGCCTGGTGTTGGTCGATAACTCGGTCGGCGAGGAGCCTGCCCCGGCTCCACTGCCATTTAGATCAGGGCCGCGCCGGAGCACCCGGTCGCCGAGCTACCCAGAGTCGATGAAAACATTTGTTCGGGCCATGTTCCACCGCCCGCAGCCGTCGGCCTATCTTGACCGGCTCACCGAAGCGACCCTCCGAACGCCACCTGCGGCCAGTCGTTTGCTGCTGGCCTATCCAATGCCCAGATCGTATTGGCGAGAGGCAGTTTACGCCACCAAAGTGCCGTTGCTATACGCCGTTCGGCCACGCTGGTTAGCGCAGGGGGAAAACCTGATGCGAAACCGCCCGGATACCGAGATGGAAGTGTTTACCGATGCGGGCCATGCGCTGTTCGTCGATGATGCGGTGCGTTTCAATAGCGTGACCGATGATTTCCTGAGGCGGCACGTCTGGCGATGAACCTGATACCGCTGTTTCTCGTCTCCGCCGGCGCGGTGGGGTATGAAATCGCGCTCACGCGCTATTTCGCGGTCGCCAAGTGGTCGGAATATGGCTACTGGGTCATCTCGATCGTCATGGTGGGCTTCGCTCTTAGTGGAGTCGTTCTTGCACTTTGGCGAGATCTTTTCGTCCGTAGAGCGTCGATTTTAATGGCGTCGCTGCCGACCGCGCTAGTGCTGACAGCCGCTGCGGGATACCGCTTTACGACGACCAATCCTTTCAACCCGCTGCAATTGCAAAATCCCGTGACCTGGCAGCCGCAGATCTGGAACATCGGCGGATATTACGCCGCACTGTTGCCATTCTTTTTTCTGGCCGGTCTCTTCGTCAGCCTGAGCTTCGTGCTCAACGCGAACCGGATTGGCCGGGTCTATGCATTTGACCTGACGGGGGCCGGTGCCGGTGCAGCCGGCGTCCTGGCGATGATGTACATGGTGCACGCATTCAACCTGGTCCCCATGTTGATGGTACCGCTTGCCGCGTCGGCTTTCTTCGTCGCAGGCCCGCATCGGATCGGGGCGATCGTGGCGGCGATGGTCGCGCTTTTTGCCGCAGATAGTGTGCTGCTCCTGGACAATAAGGCGGAATATAACGATTTCAAGGCGATCTACGCACCGCTGCACACGCCTGATGCCAGGATCTTGGCGTCGGTCAACTCGCCTCGTGGCGATTATGCACTCCTCGACGATTTCACCGAACGCGTGGACACTGACATTTCGAACGATGCGGGCATGCTCGGAGTCGAGGGGCCGCCGCGAAGCTATGGGCTTTACCGGGACGGCAACCGCATCGCTGCCCTGCCGCGAGACCTTCCGATCCGGTCTGGCTATGCAACGGCAGCGCTGGACGCTCTCCCCTACCAATTGATCCCGCATGCACGGGTCATGCTTGCCGGTGCATCCGGCGGATTTCGAATCCAGGAGGTGCTTCGGCTCGGAGCGTCGCAGCTACGCGTGCTCGAGCCGGAGCCGGAAATGCTGCGCGCTATCCGCTACGGGCTCGGACCGGTCCCGCCGGTCGAAGCGTTACCCAAAATCGATATCAAGGGGAATGGACCGCTGGCCGGTGCCAATCGAGGCATTTATGACGTCGTGGACCTGTCCGCCGACTTCCTCGACGCAGCAGAAACCAATGCGACCGCTTTCACGCAGGAGGCACTTGTTTCGTATCTGGGCGTGCTGGCGCCCAATGGAATCGTGTCGATCCCGGTCTCGATTCGAGACTTCCCGGTGTATGCGCTGAGGATGCTCGCAACTGTGCGCGCCGCACTACTCACCGTCGGGATCGCAGACCCGGCCGCCCACGTCCTTGTTTACCGGTCCGCCTGGAGTGTCCGCATCCTGGTGGCTCGCGATGGCTGGAGTGCTACGACGATCGAAATCGCGCGCAAGTTCTGCGACGATCGGTCCTTCGACTTGTCCTGGTATCCGGGAATTAATGTCGCGAAGGGGCGGGCTGGTCTCTACAACGACCTGCCGGCGGTTTCTTTCGACAAAGGCGAGGTCGAGTCCAACGGTCCGGACGATGCGATCGCAGATGAGGCAGGGGCCGTCCTGTCCGGCCAGCCCACGGCTTCATGGGAGCAATTCAATCTTTCTCCGATCACGCTCGACCAGCCCTTCTTCTATGCTGTGCTGCGGCTGGACCGCATCGGCACCATCCTGGAGCGGCTAGAGATTCTGCCGCAGGCGGAGGTCGGAGCACTGGTGAACCTCGCGGTTCTGGCCCAGGCGGTTGTGATCGCGACAGTCGTTCTGCTGGTGCCGCTTGCGGCGCCGGGGCGGATCCGGGCCTCTCGCGCCGGGGTGCTGCGGTCGGTCATTTATTTTCCGGCTCTCGCGCTAGGTTTCCTGTTCATCGAAATCTATCTGATTGAAAAAGGCAGCTTCTGGCTCGGCGACCGCGCTAATGGTTTCGCGATGGTGCTGACCGGGATGCTGATATTCTCTGGCCTCGGGAGTCTGTGCTCGCCGTGGTTCGACGCGAGGCCACGGCAGGGGATGGCAATGGCCGCCGGGGTGGTGTTGGTGTGGTGCGCCGCGGTAATGCTGCTCTTGGAACCGGCCACGTTAGCCACGCTCGACTGGCCGTTCGCAGTTCGTGCAGTGCTGCTGCTTGGGACTATCGCACCGGTTTCGATCGCCCTTGGGCTGCCGTTTCCCCTAGGATTAAATCGAGCGGGGACTAGTGGGTTCCTGCCTTGGGCATGGGGTCTGAACGGCGCGTTTTCCGTCGTAGCGACACCCCTGGCCAACCTCATTGCGCGTGAGGCAGGGTTCAGCAGGGTTCTTTTGTGCGCGGCGATTCTATATGGCATCGCCTTGGTTGCGTTTCCGGCATTGAGGAAGAATTTGGCTTGGCACGAAATCTCACTACCATCACGCGTCGCGGAGTGATCTCCGCTGCCGCAGTGACATCTGTGCTATCGCCGGTCGCCCGTTCGGCGCCGGTCTGGACAAGAGCCGAGTTTGAGCAGGCGATGCGTGAATCCGGCCGGCCAGTTAGCCTGACCGAAGGGCAGTTCGACGCCATCCAGCAGCGCAAGCCGGCTGCAATGAAGCGGATCGAGGCCTATCTGAAGGATCATCTCGGCAACGCCGATCCAGCTGTGTTGGCGGCGTTTCAGGCGGTGCCCCGGGAGTATTTTCACTACGAGTATCCCGATCATCGTGCGACACCGGGGGACGCCTATGAAGACAACCCGAAGCCCTGGGGATTGGGCTACGGGTCGGCGCTATCCGACTACCTCGGACAGGCGTACATGACGCAGGTCTGCAAACCGCAGCCCGGCGAGGTCACACTGGAGGTTGGGACCGGGAGCGGATTTCAGAGCAGCCTGCTGTCGCGGATCGTCAAAACCGCCTACTCGATTGAGATTATCGAACCGTTGGGCAAGGCTGTCGGAAAGATCTTCGCGCCGATCGGATACACCAACGTGCATAGCCGGGTCGGCGACGGCTACTACGGCTGGCCGGAGGTCGACGGCGGCTTTGACATTATCATTGTCACTTGTGCGGCGACCTTTGCACCCCCCGATCTATTCAAGCAGCTGAAGCCCGGTGGCAGGATGATCATTCCCATCGGTCAGCCGTTCAAGCGCGGGCAGGTGCTGTATATCTATTCCAAGGATACTGACGGAAAGATCCATTCCCGCCGGGACATCGGCGTGTTCTTCATTCCTATGACGGGGGCGATCGCGAAAAACCAGCCGACGCCCGAAGCGGTGTCCGATCATTCGCCAAGGCCCGCCCCAGGAACCGATAAGCCCGCGTCAGAGTAGGAGGCTTAGCGATCCTCCAAGAAAACCCGCAAGGACGGTTGTCATGCCGGCGTTCGAGGCGCACCGACTAGGAACGATCATCCTTCAACATCTCTTTTGACCCATATCTAGCCGGCTCACGCCTTCCACCCTGTGACCTGGAGGATCGGTCCTTCTCCAGGTCACGAATGGCTGACGGTACAGGATCGCCCTTGCCGTTCGATACGAGACTGATTATGCTTCAACGATATGCGAATGACTCGCAATTAGGAGCGCTTCCCGCGATGGAGCAGGAAAGCCAAATCGGTCGCCGGTGCGAACGAGCTGTGATAACGGCATACAGTGAACTGCGCCAAATCGGGTCGGACGACATGTCGGCTTTTCAAGCCTGCACTGCGCTGTACCGAATTCATCATCCAGAGGCCTCGATCAACGAGGCACGTCGTTTGGTGGCTGAATGGATCGACCACCACTTGGTCCGCAAGGCCCCTGGTCCGACCGATGGATGCATCTGCAACTAAATCGCGGCTGGGCTAACGCCAGAAAGTCGCGCCTTAAGGTGAGCGTGCGGCGCCGCGGATTTGGTAAACTGCGATGGGCCGAAAATCCCAGCAATCGACCCCGACATCCGTTTGCCGAGACAGTGGTTTGAGCCGACCGTGACTGTGGCCGTGGAGGTTCAGCGTGCCCTTTGCCATGCCATTCCAGGTGCGGAAGGCGTAGTGGCACAGGATGAGCCTATGCAATTCGACTGTGATCTCGGCGTAAGCCTGGACGCTGGACCATTCACTTAGCCGAATAATCTCGGGTGGATCGTTGTTGCCGGTAATCAGGCGCTTGCGTCCGTTTAATGAGCGCAGAAGAGTCCCCGCCTTGGCAACTCCAATCCTTAGAGCAAAGTCGCCGAGATGCCAGACGTCATCGTTAGGGCACACCACCTCATTCCATCGCGCCACCATTGCCGCATTCATAGCAGCGACAGAGCCAAACGGGCGCCGATAAAGAGCAAGGGCGCCAGCATGCCCAAAATGCGTGTCAGCGGTGAACCACACCGCCAATCCACGCTAATCCGCAGCGTCGGCCACTTCCTCAATGGGCTTTTTACCGGCACGGATTCGCTTCAACGCAGTCTCGACATGCCGGCTGAACACGTATTCGGCAGGCCTTTGCTTATCCAGAGGAATGTCCGGTGCCATCGGGCCCTCAGTGCGAATGCCACGTATCGCCTGCGCCGCCGCGGCCCAGGGTTTGCGAACGGTCTCCGCCACCGCGCTGGCCTCGTAGCCGGAGTGGACCATGCAGTCGGCGCATTTTTCATAGTTACCGGTGCCGTACTTATCCCAGTCCGTGGTCTCCATCAGGTCCTGGAACGATTTCGCATAGCCCTCGCCCAACAAGTAGCAAGGGCGCTGCCAACCGAAGTAGGTGCGGGTCGGGTTGCCCCAGGGTGTGCAGTGGAAGGTCTGGTTGCCGGCAAGGTAATCCAAGAACATCGATGACTGATTGAACGACCAATTCTTTTTCCATGCCCCTTTGCCTTGCCGACTGAAAATACCGCGGAACAACTCCTTGGTTTTTGTCCGGTTAAGGAAATGCTGCTGGTCTGGCGCCCGCTCGTAGGCATAGCCAGGGGAGACTGAAATCCCATCCACTCCCATCGCCATCACGTCATCGAAGAACGCAGCCACCTTTGCCGGTTCGGCGGTGTTGAACAGAGTGGCATTGATGATTGTGCGAAAACCCCGGCGCTTCAATTCCGCGATCGCCGCGACCGCCCGATCGTAAACACCGTCCTGACAAACGGAAATGTCGTGCTCGGTTCGTCCGCCATCCAGATGCACCGACCAGGAGAACCACTTTGACGGCTGAAATAGGTCCATCTTCTTTTCGAGAAGGAGCGCATTCGTGCACACGATTACGAACTTCTTTCGGGCAATAGCACCCTGCACGATCTGCTCGATTTCCTTGTGCAGCAGCGGTTCCCCGCCCGCGATCACGACCACAGGCGCGCCGCACTCATCCACGGCCTCAAGGCACTCGGAAACGGACAGGCGCTGATTCAGGATTTCCGCCGGGTAGTCAATCTTGCCGCACCCGGCGCAGGCGAGGTTGCAGCGGAATAGCGGTTCCAGCATCAGCACCAGCGGATACCGCTTGCGGCCTAGCAGGTGCTGCTTGACGACATATGCACCGACACGCAGCGCTTGGTTCAACGGGACGGTCATTGTGTTCTACTTCCCTTAGCCATGATCGCGCCTGGCGGAAACTCCAAACGCCCGGATCATGCAATGCGACAATGGTCTATGCGTCGACGAGTTGTGAGGGAAATCGGAACCGGACGTCCTCGGCCACCCCATCCTGAGTCGAAATCTCGATCTCGCCAAACTGACGCAAGCCCTCCAACACGCCTTGCACCAGCATTTCGGGTGCCGACGCACCGGCGGTAACGCCGACCGACGCGATCCCCGCGAACCATTCAGGTCGCAAGGAGCCGGCATCGTCGATCAGATACGATGGCTTGCCCAATTCCTGACCAATTTCGCGCAAGCAATTCGAATTAGAAGAGTTGCGTGAGCCGACGACGAGAATGATGTCGACTTGATGCGCCAGGTCCCGCACGGCTTGCTGACGGTTCTGGGTCGCGTAGCAAATGTCTCGCACATCTGGCCCGACAATGGTGGGGAAGCGAGTCGTCAGAGCCGAAATAATACCGCGAGTGTCATCAACGGAAAGCGTCGTCTGGGTGATGTAGGCCAGCTTGTCAGGGTCCTTCACGTCCAGCAGGGCCACGTCGTCGACGGTCTGCACCAGATGCACTTTCGCCGGCACTTGGCCGATAGTGCCTTCGACTTCTGCATGGCCAGCGTGGCCAACCAGAACAAGCTCCCGGTCCTGACGCGCATAACGCCGACCCTCGTTATGAACTTTTGCAACCAGCGGACAGGTGGCGTCGATTACCGGCAACCCCCGCTCTGCCGCGGCTTCTTCGACCCGCTTGGCCACGCCGTGAGCGGAGAACACTGTCATTGAGCCCATTGGAATCTCATCCAGTTCGTCGACGAATACTGCGCCGCGAGTCCGCAGATCCTCGACAACATGGCGATTGTGTACGATCTCGTGACGCACATAGATCGGGGGCCCATACTTTTTAAGCGCGCGCTCGACGATCTCGATGGCCCTCTCCACGCCGGCACAAAAGCCGCGGGGCTGGGCGAGGACGACGCGAATCATGCAGAAAGTCTCCCAAGTGATACCGGACCCGTCAACTCGGGGTTCGGGTATGGCAGGTAGGCCGTTTTGCTGCAATGCCGCAAAAAATGCCCCGGGCGGTTGTTCGCTGTTGCGCCTGACATAGGGACAATTCCCGGCGCCTGCTATGCGTATCCTCATAGATGCAGCAATCGGATCGACGCCAGACCACACTATGCGTGGTAAATCTGCAACAATTGAGAAGATCGCGTCTGCGTTACCATGCGCAACCGTTAGCGACGTGATAACCGTTGCCGGATTGGCTCCCGGTGGTTGGAGTCGCTGCCGTCGAGGATGCGTGTGACGCCTGATCGCTTCCGTTCAACGCCCGATCTTCAAAAAGAAATGGCGCGTGTTGCCACGGCAGTTGAGCAAGCTCTCGACGTTCTACTGCCCCCCATCGAGGGAGCGGAAGGCCGGCTGGCCGAGGCGATGCGCTACGCCGCGCTGGGTGGCGGGAAGCGATTGCGAGCCTTCCTGGTCATGGAAAGCGCAGCGCTCTTCAGTGTCAACGAGACCTGTGCGGCGCGGGTTGCTGCATCGGTGGAGATGATGCACGCCTATTCGTTGGTGCACGATGACCTGCCGGCGATGGACGACGACGACCTGCGGCGTGGCAAAGCGAGCACACATAAGGCCTTTGACGAGGCGACGGCGATTTTGGCGGGCGACGCGTTGCAGTGCCGTGCGTTCGAAATATTAGGAGAACACGACACCCATTCCGACCCCCAGGCGCGCTGCGAACTCGTCGTGGCGCTTGGGGCTGCAGCGGGAGCGCGGGGTATGGCGGGCGGCCAGATGATCGACATGCTTGCCGAGGGGCAGACCCTCGACGGACCGGCGGTAACGCGGTTGCAAGCGCTGAAAACCGGTCGGCTAATCCAATACAGTGCGGAATCGGGCGCAATCCTCGGCCGAGCGACGAGCCAGCAGAGACATGTCATGGCGGCGTATGGTCGTGATTTGGGTGCTGCGTTCCAGATCGCTGACGATCTTCTTGATGTCCAAGGTGATGAAACAGAGATCGGTAAGACTGCCGGCAAGGATGAAGTGGCCGGCAAAGCGACGATGGTGTCCGTGCTTGGGTTGGAATTGGCTCGCGCCCATGCCGATATGTTGGCTCGTCAGGCGGCTGCCCATCTCGACGGATTTGGACATCATGGGACGAACTTGCGAGCGTTGGCCAACTTCGTGACAGCCCGGCGAAGCTGATCGAGAACAGGAGATTTGATGAACGCTATCAGCACCCCGTTGCTCGACCGGGTCGGATATCCGGACGATCTGCGCAATTTCTCCCCTGAACAGTTGAGGCTGCTTGCGGACGAATTGCGGGCGGAAACGGTGGATGCGGTCTCGGTCACGGGCGGCCATCTCGGCGCATCTCTCGGCGTGGTAGAGCTGACGGTCGCGATCCACGCGGTTTTCGATACCCCGCGCGACAGACTGTTGTGGGATGTCGGACATCAGGCCTATCCGCATAAGATCCTCACGGGGCGCCGCGACCGCATCAGGAGTTTGCGCCAGGGCGACGGGCTGTCGGGCTTCACCAAGCGATCCGAGAGCGAATACGATCCCTTTGGAGCGGCGCACTCCTCGACCTCCATTTCTGCTGGTCTGGGTATGGCTGTTTCGCGCGATCTGAAGGACGCTCGGTATGCAGCCGCCAGCGACGAGGAGCGCCGGGCGAATGGGCTGGTGCGAGATGACCGTAACGTGATCTGCGTCATCGGCGACGGCGCCATGAGCGCCGGGATGGCTTATGAGGCGATGAATAACGCGGGTGCGTTGAAATCGCGCCTGATCGTCATCCTTAACGACAATGACATGTCGATCGCACCACCGGTGGGCGCCATGAGCGCTTATCTTTCACGATTGATGTCCTCGCGCAGCTATCTGTCGTTGCGAGAATTGGCCGGACGCATGGCTCGGCGCTTTCCGCGGGGCATTGAACGGACCGCCAGGCGCGCCGAAGAATACGCCAGGGGCATCTTGACGGGTGGGACCCTGTTTGAGGAGTTGGGCTTCTACTATGTCGGTCCGATCGACGGGCATAACCTCGACCACCTGCTGCCGGTGCTGCGCAATGTGCGTGAAGCCGAGGAAACCGGGCCGATCCTGGTTCACGCCATCACTCAGAAAGGCAAGGGATATGCGCCAGCGGAGCAGTCGCCCGACAAGTATCACGGAGTCTCCAAGTTTAACGTCGTTACTGGAGAACAGGCGAAGGCGCCTCCGGGGCCGCCGGGCTATACCAAGGTCTTTGCCGATGCGCTGATTGCCGAGGCGACCAAGGATCCAAAGGTGGTCGCCATAACCGCGGCAATGCCGTCAGGCACTGGGCTCGACCGTTTCGCCAAAGTCTTTCCGGACCGGTGCTTCGATGTCGGGATCGCCGAACAACATGCGGTGACGTTCGCTGCGGGCATGGCGACCGAGGGGATGCGGCCGTTCTGCGCGATCTATTCGACGTTCCTGCAACGCGGCTACGACCAGATCGTGCATGACGTGGCGCTTCAATCGCTGCCGGTACGCTTCGCTATGGATCGCGCGGGGTATGTCGGGGCGGACGGTGCCACCCATGCGGGCAGCTTCGACCTGTCCTACTTAGGCTGTCTACCGAACATGGTCATCATGGCGCCCGCGGATGAGGCGGAATTGATGCATGTCGTGGCGACCGCCGTCACCATTGACGATCGGCCCAGCGCGTTCCGCTATCCGAGGGGCGAGGGCACCGGCGTTGCACTGCCGAAAACGGGTGAGGCGCTGACGTTGGGCAAGGGCCGCGTTCTGCGTGAGGGTAACAATATCGCCATCTTGTCGCTTGGTACCCGCCTGGCCGATGCTTTGAAGGCGGCGGATGAACTCGCGGCGCGAGGTTTCCCCACCACAGTTGCGGATGCCCGCTTCGCCAAACCGATCGACACCGCGCTGGTGGAGCAGCTGGCGCGGAATCATGCGGTTTTGATAACTATCGAAGAGGCGGCGGTTGGAGGTTTCAGTGCGCAGGTGATGCAACATCTCGCTTGGAAAGGTCTGCTTGATTCTGGGCTGAGAATCAGACCGATGGTCATGCCCGATCTGTTCATCGATCATGACTCCCAAGCCAAGCAGTTGGCTAAGGCTGGCCTGTCGGCGAAGGACATCGTTGCCGTAGCGCTAGGAGCCTTGGGGATCAAATCTACTGCCGTGAGTTCAACGAAAGTTATAACCTCACGATGATCAGCCTGGCGGCAAGAGGTGGCGTGATTACCCGACGCCTCGCGTTGTTGTCGGCGGCCGTGGCTATGACGCCCTTTGCATTGCCCGTGCGAGGAGAAACCGCCCAACTTCCAGTGAACCAGCCGCTGCGCGAACTATACGCGGCACTGGACCGGGCCATGCGCGCCGGACCCAAAACGCCGTTCGCCCAGCGTTTTGAAGCACTTGCACCTGTGGTTGACCGAGTTTTCGACCTGGAAACGGTGCTAAAAGTATCGGTCGGTCTGCGGTGGGACGGTCTGGATGCAGAAAGTAGGGGACGGCTGCTGAGTGTGTATCGTCAATTCACGATTGCCACCTATGTCGCCAATTTCGACAAATATGACGGCGAGCGCTTCTTGATTTTGCCTGGTTCGCGTGACGCCGGCTCCGATCGGATCGTTGGAACAGAGATCATCACCGGCGGAGATCATCTGCGAGTGGACTATGTGATGCGAGACGATGGGGCCACATGGCGGGCGGTGGACGTGCTACTGGAGGGCTCGATCAGCCGGGTCGCCGTGCAGCGGTCAGATTTCCGAAAAATCCTGACGGCCGGCGACGCCGACGCGCTGATCACTAGCCTGCGCCGTAAGATCGCCGACCTGTCGGACGGCGCGCTGAATTCATGATCGCGCCTATTGCTGGCACGACGGCTGTCCTCGCCAGCATCGGTCTGGCCCAGGCGATCGTGGCATCTCGGCTTGTGGTGTCCTTCGTTCGCGCTTCAGTGAGCGGGCCTAACGCTCGTCCACCGATCACGGTGCTCAAGCCGCTGCATGGCGACGAGCCACTGTTGGAGTCCGCGCTGACGACGCTTTGCCGGCAGGATTATCCAGAGCGACAGCTTATATTCGGCGTCAGTGATAAGGCCGATGCTGCGACGGAAGTCGTGCGGCGATTGCAAAAGCGGTTTCCGGACGTGGAAATGACGCTGGTGGCTGATCCTGCCCGGCGCGGAGTTAATCCCAAGATCGATAATCTTATCAACATGATATCGGCGGCTCGGCATGACCTTCTGGTCATAGCGGATTTGGATGTGCATGTCCGACCGGACTACCTGGAACGGTTGGTGGCCGCTCTGGAGCAGCCAGGCGTTGGTTTGGTGACGACGTTATATATTGGCTTACCGTTGCTACCTGGTACGTTACCGGGCCGGCTCGGTGCGATGCAGATCACCAACTACTTCCTGCCAAGCGCTTTGTTGTCTCGGGCGGTCGGGCGCCAGGACTGCCTTGGCGCCACCATGTGCCTTCGCCGAAGGGATCTCGAGCGGGTCGGCGGCCTTCACGCGCTGGTCGATCACCTCGCGGACGACAACGTGTTGGGACGTCGCATTGCTGGGCTAGGGCTTCGGGTTGTTCTGGCTCAAACGGTACCATTGACGACGGTGCCGGAGACCGGATTTCTCGCGCTGTTCCGGCACGAGTTGCGCTGGGCGCGGACAATACGTGCGCTGGAACCAATCGGTTTTGCCGCGTCGATCGTCCAGTATCCCCTGGCCTGGTGTCTGCTGACGATCGCTTTAGCCCGTGGCGCGCTATGGTCGATTGCTCTGTTCATGGCCGTCTGGGCGTTGAGGGCGCTCACCGCCCTTGCCGTGGATGGTGCTCTGGCGTCGTTGTGGGGGCGACAGGGGACCGTCGGCCGAAAGCGGCGCGATGACGACGAGGCTGCTCTTGCATTCTCGTGCCCGGTCTGGCTTTTGCCGCTGCGAGACATCATGTCGGTGGCTGTTATGGTGGCCAGCTATGGCGGGCGCCACGTACTCTGGCGCGGCTACGGCCTACAGGCCGATACCCCGCCGCCAATCGAGGGAATTAAAGTTCGATGATGAAGACCCTATTCCTGCATCCACCGTCCTTCGAAGGTTTCGACGGTGGCGCCGGTGCCCGGTATCAGGCGAAGCGCGAAATCAAATCGTTTTGGTTTCCCACTTGGCTCGCTCAGCCCGCCGCCCTGGTTTCCGGCAGCAAGCTGATCGATGCCCCACCGGCCCGCATCGGGCTCGAGGTCGTTAGCCGCCAGGCCCGAGACTATGAGCTGTGCGTGATGCATACCTCCACCCCGTCGTTTGCGTCTGACGTGCGCGTGGCGGAGGCATTGAAGGCGGGTAACCCGTCGCTGAAGATTGGCTTCGTCGGGGCGAAGGTCGCGGTGCAGCCTGCGGAAAGCCTTGCGCAGGGCGGTGTGATCGATTTCGTCGCGCGCAATGAATTCGACTTTACCATCAAGGAAATCGCCGAAGGCCGGGACTGGAGTTTGGTGGATGGCATCTCCTACCGGAACAAGCAAGGGGTCATCATCCATAACAAGGATCGGCAAATCCTCGAGGACATGGACCAGCTCCCCTTTGTAACCGAGGTCTACAAACGAGATCTGCGGATCGAGGACTACTTCATCGGCTACCTGCTGCACCCGTACGTATCCTTGTATACCGGCCGCGGCTGCAAGTCCCATTGCACATTCTGCCTATGGCCGCAGACGGTCGGCGGTCACCGATACCGGGTACGTTCTCCGAAGCATGTCGCAGCGGAGATTCGGCAGGCAAAACAGATGTTCCCACAGGTGAAGGAGTTCTTTTTCGACGACGACACTTTCACCGACAATTTGCCTCGGGCGGAGGCGATCGCGCGAGAACTTGGCAAGATGGGCGTTACGTGGTCCTGCAACGCCAAGGCAAACGTGCCGCGTGAGACGCTGAAGGTGTTGAAGGAAAACGGGCTGCGCCTGCTGTTGGTGGGATATGAGAGCGGCAACCAGCAAATTCTATATAATATTAAGAAGGGTATGCGGATCGAGGTTGCGCGTAAGTTCACTCAGGACTGCCACGAACTAGGCATCAAGATCCACGGCACGTTCATTCTGGGCCTGCCGGGCGAGACCCGTGAAACGATCCAGGAGACGATCCGCTTCGCCACCGACATCAATCCTCACACCATTCAAGTCTCCTTGGCCGCACCGTACCCCGGCACGTTCCTTTACAAGCAGGCGATGGAGAATGGTTGGCTCGACGCTAACCACGCAGAACTGGTCGACGATAGCGGCGTGCAGATCGCGCCGCTGCATTATCCGCATTTGTCTCACACAGAGATCTTCGATAACGTGGAGACGTTCTATAGGCAGTTCTATTTTAGAGCGCCGAAGATCGCATCCATTGTGGGCGAGATGGTGCGCAGTCCGCAGATGATGAAGCGCCGGCTGCGCGAAGGTATTGAATTCTTCCAGTTCTTGCGGGAGCGTCATCACGCGGCGTAGTGCGCTACCTGCAGGACTAAGCTATGTGTTCCGCTTCGAGCTATCCGGCCAGAGAGCGAGGGCCGGCATCGATCAGCGGCAGCGGTTAGTCAGTGCTAGATCGCCAACTCCGCGGCGGTCGGGGCGTCAGCGAAGTTGTTGCCGAAATGGGTGTGAATATAGGTCACCACGGCACCGATCTGCTCGTCAGTCAGAAGGACCTAAACGACGGCATGGCTTTTGTCCTGTTAGCACTACGCCAATCGGGTATTTATCGCCGTTAGCCGGGAATTTTCGACTAGAGAGGGATATGTCGCGGCCCCGCTGGCCCCACCGCCGTCCGACATATGACAGGCCGCGCACATAGTGGCGAAAATCGCCTCGCTACCCTTCCAAGCGGGGCCACCGGCCGGCGTGGGGTACAGCCCCGAAATCGCTGGAGGCGCGATGGGATGCCGCGGGAGAGAGATGAAGTGAAACGTTATATTTGGGTCGCACTTGCCACTGTAACGGTTTCTCTGGCGATTGTCGGATTTACCGGTGGGGCGGGCGCAAATCTGTCAGAACTCGTTCCTCTTGACGGACTGGATTCGTCGGCCGGACATGGTTAGTCACTGCATGATCAGATTGAACGGAGGCATGAACCCGCAGGACCAGGACGTGTGGAAGGCGATGGGAATACGGGACCCTGCAACACTGCCCTACTTCGGCCGACTTCGCTATTGCTACCAAGGGTTCGAGGCTTGGCAACATGCGCTTCGGCGGCAATCTGGTTAATCACGTGAGGGAGCCGTATCCTCGGAAATCACAGGCGGCTGTTCTGTCGTACGGGACCCGGCTCTTGTCGCTCGAATGGGTAGCGCAACTGCCCCACTAAGTGATCGGGGACGTCGTTATAAGGAGTGCCAAAAATCAGTGGTACTTTACCGTTGGGCATATAGAAGGTGCCAAACGCAAGGTCGAGAAACGGAAAGGTAGGAGCGAAGTTCTTGTTCCCTCCTTCATCGGCGTAAGTGTGATGCCAACGATGAAACACCGGACTAGCGATAACATAGCGAAATGGGCCAAAAGTCCAGTTTAAATTCGCATGCACCAGCCACGCGTAAAGCGTATTGAACGGCACGAGAAAGTATAGCGTCTCACCACTAAATCCGAGGAGGCCGATAAGCAAATTGATCAGGGTCGAATAGAGAATGAAGTTGACGGGATGTATTCGCACCGAGGTCAACCAATCAACTCGCGTTGGAGCATGATGAATGCAATGGAAGCGCCATAGCGGATTTTGATGGAATAGCCGATGACCCCAGTATTGCAGCAGGTCTGTAAGGAGCAAAATGATGGCCGCCTGTACCATAATAGGTAGCTCGGCTAAAGGAGCCGAGATAGTTGATGCAATCCGATCAAGGTGCCCATAGTCCACGGCGTAGGTGTGCGCTACAAGCGCGACATAGCCGTAAGGGAGCGGCGCCAAGAACCAATAGGCGAGGTCAGTCTTCATGTCGCTGCGCCAAAATGGCTGCCTCTGAGCCTTTATCATCCAATGCAGCGAGCCAAACAGTGTCACGCCGATGGCAATCCACACCAGGGTGAAGACCAGCGTCGGAAAGAACACGGCATAGACATAAGAGGGAAGGTCCGGCATGACGCTTGGTCCTATCGGGTCTCAAAGGGTCTAGGGTGAAACGCGAAACGAGAATTTCAGTGCCGAGCCCAACGGGCCATTAGATACGTGGCATGCCTGCATCGGTTTGAACGCCGCGGCTTCTTCGGCGCTCGCACCTCTCCTTGCGGCGTGGCTCGCACCTTTCAGCGGGAGGCTGCCCCCCCTCATCAGCAAGCAGGCGCGGCAAGGCTTGAATGCTCGCGTTACGCTCAATCGCGAGAACCCACGAATGCAAATGATCTTGCGGGCATCGGCTAAGGCGTGGTCGGGTGGTCGATGCCCTTAACGCGCCCGTTTCAGTCCAAGCGTAAGAATTCAACCGCGTTGCTCGAAAAAACACCCCTGCACACATTCACCAGAGGATTCTGTCGCGACCTCTCGTGCAACCCGCACTAACAGGCTATTTTGCCGTTCGCATCCGCGAGGTCGACTTCACTGGCCAATGCGGTGGCCTCGTCCGTCAGATCGAACTCGAACGGACCCGTTTGTCCGGGTGATGCTTGAGGCGGGTTGGTACCCACTCCAAACAATCCTCCGACGGCCCCAGGCGATGCTTCCCCCGCCACCCGCACCCGGATGTAGTAGGTCTTCCCAGATTCCGCCATCAATGAAAAACTGCTCGTCTCCGGAATGTCCCACAAATGTGCCACCACGGTTACCTCTCCGCTGCCGACATCCTTTTTGAATCCGGCGCCGCGCGGGAGATCGCAGGCCGAAACCCCATTCACATCTACGCTTGGTGACCGGAACATCAACATCGGACCAGATGGTCTGTAGATGACTAGCCTTGCCGAATTAGGTGGGGGAGAATTGATCTCATTACTACTGATCGGAAAGCCAACACTGCATCCGGCCAACGCGACAGCCACCGTTATCAATCCAGCCAGCCCAATGAAACGCATCGTCAGGTCTCCTTAGTTTCAACCGGCACCGCTCGCCCGCCAGCAATTATTGTGTAGCCGGCGGTGGTCTCGGATGAATTGTCCGATATCGCGACAATTCTCCGCACGTATCATCCAGTGTTGCAGACGTAGAACGTATCGTCCACCGAACCGGCTGGCCCTGCAGAAACGCCACCCGGGTTCTGGCCATGCCCGCAATTTGCGTCGCGCAGCGGCGCGATGCGATTCGCACTGACCCGTATCGCGTCGACGCGTTTGATCGTTGGCGTAGCCAATGCATTGATATGGCGACTTTCGTCGAACTCGTGGATTGGAAGATGGGTATATCCCGGTTGCCCGGACGGAAGCCGATTTTTCTCATGGGGATTCAGTCCACCAATGTTCCGAAACCATTTCAGCAGGGTATGCGTTGCAGGGTTGGTTGCGAGGCTGGGTTAAGCTTTTCGCGGCGACCAGCCGTAGGCCTTGGCGCAGGCGCCGCCCATGAGCATTGCCCGCTCGGTGTCGCTCAGCCGGCCGGTATCGAGAAAAGGCTGGACAGCCTGCTCGTAGTTGACGACAGCAAAGGCGCGCGTCCAGTCGGTACCCCACAAGCACCGGTCGAACCCCCAGGCATCGAACACGCGGGCAAGTGGATCCCAAATGTCCGGAAAGGGGTACGGCTCCCGAGACAGCGTGCAGGCGCCGCTAACCTTGATCACCGCGTTCGGGCGCTTGGCGAGTTCCAGCACCTTCGGCAGGTCGGCCCAGGGCTGCGGCGGCGCAGGCGGCACGCGCGGCTGCAGGATGCCAAGATGGTCGATGATAAATCTCGTGTCGGGATGGCCATCGATGAGCGCTGCGCCCTTGTCCAGGTTGTCCCAGCAGAGGATGTTAACAGGAAAATCGTGGCGAGCGGCCGTGCGCAGGATCCGGTCGAGGCCCGGGTCGTTCGGCTCGCGCTGTGCCTCTTTCGGCAGCATGATGCGGACCCCGACCGCACCCGGTGTCTTCTTCCAGTCGGCGATGACATCGGCGACCGCCGGATCATCCGGGTCGACCGGCTTGACAATGGCGAATCGGTCGGGATGGGCCCCTTGAACTTCCACCGCATAGCTGGCGTCGAACTGGTACATGGAAAAGGCGGAGATGAAGATCGCGCCGTCGACGCCGACCTTGTCCATCGCGGCGACCATCTCGTCACCCGTGACATGATCGGGCCAATTCGGCACACTGTGCCACGGGCGCTTCGCGGTGTTCGCCTCATAGGCGTGGACCTGGGAATCGATGATTGCCACCTGGAAGCTCCTCCTTGCTGTGCCAGTTTGGCGACCACGGGAGGTTTGTGTCCAGAGGCTCAGGCTTCGCTAACTGGTACATCCGCTCAACAAGGCGGCGTTGGGTTGACGATGTCGCATGCCCACGGCATGCGTGCTGGCGCTGTGATCAGCACTCCATCCGCAGTCTCTCAGTCGCCTCGGCTTTGTCCTAACCTGCGATCAGGCGATCCAGCGTGATCGGGAACTGACGGACGCGCACGCCGGTCGCGTGCCAGACCGCATTGGCGATCGCGCCCGCGGTGCAAGTGATCCCGATCTCTCCGACGCCCTTGATCCCGAGCGCATTTACGTGGACGTCGTGTTCCTCCACCAGGATTGCCTCGATGTTCGATACGTCCGCGTTCACTGGAACATGTTATTCGGCCAGATTTGGCTTCATCGGGCGGCCGGTGCGTTTGTCCATGATGGCGTGCTCGTGCAGCGCAAAGGACACGCCCCAGATCATGCCGCCGTAGTACTGGCTGCGGACCATCCGCGGGTTGACGACCGTGCCGGAGGCGAACGCGCCGACCAGTCGGGTCACACGCATTTGGCCAAAATCCGGGTCCACCTTCACCTCGGCGAATACCGCTCCGTGCGCGTACATGGCGTAGGCGGATTGTGCCGCGGGGTCGGCTGCGCCGCTTCCGTGACCCTCGACTTCGTCCCGGTCCGCGCGGGTCAGGATGTCGGCATAACTCTCATTCACCGCGTCATCGTCAGGGCGACGCAGTCGGCCGCGCCGAGCGATCACGCCGGCATTGCCGGCGCCGAACAGCGGCGAGCGCTGGTCGCCCGTCGCCAGGTCCGCGAGTTTCGCGATCACGTTCCCTCCGGCGTCGTGGATCGCTGTGCCGGCCGTGGCAGTGTGGGCGGAACCGCCCGCGATTCCCGCATCCGGCAGGTCGGAACTGCCGGAGCGAAACTCCAACCGGTCAGGGTCTAGACCTAGGGCGTCCGCCGCGATTTGGGAGAGCGCTGTCCAGGCACCTTGGCCCATGTCGTGGGCACCGATCTCCACCACGCCTGAACCATCCCGCCGAAGCACCGCCCGGGCGTGACCCTGGAACATGATCGAGGGAAACAGCGCAATTCCCATGCCCCAGCCGACCAGCATGCCGGCTTCGTCCCGCATTTGTCGTGGGGCTAGCGGTCGGCCGGCCCAGCCGAACCGCTCGGCGCCTTGCTAATAGCGCTGTTGCAGCGCCTTGGAGGAGAACGGCTTGCCGCTCATCGGCTCGACCTCGGCGTAGTTCTTCAGCCGGAACGCGAGAGGGTCCATGCCGCTGGCCAGTGCCATCTCATCGATCGCGCTCTCCAGCGCGGCACTCCCGGGGCTTCGCCGGGCGCGCGCATGAACATCGGTGTCCCGGTGTTGATCCGTACCGCTTCGTGCGACGTGCTGATGGCCGGACTGGCATACAGCGCATGGGAGGCATTGGCTGCCGGTTCGATGAAATCGTCGAACGTGCTGGTGGCGGTCTTGGCGTGGTGGCCCAGCGCCGTCAGTCTGCCTTGCTCGTCGGCGCCCAGGCGGACCGTCTGCCTTGTAGGGGCGCGATGCCCGACGGGGCCAAACATTTGCTCACGCCGCAGCACCAGCTTGACCGGGCGGCCGACCAGGGGCGGCCATGATGGCCAGGATCTGCGGTCCCTTGCCCAGCCCCTTAGACCCGAAGCCGCCGCCGCCGAGGAACGGGCTGCGAATGTGGACGCTCTCCGGCGCGATGCCGAACAGCCCGGCGATACGAGCCTTGGCCATCGCCATACCCTGGCTCGGTGTGTCGATGGACAGGGTGTCGCCGTCCCACGCGGCTACAATGGCGTGTGGCTCCAGCGAGTTGTGGTATTGCGCCGGCGTTTCGTAGACCGCCTCGAAGCTGTCGTCCGAATCCAGGCCGGTGTGCGCAGGCTCCGTCTCGTAACGCGGGGCCAGCAGGATGGCACCCTCGGTCGCCGCCTCCAGCGTATCCGCCACCACCACGGCGATCGGCTGGTTGGCGAAGCGCACCTTGTCATTCTGCAGCACGTCCATCCGGAACATGAACGGATTGTCCTTGGCGTCCGGATCCATTGCGAGCCTGGGCGCATTCGCTGGCGTCATGACCTCGATCACGCCGGGATGGGCCTTGGCCGCGGCCACGTCGAGCGAGGTGACCCGGCCGCGGGCGATGCTGCTGACGGCGAGTGCGGCATAGACCATGCCAGGTGGGTGGTTGTCGGCGGCATAGCGTGCGGCGCCAGTGGTCTTCAGCACCCCTTCACGTCGGGTCAACGGCTGGCCGATGCTCGACCCCATGCGGATATGCGCGGGCGCTTGCGTAACAGCGATCTCAGGCATGGGTAACGGCTCCAGAGAAGGGCGAGGCGGGGAGTGCGGGCATACGCTCAGGCGTGCCTGCCGCAGCCAGCGTCAGCGCGCGCACGGCGATGCGGCGGGCGAGTTCGATCTTGAATTCGTTGTCACCGGACGGTTTGGCATCGGCCAGCGCCGCCTCGGCCGCCAGACGGAAGGCGGCCTGATCCGGACGGGCGCCGGCCAGTGCTGCTTCCGCTGTTCGGGCGCGCCATGGTTTCAGTGCGACACCGCCGAGCGCGATGCGGGCCTCCGCAACCAGTCCGTTTTCTAGGCGGAGCGCGGCGGCGGCGGAGACGACGGCGAAGGCATAGAACGTGCGTTCGCGGATCTTCAGGTAGCGCGCATGGGCGGCAGGCGCACCGCCGTGATCATCTCGCCGGGTTCGAGCACTGTCTCGCGCTCCGGCGTGGTGCAGAAGCCGTCTAGCGGAATGTCGCGGCGTCCGGCGGGGCCTTGCAGCTCGACTACGGCATCGAGGGCAGTGAGGGGGACGCAGAAATCGGAGGGGTTGGTGGCGATGCAGAGCTCGCTCCATCGCAGGATGGCGTGCAGGCGGTTCTCGCCACCGAGTGCGTCGCAGCCGGCGCCAGGGTCGCGTTTGTTGCAAGCGCTGGCGGTGTCATAGAAATACGCGCATCGCGTCCGCTGCAGCAGATTGCCGCCCACGGTGGCGGCGTTGCGTAGCTGGGCCGAGGCGCCCGACAGCAAAGCTTCCGCCACGGCGGTAATCGCCGGGCGAAGTCCGTGTCGTACGCCAGGTCCGCATTGCGCACCAGGGCGCCAATCCGCACGCCGCCGTCGCCCAGTTGTTCGATCCCGTCGAGCCCGGGACGCTGGTCTGGCAGAGGAGATCGTGGCGCGTGATAATCGCGGGGAAGCTTCGGCTGCGGGTTACTTGCTGGAAGTCGGCGAATTTTACCTTTACCGTCACGGCCCGTCCGAAGGCCTTAGCCTTCTCACACCAGGCCCAGACCTCGTCGGCCATGGCCTCGACGCCGGCTTCGATTTGGGCGGCTGCGGTCAGGTCGCGCTCGAAGGTTGCCTCAGAGCCGAAGGACTTGCGCGGACGATCGGCGACGACGGGTCGCTCGTCCCTCGCCGCAGGCAATGCCGAGATACCAATCGGCGGATTTGCCGAAATGCTGTTGCAGAAAGCCGAGCGATTTTGTTTTCAGATCCGCGCCCGTTTCGATCCCGAGCCGCTGCATCCTTGCTGCCGTGACGGGTCCGACGCCATGAAACCGGGCGACCGGCAGCGCTGCGATGAAATTCTTGCCCTTTCAGGCGTGGTGACAAATTGGCCGTTCGGCTTGCGCTGGCCGGATGCTAGTTTGGCGAGGAACTTATGTAGGAAATGCCCGCCGAGGCTGTCAGACCTATTTCGTGAAGAATGCGCGCACGAATTTCCTTGGCAGTAGCAGACGCGGTTGGCAGGCCACGACAATTCTCGGTGACATCAAGGTATTCCTCATCGGGCGACAGCGGCTCGATCAGCGACGTATACTCCGAAAAGATGACGTGGATCTGGTGTGAGATGGCGCGATAGACGTCGAAACGCGGCGGCACGAACACGAGCCCGGCGCACAGGCGCATCGCTGTGGTCGATGGCATGGCCAAGCGCACGCCTGAGACGCGGGCCTCGTAACTTGCTGCGGCAACCACGCCCCGCTTGGCGCCATGGCCTACCGCTACAGGTCGCCCCTGGAGCGCCGGATTATCGCGCTGCTCAACCGACGCCTAGAACGCGTCCATGTCGATGTGGATGATCTTGCGCATTGCTGAACACTGAGAATACCAGGCTCGAAACAGAGAAAGAACTCCGGTGTGTCCCGGTCGAGCGCGTTGGCTGGACGAGCACGTCTTCAGACCTTGGGCACCCACGTGGGTTGAGGCTGGCTTTCGTGCCGCAATCGATGTGGCTCGGTCGCAGAAGGCTAAGTCGTGGGAGCTGCGCGCTACGACGACTTACTCACAGCAGCTTGCAGATCGGGGCGATCGCGCCTGGACGCGCGAGATGCTCTTGGAGATTTATGGCTGGTTTACTCAAGTTTTCGACACCAAAGATCTCAGGGAGGTGAGAGCACTTCTCGATGCTCTACAGGATTAAGCAAACTTCGAGGCCTGCCCGTCGTGATGCCATTCTGGCCGTAGAGGAAAGATTTATGGCGGCATACAACTGGGGCGACGCGCCAAGCTTGGGAGCCTTATACACACCCGACGGGCAGATCATGCCGCCAAACACCGAGGCTGTAGCTGGTCACCCGGCGCTTGAAAACTGTTTAAAAGCCTTTGGGATGCGGGCGGCACGATCATCAGCTGGAAAAGGTCGAGGGGGAGCGCGGCAACCTAAGCGTATGAAATTGGAAAGCACACACTTTTAGGCTTGGCTGGTAAGATAAACGACCAAGGCAAGTAGATCGTGTTTGGCAAAAGGTGGTGGGAACTGGAGATTGCACCGGGATACTTTCGATAGTAACACACCCGGTGTCTAGCGCCTCCTATCGCCGTCACCGTCCCGGACGACGACTTGGGGGCTCAACATTTGGCAAACCGAGACCTCTGCAACCTGCGCCCGTGGCTGCGGATGTCCAGACGCACCAATGTCAGATCTCAACTTCCATCCCGACCTCAACGACTTGAGCGGCCGGTACACCGAAATATGTCGCCGGAAGGTTGGCGTTGAGATGCATCGCCGCGAACAAGCCCTTCCGCCAAACCGCCATGCCTGGGACCTTGCCTTTCGGAACCACCATCACCCGGCGAAAATAATATGTGATTTGCTCAGGATCGATGCCGAGCAGCCCAGGATCACTGCAGGCATGCCTCAGACCATCCAGCACCTGGGGGGTCTCCATGAACCCATAGCAAAGTTGAACCCTGGTGATTCCGGCACCGAGCGTCACAAGTTTGACCCGCCGTGCCGGGTGCACCCGCGGCGCATCCGTCGTCGTGGTGGAGACGAGCAGAACGCGCTCATGCAAGACGCGATTGTGACGCAGATGGTGCGTAAGGGCTAACGGAATGCCTGTGTTGGCCGCGGTAAATATCACCGCGGCACCGGGCAGGCGGAGCGGTGGTGTTTCAAGCACCCACTCGATAAATTTGTCTTCGCGCTGGCGTAGCGTTGACCGCTCGCGCTCAAGCAGAAGCCAGCCGGTTCGCCAGGTAAGCATCAGAAAAGCCACAATGCAGGCGAGCAGAAGTGGGAACCAGCCGCCTTCGAACAGCTTGGCGCTGTTCGCCGCAACGAAGATCAGATCTACAACAAGGAAGAATCCGTTGACCGCCGCGACGGCGAACGGATTATAGCCCCATTGCAGCGCGACAAGCGCGGCCAGCACAGTGGTGACCGCCATCAGCATCGACACAGCGATACCGTAGGCCCCGCCAAGTGCATCGGACGAACCAAACTCGAGCACCGCTGCCAACGTGCCGGCGGCCAGCAGCCAGTTGACCAGCGGAATGTAGATCTGGCCCATCTCATGGCTCGCCGTATGAAGGACCCGCATGCGTGGCAGGAACCCCAGTTGAATTGACTGCTGCGTGAGCGAGAACGCGCCGGAAATAATAGCCTGTGATGCGATAATGGTGGCGACCGTCGCGAATGCCACCAGCGGATAATGTGCCCATCCTGGTGCCAACAGGTAAAATGGGTTCTCCACCGCCCGCGCATCGGTAATGAGCAACGCGCCCTGGCCAAAATAGTTGAGTGTCAGAGCCGGAAGGGCAATCACGAACCACCCCAGGCGGATCGGCAGCCGGCCAAAGTGGCCCATGTCCGCGTACATCGCCTCGCCCCCGGTGACCGCCAGAAAGGCAGCGCCAAGCACCGCCAATCCGATACCCGGACCCGCATGCGCGAGATAGACGATCGCGTAATGCGGACTCAGCGCCGCAAGAATCGCCGGCGTCCGTGCAATGCCCGCGACGCCGAGCACGCCAATGGTGACAAACCACACCAGCATGACTGGGCCAAAGATATTGCCGATAAAGTCCGTGCCCATCCGCTGCACCAGGAACAGCCCGAGGAGGATAGCCACACTGACAGGAACCACCATGGCCGACAGTTGTGGTGCATCGAGTTTCAACCCTTCAACCGCGCTCAGCACAGAGATTGCCGGCGTTATCACACCGTCCCCATAGAGCAGCGCGGCGCCGATCAATCCTACCGTCAGAAGCGAGGCCCGCCAGCTTCCTGCCCGTGCGTGCCTGGCATCGAGCAGCGCCAGCATAGCCACGATCCCACCCTCGCCGCGGTTGTCGGCTCGCAGGATCAGAATGGCATACTTGAGGGATACGACGAGCACGAGCGCCCAAAAGATGAGCGAGACGATACCGAATACGGTGGCCGGCGACAGGTACTCCGCCTGAGTCCGCGGCTTGCTTAAGCGCATAAAGCGGACTGGTGCCGATATCGCCATAGACGACACCAAGCGCGGTGAGCGCGGCGACGGCCGGAGCCCGCGGAATCTGCGACGAGGGAACAGCGTCAGACGAAGGAGTAGCCTCAACAGCATCGGGCATGCCAACCTCCTTGATCGGGACAGTAAGTCTGCGCCCGAGCCGCGTGTCAAAGAAACCGGGCTCGATTGTTTGCAAATGGCCGCAGTCCCGGATCAAAATCAAACGCACGTATCCTGCGCTGGACTCGATCGGATCCTGCGGGCCGTGTTACGCTGGGTCGAATGACCGGTTACGGTCGGAGGAAGAAGCGATCGACGCGTTCATGCCAACATCGCTGTCACTAGGGGAACTCGAGCAGTTTACCCAATGGCTGTTCGGCGATGTCTTGGGGTGGGCAAATATCATCCAAATTCCGGCGCTGGTGCTCACCGCGGCGATCGCATGGCTGCTTTGTCGTCCGGTCCGCGCTTGGCTCACCGGGTGGCTTAATCGAGTTCACGTCAATCATCTCGATTGGCTCGAGCAACACCGGTCCTGGGTAATCGACCGGCTGATACCTTTGGTCACCCCGATCGCCTGGGTCGCAGGGCTGTGGATTTCCGTCTCGGTTGCTCAACAGGTAGACTGGCCCCACGCCGTCGCACACATCGCGATAAACCTGGTCCTGGCCTGGCTGGTGATCCGCCTTGCAGCTGACTTGGTTCCCAATGCCCCGCTCGCCCAGCTCATTGCCGTGCTCGCGTGGCTAGTGGCGGCCTTGAATATCCTGCATCTGCTGGGTCCGACGCTCGATCTGCTTGACCGCGCGGCGGTCTTGATAGGCGGGCTTCGGGTTTCCTTGCTGACCGTCGTCAAGGGCGTACTTTCGCTGACAGTTCTACTCTGGGCGGCCACCGTCGGCTCGGCGTTATTCGAACGCCGAATGACCCGCGTATCAGAAATAACGCCTCGGGCACGGGTTCTGCTCGGCAAGTTGCTAAAGACCACCCTTGTGACCCTAGCGGTAGTGCTCTCGCTGGCCAGCATCGGTGTTGATCTCTCGACCTTTGCACTGTTCACGGGCGCGCTCGGTGTGGGTGTCGGGCTAGGGCTACAACGGACCGTCTCAAATCTTTTCAGTGGGATCGTTCTGCTGCTCGATAAGTCGATCAAGCCCGGAGACGTGATCGAAGTTGGTGGAACCTATGGCTGGGTTTCCGCGCTCGGCGCGCGCTACGTGGCAGTCGAAACGCGCGATGGGACGGAATTTCTGATCCCAAACGAAGACATCGTCACCCAGCAGGTCATCAACTGGTCGCACAACGACGAACGGGTGCGTCTGAAAATCCCGGTGCGTGTGCCGCATGATTCAGACCTAGATCAGGTCATGGCCCGAATGCTGGAGGCAGCCGCGGTGCCGCCCCGGGTTCTGGCGTCGCCATCGCCCACGGTCCTCATCATGACCTTCGGCGAAAGCGCGATTGAGCTTGAAGTGCGCTTTTGGATCGCTGATGCACAGAATGGCGTGCACAACGTAAAGAGCCAAGTGCTCTATGAAATCTGGCGCTTGTTCCAGCAGGAAGGCATCCGAATTCCGTATCCCAAGAGGGATCTTTACATGCGCTCCTCAGGCTGACCCACGTCCATCGCTGATGGAGGCAGTTCGGTGTGCCGCGGCCACCGGATCTGCTACAGAGGTGGAATGGAAGCTGTACCCAACATAGCGTTGTACGAGGAAGCTCTGATCGTTTTGGGTGCTGCCAGCGTCGTCATCCCATTGTTTCATCGACTGCAGATCAGTTCGATCCTCGGGTTCATGCTGGTAGGCATTGTCGTCGGACCCTTCGGTCTTGGTGCCCTCACTGAGCGCTACCCCTGGCTCACTGCAGTCACCATTGTCGACCCCCATGCCATCCAACCGGTCGCCGATCTCGGCGTGACGTTGCTCCTGTTCATGATCGGCCTGGAGCTCTCGTTCGAACGCCTATGGCTTATGCGCCGCCTGGTGTTCGGACTTGGCGCGCTGCAGGTTACGATCTCGGCGTCCGCGCTGACCGGGGCTGCTATCCTGTTCCACCTCGATCCGACGAGCGCCGTCGTCGTCGGCATCGCATTGGCCATGTCCTCAACCGCAGTCGTCCTTCAAGTGTTATCGGAGGAGAAGCGCCTGCACACACCAGCCGGGCGAGGCAGCTTTTCAGTTCTGCTGTTCCAGGACCTCGCGGTGGTTCCCGCGCTGTTCGCGGTCACCGCATTGGATCCAAATGCTCGAGCCTTCAGTGCAGCCGGTCTTGGCATCGCGATGGGCCAGGCATTGTTGACTATAGCAGCCATCGTTGCTTTGGGCCGCCTTGTGCTGCGGCCGCTCTTTCGCAGCGTGGCGCGCACCCGCAGCGTAGAACTATTCGTCGCCGCCTGCCTGTTTGTCGTCATTGCCAGCGCGCTTGCGGCCGCAACAGCAGGCCTTTCCATGGCGATCGGTGCCCTGATCGGTGGATTGTTGTTGGCCGTTACTGAATACCGGCGCCAGGTTGAGATTACGATCGACCCGTTCAAAGGCCTCCTGGTAGGCGTGTTCCTGATATCGATCGGCCTGGGCCTCGACATCCAACTGTTCATTTCTCACCCGATAGCGATTTTGGGCTCCGCCGCCGGACTGATAATCGTCAAGGCGCTGGTCACAGCACCTTTGGCGCGAGCGTTCGGATTGCCTTGGGCGCAAAGCATGCAGAGCGGAATGCTGCTGGGCCCGGGCGGAGAGTTTGGCTTTGTCATCCTGGCCATCGCCGGCGCGGAGAAGCTCCTTACTGGCACCGAAAGCCGATTCGTTCTGATCGTCGTCGCGCTGACGATGGCCATGATCCCGTATCTTTCGAAACTCGGGCAGGTCCTCGCGCCTCGCCTCGTAGCGAAAGTGCCAATTGATCCAACATTGCTCCTGCCGGCCGCTCAGGATGGGCCGCCGCCCGTTATCCTGGCCGGCTTCGGTCGGGTCGGCCAGCTCGTCGCGGCAATGCTCGATGCACACACCGTGCCCTACGTGGCGATCGACCAGGACCCGGATCTCGTGGCCGGACAGCGAGATCGCGGTCGGAAGATCTACTACGGTGACATGACGCGGACAGAACTGCTTCACGGGCTCCACCTGGAGAACGCGCGAGCATTGGTCATTACCCTGAACGACCCGGATGTGGCTCAGCGGCTGGTTGCCGGCGCGCGGGCAGAGCGACGGGATCTACTCATAATCGCTCGCGCCCGCGACGCCACCCATGCGGCGCAACTCTACAGAAGTGGTGCCTCGGACGCGGTGCCCGAGACGGTGGAAGCCAGCCTGCAGCTTTCCGAAGCGGTTCTGGTTGATATTGGCATCCCGATGGGGCCGGTGATCGCGTCGATCCACGAAAAGCGCGGCGAGCTGCAGGCTGACATCAAAGCCATGGCGCCGGGTGCGGAAGTGCGGTCTTTGAGTCGGCGCAGGCTTCGCGATGCCTTGCAGAAGCGAGCATGAGATCGAACTCGCCGAGGGAAAGCTAAGAAGCTTCCAACGTCTGGCTCGGAAAATAACCCGAGTAGCTTCCAGCGCCGCCTGCCCTATATACAGCCGGGCACATCCACCAAGGACCCTCCGTTGACCGCTCTGCAACCCGCCCGCGGCACCCACGACCTGATCGGCGACGAACAGCGTCGCTTCCATCGCGTCGTGGACATCGCACGCCGCGTCTCTACCACCTACGGCTTCGATGAGTGGCAGACCCCCATCTTCGAGGACACCAGCGTCTTCGCCCGCACCCTTGGCGAGACCTCCGACGTGGTTATGAAGGAGATGTACAGCTTCGACGACCGCGGCGGCGAATCCATCACGCTAAGACCCGAAGGCACCGCCGGCGTCTGCCGCGCCCTCGTTTCCAACGGCCTGACGCAGTCCCTGCCGCAAAAAGTCTTCTACGCCGGCCCGATGTTCCGCTACGAGCGTCCGCAGAAAGGCCGCTACCGCCAGTTCCACCAGATTGGCACCGAGTTGATCGGACCCGCCGAACCGCTCGCCGACGCCGAGGTGATCGCCTGTGGTTGGGCCATCCTGGAAGCGCTGAAAGTCGCCGAAGACACGGTGCTCGAACTGAATACCCTCGGCGACAGGCCCAGCCGCGACGCCTACCGCTCCGCCCTCATCGCCTATTTCACCGAACACCGGGCGACCTTGTCGGAGGATAGCCTGGCGCGGCTCGACCGCAACCCGATGCGGATCCTCGACAGTAAGCACGAGGCCGACCGCCGTGTCGTCGCCGATGCCCCGACCATCGCCCCGTATCTGACCGATGCCGCGCGGGCTTTTTACGAGAAGCTGCAGGATCACTTGATCCACTTCCGCGTCCCCTTCGTGGAAAACCCGCGCATCGTTCGCGGCCTCGATTACTACGGCCACACCGCCTTCGAATTCGTCACCTCCAAGCTCGGTGCCCAGGGCACCGTGATGGCGGGCGGCCGTTACGATGGGCTGGTGGCTGAGATGGGCGGCCCGATGACCCCCGCCGTCGGCTGGGCCGCTGGCATCGAACGCATGGCCATGCTGATGCCCGTGGCACCCGCCGCCCAAGCCCCGGTTGCCGTCATCCCGATCGGCGATGCTGCTGAACAAATGGCGATCGAAGTGCTGCAATCGCTGCGCAACAATGGCATCCGAGCTGAAATGGCCTACCGGGGCAACCTCAAGCGGCGAATGGAACGTGCCAACCGCACCGGCGCCCGTGCCGCCGTAATCCTGGGCGACGACGACATAGCCAACGGCGTCGCGCAGGTAAAAGACCTCGCTACCGGCATACAGGAGGCTATCCCGCTCTCCCATATCCCATCCCGGCTGAGATGAATTTGGCGTTCAAACTCGACCGCATCGCCGCCCGCGCCGATGAACTGCGCGCGTTGCTGTCCGAAGGCATCTCCGGCGAGGCCTATGTGAAGGCGTCGAAAGAACTCTCCGACATCGAACCGGTGGTGGCCCGAATTGGCGACCTGAGGGCGGCGGAGCGCGCCCAGTCCGAGGCCGAGTCGATGTTGACCGACCCGGAAATGAAGGATCTGGCCGAAGCCGAGCTGTTCGAGCTCAAGGAGCAGATTCCCGCGCTGGAGCACGAGATTCGCCTGGCATTGCTGCCTAGAGACGAGGCGGACGCCCGGTCCGCGATCCTCGAAATCCGGCCCGCTGCCGGCGGCGACGAGGCTGGCTTGTTCGCGGCGGAACTTTTCACGATGTATCAAAAGTATGCCGAGAGCAAAGCTTGGCGCTTCGAGATTTTGGAGTACGCCGACACCGGCCTCGGTGCGATTAAGGAGGCCACAGCCGAAATCACCGGCCGCAACGTGTTCGCACGATTGAAGTACAAATTTGGGGTGCATCGGGTCCAGCGAGTTCCAGCCACCGAAAGCCAGGGTCGCATTCACACCTCGACGGTTACCGTCGCGGTTTTGCCGGAAGCCGAGGAGGTCGATGTTCAGATCGACGAGGGCGATCTCCGCATCGATGTTTACCGCGCCTCGGGTGCAGGCGGACAGCATGTCAACAAAACAGACAGCGCAGTACGCATAACCCATATTCCCACCGGCATTGTCGTAGCGATGCAGGAGGAGCGCAGCCAACACAAGAATCGAGCCAAGGCGATGAAGATTCTTCGGGCACGAATGTACCGAGCAGCAGCGATCGTCCCTGGCTGCGACACGAGCCGCCGACCGGAAGTCGCAGGTGGGCACTGGGGACCGCAGCGAGCGCATCCGGACCTACAATTTTCCCCAGGGCCGGGTGTCCGATCACCGGATCAATCTGACGTTGTACAAAATCGACCGGGTGATGCAGGGCGAGCTCGACGACTTCATCGACGCCCTGACCGCCGAAGACCACGCCGCACGCTTGGCCGCGGAGGAATGAGGCAGCAACGACCCCTCGCCGTGATCCCTCCCGGCGGCTCCAGCCGACCGGCGCGTCCGGTCGTGAAGGCGACTTCGGCATCGACGATCGCTCAGGCGATCCGCCACGGCGCCGAGCGATTAGCAGAGGTCGCCGACAACCCGTACCGGGAAGCGCGCCTCCTCCTCGCGCACGCCAATGGCCTCACGCGGAACGACTTGACTCGCAATCCCGCCTTGCCGGTCGACACCACCACCTACAAGACCCACCTTGCCCGCCGACTCGCCCGCGAACCACTCGCCCTCATCGTCGAACGCCGCGAGTTCTGGAGCTTGGAGTTTCAGGTCTCTGCCGCCACGCTTATTCCCCGTCCCGAATCGGAAACCCTCATTGAAGCCGCGCTTGCCGCCTTCGCCGGCCGTCCACCGCCGCACCGTATACTCGACCTGGGCACCGGCAGCGGCTGCCTGCTGCTGACGCTGCTGACCGAGTTTCCGTCCGCCTTCGGCATCGGGCTCGACATCACCCAGGACGCCGTTGGCCTGGCCAAAGCGAATGCCGCACGGCTTGGTCTGGCCGATAGATCCGCATTTGCGGTAGGCGATTGGACCAATCCCTTCGGCATCTGTTTCGACTTGATCGTCTCCAACCCGCCCTACATAAAACGTTCTGACATCGGCTCACTGATGCCGGAGGTCGCCACTTATGAGCCTCATACCGCACTTGACGGCGGAGCGGATGGATACGACGCCTACCGAGCGATCCTGCCACACCTTCAACACCACCTTGAGCGCAACGGCGCGGCAGTCCTTGAACTGGGACAGGGACAGGCCACTTACGTGGCGGAACGTGCGCGGGAAGCCGGTCTGAGGACAACTCTTCGCCTTGATTTGGCAGCAATCCCGCGTGCGATTGTTTTAACGGCCCGTGATCGCGAAAAAATTGTTTGGCACTCGTAGATGACGGGTATACGGTAACTGAGTGGCAGGGTACCGCATTGCGGTCCCCGAATCGTGGCGGCTGTTTTGGGTCAATCGCGTGCCATCATCAACGCCGATGGATCGTGGTTGGCCAAGGGAAGACCCCCGGAGACCTGTAATCAGGTGCTCCACACTTCCCAGGTCCACCGACAATGGGAAAGCTCGACGGCAACAGTATGAACATGAAGCGCATGCGTGGCCGCAATCATCGCTCGGGCGGTGGTGGCGGCGGTGGAGGATCAGGCGGTGCTATCCGCCATCATTCGGGCGGCGGAATTCCGCTTAATCGCAACCACGTTTTCGACAGCAACGGGCCCGAAATCCGCATCCGCGGCACTGCCCAGCAGCTTTTCGAGAAATATCTGCAACTTGGGCGTGATGCGACCAGCAGCGGCGACAGGGTGACGGCGGAGGCGTTCTTCCAACACGCGGAACATTACTTCCGCATTCTAAACGCCATGAACCAAGCGCAGCAGCAGGGTCAGCAGAACGGCCAAGGGGGCCAGCAACAACATCCGCAGGGAAACCAGCGCCGCAACTACCAGCAAAGCGAGGGTTTCCAGAACAACGATGATTCGCAAGGCTCGAATGAACCTGAAGACACCGAGCGCTCCGACCAACGAACACCCGGGATGGGCGACCAGCCGGAGCCTCGTGAAATTCCCATCACTGCTTCGCCACCGGAAGGATGATATCATCTTGGCGCGCCCGGCGCTCAAGGATATCGGGTTCCGGGCTGCGCCTCGGCGATCAAGCCCAGGCGGAGAAACAGATCAATCAGCACAAGTGTGACATTGAATTTGAAGTCGTCGGTCTCGCGCACGGTTTCGATCACGCGTGAGATCGGCCAAAGTTCGAACGCCTCGACCTCTCCGTCGATTGCCGCGGGCACGAAGTCCTCAGGGAGGGACAGATCATAACAATATAGAATGTCACGTCGAAGTCCCTCTGGCCGCTCCATCGCGTATTCGATTGTCCCGACCTGAACCGCCGTTGCGGCAAGTTCAGACGGAATAGCCGCTTCCTCCGCGGCTTCCTTGATTAACGTTTCCGCTAGACCCAGGCCAGCCGGCACGCCGCCGGCGACGATATTGTCCAGTTTTCCCGGGTCCAGATGCTTATCCCTGGCTCGACGAGCAACCCAGACACGCAGCGCATCGCGGCGCCCCACGAGCCCGTTGACGTGAACCCCCGCAGCCTGGATTCCGAAGGACGGGAGTGCGCCCCGATCGATTCGTGCCAAAATCGGCCCCCCTGGCCGCGCCCTTACGTCAAACGCCTCGTTGCGCCACCGATAATACCCACGCTCCGCCAGCGCATGGGCAATGGCTGGAAGCGCGGCCGGATCGTCCAGCACCACTCGATCTCGCGGGCAGCGGATTCCCGCCATATCCTGCAAGGCGATGACGATCCGGGCCGGCACCCACCCCACCACCTCGTCTCCAATTAGCAACGGCCTTCTCGTCCCCGGCAGCTTGGCGTTGTTGCAGGCGAGCACATGGCGCTGAAATCGACAATCTTTCGGATGCTGACCCAAGCCGTTTGCCTTTCAAACAACAGTCCATCATGCCACATGCGGAGCATGAGACGAAGCAGCAACCCACCTCCCGCGCATTTGCCGCCGTCCCTGCGGGTGCAGCGATCCACCACCCAAACCATTCTGTCGCTGTTGCCTTACCTTTGGCCGGTCGGCAATCCTGGCGCACGGATCCGGGTTGTGGTGGCGCTAGTTTTCATGATTCTGTCCAAGGTGGCCACCGTCTACGTCCCGGTCATTTACGGCCGCATCGTCAACTCGCTGGCACCGAAGGATGTCGCCGTGATTTTCGTGGTCCCGGTAGCGCTGATCCTGGCCTATGGCGCGATCCGCGTCGGTTCGGCCGGATTTGGCGAGATCCGGGATGCACTGTTCGCATCGGTCCAGCAGCGCGCCGTGCGATTGCTGGCGCTGCGGACTTTCCGTCACCTGCACGCGGTAAGCCTGCGTTTCCACCTCGACCGGCAGACCGGCGGATTATCGCGGGTCATCGATCGCGGCGTATTGGGGATGCAGTCTGTGCTGCGCCTCGCCGTCTTCAATGTTGTCCCGACGGCGCTGGAACTGGTGATGGTCACCGCCATTATATGGCGCATGTTCGACTGGCGCTACGCGGTCGTGACCTGCCTCGCGGTGTTGCTCTATATCGGCTTCACAACTATTCTTGCTGGTCGCCGCGGCCGCTACCGCCGGACCATGAACGACACTGACAACGACGCCTCGACCAAGTCGCTGGACAGCCTGATCAACTACGAAACGGTAAAATATTTCGGCAACGAGGCGCATGAGGCCCAGCGTTACGACCACGCCCTCGCCCGCTATGAGCGCGCCGCAGTTCGCGTGCAGGTTTCGCTAAATACGCTGAACCTCGGTCAGGCCGTCATCATCGCCACCGGCCTGACGCTGATCATGTTGCTGGCCGCCTCCGGGATGCGCGACGGCTCCATGACCGTCGGCAAGTTCGTCGTAATCAACACCTATCTTATCCAGCTTTACCAACCGCTCAATTTCCTCGGCATCGTTTACATGACGATCAAGCAGGGCTTGGTGGATATGGAGCAGATGTTCGCCCTGCTCCGCGTCCAACAGGAAATCGCCGATAAACCCGGCGCCAAGGCACTTGTCAGACATCTGTCTGAGGGCTCCGCCGGGGAGCTCGTGTTCGAGAATGTTCATTTCGGCTATCAGTCGAACCGAACGATCTTGAAGGGCATCGACTTCACCGTGCCCGCAGGCGGCAAACTGGCGATCGTTGGTCCCACCGGCGCGGGTAAATCAACCATCAACCGGTTGCTCTTCCGTTTCTATGACGTGACAGATGGCCGCATCTTGATTGACGGCCAGGACATCCGCGACGTCACTCAGGACAGTCTGCGTGCCGCGATTGGGGTTGTGCCGCAGGATACCGTACTGTTCAACGATACCATTCGATACAACATCGGCTATGGCCGCCCCAGTGCCTCCCAAGCCGAGATTGAGCAGGCGGCAAAGCAGGCGCAGGTTCACGATTTCGTCCTGAAACTGCCCGAGGGCTACGATACCCGCGTCGGCGAGCGCGGACTAAAGCTGTCCGGCGGCGAGAAGCAGCGCGTCGCCATCGCTCGCACCATTCTGAAGGATCCACGCATCCTGGTACTGGACGAGGCCACCAGCGCGCTGGACAGCCGCACCGAGCAGGACATCCAGGCCGCGCTGAATGCGGTCTCGCACCGTAGGACCACGCTGGTGATCGCCCACAGGTTGTCGACCGTGGTCGACGCTGACGAGATCATCGTCCTCGATGACGGTCTCGTCGCCGAACGCGGCAGCCACGCCGCGCTACTGGCATGGAACGGCCTTTATGCCCGGATGTGGGCGCTGCAGGCCGTCGAACTCGATCTCGAGCATGGCGCTGAGCCGAATGTGGTTCAGGCGTAAATGAAAGCGGTCGACGTCGCGGCTGTTACCCGTGCGGAAGGAGATCCGATACGGGTCAGCGCCAACGCAGGCTGGCAATCCGAAGAAGATCGTCTGATGAAGGAGCATGCCAATGTCCGAAGACCTGAACGAAACCCCGGCCCATCTTAGCCACGCCGGTGCCGTGGTTGATAAGGCGATCGAACATATGATCGGCCAGAACCTCAGTTCGCTGGCGATTGCCTCCGCATTGCTGGGCGGATCGATGGCATTGCTGGCGCGGTCGATGTCGGATGAGGCCATCATCGGTGTCCTCAATAACGCGATCGGCAGCGTCCGCTCCGGCGAGTTGCGCGCGCATCAGGATCATAACGGCCTTTGAGCCCGATTTCTGACGTCGTCTTCCTTGACGCCAGGATGTTGTGTCGCCATAACCCGCGCTTTCCGATATGTCTCAAGGAATAAAATGCGATGTCGCGTCGCTGTGAAATCACGGGTAAAGGCGTTCTGTCGGGCAACAACGTCAGCCATGCCAATAACAAGACCCGTCGTCGTTTCCTGCCGAATCTGCAGGTGACGTCGTTGTTGTCAGATATCCTGGGGCATGAAGTGCGTATGCGCCTGTCCACTCGCGCCATCCGCACGGTTGAACACAACGGCGGGATTGACGCCTTCCTCCTCAATACACCCAACACCAAGCTCACGATCGAGGGCAAGACCCTGAAGCGCCGCATCGAGAAGGCGCGGGAAAAGCGCTCGGCTTCCGCAGCCGCCTGACAACAGTCGCCCGCCTACCCGGCAACGTTTCAAGGCAGCCGGGATAGCAGCCGTACCAGCCGCTTGGTTCGCGCCGAAAACAGTCTCGCGGCATACGCGCTGGAGGCTGCGCGCTTGGCCGCCTCAGCGCTCGTCGGATAAGGCACGATCAGCCCGGCCAGGGTGGAAAGCTTCGTGCGCTCGGCTATGGCCAGGGTCCATTGGCTGATCATATCGCCCGCATGAGGCGCCAGTATTCCCGCTCCTACCACTCGCTTGCCGCTAACGATCAGCTTGACCAGACCGGCGGTCTCCCGCTCGGCGATGGCGCGATCATTTTCCGCCAGCGGCCAGCGCAGAACCCGAGGTTTTAGCCCGATTGCAATAGCCTCCGCCTCGGTCAGGCCAGTCTGCGCCAGCTCCAGATCGGTATAGGTGACCCGAGGCAGCGCCGCGTAGTCGATCCGCGCCGGCAGGCGAAACAGCAGCCGTCGAATGACGATGCCGGCGTGATACGACCCAACATGGGTGAACGCGCGCGGCCCGATCCCCACCGGATCAGCGATATCTCCCGCCGCGAAGGCGCGTTTATTGCTAACGCTGCGTAGCCCACGGTCCGTTGTGATGCCGCCGGACCCTACCTGAATATTGGCTGCCCCCAGATTAAGCGCCTCTAGATTTGGCGTCCGCCCCACCGCCAGCAGGAGATGCGAACCCTCGATCTTTGTCCCATCCGTAAGGCTGATCGTGGGTCCAGGCGCCACGGCAGTGACGGTCGCACCTTCCCGGATCCTGATGCCCCGTGCGATCAGGACTTGGCGCAACCCGGCTACCAACTCCGGATCGTCTTTCGCCGCTATCCGCCCAGCTTCGATCACTGTGACCTTGCAGCCTAGGCCCGAGAACGCATCTGCCATCTCCAGGCCGATGGGGCCTCCCCCAAGGATCAGCAGGTGATCGGGCCGTTCTTTGAGGTCGAATAGCGAATCGTTCGTCCAATAAGGCGCGCTATCTAAGCCCTCGATCCGAGGCACCACCGCTCGGCTTCCAGCCGCGATCACGAACCGCCGGGCGGTAATGGCTCGCCCATTCAACGCGATCGTCCCAGGGTCGAGAAAACGGGCCTCCCCCCGTAACACCGTGGCACCCAGGGCGCGGAACCGAGCCTCGGAATCCATCGGGGCTATCGTTGCGATAACCTCGTGCACGTGCGCCCGAACCCGATCCCAGTCCGCGACCGGTTCAACGGTAATGATGCCGAATCGGGCGGCTTGTTGCACTTCCCGCATCGCCCGAGATGCCGCCAATAACGCCTTGCTGGGGACGCACCCCGTGTTGAGGCAATCGCCGCCCATGAGCCCGCGCTCGATCAGCGCCACGGAGGCTCCAAGCTGCGCGGCCCCCGCAGCAACGGACAGCCCGGCGGCCCCCGCCCCGATGATGACGATATCAAAGTCAGGCATGAATATTCGGGCGGCGGCGTAACAGCGTGGGCAGCAGCGACAGCACTGCCAACCCGGCCAGCGGCAGCAGGATGTGGGCCGAAAACAACACTGATATATCCGGGGTCTTACCTTCGGCGAGGATCGTGCCGACACCTTCCCCGATCGAGCTCAAAACGAAACTTGCAGGGGCAATTCCAATCAAGGTGGCTGGCGCGAATACCGCCAACCGCATCTCGGCGACCGCGGCGGCGAGATTGACGATCCAGAACGGAAACAGCGGCACCAATCTCAGCGCCAGCAGATAACTGAACCCATCGGTCGCCAGCCAATTCCGCACGGTTTCTGGTATCCTATGCCGGTTCCGGCTCAGCATCTCGGCGAGGGCCGACCGAACAATTAGCAGCAAGGCTGACGCCCCGAGCGTGGCTCCTAAAACGGTTAGAACGCAGCCAAGGGCCTCCCCGAACAATAGCCCTCCGGCGACCGTTAGTACTGCCGCGTGTGGCAGTGACAATGCCGCCGTGATTGTGTAAGCAAACAGATAGAGTCCGGCTGATACCACAGGATGGGTCTCGACCCAGTCCTGCAACCCTTCCCGATGGCGTGCGAGGCTTTCCCAACCGACGCCATGCACCAGCGCGAACCCAGCGACAACGAGTGCGACAAGCAGCAACACAGGCAGAAGGCGGCACATCGCGGCAGCATGGAGCCTGGCGACGCACTTGTCGTGTTAAAATGCGGCTGAACCGATCGTGGCCCAGAGGATCATGGCCCAGAGGGCCCCAGAGGATCATGGCCCAGAGGACCACGGCCCGCAGCAGACCCGCGGAAGTCCGGCAGACTAGGCGGCGTCAGGAAACCAGCCGCGACACGCCGGGCTTTTTGTCGGTCCGTAATGGCGGGCTCCCCCGCCCGCCATTACGCGGAGATCATATTAGGTTGGCAGAAGAACGGTATTGATGACGTGGATCACGCCATTTGACTGCTTCACGTTCGAAATCGTCACCTCGGCAACACCGCTTTCTTCGCCGCTGATGAACAACTTCTTTCCGTTCTCACTCAATGTCAGGGGCTCGCCTTCTACTGTCTTCAGCGTTGCCTTGCCGCCGCCCGCCTTGACCATTTTCAAGAGGTCGGCCGCAGTATAGCTACCGGCGACAACATGATAGGTAAGTATTTTGACCAGTGTGGCCTTGCTCTCCGGCTTAAGCAGGGTTTCCACGGTTCCCGGCGGCAATTTCGCGAAAGCATCGTTGGTCGGCGCGAACACGGTAAACGGTCCTTTGCCCTCCAGCGTATCCACGAGGCCGGCCGCCTTGACCGCGGCAACCAATGTTGTGTGGTCTTTCGAGTTCACCGCATTCTCGATGATATTCTTTGCGGGATACATCGGTGCACCGCCAACCATTACGGTATCGGATGCCATCGGAGTCTCCGCGACGGCAGGAACGGCGGCGAGTCCGCTGACCGCGAAGCCAGCGAGCAACAAAGTAACGGCACGCGTGGACATGTGTTTTTCTCCGTGGAAAGAGCATCATTTGTCTGGATAGACGTTTCTTTACGATCATCTTTGTCCCGCGGATCAGAGATAACGGAAACGTGAGTTGTGCCCGGCGTGTCGCGGGTTGCTCTAACGTCGAGCCAACACTGGTCACTTGAGGCGCGCCTCTGCTTCGCCCAAACTGGATGCTGCCTAACGGAGCGCCGAGATGATCAGCGTCGAACAAGCCCGCGCGCGCATTCTGAACGGGATGCGTTCGACGCCGGCCGAGGTTGTGGCCCTCGCCGAAGCCTGGAATCGCGTGACCGCCGAAGGCGTGACCGCGCGGCTGACACAACCTCCGGCCGATGTGTCCGCTATGGATGGCTACGCCCTGCGTGCCACCGACGGAGCCCTGGGTGCAAGGCTGACAGTGATCGGCACCGCACCCGCCGGGCACCCGTTCGATGGCCACATTGGCCCAGGAGAAGCCCTGCGCCTGTTCACCGGCAGTGTAGTCCCGCCCGGCGCGGATGCGATCCTGTTACAGGAAGACGCGGCACGCGACGGCGATCTCATCGAGGTCAACGAGGCGGTGATCGCCGGCCGCCACATCCGCCGCGCTGGCCAGGACTTCGCGGCGGGCGATCTGTTGCTTTCTCCTGGCCGGCGGATCACCGCCCGCGACGTGGGACTGGCCGCCGCTGCCAATCATCCCTGGTTAACGGTTCATCGCCGGCCGCGCGTTGCTATACTCGCCACTGGCGACGAGATCGCCATGCCGGGCGAACCAATTCCGCCCGGCGGTATCGTCAGCTCGAATTCTCACGCCTTGGCCGCCCTAGTGCGGGCCGCGGGCGCCGAACCAATCGTCCTGCCGGTGGCACGCGACGAGCACGCAGCGATAAGCGCGGTTGCCGATTTCCTCTTCGGAGTAGATTTGCTGGTGACCACCGGGGGCGCCTCGGTCGGCGACCACGATTTGATCATCGAGGCTCTGAAAGCGCGGGGCATGACCCTGGACTTCTGGCAAATCGCCATGCGCCCAGGAAAGCCGCTGTTGTTTGGCCAGCTCGGCGCCACCCCCGTGCTCGGGCTGCCAGGCAATCCGGTGTCCGCCATGGTGTGCGGGATCCTGTTCCTACTGCCTGCCTTAGCCCGTCTGTCCGGCCTGCCCGCCGCGCCGCCGCCACTTTCCACTGCTCGGCTCGGCGTCGCAGTTAAGGCGAACGACAGGCGGGCGGACCACCTGCGGGCTTCTGTTCACACGGATGAGGCCGGCCGCCTCGTCGCCGTCCCGTTCGCAGTCCAGGACTCCGCCATGCTCCGTCGTCTAGCCGACGCCGACGCCCTGATCCTGCGCGCTCCGCATGCTCCCGCCCTGCCGGAAGGCGCCGAGGTGGGCATCATCCGACTCGATTCCCTGGGTTTGTGACGCTATTAGTTCAAGAAAATCCGCCGGAATGCTGGGGCATTTGCATTTGCCCACAGTTTCGCTTGACGAAAGGCGCAGAACCAACATAGAACAGCCATGACGGTTGCCGGTTTGTTCCGACGACCATTCAAGGAAGACCGCTATGTTGACGCGCAAACAATACGAACTGCTCGTTTATATTGACCGCCATCTTAAGCAGACTGGATTTTCCCCAAGCTTTGAGGAGATGAAGGACGCGCTGAGCCTGAAGTCAAAGTCGGGTATTCATCGCTTGATTTCGGCATTGGAAGAACGCGGCTATCTTGCTCGGCGCCATCACCGGGCTCGGGCGCTGGATGTCCTGCGCCTGCCGGACAACATGGTGCCGCGGGCTACGCCGGCCGACTTGGCGCCCGAAGCCGATGTGCCCTCTGGGTTCTCGCCCAATGTCATTCGCGGCGATTTTACGCAGCGCCTGCCGGGGGTGCGCGCCACAAGCGATGTTGGCGCTATCCAGCTTCCCATGTACGGCCGCATCGCCGCCGGCCTGCCGATCGAGGCTCTGCGCGACTCCAGCAGTTTCATCGAAGTACCGATGGCCCTGCTTGGCTCCGGTGAGCACTACGGTCTGGAGGTCGCTGGCGACTCGATGATCGAAGCCGGAATCCTGGAGGGCGATACGGTCATCATCCTGAAAGGCGAAACCGCCGAGAATGGCCAGATCGTGGTGGCCTTAGTCGACGACACGGAGGTCACCCTCAAGCGTTTGCGCCGCCGAGGCAACTCGATCGCACTGGAGCCTTGTAACGAACGGCACGAAACCCGCATCTTCCCAGCCGACCGAGTTCAAGGTACAAGGTCGGATCGTCGCACTGATGCGGAGCTACTGACGGCAAACTTTCTGTCATCGACACGTCTTTCGTCCGCCGTGGCGCCATTCCATCAGATACGATGATTCACATTGCTCATAGGGTGGGACGCGCGGAGTAGAACCTGGATCGTCAGGAGCGTGTTCTGATCTGTGGAACGGCGTCGGTCGCGAACAAACTGCGCGTGTTATCGAGTTTATTCCCGCTTTACGTCACGCTCGCTCTCGGTTGGCGCTGACGTCAGCTACAGTTACGAGCCTGGCGGGCCTTCACTGATATGGTAGATTTGCAGTCCTGACCTAGGCGCTTGACGACGCGGTCAATTCGCACCGCACTGGGTCCCACAGCCGTGGAGGATTGCCGTGAACGATTTTGCCCCGTCGCTTGCTCCCATTCGCCAAGATGCGCCTGATGAAATCCCGGTTGTCGATCTGATTGATTATCGTGCCGGCGCCCCAGGCGCCTTGTCCCGGGTCAGCGCCGAACTTCGGCACGCATTGCAGGACGTCGGCTTCTATTTCGTCATAAACCATGGTGTACCGAAATCGCTGATTGCTGGTGCGTTCCATGATGCGCGGCGCTTCCACGACCAGCCGGAAGAGATAAAAATGGCGCTGCGGATTAACCAGCACAATATTGGCTATCTCCCGTTCAAATCGTCGGTGACCCGGCATTCTAAGCTGAACGACAACAACAGGCCGAACCTGGTGGAAGCTTTCTTCACCAAGCGTGAGACCCCTGTGGATGCGCAGGTGCGGCCGTTCCGTGCGCCCAATCGTTGGCCGGACAATCTACCCGGCTTCCGCGACTCCGTGTTGGCCTATCAGAGCGCCATGGAGGCCCTGGGAAAATCGCTGCTTCCGCTTTACGCCGCGGCCCTGGATCTGCCACCCGATTGGTTTGACGAGGCGTTCGCCGAACCAATGTTCACGCTGCGGCTGGCCCATTATCCCCGTCAGGACGTTGTCGAGGAAAATGAGTTTGGACTAGCTCCGCATTCCGACACCAGCTTCATGACCCTGCTCGCTCAGAACGACATCCCCGGACTTTCGATCCGATTTCCGAACGGCCGCTGGCTGGATGCACCGTCGTTGCCCGGCTCGATTCTGGTCAACGGCGGAGACCTGCTGCGGCGCTGGACGAATGACCGGTTCCTTGCGACGCCCCATCGCGTCATCAACCTCTCGGGCCAGGAACGCTATGCCGTCCCATTCTTCATGGATTGCAGCTACGATTGGCGGATGGAATGCGTGCCGACCTGTGAGGGGCCAGACAATCCGCCGCGGTATGAACCGATCACCTATCCGGATTACATGACGTGGTTCCGCAACCAGAACTACGCCGCCGCAGTGAAGGATGACTGAGCTTCCAGCAAGCGATCAGCGGTGAGAACGCCGGATCACCGGGCTCGTCTACGCCTATGACGGTCGCGCTCGGGATGCGTAACGTTTCGCCTCAGGCCAGGCGGGAAAGATATTCATGGGCCAAAGCGACCGCGTTACGTCAGGCTGAACCCTTCATAACCACTCGCAACGACCTCGTCGCAGATTTCCCGGTATCGTACCATTCCACCCGCGTAAGGCATGAACACTCTGGGCTTGCCCGGAATGTTGGCGCCCAGATACCAGGAGTGCTTCGCCAGTGGCAGCAGCGTCTTGCTGGCGACGTCGTTGACCTCCGCCACCCATTTGTCCACCGCGTCGGGCCGAGCCTCAATCCGTTCCAGCCCGTTCAAGCGCAGGTGTGCGACGCAATCGGTAATCCAATCCGCGTGTTGCTCGATCGCCACCGGCATATTGCAAAGCACGGATGGGCTGCCTGGGCCGGTTATCGTGAACAGATTGGGAAAGCCCGCGATCTGCAGGCCGAGGTAATTGCGCGGGCCCGCTTCCCATACATCCTGCAACGCGACACCATCGCGTCCACGAATATCCATCCGCAGCATCGGGCCGGTCATGGCGTCGAAGCCAGTCGCGAAAACGATGATATCCACCGGATACTCCGCTTCGGTGGTGCATATGCCTGCTGGACTGATCCGCTTGATCGGCGTCGCCTTCACATCCACCAAGGTAACGTTCGGCCGGTTGAACGTTTCGAAGTAATCGGTGTCGATTGGCGGCCGCTTCGCCGCATACGGATGATCGATGTCCGACAGGGTCGCCGCTGTCTTCGGGTCTTTCACGATCGAACGGATCTTGCGCCTAACGAAGTCCGCCGCCGTATCGTTCGCTGCCTTATCCACCAACATGTCCTTGAAGGTGGCGCGGAACTGCAATCCGCCGCGCTCCCACGCGGCTTCGTAAATCGCCTCACGCTCCTCCGGCGAAGTCTCGACAGCAAGGCGTTCTTCAATCCGGAACGCCATCCCGTTTAGCGTCTCTCGCGTTGCCGCCCTGATCTCGGCGGGGCTTTCCTTGATGTAGCGCTGGAACTCCGGTGTCAGCGGTGCGTTGCGGGCTGGCACTGAGTAGTTCGCCGTGCGCTGAAATACCGTCAGATGCTTCGCCGCCGCAGCGATCACCGGTGCGGCCTGAATGCCGGTGGAGCCGGTGCCAATCATTCCGACCCGCTTGCCGGTAAAATCAACGCCTTCGTGCGGCCATTGTCCGGTATGGTACCAATCGCCGGCGAAACTCTCCAGCCCCTCGAATTTCGGGACATTCGCCGTGGACAGGCAACCGACGGCGGTGATCAGGAATTTTGCGACTAGGGTTTCGCCGGCTTCGGTGCGGACATGCCAGCGATTGGCGGTCTCGTCGTAGTGCGCGGCAGTGACGCGGGTGTTGAACTGGATGTCCCGCTTCAGATCGAAACGGTCTGCGACATGGTTGAGGTAGCGCATGATTTCCGGCTGACCGGGATAGCGCTCGGACCATTCCCATTCGCGCATCAGGTCGGGCGAGAAGGTGTACCAATAAACGTGACTTTCGGAATCGCACCGAGCGCCGGGGTAGCGGTTCCAATACCAGGTGCCACTCACACCACCGCCGGTTTCCAGCGCCTTCACCGAAAGCCCAAGACGGTCGCGCAGACACAGGAGTTGGTAGAGGCCCGAGAAGCCCGCGCCAATCACCAGCGCGTCGAGTTCGGTGGCCTGGTTGGAATGGTTGCTCGCGATTTCCGTCGTAACGTCCGCCATCGTTGTTCCAACCCTTCCGCCTGTCATTCCGCCGTCTGCTTACCCGCCCACGGTCAGCCGGGATAAGGCTACGGATCAGGCGTGGTTTCAAGCCTCGCACCGCCCAAGTGCCTCATGTGGCTGAGCCAAACCGGGTGCTTGCCAACATCCGTCGAAGCCGCTCACAATCCCGGAACCAGGGAACTCCCTCACATAGCTACACCAAGAACCGGCGGTGGTCTGTGCGATCCGTTACGAAGTCCGGTCTTGAGCGCGTAGTCGTTCTACCATCGACCCGCCCTGACTTGCTCAAATCAGGCCTGATGGCGACCTTTGTCGCTATGCCGCTATCTTCTGCCGAGCCGCGCCCCGTATCATTGCGGCCCCTTTTTCGGCGATCATGATGGTCGGCGCGTTCGTGTTGGTAGAGGTGACGGCCGGCATGACCGAGGCGTCGATGACCCGCAATCCGTCGAGCCCGTGCACGCGCAACTCGCTATCGACGACGCTCATCGCATGCGAACCCATCATGCAGGTGCAACTGGCGTGATAGCAGGTGCCCCCATTGCGGCGGGCATAATCCAGCAGCTCATCATCAGTCTGAATATCGCGTCCGGGCAGGCTCTCCTCCCGGACGAATTGTTTCAGCGGTGGTGCGTCGAACAGCCGCCGCGCGAAGCGTAACCCGCCGATGATGGCGCGCCGATCGGTCTCATCCGACAGGTACCGAGGGTTGATCGCGGGCATGTCGCCCGGCTGGTTCGACCGAGCCTCGACATAACCGCGCGAGAGGGGCCGCATCTGCCACGCGCCGGCGCTGAGGCCCGGGGTTCGTTCAAGTTCGCCGATCTGGCCACCTTTGAAGCTGCCCGGCGCGAAGGTGACCTGCACGTCGGGCGTCGCCGACGTCTCCAAAATTTTGACCGAGGCGGCAACGAGCGACGGACTGTAGCTCAGCATGCCTTTGCCGGTGAGCATCCAGCGCATGATCTCCATTGCGAGCGGTAACCCGTATGATTTCTCGTTGGCGGTCGCTATGCCGACCACCGGATAGGAAACACGCGCAGTATAGTGATCCTGCATGTTACGGCCGACGCCGGGAAGCTCGTGCTTGATGGGGACGCCAATATTTCCGAGATGGTCGGGAGCGCCGACGCCCGATAGTTGCAGGATATGGGGCGAGCCGACCGCGCCCGCGGACAGTAGGATTTCCCTTGTGGCCTCAATCGTCTCGACGGTGCCGCTGCGGGAGAATTCGATGCCGGTCGCGCGCTTACCGTCAAGGAGAACTCGACGGACCAGTGCATTGGTGATCAGTTGCAGGTTCGGCCGCTTCAGCGCCGGATGCAAATAGGTGCGCGCGGCGCTGGCGCGCCTGCGGCCGCCTCGCGTTTGCTGGCACCAGCCGATGCTCTCCCCGGCACCGAGAGGAAGGTCGTTTACATCCTCGCGGTACTCGAGGCCAAGTTGCTTGCCCGCCTCAATGACAGTCGCGCAAATCGGGGGGCGGTCCATTTTCGAGGTGAACAAGGGTCCATCCTTGCCGCGGACGGCGTTACCCTCGCCTTCCCATCGTTCGGCAGCGCGGAAGAATGGCAGGCAATCGTCCCACGTCCAGCCGCGGTTTCCGAGTTGTCCCCAATGTTCGTAGTCTTCTGGTTGACCGCGGATGTAGACCAGTCCGTTGATGGAGGAGGAGCCACCGATCACCTTGCCACGCGTGTAGACGATGGCGCGCCCGTCGGTGCCAGGATCCGGCTCGGAGCGATATTTCCAGGTCAAGGTGGGGTGGTCGAGCATCTTGAAGAAGCCGGCGGGGACGTGGATCAGCGGGTTGCGGTCGTGGCCACCCGCCTCGATCAGGATGACATTCGTGTTAGGATCCTCGGTCAGCCGGTTGGCCAGCACACAGCCGGCCGATCCGGCACCCACGATGATGTAGTCTGCTCTCATGGTCTCCGCTCCCTGATCCTTTGTTTACGTTGCTATTGGATCGTTCATTCCCGCACGCAAACCAATCCCGTTCGCGAAAACACCTGCGAAACGTGGCAGGTTGGCGATGTTCGGCCGAGGCCCGGTCAGGGATTTTGATTCCAGTCCGGATCGCTGCTTGGAATCAATGGCTTATCAGGTGAAACCAGCAAGCCCTTGCCCGGAACGAAATTCACCTCGAGCCGAATGCCATCAGGATCCTCGAAGACAAAGAAGTAGTAGCCGGGCGCGAAGTCGCCCTCTAGGGGGCCGCGATCAATGTGGCCGCCGATCGCACGCACCTTGTTAGCCGCGGCGTCGACATCCTCCCGCGACCGGGCCCTCAGGCAAAGATGGTGCAGGCCTACACGGTTTTGGACGAATTTCTCGTTCACGTGCCCCTCCGCGCACCGCTGGATTCCGATCGCGGTACGTCCGCCCACGTGATAAAGGAAGTTGTTGCCGTCATAGACCTTCGTCATGCCCAGGAAGGGTAGCAATTCGGCATAGAACGCGTGCGCCTTTTCCCATTGGCTCACGGTCAGAATGACGTGCGCCATGCCATTGACTTCAATCATGAATCATCGATCTCCGACTTGATCCACTAATCGATGGCGCGAAATTTCGATACGCCTTCGGCGGTCATAATGCGGCGCGTGGCGATTGGCGAAGCCGAGTGGCGGTGAGGAATTCCGAGGGCATGAGGACTCTCCAGCGGCGATTGAAATAAAGGCTGCCCGTGCAATTTTCCTCCGTCAATCGCGAGCGGCCAGTTTCGCGATTTTCACCCGGTTGGCTTGCTCATCAAACCGCAGCGTCTCATGACTATTTGCGCCGACACCCAGTCCAGGGCTGCCCGCTCCATTGGCGGCGGTGATCGAAATCGTCTCGATGCCACCAGCCGGTTGCCCGTCGGGCATCATTTCGGGTCGTGGCCTTCAGCGTTTGACCGGCGCGCAAGTGTCCCACATGGGGGGCAAGATCCGATCTACGAATGATACAGCGCAGCGGCGGCTTCGGTTTTGTTAACATTGCACATCCCCGGCCTCCCGCTACACTCGCCGTCAACGGATCGCCCGAGGGAGTGTCAACGTGGACTTCCAGATCAGCGCGCAGCAGCGGGAGATGATCGCCACAGTGCGATCTTTGGCGCAGACGGAGTTCAAGGCGAAGGCGATGCGCTGGATGGATGGCACGTTCCCTTGGGAGAACATGAAGAAGCTGGCCGAAATTGGGGTGTTGGGCATGTCGGTGCCGGAAGAATACGGCGGCCTGGGATTGGCAATACTGGACACCGCACTGGTCCTCGAAGAAATCGCCAAGGTTGACTACGTGACCGCCATGGCCGTGCTCGGTGAAGCCGGCGTACAAACGCGGGTGATTGCGCGCTATGCCCCTGCGTCGATCCGCCAGCGGATCTTGCCGGCGGTGGTTAGCGGCGACTGCATCCTGGCAGTGTGCATGACGGAGCCGAATGCGGGGACGGATGTCGCCAGCTACCGCACCAATGCTCGAGTCGTCGGGGACCGGGTAATCCTGAAAGGGACAAAGACCCTCATCAGCCGCGCAAGTGAGGCAGGAATGTTCGTGGTGTTCACCAGGGTGGACGGACAACCAGGTCGGGAAGGGATCGGCTGCGTTCTGATCGAACCAGACACGAAAGGCTTCTCAGTCACCGCCACCTACCACACCATGGGCGGGGAAAACCTGCACGAGATCCAGTTCGACGATTGCGACCTTCCACTGGAAAATCTGGTCATCCGCGAGGACGGGTTTCGAACACTGCTTTCGGCATTCAACACACAGCGCTGCCTCAATCCTTCGATTTCCCTCGGCCTGGCCGAAGGTGCGTTCGACGAGGCGGTGAACTACGTCCGTGAACGCACCCTGTTCAACAAGCCAATCTCTGATTTTCAAGGTATTCGGTGGAAGCTCGCCGACATGTTCAAGGATATCGAGGCCGGGCGTGGCTTGTTGTATCGGGCTTGCCTAACCGCCAATCCGTTCCCCGATCCCTTTATGGCCGCCGCCGCCAAGGTCTTCTGCAACGAAATGTCGTTGCGTGTGACGTCCGAGGCTGTTCAGGTGCATGGCGGCTTTGGCTTCACGGACGAATACCCGGTCTCCCGCCTCTATCGCGGTGCACGGTATGGCTCGATCGGCGGCGGCGCATCGGAGACGTTACGTGATCTAATCGGTAAGAAGATCGTTGCCGACTTCGATGTGACCGACGGTATTATGGGGCTGGGAACATTTTGACGCGTGGCTATACATGGCGGGCGCGCAAGACGTAGTCCGCCGAACGAGACAGTCCGCGCGCGGCAAAGGGGCAGGGTGTGGCAAGTGGCGGCGGAAAGCGGTGATTGGTCGTTTGATCCTTAGGTAAAACAAGACTACCGTAGGAATATTCTGGTCTGCGAGGGGCGGAGTGGATCAAAAGAAGGCCCGCTCTCATTCACTCGGCCGCTTGTGCCACCCGACTGTATTTTTCGATCCAGGCGCGCCCGAGTTCAACCGCCTCATCCGGGGTTAGCCAGGACCATTCGGCGCCGCGAGAGCGGACGGCGACCCAGACCGTTTCGCCGTGCACATGCTCTTCGACCGCGAGAGACGTGGTGTGCGCCATAATTCTTCCTTTGGCTAATCGATTGTCATAGCCCACAAAGATTCGCGGGTTCTAAGAGGCGCCTCGCATCTGGCATCACGGCATCGTGACCAAATATGCCGTATTCTTGCCGCATTGGCCGTGAGCTGCGCAAGAGGAAACTGAGATCGTTCTGGCATCGCGCAGCGGAAGACACCGGTCGTGTGATCCGCGCAACAGCGGTGATTTTGTCAACCATCAGAACCCGAACATGTGGTCCAATGAGAATCCGCCGGAGTTGTCCATCAACCCATGATACCCGAACAATCGGCACGTTGGATCCCGTATCAGCACGTATCCGTTGGGGCCGGCCGCCGCCAGCGCCGGGGGATCGAAGATCGTATTAGGCCAGATGATGACCGATCCGCCGCAGGCGATCGAAATCGACGTCTCAGCCACTAGCGCCCCAGTTCCACCATGGAGAAGCAGAGTAGTCGAGGACGCGGCGTGCCACGGTCCCGACGCGGGGTAAATCAATGCGGCGAAACTATGCCGACTTCGGTCCCCCAGCTTCAGAAACAAGCGCGTCGAAAGTCCCGGAGGTGGTCCGGAGTATGATTGCGGTTCGTCGCGATAGGTCATCGCGGTGTTGAAAATATGGGCGCCGAAGCTCGAATTCAGCGCCATGGCCTGAGTGACGGTCCTCGTAGCGAAACAGCGCGTGCAACCAGCCGTCAGCCTCTCCGCCATCGCGAAAATCATAAACCAATTCCGCGTGCCCTTGATCCACATCGAAATCGTCCATATCGACCGCCAGGCTGTGGTCGCGGGCCAGGCATCCTAGAAATCGCTTTGCTCGCAGGCTTCCGAGGGCATCGAACACGTCCAGGCGAATCGGCAGCGTCATCTGCGCTGTTGACATTGGGGTCGGCTGAAAAACGGTTCGAAATTGCGCCTGAGGCAAGATGGGGAAGGGCAGCAGGTAACCGCGGCCCAGTTCCCCCGGCAGGGTGGAAATATTCGGGTCGTTTTGTAAATTGTCGCGTTCGACGTTCATATGCGCGATGCGCACGCGGTCGTTCTGGGTGATCTCATACCGGGGCCGCACAACGTGCCGCCCGGCTCGGAGTTCTATCTGTGCCGGCCATCGCAGGCCGGGCAAATAGTCCGCCACATCCATGGCAACGGTCGCAAATGAGCCGACGGACTCGCTAAAATAAACCGGCTTCTCTGCCCCCATGCGATCGAGCGACACTGTTCCCGCAGGGATCGGCAGAGCGTGGCTGTTCTGCAGCCAAAGTATGACCTTTTCATCCGGCCTCGGCGCAGGGAGGCCGGCAAAGCGATCGGATGGCCATGCATTGGCGTCATGGGTGCAGGACAGCGAAGCGCCATTATCGGATGCGTAAGTGTCCAGCGCGTATTTCACCACATCGTGGCCGGCGACTCCAACCGCATGGATGAACAGTTGGCCGGTAAAAGGCGCCAATGCGAACCGTTCCCGCACATGCTGGCTATCAATGGAGAAGCCACCTGGGCCAGGTGGCAGATTTTGCTCCCAGGTTGCCAGAACCGCACCATCTGCATCGAACAACCGCAGCCACAGTCGCACGTTGGAGGCACCGTAACTTGCCCAATAGTTGGCCGACACCAGTCGAGTCTGCAGGCCATCCGCATCGCGGAAAAAAGCGAAATTCGTAGCAAAGTTGAGCTTATCCAAATATCGGGACCGGCTGGTGAGCAAGCTCTCCGGCAATCGGACATCGTCCAGTGTCAGCAGCGCGACGCCATCTGGCAGCATATGGGCGATTTGGGCGACGATCCTGTCAGTATCGAACGCTGCCACCAAGACTGTCCGGACACCGCTGTCACCGATCTCAGTCAACGCTCGAGCCGTCAGACCGCCTCGAGTTTGACCTACGGCAGTGACGTCGTGCACAAACAGGTCTGCGAAGTCGGCAGGATACATCGCGACAAGCGCATCGGCGATGCCGTCAGGATCGTACAGAGCAACTGGGCCATTGAAGCGGAGATAGAGCCGCTCGATCGCCTCGGCCGCTAGGGGATGTGCCAAAGCCTTGTAGATAACGTTGCCGCCGGCCTTGGCGTCAAAGGTCTGAATGCGCAGCATAGCAATCCTCAGATGGGTATCGGGCCGGTTTTGCGGGCTAGCCGGCGACGCCAAGCGATCGTATTCTAAAGCCCCAGGCGACGGCACATCTCGGCCGCGGCGAGAGGTGTATCGTTCAAGGGCGACACCTTCCAAGTGGAGAATCGGCCCTGGAACGGACGGATACGATCTTGGTCCATCAGCGGCTTTAGGAACAGGCTCTGCTTCCGCCACGAGCCAGGCAATGGGGCGACCATTACTGGCGCTGTCGTCGCGGCAGCCTCGGAGATCATCGAGACGCTGTCCTGCGTGACGAGAATCAAGTCGGCCAATGCCAGCATCCCGAAATAGGGATTTTCGCCGACGAAATTCCAAACCCAACCGCCGCTGGGCGCTAACGCGGTGCTGATCATCGCGGGTATCGCAGGATCAGTCCGCCGCGAGGGCGTAACAACCACGCCTACCTTGTCTCGCTGAGCCATGGTGGCCAGGTCAGCCGCAAGCCGCGCCCCTGCACTAGAATCAAGGCGGTATCGGCCGTTGGTTCCTCCCAATAGCACTGCAACCAAGGGCCGTCGGTAAGGCGCAAGACGGTCGCGCCAGATCTCAGCCTCAGCCGCGAGGCGCTCCAGTGTCACCCGGTGCAATGCGGTTCGCGTGACGAACACATTTCGTCCCGTCAACTGGTCGTGGTGATTGGCGATGATCAGGTCGAAGCGGCCGATATCCATCCGTGGGTTCTGCACCTGAACCACGCACATCGATTTTCGTCGCAACGCCGCCAGCACAGATCCAGCCATTCCGCCACAGCCGATCGCCAATGACGGCCGCGGCGCGCGCACGGCATCCGCCACCGCGGCCAGTGGATTGGGCCAGAACTTTGCAGCGACCCACTTCCATGGCGCGACCGGCTTCAATTCGCGAAGCTCGGCCGAAATGCCTGCGGCCTCAGCTAGCCCCAATGCCTGCGAGCGCAGGCCGGCTAAGCCTTCGCTGAGGATCCATGGAGCAACGGTGTCAGGCATGACGGAGTTCTGGCCGTCACGTATCTGGAGGTCAATGTGCAATGGACGCTTTGTGTTATGTACCGAAATCTAACTACACAGTGGGGACGGGGAGGTCGGATCACAGCCATACGGCTCCGTTTTTGAGAGGCGACAACGGGGTTGCAAAGTCGAATAGAAGTCCAACAAAAGGTCGGAATATTCTGTTATTACAGAATATCGCGAAGAGCGAGCACCTTTAATCCAAGGTGGGACAGATCCCGCAAGCCGGCCATATGGTCAACTCCAGCGCGCCGGCTATAGAGGTTCCTTGCGCGAACGTAAATCTCTCCGGCCACGCAAATCGATTTGGGTTGCAAACGCTGCGCCTTACCGGGGCTCTGCTCCAGATTCAGAGGCTACTACCCCATGCCTGCGATCTCCAATTCAGCGACGCCCTGGCCTACCCGAAGCGGTACAGCACCTGGCCGAAACGTCGCCGTGTTGCAGGGGGATGGTTCCTTACCCCGATCGCGGATGAGTGCTGAAGACCAGTCGATCGCGGCACCAAATCTCGACGCCTTCGGCAGGGATAGGCAAATCCACGGAATGCGCATTGACCAATTGCCGGCCGGCGGCAACAGCGGCGGCATCGTCATCCGCTTCCATATCCTCGCTAAGGAGGATGTTGCCTTGGGCATCGAGCACGTAAGCGCGATAGAATGTCATACCCGAAATAATGATACTTATCAGAGCCAAAATAAACATCTCATTTGGCAAAATAAAATTGAATTGATAACAGTGTTTATATCGTTACAAAAAAGCCCTTCAGCTCTTATCTCCGCCTATCGTCTCTCGCGAGGTCGCCGCCGAAGGCACGTCTAAAGGTGCAGTTTCAGCTCGCCTGCTCGCTTCGCGAACGGATTTTTTTTCATAATTGGTATTAATCAAAATATAGTTTCCATCCAAAACGATGGGGCAGCGATTGACAGAGTCGAGTGCCGATCAGACGGCGCAAAGCGTTCGACAGCGGCCACGTTGTCTGGGGCGATCAATAAAAACCTCCCATCGAAGCTTCCGCCACGCCGCACTGGCGGCAGCAATGAATACGTCAAAAGGACAAATGGGATCCGCAGGACCCACACGGCGCCAAACTCGCCATTGAACCCAACCTAAATCGGCGCCACATTCGCGGTGTTTGGGTCGTTCTGATCGACCCTAAGGGGAACCCCCATGACGAACGAAGAACGCGATATCATCGGTCAATTCATCGCCCGCGTTGGCGGTGTTAGCCAGCAGTCGGCCATCTCCGTTGGATCGGGCGCGGCGACACAGCCGGGTTTGCCTCCAATCGATCGGGATGCTGACGCCCTAATTGGGCAGGCGTTCACGCAGTATCCCGAGGCGCGGTATCGGATTACCCAGCTAGCCTTCGTGCAAGAGCACGCTCTAGTGGAGGCGCAGAACCGCATTAAACGGCTGGAGTGGGAAGTGCAGCAGGCACAGCAGGCAGCCCAGCAGGCGCAGCAATCGGCGAAGCCAGGGGGATTCTTCAGTGGGCTATTCGGCGGCGGTGGAAATCGGCCGCAGCCGGGTCCGCCGCAGGGCGATCCTAGGTGGGGCGGCGCGGGAAGCGGGCAGGGGGCACAGCCCGGCTATCCGGGTGGGCAGCCGCAACAGCCATATTATCAGCAGGCGGCCCCCCCACCGCCGCAGTATCCGCCCAATTATCAGCAGGGTATGTTTCAGCAGCGCGGTGGTTCGGGGTTCCTCGGTTCAGCACTAACGACAGCGGCTGGCGTAGCGGGTGGCGTAGTCGCCGGCAACGCGCTCATGAGCCTGTTTTCGCCCCATCAGGGCCTTGGAGGCGAGTTTGGCGGTGGTGGGTTCGGCGGCGCGCAGGCGGGTAGCCCGTGGGCTGCTCCGGCGGCTCCGAGCCAGGATTATGCTGACACGGGATCGTGGGGGCAAGGGGGCGGTGCTACTCCGGCCGGCAATCAAGATTACGTCGATAATAGCACCTGGGATCAACCGAGCACGGGCGGCAATTCCTCCTGGACCGATAACAGTGGCGGCGGCGGTGACAGCAACTGGGATAGCGGCGCGAGCAATTCAGACGACACGTTTTAGCCAAGCAAGCGTCGGGATAGCGCCGGCGACTTGCTTTTCTGTCGGCTGTCCACACCTAAAAAAGACGGCGGTGCTCTTGGCACCGCCGAAGTTTAGGGAGGAAACGTCCAAGAAAGCAGTGCGCCTAAGCGCGTCTGCGAGTTGAAGGATGGCTATCGCAGCGACAGCATGCAAGGCTATTTTGCTGCGACGCAGCATATCCGAGATCAACGGTCGCAAGAGTTGCAAAATTGCCACATAAACGGGCATCACATTTAAAGCCCCCTTCGACGCCCGTATTTCAGGCAGACTCCGTTGTGGTTGCCTTTGCAAGGGCAACCACGGTGCCTAAACTGCTAGCCATATCGGTCGGAATTAGCACGGTCGTGCCGCGCTCCTTGTTCATCTCGTAAAGCAGGTTCATCTGGCGCAGCTTCAGGGCGTTGGGGTCACTACCGTACAGGCGAGCCGCCTCCAGAATCTGCTCCGCGATAGCCTTCTCCGCCGAAGCCAATGTTACGCGCGCATCCTTCTCCCGCTCCGCCTGGGCTTGGCGGCTCATAGCGTCCTGCAGTTCGCGCGGGATTGAGACGTCCTTGATCTCTACGCTGCGGGCGGTAACACCCCAGGTGCTGGTCTTAGCTGTGATCGTAATCCGGAGCTGTTCATCCGCGGTCTTGCGATCGGACAGCAGCTTCGAGAGCTCGGTGGCGCCGATCATCTCACGTAAGCTAGTCTGAGCTACTCGCTCGATCGCCTCGCGATAGTTGGCGATGCGAATCGCGGCGGACTCGGCATCTTCTACCTGCCAAAATACGATTGCATCCACACCGACCGCCACTGTGTCCCTTGTCAACGCCTGTTCGGCGGTGATCATTGTGGTCTGGATCCGCAAGTCGATCACCTGGGCCACAGCATCGATAAGCGGAAACACAAGATAAATGCCGGGACCTTTTACCTTGTGAAACCGCCCAAGCCGCAGGATGACCGCTCGCTGCCATTCCGAGGCGATGCGGACGGATCGGAAAAGGACGAAAAGGACGACAACGATGACGACGGCAACCGCGATACCCATGGCGAGCTCCAAGATCGTTCCGTTTCTATATAGGCTTACTCATCGCGTCGCGGCGAGCGGCCACCGTTTTCTCTTCATGGTGACGCGACCAGCGTCGCGGTAAAGAAGCCGCCGATGTCCCAAACCTCGATCACGGTGGCCGTCGTTCTACCCCCGCGTGAGGGGTTTGGTCCCGGCCGCTCCGGGGCTATCGGCCTCCTCGCTCGCCGCCTGGTGCAAACGCCGGGATTTCAGACCATCGTCTTCGGCGGCAAGCAGGACGGCCCCGTCTTCCCCGGCATCGATTTTCGTCACGTCTCGCCCGGATTCTGGCGGGTGGGCAACACCAACATTCGCTACGCCGCGGCGCTCAGCGAATCCTTGAGGACGCTCAACCCTGGCTTGATCGAGGTCCACAACCGTCCCGAAATCGCCCTGGTCCTCGCGGCGCGCCTGCCGAAAATCCCCGTGTCGTTGATCCTGAACAACGACCCCCAAGGGATGCGCGATGCAGTGTCCCCCGCTCAACGTGCCGAAATGTTACGCTGCCTGGCGCTGGTTGCCACCTCGTCGGAGTATCTGCGTCAACGTGTTCTTGAGGGGGTAAGCGCTCCCGAAAGGGACCCTGTCGTCTTGCACAACTGTCTGGACCTCAGCGAACTTCCCCCGATGCTCCCGCGCGAGCGGCTGATCCTGTTCGCCGGCCGGGTCGTTGCCGACAAGGCACCCGACGCTTTCGTCTCAGCCTGCGCCGCCGCGTTGCCGCATCTGTCAGGTTGGAGCGCGGAGATCATCGGCGCCGACAGGTTCAGCTTTGACAGTCCCGACACCAGCTTCGTCCAAACAGTGCGGGCCGCGGCTACAAGCAGCAATGTCGGCATGCTTGGATATCGCGACCACCCGGAGGTGCTCATAGCGATGGCCCGAGCCGCCATCGTCGTTGTGCCCAGTCGCTGGCCGGAACCGTTCGGGCTGGTGGCGCTGGAGGCCCTGGCGAGTGGAGCCGCCCTGATCTGCTCTCCCCGCGGCGGTCTGCCAGAGGTTGCCGGCGACGCCGCTATCTATGCCGACCCGGATCGACCCGCCGAGATAGCCGCGGCCATACGAACATTGGCGAGCAACGAGGGCCGCCGCGCCGCCCTGGCTGAAGCCGGCCGCGAACGCGCGAGGCAGTTCGACGTCTCGGCGATCGCGGCTCGCTTGGCGGCGCTGCGGAGGCAAGCAATAAAATCGATTTAGTATTAAGGACAGAGGTCGGCTTCATGGCTCAACCGCTCGCGAGACCCTTACGGCATTTGGTCGGCCCGGTCTCGCCCTACGAACAGGTACTATGCGGTCGGCATGGTTGACCGGTCGAACCACGCCTATATTGCTGCTACAAACAGCTTAGGAGCCAATGATCATGGCTAAATCGACGACGCAGGTGCCGGTGACGGTGCTGACCGGCTATCTGGGTGCCGGTAAGACGACCTTGCTTAACCGTATTCTGACGGAGCATCACGGTAAGAAGTACGCCGTCGTAATCAACGAGTTCGGTGAACTCGGTGTTGATAATGACCTGGTCGTGGACAGCGATGAGGAAGTGTTCGAGATGAACAACGGCTGCATCTGTTGCACCGTCCGAGGCGACTTGATCCGCATCGTCGGCGGCCTGATGAAGCGCCGCGACAAGTTCGATGGCATTATCATTGAGACCACCGGTCTCGCCAATCCCGCCCCCGTGGCACAAACGTTCTTTGTCGACGACAACGTCAAGGCCAAAACTCGTCTGGATGCAATCGTCACAGTCGTTGACGCCAAGCATCTGCCTGCCCGCCTGGCCGATAGCCACGAGGCAGGTGACCAGATTGCCTTCGCCGACGTCATCGTGCTGAACAAGACCGATCTTGTGACGCCTGAGGAATTGGACAGCGTGGAAGCGGCCATTCGCGCCATCAACCGCTTCGCCATCATTCATCGCACGGAGCGCGCGGGTGTTCCGATCGAGGAGGTGCTGAACCGTGGCGCCTTCGACCTCCAGCGCATCCTTTCAATGCATCCCGATTTTCTCGATGGCGACGATGACCACGAGCACAACGAGGATGTCTCCTCCATGAGCTTCGAGGTCGAGAAGCCAATCGACCCAGAGAAGTTCAACGCTTGGATCGGCGTGCTGCTGCAGGACAAGGGCGCCGATTTGCTGCGGACGAAAGGCATCCTGCACTATGCGAATGAAAATCGCCGCTTTGCGTTCCAGGCAGTGCACATGATCGCGGATGGCGACTTCATTGGTCCGGCCAAGGAAGGCGACGCGAAGACCAGCCGCCTGGTGTTCATCGGCCGCAATCTGAATCGCCCGCGGTTGCGTCGCGGTTTCGAGAGCTGCGCGGCGGACTGAGCGGTCATGAGCCAATCCGCCGAAGCCGCCTACCTGCTGAAATCCCGCGGCACGTCCCGCGACCTCGACGCCTTCGTGGTGGCCGCCCGCTTTTCCCGCGACGGGCGCCACGTCGGCTTCGCCCTTGGCGATGGCACCGTGCGACTTGTCGCCGTTGACGCGCCCGACTACTGGACGCCCCTCTCCGTCCACGACGGCGCGATCCTGGATTTCGCCACCGACCCAACCGGCAATGGCTTTGTCTCGGGCGGAGACGACGGGAAGCTGAACCGCGTCGCCATCGATGGCAGTATCTCCAACATCGGTGGTTTCGGCATGAAGTGGGTGGAACACGTCGCCACCTACGCCATCGAGAAGGGCAGGGGTCTCATTGCCGCCAGCGCCGGCAAGATCGTGCGGCTGTTCGACCAGTCGGGCCAGATACTCAAGGAGCTGACCCATCCCTCTTCTGTTACCGGTTTGGTGTTTGACGCCAAAGGCAAGCGCGTCGGAGCCTCCCACTATAACGGCGCGTCGCTCTGGTTCGTGGCGGCCAAGGTCGACACACCCCGAAAACTGGAGTGGAAAGGCAGCCACACCGGCATCACCATCCATCCGGAAGGCGAGGCGGTCGTCACGGCGATGCAGGAAAATGCCCTGCACGGTTGGAAGCTTCCTGACGGCGCGCACATGCGCATGAGCGGCTATCCGGCCAAGACGACCAGCCTGTCGTTTAGCCGCAACGGCAAATGGATGGCCAGCAGTGGCGCCGATGCTATGGTGCTGTGGCCATTTTTCGGTGGCGGCCCGATGGGCAAGGCGCCGCTGGAACTGGCCGGGGGTGATGGCATCATCTGCACGCAGGTTGCCTGTAACCCTCAGGATGACATCGTCGCCGGCGGATTCGCCGACGGCCTGGTCGTGGTGGCGGATATTACTTCCTCCCGAATCTTGCCGGTCGTGCCGCCCGACCACGGGCCGATCAGTGCTCTTGCCTGGAGCCCGGACGGCACGCAACTGGCGGTCGGCACCGAAATCGGTTTCTCGGCGCTGATCGATTTCCCCAAACGGTAACTAGTCCCAGGTGGAGCGCCTCTTCTCAATCCGTCCCGCCGTCGCGCAAGAGATGACGGCTGTCGCATCGTTGTTCCGGACCTATGAGGCCGCCCTCGAGGTCAACCTCTCATATCAGGGGTTCGAGGAGGAAGTGATGTCACTTCCCGGTCTCTATGCTCCGCCGGACGGAACCCTCCTGCTCGCCGTCTCCCCGCAAGCAAATCCGCTCGGATGCGTAGCGGTCCGCAAACTTGCGGAACCCGGCGCGTGTGAAATGAAGCGTCTGTACGTAAAGCCTTACACAAGAGGCACGGGTCTCGGCCGCGAGTTGGCGGTTGCCGCGATTGATGCCGCCATCCGGGCCGGGTATCGAACCATGCGGCTAGATACCCTGCCCTCTATGGTTTCGGCTGAGAGGCTATATCGCAGCCTGGGTTTTGAGGCCACGTCAGGCTATTACGACACCCCGGTTCCGGACACGCTGTTCATGCGGAAGACGCTCGCCCAGCCCTCAGCGGGCATTTCACCGACACCTTAGGCGGTTCGGGTATCTTCACTCCGCCGCCCGCCGTTTCGCCGCCAGCCGGTCGATCTCCGCCTGCACTGCGGCGCCGGACAGCGCGGTATACTCGTCATTGTGCCCCAGGGCCTGATCGTAGCTGCCCTTGCGCCATTCTCGAGACGCCTGGAAGTGCGGATGAACATACCGGGCCATCAGCTCGTAGTGACGCTTCGTCTGCGGCCAGTCGGCCCAGTTCTGCGCCAATTCCATGATCACACCGAAGCCACCGGAGCCTTCGAGCAGCTTATCAATAAACGCGATCGCGTCGTCCGGGGTGCCGATGCAGGCGGAGCGGCTGTCGATCATGAACTGGTAACGATCGGTGATCTCGTTCGGAACGATCGGGAAGGTCGCGACATCGCGGAAATAGTCGCAGAACCGGTCGAGTCCCCACTTCACGTTTTCCCGCGCCTGCTCCCGCGTTTCCGCGATGTGCATCAGCGTGACCAGCCGCCAGTTCTTGCGATCCGGCACATGCCCATTTTCCTTGGCGGTGGAGGCGTACACGTCCCAGTTGCTGGCGTGATGTTTCATCGCATCGTCGCTGGTGCCCCCGATCGACAGCATGCCCAGCCCGTGCCGTCCTGCCGCCAGCGCCCCAGCCGGAGACCGGGCCGAGGCCACCGCCATCTCCATCCGCGGGCGGGTGTACGGCGGCAGTTGCAGCCCTGCCTCGCGCAGGTCGAACCAGTCCGTCTTACGGGTTACGCGGTTGCCGTTCAGCAATTCGACGATAACGTCGATCGATTCGTTCATCATGCGCCGCTGGTCGGCGGGATCGATGCCGATTTTCTTCGCGTCGTGGACCAGCGCCCCCGGGCCAACCCCGAACATCGCTCGTCCCCGAGTCTGGTAGTCCAGTTGCACCATCCGATCCGCCAGCATGAACGGGTTGTGATAGGGCAATGAAACAACGCCGGTTCCGAGACGAATGTGCTTCGTCCGCTCGGCCGCAGCCGCGATGAACATCTCGGGGTTGGCGATGATCTCGAAGCCGCCAGAATGGTGCTCGCCGATCCAGGCCTCGTCGTAGTTCAGCGCATCCAGGTGTTGCAGCAGCTCCATGTCCCGCTCCAGCGCCAGGACGGGGCTTTCCTGCAAGGGATGGAACGGCGCCATAAAGATGCCGCTGCGTAGATAGGTCATGAGAGTTTCCTTTGCTTCAAACGTCCAGTCTATAGCCACCGCCATCCGCGACAAGTCGTCCAGCCGTCGCGCCAGCAAAATGAGTGCCGATGATCAATACCGGCGTGCCCGCCAGGCGCTGGAACATGCGCCGTCGCGTCTCGATTCCCTGGTCAGAATCACTGTCCGCCAGGGTGCTCCATTCCGGGCGTGCGATCTGGCAGGGATGGTGCATGAAGTCGCCGGTAATCAGCGCCTGCTCGCCCTTCGACTGGATCATCACGCTGACATGCCCGGGTGTATGGCCAAGTGTCGGGACCAGTGAAATCTCCTCGCAGATCCGTGCGTTCGTTTCGACCATGGTCGCCAACCCCGCCTCGACGATCGGCGTTACCGAGTCCGCCATGATATTTTCCATGTCCGGCCGGTCCTTCACGCTGCGCCAATGCTCATATTCGGCACGCCCCATGAGATACTGGGCGCGCGGAAACGTCGGAACCCATTTGCCGTCGACCAAACGCGTGTTCCATCCGACATGATCGACATGAAGATGCGTGCACAACACCGTATCGATCGACTCTGGCGGAAATCCCGCCACCGCCAGATCAGCCAGAAACGGCCCATCCCGATCATTCCAGTGCGGGATTTGCCGCTGCTTTTTGTCATTGCCCAAGCATGTATCGACAACTATCCGGCGATCGGGTGTTTCAACAATAAAACTGTGGATGCTCATCCGCAGCCGCCCCTCTTCGTCGGCGAAATGCGGTCGAAGCCACGCGATCGGCAGGATCTCTTCACGCGTGGCCTGAGGCAGCAGGAACCGCGTGCCGCCCGTTACCTCCAGTTCGACGACCTTCGTCACGGTGACGTCGCCAACCACCCACTTCATGCCGCCCTCCCGTCGTGACGCCATCCTAAGCCGGTTCGTCTGTCTTGTGCCAATGCACCCCGTCCCTCAGGATGGTCGGCAAACGCGTGGAGGAACAGATGCACATCGACTACTACGTCTCTCTCAACTCCCCTTGGACGCACCTCGGCGCCGCTCGGATCGAGGCCATGGCGATGGCCAGCAACGCTCAGATGCGCATCTACCCGGTCGACTTCGGCGCTATTTTCGCCAAGTCGGGTGGCCTACCGTTACCGCAACGTTCCCTGCAGCGCCAAGCCTACCGCCTGCAGGAACTGGCCCGGTGGCGTGATCATCTGAACATCCCCATCCAGATCCGGCCTCAATTCTTCCCGGCTAATGAACAGCTTTCCGCAGGCTGTGTCATCGCGGTGCGCGAAACAATCGGCGACCAGCCGGCAATCAAGTTGGCTCATCGGATCCTGAAAGCATTATGGCAGGAGGAAAAGAACCCCGCCGATCGCCCGACCCTGGCCTCCCTGATTACCGATGTCGGCCTCGACGCCGAGCATGTCATGAAACTTGGAAGCGAGCCGAAATGGGCTGAACGGCGCATTTCGGAAACTCAGGCCGCACTTGACCGCAACGTCTTTGGCGCACCCAGCTATGTCATCGGCGACGACATCTTTTGGGGCCAGGATCGGCTTGAATTCGTCCAACGCCGCCTGGCCCGAGGCTAAAGGCATGCGGGTCTACACCACTCTGCCACAGTCGAGTTGGCGCGACGCCGGTCCTGCGGCCCGCCATGCCGAGGCCGCCGGCTTTGACGCTTTGATGACCGTCGAGCTTGGCCACGATCCGCTTGTGCCGCTCGCCTTCGCCGCGCTGGAGACGTTTCGCGTCGAGTTGACACCCTCGGTGGTGGTGGCCTTCCCGCGCAGCCCCACCACGCTGGCGCAGCAGGCTTGGGACTTGCAGGCCAACTCCGGCGGACGTTTCGTTCTGGGCCTTGGGAGTCAGGTAAAAGGCCATAACGAGCGCCGCTTCGGCATCGCTTGGACGGCGCCGGCGCCGCGAATGCGCGATTACGTGCTCGCATTGCGGGCCGTCTGGAAAGCCTGGGAAGGCAGCGGGCGCCTAAACTTCGACAGTCCGCACTACAAGCTGACGCTGATGACGCCTGATTTCTCACCAGAACCGACCGGACTGCCAATGGTGCCGGTTACCGTCGCCGCAGTGGGCGAGGCAATGCTGCGCGTGGCCGGCCAAGTCGGCGACGGTGTGCGGCTGCACCCGTTATGCTCCCGGTTATATCTGGAACAAGTTTGTCTGCCGCAGATGAGGGAGGGGATGCGCCGCGGCGGCCGCTCGCGCCTCAACTTTGACGTCCACGGGGGCGGCTTCGTCTGCACCGGTCCAGACGAGGCGACGGTTATGGCCGAGATGGAAAAGGCTCGGCGGCGGATCGGCTTTTACAGTTCCACCCGCTCTTATCTGCCTATCCTGGCGCTGCATGGGCTGGAAGATGTCGGCGCGAAACTGCACCGAATGTCGGTTGAGGGACAATGGGACCGGATGGGCACCGAGATTTCCGACGATACCGTGCGGATCTTCGCTGCCTGCGCCACTTATGACACGCTCGCGACGGCTGTCGAGGCCCGTTTCGGCGGTCTGGCTGATTCCATTGACTTGCATTTCCCTGCCGCCACGCCGACGGGTCTGATAAAGGAATTGGTCACCGACATCCGCCGCATCCCCCACACCTTCGCTGGTTTCAACACGAACTGGTAACCGCATTCGGGCCCGAAGCGCCGGCAGGGTGCGCGGGCTGCTCAAATAGCGATCGCGTAAGCTGGCCGCCGCGGGTCTGCGGCGGCCCCAATCATCCCCTTCTCTGGATCGGTTAGAATTGCCTCCACAGATCCCGCCAGCCACGTCCAATCCGCCCAGTCCTGAACTCGGTGCCCGCGAGTTGCCAGTTCGTCGCGCGTCGCCTTGTCGATCCGCCCTTCCACAGCCAACCGCCCCGGAAAATACTCGAACGGAGCGAACGACGAGGGGAACGAATACGAACCCGCCCGGGGCGCCTCGATCGCGGTTTGCGGGTCCATCCTGAAATGCATCACGTTCAACAATACCTGCAGCATCGCCTGGATCTGCACATCGCCGCCCGGCGTGCCGAACGGCATGACGCCGCCTTTGTCCGTCACCAGGATCGCAGGATTGGGGGTCAGGCGGGGTCGCTTGCCCGGCGCCACCCCCGCCGGATGTTGAGGGTCCGGCCGGCTCTGCGACCCGCGACCCGAGGGCGCAATGCCCAGCCCGGGCACCACCGGCACATTCCATGATCCGTCCGAGGGGGTCGCGCTGAAGGCATTCCCCCAACGATCAACGACGCAACAATATGAAGTATCCGCTTCGACCTTTGGCAGATCGGCGGCGTCGCCCCGGTGGTGCGGCTGCCCCTGAGGAGTCCATCCAGGGATCAGCTCCAGCCGTGCCGGCATTTGCCCGAATGCCCGGTCGTAGCGCACCGCCGTCGCCCGCCGCGCAATGGTTGCCGGGGCAAGCAGCCACTCCAGTGGCACATTCGTAAAGCGGGGGTCGCCAAAGTAATACTCCCGGTCGGCCAAAGCCAAATTCAGGCATTCGACTACGCGGTGCAAATAATCTGCCGAATTATGTGCCAGCCCGTCGATGCCGACGTGCTCGACGAGTGCCAGAGCCTGCTGCAGGGCCGGCCCCTGGCACCATGCCCCGCACGTGACCAACTCGTGCCCGCGCCACGACCGGCGCACGACGGGTTCGATGGCGGAGCTGTAAGCCGCCATATCCTCCATCGACAGATATCCGCCTTCCTGCTGCTGGAAGTGCACGATGCCGCGAGCAATATCGCCGCAATAAAACGCATGGTGGGCGGCATCCAGTCCGGCGATCCGGTTCGCTCCGGCGGCACGGTCCTGATCTGCCATGAACTGGATCGTCCTTGCCAGATCGGTCTGTACGAACTTGTCCCCGGTCGCGGGCGTCCGTCCCCCAGGCAAAAATACCGCGGCGTTGGAGGCCCACCGGCGATACTCCGCCGCGTGTGTATCGATCGAATGTGCCAATAGCGGATAAACGGCAAACCCTTCGGCAGAGAAACGGATCGCCGAAGCCGCGACCTCGGCGAACCGCATCGTGCCATGCCGGCGCAGCGCGGTGATCCAGGCGTCGGGCGCGGCAGGTACCACAGTTCGTAGCACGCCGTCCGGGATTGTCCCGCCGTGATCGCGCATGAACAGATCGGCCGGGACTGCCTTCGGCCACCAGCCCAGACCTGCGATACTTTCTGTCGTACCATCCGCCAACCGGACCAGGATCGGCGCCACGCCAGCGAAATTCACCAGATCGGGTTGCAGCACCCCCAGCGCGATCCCCGCCGCCACGCCGGCATCGATCGCATTGCCGCCGCCCTCCAGGATCGAAAACCCAGCCGAGGCCGCGAGATAGTGGCCGGCCGAAATCGCGTGCCGCGTGCCAAACACGGTCGGACGATAGGACAATGCTTGTGTCCTCGATTGAAAATCCGAGCATGCGTCAAAACCGGCCCATCGTCCAGGCGGGGTCGAGCATCGTGGGACCAACGTGTCGCCAGAGGCTGGCTTGCCGCGATCCGTCGTTTCCGCCTAGCGTCCAACCTCGGTTACAGCGAAGCGCGGGGCAGCCGAAGAGGAAAAATCCGCCATTTCCAAGCCTCGGACTGCATCGGGAAGTTTTGATGCCTGACGCTAACGAAACGACACAGTCCGCTCCCTCTCCTGCGCTGGCCGCACGGGCTCCCCGGTTCGGCTGGGTATTCCCAATGCTGCGCGTTCTACTGGTCGTCGCAGCTGGGTTCCTCGCCTGGTATGTCGCAGGGCATTGGAACCGCTGGACCGGGGCAGTTCGTTACGAGTCCACGGACGATGCTTACACCGCGGCTGACGTCACCCCGCTATCGGCGAAAGTGTCCGGCTACGTCGCTACCGTCGGGGTTGCCGACTATCAGGTCGTGCACAAGGGCGACCTGATCGTCGAGATCGACGCCTCCGATTACCGCGCTCAGCTCATGCAGGCCGAGGCAAACCTTGCCGCGGCACAGGCCAACCTGGCCAACCTGGCGAACCAGAAGGACGTTCAGCGTGCGCTGATCCGTCAGGCGGAGGCGACCATGCAGGCCACCCAGGCAGACCAGTTACGCTACAGCCTTGAAGCGAAACGACAACGCGAGCTGTTGCAGACCAGAATCGCCGGCACCGAGCAAACGGTCGAGCAGGCCGACGCCAACGCACGGCGCACCGACGCCCAATTGGAGCTCAACAAAGCGCAACTCGATCAGCAGAAAGCCTTGTTGGCCAGCCTCGATGTGCAAGAGAATCAGTTGCAGGCGCAAGTTCGCGCCGCCGAGGCGCAAGTGACCCTGGCACGCAACAACATCGATTATACGCGGATTGTTTCACCCACGGACGGGTTGGTTGGCCTGCGCCAGGTCCGTCCGGGCCAGTTCGTGAACGTCGGCACACAAGTGATCTCCATGGTGTCGCTACCGAATATCTGGGTGATCGCGAATTACAAGGAGACGCAGATGACAAACGTGCGCATCGGCAATCCGGCGCGCGTATCAGTCGATGCTTTTCCTGATCTGGCGCTTACTGGCCACGTGGACAGCTGGTCTCCCGGTAGCGGCAGCACGTTCGCGCTGCTGCCGCCTGACAATGCCACCGGCAACTTCACCAAGGTGGTGCAGCGTGTTCCGGTCAAGATCGTGCTCGACCCGAATGAGGCACTGGGCACCTTGGTCCGTCCTGGCCTGTCGGTTGAGGCCACCATCGACACCGGTCCGGTGGAGAACCGCGAACCCACGCCCGGTTCCACCATGAAACCCCACTCCAACCACCCTGCGGATGCGACCACGCCTCCGGCGACCACAGAATGAGCCTGCATCTGGCGCCCGTGAGCGCCGCGGGACGAGCCCTGCGCTCGCTGCCGGTGCCGCATCTGCGAATGTCGGCCGATACGATACGCCCCTACCTCGGCATTCTCGGCGTCTTGATCGGCTCCATCGCCTCGTTCCTGGCCAGCCGAGTGACCACCTTCGGCCTGGCCGATCTGCGCGGCGGCCTACACGCAGGCTTTGACGAAGGCGCCTGGATCACCACTGCCTTCGGCATCGGCCAGATGGTGGCCGGCGTCTGTTCGCCCTATCTCGGCGCTATCTTCGGTGTCCGCCGCATCCTGCTACTCGGCATCGTGCTGGTGTTTACCACAGCTCTACTCGGTCCCCTGTCGCCCAACCTCGATACCTTCCTGATCATGCAGTTCATGGGCGGCGTCGGGTCCGGCACCTTCATCCCGCTGACCATCAGCTTCATCATCCGCAGCCTGCCCGCCAGCCTGGTGATCTACGGCATATCGCTCTACGCGATGAATTCCGAGTTGTCGCAGAATGTCGCGGCCTCGCTGGAGGGATGGTGGTCGGACAACTTGTCCTGGCAGTGGATCGACTGGCAATACTGCCTCGCGTTGCCGGTGATGTACGCCTGCATCTCGTACGGCGTTCCCCGCGAAAGAATCAACACCGCCTTGATGCGCGACCTCGACTGGCCCGGCATCGTTTATGCGATGATCGGCTTTGGGCTGCTCTACGCCGGCCTCGACCAGGGCAACCGGTTGGGCTGGAGCACCAGCGGGTTAGTGGTCGGCCTGCTGCTGTCCGGCAGCCTTGTCACATTGGCCTTCATCACCCGCGAACTGATTATATCGCGGCCGTTCCTGAACCTGGGCAGGCTGCTGCGGGGCAATCTGTTGCTGCTGATGCTGGCACTGGCTGGCTTCCGCTTCATCATCCTCTCGACTGCCTACATCATCCCGACCTACCTGCAGACCGTGCAGAATTTCCGAGAGCTTCAGGTCGGCAGCGTGCTGCTCTGGATCGCCCTGCCACAGCTCGTCATTGCCCTGCCGCTGGCAAACTTGCTGAAACGGATAGACGGCCGTTGGGTGCTGGCCCTCGGCAGCGCGCTGATCGGCGTCGCCTGTTGGATCGCGACCGACCTGACCAGTCAGTGGGCCACCGACGATTTCCTCCCTTCGCAGATTCTCCAGGCGATCGGCCAGTCGTTCGCGCTGACCGCGCTGCTGACGCTGATCATCCGCTCGATCAATCCGGACGACGCGCTGGCGATCGGCTGCTTGCTGCAGATCAGCCGGTTGTTCGGCGGGGAAATCGGCACCTCGTTCATGCAGACGTTCGTGCGGGTCCGCGAGCAGATCCACTCGAACTTGGTCGGCCTGCATATTGACGCCACGGCAGGCCTGACGATCGACCGGCTGAACGCCTACAGCGCGGCCCTTCGCGCCCACGCGGCTGATCTTTCCGCGGCAAGTGCAAGCGCCACAAAGCTGCTGGCCACCACGGTCGCGCAGCAGGCGTCGGTGCTGTCCTACATCGACGGATTTACGGCCGCAGCGGGGGGCGCCTTCATATGTCTTCTGCTGGTGGCGTTCATGCGGCCTCCGCCACCTTCGCCATTCTGATCTGATCAGCAGTTCCAGTCGAATGGAAACCACGGCGGCGCCCTGGAGCACTTACTGAAGTCTCTTTTGGCGTATGGCCGCTTCAAGCAGCCCCCGCGGAGGCGGTCGTATTGCCGCCGCGAGGGAATCACTGGAGCAGTCGGAATTATAGGCCGATTACTGTACCCGTTCCTTGCACAGCAAGCGGATTGCCGCTTCGCGCTATGTTGCTCAGCGTTATCGTTCCGCCTTGCGTCAGTATCGCTGGGGTTGTGCAAGCCAGACTCATGCTGCCGCCGGTAATCGTGCCTCCGGCTGCTCCATTTGTCGACGATTCGACACAATAACCGAGAATACCGTAATTGGTGTCCGTCACAGCCTTGGTAAAAGTGCAGTTTGTGATTGAAAATACTGTTGTCGTCCCGTCTGGCATCTCGACGCAGGTGGCACTCGCGGCAGAGAATGCGCAGCCGACGGCTGAGAAACTGGCGCAACGGGATTTGACGGCGTGACCGCCCAACGGGTGGATCGATTGCGTGTTCGTTAAGGTCAACGAGCCGCTCCCGACATAGACATTGTGGCTGTATCCTGCGTTCGGTGAAGTGGCCGGCCAGCCGTTGAGCTCAATCAGGCTGTTCTCGATCGCCATCACGCACTGAAATCCGCCCTGACCAAGGCCGCATTGATTGCCATGCAAATGCACGTTCAGTAGCGTAAGGTAGCCGCATCCGACATCCGGCCGAATGGCGGAGGTCAAATCGGCACTTGCACTCTGCAGCCCCACGCCCAGGATTTCGAATCCTTCAATGATGCTGTCGGCCGCTGGCACCATCATCCCCTTGCCTCGGGCGAGTGATGCGTCAAGGCCGGTGCCATTGATGGTCACGCCAGTGCCGATCAGGTGCAACGGCACCTGCCAGGCCGGTAAAGTTTCCTTATAAGTCCCTGGATCGACCTGTAGCGTGTCGCCGGCATTGCAGGCGTTTAGCCCGGCGGTGATGGTCGGGAGCGCTGGCGTGGCAATGCCGCATTTGACGGTTCTGCCGCTGCTGCCAGGGGCGATCGGCGAAGGTGTCGGGAGAGGAACGAGCGCCGGCAGCCCGGGGATGCCGGCGGAACTCGTGCCGGGTGCCCAGGCCGGGGGCAGGGTAGCACCATAGACGCTGCCGTTCGCCGCCAGCGCTTGCACGATGCCGGTGCCGCTCAGGATCAAGTACACCATCCCTTGTCGCACGATCAGTTCGCCAGGCGGTGTGCTGGAGCAACCGGAAAGATCGAGCACGGCGCCGTTCACCTCATAGGTTGCCACCCCGCCCTGGATAATCAGTGTATGCACCTTGCCCAGGTTGTCCTTTAGATAGGGAGCCCCGCTGACAGTGCCGCTCAACACAAGCTGTTGGCTGTTTTCAGGAGAAGGGAATGGCGCGAGGGCAGGGTTGCTAGGAAAAAAGTCTACGGGGGAAGCCGCTGCGGTCGTGCTGCCGGGCGCTGCAATACCGAGCGCTTGATTGTAGGCGGCGAGCAACAGCGGGGCATCAGGCGCCCCGAGAGGGGTGGTGACCGTAAGCGTGATCGTCATGCTGTATCCTTTGAATTGGAAGGCGGGGAGAACGGTTAAGCGGCCGCTTCAGGCCCCGATCGAGATCAACATCGCTGCGATTGCGAGTTGGGAGGAGGTCTCCGGATGACGCCGTTCCCCAGTTGCCTCTGCAAATATACAAGGAATCAAATCCTATGTCAATGACCATGTTCCTACGAAAATCCCCGCTGAATTCCGGCTTGCAGGCAAGGCCAATTTAGCAAAGGGAAGCAGTCTCGTTCGGGCGAGATTTGCCGTAGGGCAGCCTAATATGTGGCGATCAGGGCCGATGTGCGCGGTCTCCAATAAGACTGAAACTCGGCGCCAAGTTGATGTTGGCGATTACGCATGATCACGGAACGGTGTTCGGGCGACCACTTTTCGCCCTGGCACCGGTTGCCGGTGTCTCGGCACGCTGATACGGAGATTCATGCTTCGGCCCGTTCAGACGGAAACACACACCATTGACGAGGGCTCGACAGAACATCCTGATCGTCAAACTGGGGGCCTTCGGCAATATCATCCTTTCGCTCGCCGCATTCGCTGCCCTCCGTAAGCATCACGCACGCGACCGGATTAGTGTGCTGACTCAGGAAACCTATGCGGAATGGCTGCGGACGTTTCCTTATTTCGATGAGGTGTTGGTTGATCCACGGCCGGCATGGTGGGACTTGCCCACAGCGCGCCGGTTGTCGGGGTTGCTCACGAACGGGGATTTTGACCGGGTCTATGATCTGCAGACCTCCGCCCGGTCCTCCCGCTATTTCTCACTGTTCCCGGCTCGGAACCGGCCCGAGTGGTCGGGCATCGCGTTCGGCTGCTCGCATCCCGATCGCGACCCGCGGCGCAACGTCCTGCACGACACCGTGCGGCAAGCGGGGCAGCTTCGTCAGGCTGGTATTTTTGAAATGCCGCCGGCTGACCTATCCTGGTGCTCAGGGGATATCGCCCGCTTCAACCTGCCCGGCGACTTGGCACTTTTGGTTCCGGGCAGTTCAGCGGACCGCTTGGGCAAGCGGTGGCCGGCGGCGCGCTATCAGTCATTGGTGCAGCGTCTTGCCGAACGTGGGATCGCTTCGGTCATCGTAGGCTCGGGCGCGGAGCAGGGGTTGGCGGCTCACATCCCAGCCGCGATCGATCTGATCGGCCAGACCGGCTTTGGCGACCTATGCGACCTGGCCCGCGCGGCGAAGTTTGCTGTGGGCAACGACACCGGCCCGATGCACCTGATCGCCGCCGCGGGATGTTCCTCCATTACATTGTTCTCAAAGGATTCCAATCCTACCCAATGCGCCCCTGTCGGGCGCTGGACCCGCATCTTGCGCCAGCCCAATCTCGCCGATCTACCAGTCGAGGCGGTCTTGGGGGAACTACCCGGCTGATGGCCGATATCGCGCTTCCCCTCAAGCGGACCGGCGCTGCCGCATCCGATGGCGTACCGATGCCGCAGCGGATGTGGGCGATCCTTACCATCGCCCTCGGTCTGACCTTGGCCGTGCTGGACGGCGGCATCGCCAACGTCGCGTTGCCGACGATCGCCCGAGAGGTGCACACGTCGCCGGCAAACTCGATCTGGGTGGTGAACGCCTATCAGCTCGCAGTGACAATCTCGCTGCTGCCGCTGTCGTCACTTGGTGAGATCTATGGCTACAGGCGTATCTACCAGGCAGGCCTGGTGTTGTTCACAATCGCCTCGCTGGCTTGTGCGCTGTCGTCCTCGCTGCCGACGCTGATCGTCGCGCGAATGCTGCAAGGCTTCGGCGCGGCAGGGATTATGAGTGTCAACAGCGCCCTGATCCGTTTCATCTATCCTCGCCGCTGGCTTGGCCGTGGCGTCGGACTGAATGCCACCGTCGGATCGATCGCCTCGGCCCTGGGACCGACGGTTGCCTCAGCGATCCTGGCAGTGGCGCCGTGGCCGTGGCTGTTCGCAGTGAACGTGCCACTGGGCGTTCTGGGAGCAGTGATCGCGTTGCGGACGCTGCCGCTGACGCCGCTGTCCGGCAGCAAGTTCGATTTCACCAGCGCAGCGCTGCAGGCGATCGCCTTTGGTACGCTGTTGTTCGGCGTGTCGGAGATGGGCCATGGCGATTCGTGGGTCCATATCGTTGTGGAACTGGTTATCGCCGTCGCGTCAGGATTTGTGCTGGTCGTCAGGCAACTCAGCCGAACCGCGCCGCTACTGCCGGTCGATCTGCTGCGCATCCCGCTGTTCGCGCTGTCGGTGACGACATCGGTCTGTGCGTTTATCGGCCAGGCCATCGCAAATGTGTCGATGCCTTTCTTGTTCGAGCATCGGTTTCAGTTCGATCAGGTAATGACGGGGCTCCTCATGACGCCGTGGCCGCTGGTCGTCGCGGTGATTGCGCCGTTTGCCGGCCGGCTGGCGGATAAGTATCCCGCGGGCCTACTGGGTGGCTGCGGGCTGGCGGTCATGGGGGCGGGGCTGTTGGCAATGAGCCTGTTACCCGATCACCCAACGACGTTCGACATCGCTTGGCGAATGACGTTGTGTGGGATCGGGTTCGGCTTCTTCAACACGCCAAACAACCGAGCGATTATAACGTCCGCTCCACCGATCCGGACGGGCGGAGCAAGTGGCATGCAGGCGACCGCTCGACTGTTGGGGCAATCGATGGGCGCGGCCCTCGTTGCGCTAGTGTTCACCGCTTTTCCGCAAAATGGTAACACGGTGACGCTATTCATAGCCGCTGGCGTCGCCGGCGTGGCGGCATGCGTGAGCTTTAGCCGGTTGGCTGCGTGACCTCCGGCGACAGCACGACCCAGGCAGTTGGCGAAGGGCGCATTGTTTCGGGTCCCTCGCGCTTCACCCAAGGGTGGACATCGGGCCCGGGGTGGTGCTTGGTTTTCGTCAAGGAAAGGGCTGCCATCGTGCGGCTGAGCAGTAGCGGCAACTCTGGCGCGCCAAACGGCCGTCACGAAGTGCCTCATCAATGGCACCCAAGAAAAGGGAACTAAATGAACCGAAGCAAATCCCGGACTTCGTCAACAGCCGGTGCAACGGTAGCTACTCAACAACTCGGCCCTATGAAAGAGGTGCCGTTGCTGGGCCAAACGGGCGCGCCGCTGCCAGTCTCTGCCAGGGAGCAATTGCCGCTCGGCCCGTTGCCTGGTTCTCGTTATCCTGATCCGCACATCGAAGCGATCGACGCCAAGCGCTTCAAGGGCAGCCCTGGTACCGGTGCGGTCGAACGTGTGGCGACCGGCTTCCGCTGGGCCGAGGGTCCGGCTTACCTCCGGGCAGGTCGCTATCTGATCTTTAGCGATATTCCGAACAATCGACAGATGCGACTGTTGGAGGACGACAACCACCTCAGTGTTTTCCGCTCGCCCTCGTACAATTCGAACGGCAACACCGTAGACCGCCAGGGCCGGTTGATCACCTGCCAGCACGGAGGTCGGCGAGTGGTGCGCACGGAGTTCGACGGTCGCGTCACCGTCATCGCCGATAGTTACAACGGCAAGAAGCTTAACGCACCAAACGATGTGGTTGTGGCTTCGGACGATTCGATCTGGTTTTCTGATCCGATGTACGGCATCGGCGGTAACTACGAAGGGCTTCAGGCAGAGCAAGAACAGCCCACGCGTAACGTCTATCGCGTGGACCCTCACAGCGGCGAGGTGAAGATGGTGGTGGACGATTTCACTCAGCCGAATGGCCTTGCGTTCTCGCCGGACGAGCGGAAACTCTATATCGTTGACAGCGGCATCACTCACGGTGGAGAGACCCATATTCGCGTCTTCGATGTCGATGTCGTGTCAGGCAGGCTCACCAGCGGCAGAGTCTTCGTCGATGATATTCCGAAGCCCGGTTTCACTGACGGCCTTCGACTAGATATCGAGGGCAACGTTTGGACAAGCATGGGTTGGTCCGATCCGCAGGAGGACGGGGTGCGTTGCTATGCACCCAACGGCGACCTAATTGGCAAGATCCATCTGCCGGAGACCTGTGCCAACCTGACCTTCGGCGGGCTGTTGCGGAATCGCCTTTATATGTGCGCGAGCACCTCAATCTACGCGCTTTACGTTGACACGCAGGGCGCGGCGTTGCCGTAGGAACATAATTCGTTAGTGACCTTCATCGGGTTGGGGCTGCATCGAGCGCCGCGTGCTCTCGCCATCAAGCGTGGAGACAGAGTCGCGACCCAATCTGAAACGACATGAGGCCTAATCCGATGGTCACTCCACTCGCTGGCATTACTGTCCTAGATTTCGGCCAGATCTATCAAGGCCCCTACGCCACCATGCTGATGGCAAAAGCCGGCGCGGATGTGATCAAGATCGAACCCCCTGGCGGCGAACCGCTGCGTCGACGGGTGATCGCCACCGGAGGCGAGACCACGCTGCCGATGGCGATGTTGAACGCCAACAAGCGAGCGGTCACACTGAACCTAAAATCCGCGGCCGGGAAAGACCTATTGAAGCAGATGGCTGACCGCGCCGACGTACTGCTGGAAAATTTCTCTCCCGGGACGCTGGACGCTCTCGGGGTCGGCTACGATGTGCTGAAGGACATCAACCCAAGATTGGTATACGCCACCGGCACCGGTTTCGGCATCAGCGGGCCAGATCGCGACAACCTGGCGATGGATTTCACCATTCAGGCCGCTTCCGGCATTATGAGTATCACAGGTGACCCCAATGGGCCGCCAATGAAGGCTGGCCCAACACTGGTCGATTTCATGGGCGGTATTCACCTCTATGCGGCGGTTGTGACAGCTCTGCTGCAAAGGATCGCCACAGGACAGGGCCAACTGGTTGAGGTGGCGATGCAGGAGGCGGTTTATCCGACCCTCGCCTCGAGCTACGATTATCATTTGCGAACGGGAAAGGTGCCGCCCCGTGCCGGCAACCGTCAGGCTGGGTTGTCGAGCGCGCCATACAACGCTTTCCAGACCAAAGATGGCTGGGTCGCCATCCACGTCGTCACCGATGTCCATTGGCAAAATCTGCTGCGGGCGATGGGGCGCGCTGAACTGGCGGACGATCCGCGCTTCACTAGCAACGTGGCGCGTACTCAAAACATGGACGCGACGGAGGCTCTGATCACCGCATGGACCCTCGGCCTCGACAAAACGGAGGTCGTCGCGGCGGCGAAACGCTACAGGGTCCCTATCGCCCCGGTGCGCAACGCGGTCGAGGTGATGAACGATCCTCATATGCACGAACGTGGCATGCTGGAGCAAATTGAGCATCCGTCGTTGGGATCGGTCATCCTGCCGAATTCGCCGTTGCGCCTGCATGGCTCCGATCGAGTGCCTCCGGTGGCGAGTCCCACACTTGGTCAGCACAATCTGGAGGTTTATGGGGAGTGGCTGGGCCTTGGGTCGGAGCAGGTCGAGGCGTTGAAAGGTGCCGGGGCAATTTAGGCCTTCCAACGGTATACAAGCCGCCCCGTCGCCGACCAACCTTCAGAATACGATCAACTTGTCCACGTCGCGAGCGCGCTCAGCCGGTAGATCGAAGTCGAGCGCCGGGCCGACGGGCACGATCCCAGTCGGATTTATACGTCGGTGGCTCATATAGTAATGCCGCTTTATATGGCCGAAATCGACCGTCTGGGCGATGTCTGAAATCTGGAACATGTCGCGTGTGTAGGCCCACAGATGCCGGTAGTCGACGATTCGTCGGACGTTGCATTTGAAATGACCATGATAAACCGTGTCAAACCGAACGAGCGTCGTGAACAGCCTGATATCCGCCTCAGACACCGAATTGCCGCAGAGGAAGCGTGAGCGGGACAGTCGGTCTTCAAGCCAGTCCAGGGTATCGAAGAGCGGCACAACCGCCGCCTCATACGCCGCCTGGGTGGTCGCGAAGCCGCTCCTGTAAACACCGTTGTTCAGCGTGTCGTAAACTCGCTCGTTGACTGCATCGATTTCGCCCCGCAGGGCCCGTGGGTAATAATCGCCCGGCTTCGCACCTGCCTGATCGAATGCGGATCCCAACATGCGCATTATGTCGGCCAACTCGTTGTTGACAATCGTTTGCGTGTGGTGATCCCACAGGATCGGGACCGACGCCCGCCCCGAATATGTCTCGTCGGCTCGAGCATACAATTCAAACAAATAGCGGCTGTTATATAACGGGTCCGGGATCACGCCTTCTCCCGTGGCGAAGGTCCAGCCGTGATCGGCCATCAGCCAATGCGTCACGGAAACCGGAATGATTGTCTGCAACCCTTTTAGCGCACGCATGATCAGGGCTCGGTGCGCCCATGGACAAGCCAGCGAGACATACAGGTGGTAGCGTCCCGCTACCGCTCTGAAGCCATCTTGTCCGGTCGGTCCGGGCCGTCCATCCGGTGTTATCCAGTTGCGGAACGCAGTCTCGCCGCGTTCGAAATGACCGTCCTTGGATGTTTCGGGTTCGCGTTCCTGCCAAACGCCGTTGATCATCAGTCCCATTCAGTCCCCCGTTCTCATCCTACCGGGCAATCCTAGATCAACTGCGAATTGGGACGAGGACAGTCCCGATGCGATCTCATCGACCAGTTTGCGGGTCATCGCTTCCCCGAAGGTGGTGAAATCATGCACCTCCAGTACAAAGCTACCGGGACCACCTGTTACGTTCTCTCGGTAATAGTTGGCCAGGCCGCCCGGCGGCTGCACGTGCGCGAAGGTCCAGGACACGGGGTGGTCGTTGATGATCGCTAGCCCGTTGATGGTAATACCAGCCTTCACAGCGTCATCCCGAGCATCGCCCGCTTCTCGGCCTGCATTATTGGTGCCGTCACCGCAAACGTCGATCACGTGACGGGCAGCGGTCATGCCGGACTCGGCCAAAAGCTGGACAGCCTGGTCGATACCCGCACTGATCGCGGTACGGCCCCAAAATGAACGGGGCGCCCCCGTCAATCGGTCGGCGAATGCCTGAGCCGAGGCCTTGTCCCGGATCACCGTCCAATCCAGCACGGTGCGGACCTCGAAGCTACTGGCGAACTCAACATACGCGACTGCGATCCTGCCGGCGGGTCCCCCCTGGATCGCCTCCAGCACCTTTTGACTGGTAAAGGCGCTCGCGTAGCCGTTCTTTTCCAGCGCGAATTCGCTGTCGTCGATGCTGCGTGACACATCCGTCACGAGCACCAGCGCGACATCCACGTCATCCGCCTTCGCCGGGGTGGCAATCAGCAAGCGTAGCAATAGCAACGGGGTAAGCACAGCTAAGGCGATCCGGCCCATCGGGGCAGCCCTCCTGTACCGATCTGACGCCGGGAGCGGCATCTCGTCAAAGAAAATCCGCCCAAGATAACAAGGGCAGGGATGCAGGTGCCTATTGGCTGGCCCAGATGACGCGGTGGATCCAGTTCACATCGGCCAGATCGAAACTGTAGTCTGAATGCTCCGGGTTCAAGCTCTTCAACTCGACACGACGCGCGGAGCGGCGGGCCAATTGTTTGGCCATCACCTGGCCATCCGCGGTCCGGACCACCACGCGATCACCACGGCGAATCGGCGCCGAGGGTGAGACGATAACCAGATCGCCGTCGCGATAGACTGGCTCCATCGATTCGCCGCTGATTTCAAGCGCGTAGGCGTTGGGATCGGCGATCTCCGGCAGGCTGACCTCGTCCCAGCTTCCGCCCACCGGGTAGCCGCCGTCGTCGAAAAAGCCTTCACCGCCCGCCTGGGCGAGACCGATCAACGGGTACTCGGCGAGACATCGTGCGCGCTCCGCCACCACTGGCCAGTGCTCGAGCACCTGAGACCAGTGAGGTGAAACTTTCGAGCGATGCGCCAGTTGCATCGAGGACCTTTGCAACACTCTCCGTGCTTGGCCAGCGCGCACGCCCATCGGGCATGGTCCGCTTCGACGGATTGAAGGTCGTGGCGTCAAGTCCGGAGCGTTTGGCGAGGCCGGAGGCTGACAATCCATTTTCGGCGGCGAGCGTGTCTATAGCTCGCCAGACGTCCTCGTGCTTCATCGGGCAACTCCTATTCGCAACCGATTCGTCCGGTTTGAGACCCGACGATATGCAGTTAGAGGGGATTGGTCAGATGATTATCCTAGGAATTCGTGCCAATTGAAATAGGAAAATCAACCAATTTGCTTGCAATTGCATGCAGCCTATGGTTATATACGATAGTGTAACAACCACGCTGCGAATTGATCGGAAGCGCTTTTCATGCCCAACGTTGCCCGCCAGTCTGCCCTCGCCATCCGTCTTCAGCCGGGTTCTAATCGTCCAACCCAGGCATTTTGCAACGCCGAACATGCGTGGCTCTGGACGATGGCGGCGCTAATTGCTCGGCGGGAAGGTGCGCGGTTTACTGCCAATAAGGGTGCAGTAACCCGTCCGTGTGATCCTGATGACGTGGTGAAATGCTTAGACACACTATATCGGCAAAAGCGAATCGATCTCGGCCATGCCCGCACCCTGCGCGTTTGGGGAGAGCGTCAGATGTCGCCGAGCCCGGTGGTCGCTGCCGAACGGCAGGATAGAAAATTGTGGATCGAGGCTCTTGAGCGGCTTGAGTGGCCGCTTCGTCTCAAAGGCATCGTCGTTTAATTTTCTAATAATAGGAAAAATGTCATTGACAGCGGACCCAATGTTCTCTTAATGTGCTTTTGTCAACGGGCGAGGTGCGTCCGTCGGTAACTCCCCAATATGTATAGACTCGTTTAGCCGCCACCCTTTGGGAGGCGGCTTTTTTCATGGAAAGGCGCGCAAAATGGCTTTCGCCATCCGAAATCTGTCAGTTCTCGCGTATGCCAATGGCTTTACGCTCTGGCACTATAAGTCGGGCAAGGACAGGCTGGATTCGGTCAGCAGCGGGAACTACTTGGCCGACGCGAGTGACATGCTGACGGCCGGCGATTTGCTCATGGTCACCGCCGCAGACGGCGCGCGCATCCTTTGCGTCACCCTGGCGGACATCGAAACCGTAGTCACCGCGCCATTGTCTTAACGGAAGGATGTTGCAAGCACTCGCCGGCATGTCGTCGCACGCCGTCGGCGTTAATAACAAAGCGTCCATCTGGCCGCTGATCGCACAGTCCCATCGACGCAATCCGGAACAGGCATTTACTATCCAGCAAATCCGGCGGGCGCCCGCCTTGGCCACTGAGTTGAAGCCGGTGCAACGCCGAACGGCAGCATGTTTCCAGGTAAGGCTGATCCCACATGGCGACGAAAGCTTCCTGATGCGGTGCGAAAAAGCAAGTCTCCGTCAATCGGAGAGATCCTCCTGCAAAGCCAATCTTCGGCGCAGCGTGCCGATTGGCTCACGATTCGAAATCTTGGGCACCCATGCGCCCATCAACGGAGATTGTTTTGGATACCCTTGATAATTCCGATCCAACTGCCCGCGATGCCGAGCCAGTCGTCAAGCAATATCGGAACGCCGCTGACGCCATAGTAAGCGATCTCGGGAACCTGCGTGTGACAAAGCAGAAGTTCCTAGGATGCGTGAGCGGCGATGCCTATCCCGGCGTCGCGAGAGTGTCTCCATCGCCGTGTTTGATAAAGTCGGGCCGATGATCGTCTATTTGGATGTTCATGCAATTGCGGTCAGAGGCTGACTTTATTGGACCCGTTGATCTTCTTCTCAGACCACGCAGCTCCGTTGTGGGCGGTTCTTGCCGCCGGAATTAGCGGGCTCGGCGCTTGGCTGATCAATATGCGGAATATCAGCAGGTACCGTTGAGCGGACCCGGATCTCAATGAGTGCGGATGTTGCGAACGCCGAGGTTGTGGAGCGCGCGGCATTTCGTACCTCGCTTATGTCCGAAATCTCAGAAATGCGCAAACTTATCAAAGAATGCGAGGGCGATAAAGAAACGCTTAGGCAAAGATTGAATGCGACTGAGGGGCAGATTCTGGTGTTGAAGGCGTCGAATGAGATCATGGAGAGATGGGTAGCTTTCTTCAACGAGCGCGGATTATCTGCAGATCGCTTACTCCATCCAGAGGGTTCTACAGATGGCTCCTCGTGATGGGGACGGAGGGCGCGGCGCTAATCTGAATCGCCCTGCTGGGCGGCGGCCTAGCTGCTGCACGCTCTCGGTTATATCAAGAGAATCCGAGCGGGTCGCGTCAATCACCAGATGCCGGATTAACAGATGATGGATCTGTACGTTTTTTTCTCCGGTTGTAGCTCGCCGACGTGGGCCGTGATGTTGAGCCTAGTAAGCGGGATCGGCGCCTGGCTACTGGGTCGGCGAGATATGGCTAACCTTACTGAGCAGCTCCAGGTCGGAGCAAACCCTGAATTATCGGCCGCCGAAAGCGGGGAGCGTGCCGCCTTCCGAGACTCGTTGATAGCGGAGATCTCCGCCATGCGCCAGTTAATCAAAGAATATGACGTCGAAAGCGAAGCGGTGCGAGATCGTCTGAATACGGCGGTGGCCCAAACGCTTGTTCTGCGTGCCACCATCGAAATCATGGAAAAGAAGGTCGCGTTTTGTCGGGAACGCCACGTAGCTCGCGATAAATGGGAACCCGCTAAATCCGAGGCAGGCTCCCAAGATGTGACGAATAGGCCATTTTATCGCGGCGCTGCATAACGGGCCGATGCATTCTAGCTTTCGGGCGCCTATGGTTGCGGGCATAAACACGGACAAATGTTGGCGCATTTCATCTCTGCCGCGCTGCCGGCGCTTCGCCTCCTGGATCCGGAGTGGGCACATGCTCTGACCATCCGCGGGTTGTCCTGGGGGCTGGTACCAGGGCCTTCGGAGCCTGATCCTCCCGCGCTGAGCCTCAGCGTGCTCGGGCGTCGGTTCAGCAACCCGATCGGCCTGGCTGCCGGTTTTGATAAGAACGCCGCCGCCGGCCCCGCGTTGCTGCGGCTCGGCTTCGGCTTTGTGGAGACTGGATCGGTCACTCCGCAGCCGCAAACTGGCAACCCCCGCCCGCGATTGTTTCGGCTGACGGAGGACCTCGGCATCATCAACCGCCTCGGTTTCAACAACCTTGGCCTTGGGGTGTATCTGCGTAACCTCGCGAAGCTGTCGAACCGGACCATTCCGCTGGGCGCCAATCTCGGCATCAACAAGGAGGGGGCTGAACCCGTTCGAGATTATCCGGCGCTGATACGCGCTGTCGGTATGCTGGCCGATTACGCCGTCATCAACATTTCTTCCCCGAATACGCCCGGTCTGCGGGACTTGCAATCCGAAGCCCAGCTCCGTTCGATCCTGCGAGCCGTCCACGCGGTCAAGCCCCGCCTACCCATCCTCGTCAAGCTAGCCCCGGATTTGTCGCGGGACGGCCTTGGCTCTGTTGTCGAAACCTGTGTGGAGGAGGGCGTTCAGGGTCTGATCGTTAGTAACACCACGGTCTCGCGGCCACCTGGTCTTATATCACCCCATGCACGAGAGCAGGGCGGCCTGTCCGGACTGCCATTGCAGCCCCTGTCCACCGCGACGCTCGCTCGTGCTTTTTTACTGTCCCGCGGTCGGCTGGTCCTGATCGGCGTCGGTGGCATTTTCACCGGCGGAGATGCGCTTACCAAAATCCAGGCGGGCGCCTCGCTTGTGCAGCTCTATACCGGTTTGGTTTTCCACGGCCCATCGTTGATTCCGAAACTAAAGACTGAACTCCTTTCCGGCTTGCGTGACGCCGGGTTCGCGAACGTATCGGATGCGGTTGGCACACGCGCAGAGGAACTGGCCGCTTAATGGAACATTTGTCCGGCTTTGCCCCGCTTGCCGATCGCTACAACGGCTTTATCCTTGATCTGTGGGGCGTAATCCATGACGGGGTGAACGCCTTCCCCCATTCCATTGAAACTCTTGGGCACCTGCGACATGCCGGTAAGCGGACGCTGCTATTGTCGAATGTGCCACGCCCCAACGAGGCGGTGCAGAGGATGATGCGCCGGATGGGAATCGAGGACACCCTATATACAGGCGTCCTCACCAGCGGCGAGGCCGTGCGGCGCGCGCTGCGTGATCCTCCCGACCTATGGTGGGCCGAACTCGGTAGCCGGGTCTTTCACCTCGGCCCCGACCGTGACAAGCCGGTGCTGGAGGGGCTCCCCTTCACCATCGTTAGCGATCCGGCCAACTCCGATTTTGTGTTGAATACAGGTCCGGACGACCATAGCACTCCCAGCGAACTGGCGGAATTCGAGCCGACACTGGTCGAATGCGCCAGGCACCGGCTGAAGATGATCTGCGCGAATCCCGATCTTGAAGTCATACGCGGCGGTGTTCGCGTGCTGTGTGCAGGCGCGCTCGCGGTTCGCTATGCCCAACTTGGCGGCGACGTCCGCTCTTTGGGAAAACCTGATCCCGCTATCTATCAACCTGTTCTCGAACAACTTGGCCTACCGCCGGATCAGATATTGGCGGTGGGCGATTCGCTCCGCACCGACATCGCCGGAGCGATTGGCGTTGATCTGGCTGCCTGTTGGATTCTCGACGGCATCCATGGCGCGGGTCTGACGGCGCCCGATGGGAGCTTCGACGCCACCATGGCCGAAGCCGCTGCCAACGAGGCTGGTGTCATTCCAACAGCAACGTTGCCGCGATTCATCTGGTGAAAGTCGCATATCGGCCAGCGAGTCATGGTCAATTGACCCGTCGCCGGGGTCATTACCGCTAAGGTAGCTACTTACAGGCAGGCCGTCTCGGCGTCCGCGGCCGCCCGAAGTTGGGTCAGCAGATTTTGCAGTTCCCGGATGGTAAATGGCTTTCGCAGCAGGCCCCCAAGCTCCGCCGCGGCGACATCCGTCTCTGATAGTTCCGCGTAGCCGGTCACCAAAGCGATCGGCGCGGTCAGTCCGCGTTCCCGCAACGCGCGGGCAAGCTGCAGCCCGTTCATTCCAGGCATCGCGTAGTCCAGCAAAACGAGCTTTGGTGTCAACTTCTCAACCAGGGCCAGAGCTTGCTCGCCGCCGGACGCCTGAGCCACGTCGCAACCCAGGTCACGGGCCATCTCGACAGTGACCTGCCGAACCGCATTGTCGTCATCCACGACTAATATCAGCTCTCCCAACGCACCGGGCCTAGGCAGATCGGCCCGATTCTCCCTTGTTGTCGTCGCAACATCCTCATTAGCAATCGCGCGCGGCAAACACAGGGTGACACGAGTTCCCTCACCCGGCATGCTGTCGATCGAGACGTTCCCGCCGGCTTGCCGAGCCATGCCTTGAACCTGGCTCAATCCCAGCCCCGAACCGGCGCCAGGTCCTTTGGTCGTAAAAAACGGATCAAAGGCTCGGGCCTTCACCTCCGGCGACATTCCCGTGCCGGTATCCAGAATGCAGACCTGCACATACGCCCCGGGCGGAAGTTGACTATCGCCGCCAGATTGACCGCTAGTGACCACCATTAGGTTGGATGTGCGTATCGTCAGGCGCCCACCATCCGGCATAGCGTCGCGGGCGTTTAGACATAGATTGAGGATCGCCGAATTCGACTTGGCTCGGATCGATCATTGCCGGCCACAAATCGTTGGACAGTTCGGATACAACCTGAACCCGCCGGCCCAGGGTGCTCGTCGCCAAGGTAATGAGTTCGGCCAGCAGGGCGTTCACGTCAGTGGGACGAGCGGCCAGCCGCTGGCGCCGGGAAAAGGCAAGCAAACGGGACGTAAGGTGGCCGCCCCGCGTGACAGCTCCCGTGGCGCGCTCAATCAGTCGCAGCAGACGTTCGGCGTCGGACTGCGTCCAGCCCTCGCCGGCCTGCGACACCCGCCGTTCCATCAATTCCAAGTTGCCCAGAACCGTCGCGAGCATGTTATTGAAATCGTGAGCGATTCCGCCGGCAAGTTGACCGACTGCCTGGAGTTTTTGTGCCTGGTGCAGGGCTGCCTCGGTCTTTTCACGCCCTGCGATTTCAACCTGGAGCCGGTTATTAGTCTCTGACAACTCCCGCGCGCGTTCAGCTAATTGTGACTCCAGGGAGCTGGATTGCATCCGCCTTTCCATCTCACGTGCCTGGAGCCCTGCGGCCATCGCGTTGAATGATCGTCCAAGGGCGGAGAATTCGGAACCGGCGTCCAACAGGGTCGCTCTCGCCCCGAGGTCGCCCTCTCTCCATTTACGGGCGGCGTCCAACAACGCCTCGGTCGGCCGATAGATGAAGCGCTGTCCAGCAACCCAAGCTAGGACCAGTGCAACGAGAGCTGCGGCTCCTATCACAAGCAGATTCTGATAGCTCGCCTGGTCGATGTCCGCGATTAAGTCAGGCAGGACCAAAGCGTCGATCACCGTCAATCCGACCGGAGGTACCGCACTAGGAACGTAAGCCGCTACGATCGCGTGCCCTTCCGCATCAGTAAGGGTCTCGACGTTCGAGCTCCGCCGGCTGAGTAGCGGGCGGATCCAATCTGGCACCTTCTGTCCGACTGCGGCTGCGGCGTCGGGGGCTCTACTAATGACATTGCCCTCGCGATCCGCGATGATGAGGGAGGTGTGGGCGGTTTGATGATCCACTGTAGAGATTTCGAGATGCTGAAGCAGCCAGTCGGTGTCGAGCGCGGCGATTAGAACGTAGGGCTCGGCGCCACTCTCAGCGCTGTTTGTCCGCGCGGCGATCGGTAGGAAGCGCATTTTGGTCGCCGGGTCGGTCATTAGTTGACCAACCGCCGAATCTGGTGTCGTGAGCAGGCTGCCCACCAGGGCCGAGTGTGCTTGCGCCAATCCCTCCGGGGCATCGTCCGAGGCACAAAGTAGAGACCCGTCCGCCACCGTGAAGATAGCCAGGAAGCGGTATTGGGTAAAACTCCGGCGAATTGCGGTTAGGCTTTGCTTACAATGTTCGCCCGGCGTGAGGACGGGCGGAAATTGCCCCGCGAACGACGCAAGCTGGTGTACGCTATCGATAATGCTGAGAATGTCCGCGTTGGCACGTTCCGCCTGCCGCAAAGCGAGACCGCTCAACTGCTCACGTTGCTTGGCGTACAAGTTGATTTGCGAGCAAACTTGCGCCGTGAGGATTGGCACTAAGCATCCAACCACAAGAAGAACAAGCCGCGTAGAAAGCTTCATACTCGCAAGCCCCGATCCGCCGCTTCTGCACGGAAGGACACTTGGAATGTCGAAAAGATGGTCGCCGGCTTTTGATTGCGCAACCCGCGACCCTTCGTCGTCAAACTCGCACTCGTCTAACCGAACGCGCCATGGTTTCCAAACGGCCACGATCCCGCTACCGACACGGACAAGAACACGGATTCGTGCTCTAAAGCGAGGCTATTTTGCTCTCTGTGGACTTCACATTTTAGATACGATCCCGTTAGCAATCGAAAGAGCCAGGATGAAGAGCCTGTTTCCGCGACAGATTGAACGACGGGAAAGCGATCAGGCTCCTACAGCAGTCGTTCAGTTTGGCCCAATCCCGTCCCATAAAGGAACAATTTCCAAATCATCGCTTGTTTACGGAGAGCGGTATTGGTTGGACGACATGAAAAAGACGACATCCAGCTCACTGGCCCTTCGCGAGTCCAGTCACAAGGCGGTCGCGTCCGCTGACAGCGCGCATCCAACAATCAGGGTGCCGCTAAATCTATTTGAGCGGCACGGTGATGCTCAATCCAGGGGTTGGGATAGGCTTTCTATCGTCGCTGGATTGATATTTGGATCCAGGAACGAACGCCACGCCCGGATCATAAATGTTGGCTCGATAGAGCTTTACGCTAACGCTAGGCTTGGCTGACGCCGGCGCGACCGGCGCCTCGGCATCCACATTTGGAACCGGTGCGGCGTCGGCGAGGGGCGGATGATCCGGAGGAGCCGGAGGGACCGGCAAGTCATCCGCCATCGCGAACGAGCAGCGGATTGCGAATGCGACTAGTAGAAGTCTTTTCATCGGGCGGGCTTCACCGGCAGGTTTGAAAGCGGGAATCGCATCTGGTGCACGCCGCGTCTGTCGCTCATCGAATTGCCGGCGGGCTTGCCGAGCGGCGCGGTACCCGAATCGAGCCACGCGTTAAGAGCCCAGCATACTGAAGGAAAGGCAATTTCATTCCAAGGAATCTCATGCGGTCCAAAGAGGCAAACCTCCTGGCTTTCCTCGCCCGGGGCGAAGATCGGCGAGGCCGCATCGGCAAAATCGGCCCTGAAGATCACCTGAACCTGGCCTAACCGCGCGATGCTAAAAATGCCCAGGATACCATCGATGACAATGACAGCCTTGGCTTCCTCCAGCGCCTCGCGGGCCGCCCCTTCCTCTAATGTTTCGCCGAGTTCCATATACCCAGCGGGAAGCGTCCAGAAGCCTTTGCGCGGCTCAATAGCGCGGCGACACATCAAAATCCGATTGTCGGATACCACAACGGCGCCCACGACGACCTTCGGATTTTCGTAGGCCACGTACCCGCAAGCGGCGCAGACCATGCGCTCGAGGTTGTCACCGTCAGGAATTTGCCGAACAAAGCGCTCCATATTTGTTAACTTGGCGAGCCTCGCCGCCGTGGACAAGCCGGTGGGTCGGCAGGCGCCTCAGCGATTGTTACAAGAACCAGCAACTATACGCTGAGGTCCAGGAGCGATCCACGCGGCAGGTTGCGAGGCGGTGTGGGCGAGGAGTTCGGAGAAGTTGTGGTGGGCGGCCTAATCGCGCCCTGAGGTGCGGCCCCGACGCCGACAGCCGGCGTTGACAGAATACGCGCACGCTCAATTTGCCCCGGCCCAGCGGCATGCAATGGAGCCGTCTTGACCGTTGCCGCAGGATCCGAACGGGCGGGCGCATCGCTCGGCGAGATGACCTTTGCGATCCCGATAAACGTCGAGGGTGACAACATACAGCCCAGCCTATCAGGGCGAGGTTAATAACTAATTAACTCCGCCATTCCGTGAAGAGAAGCTAACCTGAACATCCGTGCCTTCAGACCGCTTGGCGTCTGATGGCCGCGAGGCGTTTTTGCTCGACGCAGAAGTGGCTTAGTCCTGCCGGTAGTTCGGTGCCTCCCGGTCAATCGCTACGTCATGCACGTGGCTTTCTCGCAGCCCGGCTCCGGTCACCCGGCGAAACCGGGTATTTGTCTGCAGGGACGCGATATCTGCGCTTCCGGTGTATCCCATACCCGCCTTCAATCCGCCGACCAACTGATGGACGACATTGCCGACCGGCCCTTTATATCCAACTCGGCCTTCGACGCCTTCCGGCACCAATTTCAACTGATCCTTGATGTCCTGCTGGAAATACCGGTCGGCTGATCCTCGAGCCATCGCGCCCAGGCTGCCCATCCCGCGATAGGATTTGTAGGAACGGCCTTGATACAGAAAGACCTCCCCCGGCGCTTCGTCGGTGCCGGCGAGCAGGCTGCCGATCATGCAGCAGTCGGCACCGGCCGCAATGGCCTTCACTACATCGCCGCTGGTGCGCATGCCACCGTCGGCGATGGATGGGACACCCTTTTCCTTGCAGGCCGACGCTACTTCCATCACCGCCGTGAATTGCGGCACGCCGACCCCAGCAACGATGCGCGTCGTGCAGATGCTGCCGGGTCCGATGCCGATCTTTACCGCGTCAACGCCCGCCTCGATCAGCGCCTGCGCCCCTTCGGGCGTCGCGACATTTCCACCTATCACCTGCACCGTGTTGGAAGCCTTCTTGATCGCCTCAATCGCGCGAAGGACGCCCTCTGAGTGGCCGTGAGCGGTGTCTACAACGACAATGTCAGTCTCAGCAGCGATCAAAGCACGTGCCCGGGCCACGCCATCCGGCCCGACGCCGGTTGCGGCAGCAACGCGTAGGCGACCAAGTTCGTCCTTGTTGGCAAGCGGGTGCGACTCGGCCTTGTCCATGTCCTTCACGGTGATCAGGCCGATGCAGCGATAGGCATCATCGACCACGATCAGTTTCTCGATCCGATGTTTGTGCAGTAGGTGCCGAGCACGTTCAGCGCCGACCTCTGCGGTGACGGTGACAAGGTTCTCCCGCGTCATCAGCTCATAAACCTGCAGGCTGGGATCAGTGGCGAAGCGCACGTCGCGGTTGGTAACGATCCCGACCAAGCGATTGGTGCCACGCTCAACCACCGGGATTCCGCTGATGCGCTGGGCGGTCATCAGGAGCTTCACATCGGCCAACGTCTGATCGGGATGGATGGTGAGCGGGTCAACCACCATGCCGGACTCGTATTTTTTCACACGCCGAACCTGCGCGGCCTGTTCCTCCGGCGTCATGTTCTTGTGGATAACGCCGACACCGCCGAGTTGTGCCATGGCGATCGCCATTTCGGCTTCCGTGACGGTGTCCATGGCGGCGGAGATCAGTGGGACGTTTAACGTAATGGCTCGCGTTAGCCTGGTCACGGTGCTGGTCGAAGACGGAAGCACCTGGGAGTAGGCTGGCACGACAAGAACGTCATCAAACGCCAAGGCCTCTTGCACCCGGGCCACGATCCCCTCGTGGTTTGGCGAAACAAGCGTTTGCTGGGGAATGTCGAGAGCCATCGGCGGGCAAGCCTTTCCGCTACCTGGCGCCCCCACATAGGCGGGTGCCGAAGAGTCTGCAAGCGTCCCCTCCATGACAGTGGCGAAGACGGAGGCTGCTCTCAAGTCACTGCGATCGAACGCCGGAAGGAATTGGGGTGGTAGTTGGCTGCCGCCCTGATCAACGTGGGGCGAGGATGCAAACGCCAAAGACGCCAACGGTAACTTGCAGCACTTCAACTCGTCGCGCTCGATGCTGCAGAAATCAAACCCCCTGCAATCGCGTCGTTCCGTAGTCGACCGGCTGTGGAGCAGCTATGCCGCAGATGCCGGGCATAACGCTTGTCTTGATTGTTGCGTTGCACAATATGAATTGCGTAACGTCTTCGCGAATTCGTGATTGAGGCAAAGCACCATGAGGCCATCTGACCAACACGAACCGAGACGCCGCGACACTCGACCAGGAATATCCTTGGCAGCTTGGCTGCCTGTCCTCGCGGCGATGGCAATCATGATCACAGGGTGTTTAAGCACGTTCCTGGTCCTTCAGTTAGATGAGTTTCGACCGAAGGTTGGAGACATTGTCGCGTTCAAACCGGGGTCGGAAGACGCCGCCATGTGGCAGATCACTATTCCAGCCACCTCGGTGTCGGCGATAGGCTTGCCACTAGCCGAGTGTTCTCTTGATCCGAACGTGATGGCCGCAAACGGGGGCAGTTTGGTCGTCGAGGCCGTCGAGGATAAGCCTTCGTTACGCTATCGCGTCCACTGGGCTGGTTCCTCGACGGCAAAAACGGCCGGAGACTGCGGCGATCCGGCTATCTTGGTGCTCTCTAGGACGGATCTGCAACGGCTCGCGAATGCAGCCGGCGGCTTCGGGGTCGGCGACAAGGGTAATGTCCCTTAGCAAGTCGAGCATGTTTCTGATAAGATCACCGGATGTCGTCAGCGGATGTGCCCGTTTTTAGGGCTCTGATCGTCCCCTATCGCAGCCTTACCCTCAAGGGCGCCTCAATTATGATGGGTGCACTGGTGGTAATGACCGGTGCGGTGGCACTCCGCTTCTGGCTTTTGGGCGCATGGCCAGTCCTGCTGTTCGCGTTTGTCGAGATCCCGCTACTCGTCGCTCTCCTCACTATCAACATGCGCCGCGCACGGGCGAATGAATTGATCATGGTGGATGCAACGCAAGTCACGGTGCTTCGAACGGACCCAGTGGGTCGACGCAGACAGGAAGTCTTACCGTCTGCTTGGCTACGCGTTAATCTCAATGCGACGAAAGGAACTTCCAGCGTTGTGTTGAGCAGTCAAGGCCGAACTTGTGAGGTGGGTGCGTTCCTCCATGAATCGGACAAGGCTTCATTGTTTAAGTCGCTTGAAACCGCGCTCTACCGCGTAAACAATCCACGGTTCGATAACCCGCAACTGCGCGAGTGGTGATAGATGTTCAGGAGTCAGCCGGACCCATCGACTTAATCAGATCGAATACTCGCTTGCGGATTGAGGGATCGGTGATGCGGTAATATGCCCGGACCAGTTCAAGTGTCTCCCGCCGGCTAAGCGTGTCGTCTCCAAATGGATCCTGTGATTCGGAGTGGCCGCCCGGGCGTCGGCTCGGAAGCCCTCCAAAATTGGCGGCAAGACTATCGGGCATGTCGTCGAAGAAGAAGCTGATCGGCACATCGAGCACCCGGGACAGATCGAACAGACGGGATGCACCCACGCGGTTTACGCCGCGTTCATATTTCTGCACCTGCTGGAATGTTAGACCTAGAGATTCCCCTAGACGTTCTTGGCTCATTCCAAGCAAAGTACGGCGCAGACGGATGCGTGAGCCCACATGCACGTCGATAGGGCTCGGGCGGGTTTCTCGCTCGCTGCCCACCACTTGTTCGGCCCCTGCCATGCCTTCGCTCCTCCGTACACAGCGGTCCACTTGTCAGGTTCCTGCCTGCCGCGTCCTCTGCGGGGTAAGATCAGAACCATATAACAGACTAGAACACGGCAGCCTGGGATGCAACCAAAAATTGTCACCGCGGAGGAGGTTTCATGTTACAAAGTAGTATATATTTTAACTCGTATAAAAATTAGCACGATAAAGCGTTCGTCTGGGGGATTTTCCGATCAAGCCAATCAATGCAAACGCAAACGCAACACCTCCCGGTAGCACTAGGCCGAATTTCGCATATAGTGGCGCTGAAATCGCCGCCGGCAATCGCACGGGCAAGATGCCAGTTGTTTGTGGATTAAGGCGGCCGAGTTCGTGTCCTTTAGCATCGAATGCAGCTGATATGCCGGTATTCGCACTGCGTAGCAACGGCAAACCTTCCTCAACTGCGCGAAACCGGGCAGCGGCTAAATGTTGGCGAGGACCTGTCGAATTTCCGAACCAGGCATCGTTGGTGACATTGACCATCCAGGCAGGCCGGTCGGCAGGGTCGACAACTTGGCTTGGGAAGATCGCCTCATAGCAGATCAGCACGCCGACCGCGGGTAAGCCGGGGATGTGCAAGGTTCTTGGGCCAGGGCCGCGGGCGAAGCCACCGCCGGGAACAAGTTGGAGGCTCGCCGGCAGCCAATCAGGTTGATATTCGCCGAACGGAACAAGGTGCCATTTGTCGTAGATGCCCTCGATCAGGCCACCGGTTCCTAGAGCAAACAGGCTGTTGCGCGGACGTTCTGCATCGTCGAACCGAACGGCCCCGGCCAGCACAGGCGCCCCGTCCGCCGCCTCGGCGATCCGCTTTCTTGCTTCCGTGTCAGTCTGCAGCAGGGCAGGACTAGCGGTCTCTGGCCAAACGACGACCTTAGGCTGTGCGCCGGCCTCGGTCACCGCCTTCTTGGTCATGTCCAGATATCGATCGAAGATCGAGACCATCAACGCTCGATCCCACTTCTGCCCCTGTGCAACGTTGCCCTGGATCAGTAGAACGGTCAGATCAGGCGATGGGGGACCTGGCTGATCGATCCTCAGCAGGCCCCAGCTGAACCACGCTGCGAGCAGTGCGAGGCCGCCAAAGCGCCACGACCAACGCAGCAGGCGGCATTGACGCCAACAAGATCGTGGCCAAGGTAAGTCCATGGGCTCCGACCAGCGAGGCCGGCTGGATCATGATATCACCCAGGCGCCCGGGAAACTCCCATACGCTGCCGAGCAAGTTCCAGGGGAAGCCGGTCGCGACAAATTGGCGAGCGAGATCGGCCAGCATCCAGGTTCCGGCCAATGTGAACACGGCTTGCCAACCCGATCGGCTCCGCCACGTCACGGCAGCGGGGATCGCGATGAACACCGCCAAGACGGCCGAGAGTGCCGGCACGGCAAAGGGCACGAGCCACCAGAAACGAGCAGAACTCGATGAGGATCGCCTCGGTGATCCAGTACAGGCCGACCAGATGTAGGCCAAAACCAAACCACCAGCCGCGTCGGGCTGCTGCCATTGGTCCGTGCGCGCCGAGAATTAGGCAGAGGAGCGCGGGCATCCCAATCAGCAGAGCCGGCAGAACATACAGAGGGGGCAACGCAAGCGCCGTAATTGCACCCGACACGAATCCGACAGCGTCGGCTCGCCATCCGCGTAGTGCGGAGACCCGTGAAGTCAGTGCGAGCGCCATTGCAGCCGATCTAGTCCCGCCCCTCGCGGATTTGCCGTTCGTAGTGCTTGTAGTATTTCTCGGTGACGAGGTCGGTCTGCACCACCACCGCGACGTCCGTCGTGTTGAACTGCCGGTCGATCACCGCGCCATCGCCGACGAAGCCGCCGAGCCGCAAATATCCCTTGACCAGCGGTGGCAGCCGGGTGAGCGCGATGCGCGGGTCGGTCTCCTCAAAATCCAGCCGCCGCATGTCGATATAGTGGTGTTGTAGAGCCCTCGGGCGGATCGGGACCGGCGCAAGGTGGTTGTAATATAGGTAAGTCAATTCCATCGCCAGTGCATCCGGGTTGGTTCCAGGTAGGCTGGCGCAGCCGAACATGAGTTCGATCTTATTCCGAAACACATAGGCCGCAATTCCCCGCCACAGGAGTTGCATAACCGCTCGATTGCGATAGCCGTCGTTGACGCAGGACCGCCCTAACTCCAGGATCCGACCCGAATTCGCCTCGATGCAAGCGATGTCGTATTCAGCCGCCGAATAAAACTGCCCAATCCGTGTGGCCGCCTCGCGCTGGATCAGCCGGTAGGTGCCGACGACGTTTTCTGCACCCTCGCCGAGACTGTGATCGACGACCAGCAGATGATCAGCGACGGTATCGTATATATCGCGGTCGCGTCGTGATGCCGCGGTTTCGTCATCCGGGCTTGCGCCCATTTCTTGGTAAAACACCCGATAGCGCAGCGCCTGAACAGCGTCGATCTCAGTCGATCCGGCTGCAATCCGAACCCCTAGATCCCCGCTCCTGATTTCAAGCAGTGGTTGGGAAGAGGGTTCAAAAATGGCGCTGTCCTGGGTCACCGGTTCGCTCCCTTGGCTACGCCAAAGGCTTGCGGCTTTTGGTCGGCGACGCTGAAATCGACAGGGGGCTCGGGACCAGCCGACTGCGGACTACTTTCAATGCCGCGACGTCGACCAAATAGCTCAAGGCGAAGGGAAACGACATCGAAGCCCAGACTGTCGGCGATCGCATGCATCAGCCGCTCATGTTCCGGGTCCTGAAACTCGATGACCTTACCAGTCTCGACATCGATCAGGTGATAATGCGGTCCGTCCTCAGTAGGTTCATAACGGGCACGCCCGCCACCGAAGTCACGGCGCTCCAGGATACCCTGTTCCTCGAACAGCCGGACTGTCCGGTAAACCGTTGCAATCGAAATATGCTGATCGAGCGCGGAGGCTCGCCGATAGAGTTCCTCGACGTCCGGATGATCGCCGGCCTCCGACAAGACGCGCGCGACAACTCTTCGTTGGCCGGTCATCTTGAGGCCGCGTTCGATACACAGGCGCTCGATGCGCGATTCCATTCGCTTCCTTGCGGTCAGTGCGTCGGAGCATCTCCAGTGAGCCCGAAACTACCGCATACAATGCCAGGGCACAGCCAGGGAAGGCCTGCCGATGATCCGATACCGCGGCCGGCCCCTGCTTCGTCACGCCTGTCGTGGGATTGCGTCTCCACTTCACCTCGCTATCGGGCGGAGGCGCGGTGTGTCCCCAGTCCAATCTGCTTGGCCAGCTCAGACCGCCTCTCGGCATAGTTCGGGGCGACCATAGGATAGCTGCCATCCAGGCCCCATTTTGCCCGGGTACTGTTCAGGGGTCATGTTGTATGATGTCGAGAGATGCCTTTTGAGCATCTTCAATCGTTTCCCGTCCTCCAGGCAGACGATGTAGTCCGGGAAGATCGATTTCCGGACTGGTACGGCAGGCTGCGCCTTCTCAAGTGCAACGGCGGGCTCATCCCCTATGTTAGCGAGAGTATCGTATACCGCCCGGATCGCGCCGGACAACGAGCTTGCGCCTAGCTCGTTATTAGCGGCATGCGCGGACACTATTTGGGCCGTCAGCCCAAGGATAGCGGTGTCAGCCGGCTTTTCAGCCATTTCAAACCTTCCTGGTCTTTGATGCCACGTCTTTATAAACAACTGCCCAACCGGTATGTATCCGACTGGAGCTGGGAATAATGAGGACTTGTGTCGTCTATGCAAGACGCGACCCGCGAAATCGACATTACAAAAGATATTTGTCCGATGACATTCGTTCGAACACGGCTGGCCTTGGACAAGATGTCTCCAGGAGAGACTTTTCTCGTACGGATCAAGGGTGAAGAGCCGCTAAGGAATGTTCCTCGTACAGCTACGGATCAGGGGCACGAGGTATTATCCGTGGAGACAGAATCGGATGGAATCAGTCGCATATTAATCCGGCGCGGCAAGTAAGGAGAAGACCTGGAACGCTACAGCCTCGGTCTTATATCGAGCCGTAACACCAAAGCATCGGATGCATCCGAATAATATCGCCGCCGCCGACCGGCCTCGATGAAGCCAGCCTTGGTATAAAGCGCCCGGGCGGCAATATTAGTGATGGAAACCTCAAGAAAGACGACCCGAGCGCCGAGGCTCGTCGCGAGCTCAATTGTCGCGGCCAGCAGCGAGAACCCCAGGCCTGCACGCTGTACCGTTGGGCTGACCGCGAGTGTCAGGATCTCCGCCTCATCCGCCGCAACTCGAGCCAGGATCAATCCACCTTTTTGGTGCAGCAGCCCGAAGATATTTGGCATCGCCAATTGCAGGTCGAACAGCTCTGCACTCCAGGCATCCGCCGAAGCGAAGGCAGCAGCGTGAACAACCGCCATGACTTCGATGTCGGCCGGTGTAGCCCGACGCAGCATTCGCCTCAACTGACGGTGGGTGAGTGAGGACTTAGGCGCCCCGGCAGCTTTGCCTCGGGCCGATCGACATAAATTGGTTCCACCGGCAACGGTCGGATCGTGCCCAGGAAACGCCGCTTAGCTACCTGCGCGATAAGTCGGCCGGCCGGCAGCCGCGCGTCCGTCAGCATGACGTTTGCCTCTCTAGCGGCGAGCCTGCTGGCGACATCGAGTGAAGCCGGACCGGCGACGGCGACGGGGCCGCATGGATTCGGCAATTCGGTGACCGCAAGCGAGCGTATTTCATCACAGGTTTCCAGGAATATTCTTCCTTGCCAACTCTTGGTGGCGCACCACAGCGTCCGAGCACCAAGTTGCGGAAGCGAATCAGCCAAGACTTCTCCCACTGTGACAGCAATTACGGGACATCCTGCCGCGACCGCAATGCCCTGAGCCAGCGCCACGCCGGCGCGAATGCCAGTGAAGCTCCCCGGCCCTACCGTCACGGCGACCATGTCAAGCGCGGCGGCCTGAAGACCAGCGTCGCGCAAACAATCCCGTGCCATGACGGGCAGGACGGAGGCGTGACCGCGTTCAAGGTCCTGTAGAAACTCAACGACGACTGCATCCCCCGCAACGACCGTCGCGGAACACCGGCCAACCGCCGAATCAAGGGCAAGGATGAGCATCGTGGGTTCAAGCTGTCGGCGCGCTCCAAGACCGAAGGCTCAGGCCATCAGACACGCTTCCTCGAACGGCAGGCGCGGCGACCGATTGAACAGGCCGGCGGGGTCACCGTAACCGAGATTAACCAGAAAATTCGACCGCCAACCACTACGGTCGAAGAAGGCAGCGTCGACGGTAGCATTGTCAAAACCGGACATCGCACCGACGTCCAGGCCCAGCGACCGTGCCGCAATTAACAGGTACGCCCCTTGCAAAGTGCCATTGCGGAACGCCGTCGTCGCTGCGAGCGAGTCGTTGCTGGTGAACCATGAGATTGCATCAGGGTTATGCGGAAATAATGTTGGCAACTTTTCGTAAAATCTCGGATCGTAGGCGACAATCACAGTGACCGGCGCGTTCATGGTCTTTTCCGTGTTACCTGCCGATAAAGCAGGCGCGAGCTTTTGCTTGCCTTCTTTCGTGCGGATGAACACGAAACGCGCGGGCGAACTATTGGCGGAAGTCGGGCCAAACTTCAGAATATCGTACAGCTCACGCAACGTTTCGTCGGCGACCGGGGTATCTCTCCATTTGTTATGGGTTCGCGCTTCCCTGAACAGCAGGTCATGACCCGCGGCATCGATCGTCATAGATCACTCCTGAGCAATTTTGCAGCGCAACGTGAGAGCTGCTCCGGTCGGCGTCAACCGCCTGAACAGGCCTTGATCAGAACTCGACTTGCTCGACGGCGATAACCTCTGGAACGTAGTGCTTAAGCATATTTTCGATCCCATGCTTCAACGTCGCGCTGGAGGAAGGGCATCCGGAGCAAGAGCCCTGCATGTGGAGGCGGACGACGCCTTCCCGATATCCTCGGAACACAATGTCCCCGCCATCACCGGCCACGGCTGGGCGGACGCGAGTGTCAAGCAACTCCTTGATCTGGTCGACGACTTCCCGGTCGGCTTCGTCAACGTCTTCCTCATCGATGTCGAGGTCGTCACTCTCGATCACCGGCCGGCCGGCGACGAAATGGTCCATGATAACGCCTAGCACCTGTGGCTTCAGGGCCTGCCACGATATCTGATCGTTCTTGGTGATCGTGACGAAGTCGCCCCCGAGGAAGACGCGAGCGACACCAGGCAGCGCAAATAGTGCTGTGGCCAACGGGCTGCGGATGGCGCTCACGGCCGACGCGAAGTCGGCCGTGGAAAGGCCCATGACATCACGTCCCGGAAGGAATTTCAGCGTGGCGGGATTGGGCGTGCCTTCGGTTTCGATAAACATGTCTGTGGCCTATCCTATTCTGAATGTGACCAATCCGGACCGGAATGGTCCAGTCTCTACGCGGCCATACATCGGTCGAAACCGGTAGACTGACAAGAGGGAAGGCGACCGGGGCGCCGGGTTAATCAGCGGCGATCGAAACGCCGCCGAGGCGGGCGGCGTCGGCATAAGCGCGGACCGCGGCCCCAAATTGTTCAAAGATCGCCTTCGACAACGGATCAGTTCGCCAGTCACATTCGGGATGCCACTGCACGCCGACAGCATAACCGATAGCCGGGCCGGCTTGACTGGCGGCGACACGCACTGCCTCGACCAAGCCATCCGGGGCAGTGCCTTCCGCAACAAGCCCCGGAGCAAGCTGATCGATGCCCTGATTGTGGAGCGAATTCACGGCGATTTCCGCCATCCCGGCCAGACGATGCAGCCAGCCGCCCGGAGTTACGCGGATCGCATGCGCTTTGGCCTGACGGACGCGAGACGACGGCTGCATCGGCCCGGAGTGATCCATTCGATCGGGCAGGTCTTGAAGACGTTGGTGCAGCGATCCGCCAAAAGCCACGTTCAATTCCTGGAAGCCGCGGCAGATCGCCAGCAACGGAACCCCGCGGGCGACAGCCGCTCGGATCAGCGGCAGCGTAATGCCGTCGCGGGCGGGATCTTCAGGAGTGCCCTCGGCATGCGGGGGACCGTCATAAAGGGTTGGCTGAACGTTCGAGCGGCTTCCGGTCAGAACGATGCCGTCCAGGCGGTCCAGCAATGTCTCGATATCGGCCGTGGGGCCATTAGCGGGTAGCAAGACTGGGACGGCGCCGATCACCTCATCGGTCGCGCGGACATACGTGTCGGAGGCAGCATGATTGGGCATTCCGAAGACGCCGAATTGCTTGGTGCAGCAACTGATGCCGATCAACGGTTTGAGAACGCGGGGAGACCTCATGTCGGCAAAGATCATCCCCCAGTTTCGCGGCGAAAAGAAGGCTTTTTCGTCGCGAGCGGCCACATGACCGTCATACTGGCGGCCGTTTACCCCGGCTTGTAGTTCGGTAGTGCGAGTTGCTCGAATAATTGCGGGTCAAAACTACCGCCGGTCTGGGCGTTGTAGAGCGTAACGTGGGTCTCGCGTCGCTGGGCGTCCACCACCGTCCATTGCCTCAACGTCAGCGGCTGATCGGCGAATACCAACGTCAAGGAACCGTCTCCTGGGCTGTCGGTGCGTAGGAGCGTAAGTTGGATCTGGCCGGGCAGACGCTGCATCCCATTCACGGTAACCGCGCCGGAAAGCGCGACATGATCCGCCAGCAGAATGCCCAGCGGCGTGCGACTTAAAGGGATGTTGCTCGTCTGCCCAAGCAACTCGTCGTGAAAGATCAGTTGGCCGTGGGCGGCGATCAGCACAAATGGAGCGGGCGGGTCGTATTGAAACCGCATGCGACCAGGACGCTCAAGCCAAGCGGTCCCCTGCGAGACGCCGCCATCTCCGGCAACCTGCGTAAAGCGGGCCTTCAGCGACTTGACGCTGTTTAGATAGGCCTCGATTCGCGCCGCATCTGCCTGATCCTGAGGGGACAGTTTGGCCCCGGGGGCAGCCATGACGGACAGGCTTACTGGCAGAAAGGTGGCGGTGGAGATCAGGAGGGTGCGGCGACGCAACATGTGAGCCGATGTGGCGTGTCAGTGCGTAATTTGCAAATCCTCATGCGAGACGGTCGTTCAACGACCTGAATGCCCACAGGACCCGGTCGCACGCCTTGGCATCCGCTGCAGTTCACCTCGAATCAAACAGCGTGGGCCCCAGAACTGAGCGCAGTAGCGCGGGAGGTCCGGGGGGTATCGATCTCGATGCCCCTTGAACCAGCCCGACCTGCGGGCCCCCACCCAAGCACACGATCGCCACGGGTGGCCTCGCGCGATCCCACCACGTCCGGATCACATTGTAGGCCGATCCACGGGACAGGAAGACCGACCAAAGCGCTCGCCCTTCGGAGCAGCGGCCTCGGTCAGGAATACTTCGTTGAGTATGATCGCCGCACCCGCTCGCGCCATTGCGGCCACGCCATCCGAGCAAGCCGCCTGCAGGCGTCGGACACGCGGACCCAGACACGACGGGACCGCTGGAGACAAGGCAACTCAATCCTAAAGTGAGGCGGGCATTGGCTCGATGAGGAGGGTCGACCCCGAGGGTTAGCCTTGCGGCCCGGAATGAGCGATTGAGCACCACGCGCGACGTTCGATATGCCCGAGTGGAAGCCGCCATTGAGGACGACGGCACCCACCGTCAGTCTGACCATCAACCATTTGGCTCGAGTCGTTCATTCAACCTGATCTCACCCTGTTATTCCGCTGCGGCCGGCACCGGCTCAGCCCACAGATCCGGTTCTAGTTCCTCTCGACGGTTTGGGAAGAACAGTGCGCAGCCTAAGGTAACGACCGAGAACGCGGCCAGCACCATGATCACCGCAGCGACACTTCCAGAGCGCTCATAAAGTCCGGAAACGATTGGCGCGGCGGCGGCGGCTCCCAGGAAGCCGACGAAGAATCGTACCGAGTAGATGCGGGCGCGCAGGGAAGGGGAGATATAGCGGGCGGCCATCGTCTCATTGACCGTGACCTGGCCGAAGATCGAGGCGGCCACGGCACCCGCCAGGGGCAACACCAGCCAGCCTTGCGCATAGGACAGCGCCAGCATCGCAGGAGCCAGCACGATACTGATAGGGAGAAAAACCTTCTTAAGCGTATTGCGGTCGATGATCCGGCCCACCGAAAACTGCGTTAGCGCGCCGCAGAGCGTGACCAAGAATGTGGTGAGGCCGACCAGCGGCAGCAGCGTGACGTTTCCAGCCAGCCGCTCCTGCATCAGTTTCGGCAGCAACAAGGTGAAGGCGTTGAACACCAGCCCAGACGACATCGCGATCAGCATCAGCACAAGCACCGCGCGCCGGACCAGATGTCGCGGAATCGGCGGGAAGGGGCGCTGGTTGATGTGCGTACTGGAGGGTGCGAGTGGCGTACGTATCCACGTCAGCCCGGCGGCGGCGCAGAGCAGTCCAGGGGCAATGAAGGCAGCCCGCCATCCCACCCCGTTGGCGAGGAAGGCGGTCACCACAGGAGCCAATGCAACGCCGAGGTTGCCAAATACACCGTTTATCCCGATGGAGCGGCCAGGTTTGTCGCCTGCGGCCTCCACCAGCATCGTCGTGCCGATCGGGTGGTAGATCGCGGCGAACCCTCCGGCGCAGGCAAGCGTCACGGCCAGCACTGCTGGCGAGTGTGCTAACCCGGACGCTATCAGACTGCTGCCAGTCCCCAGGAAGAAGGCAGTCATCAGCGCCTTTCGACCGAGCCGCTGCAGTAGCCAGCCTTGTGGCAGCGACAGAAGGCCGTAAAGCACGAACATGCCTGTAGCGAGCGCCAGGATCGGGCCATAGGACTCGCCGAACAAACCGCCGGGAACGGCCATCGCGAGTACGGCGGTGGGCAGGATCAGGAGACTATAGTGGGTGATCGTGTGGGCGGTGTTTATGAAGGCAATCTGCCGGCCAGTTGGAGTCATAGCGGTTTCCTTCGCAACACACGCAATGTAGGGTGTCGCTATGGCGACGTCTGGCCAAATTCTGTCGCGTAACGGCCAAGCCCGGTTGCAGCCGTTCGAAAAGGCACCGCGGCCGATGGTGGGATACGCCAACGATTACGGGTCCGGTCATGAGACCGGACTCCACCGTCATCCGCGTGCGCAGGTGTTGTTCGCCATCGCGGGGGTAATGCGCATCGTGACCGAGGCAGCTTCTTTCACCGTACCGCCCGGCACCGGGCTATGGGTGCCAGCCGATACGGTGCACAGCGTGCGTATGGACGGTGCAGTGCTCATGCGCGCGCTGTTTCTTCGCGCGGACGCCGCGGCCTCCGGACCATCGATCACCACCGTGATCGCAGTCTCGCCGCTGCTGCGGGAGTTGATCCTGACAGTCTGCGAGGAGCCCGTCGTCTGGGACGCACGCGGGCCGATACGGCTGGTGGCGTCGCTGGTGCTGCACGAGATCAGCCGGGCAGGAACTCGGCCGCTATCGCTGCCGGCTTGCCGCGACCCAAGGTTAGTCCGAGTCGCCAGGGCACTGGTCGCTAATCCGGCCGATCCCCGTGATCTGAATAATTTTGCGACGGTTGCCGGTGCTTCAGCGAGGACGTTGGCTCGCCTGTTCGCAGCCGAGACAGGGATGAGTTTCCGTCAGTGGCGGCGGCAGCTACGCATGACCGAGGCTTTGGCTCAGATTGCGCAGGGAGTACCCCCAGCTCGGGTGGCGGCGGCAGTAGGTTATGCGAGCCTGCCCGCTTTTGGCGCGGCATTCCGCGACACGTTTGGGACGACACCGGCGGGGTTAACTGCCTCAGGGAAGTGACTCCCGAAATCGTAACGATACATCCCTTGGCGCGACTCCGGCCTGATGCGTAGCTGGTGTCGACTATGCCTTCAAATGAGGAAACCCTGTGCCGCGAATTGCTGAAGCTTGTTGGAGATTTTATTGCCCCGAATGCGGGATGGGTGACAGAGAATTGGGCCGTCTCGCAAAAGATCATGAGCTGTACTGCGAGTTTTGCGAACACGAGGACGGGCTCATCATCACGCTGCAACGCTGGCTGCCTGATGTGCCGCTCGCGGATCAAGCGCGTTTACGTGCCGGCCAGGCTGCCTGACCATGCGTTGATCCCGAAAGCGGGCGCGCTATTTAGCCTCGCTGGGTGATCGTCTGGATGGGGTTCGGAGTATGACGTGGAATCGGAGGCCGCTCGAGTGCGCATGCCGTTGGCGCGGCAGCGGCGGCGGACAGCCGCCGCCGCCTCCCCATGCAAAGCCTGAGTGGGCCGAAGGCGCTGGGCCAAAGGAGTTGGCGGATTATGCGGCTTTCTGCCCCAGCATGGTAGTAACTACTCGATAACCCGGACCATCGACCGGCTCTCCAGTGGCCGGATCGACCAGGAGTGGATCAACAATCTGCCCCGTCACGGCGTTAACGATCTGCACGGTGCGGTCGTTCGGTGGGAAGTGCTTGTTGCCGAACGCGAGCATCGCCAACATCGCTTGGCGGAAATCTCTTCCCCGCTCGGTTAGAACGTATTCATCGCGCGGCGGCCGTTCATTGTACTTCCGCCGCTGCATCAAACCAGCCTCCACCAAGGCCGTGAGACGGCGGGTCAACATGTTGGGTGCGATGCCCAGGCTCTCGGAAAACTCGTCGAATCGCGACAGTCCGCGGAACGCGTCCCGCAGGATAAGGATGCTCCACCACTCCCCGACATGCTCCAGTCCGCGCGCGATGGGGCATTGCATGTCGCTGAAACTCTTCCTCTGCATTTTACAGGCACTCGCCTCGAAGCTACGATGTTGATAGTTGGCCATCTGAAGGGAGAAATCAATGTCGCAATGTGTTGCTTTGGTCGCGGTCGGGTGAAGGATCGCATCCGGGGGAGTCCTATGCCGATCGCCCAGGCGTATGCTGCCCAGCAATTAAAATTTGGCGAGGGAATGTCGTGCAAATAGAATTCCATTTCGATTTCGGCAGCCCGAATTCATACTTGGCGCACCGCGTAATCCCAGCCATCGAGGAACGGACGCGAGCGCGGTTTCGCTACGTCCCTGTGCTGCTGGGCGGGGTTTTCAAGGCAACCGGCAACCGCTCCCCCGTCGAAGCGTTTGCCGGCATCCGCAACAAGCCAGAGTATGAACAACTGGAAACCGAGCGCTTCATCCGTGGCCATCGGATCCACGGCTATGTGCGCAACCCGTTCTTTCCGGTGAACACGTTGCAGATGATGCGCGGGGCCGCAGCGGCGGAGATCTATGGCGGACTGGAACAGTATGTAGAAGCGATGTTTCACCACATGTGGGAAGCACCGAAAAAAATGGATGATCCGAGGGTGTTTCGTGATGCCCTGACCGCCTCGAAATTGGACCCGGACACGGTCCTAGCGCAAACCCAAGACCCGGCGGTCAAGGCAAAGCTAATCGCCAACACCGAGATGTCGGTTGCCCGCGGTGCGTTCGGATCTCCAACGTTTTTCGTTGGTGACGCGATATACTTTGGCAAGGACCGGTTAAGGGACGTGGAAGAAGCAATCTTGGGGATGACCTGACGGGCAATTTGTCAATCATGCTTCCTAGGGCAGATGGGGACCGCTCACCTAGCTCCCTCTGGAGGGCCCGGGGGGACGGCACGCAACCCTGCTAGACTGATCCTCGGATGTTATAACCTGCGATTTACCAATTTGAGCCAGTTCGGGGCTTGACTGAAAGACTTTCCTCCCACCGAGGCAACGCGCTGACCAGGCGCGGTCGGTGGCGATCGCCGCCCTGGCCGCAGTTAGTCCACAGGTAGGGCGTCGAGCAGCGACGCGGAGGCGAGATTCTATCGATTATTGGCCACTTCAGTTCCAAATAAACTAATCCGAATTTCCACGCTGCGGTGACGGAGCCAGTGCTCGCCATCGAGCCACCGCGGCGTCATGCGCTTCGTAACTACGTGAGAAAATGTGGCCTCCCGAGCCATCGGCGACGAAGAAAAGGTCATCGGTGGCCGCCGGATGCAATACAGCCCGCAAGCTGTCCAACCCTGGTGAGCATATCGGCGCTGGGGGTAGACCGGCGCTGCGATAGGTGTTGAACGGATCATCCCGTTGGAGCTCCGAACGCGTAAGTCGGTGATCCAATACTCCGGCGCCGTTGCTGGCGAGATACGCCACCGTCGGATCAGCCTGCAGTTTCATTCCCTGGCGCAGACGGTTCAGATAGACCGACGCAACGCGAGGCCGTTCCTCCGGCTTGGCAGTCTCCCGTTCTACAATGCTGGCAAGGACGAGGGCATCCCGTGGGCTGGTCAGCGGCAAACCAGGTGCGCGGCTCGACCAGACGACAGCCAACTCCTTGTCCATCGCCGCCTGGGCCCGCGCAACGAGAGCGGCCCGCTCGGTGCCATACTCGTAATCATAGGTCTGCGGGAGCACTGAGCCTTCGTCAATTGCTTTTACCTCACCGCTCATTGCCTCGGCATGAGCTAGCACAGCCAGGATTTGCTGTGCGGTCAGGCCTTCAGCGATAGTCAAATGATGCTCGACCTGGCGCGCGGTACGGAGGACCGCGATCACTTGAATGATTGACGCATGCGCTGGAAAAACGAACTCGCCAGCGTGCAGTGGACCATCGCCACGGGTAAGCCAGACGGCCGCATTGAACACCAGCGTCCTCTCGACAACCTGGTCGGCTGCCAGCACCTCTACCAGTTGATTGGTGCCCGCATGCGGCACGAAGATGGCGCGCGCCTCAGGTAGCGGACCAGGCATCTGTAGGACCGAATTCCAGGCGCGTAGGGCACCGAACCCGCCACCACTAAGCACAGAGATTATTCCCAAGCCAGACACAACGCGTGTCAGCCTTCGCTTGAGCGGCGACAACGGATCAGACGGCGCGGAAGATGATCGAGGCGTTGGTGCCGCCGAATCCAAAGCTATTGGATAGGGCTACCCTGATGCGTCGGTTCTGGGCCGTTTTTGCGACCCGATCGATCGCGCTCTGCCGGGTGGGTTGCTCCAGGTTCAAGGTTGGGGGCGCCACGCCGTCACGGATCGCCAGAATTGAGAAAACCGCCTCGATCGCCCCAGCCGCCCCCAGCAGGTGGCCAGTTGCCGATTTTGTCGACGACATAGCCAAGCCGCGAGCGGCCTCACCGAACAGACGCTCGACTGCCTCCAGTTCCAAATCGTCGCCCAGCGGCGTGGAAGTGCCGTGCGCATTCACGTATTGGATATCCGACGGGCTGAAGCCACCATTTTTCATGGCGTTGCGCATCGAGCGAAAGGCCCCGTCATGTCCCTCGGCCGGCGCGGTGATGTGATACGCGTCGCCGGACATGCCGTAACCTGATACCTCCGCATACATCTTCGCGCCGCGCCTCTTCGCGTGCTCATATTCTTCCAACACTACGCACCCGGAACCCTCGCCCATCACGAATCCGTCCCGGTCCTTGTCCCACGGCCGAGAGGCGGCAGTGGGGCGGTCATTGAAACCGGTGGACAACGCACGAGATGCACAGAATCCGGCGATGCCGATCTCGCACACTGTCGCTTCTGACCCGCCGGCCAGCATCACGTCGGCATCGCCGTGTCCGATCAGGCGGGCGGCATCTCCGATCGCATGAACGCCCGTGGCACATGCGGTCACGACAGAATGGTTCGGTCCTTTAAAGCCGTACTTGATCGACAGATGCCCGGACGCAAGATTACCAAGCGCCGAGGGAATGAAGAACGGCGACAACCGACGCGCTTTACCCTCATAAACCAGGATAGAGGCATTGTAGATGGTATCCAGGCCGCCAATGCCGGACCCGATCATCACGCCAGAGGCGCAGTGATCGTCCTCGGTTTCCGGCACCCACCCAGAGTCCTCGACCGCTTCGGTTCCAGCCACCATGGCCAGATGGATGAAGCGATCCATCTTCTTCTGGTCCTTAACCGGTATCCACTCATTTATATCGAGACCGCCCGTCTCCTTGATCCCCGCCGGCACCTGCCCGGCAACCTGGCAAGCCGAATCCTTAGCATCAAAAGCCGTGATTACGCCGATACCGGATTCCGCATTAATGAGACGACGCCAAACGTGCTCTACGCCAACGCCGAGGGGACAGGCGATGCCCATGCCCGTCACCACCACACGCCGCATTACCGCAGGCCTTTCACTTTGACCAGGAGGCCGTTACTATTGCTTCTGCTTTTCGATGTAGTCGATCGCATCTTTCACGGTGGCAATTTTCTCGGCTGCATCTTCGGGAATTTCAACGTTGAATTCCTCTTCGAAAGCCATCACCAATTCGACCGTGTCAAGGCTGTCCGCGCCCAGATCGTCGATGAATGACGCTTCTGGTGTCACCTTGGCTTCGTCCACCCCAAGATGTTCCACGACGATCCGCTTGATCTTGTCCGCAATCTCGCTCATCGGCTCCGCAACTCCTGAACTACTGTTCGGTTATGGTCGTTATCCGGCTTTCTCTCGCAGCCGGCGCCTTGTCCCGGTCAACGAAGCGAGCCCGCACAAGACATAGCGTGCGGGCGCTTAGCATGGTTTCCCAAAGTCGCGAAAGCCAGCGGCTTGCCGCGTCTCAATCTAGATCATCGCCATCCCGCCATTTACGTGGAGTGTGGCGCCCGTGACCCACCCAGCCTCATCAGAAGCCAGATAAACGACGGCGCCCGCAATGTCTTCCGGTTGGCCGAGCCGGCGCAACGGGACAGACTCGGTCAGCTTGAGCCTTTGAGCTTCGCTCAGGACATCAGTCATGGGTGTTACAACGAAACCAGGCGACACAACATTTATGGTGATTTCCCGCGACGCAACTTCTTGCGCCAACGCCTTGCTCATTCCCACCAAACCGGCCTTCGCGGCGGCATAATTTGCCTGACCGGCGTTCCCGGTGGCGCCGACGATCGACGAAATATTGATCACTCGTCCCCCCCGCCTGCGCACCATACCGCGCAAGGCCGCTCGGGTAAGGCGGAACGGAGCCGACAGATCGACATCCAATACCCCCTGCCAATCCTGATCCGACATGCGCAATGCCAGCATGTCACGTGTCATTCCGGCATTGTTCACCAATATATGCAACGGGCCAGTGGCCTTTTCGGCAGTCTCGATTAGAGCGTCAGGTTCGGAGGCATCACGCAGATCGGCGGGGCAAACATGCGCCCGCTCACCAAGCTGGATGGCGAGCGCCTCCAGCGCATCGCGCCGCGTGCCGGACAGAGCCACATTTGCCCCCTGGGCGTGCAAGGCGCGAGCTATCGCCGCCCCAATGCCGCCCGAGGCACCTGTGACCAGCGCGGCCTTGCCGTCCAGTCGGAACATCGCCGCCCCCTCTTTCAGAGACTTTTCAAAACCGCTTCGATCTCCGCGGGCGTACCCGCAGCGATGCCAGACGCATCCGGCGCTATGCGCTTGATCAGCCCCGTCAACACCCTGCCTGCGCCTAATTCGATGAAGCGATCGACCCCCATTTCTGTCATCGCCGAAACACACTCACGCCAGCGAACGGTGGCGGTAACCTGCTGTATCAGCAGGTCACGGATTCGCCCAGGATCGGATTCACGTCTCGCCGAGACGTTCGCCACCAGTGGCACGCTCGGCGCGGTCGGGGGAGACTTTTCCAGCGCCTCGGCCACTGCATCCGCCGCGGGTGCCATCAACGCGCAATGGAACGGAGCCGACACCGGCAGCAGCATGGCACGTTTGATACCCTTGGTCTTGGCGATCTCCACCGCCCGCTCGATCGCCCTACGGTGACCGGATATCACTACCTGGCCGCCGCCATTGTCGTTGGCCGGCTGCACGATCTCCTTTGTTTGGGTGTCGGGCACCGGTCCGGCTTCGGCACAGATTTCCAATGCCTGAGCCATATCGGCGCCCAGCAGAGCCGCCATCGCTCCCATGCCAGCCGGCACCGCCTTCTGCATCGCTTGGCCACGCTGCTTCAACAGGCGCGCCGCCGCCTGGATGGTAAACGCTCCGGCAGCGGCCAAGGCACTGTACTCGCCAAGGGAGTGGCCGGCCACCACCAGTGCCTTGCGCTGCAACGTGGTGCCGCCCTCCCGCTCCAGAACGCGCAACACCGCAAGAGAGTGCGCCATCAGCGCCGGTTGAGTGTTCTCGGTTAGCGTCAGCTCCTCGGCCGGCCCCTCGAACATCAGCTTCGACAGCTTCTGCTTGAGGGCTTCATCGACCTCCTGGAATACCTCCCGGGCTGGGGCGAAGGCGGCGGCGAGGTCGCGTCCCATGCCGACTGCCTGACTACCCTGGCCTGGAAAGATGAACGCGTGGACCGGCATGGCGCGGTGTCTCTTAAAGCGACGACGAGTGATTGGCGCGGGGGCGTAGCGGCGGGTAGCTGGGCTGTCAAGGAACAGGCGCGCACGGAACCAAACGGGCAAGCCTACGATGTTTCGTCCGGTCAAGCGCGTCCAACCCATGATTAGGCGCGGGACTCGGCAGGTGGAATGGCACGCTCAGGACCGCAGCCAATGGCCGAGCAATTCACGCAGGGCTATTGTGCGTGGGATCATTTTTGGAGCCATTCATGCGTAACACGCCCCACCTTTTGCTCTGGACCAATTCGCCCAGCCCCTACATAGAAGCGATCCGGAAGGCAGGGTTGGCCGACCGGGTGACGATCAATTCGGTGGGACGCACAGCGAAACCGTCGGCCACTCAACGATCTGAAACAGAGGTTCTGCTAGCTGCGGGCGTGCCAGCCGGGCTGCTGCCGACGATGCCCAATCTCCGCTGGGCTCAATCTCTCACCGCCGGAGTGGAGGGCTGGCTGGCGCTCCCCGATCTGCCTCCTGGTCTGACATTCACCAGCGCGCGCGGCACTCACCGCGAGTCCATGCCGGAGAACATCCTCGGCGCGCTGTTTCACATCACCAAGCCCTACGCGGCGATTGCCGATGACCAGAAGCACGGTTTGTGGCGCAACCGTATTGCTACACCATTGAATGGCCAGACACTGGGCATCCTCGGCCTCGGCGCCATCGGACAGGAGGTTGCGCGCCTAGCGGCGGCGCTGGGGATGCGGGTGATCGGCACCAAGCGGCGTGCAGCGCAGATGCCGGGCCCCGCCGAGGTCTTTCCGCCTGAACGCACCAATGAGGTGCTGGCGCAATCAGACTTCGTGCTGCTGCTGATGCCCGCCACGCCGGAAACAACTAATTTCATCAACGCGGAACGTCTAGATCAGATGAAACCGAGTGGGTGGCTGCTCAACTTCGGTCGCGGCCACCTGATACAGGATGATGATCTGATTGCGGCCACGAAGGCAAAAAAAATAGCCGGCGCCGTGCTGGATGTCTTCCGGGAGGAACCGCTTCTGAGGGACCACAAGTTCTGGACGACAGAGGGGATCCTCGTTCTTCCCCATATTGGCGGCCCACATCCACAGCGTGACCGTATCGTAGCCAGGCTTTTCGTCGATAACCTTAGACGCTTTCTGGAAGGAAAGCCCCTGAAGGAGGTAGTGGACCGAGCCGCGGGCTACTGACCAGGGCGAAGCTTGATATCACGCGTTGAGGGCCTGACCGCCGTACGCATGTCTGATCGATCAGTATTCACTCAGTTCGACCTGCACCTGGCGCGATTCCCCCAACGACGATCGTATTCTGGGAGCGTTTTCGGCCGAGGCGGACCCGGCCGAGATCTCACACGCGGGATTTGGAGGAATCGGCACGGGTTTTCGGCGATGCCGGTTCGAGGAATCGCGATCAGGCTGAACGCAATGGCATTTCCCGGCGGCGGCCGATCCGCCAACGTAACGCCCGTGCCTCGGACCGTGCGATGTTTCGGACCAGGACGGTGCCGTGCTAGTGGAGGGAATGCCAAACCAATCGAATCCGCCCAACGCTCACCTAAGCCGCCCATCTCGCAATCCCGCTTTTGCGGCGCGCCTCAATCGAACGAATAGGCTCCGTTGTAAGAGCATGGTGGCAAGGCGATCAACCTGACCTTCTGGTCAAGACGTGACATCGGCCTCGGGTCGATCATCGCCTTCCGACAACTCGGTATGCCAAACGCCTGCGCTATCCTGGAACTCGATGTGGGTTGTATTGCCGGGGACACGTTGTTCGGCCGCCACCCGCCTTGCCGCGGCTAGCGCGGTGGCCTTATCGCGGAACGGTTCCGAGAACACGTCGTTCAGCGTGTAAGCCCACCCGCCATCATGCTGGACAACTCTGTAGTGGATTTTCGGCATGACCAGATCCCTCGCTGCGTGCCTACTCGGAAAGGGGTCGCACGCCGGAATTCTGAAGTCCAGCGGGAATAGTGGGAGCCCTCTGGCGTTTTCAAATTCCCCACGCCTAGGTTTCTTTCCGCAGCTTCCCGGGCAGGCTTTGACCGAACTACCGACGTCGGGGGGCCAACGCTAGGTGATTAGCATGCTCGTCGAGGCCAGTGCAGGCATGCTATTTGTCGCAATGGTCAGACAGACGTCGGGTCCAGCCGGTAGCCGCCGGGCAGGGTTACCAGCAAGCGGCAATTCGTTGGATCGACTTCAATCTTCTGCCGTAGACGGTAGATGTGAGTCTCGAGCGTGTGTGTCGTCACCCCTGCGTTGTAGCCCCAGACTTCGTCCAGAAGCGTTTGGCGCGAGACCACACGATTGGCGTGCTGGTAGAGGAATTTTATGATATCCACCTCCTTGGAGGTGAGGCGCAGGCGTCTCTTGTCAGATCGAATCAAGGCTTTTGCGGCTGGACGAAATGTGTAAGGCCCGATGGTGAAGACCGCGTCCTCGCTGTTATCAAACACGCGGAGCTGAGCTTGCAGGCGAGCGAGCAGTTCGTTTACCCTGAACGGTTTGGCGATATAGTCGTTCGCGCCCGCGTTTAGGCCGCTGACGATATCGTCCTCGCCCGCTGTACCTGTCAGCATAATGATCGGCATCGTGTGACCGAGCCGGCGCACCTGCGCGCAGAAATCCCGCCCATCGCCGTCCGGTAGGTTTATATCCAGGATAATCGAGTCGAACCGTGCTTCCGCTGCCCCGAGATACCGGCTTGCCTCATCCAGCGTCGAGGCCTCGATGGATTGAAATAGGCCACTGGACGCGACCTGATCGGCCAGAACCTGTCGAAGAGCGTCGTCATCTTCGACGATGAGAATTGGTCGAGTAGCCGACATTTGCTTTTCCTCGCGATAGTTGACCGCTGTCATAGCTATATCGAACTAAATGCGTTATCGCAAAAAACAATCTCGTGATCGAGGTCATTTTGGAGACAAACGGCGATTTAACATGCCGGCAACGCCCCGGCGAAGGTCGGTTGATTGCTGAATGCGCTAGGTGAATAACGATATCGGACGATTTGCCAGCGCGCTGTCATGGCCCAAAATTGAAATTTCTCAAGGCAGCGCCGAAACCGCCGCCGCGCCGAGAGGATCGGGCTTTACCTAACAGCCAACTAGGTAAATTTTCCTACAACCTGCAATTCTATCATCAAACGGAGCTTGGGGACCGATCTGAGGGCGCTCATAGCGGGTCTTGTTTATGGACGCTGGCAAAGCTTCGAAGATCATTTCTTCCGGTGCGACTTGCTCGCCCACCGCCTTCAGCGTTCTGCGCCAGCAAGCCTAGCCTTTCGATATCTTCCGCTAAACAGCATTCTGTAATGAAGTCATCGGTTCTGCGGCAAATCTCTGATTGCTGGCAATGCAACACAGAGATGCTTGGGGAATGCCAAACGGATTGCCAAAAGAAGCATGTGGTGAAGCTCTGTGAAGAGGAGCGCGAGCGGCTGAACGCGCTGATCCACGTTAGCAACCAATCCAACTCGACCTCGCGTCCCCCGAAGGCAGCCGCCATGCTTCGGCCAACGGTTGCCGGGCAAGGCCTTCTGTGGCCTCATCGCGCTCTCTTAGATGGAAGCAACCACGGGAGACAGCGATGAGCGATCACTCCAACCCCGATGACCGGCTTTTCAATACAGCTGAGCGCGACATGGTGGAGCAGACAAGCCCGGTGGTACTCGAGAAACTATCTAAGGAGGCCCTGCAGGCCCTGGCCAAGCGCCTACGTTCGGCCCGCGACAGAGCTCGCCGGATCGGACGTCAGCAAAAGCGTGAGATCCGGGGCAAGGCCGATCCCAAAGGCAACGCGCCCGCGCGCGACAACGCTGGGACTGAGGCGAAGGCACAGGCTCTGGTTGAGGCGCTAAACCGTGTAACCGTTGCGCTGCGAAAATTGAAGGCGCCGACCCAGGCTGAATTAACGCGCAAGGCCGCCGCTATGAAGCGCGCAGCCGCCAACCCTCAACGTCCCGGCCCTGGCAATACAGCGTCCCAAGGCATGCAGCCCATTGCAAGTCGTCAACGCACAACCACGCCAGATCCGCGGGAGATTGGTCGCGTATCACAGGCGGACAAGGTGGCTCAGGCCAAACGAGATCGTTAATTGGGCCGTTGCGCCTCCGCAACGCGTTGAATTTGATTGAGACTGCCGAACTCACCCAGGGATACCGCGGTTTCAGATGAGACAGCGCTAGCCGACACGGCCCCTCGCGCGTGAAGCGCCGCCCAGTTCCAGGGCCGTCTGAGTCGTCGACGCCCTGTGGGAGGCGCTCGGAAGCATCGTCGACGGATTCATGCCGCCGGTGTGTCTCAACTTCCCACACCGATCGGGTGTTTTGCGAGGCCACCTACGGCGCAAGTGCGCTACCCTGGCTCCTTGAGATCCACGATACCCTCTGTCGATCCTTTCTCCCGCAATTCTAGCTAGTTTGGTCATTGCATGAATTGGTGCTAGCAATCCAACCCTGAACTGGTGCGAAAAGCCGTTTTTCACCACCTATCATTTTCGATTGAGAAATGCCGCCATGCCTGGGGCGATCTGGGAGTTGAATGGGGAGCTTTATCCCTAAGGAACCGCCGTCTTGGACGGTTTGCGCGCCTTTCCAGTGGGCCGCGCGAACGAGCAACACCCAATGATTTGATTTGGATGCGGGGGGAACAGCCGGGCGCCAACGGCGTTGCACCACTTCACCGCAACCCGGAGAGCTAGATGCGAAAGATCATTTTGGCGGCAGTCCTCCTTGGCTTCACTGTTTCTTCCCACGCGGAAGATAAGAAACCCGCTGGGACAGCGAAAGGCGCCGCCCTGGGTGCAGTCGTCGGGCATGAGACGGGCAGCGGACATGCCGTGGCCGGCGCAGCCGCTGGAGGGGCGATCGCGCACCACGAGAGCAAAAAGAGCGAAGAATCGAAGCAGCAATAGCCGCGGATTGCCTCGGACCTCGGTGCGCTATACAGCGGTCTGAGAGTTCCGGGGAACCGACCATCATGTCCGCCGCCACCGTCTTGTATTCAGAAAACAACTATCTCGACGACAGTGTGGAGCGGCGGATCTATGGCCCTGATGTCCGCGTCATTTTCCCCAAATCCTCTAATTCCTTAGCAAACTTGTCGGATGAGGATTGCGCGGCCGCGGAGGGGTTGATGATCCTCCGCTTCAAAGTTTGTGCTGATGATTTAAAGCGCTTCCCTCGCCTGCGGGCGATCTGCCGGATGGGTGTCGGCTACGACAATATTGATCGCGTAGCGGCTGCAGAACGGCAAATCATGGTCTTGAACGTGCCTGATTACGGCACAACCGAAGTTGCCGACCATGCGATGGCTCTGGCTTTGTCGCTTCGACGCGGGTTGCTTCTGCATCATGAGAACTCAGCGTGCTGATCCTCCTGCGATGTGGCGGTACATCGACGATCCACTGGTGCGCAGGTCGTCCATTCAAACCTTCGGAATCGTGGGGATGGGGCGGATCGCGACGGCTGTGGCGTTGAGGGCAAAAGCGTTCGGGTTCCGAGTCGTGTTCTACGATCCACATCTGCCGAATGGTACGGAGCTCGGGCTAGGTGTGCATCGGGTCTCGACCTTGGAAGCGTTGCTAAGCCAGACCGATACCTTGTCTGTCCACACCCCGCTGACACGAGAAACTCGCGGGATGATCGGGTTGCAAGAATTGTCATTGCTACCCCCGGGCGCAGTGGTGGTGAATACGGCACGCGGCCCCATCATTGATATCGACGCTCTGGCAACATTATTAAAAAGTGGCCATCTCGCCGGCGTGGGCCTGGACGTGGTACCGGTCGAACCGCCGGTAGAACCTGTTCCCGAGCTAATACGGGCGTATCGAGCCCGGGAGGCCTGGACGGTCGGTCGCCTCATCATAACGCCACACTCGGCCTTCTACACGCCGGAGGCCTGGGACGACATCCGGATCAAGTCAGCCGAAACTATGCGCGCAGCCCTGCTGGGACCGCGGGCACAGAACGTTATTCCGCCGGATAGCGAATGAACCTCGCCTCGTCCCTCTCGCCGTGACCTTCAAGGGGCGGTAGTGAGCCCCAAGGTGGACGGCGAAGGTCGTTTCGACCACGGTTCCAACGCAAAAAAGCCCAGAGCACTCTCATTGCTGGCGACTAAATATTGCTGCACCGAAAGAAAGTGGGCTATTGCGGAGCCGAGTCTGAGGGCTGGGGTGGATCATCGTGTTACCGGCAACCGCGCAGAGACAGGTCCGCCGCTCGGCGGCCCTAGTGGCGCATGTTTTCCCCACCTTCGCGGTTGGTGGCGCACAAGCGCGCTTCGCGGCCGTTGCGAACCATTTTGGCACGGCTTTTCGGCACATTGTTGTTTCCCTGGACGGAAATCTGGCATGCCGCCAGCGGCTCGACCCTGCCCTGGACGTAACGTTTATACCGCTGAGCACACCAAAGAGCGCGATGGCAGTGAACGCCTGGCGATACCGGCGCCTGCTGAAAGAGTGGAAGCCCGATGTTCTGGTCACCTGCAACTGGGGGGCGATCGAGTTCGCCCTGGCCAATATCGTGCCGGTCACTCGTCATCTTCACGTCGTAGACGGGTTCGGGCAGGAGGAATGCGCGATCCAGCTTCAACGCAGGGTGCTCCTGCGATGGATTGCACTCAGGAGCACGCCGGTCGTGGTGCCCTCGCGCGCCTTGTTGCGGATTGCCCTCGAGAGCTGGAAGCTGCCGCCAAAGTTTCTGCGCTACGTCCCCAACGGCGTCGACCTGCTGCGTTTCGCCACCGATGGGACCGGGCGCGGTGTGGGCGAGCCGGTGATTGGCACCGTCGCAGCTTTACGCGCGGAAAAAAATATTCCCCGACTTTTGCGGGCCTTTGCCATGCTGTCGGCGGGTCGTCTGGTCATCATTGGCGACGGGCCGGAGCGTTCGGCATTGGAGGCGCTTGCCCAATCGCTTGGTGTAGCCACTCGGGTGCAGTTTGCCGGACATCAGCAGCATACGGCTGCCTTCTACGCCCAGTTCGACATCTTCGCCCTCTCGTCAGATACCGAGCAGATGCCGCTTTCGGTGATCGAGGCGATGGCCAGTGGTCTGCCCGTCGTGTCAACGGCAGTTGGTGATGTTCGACTGATGGTGGCGACGGAGAATGCCGGATTTATCGTCCCACTGGACGAGGCCGCTTTGGGCGGCGCGCTTGCCGAACTCAGCCGCGATCGCGAAGCTCGCCGACGGCTTGGTCAGGCTAATCTGGCCCAAGCTCAACGCTATTTCGATCAGGCCGCGATGTTCGCCGCCCATGGTGCGTTGTGGCGTGGCTAGCGTATGCGTCTCCAAGGTCACGGACTTCACCACGTTGGGCGAGCGGTGGCGCGAACTGGAACAACAATCCGATTGCTCGTTTTTCCAGAGCTGGACCTGGGTCGGCTGCCTCGCCGCCGAACGGTTTTCTGACGCGGTGCTGGTCGAGGCAGTCGAGGCGGGACGAACGGTCGCTCTCGGCCTGTTCAACCGTGTTCGACACCGAGTCGGGCCACCCACCCTGTTCTTGGCGGAGAATGGAACGGCCGAATTTGATTGTCCCTATGTTGAGCAGAACGGCATCCTGACAGAAACAGGCCGCGAAGCCGATCTCGCCGCGCTGTGCCTGAGCTCGCTGGCCGCCACCCATGACGTGGTCTTGTCGGGCGTGGGTGCATCCGTGTTCGCGGCGGCACGGCTGGCGGCTTGTCTGGTGCTGACCAGACGCGGCCAGGTCTCCCCGTTCATCGACCTCGCGGCGGTCCGATGCGCTGGGGGCGATTATCTGGCGGGGCGGAGTGCCAATACGCGGCAGCAAATTCGACGTTCCGACCGGTTCTACGAGCGAGGCGGCCCCATCGGGCTGAAACGCGCCGAACTCGGTGAGGTCTGCCCAGGTAATGCTGGATCGAATGGCCGAGTTGCATCAGGCGGTCTGGGCCGCGCGAGGCAAGCCCGGAAGCTTCTCAACGCCGTTTTTCCGCCGGTTCCATTACGCACTGATCGAATTGGGCGTCCCTCGCGGCGAGATTGCATTGCTAGATATATCATGTGGAGAAACGACCATCGGCTTGCTGTATAATTTTATCTGGAAGCGACGCATGTTGGCCTACCAGAGCGGGTTCGCTTACTCCGGCAGGGGGGGGCCGGCAAAACCGGGCCTGACGTGCCACCATGCGGCGATTCGTGCGGCGTTGGATCAGCCACTCGATGTCTATGATTTCCTGGCTGGTGATGACCGATACAAACTAAGCCTCGCCGATCAGTCGCAGCCGCAATTCTGGTTAGAGTTGGGGCCTCGCTGGTCGCCGAGATTCCTGGCTCGGGCCGTTGTGCAGCGGTTCCGTTAATCCCTCTCGTCGCCTCGTCGTCAACACCATGCTCGGCGGCAGAGCTGGTTTCGCTCTCTATCGTTCTTTCCACACGGCATTCATTCTTTCCACACAGCGGCCGTCTTTCTGGCGCGACAGGTGTGGCCGCCCGTTTTGTTAGGGGTGGCCAATGGTCGTCTCTTTATTGTTTAGCTGGGTGGAAAGTTGAACATGTCCATTGGATCGCCGATTGCAGGCCGATTGGTCGGCACATAGCTGCCACTGTCCTGCTGAGGATTGGGCAGATTGTCGCGGCTGCGCTTAGATCGGCAGCAGGCCCCAGTTCTTCTCGATGAATTTTAAGATCGACACATGGTCCGTGTAGCTGTGCTTGACGTGCCCTCCCGTTGAATACGGCGAAACAACAATCAGCGGGATGCGGGTGCCATCGCCAAAGAAGTCAAGCGTTTGGATGTAACCCGAGTCGTAGTAACCGCCTCCCTCATCAACCGTAATGAAGACGGCAGTGCTCTTCCACAAATCCGGATTCGTTTGCAGTTGAGTCACCACCTTGCGCGCGAACGCTTCGAAGATGTCGAACTTTCACGTGCCCGCTGGTCTAATCCGCAGCTTCAGCCATGAGGCTGCGACCCTGCCGGACACATGGCGCAATAGTGCCATCAGTCCCGCCGGCCGCCACGGATCGACCAGCAAAACCCCGACGCGCTGCCGCCGTTTGGCCGCCCAACCCTGCTTGTAGGCGTCGTCGCCGCGGCCAAAATCGATCCGCGCGACATGCTCGTTATCCAGCAGATGCCGGAGCATAAGCGCAGTCAACACCGTGCCAGGCGACAGCGCCTTAAACGCCTCGTCATGAGCCAGTTTCAACACAATCGCCCGCCCCGCATGCACTACCCAGAACTGCACGGCAACCGTCTCGGTCCCAACCGACCAGACACCTAAGCGCAGCCAGCCACGCTCGGCCACGGCGCGCATCAGCGCCACGTTGAAATCCGGATAAGGTTCGGCGTTCTTCCAGCTTCGACGATAAACTGAGTCGAACGCCTCCGCCGCCTCATTCATCTGATCAGCGCGGCTGAGCAGGTCGAACCGGGCGCCCGCTAGCTTTTCCGCCCGACCTAGCCGACGTCGGATCGTTGCACGCAACGCTCCCGGGCGCCGCAGCAGATAGGCGGACCACGATAGGCCAGCGACGTTCTCATACCAATTGCCGAAGTGATCGAAACTTAACGGGACGAGCCCTGCCTCACGGGCGCCAATCTTCAAAGCGGCGAGGCCGTCCCACTCCGCCGGCAGCGCATCGAGACGGACGATTCCCGCCGGTCGACAAAAGCGAGCGAACGCGGACATGGCGGCGATTTGCATGGTCTGGTCCAGGCCACTGGCGATCAGCGGCCGATAGAAGCAGCTGTAGGGCGTCGTCAGGCTGCTCAACTGGCCATTCGCTCGAAGCATGGGCACAACGGCCAAAATATTGCCACCGCGCCGGATCGCGACGAAGATGGTTTCTGCACAGGCTGGCATGGCGTGGGACAGGACCACATTCCACCACGGAAGCGTCGTGAACAGCGATGTGACGCCGTCGAGCAGGGCCAGCACGTCAGCTGGAAGAGACCGAATAGTTGGGAAGGTCACGATCCCCAGATCAGCGCAGTTTATACTCTGCATAACCGATCAATTCGTGTATCGCGTAATAGCTTGATTGCCAGGCACTCGCGCGCGGGACGAAGTCTGAAACGTCTGGACCGAGGGGATCTTCCAATGAGGTGGGAAAGGCCGTAGCGGTAAGGCCAAACTCGTGGAAGGCCAGAAGCGCGCGCCGCATATGCCAGGAATGAGTGACCACGTAGACTGAGGTGATCCCCTCGGCGTTCAAGATGTCCGCACTAAAGCGGGCGTTTTCCCAAGTGTCGACGGATTTTGCTTCTACCCACCGGGGTGGCGTCTGGAAATCCTCTGTTAGGCTTTCTTCCATCACCAGACCGACCGGGGCTGTGTTCGGCTGCGTTGTGCCGCCCGTCACCAGGATGGGCAGGCCGGTGCGCCGGTATAAGATGGCAGCGGCGCGCAACCGGTCCAATGTCAGCAATCCTGGCCTGATACCCAACTTTTCATTGTGGGCGCGGATCACCTCGGCCCCCAGGACGACGATTGCCTGGGGAGGGTGTTCGGCCGGAGGCGTTACTGGCAACCCGGAAGCGAGGGCAAGCAGGAGGCTGTCGGAGATCACCGGCATGCCGAACAAGATCAGCAGGAGCGTCGAAGTCCAAATCAGCCTGCGCCCTGCTTTGCGCCAAACGCCGCGCATCAGCAGCCCGATGACAATGAGGACCACGAAAAGCGTCGGCGGAAGCGCCAGCGTAAGAAGAATATGCTTCACGGCGTCGGATTATCGGTCGAACCGGTCAGCCAAGCCAGAACCTCGCTCAGGCCGGCGTGCAACGGCACTCGCCCTTCTATGCTAAGCGCGCTGGATCCCCGGGTTGGCACGCCGAGAGAATGCCGGATTTCGCCGGCACGCGGTGGCTGCATCTGAACGTCGAGATCCTTGCCGGCCAACTGAGCGATCACTCGCGCCAAGGCTTCTACCGACGTTGAAACGCCACTGCAGACGTTGAAGACCGCCGATCCCGGCGGCCTCACGGCCATTGCCGCAAGCAGCGCTCGGACCACGTCGGCGACGTAGACGAAATCGCGGGTTTGTTGGCCATCCCCGAAAATGGCAATCGGCAGCCCGGCGGCAATGCGTTCGCAGAAGATGGAGATGACGCCGGAATAAGGCGATTTCGGATCTTGGCGCGGGCCGTATACATTGAAGAAACGTAGCCCGACGGTCGGTATACCGTGAACATGATTTGCGACCTTAGCGTGCAATTCGCAACTGTATTTATCCGCGCCATAGGCCGACAGGGGTACGCAAGGTTCGCTTTCGGCAATCGGGAAGGCGGCAGCGTCACCGTAAACGGCGGCGGACGAGGCGTAGACCACCGGGATTTCCCCGCCGAGCTGCCGGATCGCATCGAACACCGAAATGGTGCCGGTTATGTTGGTGCGGTGAGTACCGAGCCAATCGGTTACGCCTTTCTCGACCGAGGCGATGGCAGCGAGATGAAAGCAGCCGTCGACGCCGTCTAACGCGAGGAGGGCTAGGGCTGGGTCAGCCACGTCCCCTTCGATGAAAGTTGTGGACTTCGGGAGATTGCTCCGACGGCCAGTGGACAGATCGTCGAGCACTCGCACCGTATCGCCCCGGGCCACTAGGGCGTCGCACAGGTGCGAGCCGATGAAGCCGGCACCCCCGGTCACCAGATAAATACTCATGCAGGAAGGTCAGCGGTATGGCTACACCAACTCACACGGGACGGAGCCGCCGGACGAGTGCACGAAGCCGTCGTTACTTCTCGCAAGCTATGGGTTCCCGAATGTTATTTCTGCGGAGGCAGTTTGCCACGTTAATGCAACGTGATGAAACCAGGAATATGGCCTCTGAACACGCCACAACTCATTTCGCTACCCTTGGTGTTCTTCCGGGCCCCTATCAGGGCGGAATTGAGGGGAAAGCCGTGTGGTGTGGAGGCCGGTCTCCATGAGAACCGCAAAAATGGCCGAACACGAATATTGTACTCGTCTTACGTCAGGGGGGTGAGGCTCGGGATGGCGCCGCGGCTTCGGGTCCTACTCAAAAGCCGGCAGTCGTTTGGAACTCTGCCGTTGTAGCGGGTCCAGGTCTGAGTTTCTCCAAGCAGGGGGATGCCGACAAATCCGCGTAGCGCGAGGTTGCGGTGCTGGTCGAGGTGGAGCTCCACGCCGTAGATGCTGCCGTTGCGCGGGTTGATAATGTGGCCTTTCCAGAGGCCAGGCCGGATCGGCTTGGCGTCCGAGATCAGTTGCAGGTGGCACTGGGAAACACCTCGATAGTCGACGGGCGTCGGATCTTTCGGGTGGTCGAGGATAACGCCTGCGATCTCGGCGCAGAGACCGCCGCCGCACTGGGAGACCTTGATGATGCCATCGCGGTCCTGTGTTAGCCAAAGGCCAGTCAACGTATCGCTCGCCTGAGCCTGCAGGCTCCCGAGAAAAAACCCGATAAGGATGATGAGCGGAACCATTCCAGTCTAGATAGTGCCACTATCGATGAAGCGCACCCCGATATCGGTCAGTCTGTCGCGGGCAGTGTCGATCGTAGTTCCGCCTCTGGGTGTCGGAAGGCCGATGCCACGGCAGGCATCCTCGAAGATAGTCACCGCGAAGCCCAGTTGAGCGGCATCCTCCGCGGACCAGGCGACGCAGAAATCGCTTGCGAGGCCGCACAGGAACAGTCGCGAGAAGCCGCGTTGACGAAGCCACGCCTCGAGGCCGGTGGGCGTCTGACGATCGTTTTCGAAAAATGCGGAATAGCTATCCAATTCTGGGCGAAAGCCCTTTCGGACGACCGTTTCGATCCGCGTCTGATCGATCGCCGGATGTATGGCTGAGTTTGCAGTACCGGCGATGCCGTGGTCGGGCCAAAGCACCTGGTTGCCATACGGCATTTCAATAGTGTCGTAAGGTTGTCTGTCGGGATGGGAACTGGCGAACGAGACATGGTTCGGGGGATGCCAATCCTGAGTCGCAAACGCGTGATCGAATCGTCGCAGAAGTCGATTTATAACCGGAATGATACCGTCGCCGTCCGCTATCGGCAACTCGCCGCCGGGCATGAACGTAGGCTGGACGTCAATTAGCCCAAGGATGTCGGTCTGGGGATCGAGTTGCATTGGCGGTCTCCCTGTCCGGACGGTGTTGCGCGGATAGTCTTGTCCGGTTAGGCAGGGCGAACAAGAAGATAACGAGCAAATCCCCATGACGCGCCTTCCACGATCCGCGCTTGTTCTGTTGGGCGCCCTGACGATATCCTCCCTAGCAACGCCCTCGGGAAGCGCGGCGACCTTCCGATGGGCCAACGACGGCGATGTCAACGCGATGGACCCTGCCACACGGCAGGAGACCATGCAGCTTAGTTTTCTTTCTAATATTTATGAACCGCTGGTTCGGCGCAACCGCGCTCTGGCGCTCGAACCAGCGTTGGCGACATCCTGGGATCAAACCTCGCCCACGGTCTGGCGTTTCCATCTACGGCCACGCGTGAAGTGGCAGGATGGTTCGCCATTTACCGCCGAGGATGTCATATTCACGCTGAAGCGGATCCAGTCACCAAACTCCTCGATGCGCGCCCTGACGTCACCGGTGAAGGAAGCGCGCAGGATCGATGATCTTACAATAGAATTCGAAACTTTCGTGCCTGACCCGATCCTTCCGCAAGAACAGACCAACCTGCTGATCATGTCGAAAGCCTGGTGCGAGGCGCACAACGCCGCCGAGCCGGTCACTATAGGCAAGGAAGACAACTACGCGCTGCACAATGCTATGGGCACCGGTCCATTCAAGCTTGTTTCACGCGAGCCGGACCGGAAGACGGTGGTAGAGAAAAACCCCCTGTGGTGGGACAGGCCCGAACATAATCTGGACCAGGTCGAGTTCGACGTAGTCGGCTCGGATGCGACGCGTGTGGCCGCGCTGCTGTCGGGCGACGTCGATATGATTTACAGCGTGCCGCCGCAGGACGTTGCACGGATCAAGCAGACGTCGGGGTTGAAGGTGCTACAGACGCCAGAACTGCGGACCATCTATCTTGGATTCGCACAGAACCGGGATGAATTGCCGAGTTCAGATGTAAAGGGGAAGAACCCATTCAAGGACGTGAAGGTGCGGGAAGCGGTGGCGCTTGCGATCGATGAGCCGATGATCGCCAGCCGGGTGATGTTGGGGTTGGGACACCCGACATGGGAGATGTGGGGTCCGGGTGTCAACGGTTACGACGCTGCACTAGACGTACAACCTAAGGTCGACCCCGCGAAGGCGAAGCAGCTTCTGGCGGCGGCGGGCTATCCAAACGGGTTCAGGGTCGGGCTGGACTGCCCGAACGACCGGTATGTGATGGACGAGGAGATCTGCACCGCGATGGTGTCGATGCTGGCGCGTATCGGGATCAAGGTCGATTTGAACGCGCAGACGAAATCGAAATACTTCAACAAAATACTTGCACCGAGCTACAACACTGATTTCTATCTGTTGGGTTGGACGCCGGCAACCTATGATGCCCACAATGCGCTGTATACCCTGCTGGGGACGCGCGACGGCAAGCGAGGTGAGGTGAATTCCGGCGGTTACTCCAATCCCACGCTGGACCTGTTGATCGAGAAGATCGGCGTTGAAACGGATCAGACGGAACGAAACGCAATGATCCGCCAGTCGATCGAAATCCTGCAGAAGGATGTGGCGACGGTGCCATTGCATCAGCAGGTCATCGTCTGGGGGGCAAAGCAGAATATCGAACTGGCGCAGCCAGCGGACAATTTTTTTCCGTACCGGTTACGTCCAGGTAAGGTGAGTTCCAGGCCATAGCCGAACTTGTTTGGCGATCTGTGCACGAGCCGTTGGAGTGCCGGTGGCTGGAACAAGACCGACCATAACGAGAAAGGCGGGGGTCGCTCTTGCCCGCGTCGCAACTTGATCCGATCCTGCTCGATAGCGTGAAGGGGAGACACGACAATGGCCATCTTCGTCATCGGCGGCACCGGGTTCATCGGCATCCGCGTTATCCCGCTGCTGGTTGCGCTCGGTGAATCGGTAGTGTGCATGGATATCAACCCGAACGCACCCTCGCTCGCCGACCTCGGCGAAAAAGTGTCTGTCGTCCGCGGCGATGTCACGCAGTTCGACGATGTTATCTCCGTCATGGAGGCGTCGAAAGCCGATCGCGTTATCAACTTGTCCTATAATCTCGGACAGGACTTGCCGCCGCATCGCGCGACCAAACTCAATGTCGTCGGCATGGACAATTGCTTCGAGGCAGCGCGTATCCTAGGGATAAAGCACACCGTCTTCGCCAGTTCGCTCGCCGTCAACGGCCAACAAAGTCACTTTGGCGAACGTCCGGTCACCGAGGACGACTACAAGCACGCCGTGGTCCAATATGGCTCCCACAAGGCGTTCAATGAATTCCAAGCCAAGGATTACATTGATAAACATGGTATGACCATTACCGCCATTCGTCCGGCCAATGTCACAGGCCCGGACAAGGTGCGCGGTTCGGTTGACCACGTGAACATCGTCACACGACCCGCTCGGGGCGAAGCGATCTCCTTTCCTTTCGCCGATGCCATGCGTTGTCCAATCCATGTCGATGACATCGCCGAGGTTTTTGTCCGCGTGCTGATGACCGACAAACCTCGACACGCCATCTACAACTCCGGTGGCCAGGCCATTTCTCTGGCCGAAATCGCCGACATCGTGCGGGGTTACCTGCCGGACGCGAAAATCACCTTCGACAAACCAGTCGGGGGGAAGGAAGCGTCAGGCAACTGGATGATCGACAACACGCGTCTGGTGCAGGAGTTCGGCGTACAATACCGGCCGTACAGGGAGCGTGTATTGCAGATCATCAATGACTGCCGCGCAGAGACTGGGCAACCAGCGATCAGGGCCTGATCAGAGACCCGATTGCGTCAACCAACCGTTTCGATCTCCACCGGGAACAGTGCCTCGCCATCAGCCACGCGCAGTAGGTGGTAAATGTTAAATCGGTAGGCAGGTCCGAGCGAAACTTCCGGCGGGGTGAAGGGAAAAGCAAGGTTGCCGGCGGTGGACAGGCGTCCGGGATAGCCAAAATGCAGCATGTATTGCTTGCAGGTTCGCACCACTTCTGACGCGCGTTCCCGTGTCGGCGCAATGCACTCACCCATGATAAACACCTCGGGGGGCGGAGGTTCGTTTTCGGGAACGACCATGCGCACGCCGTCGATGCCATAGACCCGGAAGCGCAACGTGTAATCGATGGGCTGCTCTTCACACACCAGGCTCTGCACGAGATCGGCCACCCTCGGCAGCAGCGCCTTGCATTGTTCAATGAAACGGGGATCAGCGGATCCGCACAGCAGCACCGCACGCTCTCCGATCTTACGTGCGCCCTCAAGCTTGATCGTCGGCTGCGTTGTATCCCGCCACGTGGCGCCGCTGACGCGAGCCCGGCGCTCGTCCACCGCCTCATAACAAGCTAGGCTCAGGTCGAGCGTGCCGTCGGGCTCCCGCATGGTAAACGGATCGGATTGTTCATACAGGCTGTGCGCAGCCACCGAGGTGGGGGTCGCTCGGCGATCCGGATTCATGCTTTCGAGGACGAAACCGTCGTGATCCAGCTCCGCCAGAATAGGGTCGCGGCCGCCGGGTACACAGCAAAGCGAAGCGCATTCGATAATCTTGGCCATATGCATCGCGAGGCCAATGGGAAACCCCAAAAGGGCCGGCAGGGAGGCAAAGATCGCGGTATCACACGCTCGGCCTGCCACGATAACATCGACATCTGATTCGAGCCCGGTTCGAAACGGTCCCATGCCCATCTGGCCGACAATGTGGGCGGCTTCGGTGACGTCCTCCTCGGTCAACCCCGGCATACCGTCAAAGCTGGTGACTTCGCCGCAACGAACTGCTTCGATCAGCACCGGGCGGGGAATGTCGGCCCGAATTACCGCCATCCGGAAGCGCAGTCCATCCGTTCGGGCGATATCGCGAAGCATCGCCAGGGTTCCGTCCAGGTGTGGACCAGCCCCCGCCGACCCCGCTGAGCCGATCACCAGCGGGACGTCCAGTGCGCGGGCGCCGAGAAGCACGCGGCGCAGATCACGGCGCGTCGCCTCGGGGGCTGTCGCCATTTCGCCCTTCCCGAGGTAGGTGGGACCAATATCGATCGATCCCATGTCACAACCAATCAAATCGGGGCGGCGCTTAACACCGGCGTTGAAGGCAGTAGCCGGAATGCCATAGCCGAGTTGGCCGGACGCACCGAGCAGGCGTATCGGACGAGGCGCCCGGCGGAATTCGGCAATGATGCGGCCGGAAGCGCTCATATTTCGATCCCCAGCAGTGGCGCATGTTGCTGTGCGCCGTAAACGTCGCAATCGCCTGGATCGCCGGCCATTATACTGCGCGCAATCACGATCTTGATCGCACGCCCAGCAGGGTAGGGGATGACTTTGACTGTGTCTGCCGGCACGCGATAGAGGCTTCCAATCGCCTTTGTCCCCAGCGCCGAGGACTGTACAACGCGCTGATAATCCACATCCGAACCAAACATAATGTCCAGCGTGAGGCGCCTTGGCCCGGCGTTCTTGCTTCGAATGACCTGCGCGATATCGGATAGTTTCATGGTCGGTGCAACTCCGCTCTGGGCCGTGTCACAGTCCGGACGCCATTCTTGAACACGAGTAGCGGCGCCTTCACCTCGGCGATCACTTCCTCAGGTGTCGTGGCGTCGAAGATCACGATATCGGCGCGATTACCAACGGCGATACCATAATCTTTTAAATTCATCAACCTAGCCGACCGTTCTGTCAGCATGGCAAAGCATTCGCGCAGTCGGTGCGCCTCGCCGACCTGGCAGACGTTGGCCTGCATATTGGCCATCCGGATCAAATTGCCGTCGCCCATCGGGGTGAACGGGTTCAGGATATTGTTGCTGGAAATCGAGCAGTTTACGCCGTTTTCCACAAGTAGATTGGCATCCGCCACGCCACGCCGGACGCTGTGATCTTGGTCGCGGCCCGCCATGTAGAGATCCGTCGCGGGCAATACCGTGACCGCCACGCCCGCGTCGGCGATCTCGGCGGCCAGCGTCAGTAAATCGGCCGGCGGCAGTGTCGAGTATTTGCAACCGTGCCCGACCGCGACCCGTCCCCCCAGGCGGTATTTCCTCGTCAGCTCGCAGACCAGATGGATGTCCATGTTCGCGGGGCTATTGCCGGAGTCGAGGTGCATGTCGATCTCGGCGTCATACTCGCCCGCCAGTTCGAATACTCTCCGAATTTGGCCGCTCTTGTCGGGATCGTAGTTGGGCGCGGCGCCGATCACCCGAGCGCCGCGCTTTAGCGCCTGGACTAGCAGGTCGTCCGAACGCTTGTTATTGGTCAGCCCTTCCTGCGGGAAGACGCATAGCTCAATGTCGATCGCCCAGGCATAATCGGTCCGTAACCGCTCCAGGGCATCGAAACTGCGCATCTCCACGCCGGCGTCGAGTTCAACATGGGTGCGCATCCTTGTCGTCCCATGCTTGATGCAGCCCTCCAACGTAATGCTGGCGCGCTGATAGACGTCGTCCTCTGTGAACGTGGACTTGACCGCGGCGACGCGCGGGACGGCGTTGGCGTTGCGCCCGTCCTCGGGAAGACAGCGGTCGATGATGCGGGCCTTGTCGAGGTGGATGTGGGTCTCGACCAATCCCGCACAGGCCAGGCGACCTTCGGCATCGCAGGAAGGCGCGTCGGTGCAAAGACTACTTTCGATCGCAACGATCTTGTCTCTCGAGAAGCCGATATCGACCGGTGATCCACCGAACACGCGTGCATTTCGGATGACAAGATCCATGGTGTCCTCTTGTGCCGAACGGCTGACACAAAGCGATAAGCTGGTCCCCTAGAGGGGCACTTACGACAAGGATTACAGGCGACCAAGCGCCCAGCCGCAAAAAACGGCAGCGACGCAAAACACCACCGAACCGATGGCGTAACCCAGGGCCGGGACCATCTCGCCCGTTTGCATCAATTCCAACGTTTGCAGGCTGAACGCTGAGAACGTAGTGAACCCGCCACAAACCCCGGTCATTAAGAAGATGCGGACATCGGGATGAATTCCGACCCGGCTGGGAAGCAGCGTGATCCCGGCCACTAGGCCGATCACAAACGATCCCAGCACGTTGATCAGCAGCGTGCCCCAGGGGAAACGGGGACCCGTCAGTGCCGTCATGGCGCTCGTTAGCCAGAACCGAGCAACGCTTCCCATGGCGCCACCGATCGCAACCGCGATCCAAGCTCCCATCAATGCCACCACCCTCCGTCGCGGGCACATTGACATCGGCCGTTTTGCTTGAACAGCCGCCACGGCTCGGAGCGACAAACGGCCGGCGCCGGGTAGCGGCCATGCACCACACGCATGACATGTTACTGGAAACCATATGATAACGCAGCTTATGATGAGCTCTTACAACAGGGCGTGCTCCATTGGCTGAATTCCACCGTGATTTGCTGTTCCTGCTCCACGATGTCGCTCGCCTGCTCCGGGTTGACGCCGATAAGCGCGCGCGACTGCACGGCATGACCCGGGCTCAGTGGGCCATCCTGATCCGATTGGACCGCCAACCTGGGCTTTCCCAAAAGGAATTGTCTGAGCTTCTGGAAGTCGAGCCGATCACCGTCGCCCGTTTGATCGACCGGTTAGAGGCACGTGGTATGGTCGAGCGGCGGCCGGACCCTCGGGACCGGCGCATTTGGCGGCTGCATCTGCTGCGTCCCGCACTCGACGTCCTGCACGAGATCGACGATCAACGGGCCGACATGACGCGCATGGTGACCGTCGGGATCGACGAAGATGCCATCGAGATCATGACCGAGGCATTGGTGCGAATGAAAGCGACCCTGACTCAAGAGGCCCATGCATCGCGCCGCAGCACCAATTCGGCCGTGACCGAAGCGCGGGAGGTCGCTTGATGTCTCAAGCCACGATCTCCCAGTCGGCACCGCGGGTGTCGGACCGTGTGCTAGACGCCCCGTCCCGCCGTCGGATCGGTCGCGGCGCGTTGCGTCCGATCCTGATGCTGGGCGGTATCGCCGCCGTAATTTTCGGTGCCGGTTACTACTGGCTGACGGGCGGTCAAATCGTCTCAATCGATGATGCCTACGTGCGGGCGGCGAAAGAGGTGATTTCGACCGATGTGTCGGGCATCGTCGCCGCGGTTCCGGTGCATGAAGGCCAGCGGGTCAAGACCGGCGACGTGTTGCTGCAGCTTGACCCGCGACCATTTCAGATTGCGCTGGCCGGCGCAACCGCCAACCGGGACAGCATGGTCTCCTCGCTGAACGCGATGAAACTCGACTATAAGCGGATGCTGCGCGAGGTCGACGTGAAGCAGGCGCAACTCGAATCGGATCAGGCGAGTTTCGACCGCTATGCCGGACTCATAAAAAGCGGCGGAGTGACAAGGGCCGACTACGATAACGCGCGCTTTCTTCTGATGGCGGACAAACAGGCTGTCGAGGCTTTAAGGGTTACCGCTAGTGTGCAACTGGCACGTCTAGGCGGTGACCCCGAGGTCGATGTGAGAACGATGGCCGAATACCTGCAGTCGCAGGCTCGGGTGGATGAAGCCAAGCGGCAGTTGGATCACACGGTCATTTATGCTCCATTCAGCGGCATCGTTACGCAGGTGGAGACAGTGCAGCCGGGCATGTATCTAGCGGCGGCGACCGCGGCATTTGGTCTGGTCTCGACCGAGAATGTCTGGGTCGAGGCAAACCCGAAGGAAACCGAACTGACCTATGTAAAGCCGGGAGAGCCGGTGGACGTGACTATAGATACCTATCCTGGCCGGAGTTGGAAAGGCGAAGTAGAGGCGCTCGCGCCCAATAGTGGGTCGGAATTTTCCGTGTTGCCGGCGCAAAACACATCCGGCAACTGGGTTAAAGTGGTGCAACGCATCCCGGTGCGCATCAAAGTCGAGCGCAAAGACGGCGATCCGGATTTGCGCTCAGGCATGAGTGTCGTCGCCGACATCGACACAGGACATCACCGTAGCTGGCGCGACCTGTTCTAGATCATGGCTATCATTGCTGGATCTCATGACACAGCCGCTTGCATTGCGGGACGCCTAGGCTCGCGGCAATCGAAGTCGAGGGCGGGGGACGTGCTCTCTGCTCCGCGTGATTGCGGATAGTTTATGGCTGTGGCTTCGCAGGAACGGGTCCCTCACCGGCTGATCATCACGCTATGCACCGTGGGTGCGACGCTGATGCAGGCGCTTGACCAGACAATTGCCAACGTGGCGCTGCCATATATGCAGGGCAGTTTGTCGGCGACGTACGACGAGATCACCTGGGTTTTGACCTCCTACATCACCGCTGCCGCGATCATGACGGCGCCGGTGGGATGGCTGGCGTCTCGCTTCGGCCGGAAATATCTGTTCATCACCTGCCTGGTTGGGTTCACTGTCACCTCGATGATGTGCGGCGCGGCGCAGTCGCTGACCCAGATGGTCGTGTTCCGTCTGTTGCAGGGCGTTTTCGGCGCCGCGTTGGTCCCGCTTTCGCAATCCACGATGATGGATATCTATCCGGTCGAGCAGCGCGGGAAGGCCATGGCGATCTGGGGCGTCGGTGTGATGGTGGGTCCTATTCTGGGGCCCACTCTCGGCGGTTATCTGACCGAGATGTACAACTGGCGATACGTCTTCTATATTAACCTGCCGTTCGGGATCTTGGCGACCCTTGGCCTGGTTTTCTTCATGCCGCGGTCGTTCGGCAACTTCAATTTGCGCTTCGACTGGATCGGCTTCGGTGTGCTGTCCTTGGGCATAGGAGGTCTGCAGATGATGCTAGACCGTGGCCAGGATCAGGACTGGTTCACCTCCACCGAAGTTATCGTCGAAGCAGTGCTCGGCGCCCTTGGAATCTATCTGTTCGTCGTCCACATGATAACAGCAAAGAAACCGTTTATTCCGGTGGTGCTGTTTAGGGATCGGAATTTCTCCGCCGGTCTGATGCTGATGTTCGCGACCGGGACGATTCTGGTCTCAAGCTCATCGCTGATGGCGCCCTGGCTACAGAATTTGGCGAACTACCCCGTCGAAACGGCGGGACTCATCATGGCCCCGCGGGGCATCGGCACGATGACGGCAATGATGACCGGCGGGCGGCTTTCGAGCAAGATCGACCCGCGCAAGCTGATGGCGTTCGGTATCCTGATGCTTGCCTGGTCGATGTGGGAGATGACGCGCTGGACACCGGACGTATCGCAATGGACGATCATCGTAACGATCGTAATACAGGGCGCGGGTCTAGGGTTCGTGTTTCTGCCGCTGCAAGTGTTGGCGTTCGCGACATTGCCACCCCAGTATCGAACTGACGGTGCCTCGCTGTTCAGCCTGTTTCGGAATATCGGCGCGGCGATAGGAGTTTCGGCGACCTCCGCGATGCTGGCTCACAACACGCAAGTCCTGCACGAGTTGATCGGAGCGTCGGTAACGCCATTTAATCGTGCTCTGCAAGGTGGCGGCATGTTGAGCCAAGCCTGGAACCCCATGCGCGCGCATGGTGCGGCGGTAATGGACCAGATCGTCAACCAGCAGGCTGAGATCATCGCCTACATTGATGACTACTGGATGATGATATTCACGACGCTGCCGTCGATTGTGCTGCTTTTTCTCATGCGCCGGCCTCGTGTGGGCTCGGGTGTTCCGGCGGAAGGACATGCGGCGATGGACTAGCCACGGGCTTGCATTCGAAGATCAAAGCTTCTGTTCAAGCCTGCTTCAGCTAGCGCCGAGGCCTCGAAACCCAGCCATAGGCCGCCCCCGCCGCCATCAGCAGAGACGTTCCCAAGAACACGGCACGCATGCCGAAGTGGCCCCCGATGAACCCTCCGACCAGCGGCCCCGTGACTTGGCCGACATACTGCGAGGACGTCGAATAGCCCAAGATCGTCCCGGCATTGCGTTCCGAAACGCTATGGCGGATGACCGTGGCGACGCAGGGCAGCAGGCCGCCCAGCGACAACCCCATCAGGAACCGCAAGACGACCAATTGCCAACCAGCAGTTACAAAAGCCTGAGGAACCAACAAGCCCGCGCAAATCAACAAACACCCGATGATTACAGTCCAGTGCCCAATCCGATCGGCCAGCTTACCCAACCACGAGGCCGATAGAATGCTGCCCAATGCCGCCGCCGACATGACCAATCCCGCCACAACGGTGACATGCGCCGCATTCTCGGTGATTTGCGCGACATAGACTGTGATGATCGGCTCGATCGACATGTTCGCGAACATCAACAGCATGCCCATGGCCAGCATCGCAACAACCGGCCGCTTGTCCGGTATGGCGGCCCAGGCGCCGTGTTTTCGGGAGGCCCGAGATCGCTTCTGGCGGGGCTCCTCCTTGATCAGAAAGACCGTCGCCAGAAACGCAACGAAGATGATCGCGCCGGCTGCAAAGAATGTCATCCGGATCCCGATCAACCGCGGCAGCGCGCCGCCGACGAGCGGTCCCACCAGATTCCCCGCCATGTTGCCTGACGCCATCATCCCGATCGCCCAAGCCGTTCGGGCCCGCGGCGTCTGGGTCGCTACCAATACGGTGGAACCCGACGAGTAGCCGCCCAAGAGGCCGGCCAGCAGGCGCAGGCCAACGAGCTGATAGATGTTCTGCGAAAGCCCGATCAGTGACATTGCCACCGCCATGCCGAGACTTGCACGGATCAGCATCAATTTGCGGCCGTATTGATCCCCCAGGCGCCCCCAAAGCGGAGCGAAAATTGCCGCGGTGAGGAATGCCGCGCCATACGCCACACCGGACCATTGCACGATAGCTACGCGATCGGTTACGCCTAACTGCTCTACATACAGCGGCAGGAACGGCAGCAATATCGTCATCCCGATGATCGTGGTGAAGGATCCGAACAGGCAAACCCAGAGGTTGCGCTTCCAGTGTGAACTGCCCTCGTCCTCGGTCACAGCGTGGGGATCACCTTGTCGGCGAACAATTGCAAGCTTGCAGCCGTCTGCTCAAAGTTCATCGGCCCAAGTCGAAACTGCATGATGAGACCGCCAACCCCAGTCGCTTTCAACGGGGCCAGTTTTTCCGCAACAGTTGCTGGCGAGCCATAGACCAGCGCGTGCTCCGCCGAGGCATGCGCCGGGGGTTCCGCCCCCGGCGGCGGCATCGGCAAAATGGATGCTTTCTGCTCAGCGTAAATGCGGTTGCGCATCGCCACCCGATGCTCATGCATAGCGACGAAGGCGGGCAGGGCGATCTGCTCGGCCTCCGCGTCGGTCTCCGCAACATAGACGTTGCGCCAAACCCAGCATTCATCGAGTTTGGCCGCGACAGTAGCCTCATCCAGGCCAATCGTGCGCAGCGTGTCACGATACAACGCGATGCGGGCGGACGTCACGGCGTTACTCTGCACGTTCATCATAAACGGGTTCCCCCGTCGAGCGATCTCCAGCATGCCGTGCTCTGTTGCCGCAGCTCGGATCACATAAGGATGCGGCTTCGTAAGGACAGCAGGACGTAGTTCCGGCAATCGAATATGGAAGAAACGTCCGTGCCAATCCAACGGCTGGCCCTTCCACGCCTCGAACATGATGGCCTCGGCCTCCTCAAAACGCGCCTGAGCCTCGGTATGATCGATGCCGTAACCTTGGTAGTCATAAATATTGTAGGCCGTCCCGCGACCTAATCCGACGATCAGGCGACCCTTGCTGATGTGGTCGATCAGCGCCACCTGTTCCGCCAACCGGATCGGGTGATGCAATGCCATTTGTGCAACAGCAAAACCAATTCGCACTCGCGTCGTTGCCACCGCCAGCGCGGCTGCGAAGGCAACCAGATCGACGTATGCGACGATGCCGTCGAAATGATGCTCTGCCAGCCAGATCGTGTCGAAGCCCAGCGCCTCCGTCAGCCGAGCCTCCTGCAGGGTCTCGTCGATGATCCGGCCGTCATCGGCGGCGGACGCGCTGGCGGGAAACAGAAAGTTGGAGAATCTCATCGGCGCCCTTTTAAACAGCGTTAGCATCTGATGGAGCAGCTTTGCAGGCAATGGCTCCTCTGGTACCACCGCTCTGACCGATGGAGCCTATGCATGAGCTACGCACCCAAACGGGCCGATTTTTCTGTTCCCGTCCGCATCAACCTTTATTCGGATACTCAAACGAAGCCGTCACGCGCGATGAAAGAGGCCATGATGGCGGCGGAAGTGGGCGACGAACAGGGCGGGTCCGATCCGACCGTATGGGAGCTTTGCGACCGGGCTGCTGCGTTGCTGGGGAAGGAGGCAGCGATGTTCATGCCCTCCGGCACGATGTGCAATCAGGTCGCGCTTGCTACGCATTGCCGTCCAGGCGACGAGGTCTTGGCGCACGAGGACGCTCACATTCAGTCCAGCGAGGCGGGTGCCCCGGGCGCGATCAGCGGCGTGATGATCCGCGGCCTGCACGGTGAGCGAGGGATCTTTACCCCCGAAACGCTCGAAGCCGCGATCCGCCCCGTGAGCCGGTATTCACCTCCGCAACGTTTAGTTGAGGTCGAGCAGACCGCCAACAGAGGGGGCGGCGCATGCTGGAAAATCACCGAGCTCAAGGCGGTCGCCGCTATTGCACATGCGCACGGCATGAAAGTACACATGGATGGCGCTCGCGTCCTGAACGCGGCTGTAGCGATGGGCGTCGCGGCAAAAGATGTCGTAGCAGACTGCGACACGGTTTGGCTGGATTTTACAAAGGGCTTGGGCGCGCCGCTCGGGGCGGTGCTGGCCGGATCGAGCGAGTTCATCGGTCAGGCGTGGCGTTGGAAGCAACGGCTGGGCGGCTCGATGCGTCAGGGTGGGATGAATGCGGCAGCCTGCATCTACGCACTGCAACATAATATCCAACGTCTCGCCGAGGACCATGCCAACGCCACGGCCCTGGCGCGCGGCATGAGGCAGATTCCGGGGATCACTGTCGAGACACCGGAAACCAATTTGGTCTTCTTTGATACCGCTGCTACCGGCCTGACTGCGATGGAATTCGCGGCGCGACTGCGCCTGGTAGGAGTGACGGTCTCATTGTCGTCTGCCTATCGCGGCCGCGCCTGCACTCACCTTGACGTTAACGCCCCGCAGATCGAAGAAGCCGTGGCGCTCATGCGCCAGGTCGTCTCAGATAGCCAGTTGCGGACCCACTAGACGGGCCAGCTACGTATAAACCGCTATTGCGAGGCGTTCTCAAATAGCCTATCTCTCGGACCAGACGCTAGATGGAAGCATTTCGTGTATATTTGCCTATGTAACGCCTTGACCGACAAGCGAGTAAAGCAGGCCGTTGCGGCGACCGGCGGCGGACGGCCTGTGGATGTTTACGAAGCCTGCGGTTGTCGCGCGCAATGTGGCAGATGCGTCCAAACGGTGTTGCGTTTGGTTCGTGATCACGCGTGTCAGAGCGAAAGCGAGATCCGGCCCGCCACCTGATATAGCGGCCTCGACGCGAGGTTGATGCGCGGGCAAGATCGACCGACCTATCCGGAAGGCGATGCCTATGTTGCGCGATCCAAAAGTCATTGAACACCTCAACACCCAACTCACGAACGAACTGACCGCGATCAATCAGTATTTTCTGCACGCCCGAACCTTGGAACACTGGGGAGTGACGAAGTTGGGTAAGCAGGAATACGACGAGTCCATCGAGGAGATGAAGCATGCAGATAAATTGATTCAGCGCATCTTGTTCCTCGATGGTTTGCCCAATGTGCAGCGGATGAACCAGATCGCGATCGGAGAAACGGTGGAGGAGATTCTGCACGCCGATATGCGCCTCGAGGATAAAGCGCTGGACGACCTACGCGAGGGGATCGCCTATTGCGAATTTGTGCGCGACTTCGTCTCCCGGGACCTGCTGATGCATATTCTCGAAGACGAAGAGGAACACGTTGACTTCCTTGACCGCCAATTTGATCTGATCAAGCAGATCGGCATCGAGCGTTACATTCTGCTGAACGCGGGATCGGCGCCGGAACAAGAGTAGGGAACTAAAATTCGCTCGGAGAACTGGCAGGGCAGGGATGGCTGTAAATCTTTCCGCTACCGGTGTCTTTTGTTGATAGCCTGAATATTTCCGCAAGACCTGGCGATTAGTCCCTGGTAGATTTCAGGGTCAGCCGGGTCAGCCTCGACCGCCCCCCCCGGGCCCGGTCCGGATCCGAACCCCGAGCCATGGATGGTCAGCCTGCACCGACCCCTAACGTCGTGCAGCAGATGGGTCCTCGGCAACGAGTTTGTTTCGGGGCCGGACTTCCGTTCAGGCATTCGATCTATCGTCAAACTGGCCGAAATAAGGGCGGCCGATGTAAACGTCACATCGGAGCAGGCCGCGACCGGCGCCGAGTCCGTCTACTCAGAAATCACGACGCCCTGCGCGGTATCGGGGTGAAACTCCCCCATGAAGGGAAAACGCCCGGGACCCAGTGGGCGAAGCCGAACGGTGACGGAAGCGCCGGCTGCGATGATCTTCTCGACCTTGAGCGCTGACGAATCGAATTCCTCTGCGGTCGAATCCTCATTTCTGATCTTCAACACAGTTGGCTTCCCGGTTGTCACGTGAATCTCGGACGGCGAGAACCGATGGTCCTTCAGTGTCAGATCGATGCCGACCGGCTCCTCCGACGAGGCCGTCCGCGCAAGGCAAAGCCCCAGGACCACAATCGCATGTGGTATGGCCCGGGGTATTCTAAGGCGAAACGAAGTAATGGCGGAGGTCCTTATTCAATCCATAGTGACTCCATCGGCATAGTCGTGAAACTCAGCTATTGCAAATCATTCTCAGTCAGTTTATTGCAAATCATTCTTAATTGCATCTAGACTTACTCCGGGATTTGAAATGAGGAATGAGAATGACGAGGAGATCGGCTGGCTTCACGAACGGGGGGCACGCACTTTGGGGTACCATAATCACCGTTGCGACGGTCTTGGGGCTATCACCCGGATTCGCCGCTCCACCCGCGATCCAAATTCCGACGGAAGATACATTCGGGTCCGGCGGCCCCTCGGATGCCGGGCCGTTCGGCTTTCTCAATGGCATATCGCGAAGCGATTTCCTGCTTGGTGATATGTGGGGACTCAGAACGGCATTGGCCAAGTATGGCATTTCGTTCGCCTTGCAGGAGACCAGTGAAGTGCTGGGAAACGTCACCGGCGGAGCCAAACGCGGCGCTGCCTATGACGGCCTGACTCAGATGGCGGTGCAAGTCGAGACCAACCGGGCCTTCGGATGGTATGGTGGTCTGTTTAACGCCAGCGCGCTGCAGATTCATGGAACAAACCTGAGCTCGACAAATCTTTTGACCCTGCAAACCGCCAGCGGCATCGAAGCGGACCGGGCGACCCGTCTGTGGGAGCTATGGTACCAGCAGAAGTTCCTCGAAGAAGACCGTCTCGACATCAAGATCGGCCAGCAGAGCCTCGATCAGGAGTTCATGGTCAACGCCAACGGTGCCTATCTCATCAACACGATGTTTGGCTGGCCGATGGTGCCTTCAGCCGATCTTCCCGGCGGAGGGCCCGCCTACCCGTTGTCTGCCTTGGGGGTCAGGGCACGTTATCGTCCAACCGATCCCGTCACCTTACTGACTGGCGTTTTCAACGGCAGTCCCTCGCCCAACACCGGCCTTTGTTGTTCCGGCGATGCGCAGCAGCAAAACCCCTCGGGCACCAGCTTCCCCCTAAACGGAGGCGTCCTCGTTATCGCCGAAGCCCAATACGCATATCCCTCGCTCGGTACTATGCTCTATGCCAATCAGGCCCAGTCGTTAGCTCGGGTTTACAAGATCGGCGGCTGGTTCAATTCGCAGAATTTCGCCGACCAGCAGTTCGACAACACTGGCCTCTCGCTCGCCAACCCGGCAAGCAATGGCTTACCCATGGGGCATCATGGCAACTACGGCGTCTACGCGACCGTGGACCAAATGGTGTGGGTCGATCCCACCGAAAGCGACCGGAATGTGAACATCTTCGGCCGGATCCTCTGGGCGCCGCAGGCCGATCGCAACCTGATCACCTTTAGCATGAATGCCGGCGTGACGTTCCACGAGCCATTCCGACATCGAGACAACGACACGTTCGCAATCGGCATAGGTTACACCAAGGTCAGCAGCAGCGCGGCTAACCTCGACAGGGAAACTGCGTTCTTTACCGACTCCTTTGTGCCAGTGCGCGGCGGCGAGACCTATCTTGAGGTCTCTTATCAGTATCAGGTGGCGCCCTGGTGGCAACTCCAGCCCGACATCCAGTACGTGTTTAATCCAGGCGGCGGCGTTGCCAACCCAAACGATCCGACGACGCGGGTCAGCAATGAGCTTGTTTTGGGCCTTCGCACCAATATCCTGTTTTAGCACCCTTGACGCGATCGAAAGGACCCTTTAAATGCGAATAACTCGCAATTTCAAGCTCGAGTATCGTTCCGAGAGCGGGGCGCCGGTGGCAAACAGAGATTGGTTGATGGAACGTCCGAAAGTACGCCTTGGCATGCCCTCGTTGGCCATCGTGGGTCTGGTATTCGGTGGCCTTATCCTGATGGCCGAACCGGTCCGCGCAGACGGTGGCTTTTTGGAAACGGTCAAGAAACATGTAACCGTGACCTCCACGGTTGCTGACAATGGCGACCAGAACCCTTATGCTGTCGTGGTCGCTCCGGTCTCCGCCGGTGCGATCCAGAAGGACGACGTTCTAATCGACAACTTCAACAATTTGTCGAATTTGCAGGGCCTCGGGACGACAATCGTCGACATTAACCCGGTGACCAGGAAGACGAAACTCTTCGCGGAGATCCCACGGCACACCCCGCAATGTCCGGGTGGCGTGGGCCTGACGACCGCCATGACGATGCTCAAAACCGGCTGGGTTATTGTCGGCAGCACACCTAGCGAGGACGGTACCACGCGCACCAAGGGTAATGGCTGCCTCCTCGTGCTCGATGCCAACGGGAAGCTGGTTGATGTTTGGGCGGGGCCGGACATCAACGGTCCTTGGGGGAATATGGCAGTCAGCGACAATGGAACGACCGCGACGCTGTTCGTAAGCATGGCGGGGTTCGACGTGCCGGGCCCACAAGTGCGAGATCCCGCAACCGGCTTCCCAGTAACAGTCGCGAAAGCCACCGGTACTGCGGATCAATCTTTCTATCCCGGACGGGCAGAAGCCATCGATTACATCCAGGACCGTCATCGCGAATGGCTTTGGCCAACGGGCCGACAAGGATGTCTTTCTGATTGGACCAACCGGCCTCGTCTTGGCGCCCGACAACACGCTGTATGTTTCCGACGCACTGGAGAATCGCGTCGTCGCTATCGCCGACGCGACAACGCGCTCCACGACGGCTGGGACCGGCCGCGAGGTCACTAAAGGCGGGTTATTGCAGAGGCCGCTGGCACTGATCATGGCGCCGAACGGACATTTGCTTGCCGTAAATGGACGCAACGGGCAGGTGGTCGAAATTGACCCGGTCGCGGGGAAACAGATCTACGCCCAATGGATCGATGCCAATCAGGCGCAATCGCCGCCTGGGAACGGCGACTTGTTTGGACTTGCGATCAAACCTGATGGCAAAGGCTTCTACTACGTCGAAGACGAAGTGAACACGATTGTGGAGGCAAAATGACCGGCGAGACGACTGCCGGGCCGTCTCGCCGCGGGCTGTTCGCCACGGCCGGCGGAATTTTAGCGGCGGCTGGATCCGGATTTGGCGCGCGTTCGGCCGAGGCCGTCCGGAAACCCAATGCTGACATGGAGGCCTTTTGGGGGCCGCACCAAGGCGGCATCGCCACGCCAGCACAATCACACACCTATTTTGCGGCGTTCGACCTGACAACGACCAAGCGCGACGACGTCGCCAGCCTCCTGCGTCGATGGACTAACGCCGCCGCTCGGTTGACCCACGGCAAGCCGATCGAACCGGTCAGATTGGATCAGGCGTACGACCAGGATCCGGGCACTTTGACGCCCGATACAGGTGATGCGCTCGAACTGGCCCCCGCACAGCTTACCGTAACGTTCGGCTTCGGCGCAGGCCTGTTCGTCAAGGATAACCAGGATCGTTATGGGCTGGCCTCGCGGCGGCCAGAAGCGTTTGTCGACCTGCCCAAGTTCAACGGCGACCAGTTGATAGCGGCCCAAACCGGCGGCGATCTCTCGGTTCAGGCCTGCGCAAACGATCCGCAAGTGGCGTTTCACGCGGTCCGTCAGCTCGCCCAGATCGCCTTTGGAGTGGCCGAAATCCGCTGGGCACAGACCGGCTTTTTGTCCAGGCCAGCAAACGGGACGACCCCGCGCAACCTGATGGGCTTCAAGGATGGCACTCAGGTGCCGAAGTCAGTGGGCAACGCCGTCTGGGTCGGCAACGAAGGGCCGAAATGGATGCAGGGCGGCAGCTACCTGATAATCCGCCGTATTCGCATTGCGCTGGAGCATTGGGATCGCACCAAGATCGATTTTCAGGAGCAGACGATCGGTCGCCACAAGCTTTCAGGCGCACCGTTGGGCTTGAAGGATGAGTTCGCTCCGCTAGGTCTGGATCGCGCTGCCGGTGATGAGAACCCAATCATTCCGGAACATGCACATGTGCGAATGGCCAACGCAGCCAGCCTCGGGGCGGCGGAAATATTGCGGCGAGGCTACTCCTATAATGACGGCGTCAATTTCGTCTCCGAACGCTGGCCACCGTGGCGCCAAGCCATGGAATATGACGCTGGATTGTTGTTCATATGTTATCAGAGTGACCCTCGCGCGGGATTCATCAAGATCTTTGAGGATATGGCCAAATTCGACATGTTGAATCAGTTTACGACTCATACGGGAGGCGGATTGTTCGCCTGTCCCGGTGGCGTCCGTGAAAGCGGGTTCATCGGGGCAGACCTATTCGAAACCGTCTAAACCGGTGCAATCGTCGCGACCGGCATTAGCCGGTGGCGTGAAACCACCCTATCGCCTCGTGAGACGCCTTATCTGATGATGCTCACTGTCGCCAACCAGTACGCTGCCATCCGGTGCGACTACCGCGCCATGCGGACGCGCCAGCCCTGACGCGATAGTAGTAACGATCCAGGTCCGAGCATCGATCCGCCTGATTGCGTGGTTTTCAGTGTCGACGACGAAGATGTTTCCCTCGTAATCGACCGCCATCTCCTTCGGCGCATCGAACATCGCCGACCGAGCATCGCCGCCGTCGCCGGAATAGCCGCGGGCTCCGGTCCCGGCAACGGTCTCGATCGTCCCGTCCCGAACGCGGCGTATACAGCTTCCCTGCCGCTCCATCACGTACAGCGACCCGTCAGGTGCGAACGCCACCGCGCGGGCCCCGAATACCGCGGCCTCCGCAGCGGGGCCGCCATCTCCGTGGTGCCGAGCCTCTCCCGTCCCCGCGAAGGTTTCGACAGTGCCCGCGATGAGATCGACCACGCGAACACGATGTCCCGCCACATCGGCGATCAACAACCGCGACTGATCCGGGCTTAGCGCGAGCCCGTTTGGCTCCGTCAGTCCAGCCGCCCCCGCTGGTCCGCCATCGCCGCTATACATCTCCGATCCAGTCCCGGCCAAGGTCGACACAACCCCCGCGGCGTCAATAACCCGCACCCGCCAATTCAATCGGTCGGCGAAGAACACTCGGCCGGAGCGATCGATCGCCACGCCATAGGGCTGATTCAATTGAGCGCGCAAAGCAGGGCCGCCATCGCCAGAAAATCCCTCCGCGCCGGTGCCGCAAATCGTTGAAATAATACCGTTCGCCGCATCGATCCGGCGGACGCAGTGGTTGAATGTATCCGAGAAAACCAAGCTTTTGTCGGGGGCGAACGCCAGATCAAACGGATTGTTCAGGCGGGCTTCGCGCGCCAACGATCCATCTCCGGAATAACCGGAATCGCCGGTTCCAGCCACAACGCTGACAGTCCATTCGGCGCCGGATTGCGTCTTGTTCATGCCGTTTATCCCCCTTAAATCCGCACGATGGTTGTCGCCGTCGGCATGTCAAGCGTAGGATCGTGGCAACTGACGACCTGTCGGAGGAACCACAATGGATACCAACGTCGCCTCACAGCCACGCAGCCGGGAGATAAGCGGCCTCTACGACAAGCTCGAGGACCGCTGCCTGATGCGCGACCAAAAAGGCGCCAGCGACGTCTACTATGATCTGGTGCGCGCCGGACGGCCATTGACCGAGATCGTCGCTGAGGGTGTCCGCATCCACGCCCCTTATACCCACGTTCCCTACCATGAGCGAATCGATGACGGCTACCCCAACTTCGTCAACAATGACCACTGTCTGCTGTCGGCCCGGGCTACCATTAACTTGAACAGGATGCTGCCCCAGCACCTCGCGATGCTGCCGATGGCGCAAACCATTTGGTACATCCCGACCGGTCTCGACATCTGGAACCAGAAGATCGACAAAGCTCCAGGCCACTACACTCGCCATCGCGGCAACCTCGGCGAAATTGCGGCCCCGCCCGCTCCCGTCGTCTACTGGCAGGATCAGGAGCCAATCCAGCAGACCGGCCCGCTCAAGGAGCGTCTCAACAACTGGATGACCCAGGTGCATCGTGGCGAGGTCATCAACGCCTACCGCCTTTTCCTCGGACTGATGGAGAACTCCGCCGAGCGCAAGGAGGTTCTGGCCGAGATGTGCTTTGCCGGCCTGATGGATGTGCAGGACCGCCTGCTGCACAACCGCTCTTACACGACCGGCCACAAGGCCTATCGCGCCCGTTCGACAGTCGAAATCGGTAATGCACTGGGCTGGGAGAACGCTCGAAATGTCGTCTACGCCGGTGCGCTCGATATCGCCGTCGGCCCGCGTTGGTATTCGACCTACGAAGTCGCCTGCAACTACGTTAAGATGATGATTGAAGGCGAGGCTCTGCACGCTGTCCCGTACAGCGGCGTCAGCGAGGCCGAACTGGCGATACTTAAAAATAACAAATCGGTGAACCAGCACGAAGCCGCTGAGCTCTCCAACGCGGTTCTGCGACAGGGCGAGATCGAAACACTGGAGGCGCTCACGAAGCTTCTGAAAGCCGGCAAGGACCCGCGCCGTATCCTCGACGTGCTGCAAGTCACGGTCGCGCAAATAGTGCTGGAAACGCAAGATCCGGCCACTTTCAACATGCCGCATCACTGCTACGAGTATCAGAACACGCTCGCCTGGTTCTACGATACGTTCGACCATCCGCGCCGTCTGCGGCTGCTGTATGTTGCCGCGATGTTCGCCAACCGGGTGGCTTACCATCAGCAAGGCCTGGGCGAGGTCCATCCCGTTGTGCTGGAAGTCCCGTCAGGTGCTGGTTCGCTCAGCGCCGCCGAGCTGCTGGACCGCATCGAAAGGGCGATCGGCGCACTGAACGGAGCCGAGGCCATCGCCTGGACCCAGGCCTACTGCGGCAATGTGGCCGAACGCGATAGCCTGGTGCAGCGGATTGCACTGTCCGCTTGCAAGATGGGCAATGACCCGCACAACCAGGAGATCGCCCAGTGCATGCTGATGGACTTCGGAACCAATCGGCAGCCCGACCGAGATCGTCTTTTGCTGGCCGCCGCCTATCACACCGCCATGCATCGAAAATACGGCGATCCGCAGGAGCCGTCGCGCCGCTTCGGCCACGCCATGGACCTAGCCGAACTGCAGTGAGATAGGATGCTATCATGACGATTTAGATACAACCTGTTGACCCCGTCTCCCGCCCGTTTTTCGCGGGAGAGGTCTCTGGCATCGACATTACGAAACCGCTAACGCCCGATCAGGCCTCTGCGATTGAGGCAGGAATGGATCAATACGGGGTGCTGGTGTTTCACGGCCAAAAGTTTGATGACGAAACTCAGTTAGCCTTCTCGCGCAACTTCGGAAGACTTGAAGAGGCCAGCGGTGACTTAGACTGGGGCAAGGCGCGGCGCATTGAGTCCGGGCTGGTGAATGATATTTCCAATCTAGACAATGACAATCAGGTTCTGGCACGGGACAACCGCAGGCGACTGTTCAGTTTAGGAAACCGGCTTTGGCACTCGGACAGTTCGTTTAAGGAGGTCCCGGCAAAGTTCTCCCTGCTGTCCGCGCGGCTGATCCCATCGGCCGGTGGCAACACTGAATTCGCCGATATGCGCGCAGCCTACGATACGCTTGACGATAAAACGAAAGCCGAGATCGAAGAACTGGTTTGCGAGCACAGTCAACTCTATTCTCGGTCTATGTTAGGATTTACGGACTTTACAGACGAGGATCAACGCCGCTTCAAGCCAGTTCTGCAACGGCTGGTCCGACGGCATCCGTCGACCGGGCGGAGGTCGCTGTACCTCGCCTCCCATGCGGGCACTATCGTCGGCTGGCCGGTCCCAGAGGCGCGTGCGCTGTTGCGCGACCTGATTGAGCACGCCACGCAGCGCTCGTTGGTCTATGCGCATGAATGGAAGCAGTGGGATCTGGTGATGTGGGACAACCGCGCTACGATGCATCGCGCTCGGCCCTTCGACGCCAACGAGGTGAGGGACATGCACCGCACCACCGTCGCCTGCGAACAGTCGACGATGGCTGAAGCAGCGTAGGGCAGCGATCGCCTCGTGGTACATCCGGGTGCCGGCGTCATTCGTGGGTGTGCTGGCGTGCCGAAGAGGGTGTTAGATCGATGCGGCTGAGTTCGGAGCCTGATCGGCACCGCGCTGGGCGTGACCTGCCAGTCCATGGGCGTCCCCGGCTCCGAGTTCCATCGCTGGATTAAAGGGCTGAGCCGGGGCGCGCCAAAGCCTTGCTTAATCCGCGCGACGCGCTATCCATCCGGCGAACGCACCGGAGGAGACAGATATGCGCGCCTGGGCCGTCATCGAAAGCGGGCAACCCCTGAAGGAAATCGACCTGCCGACCCCCGAACCCAAGGGCAGCGAGGTACTCCTGGAGGTCACCTATTGTGGCGTCTGTCACTCCGATCTGCATATTTGGGACGGTTATTACGATGTCGGCGGCGGCCAAAAGATGTCGCTGAAGGATCGTGGCGTCGTCCTGCCGCTTGCGATGGGCCATGAAATTGTCGGCCGCGTGGTCAAACTCGGTCCCGACGCAAGCGGGGTCAAACCCGGCGATATCCGCATCGTCTTTCCGTGGCTTGGTTGCGGCAAGTGCGAGAAGTGTCTCTCCGAAGACGACAACATGTGCACCGTCGCTGCCAAAAGTCTGGGTGTTTTCGCCAATGGAGGCTATGGCACCCATGTCATCGCCCCCCATCCGAGGCACCTGGTCGATCCTGGGAGCCTGGATCCTGCTGTCGCGGCGACCTACGCTTGCTCCGGTATTACGGTCTATGCCGCGATCAAGAAGGTAATGCCGCTGAAGCCGACGCAACCGATCGTGCTGGTCGGGGCAGGGGGTCTGGGCCTTAATGCCATCGCTGTGCTCAAGGCATTGAAACACGAGAACATCATCAGCGTCGATATCAGCGCCGAAAAGCGCGACGCCGCGATGAAGGCCGGTGCAACAAAGACGGTCGACGGTGGTGGCGAGGGCGTCGCCAAGCGCATCATGGAGGCCGCTGGCGGCCCGGTTCCCGCGGTGATCGATCTGGTCAACGGCACCGCCACCGCCCGCTTCGCATATGCGGCGCTCGACAAAGGCGGAAAGCTCATCCAGGTGGGATTGTTCGGTGGGGAACTGACGCTCGCGCTGCCGGTGATGGCGATGCGCGCGCTGACCGTCCAGGGCAGCTATGTCGGCAACCCGAAGGAACTACGCGAGCTGGTCAGGCTGGCCCAGGCCGGCGACCTGGAGGCTCTTCCGGTTGCCACCATTCCGCAAAATCAGGCAAATGAAGCGCTTAGTCGCCTGCGCGATGGCAAGGTCACTGGCCGTCTCGTCCTGAAAGCCGAGGCCGCGTGATGGCCGCCGCCGGTCTCCGTCGTTCCGTCGTTCTGAAACGGCGCCCGCACGGCGAACCAACCCCGGGCGACTTCAGCATCCAGGAAGACGCGATTCCCACTCCCGGACCGAACGAGGTGGTCACCCGCACCCTTTGGCTATCCATCGACCCGTATATGCGTGGGCGCCTGCGCGAGGAACAGACCTATGCGGTCGCCATCCAGATTGGCGAGGTGATCACAGGTGAGACGATCGGCGAGGTGGTTGCTTCGACCAATCCCGGTTTCGTCCCAGGCGAGATTGTCGTGGGCGCGCGCGGCTGGCAGACCCATTCCGTTAGTCCGGGCGCGCAATTGCACAAAATCGCTAAAGGGGCGGCACCACTGTCCGCCTATCTCGGCGTCCTCGGTATGCCGGGTGCAACGGCCTACGCCGGCGTGAGCGAAATCTGCAAGCCCAAGGCCGGAGACACCTTTGTCGTCTCCGCGGCGTCAGGCGCCGTCGGGTCGGTCGCCGGTCAGCTTGCCAAGCGAGCCGGCGCGCGCGTCGTCGGCATCGCCGGCGGCTCCGAGAAATGCCTCTGGGTCCAGGACAGCCTGGGTTTTGATGACTGCGTCGACCACCGCTCGCTCGATTTGCGACAGGAACTCCACGCTGCGTGCCCGAACGGCATCGATTGTTACTTCGAGAACGTCGGTGGCGCGGTGCAGGCCGCGGTGTTCGACCAGCTCAACGCCTTCGCCCGAGTCGCCATGTGTGGGATGGTCTCGCAGTATAATGAGAAAACCATGCCGCCCGGACCCAACCTCGGTTTCGTCGTCGGTAAACGCGTGCTGATCCAGGGCTTTATCGTCTCTGATCGGCCGGCGCGTATTTCCGAATGGCGCACGGTGGCGGAGCCCTTGGTCGCCAACGGCAGCCTTGTATACCGGGAGGACGTGATCGACGGACTGGAAAACGCCCCCGACGCGCTGATCGGCATTCTGAGCGGGAGAAATTTTGGCAAGCTGCTGGTCCGGGTCGCCCCCGAACATCGTTAGTTCGGATTTCGTGCGGCGTCCCCTAAGACGGGCTCGCTACATCCGCTCCGCGTGGCCTTTGGTCCCCGCCGGAAGGGTCTCTAAACGCTCCAGCACCGCCGGGACGCCCTCGATCACCTCGAACAGCCGGCGGCACGCCGGATCGGCAAAGCCCTGCTCGATCGCATGTTCGATCGTCGCAACCAATGGATCTACCGAACCCGCGACGTTGCAAAGGATGATTGGCTTGTCGTGCAGCCTAAGCTGACGCCACGTAATAATCTCAAACGCTTCGTCGAAGGTGCCGAGCCCGCCGGGCATGACAAGGAACGCATCAGATTCCTGATAAAGCCGCGTTTTTCGCGTGTGCATGGTGTCGGTGACCACCATCTCGGTCGCCCGCTCGTGCGCCACTTCCAACTGGGTCAAGAACTCCGGGATCACGCCCAGGACCGTCCCGCCGGCGTCCAGCACGGCATCAGCCACGACACCCATGATGCCGATCCGGCCGCCCCCAAACACCAAACGGATGCCAGCCCGTCCAAGGCCATGACCCAGGGCGCGTCCGGCACAAGCATAGATCGGGTTCACGCCGACGCGAGAGCCACAAAACACGGCGAGAGAACGTATAGCCGTCATAAATATCCTTCTATCTGAGCTATTCCAGTCTGTCTGTTCCCCCACAAATCTGCTAGCGAATCATCGTGGCATTTCACGATCGTTGCATTGTTGTGAACAAACTCGGATGGGAGTATGGCCGGATGCTTAGGCAAATCACCCTTTGTGCCGCAGTTATCCTGGCGTCGACCGGCATCGCCGGGTCGGGTGCCGCAACGGCCGATGGTCTGGATCCGATCGCCGTACGACAAGCGGTAATGTCCCTGCAGGGCGGCGATTTCGCCTACATCCGTGCCGTGGTGGCCGCAAACGGCGATGTCAAACCTTTGGAGGTTCCCGCCAAAGCGATTATCAAATCGACCGCGGTGATCCCCACCCTATTCCCGAAGGGCACCGAGAGCGGCGGAGATACCAGGGCCCTGCCGGAGGTCTGGTCCGATCCGGCCGGATTCCAGAAGATCGCGGCCGCCGCGACTGATGCGGCGACCAAGCTCGCCGCCGCCGCAAAAGCCGGTGACGCCGACGAGGTGGCCGCTGACACGAAACTGCTAGGTGAGCAATGCGGCGCCTGCCACAAGAAATACCGAGCGAAATAAGCCCCGTCTGTCGCGCCCTCAATAGCCCGTCGCGCCGCGGCCACTCGATGATGCGGTGGCGAATTCTCCGGTCCTGGTTCATTCCCTGCACTTGGCAGTCACGACGCCTGTAGCGACGCGATTGACTCCGGCTGTCACCCGATGCCTACTGTTTTGGCTAATAAATAGCAGGCTGGTGCCAAGCCGCAGGGGGAGACATGACATTGCTGTTCCGCAGCCTTTGTTTCGTATCGGTTGCAATTGCGGCAGCCGTTTTTGGGCGCCCGGCCATAGCTCAAGACACGATCAAGATCGGCTACGTCGACCCTTTCTCCGGGCCATTCGCGTCCGGCGGCGATGAGTTCCTCAAGGTCTTTGCCTATATCTTGGCCAAGGTAAACGCTGACGGCGGCGCATTAGGCAAAAAGTTCGAGATCGTGTCGTTCGACGACAAGCTGCAACCAGCGGAAGCGCTGATAGCGCTGAAGAATATCACCGACCAGAATATTCCGTTCGTCATGCAGTGCACCGGATCGAATGTCGGCGCGGCGCTGCTCGATGGCGTTTCAAAGCACAATGCCCGCAATCCAGACAACCGCATCCTCTATCTGAACTGCGGAGCACTGGCGACCGAACTGACCAACGAGCACTGCGACTTTTGGCACTTCCGCTTCTCCGGCAACGTCGAAATGCGCGCCGCGGCTCGTGTCAAGGCGCTGCCGAAAGACGTCACGAAAGTCTACCTGCTGAACCAAGACTACCTGTTCGGCCAATCCGTGCAGCACGACACGCGCAAATGGCTGACCAAGCTGCGTCCGGATATCCAGATTGTTGGGGATGAACTCATGCCGTTTGGCAAGGTGCAGGACTTCTCGCCCCACGTCGAAAAGATCAAGGCTTCTGGCGCTCAATCCGTCCTCACCGGCAACTACAACCGCGATCTGAACTTGCTGATCAAGGCTGCGGTCGACGATGGCCTGAATGTTCGTTTCGACACCTATTTGGCGCACCTGATCGGCGGTCCCACGGCGATCGGCGCCGCGGGGCAAGATCGCCTGTCTACAATTACTGAATTCGATCCCAATGTGCCGGTGGAGCTCAAAAAGCCGGACGCCGAGGCGTTTACCACCGGCTGGCGCGCCAACCATGACACGGATTTCTCCGAAGTACCCTTTCTGACTATGTTCCAGATGCTGGCTCGGGCGATCGACCAGGCCGGTTCTACCGACGCGCTAAAGGTGGGCCTTGCCCTGGAAGGCATGAAGGCCACTGACCTGGTTGGCTCCCCCGTGGAGATGCGCAAGGAAGACCACCAGCTTCTGATGCCGTATTATGCCGCCACCTTCTCGCGCGACGTGAAATACGATTCCGAGAAGACAGGCTTTGGCTGGAAAACCGACTTTATCGCGACAGCCGAGGATCTTACGCTGCCCACGACCTGCAAAATGAAGCGCCCGACCTCCTAGCCCAGACCGGTTCCGACAATGGAAACCATACTGATCTCGGTGCTGAACGGCCTCGTCTATGGGATGCTGCTGTTCATGCTCGCGAGCGGGCTGACACTGATCTTCAGTATGATGGGCGTCCTGAATTTTGCTCACGCCAGCATCTATATGCTGGGCGCTTACCTCGCCTTCACGATCAGCCGGTTCATCGGCTTCTTTCCTGCCCTGATCATCGCGCCCATCCTGTGCGGGCTTGTCGGCGCGGGCATTGAGATCTGGGGGCTGCGCCGGGTCCACCACAACGGCCATATCGCCGAACTGCTGTTCACGTTCGGCCTGGTGTTCATCATCCAGCGACTTGTGCAGATGACCTGGGGCATGCTTCCCATGCCCTACCGCGTGCCCGCCTCGCTCGATTTCCCGCTTTTCACATTGTATGGCGTCAACTTCCCGGCCTATCGCGCTTTCATGCTGCTGGTGTCCGGTGCGATGCTTCTTGGGACCTGGGTGCTGCTGAAAAAGACTCGGATCGGGCTGATCATACAAGCCGCGCTGACCCATCCCAGCATGGTCAGCGCACTGGGTCATAATGTGCCCCGGGTGTTTACGACGGTCTTTGCCGGCGGATGCCTTCTCGCCGGCCTCGCCGGCGTTATCGGCGGAAACTACCAAACCACCGAACCGGGGATGGCGGATTCCATGGGACCGATCGTATTCGTGGTCGTCGTGTTTGGAGGCCTCGGCTCGCTGGCCGGATGCTTCATCGCCTCGATCATCATGGGTATGATCCAAACCTTCGCCGTTGTCATCGACTATTCGGTCGCCGATCTGCTCGGCCCGTTGGGAATTGCTCTGTCCGGCGACACCCTGCTGAGCGAGATCATGACCGTCCCCGTCGCCCGCATCGGGGCACTGCTGCCCTTTGTCATGATGGTAATGATCCTGTTCTTTCGTCCCCGAGGTCTGATGGGGACGCGTGATACATGATCCACCGTTGCTATCATGGCCGGCGTGACCACCGGAACGACCGTCGCGCATGAAACCCCGCTGGCTCATCATCGGTCTTATCGTCATTGCCGTAGCGTTACCCTGGTGCTTCTACGACTGGGTCCATCATCGGCACGCGGGGTTCTTGATCTCCATGCTCAGCCAAATGGGCATGATGGTCATCCTAGCCCTCTCCTACAACATGCTGCTCGGGCAAGCTGGTCTTTTTTCCCTGTGCCACGCTACGTTCTTTGGATTTGGCGGCTACTCGATGATCCACTTCCTGGATGCGGCGGGCGCCGGCGACCTGCCTCTCCCGATGGAAATCATGCCGCTGCTCGCCGGCTTCGCCGGTCTCGCCCTCGCTATCCTGTTTGGTGCTATGGCAACGAAACAACGCTCGACAGCCTTCGCCATGATCACCCTGGGAATCGGCGAACTCATGGCCACAGCCGCGCTCATGTTCCATCATTTCTTTGGCGGCGAAGGCGGTGTCACCACTAACCGGATGATCGACAACAGCCTGTTCGGGCTAACCTACGCGTCCAGCCTTCAGGTTTATTACCTGATCCTCGCCTGGACCGTCGTCGCCACTAGTCTGATGTATTTCCTGACCTTGACACCGCTCGGTCGCATGGCCAACGCCACCCGCGACAACTTCGAGCGGGCCCAATTCATCGGCTATGATCCCAGAACGGTGCGGTTCCTTCAATTCGCCCTATCCGGCTTCTTCGCGGGCATTGGTGGAGGCCTCTACGCGATTACCTACGAAATCGTAACATTCGACGCGCTGGCCGCGCCGCTATCGGCAAATGCACTGCTGATGGCTTATATCGGGGGCGCCACAGTATTCGGAGGTCCAATCCTTGGTGCCGTTCTGATCACGCTGCTGCAAAGCGGGGTAAGCCTGCTGTCAAACTCCTGGCTGGTCTACGTTGGCGTCTTGTTCATCGCTATGGTGATCTTTGCTCCAGCCGGCCTGGCCGAAATCATCAAGGCGCACGGACCAATCAGGCGGGCGGGCCGTCTAAGAGGTCTCGCTGTCCCATACCTCCGCTTGATCCTCCCCTCCCTCGGCGTGGTGCTGGGATTTGTCGGCATGGTTGAACTCCTGTCATTCCTCACCATCGGCGCCGCACAGGGCAAGAAGCTGGTCCTGTTCTCTTACCCCGTCGACGTGCATGCGACGTTGCCTTGGACAATCTCCGCGGCCTGCCTGATCCTCGGCGCCCTCTGGCTGCGGTGGGAAGCCGCCACCTTTCATCGCGTCTGGGAAAACCTGAGCGCCGAGATCCGCCGGTGACAGCGCTGTCCCTGCGAGACGTGCGGAAGAACTTCGGCGCGACCGAGATCATTCGCGGCGTTACCCTCGACATCGCCGCAGGCGAGCGTCACTGCATGATCGGTCCGAATGGCGCCGGTAAGACCACGTGCTTCAACCTCATTAGCGGACGATTTTCGATTACCTCCGGGGAAATCCGCCTCGATGGCGAGCGTATCGACGCGTTGCCGCCGCATAGGATCAACCGCCTCGGTCTTTCCCGCAGCTTTCAGATCACTTCCATCTTCCATCGCCTGTCGGTTTTCGAGAACCTTCGCTGCGCGTTACTCTGGAGCCGCGGCTACCGGTACTCCTTCTGGTCTCCACTCTGGCGTCAAAAAGCGCTGAACGAAGCAGCGGAAAAACTTCTGGAAGACCTTAACCTCGCCAGTCGGCGCGACGTGGCTGCCGGGCTGCTGTCGTACGCCGAGCAACGCGCGTTGGAGATCGGCATGACTGTCGCGGGAGGGGCGTCGGTCATTCTGCTGGATGAACCAACAGCCGGCATGAGCAATACCGAAACGGACTATGCAATGGCTCTAATCCGCCACCTCACCGACGGAAAAACACTGGTCATGGTGGAGCACGACATGAAAGTCGTCTTCGATCTCGCCGATACGATCACGGTATTGGTCTACGGCCAGGTTATCGCCTCCGGTCCGCCCGCCGAGGTGCGGGCAAATCGGGCGGTGCAAGAAGCCTACTTGGGAGCGCTGGAGTGAACGTGGTATTGCCGAACTGGCGGCGGCCAGCGACGCATCGAAGGCGTCGCGCAGAGCCACTGCGATGATGCTACGAGTTCGCGGCCTGCACGCCTACTACGGGCAGAGCCATATTCTCCACGGCATCGATCTCGACGTCGACGACGGCGAAATCGTCTCCTTATTGGGCCGTAACGGTGTGGGTCGCTCCACCACTTGCAAAGCGATCATGGGATTGGTGATCCCGCAAGGAAGCGTCACCTTCCGAGGCCGCGAGCTAGCCGGGCTCCGCAGCGATCTGGTCGCTCAGGCCGGCATCGGCTACGTGCCTGAAGACCGGCAAGTGTTCCCGACGCTGACCGTACGCCAAAACCTGGAACTCGGCCTGAAGCGTGCTGGGCGCTTCGGCCGCTGGACGTTTGACGACGTCTTCCGCCTATTTCCAAACCTTGCGGCCCGGCAGAACAACCCGGCCGGTGTATTGTCTGGCGGCGAGCAGCAGATGCTTACGATGTGCCGTACACTGATGGGCGATCCCGGCCTGGTTTTGATTGACGAGCCTACTGAAGGCCTCGCTCCTCTTCTGGTCGAGCAGGTGGGCGTCCTTCTGGGCGAAATCGCCAGCCGCGGTGTCTCGATCCTGCTCGTAGAGCAAAAGTTGACCATAGCGTTGAGGATCTCGCGTCGTTTGTACGTCATGGGCCATGGCCAGATCGTGTTCGAGGGTTCGCCGGATGAATTGGCCGCCAATCAGGGCGTCCGGCAGGAGTGGCTGGAAGTCTGACATTTGCAGGGTTGAAGCGTTTGTCCAAACGATATATATGATGTCGATATCGTATATGGATTTGGACCATGCGTACGCTCATCGACCTTCCTGACAGCCAAATCCAGGCACTGGCCGACCTATGTGAGCGGGTCAGACAGCCGCGTGCGGCTATCATTCGCGAGGCGATCGCCGAATTCCTCGAACGCCACGCCGTGAAGTCTATGGACTCGGCCTACGGTCTTTGGGGTGCGGAGGGTCTCGACGGCCTGGCCTACCAGGAGAAGGCTCGCAGAGAGTGGTGAAGGCGCTTCTGGACACTAACATCCTGATCGATTTCCTGCGCGGCGTCCCTGCGGCTCGCGACGAGCTTAACCGCTACAGCGACAGAGCTATCAGCGTCATCACCTGGATGGAGGTCATGGCGGGAGCACCTATGGCGGCAACACGTAGCACCCGGGACTTCCTCAGCGGGTTTGTGCTGATCGAATTGGATCAGAAGGTGGCCGAACGCACAGTAACGTTGCGGCGAGAGCACCGGTTGAAGCTGCCGGATGCAATCGTCTGGGCATCGGCGCAAATCGAGGCGATGCTACTTGTGACCGGGAACACGAAGGGGTTCCCTTCCGACGACCCGGGCATCCGGATGCCATACCAGGTCTGAATCCTATCGAAGGGTCGCGACCTCCCCCATCACCGTCCAGATTAAACCGCTCGCGAGAATCGCGCTTGGTTGTGGCCGCTGATCTCGAAGAGGGCGCGGACCATTCTCCGGATAGCCGCCGAATTGCCAACCCCCGGCACATCCGTTCGGTCGTCGCCGCCGGCCGCCTCTGGTGGCGGAAGCCCCGGTCATTATCATCCCGTTTGGGAAACTATGATGACCGATACCGACGCCGTCATTTCATCTCGCCTGCCTAATACCCCTTCATCCCAGTCGCTTCCGTCTCGGTCGCCTCGAAGTTGCACTCCACCGAGATCCCGTCCGGATCGAGATAGAACAGTTGCGTCATGTTGAAGCGAGGCAATACGCGCTCATCGAACTTGATATCCCGAGCCTGTAGATTCGCGCGCATGTCCTTCAGCCCGTCGCAGGAGAAAGCGATGTGATCCAAGCGTCCCGTCGGCGCCGGATCAGACGGCCCATCCGCGATCGCCGGGTCTTCCTCTCGGTGCCCGATCAGGTGCACCGTCGGGACGCCGCCGCAGTACAACCAGTAGCCAGGGAACGGCAGCGGCGGTCGTTCACCGACTTTCAAGCCAACGACTTCTTCATAAAAGTCTTTTGTACGCTCCAGGTCACGCACCTTGATTGTGTAGTGGTTCAACGATTGTGCAGGCATTTTTCGTTTCCTTCTAGAACTGGTTTTCCGGAGAAAGGCCGAGCATGATTTGTCCGACCAATTCATAGTGAAGCTGACGGCCCTGCGCTTGCTGCGATACCGAATTTATGTCGCGCAGCCGCCGCTCGAACGGCTGGTCCTCAAAAATCGCAACCGATCCAGCGCAATGGTAAAGCGTGTGAACAACATCGCGAGATTGCTGTATACACCACGTCGACGCCAAGCGCAGCATTGCTGCCTGGCGCTCGGTCATTTCCCCGTGCTGAATCACATAGTCGTAGATATCGTCGAGCGTGTTGTGCAGAAAGGCCCGTGCCGAGTGCCACTTCGCTTCTGACTGCGCCAGTTGCGACTGCACGACGTTATTGTCCCGCATCGGCCTGGCGGCGCCGCGCGAAGTCTTCGTTGCAGGTAATTCGAGAAACGCATCGATCAGGCCGCGGGCCAGACCAAGTCCGACCCCAGCAAAGCCCGACGAGTAAAGCTGGTTGCTGGTGAAACGATACAGCGGACCGTCTTCCCGCCGGTCAATCGCCTCGTCACGCAGCATGGACCGTTCGGCCGGAACAAACAGGTCCTCAATGACATACTCATTGCTAGCGGTGCCGCGCAGGCCCAGCGTATGCCAGATATCCACCATCGTCGCGCTGCCCTTCGGAAACAGCATAGTGCGGATCTCTCTGCGGCCCTTCACTTTCATATGCGCCCCAAGCCAGATGGCATTCTGGCTGCCACTCGCGAAGCGCCAGGTGCCGGAAATGCAATAACCGCCTGAAACCGGCTCGGCCTCGAACGGGGCACCGGGCGGTCCCCAGGCCAGGATGCCATCAACGGGCCCGAACATCTCCTTCGCTACCCGCGGCTCCAGATACGCCGCGGACATCGCGCATCCATTGCTTTGGCATACAACCCAACCCGTCGATCCATCGGCCGCCGAGATCGCTTCGGTGACGCGGGCGAAATCGGACGGTTTCATTTCCATTCCGCCGATCGAGCTGGGCTGCAGCATGCGGAAAAATCCGCCTTCTTTCAGCGCTTTGACAACAGCTGGCGTGAGTTCACGGCGGCTGTCTATCTCATCCCCTTCCTGCGCAAGCAGGGGGTGCAGCGCCAACGCGCGTGCGACCTGGGGGTGGACTACCGCCATCCGTATACCTCCGTACATCGGCGCGAGCGCCGTTGGGGAAAGATGACGCATTTTCGGCCGGTTGAAAAGCAAGCCACCTGGCTATCGGCCCACCTGCCACACTCAGCGGTCGATCCACTTCAGGATGCCGAGGCGCGCGCGACAGATGTAAGCGCCGCCTCCAGTCGCCGCGCCACCTCTGCGGCCATGGCAACGGGTGTCGCCGCAAAACCGATCACCAGTCCGGTCATTCGCGGTACACCCGTATAGTAGGCCCGTAGTGGCGACACCGCGAGATCGCGGGCCCGGCACGCGCGAACCGCCGCTGTCTCATCGAGTTCGTCCGGCAATCGCGCCACCATGTGCAACCCCCCCGGCGCACCCAGCGGCGAAGCGTGTCGCACAACTCGAGCCATCGCCTCCAGGAGTGCGTCGCGACGCCGGCTGTATTCCGTACGCATCTTCCGGATATGCGGGGGTAGCAAGCCCAGCCGCATGAATTCAGCCAGGGTCGCCTGGGTAAATGCCTCGGTTCCACGATCGTTCAGGGTCCGCAGCCGAACGAACGCAGCCACCAACGGCGCCGGGACGATGGCAAACCCGATCCGCAGCGCCGGTGCCAGCGTCTTGCTGAACGTGCCACAGTAGATCACCAGGCCGGCCTTATCGAGCGTTGCCAACGGGGGCAGCGGTTTGCCCTCCCAGCGGAACTCCGAATCGCAATCGTCCTCCAATACCCAGGCCCGCGCCTGCGCGGCCCAGTCCAGCAACGCCAGCCGGCGCCCGATCGGCAGAGCGCCTCCCAGCGGCGTAGCATGGGATGGCGCCACCAGCGCCAGGCGTGCGCGCGGCGCTAGCCGTACCCCGGCGGTCACGTCGAGCCCATCCGAATCACTGGGAACCGGCACGATCTCCGCCTCGGCTGCGAGCAACGCACCCCGGCCCGCAATGTATCCGGGATCCTCGACCCACACCTGATCGCCCGGGTCCACCAGCAGGTCGGCAGCCGTCCGCAACGCTTGCTGTGTCCCGCCGGTCACAACGATGCAGCCCGGGTCGGCGATCAGCCCCCGCGTCGCGGCCAGGTGCGCGGCGATCTGCTCGCGCAGAACCAGCAGGCCTTGCGGCGGCGGATAACTGGACAATTCTCCTGAAAGCGGCTTCAGAACGCGAGATGCACATCGCGCCCAGGCCTTGATCGGAAACAAATCGGGCGCCGGTAGTCCACCGGCTAGCAGCAATCCCAAAGCTGGGTCTCGTGCACTTGCCGACGCCGGAACCTGTGCGAGCCGAACACCGCGCGCCGACAGCGCTACGGCGGCAGCCGGCGGCGTCGAGGCCGGGGCAGGGGCCTGATCCGGCAAGTCCGTCGATACATACGTCCCGCTACCGGTACGCCCCCGGACATATCCCTCAGCCGCCAGCCGTTCATACGCCAGCACGACGGTCTGCCGGGCCACCCCGAACTCCCGTGCCAGTGAGCGCGTGGCCGGCAGACGGCCGCCCCCAGGCAGGGCGCCGCTCAATATACTGTGACGAAGGTGATCGAACACGGCACTTTGCCGCGTTTGGTCCGGCGCAAGCATGGGGTTCCGCGAACTTGGATTGGTCCAATCGTCGAACCCTAGACCACATCATGCAGCGTCAGCAACAGTACATACGCACGGGCGGCGTCGGGGCACGTCCCCAAGGCCGCGCTCCTTTAAACCGGGGCTGGTTAGAAGCCCTCGCGCTCCAGCCGCTTGCGCTCCAGCTTCCTGGCGCGACGCACCGCTTCAGCAGCCTCACGAGCGCGCCGCTCTGACGGCTTCTCGTAGTGCCGCCGCAGCTTCATTTCACGGAAAATACCCTCCCGTTGCATCTTCTTCTTGAGCGCCTTGAGCGCCTGATCGACGTTATTGTCACGCACGAGGACTTGCACTGGGCAGCCTGCTCCTTTCCAAGGCGCGCCCGCCGACCGGGTGCGCAAACGCCCCCGTCATCGAGGGTCCCGATGCAGGGACTGGTGCTATAACATGGTCGTGGATACTTACAAGGCGATTCTCCGCCATCAGGGGCATGACACGCATATGGCTATTCTAAAAATTGCCCGCATGGGAAACCCGGTCCTGCTACGAAAATGCGATCCGGTTCCCGATCCCGGCGCGCCCGAAATCCGCCGCCTCGTCGCTGACATGATCGAAACGATGATAGATGCGCCCGGCGTTGGCTTGGCCGCGCCACAAATCTATCAGCCGTTGCGCCTGTTCGTCTTCCGCGTGCCCGGCGGTCGGGAATCCCAGGACCCGGATGACACCGCGGCGGAAAATACCGTCCTTATTAACCCGACGGTGGAACTGATCGGCGAGGAGCGCGTCATCGGGTGGGAAGGCTGCCTGTCGATCCCCGACCTGCGCGCCGCGGTGCCCCGAGCCGCCCGCATCCGCTACCGCGGCGTCGATTGCGACGGCAACGTCACTGAGCGCGAGGTGACCGGGTTCCATGCTCGTATAGTCCAGCACGAGTATGACCACCTCGACGGCATCCTGTACCCCATGCGCATGACCGATTTCCGCTGGTTCGGCTTCACCAGCGAACTGGATCGTGCCGGAGCAAGTGAATGATCCCCCATCCCGAACGCCTGCCTGAGCGTGACGCCGCCATCCTGGGGATGCTGCCCCATGTGGCCTTCGACGGCTGGACCAAGCGAGCTTTGCGGGCGGGGATCGCGCAAGCGGGCCTGCCGGCGGATGAGGCCGACCTGCTGTTTCCCCTCGGAACCGTCGACATGATCGAAACGTTTTCCGATTTCGCCGACCGCCGTATGGAGGAAGCCGCGGCGACCCTGATCCCGATGAAAACGTCGGCTCGAGTGCGCGCTGTGATCGCGCTGCGGCTGGAGCAGAACCGTCCATACAAAGAAGCTATTCGGCGCGCTTTGGCGATATTGGCACTCCCGCAGAACGTCCGGGCGGCGGCCACCTGCACCGCCCGGACTGTCGACGCGATTTGGCACGCCGCCGGCGACCGTTCGACCGATTTCAGTTGGTACTCCAAACGCGCGACCCTGGCCGTGATTTACAGCGCAACCATCCTGTACCTGGCTGCGCGACTCCTCGGAGGACGATGCGGCTACATTGGCATTCCTTGACCGCCGTCTGACAGGGTTGGGACGGGTCTACCGGTTGCGTAAGCGCGCCGAAGATCTGGCCGAGCGCCTGCCGAGGCCGCCGCGCCTGCGAATGCTACGGGGAGTTGGTGACACCGGCTGATAGACACTCTATCTCTCCGCCAACCTGCCGGCACATCGACCGCCGGCTCTCAGCGCAGGCCCCCCGATAGCAGGTTCATGACCGACACCCCCATCGAGCGTATTCGTAACTTCGCCATCATCGCGCACATCGACCATGGGAAGTCCACCCTGGCCGACCGCCTGATCCAATTCACCGGCGGCTTGACCGCGCGCGAAATGACCGCCCAGGTCCTCGACAACATGGAGTTGGAGAAGGAACGCGGCATCACCATTAAGGCGCAGACAGTTCGACTGAGCTACACCGCCAACGACGGCCTGACCTACGAACTTAATCTGATGGATACCCCAGGCCACGTCGATTTCGCCTACGAGGTGAGCCGCAGCCTTGCCGCCTGCGAAGGCAGCCTGTTGGTGGTCGACGCGAGCCAGGGCGTCGAGGCGCAGACGTTGGCGAATGTCTATCAGGCGATTGACGCTAACCACGAGATCGTGCCGATCCTCAACAAAATCGACCTCCCGGCGGCGGAACCGGAACGTGTCAAGCAGCAGATCGAGGACGTTATCGGCCTGGACACGTCTGACGCCGTGGAGATCAGCGCCAAGACCGGCCTGAACATCGAGGGGGTGCTGGAGGCGCTTGTGATGCGCTTGCCCGCGCCGAAGGGGGACGGGACCGCGCCGCTGAAGGCGCTGCTGGTTGATAGCTGGTACGATCAATATCTCGGCGTGGTCATCCTCGTCCGCATCAAGGACGGCCGGCTCAAACGCGGCCAGAAGATTCGCATGATGTCGTCGGGCGCAGTGCACTCGGTTGAGCAGGTGGGGGTGTTTACGCCGAAGATGGTTCCGATGGACGATCTCGGGCCCGGCGAGATCGGCTTCATCACCGCTGCCATTAAGACCGTGGCCGACTGCAACGTCGGCGACACGATTACCGACGACCGCACCCCCGCGACCGAGGCTCTACCTGGCTTCAAGCCCTCCATACCTGTGGTCTGGTGCGGTATGTATCCGATCGACGCTGATGATTTCGAGAAGTTGCGCGACAGCCTTGGCAAGCTCCGACTTAACGACGCTAGCTTCCATTATGATCCTGAGACCTCCGCCGCCTTGGGCTTCGGCTTCCGCTGCGGCTTCCTCGGTCTGCTGCATCTGGAGATCATCCAAGAACGCCTCACCCGCGAGTTCGACCTTGAACTGATCGCGACCGCGCCGTCCGTTGTCTACCACATCTACAAGACCAACGGTGAGATGCAGGAACTGCATAACCCCGTCGATATGCCCGACGGCTCGGTGATCGACCATGTCGAAGAGCCTTGGATCAAGGCCACGATCATGGTCCCCGATGAGTATCTGGGCAGCGTGCTGCAACTGTGTACTGAGCGGCGTGGCCAGCAGGTCGATTTGACCTATATCGGCAACCGCGCGATGGCGGTCTATCGCATCCCGCTGAATGAGGTCGTGTTCGACTTTTATGACCGGCTGAAATCGGTCTCTCGAGGTTATGCAAGCTTCGACTACGCGATGGACGGCTATGCTGAGAGCGACCTGGTCCGTATCTCCATTCTGGTCAACGGCGACCTCGTGGATGCGTTGTCGTTCATCGCCCACCGCGCTGCTGCCGAAAACCGCGGTCGCCAGATCTGCGCTCGGCTGAAGGACCTGATCCCCAAGCAGTTGTTCAAAATCGCCATACAGGCGGCGATTGGCAGCCGCGTGGTGGCTCGAGAGACGATCAGCGCACTGTCCAAGGATGTGACCGCGAAGTGCTATGGCGGCGACATCAGCCGCAAACGCAAGCTGCTGGAGAAGCAGAAGGAAGGCAAGAAGCGGATGCGTCAGTTCGGCAAGGTGGAAATCCCGCAGTCCGCCTTCCTCGCCGCGTTGAAGATGGACGCATGATTGGGGTTTCCGCCAGACGTGCGGTCTGGTATTGACCCCGCCCTGTTGCTGGAGAGATGGCCGAGCGGCTTAAGGCGCACGCTTGGAAAGCGTGTGTGCGTGAAAGCGTACCCAGGGTTCGAATCCCTGTCTCTCCGCCATCTGTCGATCGCCTCAAGCCCGGCAAGGTCCCCGGAGCGCCATATGAACGATGGCGATGCCGCCGGTCTCGGAGACGACATGCACCCCCTTGGCGCGCAGCTCGTAGGCGGTGCCGTGATGGCGGATGTGCGCATAGGGATGATGGCCGATCGCCTTATCGGCGAGCTGCTTTTTGCTCGACGTGCAGGCTGAGCACCGGGTGGATCTTACTCATCGCACGTCATTCCGGAGAGGTACGACGCGCGCGAATGGCTGACGCAATCGTACGACACCGCCGCTCCGCTGTGCAAACGAAGTCATGTCGTGGTGCGCGGAACAAATAATCCTAGGACGATCGACATTCGCAATTCAATAAAAGCGGAAGTCATTCTTCGGTCTTCCGAGCTGTTTCGGCACGACCGGAATATTGCGAGCGATGCGGACGATCTGGACCGTGAATGCAATGGATTGTAAATCGACTTGCAAAAGGTGAGCCCCTATTGGAGTGCTACCAAAATCCACGGTGCCTGATGACGCCTTCGCGCGACTGATCGACAAAACGGAGCTGGGCCTCGTGGATTGCGCTGCCTGATATGGTCGCTGGCGGCGCGCGTTCACCGGAGATATCGCTGCGATGGTCGAACCGCTGTCTGTCAGCTTGCGCGGTGGTCCCAGTCACGGTGCAGGACGGGAATGCAGGAAAGCGATCTGGCGCATGTTATGGGCCGAAATGTCTGACTATCCTCGGGGGTCAACTGAGTGGAAGCTGGGCATCATGGCAACCTCGGGGAAATTCTGTCGGCGCCACGGCATTTATTGCCCTGCGGCGGGGGTGAATCCCGTGCGCCGGGTGTGGATGGCCGTTGCTGCCGGCACGGATAGTATCGACGGATCGAGCGCTAGCTATTTCGCCATACCGCTGCCGATGCCGGGTCGTACGGCGCGGCAACCCGACCTGTTCGCCGCATGACTTATACCGTCCACAGCCTGTTCCTGACCGCGCAGGGAGAGGGCGCGAACATCGGCCGCGTGGCCGTGTTCGTTCGCTTTGCTGGCTGCAATCTCTGGTCTGGCCGCGAGCGTGACCGGGCCACGGCGGCCTGTCGCTTCTGCGATACCGAGTTCGTCGGCGGCACCCGCTACCTCGATGCGGAGGCTCTGGCGGATGCGGTGTGTGCGCTATGGCCTGCGAACCATCTTGGGCATCGCATGGTCGTCCTCACGGGCGGCGAGCCTTTGCTACAGGTCGATGCGCCGTTGCTAGCGGCGCTTCGCTCTCGCCTATTCTACACCGCCGTCGAGACCAACGGCACTCAACCGCTGCCCGCGCAGGTTGACTGGTTGTGCGTCAGTCCGAAGGCGGGGACGACATTGGTGCTGGGCGACGCCGATGAACTCAAGCTGGTCTACCCGCAACCCGGCGCGGAGCCTGAACGGTTTGCCTCGTTCTCTGCGCTGCATCGTTGGCTGTCGCCGATGGCCACGCCGCGCCGAACCAAGCGCAACACGGCAAGGGCTGCGGCTTATTGTCTCGCGCATCCCGAATGGCGGTTGGGTATCCAGGCGCACAAGACATGGAGTATGCCCTGACCGGCGCTTGGCAACGCGGTTGCGCGGCCGCCGTCGCACCCGCTGTCGAAAAAGCAGACCGGAATTGAAACAGCACGAACGCCCCCTCGGCCGCGGAGTTGTTCACGACCGATACTGCCGGCTGGAAGCGGCGATCGGCTGGAGGCGCTGTAAGAAGCGGCGACGCGCTTCGTCATCCTCCGACATGTCAGCGGTTTCCTTTGTTGTCGTTCGATATGTGGCCGGCGAGCTTTCGGCGTTGCTCATACTGCTGATCCAATCCTGCTTGATGGCATTGGGCTTTTTCCTGCGTCTCGTTCTTCGGTGCGTGCTGGCGGCGCGCGTCTTCACCTCGGCTGATTTTGGAGCGGCCGTTTTCGGTGGACTGTCCAGCATCGGCGTCAGACGCCTGCCGCACGATGCGACGGGTTCAGGCCGCCGACTTCATGCCGCGCCAACGCCGGTTCAGGCCGTGGGCCTCCAACGTATCCACATGCTTTTGCAGCGCAAATAACTGCGTGTTCCAGCACTGACTTACGGTGCGCATGGCTTGGCAGCGGATGTCATTCTCGGAACTGTCGATGTGCACCGGAGTCTCGGGCTGGAGCAGCACCCTCAGCAACTCGGCTTTGTTGGCGTGCAGCCTCAGCCGATTGGCGCGACCGTTCAGCTCTCGCGATTGCGGGTCGGCAGCCAGCTCAGCCAAGGTCGTTCGCCGGAGAATCAGTTTAATGTGGAGCGCAACCTGAAGCTCGCCGAGGCGGAAGTGCTGCCAATACGCATTCTCACCCGTCCCCCTACCCACGGCAGCGCATTACAACGTAGCATCTGGCCGCCGATGACGATTCGAAGTACTCTTAAACTTCGGCGAGACTCCAATCGCTAGTCCGGTCAATGGGTTGCAAGGACGCCTGTCATGTCTATCCGCGACACGGTCATCGAAAAGATTATCCAAATCGCTGATCAGCAGCACAAGCGCCTGGCACCGCTGACCGACGACTTGGCTTTGTTGGACTCGGGGCTCGATTCGCTTTGTATCGCAATCCTCGTCGCGACACTCGACGACACGCTCGGGATCGACCCATTCGCTGGCGATAACGAGATCGACATTCCCGTGACGTTGGGAGACTTCATCACCCTTTACGAAGATGCGGCTTAGTGCCCCTCGGCGTCTAAAATGAGCGTTCGCCGGTTCTACTGAAGTGCCCCTCCCCACTGCCATCGGGCAGGAGCCGCGTCCTGATTCCACCGACACGGCCGATGCCGGCGTCGGCATGTCCGATCAGAGGCTGGACCATCGGTTGCATTGCTTCGTGCGGGCTGACTCGGCAAGGGAGCATGCCGAGTCGGAAGGTTGCGCCAACGCTTCGCGCACGCGCGCCCGAGGGGGAAAGCCGAGGAAGGCAATCCCGGCCGCGATCGCCCGCGGACTGGCAGGCTTCATCTGGGCGACTTTTGTGGCCCCATACGACACTCAAACATCCGAACCTGTGCAAGGTTGGTCCAGTATGCGCATCCGTTGGCGAAGATGGTTGGCGAGGTCTTGGCACCTGTCGCGGTGGCACTATCGGCGACACGGTCTCGTCCTGGCTGGCCGGCCGTCCGACCACGTCTGGTACTTCGCATACGGCTCCAACATGCATGAGGGGACGTTCGTCGAGCGGCGCAGGATCAGGCCGCTCGAATCCCGTGCTGGTCGAATCGCCGGTTATCGCCTGCGCTTCAACCTCGAGGGCCGGCCGAAGGGGAGAGCGGCGCCGGCCAACATCTGCCCCGATGCGGATCAGGAAGTATGGGGCGTCCTGTACAAGATCACACGTCGCGACATGCTGCGGCTGGATTCAACCGAAGGGATTCCTGGCCGAGGCTACCGCCCGACGTTGCTGGTCGCGGAAGACCCGGACGGGCATCTGATACCGGCGATCGCATATGTTGCAACGGGCAAGGAGCTCGATGGCACTCCTTCGCTCCGCTATATTTCTCTGCTGCGGGAGGGGGCGCGACATCACGGGCTCCCCGAACACTGGTTACAATTCCTTGATGAGGTGGGCCATTGGGAGTGACGACGGAACACAGGTGAGTCGCGGCTCTCGCGGTTGGAGCAGATGGGGTTGCATCGTGGCCGCATGACCGGGCATGCTGGTGTGATGCCAGATCGACCTTTCCGAGCGGTGGATGAGTTGATCCGCCGCGTAAAGCGGGTAGCAGCCAACAGACCCGACCCGGTGCATATCCTCGCCCAGACCATCAGTATAGTCGGCGAGAGCGACGCGGACCCGTATGCAGTGCTGGGTGTGCTCGTCGAGGGCGCGGCCCATACGATCGCTCAATACTTCCCCGCCGAGAGGCAGGCCGAGATAGCTGTGATGCTGATAGAATTGCTGGCGGACCGTCTCAGGGAGCGTGGGATCCCCGCCGAGGATTGATGGAGCCCCAACGGCTCGGAAGAGCGCATTCCGTTCTCGCTGACGTGCGAGCGCCTGCGGGGTCACCAGGCTCGGGAGCTCCTAACCAGCAAGTCGGTTGATCACGCAACTATGAGGCACAGCTCGAACGAGGTTGTGGCAGTGATGGCTTCTGCCACGCCGGGATATAATGATGCGATTCAGACAATTTGTGTTCGTTTTTGCACTGACCGTAATGGCGCTACCGGTATCTGCGAAAGAATACAACGCTGCCGCGTCGACGGTTGCCGCGGCCAACGATTTGCGGCGGCTTCCGCCAAGTTCTGTCATTCCGCCGATTCGGCAGGAAAGTTCGCTGAAGCACGACCAGATCTTGTGTCTGGCGTTGGCCATGTATCATGAAGCACGGGGCGAATCGGAAGCCGAGCGTCTGGCTGTTGCGGAGGTGGTCTACAATCGCGCCGTGCACACCGCTTCGACCATTTGCAGCACGGTCTGGGCGGACAACGGTAGCCAGTTTCAGTGGGTGAAGTCGTCAGATACCATCGTCCCACGCGAGTTGGGCGTTTGGCAGGCGGTGCAATTCAGTGCGTTGCGGTTTGCCCGCCATCGCCCTGTCGACAGCACGCATGGAGCAACGAATTTTTACAATCCCCTTCTTTGTTCCCCGGATTGGGCACACGACGGCCAGGTGACTGTCTCACTGCGCCAGGTGTTCCTGAGGATCGATGGCAAGTATACCCGATCCGCAGGCAAGGCGTCCGGGACTGATCCGATTTCGCAGGTCGATCGAATGGGGCGGTTGGCGCCGACACGATCCTACGCCGGCGGCAAATCATAATGTCGGCAGGTCGCGACTGCCGGAGTTGGTCAGCCCGAGAGGGCATATCCATTCTCGTGGTCGAGGTAGACGAGCAGCGAGTGGGTAGGAACTGATCCAATTTATCTCATGACAGCCTGACTGACGGCAATTGTTTGAGGCCGCTTCAGGTCTTTCTATTCTACGAAGCCCCATATCTCGTCGGGTTCTGAAGCTCCGTCATCAAATCCAACTCACTTTGGATCACAGAGGGACTTTCCCGTTGCAGCTTTAATTCCGTGGTTCACGTTTGCGCCTTCCGTTTTGAACAAGGAAGGCGCAAACTGGCTATATGAAGCCATGAACAAGGTAGCCGAGACACGGGAACCGTCGCCATCACCGCTCGACCTTTCGACCTGCGACAGCGAGCCAATCCACATCCCCGGCTCCATTCAGCCCCATGGCATACTGTTTGCGCTAACGGGGCCCGAACTGATTCATCAGTGCCGTTAGCGCGAATGTGGCCACCCACCTCAACCACGACCCGCATGCCCTTCTGAACAACCCGCTAGGTCAAATCCTCGGCAAAGCGTCACTCGAAGCGATAACCCCGGCTAGCGCTCAACCTCAACCTCTGCGCATCGCCGAGCTCCATCTGGGTGGTGCATCCAGCAGCGCCTGGCGTGCCATCGTGCACGTCACCCCGACCGGCGCCCTTCTGGAAGCGTTACTGCCGCAGGCGGATTTCCCCGCCTACGGCAGCGGACCTCAATTCGAGCAACTCGAGCGTGCTATCCGCCGCCTGCAGACCGCCAAGGATGTGACGACCATTTGCGCCTTCCTCGCCGCCGAGGTGCGCCAGCTTACCGGATACGACCGCGTTAAGGTCTACCGCTTCGCGGCCGACGGCAGTGGCGAAGTGCTCGCCGAGGACAACAGCGGCCGGGTGCCGTCCTATCTTGGACTGCATTTCCCGGCGTCGGATATCCCGGCGCAGGCTCGCGCCCTCTATATTCTCAATCCTGAACGCGAAATTCCCGACATCAATTACGCCCCGGTTCCCCTTATCCAGTCCAATCCGGCTCCCATCGATCTTAGCCAGGCAATGCTGCGGAGCGTGTCGCCGGTCCATCTCGAATACCTGCGTTACATGAACGTCGGCGCTTCGATGTCGATCTCCATTCTTCGCGGCGGCGCATTGTGGGGTCTCGTGGCCTGTCATCACCGCACCGCTCACTACGTTGCCCCGGAACTTCGTCAGGCCAGCGTCCTGCTCGGGCAACTGGCCGCATGGCAACTCAGCTTCGTCGAAGACGCCGAGACTGTCCGCCGCAGTGCCGGCGTCAAGGCGATCGAGACGATCCTGCTGCGCGAGGCTAATGCCGGGCAGGACTATCGAGAAACACTGCTGCGCAACGGCAGTGCTTTGCTCGAACTCGTTCAGGCCACCGGCTTCGTCCTCAGCATCGGCGGCTCGATTACTACGGTGGGCACGGTCCCTGCTGAAGACGATATGCCAGAGCTGTTGCACTGGCTGTCCCAGAAGGCTCCCGAGGTTTTTGTGTCGGACCATCTTGCCACCCAGTATCCCGCGGCTGCAACTCTTCCAGATGCTGCTGGCATCCTTGCTGTGCCGCTGGGCGGCCCGCCGCACAACATGATGATCTGGTTCCGTCCCGAAATTGTCCGAACCGTGAACTGGGCCGGCGATCCCGCCAAGCCCGCCGAGGTCAAGCCAGGGCTCGACCGACTTACCCCCCGTCGTTCTTTCGCAATTTGGACTGAAGACGTTCGCGGACGATCCCGTCCCTGGGAGTCGCATGAGGTTGCCGCAGCAAACGGTTTGCGCGACATGATTGTCGACATCGTTCTGCGCCGCGCCGAGGAATTGGAGCGACTGAACGTCCAACTTTCCCATAGCAATGAGGAGCTCGAAGCCTTTGCTTTCGTCGCTTCCCACGATCTGCGCGAACCACTGCGCCAAATCGAAACCTTTGGAACCCTGCTACGACGCGCCTTGCACGATCGTGCACCACCCGGCAGCAATGTCACGCGCTGGTTCGAAGGCATCCAGACCTCTTCTATCCGGATGCGGACGCTCATTAACGACCTCACGGAGTTCGCACGCCTCGGCCGTCACGCCAAACCTTTTACCCCCACCGATCTGAACATCAAGCTGCAGGATGTTTGCGCCGACCTCAGCGCGTTAATCGAAGAAACTCAAGCCACGATTGTTGCTGATCCGCTGCCTGTCGTGATGTGCGATCCCACGCAAACGCAGCAGGTGTTTCAAAACTTGATCACAAACGCCATCAAGTACCGCCACCCGGATCGACCGCTGGTGATAACGATTCGCACCAGCCCCGAGCTTGTGACTGGCCGCCGCTCGACCAGTTTGCCAGATATCCGGATAACCATCGCCGACAACGGCATCGGCTTCGAGAATCGCCACGCCGAGCGTATATTTGAGCCTTTTCAGCGTCTGCATAGCGCGGACCAATATGAGGGCAGCGGCATCGGGCTCGCGATCTGCCGCAAGGTTATCAACCGCCACGGCGGCACGATTGCCGCCGCTGGTCAACCGGGAGTAGGCGCGATCTTCACTGTCACACTGCCATGCCGGCCGCTGCCGCCATTGAGCGGAACGCCCCCGTGAGCGCTTTGGACGTCGTGTCCCAGCCAATACACCCGCATCTTATCCTTGTCGCTGAGGACAGCAAATACGACCGCATGATATTGGAGGAAGTCTTCGCCGAGCTTGGCTGGAACGCAAATTTTTTCTTTGTAGCCAACGGCGAGGAGGTTCTGGACTACCTCTATCAGAGAACTGCGTTCGCCCCGCCGGTGGTCGCACCACGGCCCGCCCTGATTCTGATGGATCTCAACATGCCGCGCATGACTGGCGATGAAGCCCTTCGGCTCATCCGGGCCGACCCCATGCTTTGTATGCTGCCAGTGATCGTCCTGACCACAGCAGACAGTCCGAAACTCGTCGTGCAGGCGTATGCAAGTGGCGTCAACGCTTTCATGACCAAGCCCGGAGCGTTCGATGAGTTCGTCGAGTTGCTCCGCAAATTTGGCGCGTTCTGGCTCGAAGGGGCAAAGCTGCCAAGCATCTGCGCACCGGCGTAATCAGGAGCCATTATGCGAATTCTACTGATCGACGATTCCGGCGCTTACCACGAGGAGTTTGCTCAACTCCTGATTGATTCGGGGATCCGCTTTTCAGCTCTGGATCGAGCCCTGGACGGAGTGGAAGGCCATCGGCTCATGGCCAGTGACGTGCACGATATCTACTTCGTCGATTATCGGCTACCTCCCGACAACGGGCTTACGCTTGTGAAAGCCGCGCGGCGAAGCGGCGTTGTAAAGCCAATCGTCGTTCTGACCGGCTACGATCGACCCGAGGTTGATATCGCTGCCGAACAGGCTGGCGCCAACGACTATCTGCCAAAGGGCGAGTTCAGCCCGCAGATGCTGGGGCGCGCCATCCGCTACGCTGTGCGCAACGCTGCCGAGGTGAGGGTCGCACGGGAGACGGAAAGCCGATTCCGTATGGCACAGGAAGCTGCCGAAATCGGCACATGGGACTGGGATGTTCGTGCTCAAACCGTCACCTGGTCGCCGCGCATGTATGAGATGTTCGGCAAAATCCCGACCATTCCGGGACGCGATCTTTACAGGGTCTGGCTCAACAGCGTGCATCCCGACGATCGCGACAGCGCCCAGGCCGCAGCCACTGCCGCTTTAGCCGGCATTGCACCGTTGAAATCGCTGTTCCGGGTCGTGCGGCCTCGGACCAACGCAGGACCTGAAATCCGCTGGATCTCCTGCAAAGGCGAGGTGATACGCGATCCTGCCGGCCGGCCAGTCCGCGTTATCGGCATCAACGTCGATGTGACCGAGCAGCAGGAGACTTTGGCAGACATGCGGGCTCGTCGCGAGGCAGCCGAAGCCAGCCGGCACGACAGCGAAGCACGTTTCGAGACCTATTTCAACAGCACCCCCGACTGCATGATTCACATGCGCGTCGAGCCGGACGGCCGCTTCGTCTACGAGACCGCCAACCCCACTGCTTTGGCATCAGGTGGCGCGACCCTCGACCAAATTCGTGGCCGCACACCGGAAGAGATGCTCGGCGCAGATAAGGGCGGCCAGATGATCCACGGCCTCCGTCATGTTTACGAGACCGGTACGCCATTCCGCTATGAACCGACCTGGGAGTATTCCGGAAAATCCGTGACTTACGACGCCGTCTACATGCCTCTGCGGGATCAGATCGGGCAAATCACCGGTGTTCTCGGCGTCGCCCGCGACATTACCGAACGTCGCCGCCTGGAAGCCGCGCTGCATCAGGCCCAGAAGATGGAAGCGCTTGGTCAGCTCGCGGGTGGGGTTGCACACGACTTCAACAATGTCCTGACCGGCATTCTCGGATGTTTCGATCTGCTCGGACGGCAGAGCGGCAACTCCGAGCGCGCCCAGCGCTTGATCGCGCAGGGGCTGCGCGCCGCGAATCGCGGTAAAGCCCTGACCGGCCGGCTGCTCGCGTTTTCGCGCCAGCAGCCGCTGACGACCGAGCCGGTGGACGTCAACGCCTCCATCGAGGAACTATCTGAGATGCTGACGCGCAGCCTGGGCGCGGACATTCGAATCGGAAAGCGACTTGCAAACGATTTGTGGCCGGCGATTGCGGACCGGAACCAGATCGAACTCGCCATCATGAATCTGGCGATTAACGCCCGTGACGCGATGCCTCTGGGCGGCACTTTGACGATTGAAAGCCGCAACGAGGTGGTGGCGGCGCTTGATGTCGAAGGCCTTGAAGCCGGTGAATATGTGTCCATCGCCGTTGCCGATAGCGGTAGCGGAATGGCGCCAGATGTTCTCGCCCGGGTTCTCGAACCGTTTTTTACCACCAAGGAGGCGGGAAAAGGGACGGGACTTGGCCTCAGCATGGTCTACGGCGTTGTGCGTCAGCTCGGGGGTGGACTGCGGATCACCAGCGAGCTTGGCAAAGGAACGCGGATCACGCTCTACCTGCCGCGCGCCCAGCTTGATAAAGCCACCGAAAGGGCGCCGGAACCGCAGTCCATATACGAGCCTGCCACGATCCTGCTGGTCGATGATGATCCGAATACCCAGGCCATGGTCGCTGCCTTTGGTGCCGAGCTTGGCCACATCGTCATCCCGGTCGAGGGCAGTACCGAAGCGCTCGCCATTATCGGTTCGGATCAGATCGTTGACATTGTGATCGCCGACAGTTCGCTTCCCGCGATGGAAGGGGCCGAATTGATCGCTCATTGCACAGCACGCCGGCCCGGATTGGCGGGGTTACTGTTGTCCGCCAAACCCAACAAAGCGACTGGGACAGGCGCCGATGGGCTGTCGACGCTGGCTAAGCCATTCGGACGCGACGCATTTATCAACGCGGTTGAAACAGCCCGTGGCGGATCGCGTTCGGCCAAGATAATCCCGATGCATCGTGCCTCGAGGTAGTTGGACAGCTTCTCCGGAAACCACCATGTCGCAAACTCCCTGCGCAATAGCCGGTTCGATGGCTATCGCAACGCTGCGCGAGCGGGGCAGGGGGACGCCGCTGAAATTAATCCCCGTAACCATTCGGATGCGATTTCCGCCATGCGAAGGCGGACCCGACGATGTCGTCCAGGTCATCATGCTCAGGGCGCCAGCCGGCTCGTTGGGCGCGTGCCGAGGAAGCCACCAGCACCGCGGCGTCACCGGCGCGTCGGCTGACCATTCGATACGGCACTTTCAGCCCGGACACGCGCTCGACCGCCGCGATTACCTGGCGGACCGAGTGACCAGCTCCATTTCCCAGGTTCCAGACCACGGGGCCCTTGTTCAACGCCTCCAGCGCCAGCAGATGGGCCGACGCCAGGTCCGAAACATGCACGTAATCACGTATGCAGGTGCCATCGGCCGTAGGGTAGTCGTCGCCGAACACGTCGAGCGCGCTGCGCCGGCCCAGCGCCGCGTCGATGACCAGCGGGATAAGATGTGATTCCGGCCGGTGGTCCTCTCCCAGACGCCCGGCCGGATCGGCCCCGGCGGCATTGAAATAACGTAAGCAGGCATACCGAAGGCCATGCACCTGGCTAGCCCAGCGCAACGCGCGCTCGATCATCCACTTGCTATCCCCGTAGGCCGATTGCGGGTCGACCGGCGCGTCCTCCGGGATCGGCGCGTCGCTATTCAGGTTGAACAGCGCGGCGGTGGAGGACAGCACGAACCGTTCCACCCCGTGCCGCACGCAGGCATCGATCAGCTTGATACCGTTGGTCGCGTTCTCCAGCAGGTAGCGCATCGGCATGCGCATACTCTCGCCCACCTGCGACAGCGAGGCGAAGTGAAAGACGGCGTCCCACGGGCCATCGGCCAGGACAGCGTCGAGCGTCTCAGCCGCCGCGAGATCCGCAATGACCAGCGGTGCAGCAGAAGGCACCGCTGCCGCGTGTCCGGTCCGCAGATTGTCCAAAACGGTGACGCGGTCGCCTCGGTCCAATAGGGCGGCCACCAGATGACTGCCGACATAGCCGGCCCCGCCAGTGACCAGAAAGCGCTGGGACATCAGAATTTATCCTTTAAAATACGCCTTGTAGCGACGGTGATAAACTCCAGCATCAGCGTGGCCGGAGCGAAGATGCACGCGCGGGTCGACCCTTGTCAGCACAGTTCCGATAATTTTGGCGTGCGCATCACGCAGCATCTCCACCGAATGCATCAAGGTCTTGGTTTGGGTAAAGCGCCACCGGACACATAACAGGGTGGCATCGGCCAGAGCAGCGGCAACTCGGGCCTCGGTCATGGCTTCAACCGGTGGCGCATCCAGCAGGATCAGGTCGAAATCCTCCCGAACCTCGACCAGGAGCTGCCGGATGCCCTCGGACAGGAACAAACCCAGCACGTCGGCGCCCGGAGCACCGCCAGCAATAAATTTCATGCCGGTTAATGGGTCGCTCTGGAGCACCTCGCGCCATTTGAAGTCGCCTCGCAAAACTTCCGCTAAGCCAGGGGAAGGACTGCCATCCAGCCGATGCTGAAAGGCTCCCTGACGCAGATCACACTCAATCAGCAGGACACGCTCGCCGCCTAGCTGTGCCGAGCGACCCAGGGCCAGGGTGAGCAGGGACTTTCCCTCGGCCGGACGTGCGGCGGTGACGGTGATGATCTGGGGGTGGTCGATGTCCAGCGACACGCCGGCGCGCAGCGACCGGATTTGTTCGGCAAAGGCGGTCAACGGGCGGCGCACTACGTAGTCGTGGATTTTCAGGTGGCCCAACTCGCGCTTGCCCAATTGCGGAATCAGGGCGAGGCATGGAACGCCGGTCAAACGTCGGACTTCCTCGCCACTAAGCAGCGTTGTGTCGATTAATCGCAGCACATGCACCAGCACAAGCCCCAGGAATACGGCGGCCACAAGAGACGCCGCCATGGTCGGCACAGTGCGTGGAGAGGTCGGGTGCTCGGGGGGGATGGCCTCCGAGATTTCGTGCGCCTCAGACGATTCGACGGCGGCCTGCTGCGCGGTCTGCTGGATGCGTTCCAGGACGCCCTGCAACTGTCCGCGGGCGGCATCGAGGTCACGGGTCATGGCATTCAGCGGAATCTGCGCCTTGTCGGCACTTTGTGCCGCTGCTTTCGCCCGAGCCAGCAGACTTTCCAGTGTTGATACCTGCTCTGAGGCGGCGTGCTGATCCGCGTCGGTCGAAGCAACGACACGGGCGATCTCGCCTTTTAGTGCACGCTCCCCCTCGGCGAATTGGCGATTAAGGCTCTGCACCTCGGGGTGAGCGCTGCCCAACCTGCTGCGTTGCGCCTGCATTTGGCCGGCGAGTTGTTCCACCTGTGCTCGCAGCTGAACTACCGACGGAGCCACCGCCGCCTGCGCCTCGGCCCCCGCCTTGCCGCGCGCCGCATCAAGACGCGCGTTCGCGGCGGCAAGTTCCGACTGCGCCTTGACCAGATCCTCGGCGAGGTTGGTGATTTCCTCGTTGCCGGTGGCGGCATGCATGCCCTGGCTCATCGCATGCTCGCCGCGATAGGTAGAGATACGCTCCTCGCCCTGGCTCACCTGCCGGCGCAGGTCGCGAGCCTCGTTCTGCAGAAGCTCGGTGGCAGTGTCGACGAGGCGGTGCTTCGCGGCGTACTGGTCCTTGATATAAACATCCATCGCGTTGTTCACCGCGGCGGCGGCCAGTAGCGGGTCGGAGGCGACGAACGTGACTTCTATGACGTGGGAAAAGCGAACCGGCGCGGCGTGCAACCTGTCTTTCACCACAAGCAGAGTCCGGTCGCGCGCCGGGTCCTGCACCGGCCCGTAGACAGGATCGTCGGGTGGCGCCTCGGTTTCCATGCCGAGAAGCCCGCGCAGCCCGGATAGCAGGCGGTGGACGAAATCCGCCGGCCGAAGAGCTACATTGAATTCTGCGCTGTCGAAGAGATTGCCGCGCTCCGCAACACGTTGGGCGATATGCAGGCTTTGGAGGATTTCCGCCTGGCTGGCCATCATCCCCTCGGTCGTGGGGTCCTGGCGGACGATACTCTCCAGCTCCCGCAGCTTGTAAGCGCTGGGTTCGTAGATCAGCGAACCGGTGGCGGTATAGAGAGGGGTGACCTGCTGCAACGTTAGCCAGGTACAAAAAGGCACCAGCACGATAACGGCTATCAGCATCATCCGCCGTTGGCGTATGGCCGAAATAAATCCCGACAGGCCTTCTCGCGACGATTCGCGCGTTTGATCGGGAGCCAGGTGCCGCGGTCCCATTTCCGGGACCGGCGCTGCTCCCGAACTGTTGGCGGCCTTCTCGAGCATCCGCGTATGTCGGCCCTTTTGCTCGTTCGCAGGCCTTATCCCGGGTGGGATGAAGGAGAGCACCGTCGTAGGCGCTAATCCTTAAGAATTAGCTAACGCGACCCGGTGACGAACTCCTGCTGGCTGGGCGTGCCGAGGCAAACGGGACTGAGACAAGCTCTAAATACTCGCAGGGGATTTAACCGATCGTTAAGGAACTCTCCTGTATGCCGACTTAGCCGGAAGTGCGGCTGAATGCCTGGAACCCCAAAACAGGGTCTCGCCTCTTTGCGATTAGTTCTTTGTTTTCTACTGGGTCTTTGCGCGGCCGCGTGTGCCCCCGGACATGGGCTGCCAGAGCTTCCGACAACGGCGCCTGGCGCCTACCGACTCGGGCCAGGCGACGTTGTGCGGTTGATCACATTCGGAGAGGATTCGCTCACTGGCGAGTTCCGCGTCAGCGACAGCGGGACGATCGCGCTTCCACTGGTCGGCAGTGTGCATGCGTCCGGGCTGTCTCCGGATGCGCTGGCGACGCGGGTCAGCGAGGCCCTGCTGCACGCAAACCTGTTGCGTTCGCCGTCGGTTTCGGCGGAGGTCATTACCTATCGGCCAATTTTCGTGTTGGGTGAGGTGAGCAAACCAGGACAATATCCTTATCAGCCTGGCATGACTGTCGTAACGGCGGCGGCCGTGGCGGGCGGCTTCACCTATCGGGCGGTCCAAAGCTACGCTTCGGTCGTCCGGAATCAAGACACTGGCGCCATTGAGGGGACAGCAAGCCGGCAGACCTTGATCCAGCCGGGCGACGTCATCACGGTGTTCGAGCGCAGATTTTGAAGTTTGGTCTGGTTGCAGTTTTCTTGTCGATGACCGTCGTGGCGGCGGTGGCGCAGCAGAATGGGCCTGCTTCGGGTCCGTTGCATATCATCGGTGGCCCGAGTGCGGGAGGCTGTATTGCGGGCGCGGTGAGCCTGCCGCCAGAAGGGCCGGGATTTCAGACCATCCATCTGGATCGCAGTGCCTTTTGGGGTGCGCCGCAGACGGTCGCCCACCTGGAGCAACTTGGGCGTGAGGCGACCGATGCCGGTCTACCGACCTTGCTGATCGAAGATATCTCCCGAGCACGCGGCGGACCGATGCCGGGTGGCCATGTCAGCCATCAGATCGGTCTCGACGCCGATGTCGGTCTGGATATGCGGCCGCGTCAGCCGTTAACGGTAGCGGAGCGTGCTTCCATTGAGCCGCGAAGCGTGGTGCGGCCGGACGGACGCGATGTTGATCCAACGGTGTGGTCGCCTCGCGTCATGGCATTGCTGCAGATGGCAGCCGAGTTGCCGGAGGTCGACCGCGTTTTGATCAATCCCGCGATCAAGCGGCAGCTTTGCCGCGAGGTAACCGAGGATCGGTCGTGGCTGCACCTGATCCGACCGTGGTATGGGCATGCGGCGCATATGCATATTCGGTTTCGATGCCCGGCCGATCAGGCAGACTGCGTGCAAGCGCCGCCACCGCCTCTGGGGGATGGATGCGATGGCACGTTGCAGTGGTGGTTCGATCAGCTGAACACGCCAGCCAAGCCCGCTGCACCTTACCAGCCACCGCCTCTGCCGGCGGCCTGCAGGTCGATTTTGGGCGAACCGTGAGGGTATTTCCCGAAGGTGAAGGACGATTTCTCGACGGCGGCCCTACCCTGGGCCGGGCTTAGGCGGAACGCGTTCAGCGGTTCTTGCGCGTAGGGCCGCGGTCCCCGCAGCGTGGCGGCGGCTCGATCCAAGTTACGTACGAGGGCCTCCAGCATCGGCATGTCAGCAGGCTTCGGACGCAGCCCTGAGGCCTTACTCGGGCCTCGAACTGCTCTCGGTCATCGCGCATTCTCCCTCGGGCGCGATCGACCTTCACCCCGTTTGTGCGGGCGAAGTAGGGATCTTACTCCCTGTTTGGTTGCATGATTCACGGACTGTGGAGGTTCGGTTCAGCGATGCCCGCGGCGGGCGCAGGCCCAGGCTTTGAAGCGGTTGCAACCGTCGGTCGCTTACTCCGCCACGGGGTCGCCATCTCGTAGGCATGTCCGGCCCGGAAGACCGTCGCCTCGGCGAACGGCTTGCCGACGATCTGCATGCTGACCGGCAGGCCGCCGGCGCCGTAACCGGTGCAAACGCTAAGCGCCGGCAGCCCGGTCAGGTTGAACGGCATCGTGAAGTTCGGCTTCTCCAGCATCCCCCATTTCGGCACCTCGTCGATCTTCGGAGCCTCGGCGGGGGCCGACGCGGTGATTAGGACATCGAGCCCGGCCATGGCATTAGCCATCTCCAGGCACAACACGCGCCGCCGGCGCAGGGCCTGGATGTAGTCCGCCGCTCGCAGCACGGCGCCGAATGCGAGGCGGTCCCGCAACAGTTCGCCATAGTCGTTAAAGCGCGACTTCAGCCAGGGTTCGTGGACCGCGTAGGCCTCGGCTATCAGGATCAGCCAGCCTGGTGCGTTGTAGTCCATCATCGGCGACAGCGTGACGTCGCGAATTTCGGCGCCTTGGGCGCGGAAGATACCGAGCGCGTCCTCGATGCCTTGTTTCGTCGCTGGGCTGACGGGATTATCCACCTCGTGGAAATGGTGAATCACGCCGATACGGAGGCCTCTGGCGCCTTTCTCCAGATCGGCCGTGAAGTTCGGCACCGCACGATCGGCGCTGGCCGGATCGAGTGGATCGTGGCCCGCCATCGCCTGTAGCAGCAAGGCGCAATCCTGCACCGTCCAGGCCATCGGGCCGGTATGGTCCAGCGTTTGCGACAACGGCAGGACACCGCGGCGGCTTGATAGTCCGTAGGTCGGCTTGATCCCGGCAAGCCCACAAAGCGCTGAGGGCACACGGATTGAGCCGCCGGTATCCGAGCCGGTACCACCCAGCACCAGCCCGGCCGCTACGGCGGCGCCGGTCCCGGACGACGATCCGGCGGTGAAATGGGCCGGATCCCAAGGATTGCGTGCCGGCGGCCAGGGCAGATCGAACGAGGGGCCTCCGATCGCGAACTCATGGGTGGCGAGCTTGCCCATCAGAATGGTTCCAGCGTCGGCCCATTTGCTGACGACGACCGAGTCTTCATCGGGGACGTTATGCTCCAGCAATTTCGAATGGCCGGTGGTTCGGATACCAGCGGTGTCGTAAATGTCCTTGTGTCCGATAGGAATGCCGTCGAGCGGTCCTCGCGTCCTTGCCGACATCATCCGGGTCTCTGCTGCCTTGGCATCGGCCATCGCGCGGTCTTCGGTAACCAGCAGGAAGCTATGCAAGCTCGGATCGAGGTTTCTGATGCGGTCCAAGCAGATACGTGTCAGCTCCACCGGCGAAAGCTGCTTGCTTGCGATCAGTTTCGCGGCGTCGGCGATGGTGAGAAACTCTTCCATCACTTCACCTCAGGGTCGAACGTGACAGAGGGTTCGGCTTCGCGGGGCATCGGCGGGGTCGCGCGGGCGACCAGCGCCTGGAACATCGGATAAGCCTCAAACAGCGCACTTTTCTGCGGTTCGGTGAGCGTGAGACCCGTCCGATCCAGCAACATGCCAAATTCGTTTCTGTCCATTATGTCCGCCTAACGCGGGCCCTCTCACGATCATGACCGAGGGTGGCTCAGCCACAAAGTCCAAGAGCCTGTTTTATTGCTCTCATTCACGCTGCGTTGCACCAAACCTAAAATCTCTAGCATAGCCGTGGCCTCTGTCCAGGGTAGATTGAACGATTTATGAGCGGTTGCCTCCATTGGACTCACGACCAGCATCTCGAAGGCCGATCAGTGCGATCTTTAAAAAACTCCTGGAGGGCGTTAAGTGCATGCAGCCCCGAAATGACAGCCACAGCGCGGCCTGGTGGATAACCGCGTGCTGCCTGTAGAGCGAGTAGGTTGATGAAAGGCAGATAAATCGTGATGCTCGCGGGGCCATTTCCCGGACGTCGCTATGCTTGACCAAATTGTCGTCGCGATGATCGACATAAGTCTGCTGCTATTTGGCGCAATGGTCGTTGTGCTGCTCTATGGCGCCAATGAGGTCGGTTTTCGTATCGGCCTTTGGCGGGCTCGATACCGTCCTGCGCATGATCGTGACCTAACCGGCATTGCTACCATTACTGCCGGCATGCTGGGCCTGCTGGCGTTCACGCTTAGTCTAACGATCAACATCGCGCAGAACCGGTTCGAGGTTCGCCGCGGCCTCGTTGTGCAGGAAGCCAACGCGATCGACGCCGCGTGGCTGCGTTCGAAGCTGATCACAGGCGAAGAAGGGCCTGCGATTGCCACGCTCATCGAGGCTTTCGCCAGGGTGCAGTTGGCCTATGTCAGTTCAGACACCTTTGACGTCGAACCGCGTCTGATTACGCAAAAGACGGCGTTGCAGAAGCAGATCTGGAAGGCGATGGAGACCCTCAGCCGCGAGCAGCCATCAAACAGCACGTCCTCTTTGGCGGCCTCGTTAATCGAGATGTTCAGCGCCGCCCAGACGGAGCGCTTCGCATTCGAGAGCCGGGTGCCGGCCAATATGTCTTGGATGCTGATGGCCGGCTCTCTCCTGGCTATCGGCGCGATGGGTTACCACTCTGGCGTGTCGCAGGCTCGGCAGATCGTGCTCACCTCGCTGCTCCTGGTGATGTGGGCGGGCGGGATGGCGCTGGTTGCCGATCTCAATCGTCCGCGTATAGGCTCGGTAAGGGTGGATCCGGCGCCGCTGGCGTGGGCGGTCCGGGAGTTTGATCAGCAGCGATGAGCAGGTGGTCCGATCCCGACAGAAGCATCTTGATACGGTCGGGTGAATCGGCCCGCAAAATCAGACACTAGTGGCCCAAACGGACGGCGCTGTCCGTCTGATTTGAACCACGAGCGTTGTCTTGAGAATACTGCGAGGCGCTCGATGGCGGCTTTAGGGTAGCTGGTCGTAGGGTCCATCCAATGGTTCCTCCACCACAACGCTTTCGTCGGCATCGAGAGTGAAAGCTGCGGCCATCAGAGCCCGCGTATAGGGATGCTGCGGCCGGGCTAGCATTTCGTCCGCCGGCCCCTGCTCGACCACGCGGCCTTGGCGCAGGACGACGATACGATGGGCCAGCGCCCGAACCACCCGCAAATCGTGACTGATGAACAGGTAGCCGAGTTGATGGTCGGCTTGCAGCTGCTGCAACAGATCGACGATCTGCGCCTGCACCGACATGTCCAGCGCACTGGTCGGTTCGTCCAGCACCACGAAGCGCGGTTTCAGTACCATTGCGCGCGCGATTGCGATGCGCTGCCGCTGGCCGCCGCTGAACTCATGCGGATAGCGGTCACCGATATCGGCCGCGAGACCGACCTCCTTCAGCGCCTCCGCCACCCGGATGCCGCGCTCCGCGCGCGTTAAGGAGGGCTCATGTACAGACAGGCCCTCGGCGATAATCTCCGCCACCGTCATCCGGGGCGACAGGCTGCCGAACGGATCCTGAAAGACGATCTGCATATCCGCGCGCAGTCGCCGCAGTCGCTTTTGTTCGAGTTTGGCCAGATTCGCGCCGTCGAAAAGAATGCGGCCGCGTGCCGATACCAGCCGCAGCAATGCATAGCCCATGGTGGATTTTCCGGAGCCGCTTTCGCCGACCAATCCGACGGTTTCGCCCTCATGGACCACCACGTCGACGCCATCGACGGCACGGACAAATCCCACGGTTCGGCGCAGCACCCCGCGCCGGATCGGGAAGTGCACGCGCACATCGGTTCCCTCGATCAGCGTGGCCGCGGCTGGACGAAGAGGCAGAGGCCGTCCCCGCGGCTCGGCGGCCAGCAGCATACAAGTATACGGATGGAACGGAGCGTCGAACACCGCAGCGACCGACCCGGCCTCGACCATCACTCCATCCTTCATCACGCAGACCCGGTCGGCATAGCGACGCACGATCGCCAGGTCATGGCTGATCAACAGCAGCGCCAGCCCTCGCGCAGCTTTTTCCGCCGCCAGCAGTTTCAGGATTTGCGCCTGGATAGTGACGTCGAGCGCCGTTGTCGGCTCGTCCGCGATCAGCAACGGGGGGTCGTTGGCGAGTGCCATTGCGATCATCACCCGCTGCCGCTGGCCGCCGGATAGCTGGTGCGGGTAAGCGTCAAGCCGGTGCGCCGCGTCGGGAAAGCCGACTTCGTTGAGGAGTTGGGTGACACGTACCCGAGCTTCCTCTCGGGTTACGCGCTGGTGGAGCCGGACCGCCTCGGCAATCTGCTTGCCGATCCGTTTCAGCGGATTGAGGCTGGTCATCGGCTCCTGAAATATCATTCCCGCGACACCGCCCCGCAGCCGGCGCAAGAGACCGTCACCGGCGCCGATGACGCTCTGCCCGTCGACCACAATGCGGCCGGCGCAGGTGGCGCCCGGTGGCAGCAACTGCAGTAGCGACAAAGCGGTGAGCGTCTTGCCGGAGCCGCTCTCACCAACAAGAGCCAGCGTCTCGCCGCGGTCCAGCGCGAAGCTGACATTATTCACGACGGGATGGCCGCCAAATGCCACGGTCAGGTTGTCGACGGTGACCAGGCTCATCGGGGGCGCCCGACGCGTGGGGCCTTGCGCGGATCGAACGCGTCGCGCACCGCCTCGCCGATGAACACCAGCAGGGAGAGCAGCCCGCCCAGCACGACAAACGCGGTGATCCCCAGCCACGGCGCCTGCAGGTTGTTCTTGCCTTGCGAAACCAGTTCACCAAGTGACGGCGAGCCCGGTGGCAGGCCGAACCCTAGGAAATCCAGGCTGGCGAGGATGGTGACCGAACCGGACAGGGTGAACGGCAGGAAGGTCAATGTTGCGACCATGGCGTTGGGCAGGATATGCCGCCACATCACCGCTGTATCCGAAACGCCCAGCGCCTTGGCGGCTCGGACATAGTCCAGGCTGCGACCGCGGAGGAATTCGGCCCGCACTACGCCGGTCAAATTCATCCAACTGAACAGCAAAAGGAACACCAATAGGATCCAGAAGCTCGGCGTAATGATACTGGCGAGGATGATCAGTAGATAGAGCTGTGGCATTCCAGACCAGATTTCGATGAAGCGCTGGAACAGCAGATCCACCAGGCCGCCACGATAGCCCTGGATGGCCCCGGCGGCGATGCCGATGACCGACGAAATTGCCGTCAGGGTAAAGCCGAACAGCACCGAAATGCGAAATCCGTAGATGACGCGGGCCAGCACGTCGCGTGCCTGGTCATCGGTGCCCAGCAGGTTCCTGCGATCCGGCGGCGACGGTGCGGGCGACGTCAGCCCCCCCACTACCGTATTGTAGGTGTAATGTATCGGCGGCCAGATCATCCAGCCGCGGGAGTTGATCGCCGCCTGCACTTCGGGATCCTCGAAGTCCGCCTCGGTCGGCATGAAGCCGTCGCCGAAGGTATCTTCGCTGTAGTCCTGGAGCACCGGGACATACCAGTGTCCATTGTAGCGGATGAGCAGCGGGCGGTCGTTAGCGATGAACTCGGCGAACAAGGTCAAACCGAACAGCCACAGGAAGATCCACAGGGACCAATAGCCGCGCTTATGGGACCGGAAGATCGCCAGGCGCCGGCGTGTCAGCGGCGAGAGATGCACTATTGCCTGGCCTCGAAATCAATGCGCGGGTCGACCACCGTGTACAACAGGTCGCCGACGATCTGCATCAGCAGCCCGAGCAATGTGAACATATAGAGGGTGCCGAACATCACGGGGTAGTCGCGCTGAATGGCCAATTCGAAGCCAAGCAAACCGAGGCCATCGAGGGAAAAGATAATTTCTACCAGCAGCGCCGACGAAAACAGGATGCCGATAAACGCCGACGGGAATCCCGCTATGATCAGCAGCATCGCGTTGCGGAACACATGGCGATAAAGGATCCGCTGCTCGCTTGCGCCTTTGGCGCGCGCGGTGACGATGTATTGCTTGCGGATTTCCTCCAGAAAGCAATTTTTGGTCAGCACGGTAAGGCCGGCAAAACCACCAACCACAAGGGCAACGGTCGGCAGCACCATGTGCCAGAAATAATCCGCAATGCGAGCCGGCAAACTCCAGGTCTCGGTGCCCATGCTATGCAGCCCGCGTAGCGGAAACCATTGCACGAAGCTGCCGCCAGCGAACAGCACTACGAGCAGAATGGCGAACAGGAAGCCCGGCACCGCGTAACCGACAAGCACCACTGCACTACTGATCACGTCGAAGCGGCTGCCGTCCTTTACCGCCTTGGTGATACCGAGCGGGATCGAGATGAAGTACACCAACAGCGTCGACCACAAACCGATCGAGATGGAGACCGGCATCTTCTCCTCGACCAGCTTGAGCACCGGTTCGTCGCGAAAAAAGCTGCGGCCGAAATCGAAGGTCAGGTAGCCGCGGAGCATCAGGACGAAACGTTCTGGGGCAGGCCTATCGAAGCCGAACATTTTCTTGATGTCGGCAATCACATGGGCGTCCAGACCCCGGGCGCCTCGATAGCTGCCATTTCCGGCCGGCATCGCCTCGGCCGCACCGGCGCCAGTCATGCGTCCGGTCGCGCCGGCGCCGTGCCCTTTCAACTCGGCGATCATCTGTTCCACCGGGCCGCCAGGGGCGAATTGAACGACCACAAAGTTGATGGCAATGATGCCGAACAGCGTCGGTACTACGAGCAACAGGCGACGGATCAGATAGGCGCCCATCTCAAGGGGCCGCGACGAAGCGAAGGCGACGGCTCCGCCCGTCGACCCCGCCAAGGGCCGTCGGCCCTTGGAACCCGGTCTGGAGGGGGCTACTCGGATCGATCAACGGCCATTGTTGCCCCCTCCTGACCGCCCACCCATCGATGGGATCAAAGGGGCCGTCAGCCCTTTCGCAGGTCCAGGGCAGAGCCCTGGTCTGTCTATCGCGCATCACGGTCCGTTGCGACGGGCTGCATCATTGGCAGCGGCTTTCACAGGGTCCAGCCACCAACTGTCGAATGCGAGGCCAGTGCGCACCGGCTTGTCCGGGCGGCCGAAGCGGTCCCAATAAGCGATTCTCACGGATTGTAGATACCAATGGGGAACGACATACCAGCCTCGCAGCAGCACCCGGTCGAGGGCATGTGCGGCGACCACGAGATGGGCTCGATCAGGGGCAAACACGACCTGGTGCACCAGGTCGTCGATCACGGGGTTGCAGACCCCCATGAGGTTGAAGCCACCCTCTGGCTTTACGCTGTCGCAGGTCCAGTAGCCCGTTTGTTCATTGCCCGGACTTTCAGTCTGCTCGATCGCAACGACGATCATGTCGTAATCGTAGGTGTCGGCTAACCGTTGAAACTGTGCCGGATCGACCGTGCGCACCCGAGCTTCGATCCCCAGCCGGGCGAGCCATTGCACGTAAGGGAGGGAGACGCGCTCGAATGCTGGCTGATCGAGCAGGATCTCGAAACTGAACGGCTGCCCTTCCGCATCGACCAGCTTGCGATCGCGCACTTTCCAGCCGGCTTGCTCTAGCAGCGCCAGCGCTCCACGCAGTGCTTCTCGATTGTTGCCGGAGCCATCGGTCACCGGCAGCTCAAACGGCTTGGTAAATAGGTCCGGCGGCAGTTGATCACGATATTTGTTCAGCAGCTCCAATTCGGGCCCTTCTGGAATGCCGCTCGAGGCGAGATCACTGTTGCTAAAATAGCTGTGGGTACGGGTGTAAGCGCCGTAGAACAGGTTAGCGTTTTCCCACTCGAAATCGAACGCCATCGCCAGCGCGTGGCGGACGCGGACGTCCTTGAACAGCGGCCGGCGGGTGTTCATGCCGAAGCCTTGCATACCGGTCGGCAGGTGGTGGGGCAGCAGTTCCTTCTTTACCAATCCCGCCTGGACGGCAGGAAAGTCGTAGGCCGTGGCCCATTCCTTGGCGACGGATTCGATGCGGAAGTCGATCTGGCCGGCTTTGAACGCTTCCCGTTCCACCGTTGCGTCGCGGAAGTATTCGGTTCGCCTGGTGTTGAAATTGAACAGCCCCTGCATTACCGGCAGGTTCTTCGACCAAACGTCGGGAACGCGGTCCATGGACAGGGTGCGGCCGAACTCGAAACGGCCGACCCGATAGGCACCGGAACCGAGCGGCGGGTCGGTCAGCGGCTTCTCGAAGTCGCGTCCGGCCCACCAGTGCTTGGGCAAGACCGCCATTTGGCCGAGGATGAGCGGCAGCTCGCGGTTGAGATTGGACTTGAAGTGGAAGACCACACGGCGAGGCCCCTCGACCGTTACAGAGGCCACGTCGCCATAATACTGCCGGTAGAAGGGGCGGCCCTTTTCAAGCAGAGTTTCGAAGGTCCAGGCGACATCCTCGGCGGTCACGGGGGTTCCGTCATTGAACTTAGCCTCGGGCCGAAGTTCAAAGGCGACGCCCATCCGGTCGGCCGGCAACTCGATCACATCCGCAAGGAGGCGGTACTCGGTCTCCGCCTCGCCGATATTGGGCATCATCAGGGTGTCCCAGACGCGGAACACGTCGGAGGCCGCGGTGCCACGGACGATGAACGGGTTGAAGCTGTCGAAGGTGCCGACGTTGCTGACCGCGACCTCACCGCCTTTGGGCGCATCCGGGTTCACATAGGGGAAAAACTTGAAGTCTGGCGGCAGGGATGGGGCGCCCAGCAGTGAAAGACCGTAGGTGCGTTGTGGTGGCTCCGCAGGGGTCGCAGGCGGGGGGTTGGCTTGCGGGGGGGTGGCCGGTGTCTGGGCATTGCCCGCGGTGATCCCGGCCAGCAGCCAAACGGCCATTCCGGCTCTCCAACTCACGTGCATTGGCAACTCCTGCGTTTCCACCCAGACCGCCCTTGTTTAGTCACCGGGGCGGCACAGGGCCAGGGGCCAGGTTGTCAAAAGCAAATACCGCCCGAAAACCGGGCAGGGGAGGGGCGTGCCCTGAAGGTTCGTAGTAGTTTGGCATCGACGTTACGATCATAGCTCCGTATTAGCAATGATATTGCCTGCTCGGCGGGGGGAACCGAAGCTCCATAGCTGGCGGAAGTGGCGGCAGGCGTTTCCGGCTTCGATCAATAAACTATGTCGCAGCAGCCAAAGCCCCAAAATCCAGGCTGCGATGCCAAGTGCCACCGCAACCATTATGGCGGAAAGCGGAGTGTAGGCTGACCAATCGTTGACGATCATGAGGAGAGCAGCCGGCGTGCAGGCCGCGATCGTCAGGATCCCGCTCTCGATATAAATCGGCACAAAGTCGGAGATTCGTGTTCGGGTCATGCGATGGAGGTCGTTCTTACACAGGAGGACGACGGCCAGAGCGTCTCCAATTCGCGACGCCGCGGCCCATCCAAGGCCGCCCACGCACCCCAACGCAAACAAGGTCAATCCAGCGCAGGTTCGCTTTAGTTCGTAGCGAAAAAAGAGACCTGTCTTACCCGAAACGACATAAATTTCTCCTGCCATGGTCACTGATGTCATAATCAGCGCGGATAACGACAACAGAGAAAGCAGAACCGCAGCGTCGGTCCAGGCCGGGCCATATATGTTCAGGATGACCGGGCCTGCGAGTACGGCCATGCCCGCGAAGGCAGGCCAGAACAAGGCGGTGATCATGGCGACAATCCTCAGGTAGCTCTCGCGCAGAGGCAAGGATCGACGACGTCGCTCGGAGAAATCCACGAAAACGATGCGCGCTATGACTAGATGAATGTTCTCCCATAGTAGGCCATTCAATCCTGAGGCCCGCGAATAAAGTCCGAGTTCGCTCACCCCCACGAGTCGCCCGAGAAGGAGGTCTGAAAGCTTAGTGGCAACATTGCCGACAACTCCGACGGCGAACATTTGCAGCCCGAAGCGGGTGATGCGGCGCCAATCCTTGAGACCGAGCCTCAGACTGACATACCGGCGCCCCACAACATTCAGGCAAATCACTCCACACAAGGTACCGGCAAGGCTACCCCAGGCGATACTCATGTAACTGAAGCCATGGATCGCCAGAAAAATGGTGACTGTCGTCGAAACGGTGACCTTCGCGAGGTTCACGAGGGCTAGGACCCGAAAAACACCAATTCGTTCGAGAGACGCTGCCGGCAGTAATTCAAATATACTCAATAACGGAGATAGCGCCAGGAGAAGGAGAACATGTTGGACCCCTGCGTCTCCCAGAATAGTGCCGCCTGCACTGCCAAGCGCCACAATGGCTGCGGCGGTGGTCGTGGCAAGGATCGCGTTGATGGTGAAGCTGGTTGCCAGTGCCTCAGGCTTAAGGTCGGGCTCACGAATTAGAAAGACGTTAAGGCCGGTAGCGCGAATGGCACCAAGGATGCCTACGACGGCGGAGGCGACTGCGTATATGCCCATCTCGTAAGGCGTTAGTAACCGTGCCATCGCCACCGAGCCACCGAATTGGAGGAGGAAGAGACCGCCTTGGGAGAGCATCATCCATGCGAGGCTTTGACGGACTGAGAACTCCATTGGTAACGAATCCCGGATAATCGAGTGCGGCGAGCTAGTCGATGAAATCCGACCGAAAGTGCCGCTGGATTTCGTCCACTAGCCCTTAGTTTTGGCGGGCCTGCTCACCTGATCGCAGGAATGCTTCTGTCAGGATCGGACCACTAGCATACTTCCCTATGATATCGCAACGGAACCAGCTATAATCCAAGCTTACTTTCATCGAAACCATATGCTATCAACAAGATGGTGGGCAAAATGCTCGTTAGCCGTGGCTATTGGACCCAGAAGCGGCCGGAGATGGCGGAATTCCTCCCGGTGAGAAGGGCGCGAATTCTGGAGATCGGTTGTGCGGAAGGAGAATTCTTATCATCGCTGGAAGGCGTCAAGGAAGCGTGGGGGATTGAGCCCTCACCAGCCGCGGAGGTTGCTAGAGGGCGTCTACACCGAGTGATTCGGTCGACCTTCGATGGCGCCGAACCGGAGTTGCCGTTGGGATATTTCGACGTCGTCGTATGCAACGATGTGATCGAGCACATGCCCGATCATGATGGTTTTTTTGCACGAATAAGCAAATACATCGCGCCGGGCGGGGTGATCGTAGGCTCCGTCCCCAATGTGAGATTTTATACCAACATCTTTCAGATGTTATTGGAGAAAGATTGGCACTACACGCAGGATGGCATTCTCGACCGGACGCATTTGCGCTTCTTCACGCAGAAAAGTCTCAGCAAATGCCTGCACAGAAATGGTTTCACCACGAATAAGCTGCAGGGATTGACGATCAATATCCGTCGTGGCCAAGCCTGGCGTGAGCTCTGGTATTACTGCGCCTCGAGACTGCTCATTGCCTTAACCTTAGGGTATTTTTCTGACATACGATATTTGCAGTTTGGGTTCCAGGCCTCGCCAAACGAAGCTGGAGCTATTAGATTGTGAAATAAAATTGCGATATAGAAACGCAACCGGTCAGCACAAATGACCCTTTTGGCCCAACTCACGGCTAACCATGGCCGCAGCCCTTTCTACAAGGACGAGGAGGAGTTCCCGCGTCTCACTGCGTCCCCTGTGCGCCTGATTGCATATTACCTGCCCCAATTTCACTCTATTCCCGAGAACGACATTTGGTGGGGCAGGGGGTTCACTGAATGGACCAACGTAACGAAGGCGCTCCCACGTTTTAAAGGGCATTATCAACCTCACCTGCCGGGTGAATTAGGCTTCTACGATCTTCGTCAACCCCAAATCCTCGAACGGCAAGCGGAACTCGTTCGTGGCTATGGTCTGGAAGGGTTATGCTTTCACTACTATTGGTTTGGCGGCAAAACGCTGCTCGATACGCCGATCCGGCTTCTGCTCGATCATCCGGAGATTGACCTACCTTTCTGCATCAACTGGGCGAATGAAAACTGGTCTCGCCGCTGGGACGGCAGCGATGAGGAAGTACTCATCAGCCAAGCTCATTCCGCCGCGGACGACATCGCTTTCGCCGTATCGCTTGAGCCGCTATTTCGCGACCCACGCTATATCCGGATCAACGGCCGTCCTTTGCTGATGGTATACCGGCCGAAGATCTTGCCAAACGCGCGGGAGACAGTCGGACTGTGGCGGACGCACTTTCGGGCCGTTGGGCTCGGCGATCCCTACATCGTGATGGCCCAGGTCTATGGCGATGTCGACCCCCGCCCGTATGGCATGGACGCCGCCGCCGGCTTTCCTCCCCACAACACAGGCGTCGACGACATCAACCATCGCGACGCGCTGATCCACTTTGATTCCGAATATAGGGGCCAGGTCGTCGACTACGCTGATCTGTCGGCCGGCGCCATTGCAAACCAACCTTCGGCTTTCCGCTTTTTCCCCGGCGTCTGCCCGAGTTGGGATAATGAAGCACGCCGCCCCGGCAAAGGCCTCTCCTTTGTCGGGGCCACGCCCGCTGCATATCATTCCTGGCTCACCGCGGCCTGTGAAAATACCTTTGCGGTGCCGGACGCCAGCGAGCGGATCGTCTTTATCAATGCCTGGAACGAATGGGCCGAGGGCGCCCATTTGGAACCGGATCGTCATTTCGGTTACGCTTATCTCATAGAAACCGCCCGGGTGATGGCCAAATTATCCGGTGCGTCCGTTGAAGCAGGCCAGCCGATCATCTCTTCGTCCGCGCCGGAAGCCCGTCGCCGAGATTACCCGCTGAGCATGCTTCCGAAAATGCTCGTCAGGAATTTTGCATTCCAGGGTGCAAAAATGGCCGAAGCGATCGCGCGGGTGCTTCGAAGGTTCGTTAGAAACCTTAAATAACTTCGCGCAGTGTGCGTTGGTCGTCACCTCGCGCAACACGGTACCACCACCGCCCCAACGGTGAGTGGGTCAAGCGCCAAAGCCAGTGTGCGCCGCGCGTAACCCTGCTTGGTCGGAAGCTTGACGACGGCGTAACACCCCTCCATCCTCGCCCTAACGGGCTGCCAGATCAAGCACACCACCGACCGCGTCGATCGTCGGCGCAACACGCGGAAACATCGGCCGATCCCGCCGTATTCGCGTTAAGGGAAATCCGTCCCCTGAACCGGGAGCGAGCAGCGAGATGCAAGACGATGACCTCCGGGCGTCGGGTAATATCGAGGACCGGCGCGGGATGCGCGGTGCCACCCGGGGCGGCCTAGGCGTCGGTGTTATTGTTGTTCTGACACTCGTGGGGTGGGCCACCGGCATCGATCCTCGATTACTGATCGGCGGTGCAGAGATGGTCAGTCAGTCGACGGCGCCCACGAGCTCCGCACCGGTCCGGCAGGGCACGCCCACGGATGCGATCGGAAATTTTGTCGCGAGGATACTTGGTGAGACGGAAGACGTCTGGTCCGAGATCCTTCCGCAACAAGGTGGCCGCCAATATGAGAAGCCGATTTTGGTGCTGTTTTCCGAGGCGACCAACTCCGGCTGCGGAACTGCGCAATCAGCGATGGGACCGTTCTATTGTCCGCTGGATCACAAGCTCTACCTTGATACATCCTTTTTTGAGGATATGCGGCGGCAACTTGGCGGTGGCGGTGATTTCGCCTATGCCTACGTCATCGCCCATGAAGTCGGCCACCACGTGCAAAACCTGATTGGGCTGTTGCCGAAAATTCAGGACGCCAGAGAACAAGCGGACGCGAAAATGTCAAATAATCTCTCTGTCCGGACTGAGTTGATGGCGGATTGTCTGGCCGGCGTATGGGCCTACCATATGAACCGGCGTCACGGTAACATCGACGACGCTGACATCCGCCAGGCGGTGTCCACAGCGTCGGCAATCGGTGATGACCGGCTGGCTCGCAGGTCTGGTCGTGGCGCGGTCGTCCCGGACAGCTTTACTCATGGGTCGTCAGCGCAACGAATTCAGTGGCTCTCCGCAGGTTTGCAAAGCGGCACCCTGCAGACTTGTAACACGTTCAAGTAAGACGCGGAATGCGCATACCGAGCGCGGTCCTGAAGAGCGGAGGCTGCCGACCTGGCCTTGCTCTGTGATGCCAGCCCGGAATGTAAAGGCTCCAGAATGAAATTTGTGTTTGTACTCCCTGTTGCGGCGACACTGCTCGTCGGCTGCGTGGCCGATAAAATGCGGGGCTATGTCGGTCAGGACATTCGCGAAGTCGAATTGGCCTACGGGCCGCCGGTGAATCAGATCGATTTGGGCAACGGGGCACGTGCGTTCCAATGGGCGAAGATTTCGGTCGATACGACGCCGGTCTCCGCCGTGACCACCACCGACAAGGACAAGAAGGGCCGCAAGACCACGCAAACGCAGTTCGTTGGCGGTGACCAATCGGTCACCAAGTGCCTCTACACCTTCATCACTGCTTGGAATCCACCGGGGAACGGCTGGGTAGTGACCGGTATTCGGGAACCGTCATTCGACTGCGCCATCGGCGACCTCAGCTGACACCACCGTCGGGCCGCAGGCATCTTGAGGCCCTCACCCGCCATCCAGCATCATGGAGCAGCCGTGCGTCCGTCGATCCCGGGAGAGATGCGCGGCAAGCCAACCCACCACGTCCGGTTCTTCGTCGGCATGCCAGGCGCTTCAGATTGTTCGGCGGCCGACCCGGCGCATAGGCCGCCTGATGCTCTTTCACCATCGCCAGCGCAGCACCAAACCGTCTGTTCTCGACAATCGCACCCGGCGTCACGGTCTGGATCTTGTCGAACACCCGAAACGGCAGGGGCGTGCCTTCAAACTGAACCGTGATCCGGCCGTCCGGATAGTTCTCGTCACCAAACGAGGTGGTGGAAACAAACTTCGCCGCAAACAAAGACTTTATCTTTTTCGGAAATGAGACTGAGCTCGCGACCGCCCTCGAAACCGTTCTTCCTGATCCCAAACGTTTTCAATCTATTGCCGAGGCGGAACCCTAGCGATCTTGCTCTTCCATCCGCAGCGACTTGCAGCAATGTTCCTGTCTTTGTTGATTACTGCGGCGTGGCAAACCCTATGTCGTCAACTGGAGTTGTGTACCGCGGTGTGGCAAACCCTATGTCGTCAACTGGAGTTGTGTACCGCAGTGTGGCAAACCCTATGTCGTCAACTGGAGTTGTGTACCGCAGTGTGGCAAACCCTATGTCGTCAACTGGAGTTGTGTAGTATCGCATATGCCAAAACATAAGCCCATGGAATTTGTGTCATGCGAAGAGGCTAAAAGTCCCGAGAATGAAATTTACGCGCTGGTCTCGACGACGCGCGCGCTCTTGCTGGTCGAGTTGAATGCGAAGCGTGTGGTTCCGCTCGAGTGGGAGCGCGGAGAATACTACGGTATTTCATGGTTCCCGGGAGGCGAAGATTTGGTTCTAACGCATTCGCTTCTGGATAATGGACGTCTGGTGGATGTTGCGACTTATGCACAATCGGAAATCGGTATCCTATCCGCGGGCGCGCGCCAGACGCAGGGTTTTCTCTCGCAACCCCATCAGATCGTTTGTGGCTCCGATGGGCGCGTGATCTGCACTAATACCGGACGAAATGCCGTCTCCGTTATCGATCTGAAGCGACCCGATATCATCCAGGAAACAAGAATTTCGGCCGCCCGCTGGGACCGTCTCGACTCGGAGAAGCTCATTGGGGATCACCTCAATTCTGTTTTTGAGAAGAATAGCGTGCTCTACGTTGTTGCGCACCAATACGGAAGGGGCTCGGCTCTCGCCACCTTCAGCTATCCCGATATGCAATTGCTCGGCGTCGAGCGGATAAAAAACCGCACGGGTCTGCACAACATTTGGGTGACGGAGGAAGGCCAGCGTATTGCTTGTGACAGCAACTTGGGTTCGGTGATTGATTTGAACTCCAACGCTACGCTCTGGGACTCCGGCTGTCCGATCTATTCGCGGGGGCTGGCCGCGACCTCCGATTTCGTTCTGGTCGGTGAGAGCCAGAAATCGATGCGTGAGTTGCGCCGCGCGTCGATGAGCGGGCTTTGGCTGCTCGATCGGAAGACGTGGCAGCCGATGGACTATTTCTTTCTCGGACCATATGGCGGTGTTCACGATATTCGACTCCTCAACGTCCGTGATGAAGCTCATCATGGCCACGTATTCGCCGGCACCGCGGCGCTTCTCGCGCCGGAACGAGGCAGAGTGGTGGCTGAGGAGCGCATTGAGGTCTCGCAACGCAGGCGTTTCGCGCGCGAAGTGTGGAGGTCGTTCGAGCTTGTTTTCGGAACTCCCGAAGCCGACAATGACGGTGCGCTGAAGGCTCATTCCGAAGACCTTTGCCTGATGATCAGACCGTCCACAGACGCAACCGAAATTGGATTCGGGTATGAGTTCAACGCGTCTGCCTTTGGCGCGCATGTTTCGGTCGTTGCCTATCGCGGGGCCGGATCCGACACGCACATGAACGCCGCGCTTATTCAACGAAACAGTGAAACCGAGGGCACTTTGTCGGTGTGGATGCACGACGGAACTCGCTGGGCGATGGAAAGCGTTGAATCCTTCCCCGGCCTGCCTCTTCGCGGGCGAGTACGGCTGACAAGGGGAAATGCGGGGATGCAACTCGACATCGATGGTCGAGCCGTTCCCGGTGAATTTTTGACCGGCATTCGAGCGCACGGAGGGCAGTTGGGCGTACGCTGGAGCGGAGCCTCCGTATTTCCACTCGGGACAAACTAGCAACGCCTGCACACGGGCCGCTGCGTCCGCGCTTCTTTGATGTCGGGAACCCCCAGGTGCATTCGCGGTAGGAGCGCTGGCGCTGCGCCTGGGCATAGCGGATCGCCTGCGCCAACGTCGACCGGCCGGACAAGCGGGCCGCACAGCGGCTCATCGACAGCACCGCCGTGACGCATCTCCCGGGACCCCAAAACCCGAGGGAGTGTCATCTCTATTTTGCAGAGGGGTGCCACCTCTATATTGCTGCTACCAACCGAAGACCGCATAATGGATATTATGTTAAGTCGCGGCACTAACCCGTGCAAGGCTGGCAAGCCCAAATCCGTCGCCTCGACGATGAATCACCGGACGCGCAATACCATGCCATCGTAGCCCGCCTCGATACCGCTCGGCAGATTTGCCTGCATCCAGGCCCAGTCCATCTCAATTCCCATATGGGTCAGCACGGTACGGCGCGGTCTCAATCGCTCGACCCAGCCGAAAACGATGCTCAGATTGGCGTGCGTCCAGTGCACCTCTCGACGCAGAAAGCAGTCCACCACCCAAGTGTCCACGCCCTTCAGCGCCCCGAACGCTGCTTCATCCAAGGCCACGACATCCGTGGAGTAAGCGAAGTCACCGATCCGCAGACCGAGCGTCTCAACTCTGCCGTGGTTCTGGGCGAAAACGTGGACCGGCAGCCCGTGGACGTCGACGATGTCGCCAGGCTTGATGGGTTTTGCTTCTAAAACAGGGCGATAGAAGTGCGGCGGATCCCAGGGTCTGAAGGCGTATGCGAAGCGATGCGTCATTTCGGCCAACGTGTCGGCGGTGGCAAACGCCGGCAGAGGCCGGTTGGCAATCCGATTCAGGATGCGGACATCATCCAGCCCGGTGATGTGGTCGGCATGAGCATGCGTAAACAGGATGGCGTCCACGCCAGGAATACGACAGTCCAACAACTGCGTTCGCATATCCGGCGAAGTATCCACCAAAAGTCGTTGATTTTTTGATGTTTCTATCACGATAGACGAGCGCGTGCGGCGGTTCTTCGGTTCGGCCGGATCGCAATCGCCCCAATCGCCGCTACCGTCGGCACCACCGATCATCGGCACACCGGCAGAGGCTCCGGTTCCAAGCAAAGTCACTTTCATACGGCGGTTTTTCGGAACAGGCGGCAGAAATTGGCGGTTGTCAGATCCCCGAGCGCCTCAGGTGTCATGCCACGTAAGCCGGCCAACACTTTGGCCGTATGGGCGACCCAGGCAGGCTCGTTGCGCTTGCCGCGGAATGGCACCGGAGCCAGGTAGGGCGCATCGGTTTCCACTAGCAGGCGGTCAAGCGGCACGTCCTTGGCGATCTCACGAAGCTCCGTGGACCGAGGAAAGGTAAGAATGCCGGAAAAGCTGATGTAGCCGCCCATCTCCAGAGCGACTTCGGCAAGCCGGCGGGTGGAGCTGAAGCAATGGAGGAGGAAATCGAAATCTCCGCCCATATCGTGTTCTTGCTGCAAAATCAGCGCAATATTGTCGTCTGCGTCGCGGGCGTGGATGCAAAGGGGCACGCCAGCGAGGCGGGCGCCGCGGATGTGGGACCGAAAGCTGTCGGCCTGAACGTCACGCGGCGATTTGTCGTAGAAATAATCGAGCCCGGACTCGCCAATGCCTATGACGCGAGGATGGCGCGTCATTTCCGCCAGCGTTTCGGGCGAAGGGACCGGCGCCTCGGCGGCGTGGTGCGGGTGGACGCCGATAGTGCACCATAGGTTCGCGAATCGCTCGGTCAACGGCAACAGCCGCTCCGATTGGGTTAGCGTGGTGCCGATGGTCACCATCTCATGCACGCCGGCGGCAGCGGCGCGTGACAGAATTTCGGGGAATTCCAACGGCGTGAAGTAGTCGAGGTGGCAGTGGCTATCCACAAGCATCAGGCGGTTGGCTCCACGTAGCGGGGAAAGACGCCTTGCGGCTGGGGCAGGATCTGGCCATCCCTAATAGGGGTAGCCAACCCGGCGAAGCTACGGGCATCAGGAGAAACTCCGAGTTGGTCGAGCATTCGGGACATGCTGGCTGGCATGACGGGTTGCAGCAGCGTGGCGACAACGCGGATCGCATCGATCAGCACGCGAAGGACCTCCCCCATTCGCATCTTATCGGTCTTGTTCAGCGCCCAGGGCGCCTGCCGATCGATGTAGCCGTTGGCGGAACGAATGACCTTCCAAACTTCCTCCAGTCCCTCGTGGAACGTCTGGCGGTCGAAGTTGGCTCGCATCAGGTCGGGCAGCGCCGCGGCCGCTTGCAGAAGAGCGGTGTCCTCCTCCATTGGGGCACCGAGCGCTGGGAGGACGCCGGCGCAGTTGCGGGCAATGAGGGATAGCGAACGTTGGGCGAGATTGCCCAGATCGTTGGCGAGATCCACGTTGATGCGGCTGATGATCGCGGCGTGGCTTAGTGAGCCATCGGCGCCGAACGGTTTTTCACGCAGCAAGAAGTAGCGGATCTGATCGAGCCCGAAAATTTCCGCAAGTTTGCGCGGCTCGACGACGTTGCCGAGGGATTTGGACATCTTCTCGCCGTCCATCAGCCACCAGCCATTGGAGGTCACGCGGCGGGGTAACGGCAGACCGGCGGCCATCAAGAAGGCGGGCCAATACACGGCGTGGAAGCGGATGATGTCCTTGCCGACAAAATGCACGTCAGCCGGCCAATAGTGCCAGCGCGGCGCGGTCTCGTCCGGGAAGCCGCAGGCGGTGACGTAGTTGTTCAGCGCGTCAAGCCAGACATACATCACGTGGCCGGGGGCATCGGGCACCGGAACACCCCAGTTGAACGTTGTGCGGCTGATCGACAAGTCGTTCAGGCCACCTTTGACGAAGCTCGTGACTTCATTTCGACGTGAGGATGGCGCGATAAACTCCGGATTTTCCTGATAATGCTTTAGCAGCCGATCCTGGAAGGCGGACAGGCGGAAGAAGTAGGAGGGCTCGCGGACCCACTCCACCGGTGCGCCGCTGGGGGCGACACGGGCGCCATCCTCACGCGTGGTCAGTTCGGATTCGTCATAGAAAGCCTCGTCGCGGACGGCATACCAGCCTTCGTATTGCCCGAGATAGATGTCGCCGTTTCGCTCGATCCGGCGCCAGAGTTCGGCGCAAGAAACCTTGTGACGCTGCTCCGTGGTGCGGATCCAGTCGTCGTAGGAAACACCCATGGCGTCGGTCATGGCCCGGAAGTCGGCGGAAATTCCGTCGGTGAAAGTCTGAGGATCGACGCCCGCTGCGGCCGCTGCTTGCTCGACTTTCTGGCCGTGCTCATCTGTGCCGGTCAGGAAGAAGACGTCGTAGCCGTCCAGCCGCTTGAAGCGGGCCATCGCGTCGGCAGCGATCGAGGTATAGGCGTGGCCGATATGGGGCGCACCGTTCACGTAATAGATCGGGGTCGTGACATAGACGGTTTGGGTCATGGATCTTCTTCAGTTAGTGCCGCTTCAGGCAGAGCCAGTGAGCATCCCAATTCCAGCAACAATCGCCTGACGTTTGTCCAAAGCGAAGCGTTCGGTCTCGTCCTGCAGTCGGGTGAGGCCCTGCCATAGCTCGCCCCACGCATCAAGCGGACGCAGTGCAACAAGGCGTTCCTGTTCGGCATCCCCCCTGCCCCGGACGGTTTCCCTGACAGCGCCGGCTACACCCGCGCGAACGAGGTCCATGAACGTCGAGAAACCATTTTCACTGCGGCCAAGAACGTCGGCGATCTCGTAGCCACGAGAAGTGGGGACGTCGGGCAAATCGGACAGCAGCTTGTCCACCAGCATGGCAACCTTCAGGCCCTCATCCTCGGCCAACATGAGAGCCCGGCCGGGCGAGCCCTCGGCCAGCGTGAGCAGGCGGCCGCGTTCTTCGACATCGAGTTGCGGAAGATAACGCACCATCAGTTCAGCCATGGGCTCGTCGGCCAGTGAAGTCAGTCGCAACCGGCGGCAGCGGCTGCGAATGGTGGGCAACAGGCGCCCGGGCGCGGCACAGGCCAGCAGCAGAATGGCGCGCGGCGGGGGTTCCTCGAGGATCTTCAGCAGGGCATTGGCGGAAGCTTGGTTGAGTTCCTCGGCACCGTCGACGACGACGACCCGCCAACCGCCCTCGGCCGGGGTGAGTGACATGAAGCTGGTGATCCGGCGCACATCCTCGACGGCGATCTGGGTCTTCATGCGCTTGGTCTTCTCGTTGAAGACGCGCTCGATGGTCAGCAAGTCAGCGTGGGAGTTGGCGGCGACGCGACGAAAGACCGGGCTGGACGGATCAAGGAACAGGGAGTCTACAGCCGGGCGTCCGGCAAGCAGACGGCGGGCGAAGCGGTAGGCCAGGGTGGCCTTGCCAACCCCCTCCGGGCCGGTGATCAGCCAGGCGTGGTGCAGCCGCTCCGCGCGGATCGCGTCCAGAATAGTCGTTTCGGCCTCGTGGTGACCAAGAAGCGTTGGATTGGCACGCGGTTCGGGGGCGGACATGGCAGGGTTATAGCGAAGGTTCGGGGACGCGTCATGACAGATGGTTGCGGCTGATTGCTCCGCGCCGAGTCACTCGGAATGTCAGGGCGCGAACCCTGGGGTCGACCTCGCGGCTTGACAGGGTGAGAGTCGTTTGCGACGATTGATCTAACCAAAAATGCCAAGAGCGGAATTGGCCGAATGGCGGCTTCTTCCGCCTCGTGGATGCACAGCGTTCACTACCAAGGGGGAAAAATCGATGGGCGGTTACTTGAGCGAGCGTGAACTCGCACTACTCTCACCTGCAGAATCAGCGGCCTTTAATTCTCCGGTACCGACACAGATGGTATCCAACGGCGAATTCAACCCGCTGCCGCAGTCCGCGGATCAGCGTAAAGTCGAAGGCCGCATCAAAGCCTTCGCCGACGAAACCGGACGCAAGCTCGGTTTGGATCGACGCCAGTTCCTGCGTACCGCTTCCGGCATGGCCGCCGCCTTCGTGGCCATGAACGAAGTCTACGGACAAGTATTCAAGGTCGATCCTGCTGAGGCGAAGGAGCCAGACGCAGCAGCGGCACGAGCGTCGGCCTTGTCTGGGCAGTTCATTTTCGATGATCAAACCCATTTCGTCCGCGACGACTACAGCTGGGAAGGTCTGACGGGGCTCGCGCAATATGCTGCCGCGAACTGGTATCCGGACCTCAAGAAAGAGCCGATTGGCATGGGGATCGATCGGTACAAGTTCCAGAACTATGTGAAGGAAATCTTCTTCGACAGCGATACGAAAATCGCTCTGCTGAGCGGTGCGCCTTTCGACGACCCAGATAAATGGTTCCTGACCAACGACCAGATTAAGCAGGGCGCCGCCGACGTGAACAGTGTCGCCGGATCAAAGCGGTTGCTGTTCCATTCGCTGTTTACGCCGAAACAACCCGGCTGGATGGAAGAGGTCGACAGGGTTATCGAGGTGGTCAGGCCAACGAGTTGGAAAGGCTACACGATCGGCGATCCGCTGTCACCGCAGACCACGAAATATCCGTTCCGACTCGATGATGAAAAGGTCATGTACCCGTTCTACGAGAAGGTAGTCAAGTCGGGAATCACCAATATCTGTATCCATAAGGGCCTGTTGCCTAAGGATTATGAAACTTCAATTCCAGGGGGTGCCTGGAAGTACGCCACGGTCGACGATGTGCCGAAGGCGGCGAAGGACTGGCCACAGATCAACTTCATAATGTACCACTCCGCGTTGCAGCCCTTCATGGAGAACACGAACGACGTCCTCGCCGAATTCGAACGGACCGGTGAGATCAAATGGATCACAGACCTCGCCGCGATCCCGCAGAAATATGGCGTCAACAATGTGTACTCGGATATCGGCACTAGCTTCGCGGTCTCCGCGACAGCCAACCCGCGGTTCTGCGCCGCCATGATGGGAGCGTTGATCAAGGGTCTTGGACATGACCACATCTTCTGGGGAACCAACTCGGTCTGGTACGGGTCGCCCCAGTGGCAGATCGAAGCGTTCCGGCGTCTGGAAATCCCGGAGGACATGCAGAAGAAGCACGGCTTTGCTCCCCTAGGCGCCGCCGACGGGCCAGTGAAAGGCGCGATCCTTGGGTATAACGGCGCGCGTCACTATCATCTGGATCTCCACGCTGCCGCCAATGAATTGCCGATGGACGGCATTTCGAAAATGAAGGCCGCGTATCTCGACAACGGCGGCGGACGCAGCAACGCTGCCTACGGCTACGTCGTGAAGCCTGCCTGACGGCTAATCGGGCAACGGGGTCAGCGTATCGAAGCGCTGGCCCCGAATTCCCGACGACTGCTATCGAACCACCGCCAATACGATCTCCACGGCGATCAACACCAGGATGATGATCTCCAACATCTCGGACCGGCTGGCGTGGGCCTCGTCATACAACGCAGTGTAAGTGTCCCGGATGATCGACAGCTTGCGGTCAACCGCAGCGCTCACGGTGGGAACGCGGAAAAGATCCAGGGCGGCGGCGTAAATGCGGGCGAGATAGACATCTTCCGTCACCTGCAATGCGTTATCCACTTTCTCCGTTAATTCCGTTACTTCGGCAACCAGGGTGTACAAACGGCGAGCCAGGTCGGCAAATCGGCGGGCACCCGGCAACGCCCAGCGGCGTCTTGTGGCCTCGACCAAGTCGTACATCCGTGGCAGCTCGGCGTCCAAAAGCTCGTCGTAATAACGCATTTCCAGCAACTGAGCGTTCGCTACCTCCAGCACGTCGATCACGTCGGCGTCGCCACGCGGTTCATAGATGAAGGCGCGGTCCCACGTGAGCACGACGAGATCGTCGGTGTAATATGAATAGCGATGGCGCAGCAGGTCGCGCGTCGCACCTTCCGACAGCTCGCGCTGCTCACCGGACAGCATGGGGACGAGATCGATACGATTCGTTAGCGCCTCTGCGGTCACAGGCTCGCTGAATGTGTTGGCGATGCCGACGAGGTAATCCTCTTCAAGGGTCATTGGGGTGGGTCGGATCAGAGCGCCACCGACGCCTTGCCGCACGCGGTTCAGGAGCTCTGTCCATAGCGCGGTGGCCGGGTCCAGGCCGACTGCGCGGTCCACCGCATTGACCCGCTGTGCAAACGCGACCCACGGCAGGTCGGCGACTGGCACCTTCAGGGCGATGCTGACCACACCGAACTCATACAACCGAGCGGTAACGGTGGCCTGCGCCGACCCGACCGGCAGGGGGAGTGTGATGGTGCCGAGGCCAATCGCGACCGGCGCGACGCCGAACGCGACTGCCTTGGCCGGCGTCGCCGTCAGCCGCCCGCGGGAGCTTCCGGTGCGCCCGGTTCGCGCCCAGGTCTCCTCGGCCTTGGCCAAGTCAATGGCGAAGGCGACGTCGAATAGCCGGTAGACGAGGATGGCTCCCGTCGCGACGTCGAGGGTGGGCATGCCGTGGCTACCCCGCTTGCTCCCCCAGGAAACGCTTCGCGCTTGCGGGATCGATGAGCGCGTGCACCTGAAATGTCGCGGGGATGATGTCTGCCCACGCGTTGAGGTGGGCGTGCAAGGTCTCGTTAGATGGGACGTCGAACAGGACCGCGGCGCCGCGGCCAAATTTGGCGTGGACTGAACGCACCTCACCCTTGTCGATCAGAGGTTGGACCCAGGTCCAGTAGCTTTGGCGGGCAGCGGTTACGCTGGACGGCCGTTCGGGGCGGGGTTCGCTAATCACCAGAAACAGCATGCTGTGTCCCTCCTCGAGGATTCCAAGCCCCCTCCTGCTCTGCGTCAGACGCGAATCGCGGGGGGACGGCGCAGCGCCCAAAAGGCGACGCTTCCGGCAACATAGAACACGATGGACAGGGTGAAGGCGACCCGGTAGCTGCCGGTGGTGTCGAACACGAACCCGGCCAGCCAGGAGCCGCCGGCGGCGCCGAGGCCGGTGCCGATAGTGATGACGCCGAGGATCGCACCGAGGTTCGGGCCAGGGAACAGATCGGCTGTCTTGGCGGTGATCGCAGGTCCCCTCGCGCCCCAAGTCAGGCCGAAGAAGCACGCGTGCAGCCACAGCAGCAGGTGCTGATCGGGCGCGGTGATCATCAGCGCGAACACCACCCCGATAATCGACGTGCCGTAGGTAACGATAGCGGAGATTTCTCGCCCAACGTAATCAGACAGGGTCCCGGTGATGATCACGCCGGGCAGCGACAGAAAGGCGCCCATCCCGAGCACGCCGGCGGCGTACAGCTTGTCGAACCCGATGTCCACTGCGAATGCCAACTGGTGCAGCGCGACCAGGAAGCTGCCCAAGCCGGTGAACATGTAGACCGCGAAGAGAAGCCAGAAATGCGGCGTGCGGACGGCTTGGCGGACAGTCCAGCCCTCGGAGTCCGTGACGCGGCGGCGGCCGCCCTGCCCTATGCCGCGGAACAGCGCCGCCAACGGCAGCAAGAGCACCGCCATGAAGGCGCCCTGTGCGAGATAGGCCCCGCGCCAGCCAAAACCGGAGATCATCAGCGTGGCGACCGGAGCGGAAAACGCCCGGGCGAAGCCGTTGGCCGACTGCACGACGGAAACCGCCATGCCGCGATTGCGCACGAAATGGCGCGATAGAAGAGGCACGAAGACGACCAGCCCGAGGCAGTTCGCCCCGAGCGTCATGACCACGCCGTACAGCAGGACGACGTGCCAGAGTTGTGTCGCCTCGGCGTTCGCCAGCAGGCCTACGGTCAGCAGGGCTCCGCCCATCAGGATCAGGCGCGAGGGTCCCAATCGGTCGACCAACCAGCCGACCAGCGGCGAGCTCACCCCTGTCACGATCTGCGACACCGAATAAGCCAGTGAGACCTCCGCTCGGCTCCAGCCGAACACGTCGATGAAGGTAACCAGGAAGACGGTGTAGGCGTGCATGAAGCCGGCACCGACGGAAAAGGTGCCAAACGCGGCTGCCAGCAGAAGCCAGAGACGGAGGCTGGAAAGCGGTTTGGGGTCGGTCATGCGGGCGATCCTGTCTCGATGGCGACGCGTTGCCCAGCCCCGCGGCGGTTGCCTAGGTAAGGATCCGGATGGCACGCTGATGGAACCAGGAGAAACGGAGCGTCCAGATGGTGATCCATAGTCACTCGCAATGGGGAGCAGCCGACCAGATCGGCGCCGGCAATCTGCTGACCGTAGAAAAGCGGCTAGCCGCCTTGGGCTCGGTCCGTCAGGGGCGTATCTACGATGTGAGCCACGAGATCTTCATGGGCGCGCCGTTTATGGCGCCAAATCAGACCCCGTTTTTGATGTCGATCTTCGGGTCATGGCGCGACACGATCAAGCGGCGGCGCAAGATGGGAGCGACCAATGACGCCGGCACCAATCTGGAACGCATCGAAATGACGGCGCATGTCGGCACGCATATCGACGCGTTGGGGCATTTTTCCAAAGGCGACATGCTCTACAACGGGAATGCCGCGGCTGATGTGGTGACGGACTGGGGGTTGGAGCGGCTTGGGATCGAGCATGCGCCGCCGATGATTACGCGCGCGGTGCTGTTCGATGTCGGCGGGGCCTCGCATTTGCCGCCTGGGCAGACTGTTACGCCGGACGATCTGAAACGGGCTGCGGACGCCGGTGGATTTGCCGTCGAACCGGGTGACATCGCGCTGATCCGGACCGGTTGGGGGCGGTACTTCGGTGTCGACAACGCCAGATATCTAGAGGGAGAGCCGGGTATCGACGTGCCGGCGGCGAAATGGCTGGTTGATCAGGGGGTGGTTGCGATCGGCGCCGACAACATGGCCGTCGAAGTGCTGCCGAACCCCGACAAAGGCTTGTTGATGCCGGTGCACCAGTTCGCTCTCGCCGAGTGCGGGGTTTATCTGATTGAGAATCTGGCGCTGGAAGAACTGGCGGCTGCGCGGGCCTATGCCGCGTGCTTTATTCTGTTGGCGACGAAGATCCGTGGCGCGACCGGGGCGCCGGTGCGGCCGGTTGTGTTGGTGTGAGGGGGGCGCCGCCCCAGCTTCTTCGAGGGTTCTGCCAGCTTCCACATCTCTTTCGTCAATATCTATCTCTCGGTAGAAAGATAGCTGAGAAGCAACACACACCGCGCGGAATAAAGCTTTCACGCGGTGGCACGGCCTTTGGGTGCCTCGAAGCCAAGGAATACTTCGGTCTCCACTGAAGTATTCGCAGCCGGATCACCTACCGCGTCCGGACTGCCTGGAATGCCGCCAGCGATGCGATCATCAGGGCCGCACCTGCCGCTTGTGCCATGGTCAGGGTCTCGCCGAGCAACAAGATGCTGAACAGGGATGTTAGCAACGGCTCCAGATTCATCAGCAGCGCGGTGCGAAATGGTCCAACCCGAGCGGTGGAAATGTAGATCAGCAGGGTCGACAGTGTTGTCGTGATGGTCACGCCAAGGAAGGCACCCCACCCAATTGCAGTCGCCGGAAGCGTCCAGGTGCGTAGGACGGCGACGGCCACCAAATATACCGCGGTCGAGGGCACCATCGAATACCAAGTCGTCAACCGCGCATCTGCCCGGTTGAGATATGCTCTGGTCAGCAGCAATGTGACGACACGGGCGATAGCGGCGATGAAGGCACAGGCAAGGCCGATTGGCGCCAGCGCCTCCAAATGAAATCCGAGCATCATAGCTAGGCCGGTAAAGGCGGCTGCCGCGGCGGCGAACGCGCGCCAACCGACCCGGTCGACACCAGTTGCGGCGCCGGCGAGACCCGTCAGCAGCGGGTAGACGAAATAGGCGAGGATGGCGATCGATACCGGCAGCAGCGCGATCGCCTGCAACAGGCCGAACATAGTAACCGAGAACAGCAGGCCGATGCCTAGCGCGATCATCCTTTCCCGCGGCGCGTGCCGGCGAGCCGGCGGCCTGACGCGCAGCCAGACGATAAAGAAGGCAACGACCACGACGCCGCGCAGGGTTGCGAGCGATAATGCGTCCATGCCGTCAAGGAACACGACCTTGAGCAGAATATCGGCCAAACTGAATGAGACGGCCGCGGTCAGGCCCGGTATGAGGTCGGCGAAGCGGTTCGACACCACGGCCTTGGGTGCGGCCAGACTCATGCGCAGCAGCCAGCCAGTGGACGCGTTGAGCCTCCCGACGCCTGTTCCGGGGCAGGCCGCCAGTCTGATCTGAGCATCGAACGGTGCTTCCTGGACAGGGCGGGTTGATCCCGCCGGTTGTGTTCCACGCGGGAGTGTGGCGGGGATCAGAGCGTGGGTCCAGGATCGTCGCAAGGGAAACGTTTTGGCTGCGCAGGGACCGCCTTCCTTTACCACCGCCACGGACCCGGCTAGCGTCTATACGGGAAGCAACGAACCCGTCCGTGGCGGCACGGCTGGGCCCGGGAAGGAAAACATTATGCGTCTGAAGCCTGTGAAGTACTGGTTACCCATTCTCGCCGGCGGTCTGCTGCTGTCCGTTTCAATCGCGAGCGCGGCGGACACAGTCCGCGGTGTGACCGACACCGAGATCACCATCGGCACCATCACCGACCTCTCCGGCGTGACCGCTGTGCAAGGCGTCAACAACAGCGATGCCGTCCGCATGGCGTTCGATGAGGCCAATGAAAAGGGCGGTGTGAACGGGCGAAAGATCAAATACGTCGTCGAGGATAATCAGTATCAGGTGCCTCGGGCTGTGCAGGCGATGAATAAACTGCTGAACAACGACAATGTCTTCTTGACGATCGACAACGGCGGCACGCCGATGAACGACGCCAATATGCCGGCCCAGTTCGCCAAGAACGTCCCGAATATGTTCCCGCTGACAGCCGCGCGCTCGATGTACGAACCCTACAACAAGCTGAAGTTCGGCCAGTTCGCATCGTATTACGATGAAATGCGCGCCGCGGTAAAATACTTCGCCGAGAACAAAGGCCGCAAGGCGTTCTGCGTCACCTATCAGGATTCGGATTTCGGGAAGGACGTCCTCGCCGGGGTTGTCGCAGAGACCCAGGCACTCGGGCTCAAAGTTGTCGAGACGACTGCGCATCGGCCGACCGATACGGATTTCAACGCGCCGATGAACAAGCTTCATGATGCCGGCTGTGATATCGTCATGATGGGCACCATCGTACGGGACACCAACATCATCATTCAGACCGTTCGCAAGATGAGTTGGAATGTGGTTCTGGTGGGCCAGTTTGCGTCCTATGACACGGCGGTCGCCACGCTTCCTGGCGGCGCGACCGAGGGTTTTTACTGCATGACCCCGGCGCTTTACGCCTACCCGGACGATCCCCGCCCAGAGGTCCAGGATTTCGCCAAGCGCTACAAGGCGCGCTATGGCCGGGAACCTAACTTCCATGGCGAAGTCGGCTATACCGCCGCGCAAGTGGTTCTGACCGGTTTGGCAAATGCTGGCAAGAACTTGACGGTAGACAGCTTCGTCAAGGGAATGGAGAGCATCCACGACTACAAGGATATTTTTGGGTCGGAACTATCGTTTGGACCGGATCAGCACCATGGTTCTACCCGCTCGTTCCTGACGGTGGTCAAGGATGGCCGCTGGGCGCCGGTCGAGCAGTCAGCCCTGGGTTACTGATCGGGGCAACGCCACCACGTCAAGCCGCGGCGTTGCGGCTACTCCGTCGTTGACGTTAGCCGTGTCCATACCGTTGTCATGATGGCGATATGGACAGATTGAATGTCTCTTGACGCGTCCACCAGCACGCAGCGCTCCGGCTCCGCGGCTGCAATTTCGCGGAAGCCCGCTCGAACGCGCGCGTGGAAGGCCGCGTCCAGGCGCTCGTAGCGGTCCGCGTCGCCGCCACGCGCTCGCCTTCGGTCATTGGCGATCGCTTCCGGAACATCGAGCACCAGCGTCAGGTCCGGCGCCATTCCCAGTAGTCGGATCTGTTCGGCGATAAAGGCCCGGTCGGCACCTTGGCCATACCCCTGATACGCCAGCGTCGAGTTCAAAGAAACGGTCGCAAACGACCCATGTGCCGGCGTCCAGTGCGGGTTGGATCGTCTTCGCCACATGCTCCGCCCGGGCGGCGAAATGCAGCAAGGTCTCGGCCCGCGGCGACCAGTCGATCGAGCCGCCGAGCAGGACGCTTCTCAGCAGTTCTGCACCCGGTGAGCCGCCAGGTTCGCGCGTCCGCAGGATGGCGATGCCTCGTTTCGCCAGCGCTTCGGCCAACAGGCCCGACTGCGTAGTCTTGCCGGCCCCCTCCCCGCCTTCCAGTGTAACGAACGGGCCGCGAGGGGAATGAAGGCTCACGTACCAGTCACGTACTTTGACAGCACCGCCATCGCGCGACCGGGCAAGCCGAGTAGAGGCACGTCCGCAGCCGCCATTAGAGGCACCTCAAGATGAGGAACGCCTTCGCCAGTCACGGTCAGCTTGCCCAGCGTGTCGCCTCTGGCAACCGGGGCGTTGATCGGTGAATCATACGCAACTTTGACTGAAGCCTTCTGGCGCCAGTTGCGCGGCATCGTAACGATCACGTCGCGACTTGCCACCAGTGACACGGAGCGCTCGGCGCCGAGCCAGACGGGAACCCGTTCGATGACGTCGCTGGCGCTGAATAGCGTGACGTCCTCAAAATTGAAGAACGCCCAGTCCATCAGACGCTCCGACTCTTCCGCGCGCTCGTGCATCGAGTTCATGCCATTCAGAACCAGGATCACGCGGCGGCCGTTGCGCTTTGAACTTGCGACAAGTCCGAAGCCGCCGGCATCGGTATGGCCGGTTTTCAAACCGTCCGCTGTCCCCTTCTGAACCATCGGGTTCCGATTGCCTTGCTCGATCCCGTTGTAGCGGAAGGACTTCTCAGCATCGTAATGGTAGTAATCGGGAAAGTCCTGAATGATCCGGCCGGCGAGCGTGGCTATATCGCGCGGGCTCATATGCTGTTCTGGGTCCGGCCAGCCGGTGCAATTCTTGAAAAATGAGTCCGTTAAGCCGAGTTCTTTGGCCTTTGCATTCATCTTGTCGGCAAACTGTTCTTCCGAGCCGCCGATGGCTTCCGCCAGAACGATCGCCGCGTCGTTGCCGGATTGGACGACGACACCGCGGATCAGGTCTTCAACCTTCACAGTAGTGCCGATTTGCACGAACATCTTTGAGCCCTGCATGCGCCAGGCTCGCTCCGTCACCGGCAATTCGTCTCCGAGTTTCAGCCGGCCCTGCTTGAGCTGGTCATAGACGAGATACAATGTCATCAACTTGGTCATCGACGATGGCGGCATCTGATCGTCCGCCTGCTTCTCCAACAGCGAGGCGCCGGTATCGTAGTCCTCAATATAGGCCCACTTGGCGGCGGTATCGATGGCGCCAACCGGGGTTTCGGCGGGACTGCCGCTGGGGGCGGCGACGTCCTTGCCCTTGCGAGCGCCTGGACGCTTTTGCTGTGCCAGCGCGGGTCCTGCCCCGAACACAAATGCAGACGCGAGCAAACCAAGACGACGGGTCAGCATCTCGACGATACCTCCTAATCCACCACGATTCTTGCATCCGGAATGCCTGACGCCAGTGCTCGATCCAACACGGCGTCCGCCGCGGCAACATCTGGCAGCGGACCGACCTCGACCAGGAAGTGACGGCTGCGACCTTTGACCACAGGCAGGATCTGCGCGCCGGCCCAGTCCATCTTCGCACGTTGGACGGCGGCGTATTGATAACTGTCGAACGTATCCAAACGCACCATCAACTTGCCGATGTGGGGCGGCGCCTGGGTGATCGTTTCAGGTAGCCGCATGGGTGGCGCGGGTGTGGGTGCTCGTTCCGGGGCCGCGATCGCCGGCGCCGGCAAGGGGCGCCCGCGGCCTTGCCGGACGCCCGGCAGCGGTGTCAACTCCGTGACCTCCACAGCGCCGCGCGGGGCGGCGATTAAGGCCAGAGAGGGTGCCCCGGGCACCGCCTCGGCGGCGGCGTGGCTTTCGTTTGGCAGGACACGCAAACGCACCCGAGCGATCCCGCTCGGTGGCATACCCAGCAGGGTCGCGGTGCGTCGCGTGACTTCCACCAGGCGATGAGGGTCTCCGGAGCCGCGGTCGTTCAGCCGGACAGTGACTTCGCGGCCGTTCTCGAGATTGGTGAGGCGGGCAATGGCGGGAAGCTGGATCGCGGGGTGAGCGGCGGCGAGCGCAGTCTGGTCGAACAGTTCTCCATCTGTAGTCAGGCTATGGGGCGCATGTTGGGCGATCGAGGCGATGCCGGTTTCGTCCAGATCGAAGGATTCCCTTGGGTAGACCCACACGTTGCCTGCCTTGTAGGCGTCTCCGAGAACATAGTGCGGATCGGGTTTCGGCATTGTTGGCGGCGTGCATGCGGTTGCCAAAATGGCGAGAGCGGCCTGCCGCGCCACGACCGCCCCCACTCTCGTCATCATAGCCGGGCGGGCGGCAATCATCTTCGCATCGGTGTCGATGCACGAAAGGCCGGTGCCCCCCGAACCATGACGATAGGGAACAGCGGGGTCCTCACGCCACCACCTGGTCGCCGATCAACCCGACGGCGATCGCGTAGAAGTCCGAGGGGTTATATCGCCGTATTGCGGCAAAGTTACCGAAGACGGCGAAGGCCTCGCCCCCTGCCCCATCCGGCATGATCAATCCGGCCTGCGTATCGGCCGGTGCGGCCCAGCGGCCGTTGAGCGGGCGCACGCCGGCGCGTATCCATTCGGATAGCGGGCGTTTCGCATCGCGGCCAACGGCGTCCGTGTTGGGCGGCACACTGACCGCCTGGCCCCAGGTCTCGTTGGCACGCCAGCCTGACTGCGCCAGGTAATTGGCGATTGATCCCAATACATCCGCCTTGCTGTTCCAGATGTCGCGGCGCCCATGGCCTTCGAAATCGACTGCGTAGCGAAGATAGCTGCTGGGCATGAACTGGGGCTGGCCCATGGCGCCGGCATACGAGCCGGTCATCGCGCCAGGAGCGACATCGCCGTGGTCGAGAATTTTCAGCGCGGCCATCAACTCGCCTCGGAAGAAGCTGGCGCGGCGTCCCTCCCAGGCCAGCGTGCTGAGGGCCTCGACCACGCGGAAATCACCGGTGCCGGAGCCGAAGCTGGATTCCAGGCCCCAGATGCCGGCAATGACCCCGGAGCCGACGCCGTAGCGTTGCTCGAACTCGCTGGAACAGGCCACGGTTGGCGGCGAACGCCTCGCGGCCTTCGGTGATTCGTTTGTCGGTAACGACGAGGCCGCGATAGCGGACCCAGGTCCAGGTGGACTCGGGCTGATGGTGGTCCCGGTCTAACACTTTCTGGTTCGGTAGTACGCCAGCAAAGGCGCTGTCGAGGGTGGCCGGCCTGATTCCATTCCGGCGGGCTTCGGCCCGAACGCTGTCAACAAATTTGGCGAAACTCTCCCCCGAGGCAGCAAAGCTCGGTGCGGAGAGAGCCACGGGAAGCGCGCTGGCCAGGAAAAATCGGCGGGTCGGCATGGCGCGCTTCCTGCCACGCTCGCCCGCGCCGGAGCAATCTGATTCGGCGTATGCGCTTTCGCTTTCGGTGCGTGTGTAGCGCGCACGTGTCCCAGGTCCGGGGAACGGGCGTGGGCTACGCCTCCCAAGGCGCCGATCACCGCGTATGGCGAGCATTGAATGGCCCCCTAGAATCACGATTTAATCCGTTATCATAACGAATAGCTCAAGCAACTCGCCGTGCGGGCTTGCGGCCATCACCAGCAAACCTGACAGTCGGGGCCGAACGCAGTACCACCGTGGAGACCGGTGAGAATCGGGAGGGGAAGAGATGAAATTTGGCTTCTGCATTATGGCGGATATCGATGAGATCGGGTTTTTTCCGTTCATTGAAGGCCTGGGCTACGACTCTGCCTGGGTCGCCGATAGCCAGATGATGTATTCCGATGTCTACGTCGTCTGCGCGTTGGCTGCGCGGGAGACTAAGCGACTGCGCATCGGGCCTGGCACGGCGATCTGCGGCACTCGGATTCCGCCAGTGCAGGTAGCGGCAATGGCAACGCTGAACCGGATGGCGCCGGGACGGGTGTTCCTAGGGATCGGCACCGGAAATACCGCGATGCGAACGATGGGCCAGAAGCCGATGAGGATCGCGGCGTTTGGCGAGTACTTGCGGGTGATGCGCGGATTGCTGGATGGCGAGATCGTGGATTACGCGTTCGAAGGGCGGTCGCGGCCGGTCAAGATGCTGCGGCATGAAACCCGGTTCATGAACCTGCAGCCCCGTATTCCGGTTTATGTGTCCGGTTTTGGACCTCGAGCCATGGCGCTGGCGGGCGAGTATGGGGATGGACTGGTGTTTGCCATCCCACCGCGTGGATTGCCGGTGCAAGACGCGTTGGCGCACGTGCGGCAAGGGGCGGCGAGGAACGGACGCGACATTACCGGTTTTCGCAACGCGACACTGACGAACGTGGTGGTGCTGCAACCCGGGGAGGCGGCGGACTCCGATCGAGTAAAGCGAACGGTCGGGGCTAATGTGATGGCAAGCGTTTATTACTTCTACGATATGGTTCAGGAGACGGGGATGGAGCCCCCCGCTTTCCTGCGGCGCATCTGGAAGCCGTATTGCAAGCTGGTTGAGCAGACTCCTCCGGAACACCGGCATTTTCGAACGCACGAGTTCCACTATACGGATCTACATCCAGGAGAGGCCGAGCTGATCGATGAAGAGTTGATCCGCGAGATGTGTCTGGTCGGCACACCGGGCGAGTTGATCGAGCGGATCCGGGGGCTGGAGCGTGACGGATTGCAGGAGATGGTATTTGGCGTCGGAAACGAAACCAAATGGCGTCTGGCGGAGGACTTCGCGCGGACCGTCATGGCGCGGCTTTGATTGCTCGCCTGAATCCCTGTTCAGCCATTGCGTTTTCAATAGATGGCCGCCGGCTGCCGATAGCGCGCGCCGACGGCCGCCGCTGACGACGATCTACTCTAACGGGGAAACCAGGACCGTTGACCCTCCGGACGCGAAGTTCGGAACGTCGGCGCTAATTTTTTTCCATTCCGGGCTCCCGAGTGCCGCCTTTAGGGCCTCTGCACTCTGGAACCATATCTCGGTGATCCGATAGAACGGGGGCGCCTTGCCGTCAGGTCCCGGCATCGGTTTGCCAAGCTCGATACGGACTGGGCCCGGGGCGGCGTAGACCATCGGCATGTGGGTCTCGGCGTAGTACTTCTCGAATGCCTCTGGATCTTTGGGCATGCCATACAGCGCGGTGATTTTGACCATTCCTTTCCCGCTGAGTTCTGTGGCCTCGGCCGCCTTGCTCAATAGTGCTCCGCCGGCAGCTACGAGGCCAAGTGCCAGGCCGGTGCGCCGTCCGATCGCGTTGTCGTTTTGGGTTCTTTTCATGTGCGCCTCAGATTTGTTGGTGGTTCGTTCGAGGATGATGCGTCGCCGAAACCACCGTATCCCCACTCCGCTGGTTCTCCTCGTCGAGATACTGGACCACTCCGGTGACGGCAAGCTAGCTGGGCCGGTTGTCACCAGTCAGCGTAGATCCCACGCAGAAAGCCCGATGAAGATGAAGATCCTATCGCTTCTCGGCACCACCCTTGCCCTTGCGTTCATCTCGACGGCGTCGCTTGGTGCCGACCCGAGCTATGGACCGGAGCTGCAGGGCTTCGCTTACCCTTGGCCGGTGGCGCACTACCGCTTTACCTCGCAGCGTGCCGAGCTCGACATGGCCTACATGGACGTGAAACCGGCGCACCCGAGCGGACAGGTGGCGCTGTTGCTCCATGGCAAGAACTTCTGTGCGGCCACGTGGCAGGGCACCATCTCGGTCCTGACCGAGGCAGGCTATCGGGTGATCGCGCCCGACCAGATCGGATTCTGCAAATCGAGCAAGCCCGCCCGCTACCAGTACAGCTTTCAGCAACTCGCAGGGAACACGCATGCGCTGCTGAACTCGCTCGGGATCGGCAAGGCGACAGTGATGGGGCATTCCACCGGGGGCATGTTGGCGGTCCGCTATGGGCTGATGTATCCGGCGGAAGTCGAACGCCTGGTGCTCGTCAATCCGGTAGGCCTGGAAGACTGGAAGGCGAAGGGCGTTCCGTGGCCGAGCGTGGATGCCTGGTATCGCCAGGAGCTGGAAACGTCGGCTGACCGCATACGTCAGTACGAACAGAAGACGTATTACGCCGGCACATGGCGCCCGGACTACGACAAGTGGGTGCAGATGCTGGCAGGGCTGAACCGAGGCCCCGGCCACCAGATCGTGGCCTGGAACTCCGCATTGATCTACGACATGATCTATACGCAGCCGATGGTCTATGAGTTGGGCGGCCTCCAGATGCCGGTGCTGCTCGTGATCGGGGACAAGGACACCACGGCGATCGGCAAGAATTTCGCTCCCGCTTCGGTCCAAGCCGCCCTCGGCAATTATCCGGCGCTTGGCAAGGAGGCGGCCACGCAAATTCCGCACGCGAAGCTGGTGGAATTTCCCGATCTGGGTCACTCGCCACAGCTTCAGGCGCCCGATGCGTTCCACGCGGCGGTGCTCGACTTCCTGCAACATCCGGAATCAAGCGAACATTGACGCCGTAGGGCAGCATCCGTATAAGGCGCCCGCTCGACGGGTCGCTGCTGCTGGCGCACCCGCCGGTATGCTTTGCAGTGAACGGGCGGCAAATCGCCGTTCAATTGATTTCGGAGAGTTGTCGTGAAGCGCACCTACCAACCGTCCAAGCTGGTTCGCAAGCGCAGGCACGGATTTCGCGCCCGCATGGAGACCGTTGGCGGTCGCAAGGTGCTGGCCAACCGCCGCGCCAAGGGCCGCAAAAAGCTGTCCGCCTGAGGCACGAGCCGCGGATGTGCCAACCGCAGCCTCGAGGGAACCCCGGGTTGTTGGGAAACCCGTTTCCGCAACGGTGTTGGATCGTCTGAGGCGACGGCCCGAGTTCCTGCGCGTGGCGTCCACTGGCAAGAAGGCCGCGGTGGGGGGCGTTGTGCTACAGGCCCTGGCCCGCGGCGATGTGCTTCCGGTGCGGTTGGGCTTTACGGTGACCAAGAAGGTCGGAAATGCGGTTGTTCGAAATCGGACGCGCCGGCGGCTGAAGGAAGCGGCGCGGCTGGTATTGGAACAGCGGCCGGTCGCCGGCGCTGACTTGGTACTGATCGGACGGGATAGCACGCGCAAACGGAATTTCATCACTCTGCAAGGTGATATCAGGCGCGCACTGGAAAAAACCGGGCTATGACACCGGCGGCGCAGCTTGGGATCGGCTTGGTCCGCGTCTACCAGTGGACAGTACGTCCGTTTATCGGTTCGCATTGCCGCTTTTGGCCGAGCTGCAGCGAATACGCGGTGGAGGCGCTGCAGGTGCATGGCGCCGTGCGAGGCTCGGCGATGGCAGCAAAGCGTATCTTGCGCTGCAATCCCTGGCATGAAGGTGGTGTCGATCCCGTCCCCTGCGTTGAAGGGAATGGGGTCGATCGGAATATGGGGCATTAATGGACCAAAAACGGCTTTTCCTGGCGATCGCGGTATCATTGGCGATCCTGCTGGGCTTTCAGATGCTGGTCGCGCCGCATCTGCCGAAACCGCCGCCGCAGCAGATCGCGCTTTCTCCCGACCATCCAGCGACCACGCCGCTGGAGGGCTCCCCAGGCGCGGCGGTACCGCCCGCGCCCGCAGCTGAACCGCGATCGGTTCCGCGCGTGAAGATCGCGGCGCCTCGCGTCGAGGGGGCCATCGATCTTCGTGGCGCCAAGCTAGATGACCTGGTCCTGAAGGATTACCACGAGGAGATCAGCCCCAATTCGCCCCTGGTTCGCTTGCTGGAGCCGCGATCCGAAGATCATCCCTACTACATTCAATATGGCTGGACGGCGCCGGCGGGGGTTTCTGTGAAACTTCCGGATAATGACACGACCTGGACCACGTCGTCGGACACGCTGACCCCGGGTAAGCCGGTCACGCTGTCCTGGGATAACGGCGCCGGGCTGACGTTCCAGATCGGCCTGACGATTGATGACGACTACATGTTCTCGGTCAACCAGACGGTGAAGAATAGCACTGACCAACCGGTCGCGCTGTTTCCGTGGTCGCGCATCCGCCGCGACTACAAGCCAGAGGTCGCGGGGTACTGCGTACTGTTCGAGGGTCTGCTGGGCGTCGTCGATGGCACGCTGCAGGAGACCTCTTATGACAAGGCCAAGTCGGAGGGCGACAAGAAGGGTGGCTTGGCCTACGAGGCAAACGCCACCGGCGGGTGGGCAGGCATCACCGACAAATACTGGCTGACTTCGCTAATCCCGGACCAGACGCTGCCGTCTAAAATCAATTTCCGCCATGCGGACGATCATGGCGACCACTACCAGGTGGATTACATCAGCGCCGATCCGCTGACCGCGCCGCCCAACGGCGACGTGGCGACGGTCAGCCATGTGTTCGCGGGCGCCAAAGTAGTTACGCTGCTGGACCGCTATGAGAGCGAGTTTCACATCCCCAGCTTCGACAAGGCGGTGGACTTCGGGTGGTTCTATTTCCTGACCAAACCGATCTTCTTCGCGCTGGATTACCTCAATTCGTTGCTGGGTAATTTTGGCCTGGCCATCATGGTGTTCACGGTCTTCGTGAAAGCGCTGTTTTTCCCGCTCGCCAACTACTCCTACCGCTCCATGAGCAAAATGAAGCTGCTCGCGCCGAAAATGACGGCGCTACGGGAGCGGCTGAAGGACGACCCGCAGAAGATGCAGTCGGAGATGATGGGGCTGTACCCGGCAGGAGAAGGTGAACCCGGCGTCGGGGTGCTTGCCTATGGTGGTACAGATTCCGGTGTTCTTCTCGCTGTACAAGGTGATCTTCGTCACGATCGAGATGCGGCAGGCGCCGTTTTTCGGCTGGATCCATGATTTGTCGCAGGTGGACCCGACCAACGTGTTCAATCTGTTTGGGCTGCTCCCATTCAACCCTGCGGCTTATGTTCCGCTGCTGCACCTAGGGGCCTGGCCGCTAATCATGGGGCTGACAATGTTCCTGCAGCAAAAGATGAACCCGCCGCCGCCCGACCCGGTTCAGGCTAGATTGTTCCAATTCATGCCTATCATCTTCACCTTCATGATGGCGAAGTTCCCAGCCGGTTTGATCATCTATTGGAGCTGGAACAACACGCTGTCGGTGGCACAACAATGGTTGATCCAACGACGCACGCGGCTGGCGAAACCCAGTCTGGCCCGGACCTGATCTCAGCAGACCTGACGCCGGACGAACAGGCCGCGGCTCTGGAGACCGGGCGCTTGCTGTTCGCGGGCTCTTGTGAATTCTTTTTCGGCGCGCAAAAGCTGGATCAGTTGCCGCCTTTGCGGGGCACCGAAGTGGCCTTCGCCGGGCGGTCAAATGTTGGCAAATCCTCGCTTTTGAACGCACTCACTGGCCGAAACACACTCGCGCGCGTTTCATCCGAGCCTGGCCGCACGCGGCAATTAAATTTCTTCAACCTCGGCGGACGGCTGACGTTGGTCGACATGCCAGGTTATGGTTACGCTCGGGCATCTAAAGACGTCAAGGCAGACTGGCAGGGGATGATGTTCGATTACCTGCGCGGCCGTCCTACGCTGCGGCGGGTAATATTGCTGCTCGATTCGCGGATCGAGGTAAAGCAAGCCGACCACGACGTGATGGATTTGCTCGACCGGGCGGCAGTCACATTTCAGCTCGCGCTAACGAAGACGGACGGCCTTAAGTCCCCTGCCCTGGCACGGAAGTTTCAGGAGGCAGAAGCACTCGCTCGCTCGCATGCTGCGGCATTCCCGCACATACTGTCCACGAGCAGCGAAACCGGCGACGGCATTGCCGCGCTAAGGGCAGAACTGGCGTCGCTGGCAGACTAGCATTCCGGGTCTGAAGCTCGCCTTCGAGCGACTCCGATAGAAGTGGCACGCTATCCGTTTTCCCGCTGCTCCAGCTTTTGAGGGGATAACACCATGGCCAAACGCACCAACACTCCTCCTCCGGCTCCGGAGCCGAGTGCGGTCGATGAAGGCCTACTCGAGTTGGCGGAGATGCTGCTGAGCGACTTCTTTTTCGATCCCGACAATGAGCAACTCTACAAGCGGACACTGAATGAAAACCGACCGCTAGGGACCGAAGGGGCGCTGCTCGACGAAGACATTATCGAGCTGCCGGATGCGACCTGCACACTGCGGATCGAAGCACTGCGAACGTTGACCCGGTTTCGGATAGGGATCGCTCACCCGGCGTTCATCGCGACGGTGGAAGGCGCCTGGAGCTTTGAGAACGAGAATCTCAGCCAGGTCCGATTCACCCGAGCCGGTGAATCGAAGATCATAGAAAGCGCCGTGGACGCCATGATCGAGGCACTTGATGGCGAGGATGAGGAGGACGAAGAATTCGCCGAGTTTCTAGAGGCACTCCAGGACGATGACGACGAGGTTCCGCTCATCGGCGACGATCCAACGGAACCGCCCGAGGCAACCGCGCTCGACCGAAATCGACTGAAGGCGATCGCCAAGCGCGTCGCGCGTGGTCGCGACACGGAGATCAGCCTGGAAGATCGCGGCTGGCTGGAGCAGACGCCGCAGATCCTGCCGGTGGTCACCGAATCACTGATCGCCTCGGCCAGCGCCCCCAAACGCGACGAGGCGCTGGTCCTTTCTTACCAGACCTTGCTGGCCGCGCAGTTGGAGTTTGTCCGCTATCGACAGGATCGTGGGTGGGACTGGGCCACTGACATGCTGGACGCGTTCCAGCAACGGCTCCTCGCAATCGGAAAGGCCAGCGTGATCCCCCGGGAGGATTGGTTCATGATGTGCTCGGCGATGAATGAAGCGCGCGTGCCGGTCGACGACGATTTGCAAATCGCATTGGCCGACGCGGGCTTCAGTCCTGAGGCAATGGACGCGCCGCCGGAAGAGATGATTCGGATGGTGCGCCACTTCATGGACGAGTTGGCGAACATGGTATCGTCGCCGTTCGAAGTCATTACCGCACTGAAAGGGTCAGGGGCGGTTTTGCCGGCGATGCTGCGAAGCTTCATGGCCACCGAACTCGCACTGTCGCCGCACCAAATGCTGCGCGACGCGGTGCCGCTGCTTCTCCTGGACGATGATTCGAGCGTCCGGACAGCGGCGGCCGGAGCGTTGGAGCAGACAGCGCATCCGGACACCCTCTCGCCTGATACGCTGCGGCGGGCCATCATCATTCGCAATTGGATTCCTGCTTCCGACCGTCCACCGCTCGATGCCGCCATCCGCAAGGCTCGCCTTGCCGGTGTTGAGATCGGAGCATGGCCAACGATGAGCCGCGATCTGGAGCTTTATGCCACAACCGTCGACGGATCAGGGGCGCAGAGCATCCTGGCGGCAAGCCGGGTGGCCAAGAAGGGACTTTTTGCCGGCGTCCTGTTGCGCCATGGAGTCGGCGTGGTGGACGGCTGGGCCGATCTGGATCTAGCCCGCGGTAAAATCAACAAGATGCTGCGCGAGGCTCAGATGGCGGCCCCGACCGTTCGGGTCGACAAAGGATTTCTAGATACGATAGTGCAACATGCCATTGGTCGGTCGGTCGAACGGGGTGGCGTACCGCCGTCGTCCCTGCTGGAACTCGCTGAGATTCTGGGGGGCGCCGAGTGGAAGGATCGAAGGATCGATGTAAAGGCAGAAGCCGACCGGCTATTCGAGGGGCTGGACGGGGCGGACCGCACACACGGAAGGGGGTTCGCTCGGGGTATGGAATGGATGGCCTCCGACGACGTGTTCAGTTCGTGGTTCGAAGACGGCCCGCTGGTGCAGAAGACGTTGGCGAAGTTGCCGCGCACCGACCGAATTGGGATGATCGGGCTGGTGATGACCGAGATCCTGCCCACAAAGCGCGCGGAATGGGCCGAGCGGTTCCTTGTGTTGGCACTATGGAGCTACGCAGCGGCTGAGGCCAAGCAGCGGGCCAGGGCGCGCGATCTGGTACTGGTGGCCCATGCACTGGCGGGAGATCACCCGCTGGAGGAAATCCCAGTGATGGCCATGATCGCCGCGAACACGGTTCGAGCAGTGCTGCTGGGGGGCTGGTAGGCCGCCTTCGTTAGGCGAGATCGAGATCTAGCCTATCTCCGAGCCGCGTCGCGGCACTTGCGCGCTCGCGACAGCAACACGCTGACCTTTTCATGATTTAGCTTGATCGACATTTCTCCGTTTGTCGTCCTGACCGCGATATGGTCGGCAGGAAGCAAAAGATCATCAGCCGCCTGATCCGTGGCGAATGCGACCGCGTTGCCATGGCCGACTGCCTCAATCACTGCCGAAGCACTACTATTGCTCAACCACTGGTCGCCTAACTGCATCGCCACCGGCAGTTTCCAGTTGTCGGGAAACTGCCAGTCCCAGTTGATGGCAGTGATCAGAACTCTACCCGGATCCGCCCACTCAAATGTAACGCTGCCGCTTTCATCGTAGAACATCAGCGAGCAACTCATGTCGGTGTCGCTTTGATGTTCCGTGACTTGCCCTCCGGGGGTTTCCCACCAGACGGTATCTTTCGCAGGCATTGCGAGCAACGAGCTTGAAAGCAGCAACGGAATAATCAAACAGTGACCTCGCAACGTTTATCGACTGACCGCCGGCAACCTATATGCGGAGCGCAGTGCGTCAACCGCGTGCGCCCGCTGAGCACACGATTTGGCCGAGGCGTGACGAACCTCCATTGCAGGACGGGGGCTTGCGCTGGATCAGCGGTGAGCTTGACCATCGCCCAATCGTCCAGGATCAGCAGCCGGGTGCGAGCCAGTGTCTTCAACAACCGTGCTTGACGGCCATGCAGCCGGGCAATCGCCAACTCGTCGAGCAGCCGCGAGAGGCGCTTGTAAAGCACCGAGACGCCATCGCGGGCGGCCTGATTGCCCAGGGCACAGGCAATCCAACTTTTGCTGACGCCGGCCGCCCCGCTGATTAAAACGTTGCGGTGTTGGCGGATCCATAGCCCGCTGGCCAAGGCCTGCATGGTCGTGCGGTCCAGTCCGCGCGGCGTACGCAGGTCAAGATTTTCCATGCAGGCGGATTGACGCATGCCCGCCCGGGTCAGACGCTGCGCCAAGGCCGCGGTGAGCATCGCGCTATGCTGGATGTCGACCAGCAATGCCAGCCGCTCGGCGAACGGCATGGTGTCAATCTCGGGCTGTTGCAGTTGCGCGGTCAGTGCGTTGGCCATGGCTCCCAGGCGCAGGTCGTGCAGCTTCTCAATGGTCGGCTGGTGCATCTTGTGTCCTTGTTGCTGGATCGGTGGCGCCGATCGTCAGTGGTAGTAGCCGGGGCCGCGAATGTTGCCGTGATGGCCGACGCCATCCTCGGCCACGGGGTCGAGGAGTGGCCGCCCGCTCTTGAGCAGGTGCTCGACAAAGCCTGATGAATTCGCACCTGCCGACAGCGCTCGCACGCAAGCGGCCTCCAACTGCTCGCCCGGGTAGCGGGTCGCCAAGCGCAGAATGCCGAGGCAGGACCGCACACCCTGTTCGATATGATCGCGCCCGGTCAGCAGCCGCTCGACATAGGCCGCGGTGGCCACACCGACCTTGGCCGCCTGGTCGCGAACCCAGTCCGGCGTCCGCTTGGCCACCGCGCTGTGCGCCGGCGGCATGTGTTCGCCCAGCGTGGCCCAGTGATTTTGCCCGGCCACCCGGGCATGGCTGGCGGCCCGCTCACCGCGATGGAAAATCTGCACGCCGGTCCGAGTGAGGAAGACATCGACGCGCTTGCGCACCAGCGCATAGGGCACCGAGTAGAAGTTCCAATCGACCGCGACGTGATAGTCGAGGTTGACGGTTGCCCCGATCGCCCAGTGGCCGATCACGTAGGGCTCGATCGGCAAGCGCTTGAGGGCGGCGCGTTCGACCGCTTCAAACAGGCTGCGCCGGCTACCCTCGCGCGGCGGCGCCATCGGCTTGTCGTTCAGTTCGACCAGCAGCAGCGCGATCGCCTGGTTTAGCTCAGCCAACGAGAAGAACTGGCGATGGCGGAGCGGAGCCAGAAGCCAACGACAGGCCTGCAAAACGCCATTTTCGACCCCCGGCTTGTCCCGCGGCTTGCGTGACCGTGCCGGGACCACGGCCGTGCCGTAATGCTTGATCAACGCGGCATAACTGGCGTTGATCACCGGGTCGTAATACGAGGCGTGGGTGACGCCGACCTTCAGATTGTCAGGCACAACCTTGGCCGGCACGCCGTCCAGGAAGGCAAACAGACGGACATGCGCGCCAAGCCAGTCTTCCGTCCCCTGGGTCCAACTGGCCTCAGCGTAAATCAGCCCCGAACACGGCAGGCAGGCCACGAATATCTGCGCCGCACGCGCCGTACCGTCGTCCATCACCGCGACCGTGTCGCCGGCGTAGTCGACCTGCACCGTCTCGCCGGCATGGTGCACCTGGCGCATCGACAGGCCTCGCCCCGAGGCCTTCTGCCATTCGCTGAGCCGCAATTTGAACTGGCTGAACCCCAAACCGTCCGGATCGGCTGCCTTGTATCCATCCAAAGCAGCTTGCGCGTGACGTGCTTGTGGCGCCGCAGTTCCTGATCCACCTCCGCCCAGTCGGGCAGTGCGCGACCATCGGTGGCCGATGACGGCGGGTAAAGCGCCACCTCCAGCGCCGTCTCCGACAACCCATCGGCGGCCGCGGCGTCCAGCCCTGCCGCCGCCGCTCGATCCAGATACGCCCGCACCGTCGAGCGCGCCAGCTTCGCGGTGGCTTTGCGCTGGGCGGGATCGCGCGGACAGCCGCGCGATCCCCGCGGTTCAGGTCACGCTTGGCATCGCATCGGTGAAGCCGGTCACCGTGCTGAAACGGCCATCAGGTGCGATCGTGGCGTAATCGGTGCCAGCAAAAAACAGCGGTGCATCGGCCGCGCCGCCTGCTTGCCAACTGAACCGGACCCGGTCGTGATGTACGTCGATGCCGCTCGATAGACGGAACCGATAGCCCGGAAACATCTGCTGCACTGCCGCGATCATCGCGTCGATCGCATCGTGGCCGGCGCTTTCGCGGTGTGAATTGAGGTAGATACCGGCCTCAGTCCAGGCGTTGGCGATGACGTCTCGCCTTTTGCCGGTGTCGGTTTCGTTCCAGGCAGCGATGTAATTGGCGATGGTCGTATTGATCCCACTCATGGTCGTTCTCCTTGTCGCGTCGCCGGATGGCCCCTGCCACCGGCCGCGCAGCCAGAAAATCCGATCGGCTCGATCGAAGTCGATTACGTGGGAGATAAATGACCTTCGAGGTAATGGCCTCAGTGCATCCACTGGCTTATTGTCCGCGCCATGTCACATGCAACGTTGCAATTTGGGTCGTTGCTGAAGGAATGGCGGCAGCGGCGTCGGGTCAGCCAACTCGATCTGGCTTGCCAGGGCGAGGTGTCTACGCGGCATCTCAGTTTTCTTGAGACCGGACGAGCGCAGCCGAGCCGGGAGATGGTGCTGCATCTGGCCGAGCAACTGGAGGTTCCATTGCGTGACCGCAACACGCTGCTGGCCGCTGCCGGTTTTGCTCCGATGTATCAGGAGCGTCCGCTAGGCGACCCCAGTTTGCGGCCGGCGCTACGGGCGGTCGAGGCGATCATTCACGGGCACATGCCCTATCCCGCGCTGGCGGTAGATCGGCATTGGACGCTGGTCGCAGCGAATGATGCGTTGCCTCGGTTGCTTGCGGGCGTGGATGCGGCGCTGTTGAAGCCTCCGGTAAATGCTATGCGGGTGGCGTTGCATCCATCCGGTCTGGCGCCGCGGACGATCAACCTTGCGCAGTGGCGTGCCCACCTGCTGGAACGGCTGCGCCGGCAGGCGGAGGCGAGCGCGGATCCGGTGCTGCTGGCTTTGTTGGAGGAGTTGCGCGGGTATCCCGCGCCGCGAGGCTCCCGAATAGTACAGGAGGCACCGGACTATGGCGGCATGGTCGTGCCGTTCGAGCTGGCGACAGACGCTGGGACGATGACGTTCCTCAGCACGACGACGGTGTTCGGCACGCCGGTTGACATTACGCTGTCCGAGCTGGCGCTGGAGTGCTTTTACCCGGCGAATGAGGTGACGGCGGAGATGCTGAGGCGGCACGCGACGAGCGCCGCCACCGCGTGAGGCTGTGAGCCTTCGAAGATTCTCCTGAGCCGCTTTCCTCTCAGACCGCTACCTTGACCCGGGCTCACCTCGCCTCGAAAGTCCGTTCACCACAAACACGGCGGGAGAGTGCCATGCCGGCACGCACGGGCGCGCAGTATCTGGCCGGGCTACAGCAACGAAAAGCTGAAATCTGGCTGCGCGGCGAGCAAGTCCACGACGTGACGACGCATCCCGGACTGGCGAGCGGTGCCCGAGCGATCGCGTCGCTCTACGACCTGCAATGCGATCCAGCCCGCCAGGAGGCGATGACCTTCGCTTGTCCGGACAGCGGGGACAGGTTGGGTCTTTCGTTCATCATCCCCCGGACGCAAGACGATCTGGTGCGACGGCGCGAGATGATGCTGGCCTGGGCGCGAACGACCTGCGGCATGATGGGCCGGTCACCCGACTTTATGAACGTGACATTCGCTTGCTGGGCCGGCACGGCGGATTATTTCGGGCGCGGGGGCCCACAATTCGCGGACAACATGCGCCGGTATTATCGATACATCGCCGACAACGATCTCGTGCTCACTCACGCGCTGATCAACCTTCAACGCAGCCGCAACGTCAGCGGAATGTTCAACCTGCAAGAGGGCACCGCGCTTCAGGTGATAAAGGAGACCTCGGCAGGCTTGGTCGTCCGAGGTGCTCGGGTGCTGGCGACGCTCGGACCGCTAGCCGACGAGATCGCGGTTTATGCCCCGCGGTTGGCCCAGCATCTCGATCACTACAGCCCATTCGCCCTGAGCTTCGCCCTGCCCTGCGACACGCCGGGCCTGCGCTTCCTCTGTCGCGACAGCTTTGATGAGGGAAAGTCGCACTTCGACCACCCGCTGGGGTCGCGTTTCGAGGAAATGGACAGCATCGTGTTCTTTGACGACGTGCTGGTGCCGTGGGAGCGCGTGTTCATCCATGGCGACGTCGGCTTGCTGAACGGGACGGCGTCGACGACCCATTCGGCGGCCCATACGGCGCATCAAGGGTGCGCCAAGAACCTTGCGAAATGCGAGTTGGTGCTCGGCGTGGCGTTGCTGATGACCGAGACCCTCGGCAACGCGCATCTGCCGCATTCCGAGGAAAAGATCGGCGAGTTGGTGATGTACACCGAGCTGATGCGCGCCTGCATGCGCGCGGCCGAGGCAGACGCCGAACTGGACGAATGGGGCGTAATGTGCCCTGCCCCGCTGCCAGCCGAGACGACGCGCAATCTGTTCATGACCGCGTATCCACGAATGGTCGAAATTCTGCAATTGCTCGGCTCGTCGAGCCTGATGATCCTGCCGACAGAGGCGGACATGAAGGGCCCGCTCTCGGGGCACGTCGAACAGTATTTGGCGACCGATGCCAGTAGTGCCCGAGACCGGGTCAAGCTTTTCCATCTGGCGTGGGATATCGCCTGCAGTTCGTTCGGAAGTCGGCAGGTATTGTACGAACGTTTCTTCGCCAGTGATCCGCTGACGCGAGCCAGAGCATTGGCTTCGATGTTTCCGAAGAAACAGGTCACCGACCGGGTGCTGGATTTTTTAGCGCGGGATTGATCGAACGCGGAAGTCTGGATCAGCTTCAAACGATCATGCTCTAATCTAAGTTCAAGCTCCGATCCAGACTTCATCCTGCTGGATCAGCTTTTCCAGGAACCGCAACACGTCGCTGCCGGTCGTGACGCGGGCGCTGGAGAAGATGCTGGTATCGGACAAATGCTCGAACAATTCCGCCGAACTCGGCGGGGGCTGGCTGCAGAATGCCATTGGCCAATCGGGGAAGCTGCGCTGAGCCGTTGGCGTGAAACTCAGAACGGTGACATCGGTGTGGCGGCGGTCCGCCGCGACGCGCTCAAAGGTGCGTTCCACTACTTCCCGCCGGCCCTCGAGAACCTGAGCGAACCCCCCTCCGGTGAACAACAAGGCCCCGGTAAGATTATCATCCTTGTTGCGATAGCGAGCCATGGACACAATGGCTCGGAGTTCTCGCTGCAGGCCCGCTTCAGTCACCGCGTCGGGCGCAACATGAGCGATCACCTCGCGGCTGCGGTAGATAAGCCGGTAAAGTGACCCCGGCGTGGCCGCCTTTCTCATTGTACCTGGCATTCGCATTCCGTTCTAGAAATGGTGTTATCAGTTGCCGCATGAAGCCCAATCACTTACGCGACTCCTGAAGTCGAGGTTGGCAGACCGCCGAAATAACAACCGATTTGATCATTTCCGACTGCCGAAACCGCCGCAAGAACACCGCCCGCCTTGGCGGATTTACTTTCGTCAGCCTGTGAGCCCCCAGCCGAAGCGATGGCAGGGTGGCCTTTGCTTGCCGTCCCGTCGAACAATCGCCAACTTTGGCCGCCAGTGGATTTCGCCTGGTGCAAAGCCAGATCCGCGTGGCGCATCAGGTCATCCGTCGACCGGCCGTGGTCGGGAAAGCGCGCGATACCAATACTGGCGCCAATGGTGACGCGATGACCTTCGACTAGGAATGGTTGCGCCAGTATGCCAATCGCCCGCCCGGCAAGCATCTCGGCGCGCTCGCCGTTCGGGACCAGCAGCGCGAACTCGTCGCCACCTAGCCGTGCCAGCAAGTCGTCATCGCGCTTTTCACGGCGCAGCCGCTGCGCGACCAGGCACAGCAGCGCATCGCCCACCGGATGACCTAACGTTTCGTTTACGGTACGGAAGCGGTCGAGGTCGATCAGCAGCACGGCCTGGTGTGTTTCGACGCTCGCGCAGTCGATCGCCCGACGCAACATCTGATTGAAGTGGCGGCGGCTGCTAAGTCCGGTCAGAGAGTTCGAGCCAAGCGTCTCCCGAAGCGTGCGTGATGGCGTTGCCGGCTGCCGTGACTTTGCCGTCGTCAAAAACCAGCATCCACTGCCCTTTGGTGAGTCCGTGGATCTGGATCGCGATGTGCGATGCCCGTCCAAGGGACAGCCGCAGACACCCGTCCGGTTCGGTCCGGTCGCCAGCCTCGATGTGGGCGAGGGCGAACGTGACAATCCGATCGCGCTGCGGCTGCGTGAAGTTTCGGACCCGAGCCAGCATTTCGACGAGGCTTGGCCGTTCGGCAGCCTTCAGCGGCGAGCATCCGAATAGCGGTACTCGCCTGCTCGTTCCAGAAGGTCAGAACTGCATTCGCGTCGATCACTGCCACTGACAACGGCAGGCGCGCCAGGACTCTGCGCGCTATACCCTCGCCGACGCGATCGCGGCGGAGGGACACGCCCTTTAACGGCCGAGCACCGGAATTTACGGCCGCCGCCTCGTGCGGTGCCTGTGTGTCCCAGGGTTCACGTACCTATGGGTTCCTGCTCTTGAAACACTGTCATAAGAGCAAGCTATCCGCGGAGCATTACCGAACGGTTAATTTGAGCTTTTTTTGAATCCGTGGTCGGTCTGCAACAAGATCGGCGGTTTGGCTCCCTTGGCTCCAACCGGTTACCTTGACCATTCGGGTCACGCAGCCCTACACGCGCGCGATGAGCGAAACGCACCCCCACGCGATCGATATCGCCGCGGCAACTGAACAGGCGCATGTCCTGGCACAGGCCCTGCCCTTTCTGCGGCGCTATGCCGGCGCGACCGTCGTGGTGAAGTATGGCGGCCACGCGATGGGCGATGAGCATTTGGCCCAGCGGTTCGGCAGCGATATCGCGCTGCTGAAGCAGGTCGGCATCAATCCGGTGGTAGTTCACGGCGGCGGACCGCAGATCAATGCGATGCTCAAGCGGCTGGCGATTCAGTCTACCTTCATCGACGGTCTGCGTGTCACCGACGCAGCGATGGTAGAAGTGGTTGAAATGGTGCTCGCCGGCACCGTGAACAAATACGTCGCCGGACTGATCACCAGGGCCGGTGCAATGGCGGTGGGCGTATGCGGGAAGGACGGCGGGATGATCCGAGCCCGCAAGCTGCGACGCACGACACAGGATCCGGGTAGCCACATCGAGCAGGTGCTCGATCTTGGTTTCGTGGGCGAGCCTGCTGCCATCGATGCGCGGGTAATCCATGCACTGACCGGCGGCGGCCTGGTGCCGGTGATCGCGCCGATCGGCGTCGATGCCGATGGTCAAACTTATAACATCAATGCCGATACGGTGGCAGCGGCTGTGGCGGGCGAGTTGAACGCTACGCGGTTGCTCATGCTTACGGATGTGCCGGGCGTGCTCGACAAGGACAAGAGGCTGATCTCGTCGCTCACGCTGACCGACGTGGAACAACGGATCGCTGACGGGACGATCACTGGCGGAATGATCCCGAAGGTCGAAAACTGCGTTGAGGCAGTCCGCCACGGCGTCAAAGGGGCGGTCATCCTCGACGGTCGTGTGCCGCATGCCTGCCTTCTCGAGCTGTTCACCGAAGCAGGACCCGGAACTCTGATCAAGCGCTGAGCGTTGTCGCCCGAGGCTGACTAGTGCACACCACACTCAACTCATCCAGTTGCCGCCGTCGATGTTGTAAGTTTGCGCGACAATATAGTCCGCGTCCGCACTGGCCAGGAACGTCGCCAGTCCGCCTATTTCCTCCGGCCGAGCCATGCGCCCGATGGGGACGCTGGCGCCGACCAGACGTTTCTTTTCGCCGGCCGCCAGTCCCTCTTGTTGCGCGAATAACGAATCCACGTTGTCCCAGTGCTCGTTATCCACAACGCCGGGCGCAATCGCGTTGACGTTGATGCCGTGCTTGATCAAATCGAGGCCCGCGCTCTGCGTCAGGCTGATCACAGCGGCTTTGGACGCGCAATACACCGCCACCAGAGCCTCGCCCCGCCGCCCGGCCTGCGAGGCAAAGTTGATGATCTTGCCGCCGTCGCCCTGAGCGATCATCTGCTTTGCCGCGGCCTGCAAAGTGAACAACAGGCCCTCGACGTTGATCGCAAACACGCGGTGGTAGCTCGCCCGGGAGATCTCGACGATCGGAGCCAGATCAAAGATACCGGCATTGTTGACCAGTATGTCCAGCCGGCCGCGCTGAGCAACCGCCGCGGCGATCATGCCGTCGATCGACTCCTGGCTGGTCACATCCAGTCGCAGCGCCACAGCCCGCTGCCCGAGTTCGGTTGCGACGTTCCGTGCCTTTGCCTCGTCAATGTCGGTGACAAAGACAAACGCGCCTTCCTCGATATAACGCGCGCAAATGGCACGACCGATCCCACGTCCGGCGCCGGTCACCACCGCGACCTTGTCCCGCAATTTCATCTCAGCCCTCCCGCACCACGCCGGCGACGCCCCGGTTTAAGCCACGATAGACCGCCAGCCGTTCCGCGTAGGCCGAGGTCAGTATCGGATCGGGAAGAATAGTCTCGGCGCGGACCGGCGACGCACAGACTGCATCCGGAGCCTCGCCAGTCACCGCCATCCGGGCAAGCCTGGCGGCCCCGAATGCACCGCCGGTCTCGCCAGCAGCCAGACGGGAGAGCGGAATCCCCAGCACAGAGGCAATGATCGCAACCCATATGCGCGAGCGTGAACCGCCGCCGATCACATCCGCCGTCTCGATCCGCGTTCCGGAGGCCAAGAAGGGCGTCCAGGCAGTCCCGCAATGAGAAGGCCACGCCCTCCAGGACCGCCTGCGTCATCAGGCGCCGATCGGTGGCGTGCGACAAACCGGCGAAGGCGCCGCGGAGCGTGCCATCGTTGTGCGGTGTCCGTTCGCCGCCAAGATACGGCAAGAAAACCGCGGGGCTCGGTGACCCAGGCTGCCCAACTTCCGCCAGAAGCTCGGCCTCGGACCGTCCGGTGACGCCGGCCCACCAGGCCAACGAGGCGGCCGCCGACAAAGTCACGCCCATCTGGTGCCAGGTAGCGGGCAATGCGTGACAGAACGCGTGAACAGCGGCTTGCGGGTACGGCCGGAACTGGTCGGTCGTGGCGAACAGCACGCCGGAGGTGCCCAAGGAAACGAATGCGTCGCCTGGCCGGATCGCCCCCAACCCTATCGCGCCTGCCGCGTTGTCCCCGGCTCCGCCGGCCAGAATGGGCCTTCCCGTCATGCGCCAGCGAGAAGCCAATTCCGGGCGGAGCGCCCCCGCTGGGGCATTGCCCTCGACCAGGCGCGGCATGGCCTCACGGGACAGGCCGGTCGCCTCGAGCATGACGCCGGACCAGTCACGCGCGCCGACGTCGAGCCACAGCGTGCCGGAGGCGTCCGACATCTCCTCGATCATTTCGCCGGTCATGCGGGAGCGAATATAGGCTTTCGGCAACAGAACCGTGCGCAGCCTGGCGAAGACGCCGGGCTCGTGTTTGCGCACCCACATCAGTTTCGGGGCAGTAAAGCCCGGCATGGCAATATTGCCGGTCACTTGTCGCAGGTTGGGAACGGCCTCCTCCAACTCGGTGCATTCGGTGGCTGAACGGACATCGTTCCACAAAATGGCGGGACGCAGGACGCTGCCGGCGGCGTCCAGCAGCACCGCGCCGTGCATCTGACCCGAGAGGCCAATGCCGGCGACGGCCGACAACGCGGCGGCATGATCGCGGCCGAGCGCATCGACGGCGTCGAGCATCGCCTGCCACCAGGCCTCCGGATCCTGCTCGCTGTGGCCTACCGCTGGACGCTGCACCGACAGTGGCACGGTGGTGGAGGCAACCACGGCTTGCTCGCCGTCCACCAGCAGCGCTTTGACCGCTGAGGTGCCGAAATCGAGGCCGAGGAACATACAGCCGCCGGTCAGGCGGCTAGCGGATGCCGAACCAGTTGCGGCAAGGCCTGACCGGATTTGTCGAACAGGTGGCAGGCCGCTGGATCGACCGTAAGCCGGATCTGATCGTGCGGCCGGGTCGCGTCACTGCCCTCGATCTGCACGATCATCGGTTGGTTGCCCGCCGCGGTTATGTGCAGCAGAGTCAGACCGCCAAGCCGCTCCACAAGCGCGACGGTGGCTGTGATTGGGCCGGCCGGATCGAGACGTAGCCCTTCGGGGCGGATGCCGAGCGTGACCGCATCGCCAGTTCGAACGGCACCAGACTCGACCGGAACTGCGATTCGCGAGCCGTATGGCGTCGACACGGATGATCCTCCTGCACTGGATTCGACGACCTTGGCCTCCATCAGGTTCATCCGCGGCGAACCGATAAAGCCCGCAACAAACAGGTTTGCCGGATGATGGTACAGTTCCAGCGGCGAGCCGACCTGCTCGACGCGGCCGGCCTGCAGAACCACGATCTTGTCGGCCATCGTCATCGCCTCGACCTGGTCGTGGGTGACATAGATCATGGTCGCATTGAGTTCATCGTGCAGACGCAAGAGCTCGATCCGCATCTGGCCGCGCAAGGCGGCGTCGAGGTTCGACAACGGCTCGTCGAACAGGAAGACCTTTGGCTGGCGCACGATCGCCCGCCCGATTGCGACACGCTGACGCTGACCGCCGGACAGATCCTTGGGGCGCCGTTCCAGATAGGGTTCCAGCTGCAGAATCCGAGCGGCCTCGTCGACCTTGCGGTCGCGTTCGGCCTTGGCGACACCGGCCAGGCGCAAGGCGAACGCCATGTTCTGCCGCACCGTCATGTGGGGATACAACGCGTATGACTGGAACACCATCGCCAGCCCACGGTCCGCCGGACCGACCCGGTTCACCTTCTTGCCGTCGATCATCAGATCGCCGCCGGTGATTTCCTCCAGGCCCGCAATCATGCGCAGCAGAGTGGACTTGCCGCACCCGGACGGCCCGACGAAGACCACGAACTCGCGATCGGAGATATCGAGGTTGACGCCCTTGATGACCTCGACCGGTCCGTAACTTTTGCGCAGATTGCGTAGTTGCAGAGTTGCCATGGCGTGGGCTCCTTTACTTTACGGCACCGAAGGTCAGGCCTTGCACAAGTTGCCGTTGACTGAACCAGCCGAACACCAAAATCGGCGCGACAGCCATCGTCGACGCGGCCGACAGCTTGGCGAAGAACAGACCCTCGGGACTGGAGAACGAAGCGATAAACGCGGTAAGCGGCGCGGCGCCGGCTGACGTCAGGTTCAGGCTCCAGAACGCCTCGTTCCAGCAGAGGATCAGTGACAGCAGGCCGGTCGACGCGACACCGGGCAAGGTTAGCGGCAGCAGCAGATACCACACCTCGCCCGCGGTTTTTGCGCCGTCCATGCGGCCAGCCTCCAGGATCTCGTTCGGAACTTCCTTGTAGAAGGTGAACAGCATCCAGACCACGATCGGCAGGTTCATCAGCGCATAGATCATCACCAGGCCGCTGCGCGTGTCGAGCAACCCGGCAGTGCGGAACAGCAAATAAATCGGCACCAGGACGCCGACGGGAGGCAGCATCTTGGTCGACAGCATCCACAGCAGCGTGCCCCGGGTTCGCTGCGTCGGGTGGAACGCCATCGAGTAGGCCGCCGGGATTGCGAACAGCAGCGCCAGGACGGTGCCGCCGACTGAGATGACGATGCTGTTCAACGCGAACGTCAGGTAGTCGGCCCGGGCAAAGACCTCATGATAGGATTCGAGGGTCGGGGTAAACAGCAATTGCGGTGAGACGGCGTCACGCTCCGACTTGAAGCTCGTCAGGACCATCCAGGCGATCGGGAAGAACAGCAGCAACGCGACAAGCCAGCCAAACACGGTGGCGAGCAGGCGTTGCAGGGGGGTTTCTTTCATCCTAGACCTCCAGCCGGCGAGCGATGCTGCGCACAAGGAAGAAGGCAACGATATTGGCCAGGACGATTGCGACGACACCGCCGGCCGAGGCACCACCAATATCATATTGCAGCAACGCCCGGGCATAGATCAGGAACGCGAGATTGGTGGTCGCGTTGCCGGGTCCGCCCGAGGTGGTGACGAAGATCTCAGCGAACACCGTCAACAGGAAGATCGTTTCGATCATGATCACCACGCCGATGGCGCGGGACAAATGCGGCAAGGTGATAAAGAAGAACTGCGCGAACACGCCGGCGCCGTCCATGCGCGCGGCTTCCTTTTGCTCGTGGTCCAGCGACTGAACGGCGGTGAGCAGGATCAGCAACGCGAAAGGCAGCCACTCCCAGGATACGATGGCGATGATAGACGCGAGCGGGAGTTGCGCGAACCAATCGACCGGTTGCAGACCCAAAGTGCTCGCGACGGCGCCAAACACCCCATAGATCGGGTGCATCAGCAGGTTCTTCCAGATCAGCGCACTGACCGTGGGCATCACGAAGAACGGGGAAATCGCCAGCACACGGGCGATGTTTCGTCCAGGAAACGGCTGGTTGAACAACACCGCCAGCAAGGTTCCGAAGCCGACCGTGATAACCAGGACGGCAGCCAGCAGTATCAGGGTATTTTCGAGCGAAACCCAAAAGTCGGGATCGGTTACCAGATACTGGTAGTTGTCGATGCCGGCGAATCCGTGCGTCGTGGGGTCAACGAGGTTATAGTATTGGAAAGAGAACCACAGCGTCAGCACCAGCGGGACGATCATCCAGGCTAGCAGGACGAGAACCGACGGCATCAGCAGCAAGCCGCCGACCTTGCGAGCCGGCGGCGCCTCGGTGTCTGGGCCTGGCAGCGACGCCGCGCCCGGGTATGTTGCCGACATGGCCGGCCTCGCTACTTCTTCGGATAGCCCGCTTGACGCATCGTGCGTTCGGTGGCGGCCTGCGCAGTCTTGAGCGCCTGGTCGACTGTGCTTTGACCAGTCAAGGTCCCGGCGATGGTCTGGCCGACCTGGGTCCCGATACCCTGAAATTCAGGAATGGCGACGAACTGAGCCCCCTGGTAGGGCCGGGGCTGCTCGGTCTGACCGTCCGGATTGGCGATCTCGATCGCCTTACGGACGAAGCCCGCAAACGGCGCCGCCTTTTGGTAGTCCGCGCTTTCATAGGTGGACACGCGGGTTCCCGGCGGGACCGACACCCAGCCGTTCTCCTTGGCCACAAGCTGAATGTATTCCTTTGAGGTGGCCCAGCTTATGAATGTCCGAGCCGCCTCCTGCTGTTTGGAAGAAACCGGAATGGCGAGATTCCAGCTCCAAAGCCAGGTCGGCGCGCCCTTGAAGCTGCCGGTCGGCATTGCCGCGAAGCCTACCTTGTCGGCGACTTGCGATTGTTTCTTGTCGTACAGCAAGCCACCCGCGACCGTGGCGTCGATCCACATGCCACAATGCCCGCTGGAAAACAGGGCAAGGTTTTCGTTGAAGCCGTTCGAGGTCGCGCCCGGCGGTCCGTCAGCCTTCAGTATGTCATCATAGAAGCTGATGGCTTTGTGCCACGCGGGCGTTTCAAGTGCAGGCTTCCATTTCATGTCGAACCATTGACCGCCCTCGGCATTTACCAGCGAAGTGACGTAGGCCATGTTCTCGCCCCAACCGGGCTTGCCACGCAGGCACATGCCGTAGATCTGGTTCGGCTTGTCGGTGATCTTGTCGGCAAAACCGCGGATTTGCTCGTAGGTGGGTTCCTCCGGCATCTTGATGCCGGCCTTCTCGAACAGATCCGTGCGATAATAGGTCATCGCGCTTTCCCCGTAGAACGGCAGCCCATAAATCTTGCCGTCATAGGTCAGTCCGGCCCGCACCGGCTTCAGCAGGTCGTCGACGTCGTAGCCCGCGGGCAGGTTGTCCATCGGCGTCAGCCAGCCCTGCCTGGCCCAGATCGGGACTTCGTAGTTGCCGATCGTCAGCACGTCGAACTGTCCGGCCTTGGTCGCGATATCCGTGGTAACACGCTGACGCAGCACGTTTTCCTCAAGCACCACCCAGCGCAGGTGAATATCGGGATGCTGCTTTTCAAACTCCGAAGACAGCTTCTGCATCACGACCATGTCGCCGTTGTTCACGGTGGCGATGGTAATGGTTGAGTCAGCGTGGGCGTTACCGGCGCCGGCGAGCAGCAGCGCGGCGGCGGAAACGACAGCGGCCAGGCTGTCCCGGAGTATGTGGGTCACGGCGTGCCTCCCTTTGGTCAACCTTCCACCTTGGACTGGCGGGTTGAGTAACGGTCCCACGGACACGCGACGCGGTCAACGCCTCGCTTCGGATGGGTGTTTGACCAGCGGTGGCTGGTGCGAGGACTCAAAAGCTACTTTTTGCCGGATAGCGTTGGTGTAGCGAATCCCCTGGGCATTCCTGCTGGCGTTGGGCGAGCGGCGCGCCCGGATTTCCCTTCCGCCGGGAAGCCCCGGGTGCTTTCCGTGCTGCCGGACGCGCCAATCTCCACCCGAACGCAGATTGCTGTCCGAGCGGATCGACTGCTAGGACAACTGCCGGCTGACCCTTGCACAGACGTCGAGGCCAAAACACTTTATTGGTACAGCGATCCCCAGTTTGCGAGCGAGACGGTCCTGCGGCAGTCGAACAATACTACAGTCAATCGAATTGCACTTGTTCGACTTTAGGGCATGAAGCTGTTACTGTTGCGCGCTCCAACGATCCCTGTCCTGCGCAAGACGGCCCAGCCAGCAAAAACCCGTGATCGGCTGGGTCCGATCTACCAGTGGTTCAAAGGGGGTTCGATACGCTCAATCTCCAGTTGGCCAGGGCATCGCTGGACGAGGGCGCATGAACCGGTGGATCATCCTCGCTGGCCTCGTCGTCATCGAAGACTGTTCCTACGAGGAGCGCGAACAGCAGCACCACACCCGCGACAACAAAAGTCATGACCGTGTCCTTTCTTAAACTGTGCTTCACTGCCGCCGGAGCATGGGTTGCGCGGAGCAATACGTTCCCAGGGTCTGATACGATCGAACAAAGGAACAGATCATGGTCCGCGCAACGTCCGGCTGGTTACGCTTAACCCCAGCCGAAACCTGCCGGCGCCGATGGATCGAATGACCGCGGCAAGGACGCCGGGGGCGGCGATGCGGGCTGTTGCGCGGCGGCTGCAGCGGGTTGGGCGTGGTCCGGTGCCGTCGTCGCGATTGGGTCGGCAAAGGAGGGCTGGGCGGCCGCGATCAGGCCGGCAAGAACGACTGCGGAAAGGATTGAGCGGAGCATGTGATTTCTCCAGTGCGGGCAGATCAAGCTGGCGATCGGTGGATTCAACCTAGGCCGGCGGGTGCCCTACCTCTACGAAACCCTTCATACGTCGGAATGCAGACCAAAGCCGTTGTTGGCAGTTGGAATGGCGGACAACATCTGGCCAGCTATACTACTCCACCGATCCAGAACGCATCCGCTCGTCGGCATCAGCGATTGGGCAACTGTTAAACCTTCCGGGCCGCTCGCTCTGGGATCAGATCGCGGGATTCACGCCTTCCGACTGGATCAGCCTCAGTCGATCACGCGCCAAGCATGTCGCGGAACCGTCAGAGTTGCCGTGGCATCCAGGTTTGCGTTTCGGTGTTGGAGGCGCCCAAAAACGAGAGTTGCCAGCGCATTTCGTCCTCCGAGAGGGGGAAGCCGCCGACCCTCCCAGGCCGTAGAGTTTGTGCCGCCGCCAGGTGGGCCAGCATCGTCTGCAATACGACCGCAGTTTGTGGCGAGAGACCTGCCTTCCATGCCAGGCTGACGATGGCCTTGGCACTGCGCAGTTCGCAGGCCCGCTCCACTACCGGCAGCGCGACGCCAGCCTTCACAGCCAGCATGGCTTTTGCCGAGCTCATCTCATTGGTTCGTAATGCATCCACAATCACATAGTCGTCGAGGCGGCCGGACTGTTTCAGCGTCTCCGCATTTGCGAGGGCGATCCTCGGATCCAACTCAGCCTGAGTAGCCCCGCCCGGTCGGCTGGAAGATGCACCCGCAGGGGTTTGTGCGGCCAGCGCGGCACGTAATGCCTCTCCGGCCTTGGGGTCCAGATCGGCCCGCGCCGCAAGTGTTTCCAGCAAGTGACCGGTGACGATCTCGGCCAACATGCGTTGGGCGCGTGAGGACAGCTGTGGCCGGCGAACCAGCGGCTCCTGCCAGTCGGTGTGGTGCTCTGATTGGGCGGCCAGGGCGTCAAGCGTTGCTTCCCGGATCTGCGCGGTTTGGTTGCACAACAGCGCCCTGATCGCGGCGGGATCGGCGACTTCCACGATCGCATCGGCGACGACTGGCCCGATCTGCGGGCGGCTGGCGACAGCGAGAATTGTAGAGGGCGGCGGACCGGACGCGATCAGCGTCGCCAGGTCTTCCTGTGTCAGCATTGGCGAGAACAGGATGACGGGTTCGCAAACCATGACTGCAGGGTCCTGGGCCAGTCGCAGGACAATGTCGCGTGGGCCCTCCGGCATGTCGCGTACTGCTTCAGCAATACTTACCCGTACTCGCAGGGCGGCGTCGGCGACCATGGCCGTCAGGCTGGCAACGGCATCTTTTTGCACACGCTGGCGTGTCTCATCTGGGACTGTCGCAGTCAGAGGGGCCAACTTACGGCTCAGAATCTCGCGCACTCGCGCATCCGTATCAGCCTCGAGGATGGCGACGACCTGGGCCGGAAGCGCGGGGTTCAGGGCCAGGCTGGCCCGCACGGTTACCGACGGATCGGTCGCCAGCGAGCGCAATATCTCCGGACTGGTGGTTTTGCTGGCGCCCAGGCGAACGCGATTGGCTTCGTCCGCGTCCATCAGTCACCGTCCGACAGCGAGACATGCCAATGGTGGCGGCCATTGCGCTTGACCTGGTAGATTGCCATGTCGGCGCGCCGGGTTAGATCCGCAATCGGCTCGTGACTTCCTGCTCGCCGCGTTGCGATCCCAATTGAGACGCCAAGGTGTGGAAATGCCTCCGGCAGCGGCGCCTGCAATTCAATGGGCGCCGCCTTGCACAGGCTATCTGCGCGCTCCGCCGCGGTGAGGTGGTCCGCGCCGCTCAGCCAGACAGCGAACTCGTCGCCGCCCAAACGGCCGATCAGATCGCCCGGGCGAACCAACCTGCGCAGGAGGTCGGCGAGTTGCACCAGCACCTTGTCGCCCTCGGCATGGCCCAGACGATCGTTGACCGCCTTAAAGGCATCGAGATCCACGAACATGAGTGATCCCGCCGCATTCCCCCGGTCGAGCCGGGCGATGTGGCGCTGCACCTCATCCAGGAAGGCCCGCCGGTTGAGCAGGCCGGTCAGTGGATCAGTGGTCGCCTTGTGGACCATCTCACGCGCAACCGCTTCATAGTCGAGGATCATACGGACAAGGTTGACCGAGGATTCCGCCAAAAGCATATCGTCCTGATCCCACGGCCGCGTCGTAGCGCTGCGCCAGATTGCCAAGCCGGCATTGGGACCGAAGCGAGTCCGGAACGCGACCGCAAGTAAAGACTGCCCGTCAAGCGTGACGGCATGGCAAGATTCGCATGTCTCCTTGACCACCAGATCCGCGGCAGCCGAGAGCATCGCGGCTGCCCCTGGTCCACATTCATGCAAGACGTCGATGGGCAGTGACTCGGTCGGGCGGCCGATCACCGCGGCCCCTTCGGCACCAAGCGCACGAATCAGCGCCCAGAGCGCCGCGTCCATCATGGCATCGGCACCCGCCTCCTGCCCGACGCGCGCCAGAATATGGCCTAACACCTCGGCTCGGCGTAAGCGGCCCGCAATTTGCGCGGTCTGAGTGTCACCAACGGTCATGTCGATGCCAACGCCGCGGGCCCCGATGATCACGCCGTGCTCATTACGCAATGGGACGGTCGAAATGGTCATCAACGCAAGCCCGCCGTCGAAGCAGCGAATCCAGGCGCGGCGGCGGTGCACCTCCATGGTCGGGCGAAATGGGTTGAACAGGGTGCCGGCATCGTCATCGGCGACCAGTCGGTCGGAAGGCTCACCGATCAGCGATCCCGCCGGCCAGCCAAGGACCGCTTCAGGCATCATGAAAACGAAACAGCCCGCGGCATCGGTCTCAAACGCCAGATCTGCCGCCATGCTGACGAAATGCTGCCAGCGATGACGGCTCTCAATCAGGGCGTCGCGGAGAATACCCTGCAAGGGGGCTCCGGACGCCGAGGCAGGGGACGAGAATTCAAGTGCGTCGGTCATAGGTCAATGGATCGCGCGTCTCGAGGGGAGGCATCTCGCTAACAAAGCCACGAATGGATTAACGAAAGGTTGCCAGCGCCGGATAAAGTTATGGCCGACGCGCCTGGCGGGACATTTCCGTCGTTTTTGTGCGTACGAATCCATGCCGCATAGAGCGCACTGCCCCGCCCGTGCGCCGGCTCATCCGTTCTGCCGCGGCGACGCGATCAGCCGCGCTGACGGCGGTAGCGGCTGATTAGTGCATTGGTTGAGGCATCGTGCGCCAGCTTCGGCTCCGCGCCGCGGTCAAGTTCGGGAATGATCCTGCTGGCCAACACCTTGCCGAGCTCAACGCCCCACTGGTCGTAGCTGTCGATCGCCCAGATTGCGCCTTGCGTGAAAACGCTGTGTTCATACAGCGCCACCAAACTCCCGAGCGTCGCGGGATCCAGCCGCTCGGCCAGGATCATATTGGTCGGCCGATTCCCCTCGGTGACACGGAACGGCGTCTGGAAATCGGGCGACCCCTCTGCCTTCAGCTCCTGCTCGGTTTTACCGAATCCTAGCGCCTCCGCCTGTGCGAAAAGATTTGCCATCAACAAATCGTGTTGTGCGGTCAGCGGGCTGAGCGGCTTGCAGAAGCCAATCATGTCGCACGGGACGAGCTTGGTGCCCTGGTGCAGCAGTTGGTAAAACGAGTGTTGACCGTCGGTGCCCGGCTCGCCCCAGATGATCGGGCCGGTCTCGTAGCTCACGCCATGTCCGTCGAGATCGACATGCTTACCGTTGCTCTCCATCTGCAACTGCTGAAGATAGGCTGGAAAGCGCGCAAGATGAGCGGAATACGGCATTACCCCAATGGTCTGGGCGCCGAAGAAGTTGTTGTACCAGACGGTCAGCAGACCCAGCAGAAGAGGCAAATTGCGGGCTGCCGGCGCGGTGCGGAAATGCTCATCCATGGCGTGGAACCCAGCCAGCATGGCGCGGAAATTGTCCGGGCCGAGCGCGATCATCGTGGACAGGCCGATCGCGCTGTCCATGGAATAGCGGCCGCCGACCCAGTCCCAGAAGCCAAACGTGTTGGCCGGGTCGATGCCGAACTTCGTGACCCCGGCTATGTTCGTGGAGACCGCGGCGAAGTGCTTCGCGACCGCGGCATCAGAGCCAAGCTTTCCCACCAGCCAGGCACGTGCCGTCGCGGCGTTGGTCATCGTCTCCAACGTCGTGAAGGTCTTCGATGAGACGATGAACATCGTCTCCTCCGCATTCAGGTCGTGGGTGGCCTCGGAGAAGTCGGCACCGTCCACGTTAGCGACGAAGCGGAAAGTCATCGAACGGTCGCTGAACGGGCGCAGCGCGCGATACGCCATCTCCGGTCCCAGGTAGGACCCGCCGATGCCGATGTTCACCACATTGCGGATACGCTTGCCGGTGTGGCCGGTGAATGCGCCGCTTCGTATTCTGGTGGCGAAGTCTGCCATCGCGTCGAGCACCTTGTGGACGTCGGCCACCACGTCCGCGCCATCGACCTCGATCCGGCTGCCACGCGGAGCACGCAATGCGACGTGCAGGACCGCGCGGCGTTCCGTCGAGTTGATCTTCTCCCCGGCAAACATCGCCTCGCGCCGCTTCGCCACGCCACGCTCGTCCGCAAGCTGCAGCAACAACCGCACCGTCTCATCGGTGATGCGGTTCTTCGAATAATCCAGGAAGAGGCCTGCGCCCTCCGCCGAAAACCGTTCTGCCCGGCCGGGATCGTCGGCAAACAGCTTTCGCAGATGTGCCTCTTTGATCTGTCCATAATGCGATTTCAGCGCCGTCCAAGCCGGCGTAGCGGTGAGAGCGGTCATCTGGGTTCTCCGATGTTCGGGCCATAACCCGGCAGGTCGCTGTTGGCGGATCGGCGAACAATGCCCCTATTCGGCGAATTTGTTCAGCCCCTTGCTGCCTGTTTAAGCCCATAGATGGCGGCCCCGAGCAGGGCGGCGTTGATCATGATAACGTGAACTGGCATCGCGCTCAGCAGACTGGCCAAACGTCCCTTCGCGGTGAAGGCCTTCATGAACGCGCCGTCCTGAAGCCGGGGCACCAACCGGGGTGGCATGCCGCCGGCCAGATAGACCCCGCCTGTCGCCATCACCTTCAGGGCGAGGTTGCCAGCCTCGGCGCCCCAGACGTCGATCAAAATGTCCAGCGTCTGCGCCGCGAGCGGGTTGTTGGCAGGGTCTTTCAGTCCGGCATCGACGATGTGTGGTGTCCGGTCATGCGCGCCCTGCAGTGTCGCGGCAAAGTCCGGGCGCTCCAATGATGGTTCGCGTGACCGCAAGAAATCATAAACGTTTGGCAGGCCGGACCCTGCACAAACCCGTTCGTAGGCCACATGGCCGAACCGTTCGGCCAGGAATGCCCACAACCCGGCTTGGATCTGGTTGGTCGGAGCGAAATCCGCATGGCCACCTTCCGAGGCGCAGGCGATATATTCCTGTCCGCCCCAGATCAGAAACGCCTCGCCAAGACCGGTGCCCGGAGCCAGCACCGCTATCGGGCGCTTGTTTTTCCGCTCGGCCGGCATTGATCCCGATTGTTTCGTCAGGCTGTAGACAGGGCACGGCGATCGCGATGGCCTGAAGATCGTTCAGCAGGCTGACACTCTGCAGACCGAGATCGCGACGTAGCCCCGCTTCCTCCAGATCCCATGGCAAGTTGGTCAGATGGGCGCGCCCATTGATTACAGGCCCGGCGACGTCGAAACAGGCGGATGTCGCATGGCCGCCGGCATCCGCCAGGAACGCCTCGACGATCGGCTGCAAGCCTTTGAAATCCCCACTATGGAATTCCCGTTCGGTGACAAATTTACGAGGCCCGGCGTCCGGCGATACGAGCGCCAGCCGCGTCTTGGTGCCGCCGATATCGCCCGCGATCAGCATCAGATTGCCTCCGCCCAGGTTCGTGGATCCGGTGTAGCAAATGTGTTCCGGAGTGCGGTTATATATCGACAGTCATGAAATATCGCAAAACCGTGCGACCAACGGTTGCTGAACGCCGCCGTCAGTGTCCGCCCCGCAGCCATAGAAATTGCCCCGCCAGCGCGCCATAGAGCGGTCGCCGGCAGACCAGCCGCGATACCGCGAACGACAGGAATGACGTCGCCATGAGCGGGATCATCAGGCTCTGGTTGGCCGTCATCTCCGTCACACATGATGGAGGCGCCGACTTGCACTGATGGACTAGTCCGACGCCTTCGCGAAACCGAAGGCCACCGTTGCCACCAGGACCGCGCCGACCCAGAAAACACTCGACGCCATCACAGTCGCGGCGACAGCAGCGGCATCCTGCCAAGCCTGCTCAGACGCCACTCCGTCCGACGTCCATGGCGGTCCTTGCGCGTCGATTGCATGATCACCGCGCTTCGGACGTTCCGTTCGGCGCTGTCCTACCTTAGCGAATAAAGCCCAGCGTACCATTCGCCAACGGCCGCGGCGAGATCTGGGTCACAATCCCCAGTGAGTGTTCCCCGGACGAGACTAGCGCTCCGCGCAACGACATGGCAGCGCCACCCCCGCGACGCCGGGGCGGGCGGTAACGCGATACAGCGAGAATCCCCGCGGTACCGGGTCGATCCGCTACTCCGATCTGTTCAACGTGATCCCAGACCGCGGCATCGGGACGGCGGCGGGAGTCCGCCACAAGCAGTCCCACCTGACCATCAATTTGTGCTCCGGGAAGGTCGAAGAGTCGCCATCGCACCCCCGTTCCAACGAGTTTGACCGCGGGAGGCATCCACCAGGCCAGTTCACTATCCAACGCGTATCCATCGGCTGCCACGAAATCCGCACCCGCGGCTGCTCGGGATGCCTCGATCTGAGCGGCCAGACGGTCCCAACCCGTAAGGCGCAGGGCGATGGGGTCGAGATGCAGGGGGAGCGGGATCAGGCTGGTGGCCGCCTGTATGTAAACCAGCGCGGTGATCGCGAACCCAAGCGCAGAAGCGCCGATCCACCAGCGGCGAGGCAGCGCCATCGCTCCCGCGGCGACCGCCAGGGCGGGATAAATGATCGCCGGCCAGTTGCCTTGCACCCGGTCGCCGATTGCGTGCTGGAGGAACACTGCGGTCGGCGGCAGCGACAGCGCAACAAGCAGCGACCACCGCGGATCACGGCACCACCAGGTTCGGCGTATCGCAGCGACCAGGCCGGCCATGCACAGCGCCCAGACCAGGGGCGTAACCAAGCCAATTTGGCCGCCAACCAGTTCGGTGAGGAAGCCGATCGCCCGAGCCGGACGCCAATCATCAACTCGGCCGCTTTGCTTGGCGAAACCGGCCCAGCCGTGGGTGGCGTTCCAGCACACCACGGGCGCGAATGATGCCAGCCCGATCGCGCAGGCGGCCCAAGGTTCCCAACTTCTCAGCCGGGGCCGGACGGCCGGCACCAGCAGGACCCAGAAGCCAACACCGACCCAAAGGAACAATGCTGTGTATTTGCTGTCCAACGCCAATCCGCCGGCCAGGCCGGCAACGAGCCACCACATGCCAGACCCACCTACGGCAATGCGGGCTACCGCCCAGAAAGAAGCTGTCCAAAAGAACAGCAGCGGGGAGTTGGGCGTAATGATGACCGTTCCGACGCCCAGCAGCAGCGAGGCATTGAGCAGCACTGCCGCGACCACACCAGGCTTGCGGTCAGGAAACAGCACGTTGGCGGTGTCGAACAGCATCCAGGATGCCAGCGCGGCGGCCAGCGGACCTAGCAGGCGCACGCCCAATGCGGACTGTCCGAGCAGCAGGGTCCCTGCCCTGATCCACAGTGCCACCATCGGCGGATGATCCAGATAGCCGGTGGCCAGCGCGTGCGACCAGATCCAGTAGTAGGTCTCATCGGGGGCCAGGGGCACTATCGCCGCCACCACCAGCCGAACCAGAGTGACCGCCGCAAGAGCAGCGGCGAGTGGCTTCACCGCGAACGCCAAACCAAGGTCGAGGAAACCGCATAGTTCCAGACCACACCGATCATCGCTCCGATGCCGCCGGCGACGGTCCAAGTGGTGTGCTGATCGTACAAGACCTTGGCGATGCCGACATTCGCGACCCCGCCCACGCCGCAAACGAACATAAACAGCAGCAGCCCGCGCCAGAGCCGGTGCCCCTTTAGCCGCTGATCACGGTAGGTGATCACATTGTTGAGCTGGAAATTGAAGACCATCGCCACCGCGGTCGCGATGGTCTGTTCGGCCTCGAACCCCAGTATCGTGGTGTGCCGAAGCAGGAGGAGGACGGTGAGGTGAACCACGATACCCAGCGCGCCGACCAGGCCGAACGAGAAGAAGCGCAGCGGCAGCAAGCCGCCGAAGAGCTTGTCCAACAACAGCCCGACGAACTGGATCGCCACCAGCGCGTCCAACTTGCTTTCGCCGGCGGCACGTTCGCGGAACCTTGCGGGGACCTCCAGGACCCGCAGCGGCGAGGGACTGCTGAGGACGAGATCGAGCAGGATCTTGAAGCCCTGCCCGTTCAGGCCGCGGGCGAGATTCTCGAACAGCGGACGAGGCAGCATGAAGAAACCGCTCATCGGGTCGGTCAGGCGCACTGGCAGAAAGGCTTGCGCGAGCCAGATCCCACCGTCCGACAGAACGTGGCGGAAGCGGCTGGGCAGGCCGGCACTGTCACCGCCCTCGACGTGCCGGCTGCCCACGGCGATGTCGTACCCGCCGGCCTGTAGAGCCCGCAGCATTACCGGCAGACGGGTCTCGTCGTGCTGCAGGTCGCCGTCGATCACCGCGATGTAGGCAGCGGAGGATGACAGCGCGCCCTCGATCACCGCCGAGGCCAAGCCTCGCCGGCCAATTCGGCGGATGCAGCGTACGCGTGGATCGTGCTGGGCGATACGGCGCACCTCGCGCGAGGTGCCGTCAGGACTATTGTCGTCAACGTAAATCACTTCCCAGGCGATTCCAGCGAGGGCCGCATCCAGCTTGGCGACCATCGGTGCCACGTTCGGGAATTCGTTGAAGGACGGAACAACAACGCTCAGGATCGGCGCGTGTTTTGCCGCAGGCGCTTCAGCTTGCCTCGGTTGGGTAGTCACATCGGCCATCGGCTTCCGATTCGCATCCGCGCCTCAAAAGGCGCGGAATACAAGATGCACCTGTCAGGTCAAGGGGACCGCACACTATGCAACTATGGATTGCATTCAGAAGGGGCTAAATCGTTACTTCCTCATTATCAGGTTGATTTAAAACGATTTTAGACCTATCTAACCCGATAGGGCTGAACAGGCATCGAATATTGTTCTAACACCGAAAGTTCTATTTAGAACGGGACACCAGACAGGTTCCGGCTGGTGCGGATCGTTTGGAGTGTCTGCACTCGACTGACGCTGCCCAAACCGGTCAGTTTTTGCGTCAACTGGTTTTCATGAGCGGTATCGCGCGCCACGAGCTTCAGCAGAAAATCCCCGCCGCCCCTGATCATATGGCACTCACGCACCTCCGACCAGGCTCCGACAAGTTGCTCAAATGCCGAGAGCACGGCTTCTTTTTGGCTTTCCAGCCCGACAATGGCAAAAAAAGTGATTTCCCACCCGAGTATCTGAGGATCGGTGTCGGCGTGGTAGCCGCGGATGACGCCAGCTTCCTCCAGCGCGCGCACCCGGCGCAGGCACGGCGGCGCGGAGATGCCGGCCCGCTTGGAGAGGTCGACATTGGTCATGCGCCCCTCCTCCTGCAGGGCGGCGAGGATACGGCGATCGATTGCGTCGAGCAGGACAGGCGCGTCTGAGTTTGGCGGCTTCATTTTAGTTTTTGATCATTACTTTTGGACGGACGTTTCCGGGCCGCGGCTACACCAACAATCTATTGCGTATTGTCAGGCCCGCAAGATGAAAAATTTCAGCAATAGTTCAATGCGAGGCGGGTATCTGGGTTTTTGTCGGCGGCGACGGGGTCGATTGATTCCCCTCTTCCCAACGCTTGTCCATCCGATCACCCTGTCGGCATGACCTCCCTTGTTCGAGGCTTTGCCAGGCTGCTCGTTGCGATCGGGGCTGTTGTGCTGCTGCTTGCGGCTGTGGTCGCCGGCGCAGGGTGGCTGACCGTGCCGGAAACAGAGCAAACAGCTTCGATCTCCGGACTGTCCGGTGTGGTCGATGTCGTCTACGACGCCGACTGGGTGCCGCGAATACGTGCCGGATCGGAGACCGACGCGGCCTCAGCTCTGGGCTTTCTCCATGCCCGCGACCGCATGTTCCAGATGGAGTTGATGCGGCGGGCGGCCTCCGGCCGGCTGTCCGAAATCGCCGGGCCAGCTACGCTACCGATCGACCGAATGATGCGCACACTGGCGCTTCGCCAGCGCGCGGTGGCCGATTTCGCGACCTTGCCGTCTGATACCCAGACGATGTTGGAGGCTTATGCGCGCGGCGTAAATGCTTGGATCGATCTGAAAGGGCGCTTCGCCGCACCGGAATTCCTGGTGCTGGGGTCACCCGAAAAATGGGAGGCGACGGACTGCCTGCTTTGGGCGAAGACGATGGGATTGTGGCTGTCGATGAATTGGCGTCAGGAGCTCGCCAGGCAAGCGGCGGCCGGCCGTGTCCCCGCAGCGACGCTTGAGCAACTGTGGCCATCCCAGACGGGAGTGCCGCCACCGGATGCAATGAAGGAACCGTTGATCAGGTTTGCCGAAACCGCGTCGCGGCTTCTGGCGGTGCTGCCGCAGTTTCCGGAAGCTTTTACGTTGCCCCGCACCGCGTCGAACGAATGGGCGGTTGATGGACGCCACTCGGTGACGGGCAAGCCGCTTCTAGCCGGCGATCCACATCTGGCATTCAGCTTTCCCGGTATCTGGTATTTGGCTCGGATTGACATCCCGGGGCGGGTTCTGGCCGGCGCGACCGCGCCTGGGATTCCGTTCCTGGTGCTTGGGCGCAACGGGAAAATCGCCTGGACCTTCACCACCACAGGCGCGGACGCACAGGATATCTTCGTAGAGACGCCGGCTGGTCCGGGAGAATACCAAACCCCGGCTGGCCCGGCACCGTTCGTTGTGCGGGAGGAGCGGATCAAGGTTCGCGGTCAGGCCGACGTGGTATTAATGGTGCGGGAAACACGGCATGGACCGGTGATCAGCGACCTGGATCATCCGGACGGGCCGATCCTGGCGGTGGCGATGGGCAACCTCCAGCCAAACGACACGGCGGCCTCAGGGTTGCTGGCGCTGAATCGGGCGGGATCAGTGCAGGCCGCGGGAGCTGCGGCCACGGCGATCAGTTCGCCCGTGCAGAATGTTCTCGTCGCAGACGAACAGACGATCGGGATGTTCGTCACCGGACGAGTGCCGATCCGCAAGGCCGGCGATGGGTCGGCGCCGGTGCCAGGCGATGGCTCGCATGACTGGACCGGATGGGCCTCCGGCGAGCAGTTGCCGCACAATGTCTCACCGGAAAGCGGCCGCCTCGTGAATGCCAATGAGCCGGTGTGGCAGCCAGATTTTCCAGTCTTCATGGGCCGTGACACATTCGGTCCCTGGCGGGCGAACCGGATTCGGGAGCTGCTCGCACGGTCGGACCGGCAGACCCTCGGGGATTTCGCCGCAATGCAGGTGGATGTCGTCGACCCGTTCGCCAAACAGGTGTTGCCGGTTTTGACGGCGGTTCAGGGAATATCCGGCTCCGGGGAGAAGGCGCTTGATCTGCTGCGAGGCTGGGACGGGTCGGCCGCTATGGCGTCACCCGCGCCGCTGATCTTCAACGCCTGGATGGAGGCGTTCTACAACGCTGTGCTGCGCCATGTGGGTCTCACAGCCGGCGTGGGTGCGCCGGTTTCCGACTTCGTGGCGTCCGTGCTGTCCCCGGCGGGGGCGCATTGGTGCGACGGCGATTGTAAGCCGATGCTGAGGGATTCGTTGACCGAGGCCGTGCGCGATCTGAGCAAGCGTTTCGGTGACGATCCGGCGAGGTGGCGATGGGGGGAGGCGCATCAGGCGATGTTCCCTCATCCGATGCTTCGCAATGTTCCGGTCCTGGGATCGCTCACCACGATCAGTGTGCCGAGCCCGGGCGACGACAACACGCTCGACCGTGGGGGCACCAACATGGCGTTTCAGTCGGTGCATGGCGCGGCCTATCGTGGGGTGTATGATCTGTCTGACCTGGACCGCAGCCTGTTTATGATGACCCCTGGGCAATCGGGAAACATGTTCAGTAGCCATGCAAGAGATTTTGTTATGCGCTGGCGCGACGGTGCTACGATAACCCTGGGGCCGACGGCGGCCAGCATCGGCGGGACGGTCCACCTGATACCATGAGATTGGCACCATGAGCTTCGGCGCCCCTTACTTCGACGACGGCGTCCTGACTGGCGGTGTCATTTCGCGGCGCTGCGTGGCGTGGATGATCGACGTGTTCCTGATCGCGGTGCTGGTCTGCGTGCTGTGGTGGATAATGGTGATGTTCGGGCTGCTGACCCTCGGCCTGGGCTTCGGCGTCATGAGCATCCTGCCGTTCGTGCCGTTCTGCTATCATTTCTTCTCATTACTCAGCGTGGGAAGTGCCACCCCCGGTCAGCGGGTTATGGGTCTGATCGTGCGACGCAACGACGATCTCGGGCCGCCCACGGTCCTGCAGGCCCTGCTCGCAGTGCTGATGTTCTATCTCACGATGGCCACCTCAGGACTCCTCCTGCTGGTGGCGTTCTTCACCATCCGGCATCGGACGTTGCACGACCTCGTGAGCGGATTGGTGGTGGTGCGGGCGGAGGCGTTGACCGTGCCCGGCGGAGGCTGGAACATGTACGGTGGAACCTCTGCCTCATGACATTGTACAAACCACCGCGCCGGCCGCAGTTCTTTTACACGACCGCCCCCCTGCCCTGCCCCTATCTGGCGGGACGCACGGAACGCAAGGTCGTGACGGAAATCGTCGGGCCGGACGCGGAAGCACTGCACGATCGGCTGTCGCGGGCGGGGTTTCGGCGCAGCCACAATATAGCCTACGCGCCGGTATGCCCGGCCTGTCAGGCCTGTGTGCCGATTCGTATCCCCGTAGAGACCTTTCAGCCGGATCGGACGCTGCGGAAGATCGCGCGGGCTAACGCAGGTTTGGAGGGGTATCGCGTCGCCGCTCGCGCCACCGCCGAGCAGTTCCAGTTATTCCAGCGCTACCAGTTGGTGCGCCACGGCGATGGCGATATGGCGAGCATGAGTTTCTACGACTATCGCGCAATGGTCGAGGATACCCCGGTCGAGACCTTCATCATTGAGTTCCGCGACGACCAGGATCGGCTGGTCTCCGCCTGTTTGGCTGATCAGCTCGGCGATGGGCTGTCCGCGGTCTATAGCTTTTTTTCTCCGGGGATGGAAAAGCGGTCGCTGGGGACCCACGCGGTGCTCTGGCTGATCGAGCGCGCCCGGGCCTCGGGATTGCCCTATGTTTACCTGGGCTACTGGGTGCCGGAGAGCCGGAAGATGGCGTACAAAGCCCGCTTCAAACCGAGCGAAGTGCTTATCAACGGGACGTGGCGGGTGCTCACAGATGTTGAGATAGCCGGCGGCGAATCGGACCAAGTTATCATGGTGACGGAATTGGCGGGTTGATCCGCGGCGACCGTGCCTGAGCCCGACTGGCTGATCTGGGCACGCGAAATCGAGGCGCTGGCACAGACTGGCCTGGCATTCAGCAAAGACCCCTACGACCTGGAACGCTACGCCACGCTGCGGCGCCTTGCTGCTCGGATTATGTCGGAGCATACCGGAGCGTGCCTGAAGCGCATCGAGGGGTTGTTCGACGCCGAAACCGGCTACGCGACCCCAAAGATCGGCGTGCGCGGTGCAGTGTTTGACACGGTCGGGCAGATCCTAATGGTGCGCGAAGTGGTCGACGGGAACCGCTGGACCTTGCCGGGCGGCTGGGCGGATGTGAATCAAACTCCGGCCCAATCGGTGGTTCGGGAAGTTTTCGAGGAGTTCGGGCTTTCGGGTCCGTGCGGTCAAGCTGGCCGCGGTGTGGGACCGCGCGCGGCAGGCACAGCCACCGATGGCTTTCTCGGTGATACGGATGTTTTTTGTGTGCGCTCTGGAGGGCGGAGAGGCAGCGACCAGTTTAGAAACGAGCGAGGTCGGGTGGTTCGCCGAAAGCGACATACCCGTTGATTTATCGCTGCGCCGAACGTTGCCGCATCACATCAGCCGGATGTTCGCGCATTGGCGAGATCCGGAATTGGCGACTGAGTTCGATTGATTTTGGTCCGAGGTTGCAGCCAGCGGCACGTTATGCCACCGCTCACCGGACCACATGAAAGAGGGCCGTCCCGCCTTGTCTAGGTCATCGACCTAGGAACTTCGTTACAGCCGATAGTTACATAAGCTGTTGAATAGAATGGTGCTGCTGGAGGGGATTGAACTCTCGACCTCTCCCTTACCAAGGGAGTGCTCTACCACTGAGCTACAGCAGCTATCGGCCTGCTTCCTATGGATTACGGCCAACGCGGTCAACCCCGATCGCAGGAACATGCATTCGAACGGCGGTGATTAACCAATACGCCGGGGAGGTGAAGCCAGGGATGGAGAATCGATCTGTGCGCCGGTGATGGCTGGTTTACCCGACCAATCGCCAAGATCGCGTGTCATGTCGCCGCGGTCGATATAGACCCGAACCTTCTGGAACAGGCGCGTCGCAGGCTCGCCAAAACCGAGATGGCAAGTTGCGATTTCGTGGCCGGCGATGCTTACGAGCTTCCGGCGCTGGTCGGTTCCCGGCTGACTTCGTGTTTATGGCGAACGCTTTTGACGGCGTTCCCGATCGGGCGCGGTTGACTGTGCAATCCGCGCCGCACTGAAACTTGGCGATCCTCAACTGGCACCGGTGCCCGCGCGAAGAGACCGGAATCTCAGGCGAGCCGCGCGGGCCAACCGATGAGCTGGGGCTATCGCCTGAAATAACAATCCAGGCGGTCGAACCCAGCGGCTTTAGATTAGCACGGCTGATTGAGGTACCGCCCTATCATTACGGCGCCGTTTTTCAAAGGAGTGAGCCTTGAGGCCAAACCCCTTGCGCAGCAATGTTCCTGTCCAACCCGAGCGCCGTGACCGCTATGTTCTGGGTGTTGCTGCCGGGAAACTGTGCGATGGCGGCCTTCGCCTGACGCGAAAGTCCAGCGCAGCGAACGCCGACCCATATCTGCATGTGGCTGCTTCGCCTGGTGTTGGGCACCATGTGATGGCAGCAATCGCTGTGGAAAATTCCGCCGAATTACGACGGCCTGATCTATTGGATGGCAACTGGCAGAACACGCGGCGATCCTTCTCTGCATGGCCAGTTGGTGCAGGATCTTATCTTTCCGAACATCACCGTGTTCGGGCCACTCGTCTACGCCATCGAAGTATCTATCGCGGTTTCTCTTATGCTCGGCTCGCTGACCCGTGTTGGTGCTGCCTCGGCCTTTTGATGATCTCCGGTTAGGGCTTTACTCCGCGCCCCGGAGCGTGGCCTTAGACCTACGGCTTCCTGGTAATCATCCAGTGTATCTTCGTGCTGCAGCGGCAAGGGCGTAGCCTTGGAATTGATGCCATGCTGCGGCATCGCCGTCGTCTTCCTGTCCTGTTCGGCCGACCGCACGAATTGATACCAGCCACTCTCCGGCAAGGCCCCGCCGCCGATTCTCGACCACAAGCATCATACCGGATCCACACCTTTCAGCCGGAGAATGTGTTGCGGGAAGCACGGCGTAGCCGAATTTGCCGGTGCCGGAACCCTGCATCCTGATCCGGACGGCGATATAATACCAAGCGACTGATGAGTTGACTTTACCGTGATTTCGCCCGGCTCGGGGCGGCGTGATTTCTTTTGCCGATCCTGGTCAAGAGGGCGGAACAGCGATGACTGTGCAGATCACACGGTTCGAGCACGACGCGGACGCCCTGCGTCAGCACGCGGGGCGCGTTTCCAAAGCACCTGTTGCACGGCGGCTTCTGGCGCTAGCTCTGGTTTTGGAAGGGCATGGCCGGGCGGACGCGGCCAGGAGCTGCGGAATGGATCGACAAACGCTGCGAGACTGGGTGATCCGTTACAACGAGCATGGCATTGCGGGCCTGTCGGACCTTCCAAAGCGCGGCGGCGCAGCACCAAAACTGTCCATCGAAGAAAAGGCCGCGTTAACAGAGTGGGTTCAACAAGGCCCCGACCTCGCGGAAGATGGCGTCGTGCGCTGGCGGTTATGCGATCTGCGTGACCGGATCCTGGCGCGCTTCTTTGTGGTCATGGATGAACGCAGCGTCGGGCGGATCCTGAAGACGTTGACCTTCAGCCACATCTCGGTGCGCCCGCGCCATCCCCAGGCGGATGCCGAAGCCCAGGAGACGCACAAAAAAACTTTGCCGATCTCGTCGCCGCCGTCATTCCCGATGCCGCGCAAGGCAAGCCGATCGAGTTATGGTGGCAGGACGAGGCCCGCATCGGCCAACAAGGCAGCCTGACCCGCATCTGGGCGAGGCGCGGCAGCCGACCCACAGCCCCTCGCGATCAGCGCTACCAGTCGGCCTATCTGTTTGGTGCCGTCTGTCCAGGCCGCGGCGTTGGCGCCGGGCTCGTGCTACCGCGTGCCAATGTTCATGCGATGAACCTGCATCTGCAAGAAATCAGCACGCAGGTAAGCCGAGGGGCGTTCGCCGTGCTCACCCTGGATGGCGCCGGCTGGCACCAGGTGGGGGATCGTCTGGTGGTGCCGGACAACATCGGGCTGCTCCATCTGCCGCCCTACTCACCCGAACTGAACCCCGTCGAAAACGTCTGGGAGTTCCTCCGCCACAACGATCTGAGCAATCGTGTCTATGCGACCTACGAGGCGATTGTCGACGCCTGCTGTATCGCCTGGAACAAGCTCATCGCCACACCCGAACGGATCCGCTCGATCGCCACTCGCGACTACGCCATAACAGTCAGCTCATGAGTTGTTTGGTATAATTCGGCAGCTACGTGCCGATGGTCGCGGGCAGCCGTTCAGCGGCTGGGCCTGCTGGTACACCGAGATGTTGACTTTCGATTTGGGCGGCGAACGGGCGGCCATAGTCGGTTGCGACGCGTTGACCGTCTTGTCCGCATTTTTCGCCCGCGGCGCGTTGCGCGAGTCCTGATCCGGGTCGGCGACAGGGTCATCAAGGTCCACCCGGAGCGCCTTTTGTCGTGCAGCTGGCCGCTGTCGATGGAATTGTTGGACGGAATACTCCGCGTTGGTGCTCGGCCGTAGCCCGAACAGCCACTCATATAGTAACCTCACGCAGGCTTGAGGACGCAGCCACCTCTGTATGGCTTCCCAATTATTTGCCAAAAGGGCATAGCGCCTTGGTGATTTCGTATACAAAGTTGAATGTACACCTGGGTGGCGCGGCCGGTCGCCGAATTGGGTTTGGCGAGCGTGCAGTCTACGGGCGTAGGCAAATGGGGGGTTATGATGAACCGCGTTAGAAGATTTGGCTTATTTTTCGTTTCGTCGGCGATGGTTTGCGCACCGGTGGCTCCGATTTTCGCACAGGGGGCGCCGGCGGGGTTCATGCACACTTATTTCGAGGAGCATGACTATGGCGGCGTGCACTGCCCTGGGCTGACCTGGCACATCGACCGAGTGGTGCAGCCAGACAAGACCGTCAACATCAGCGGTCCAATCTGGTATGCGGACGGTAGCGGCGTCAGCTTCGCCAAGGGCACGGGGCAGCCCGACGGGCAGTTCGCAATTACCGTGTCAACGATGAGCGGCGATGGGCCAGCGGGCACAATCACCGGCCAGCGGCACCCCGACGGCAGCATCAATTCGACGGCAGTCGGACCGCCCTGCTTCGCAGGGACGCGTCATATAGCTCCGGGACAAACCACAGCTAAGTAATAGTCGGGCAGTCAGTCGTGGACCACGCCGAGAGGTTGATCTCGGCGTGGTTGATTTGGAAGCGACGACTGAATCGTACATCAGGCCGCCAGTCCGGGACAGCCTGAACCTACAGCCGTGGTGCGCGAAGCTGATCGGCGACGGCACAACATCGGCGTGGTTATCGTGATCGATCGCCGATAGACTGGCGGCGGGCCCTGCTCCATTGACCACGCGGATAGCGCTCTGTCATCGTGCGGGATGACACGGGGGAGATAGCGTTTGGACCAGGTGACCCGCATTCTTGACCCCGCCAAATTCCGAGATCCGTTCGTCACGGCCCAGGGGGAAACCCGGGCGACCGTCGCACTGCGGGCACTGGAAACGCTGTGGTTCAACACCGGCACGCTGTGCAACCTGACGTGCCGAAACTGCTATGTCGAGTCGTCACCTCGTAACGACCGGCTCGCGTACCTGAGCGCCGCCGAGGTCTCAGCCTATTTGGACGAGATCGCCCGCGACCGGCTGCCGGTGAAACTCATCGGGTTCACCGGTGGCGAGCCGTTCTTAAATCCCGACATCATCGAGATGCTGGACTGCGTGTTGTCGCAGGGCCTGCACGCGCTGGTACTGACCAACGCGATGAAGCCGCTGCGCAAACTGCGGGCAGAAATACTCGCGTTGCGGGAGCGATTCGGGGATCGGCTGGCTATCCGCGTATCGGTCGATCATTATGACCCCGCCATTCACGAGCAGGAGCGTGGCCGGCGAAGCTGGGCGCCGACCCTGGACGGCCTGATCTGGCTGGCATCAAATGGTTTCAAAGTGGATGTCGCCGGCCGACGCTTTACCGGCGAGAGCGAGAGCCAATTGCGTTCTGGATTCGCGACGCTGTTCGCCGAGCACGGGATCGAGGTTGACGCCTTTGACCCGGTGCGACTGATGCTGTTTCCGGAAATGGAGCCCGAACGCGATGTACCGGAAATCACCACCGCTTGTTGGGGGATCCTGCAAAAGTCCCCGGGCGACGTGATGTGTGCGGGCGCGCGGATGGTCGCAAAGCGGCAAGGCACCTCGTCGCCCGCCGTGCTGGCATGCACGCTGCTTCCCTACGATCCTCGCTTCGAAATGGGGAGGACTTTGGCCGAGGCATCCGGACCGGTGTCCCTCAACCATCCTTTCTGCGCCTCATTTTGCGTTCTGGGTGGTGCATCGTGCAGCCGCTGAGCGAGATCGGCGCTGAAGCGTTCGGCCCCCTCCGGATTTAAATGACAGAACATGTCGCCGAAGAAACGGTCAGGCCAGTGTGGCATGATGTCGGCAGCGACGTGGAAGTGCGGGTATCGGCGTTCATACGCCGCGAGATAGGCCGCGAATTGGCCACGCACGTCGGGCCGTACTTTGTCCCATGTGGCCTCGCTCACCGGCATGCCGATGAAGCGGACGTCGATGCCACGCCGGTCGAGTTCAGCCAACAGCTTGTCGAAGTAAAAATCAAGAATTGGCAAAGGAGCGAAGGTGGTCAGATGGCCCTCGATGGCGACACTGTGCGATCCGATTTCTGTACCAAAATAGTAATGCCCGCGAGAGAGCAGGGTCTCGGCTAGGGTTTGTTGATTGGCTGTCCAACGGAGGAACCCTTGGCCATGCGCCAGGCTGGCAAAATACAACGGCGGAAAATGGATACGATACAGCCAGTCGCGAAGCCATGGTGGCAGACCCTCGGCGTGACGCGCCTCGTAGACCGATGGATCGCCGATCTCACGGGACGCCTCGCGCAGGTTCGAGATATCGGCCGCGGATAAGAAATCGTAGCGGACGCTCCGCTCCCAAAATAGGTCCGGGCGGACAAAGTGGCCGGGGTCGAGCGAAATGATGACCAGCTTGGGGAGCGAGGGGCATCGCAGCGCACGGGTTAGCGCCGCCAACGCCTCGATCGCCTCACCCCCGCCGACCGCGAGGTTGGTCATCCGAAAGGGCATTCGCTCCGGCAAAATATCCGCCGCTGCTCGCGAATCCCCTAGAACCAGTCCATCGCCCAGGTCGCATCGGTCCAGGAGGATCTCCTTAGCGCGCCACGAGGGATATTCCGCGTCCATGAAGGCCATGGGCATGGCCAAAACCCAAGCCCAGATCAGGGCGAAACTTAGGATCGCCGAAAGCGCGAACGCACTCAGGTAGCGCACTAGAACCGGAAATACAGGAATTCGGAGGTTCCGCCGGCCGCGAGGACTCCGAGCGTGGCGGCGCATCCCATGACCAGGGCCCATTGCGGCGATGCAGTCCAGGCGAGACGGGCACCCGGGTCAGGCTGCATCCACTGCCGCGTGGATGGGACCACCCAGACGATGGCATACAGGGAAAGCAGCCACGCGACATCGATCAGGACGTGGATGTCGGGTTGGACGAGACCAATTCCTTGTAAGCCGGCCATACCCGCGAGCATCCCCGTGGCGTCGGCGATTGTGGTGGCACGAAACAGAACGGCGCCGACCAGAACGCATAAATAGGTCAGCGCGATACTGCCGAATTGCGGCAGGGCCGGCGCCTTGACGAGGCGCCATGTGTGATTGAGCACGAGGAACGCCGCATGCAGCAACCCGAACAGCAGAAACGGCAAAGTCGCGCCATGCCATAACGCGACGAGCACCATCGTCGCGACAAGCGGCGCCGCGATCATCGTCAAGAAGCCCTCGACTGTCCGCTGCGCTCGCGCGTCGATGCGGCGGCCATGGCGCTTTCGCCACCGCAGGATTGTCAACACGAGCGGTGCGTGAACGTTGATCATCAGAAACCGGGTCAACGACATGTGCCAGCGCTGCCAATATGCGATGACGGACGGCGCTCGGTAGGGCTGGTCGAAATTGTCCGGCAGCCTCAGACCGACCATCCAACCGAGACCTATCGCCATGTCGGTGTACCCGGAGAAATCGAAATAGAGCATCAGCGAGTAGGACGCAGCGGCCTGCCACGCGGGAAATAGCGTCAAGTGCGCGGGATCGGCGAAGCCGGCGGAGACGACCGCCGAAAGCGGGTCCGCGAGCAGTGTCTTCTTCAGCAGGCCGATCAGAAAAAATCCGCTCCCCGCCGCCAGATTGTCGACGGTGAGCCGCCATCCGTTGCGGGCGAACTGGGGCAACATCTCGCGCGGGTTGAGGATTGGGCCGGCCAGCAAAATGGGAAAGAACGCCACGAACAAACTATAATCGGTGACCTTCGGTGGCTTTGTGTCACCACCTGCGTGGTGCAACAGGCAACCGATCTGGGTGAAGGTAAAGAAGCTCAGTCCAAGGGGCGTTATCGAGTCAGGCCCGAGATATTTGAACCACCCGAGCACCGCCAAATTGACCGCGACGCCGATTGCTGCCCACCGTCCTGCTCGGACCGAGCTATGCATGATGTGCAACAGGATAAAGTTGCCAGCGACGGAGGCCGCCAGCAACGGAACAAAGGCCGGGGCACCGGTGGCATAGAACACCAGCGAAGCGGTAATCAGCCAAGTTTTCGCCCAACCGGCGCCCGACCGGCTAAACAGCGCATACCCACACAGCACCAACGGCAGGAAGCAAAGCAGGAATGGAAAGCCGTTGAAAGTCACCGCGGTCAGGCCGGCTTAACCTCGGTCGTACCCGGTGGGGCGCCGACGGTGATCACGCGAGCCTCAGACCCACCGGGGCTCGGTTTACCGGATTGGCAAACCCGGCGGCGTCGTGCAACGATCCCACGAATGGTGATGATGTCAGGTAACGGCGCGGCCACGACCGGCTCCTAGGATTGTCGGCGCGCAATAGTATTACGCGCAAAACCCTACCAACCGGTTAACGGGTCAGCTAAGCGTTCGGCCGGATTGCAGTTTAAGCGTGTCCGGCCGTGTCGGAGAGCAGCAGCGGGTCGACCCGCAGCTTGGCGAACGCGCGCCGCCATTTCGTATCGTGGTCGCCATCGAACAACAAGGTTTCGTCCGGCGAGACAGAAAGCCAGGCATTCTGCTGGATTTCCTGATCGAGCTGGCCCGGGCCCCAACCAGCATACCCCAGCGCGAGGACGCACTCGCGGGGTCCGCCCCCCTCGGCGATCACCTTCAGCACGTCGAGGCTCGCGGTCAGGGCCATACCGTGATCGACCTTCAGGCTGCCCTCGCCTGTCCAGTCACTGGTGTGGAGGACAAATCCGCGAGCGTTCTCGACCGGACCGCCGGCGTACAACTTGATCTGTCTCACTGGCGGCAAAGGCTCGACACTTAGTTGCTTCAGCAGGTCATCGAAGGTTGGTTTCACAATCGGGCGGTTCAGCACCAAACCCATCGCTCCCTCGGGCGTGTGCGCACACATGTATATCACGCTCTGCTGGAAGCGTTCGTCGGCCATGCTTGGCATGGCGATCAGCAACTGGCCGGTCAGGAAGCCTTCCGGCGGAGGGTCATCGGACTCGGGTTCGGAACTGGCCATGTGACAAATTTGGTCGTTACCGGACCCTTGCGCAAGCGCCTCAGCATCGCTTGAAGCAGGTTTGTTGCAGGGGATAATTTCGGCACTGAGCCCTAAGTTGCGGCGCCCCTCGCCGAGGCTGGGCTGGGGCCCCCGTCGCAGGCGCTACGCTTGAGGTGGTAGGCCGGGCGTGGGAATTGGATCAGTTGGTGTCGGCACCTCGGCCGGCGGTATGTCCTGACCGGGACCGGGCAGTTCCGGCGGCAGTGGTTGCGGTTCGATAGCCAATGTGGACCTCACTAGAGTTGGTTGCCCACCATGAACGACGAAGCAACCGCACGGGTTCAATGGGTGGCGATGTCCGCGAATTATTCGATGTGGCGGAATGGCGTTCCCGGAGGCCAGCAGACGCGTGACCCGAGCGGCGGGCACTGTTAAAGAGCCTGTATGCTGAAAAAATTATACACGCGCGTGATGGTGCTGGCCGCCTCTCCCAACGCCGCCTGGTGGCTGGCGCTGGTCGCTTTTGCCGAGGCCAGCTTTTTTCCGATCCCGCCGGATGCGCTGCTCGTGCCGATGGTTTTGGCGAAGCCGCGTGCGGCCTGGCGATTAGCCGGCATTTGCACGGTTGCCAGCGTCGCGGGCGGTGCGCTTGGGTATCTGATCGGCTTTGCTGTGTTCGATCAGGTCGCACAGCCGATTTTACGCCTGTATGGTTATGGACCGGCCTATGCGGCGTTTCAGGCGAAGTTCCAGGAATACGGCTTGTGGATCATTCTGATTAAGGGCCTGACGCCGATCCCTTACAAAATCGTTACAATAGCTGCCGGTGCTGCGAGGTTTGATTTCGGGCTGTTTATGGCGGCCAGCGTGTTGACGCGAGGCGCGCGGTTCTTTCTGGTGGCGACGCTGCTCCATTTTTTCGGCGATTCGGTGCGGATATTTATCGAGCGGCGTCTGACGCTGGTGACCGGCGCATTGGCTTTGGGTGTGGTAGGCGGATTTTTGGCGCTGAAATTCCTCTAATTCCCCTGAATGCGGCTGCGAACTCTGAAGGCGGCACACTAGATCGATTTTCAGCCTGCCTGTGCGGGCTGAAAAGGCTTAGCACCATGTTTCACCGCATGAATCACATGCCAGGGACGTTCGGCCCAGCGGTCATGTTTTAGGGGGACGGTTGGACTGGAGCGCCGGGGTGCTGCAACGAGTTCAGCATTGCGTTGGCCCAGAGCTCGGGGTTCCACGTCTGGTCCGGCGCGGTGTTTGTTGCGAGGTGCGGGGCGGTGGCGGGTTTGGCGTGGGGGCGCTGGGCGGCGGTCCTCGCCTTGTGCTCCTGAATAGCCGCAATAATCTCGGCCTGCCGCATGTCGTCGACGGGCTCCGCCATTTCGGTGGGGGCGGCTGGAAGTTCGCGGGCAAGACGCTCGTCCAGCGCCTTTTCGGTCTGCAGGGTGGAGCGGTTGAGGCTGTTGGCGCAGCCGCGGTAGCGGAGGCGCATGGACGGTGACATCTCTGTAGTTTTCGCCTCGGCGAGGACGTCGAGGGTGGTCATGCCGAGCGCGATGACGTGAGCGGCTTGCAGCATTTCCGCCCGGGTGCGGGTTTCGTAGGCGGCCAGGGTGTCGAGGATCTCGGACCGGGCTTCGTGCTTGTCCATGGAGGCTGCGGAGAAGTACGGCAGCAGGAAAGTGATGATCGTCTCAAGAAACGAGTTGGGTGGGCGATCCATGGGTTGGTCCGGTGTGTAGTTGCGCATTTGTTCTAGCGTTGGTCGAGGGGCGATGTCAAGAACATAAGGTGAATTCTGATTTGTGGCCCGCAGCGGTGGGGATAGTAGCCGTCGGTGCTTCATGTCGTTACGATCGGGATCTTAATAAGGTACCGTGGAGCGGGATAGCTTCAAAAGGTTCGGCCATCCCGCTCGGTCTTCTTTGTTTAAGCGCGTGATTTAGAGCTCAGCGACTCCTCCTCCGGTCATTACGTGCTAGGCAACCACAGCGTAGATGCGGCTTTCACCGGCGGCGTTTCCGCCGGCGAAGAGGAACTTGAAGTCCAGCCACCCGCCGAAGCCGACGACCACCGGGTCGGAAACATTGCCGGGAGTTCCAGCATCGCCATAGGACAGCAGCTCGCCGTTCTGGTTCACAGCGTAGATGCGGTTTTCACCAGAGGCATTCTTACCGGCAAAGAGAAAATTGAAATCCAGCCACCCGCCGAATCCGACGACCACTGGGTCGGAAACGTTGCCGGTTGTTCCGGCATCGCCGTAGGACAGCAGCTCGCCGTTCTGGTTCACAGCGTAGATGCGGCTTTCACCGGCGGCGTTCCCACCGGCGAAGAGAAACTTAAAGTCCAACCACCCCCCGAAGCCGACGACCACCGGGTCGGAAACATTGCCGGGAGTTCCAGCATCGCCATAGGACAGCAGCTCGCCGTTCTGGTTCACAGCGTAGATGCGGTTTTCACCAGAGGCATTCTTACCGGCAAAGAGAAAATTGAAGTCCAGCCACCCGCCGAATCCGACGACCACTGGGTCGGAAACGTTGCCGGTTGTTCCGGCATCGCCGTAGGACAGCAGCTCGCCGTTCTGGTTCACAGCATAGATGCGGCTTGCACCGGCGGCGTTCCCTCCGGCAAAGAGAAACTTGAAGTCCAGCCACCCGCCGAAGCCGACGACCACCGGGTCGGAAACATTGCCGAGAGTTCCGGCATCACCGTAGGACAGCAGCTCGCCGGTCACGAACGGCGGCGCGTAGATGCACGCGTTCTGTGCATCTCCTGCCTGAACGAGGCAGGAATTCGAGTTGAGGGCGAAGCCGGGGCGAATAATCGAGCTTATGAAGAAGGCAAAGCCGCTGGCGGATCCGGTATCGGCTGTGCCCCCCAGATACCCAGTATTTCGATCAAAGAGTTCGAATAGATTGAAAGCGTTGCAGTTGGTGGCGCACGGATCGCAGACCTCCGGGTTGCTATCATCCGCACGTGGATCAACGACCATCTCGGCAACTTCGTGACTGAGAATGTGCGCGTAAACTTTCTCGTTCGGCTGGCCATCGACCGTGTGATTGTTGTCGGCGATCGATAAATTCTCGCCGAATACCAGGCAATAGCAATACGGGTTCCCACTACTAGTACGCGAATGGAATGGGTTACGGTTTCCTGTAAAACTTGGGCTGTTCAAAAGGTTGCGGTTATGCATGATGACAACGCAGGGATTGGAGACCTGCTGACTCCGCATAAATTGCGCTATTGCGTCGACCCAGCCCTCGAATTCGGCGACGCTGAATGCGCCCCCTTGCACGTTGGCTGTGAATGGGATGGCGGCCGGCCAGACGCTGACCGAGTTTGGACCATATTGGGACGCGTATTGTTGAATGGGAACGACGGCAAGCGTTGCATAGCCGATCGCGGTCTGAATGTCCGCAGCACTGACACCGGACGGCCCGAGGCCCGTTGCGGCGAAAGACACCTGGGCAAAGGTCAGCGTCCCATCGAAGAGCGGACCCGAAACTGTCTTCCGAGGAGAAGGGATCGGGTTGTTGACAAGCCAGCTCTTGAGTTGGGCGTCTTCAGTTACCTCGTTGCGCCGGATATAAACCGCTACTTCGCCGCGACAGTCTCGGAACAGCAGTCGAATGTAAAGAACCAGCCTATTTTACTGGATGTCGGGTTATTATTTGCATGTCCCGTTCAGTCTAATCCGAAATGATATTCCGCATTGCGGTGACACGCTGCAGCAGCTTTCTCACGCGGTTTCCTGCGCAACTGTGAATCCATCACTTACGCCGGAAAGAGTCTATGAACTACTTCACAGGCGAACAAGTTAATTTCGAGCGGTCGCCTCGGGGTGCCTCGAAGGGATGGGCACGGATCTTTATAGACGTCAGGCGCGCAGATCCTCGGAAAAGAGGCGCGCTTCAGACGTCAGGGAGGATGCATGTGAAGGCACCCCCGAGAGCGAGACGACCAACGTTGTCATGCCCCCGGTTGCTTGCCATGCGGCTCCCCGCGACGAGCCGCATGGCATCCCCTCGCCGCGCGATGTGCAGCGTGACGCCGTGGAGACGTATCTGAGAGAGTTGCGACTGATGTCGACGCAGCGGTCGCTCCATGGCTCCATGTAGGCATCGCGCTCGGGCATTAAGCTGCCGGAGGGCATTACCATCCGGCTCCACGACGGGCCGTGCGTGATCGACAACTCGATCACGACGCGTTGGTGGGTCGCGCGGTGCTGGACGAAGCCAGCGTCACCACGCCCAATCGATGGGCGTCCGCCAGCGCTCCCAGGCTGGTAAATCGGAAATTGTAGCGCACGTCTGGGGAAACCGGTGCGGTTGCGCCCCAGCCGCTGGCATCATGCCGGCGGTCGATCCAGGCCGAGGCAATACCGAGCGCTTGTGCCGGTACGTGGTCGTGGAACAGGCTCTGGGCGACGTGCAGTATTCTTTCCTTTGCTATGCCCTGCTCTGCCACCCGGTCCACGAGATAGTGGAAGTTTCGCTGGTCGGGTTTGTAGGAGCCGATGTCCTGCGCAGTGTAGACAGCATCGAATGCTACCTTAAGACGATCGTTTGTCGCCGCGAAACTGGACCGGTCGACGTTGGACAGTATTATCAGTCTGAAGTGTTGCTGCAGATAGCGCAGCGCCTCGACAGTATCCGGGAAGGCCGGCCAGTCGGCAATCGATCGACCGAATGCGGCATCTTCGGCAAGATCTGCCGCGACGCCCCATTCGATGGCAAGTTGTCGGTGCACTGCGACAAGTAGTTCCGGATAGAGCATCTCCGGGGTTTTCTCTTGCTGCCGGGTCTCCAGCCGTCCGAAGGCTTCCAGCACGGCATCTCGGGATAACACGACGTCGGTCCGCGAGAGACCCCTTCCCTCCGTCGCCGCGTCATCTGGCTGTGAAGAATTGACGCCGCCGCGTGAGAGTAACGGTTTCAAAGCCGAATAGATCCCACTCTCCCAATCGATCAGGGTGCCGTAGCAGTCAAACGACAATACATCGAAATCCTTCAAGCCGCGCCCCAGCTGAACGGGATTGCCGGATGGTTTGGCGATCTCATCGGTCATAACCTGACAATTCCTTCCGTCATTCGCGGTCCCAAGACGCGCCGTCGTTACATGACCAGGGCGACGAAGTCCGCAGGCCCCGTGCCCTCTGCTAGCCCGAAAATTTCGCCCAATCGCCGAGCGCGGCGGACTGACGGAGCCAGTCACGGACGCCATCCGGATTGCGGAACACCGCGTCCACGCGATAGCCGGCGCCACCCTGAATACGAGCCTCTCGCATCCCGTCTTCGTCGGTTACATCATCGCCGATGAAGATCGGCAGGCGTCCGGCGAAGGGCGGATGCCGCATGAGGGCCACAACAGCGCTACCCTTGTCGGCTCCATGCGGCCGAATTTCCCACAACATATGGGCAGGATGAAGGTCGAAGCTGGGAGAGCTATCCACCAGAGTTTGTAGTGCTTGGTGGAAGACCTCCTTGGCCTCCGGGGCTTGACGGTAGTGCAAAGCGAAACCGCGGGCCTTGCGCTCCAGTAAAGCGCCGGGGTGGCGGCGCACCATGTCTTCCGCGGCTTCCAGCCATGATGGCGGCGGCGCGGGCAGGTCGGGCCGCTCGACCGGTGCGCCGGCGCGGTGACGGATGGCGCCGCCGTGCTCACCCGCGACTGCGCCCGGGGCGTTGCCGAACAGGCGATCCACGGTCTCGATCGGGCGGCCGGTGACGATGGCCAACGCGCCGTCTAGTGCATCACGCAGAGTAATGAGCACTTCTCCCAGGTCTGGTGCAACGGCCACGGCGTCCGGTGTGGGCGCGAGATCGACCAATGTGCCATCCATATCGAGCAGTAGCGCGGCACGACGAAACGGTGGCAGCGAGTCCATCGCTACGCGCAACCAGTGACGCGCAGGTCGTAGACCGGGTTTTGCATCATGGAGAGCGCAGGCTCCTGCTCAAGCATCCAGCCATCGAAGCCCGGAGAGTTCGGGATGGCTGTCGGTGACGATCAGATAAGCAGCCGCGTCGGCCGGTTGGTCGGAGGGTCGGACCGCACAGGCCTTGGCGACAATCGTCAACGAGCCGAATGTTACGGATCCGCCCACTTTGATCGTCAAGGCGGCGGTCTGGGCATTGATCTTGTCCAGCGCTTGAAGCTTGACGGTTGCGGCCGGCAGCCAGCCGGTGGGCCGATTCATGGTCGCGGGTGGGGTAACGCCGAGCGGCGGCTGATTTGGGGGCGGCTGTCCCGGCTCGGTGGGGTCGGGCGCCGGAGGCGAACCCTCCTGCCACAGTTGCCGCTGCAACGGCGGCAATGGGTCCGGGTAGGTCGATTGGGGCTGTGCTTCGACCGATGCGGCCAGTAGGAGACCAGCAGCGGCTAGCCAGAAACCCCTCATTTGGCGGTTCGCTTTGGCAACTCCAGGCCGGCCACGATGTCCGAGAAAATCTGCCGCATCGCCGTCTCGTTCACGCCCATCAGGACCGCGTCCTCGAAGGCGTCGCGCAGTACCTCGGAAACCTCGGCGTAGTTTTCGGCCAGCATCTTCAGCTTCTCGCGGCACCCGACGGCGTTGCCATCGAGGCCAGGCCAGTTGGTGGGCGGCGGCGGGATCACTTTGGCAATGGCGCCAGTGCGCCGTCGGGGTGCCCGGTTTGGGACTGCTCACCGCCCTCAGTCTTGCCGTCGGACTGGCCGCCCTTTGCGTTGTTCAGCGTGGTGACGCTGAAGATGAACTTACCCAAAAGCTCCTCCAGGCTGACCGAGGATTGGGTGATCGAGATGGTCTGGCCGGGTTTAAGGTCGGTGTCGTCGCCACCGGGCGACAATGAGATATATTTCCCGCCGAGCAGGCTCTCGCTGGTGATCGTGGCTGCGGTGTCTTTGGGCAAGTCGAGGCCGTCTCGCACCGTCAGGGTGACGACCGCGTTGAAGGTCTTGGGATCGATATGCGCGTCGGTCACCGTTCCAACCTTGACCCCCGCGATCCGGACATCGCCTCCGACATTCAGGCCGTCGATGTGGTCAAAGCGTGCCTGAAGCTCGTATCCACTTCCCGAGGTGCGCCCCGAGTGCGCGATGGCAAAGGCCAGAAAGGCCCCCGCTACGATAAGCACAGTCGCGCCGGTCAAGACCTCCGCAACACCGTGGCGCGCCATTGCGTTGCTAGCTCGGCGTCCAGGCTTCGTAATCGCCGGTTGCACGAGCGCGGTTTCCGCCCTCGTAGTCATGACCGGGCGGCCGGTAGCTGTCCGCGGTCCCGGTGAGGTTCGGGAGGTGCGGCTTTTGCCAAATCTTCCGCCCGGTGTCCGGCAGGGGTAGGTCGGTGGTGTAATGCAGCCACGAATGCCATTCCGGCGGAACGGCGCTGGCGTCGACCAGGCCGGCATACATGACCCACCGCCGATTGCGCAGACTGCCGGGCCGCTGCCGTTTTTCCTCGAAATACAGGTTGCCGGCGGCATCGCTGCCGATCTGGCGCCCTTTGAGTTTGGTGAACAACCAAGTACCGATATTCATGGCGCGACATATACGCAGGCCTCGGCGTTTGGTCTAGCTATCGCGACGCAATGCAGGTGGCCTCGTTCAGTGTCGGGCGCCTTTTTCGCTCGGTAGCAGTTATCCCCAACATTTTGGGTCGATGGGGGATTCTACAGCACATAATGTGCTATGCGGCTGGACGGACATTTCATACCATGATCCGCATGAAGAGCTCGCGGATATCGCCTCATCGGACGTGGCATGGCGTGCGGATGCGCCGGACTGAGGTTTCACCCGATCCGGACAGCGCGCCACGGTGTGTCATGCTGCCTGCCTCCTGGGAGGACCCGGCGGCGGCGGCCTTGGTGGCGCTCGGTGGTGGGAAGGGTCCGGTCGAGCTGGCCGGAGCGGCGCAGGCTTGGATTGCACCGATCGTGGCTGCCGCGACGGCTGCCGGGATTGAAGCGCCGTTGGCGGATCGGCTGCATCGGCTGCTACTGTTGCGACGTGGGGCGCCGACGGAGGCTGTGTGGCACGGGGATGCAAATGACGGCCCCGCATTCGTGCTCAACCTTCCGGCGTTTTTGGGCAGTGATGGGCTGCTTGATTGTTCCGGCATTGCCGAGGCGGTTGAGACCGCTGTGTTCGCGCTGAACTTCGCGGCGCCGAAAGTGCGGGATATCGACGTGGGGATGGCTGACCTCGCCGGGCTGTTAGCGGTGCTCGGCGTCGATTATGCGTCGGAGGAGGCCCGGGATATTGCCCGGTGTCTGGCGGCAATCGTGCGCGGCAGAGCGGATGCGGCCTCCGGGCGGTTGGGGCGACTGTCGGGGCCGATGCGGCCGGCGGCCATCGATTGGCCGGCGCCTCCGACACATGTGACCATCTTCGGATTGGCGGAGGCCGCCCGGGCCGCGCGGCAAGCGGCGGCCGAGGTGGAAGGGATGCGTCACCGCGGCACGACGGGGATCATGCCGCCGGGTTTGGCTGAGGCGCTGCTGGGCTGTGAGACCGGCGGAATTGCTCCGGCTTTCTCGGTGCTCGGCCACAGCGGCGCGTTGACGCGGGCGGCCCGAGCGTGGCTCGGCGTCAAAGGGGTTGCGGCGGAAGAGGCGTTGGCGATTGCCCTGGGTGGAGGCAGCCCGATCCCAGTTTACGGAGCGGCCGCCCACGGGGCGATGCACGACGCGGTTGCCCCGTTTATGCAGGCGATGCCCCCCCGGCCAATACCGTTGGCAGTGCCGGCAGCCCCAATACGGCGGCGGGACCTGCCGAACCGGCGCAGCGGCTATACTCAGAGGGCCGCGGTGGCAGGACATAAGCTGTTCTTGCGCACCGGCGAATACGACGACGGATCGCTGGGAGAGATCTCGGTTTCTCTGCACAAGGAAGGGGCGGCGTTCCGGGGGTTGATGGACAATTTCGCTCATGCGGTCAGCTTAGGGCTACAGCATGGTGTGCCGTTGGAGCGCTTTATTGAGGCGTTCACGTTCACCCGGTTTGGGCCGGCTGGAGTGGTTGAGGGCGATCCGGCCGTGCACGCGGCGACGTCGTTGCTCGATTACGTTTTTCGCAATTTGGCGGCAAATTATACGGCAGGCCGTGACATTCCGGAGGCTGAAATCGAAGAAGCGGACACCGTGGGTCAAGGCGCCCGAGACCAGTCGCCGCTTTTGCCGCTCGACTTGCCAGATGAGGCCTCGCCTCGGGCTCGGCAACGGGGGTTGCGAGTGGTAGCGCGGTGACCGCGCGGATGAATAAGCGCCCTACCCTGCTCTATCGATCCTGGCTTGGTACAGTGGGAGGTCAGACGTAGCAGCGTACGGCCCTGAACCGCGGCTCAGCGGTGTCCGCCGCCGCCGTGTCCCCAACCGCCACCTCCTCCGTGGCCCCAACCTCCGTGGCCCCAGCCCCCGTGGGCCCAGCCTCCATGGCCCCACCCTCCGTGACCCCAATGTCCATAGCCCCAGCCGCCGTGGCGCCAGCCCCCGCCGTACCATCCACCCCATCCGGCAATTAGTCCGCCATACAGTGGATATCCATATCCGTACGGATACGCGTATCCGTACGGATATGGATACGGATAGCTATACCCATCGTAGTAGCCGCCCGCGGACGTCGCCTGCACAATATCGCCACGCGCCGCCATGCACTGCAAATAGCTCAGCTCTCCCGGCGGTGCGGTCTCCGATGGTGCCGGGGCGCTGGCCGAGCCGCCGTCTGAGGCAGGGAGCGCTCCGTCCGCTGGAACATGGTCGGCTGGATTTTGTGACGCATTGCCGTAGCCGGTTTGGGCGACCGCATGTTGCTGGCAAATCGATTGGTCTTGCTGGAATGCAGCCTGACTTTTGTCCTTGCCGGGTGTGACCACACCCATCGGACTGGGTGGCGGACCCGCGACACACGCCGCGACCGCAAGACTCACTCCGAATAGGGCGAGCGTGTGAGCGACCTTCACCGCCGTTCCTCCCAAGCCTGTTCAATCTACGGCATTTTCCCGCCACACCGACGTTGGGCAGCGGGTGCACTTATCAAGTGGACATGACCAAAGGTGAAGGGGACAGGTCGAAGGGTACAGAGCGACGCCAGGACCTACTTGAGGAGCGCAGGGTCACTCATGCGTCGGAGCAGTCACTGGGCCCGTTGGCTGCAACGGGGTCAGCGTAATGGCCCGCCACACAGCCTGTCGCAGACGCGCCTCCCGCCCAGTCCCGAGAGCAGGCACGGAAGAAATACATTGCATGACGCCGCCAACGCCGCAGAATGAAGCCGGGTTGAACTTGATACCGAAACGGCTCAGGTCGCTTTTGTGGGGACGAGAATTTGAAAAAAATTCGGCCTGGCGTCGGACCGCGGTATCCACAAGTTGTCGTCCTCGTTGGCGCCACCGGCGACTTGTCGCGGCGCAAGCTGCTGCCCGGACTGTTTCACCTGTCGAGCGCCGGTTTCATTCCCGGCTGCCGGATCATTGGCGTCTCGTTGGATGATTTCGATTGCGATGGCTTCCGCAAGGTTGCCCGGGAGGCGCTCGATCAGTTCTCCACGCGAAAGGTGGACGAGGCCGCTTGGTCGGCGTTTGCGGAGACCCTCGACTACGTGCCGATGTCCGCGGGCGCGGAGACCCTCAGGATAGCAGTGCAAAAGGCGGAGATGGCCTCAGGGGACGAGGCCCGGCGTGTGCATTACCTCAGCGTGCCGCCCTATGCCGCGTTGTCGGCGGTCCGCTTGCTGGCGGAAGCCGGGTTGGTCGAGCGGTCGCGGATCATCATGGAAAAGCCGTTTGGTACCGACCTGGCCAGCGCGGTTTCGTTGAATGCGGCGCTGCATCAGGTCTTCGACGAGAAGCAAATCTTTCGGATTGACCATTTCCTGGGCAAGGAACCGGCGCAGAACATCCTGGCGTTCCGTTTTGCCAACGGACTGTTCGAGCCGATCTGGAACCGCAACTTCATCGACCATGTCCAGATCGACGTGCCGGAAACGTTGGGACTAGGCCGACGCTCGGGCTTTTATGAGACGGTCGGAGCATACCGGGACATGGTGGTGACGCATCTATTCCAGATCCTCGGGTTTATGGCGATGGAGCCTCCGACCGCGCTCGAACCGGCGCCTATCAGCGAAGAAAAAAACAAGGTTTTTCGGAGCTTACTGCCGCTTGATCCAAAGGAGGTCGTGCGCGGGCAATACACCGGCTACCGGGGCGAAGAGGGCGTTGATCCCGAATCTGATACCGAGACATTTATTGCGTTGAAATGCTGGATCGACAACTGGCGGTGGGCTGGGGTGCCGTTCTTCTTGCGCACCGGCAAGCGGCTCGCTGAAGGCCAACGGATCATCTCTATCGCGTTTCGCGAACCGCCCAAGAGCATGTTCCCCGCGGGGTCGGGTATCGGCGCGCAGGGCCCGGATCACTTGACGTTCGATCTTGCGGATGCATCGAAGATGTCGTTGTCGTTCTACGGCAAACGTCCCGGTCCGGGCATGCGGCTGGACAAGCTAAGCTTGCAGTTCGCCATGCATGACACTGGTTTAATCGGCGACGTGCTCGAGGCTTACGAACGCTTGATCCTCGACGCAATGCGTGGCGACCATACCTTGTTCACTACCGCCGAAGGCATCGAGCGGCTGTGGGAGGTTTCGATACCCTTGCTGGAGGCTCCTCCGCCGGTTCGGCTCTACTCGCCTGGGTCCTGGGGACCGAAATCGGTCCATCAACTGGTTGCGCCGCATGCCTGGCGCCTGCCCTTCGAGCGGGCGTGGCGAGATCCGAATACCCTGGGGAGTTGACCGGCGCGGCCGGCAGGTGGCCTGACCCCGCACGTCGAGGTGACGCGATCCCGGGCCACCTACTCTTGCGTCGTGTGGCGGCGTCATCCCCCGGGTAGCGGCGAGGCATCGAGATGCCTATCTTGCGGCGATGCCCGAAACGCCAGCCTTTCTCGATAGCGGCCGTCCGCCGGTCCCCGACCTTGTTGAACCGCGCGCAGTCCTGCCGTTCTTCCTGCCGCAGCGTCCCGTTCGTGGGCGCCTGGTGCGTCTGGGACCGTTAGCCGACGCGCTGCTGAGCCGTCATGACAACCACCCGGTGGTGACGAAATTAGTGGGTCAGGCGCTCGCACTCGCCGCTGGCCTGTCCTCGGCGTTAAAGTTCCGCGGATCGTTCAGCCTGCAGGCCAAGGGCGACGGGCCCATCTCCATGCTGCTGGCCGATTGCACCGATGCCGGCGAACTGCGTGGCCACGCGCTGACAAAGCCGGCGAAGCTTGAGACGCTGCTGGAGCGTGACGCCGCCCCTACCGCCGAAGCACTGCTGGGGACCGGATATTTGGCCTTCACGGTCGATCAGGGCGATGAGCAGAACCGGCACCAGGGCATAGTCTCGATACAGGGCGGAACGCTGGCGGAGATGGCGCTGCACTATTTCGACACCAGCGAGCAACTGCTGTGTCAGGTGCGCCTGGCCTGCGACCGCACGTCGTTGGGCTGGCGGGCCGGTGCCCTGATCCTGGAGAAGGTCGCTGGCGCGGGCGGCATCGATCCGGACCTCAGCGACGCGGCTCAGTCGGAAAGCTGGCACGCCGCCACTACTCTCGCCGCGACGCTGACCGATGCCGAGTTGTTGGACGACGACCTGCCGCCTGAGCAGCTGCTGTATCGCCTATTTCACACGGAGGGTGTGGCGTCCGACCGCGCTCGGGCGCTGTCGTTCGGCTGCCGCTGTTCGCGCGCCCGCCTGGCCAGTATACTGCAGGGGTTCCCGGCGGAAGATCTGGACCATATGGCGGTCGATAACGATATCGTCATGACCTGTGAATTCTGCAATTATGATTTCCGGTTCCCACGGCAGGACGTACATGGGAAGGCGTCTGGGTCAAAGGGGGCAACTTCCGCCTGACCGGGCCAACAAGGGACCTCGCGCCTAAATGCAAGCTGGATTTTTGTCGCGCCGCTCCGCGCTGCTGCTGCCGCTGGTCCTCGCCGCGTGCGGGGGTGAGGAGGAGCGGGTGTTCGAGCCGTTGCGCTATAACTACTCTGCCGCCGATTTAATTGAACGTCGCCTCGATCGCGGTCGAGCAGCGCTTCGTACCGTCCGGCGTTGATCCCGATGTCACCGGCCTGGATCCGGTGCCACCGATCGAGGCGTTGAAGGCCATGGCGAATGACCGGCTGCAGGCGTTCGGCACCAGCAACAAGGCGGTATTTGCGATCCTGGATGGGTCGTTGGTACGACAGGACGATGGGGTAACCGGATCAATGGCGGTGTCGCTGACCATCTATGACGATAACGCCACTCAGCTTGGTTTCGCGGAGGCGCGGGTGCAAAGCCGCCGCACAGGGGTGTCGGGGAACCTGAGGCCGGCGCTGTATGACATGACCAAGGCGATGATGTCCGATATGAACGTCGAATTCGAATATCAGCTGCGGCACAACCTAAAGGACTATCTGACAAGTCCCGCCGCACCGGATACGCCGGTAGAGCAGGCGCCGCTGGAGCAGCCGCCGGCCCAATAATTCCGCTGCTCGGCGGGATCTGCGGCGCTGCCGCGTTTTAGGCCGCCAGCGGCGGCACGCGCATGTGCCAATCGTGTGCCGTCTGATAAGCGTATCCGATCCGCAGCGCCAGCGGCTCCTGGTAGGCTCGGCAGACGACCTGAAGCGAGGACGGCAGTCCACCTGCCGTGAAGCCGTTCGGCACCGCCACCGCACACAGGTCCAGAAAATTCACCCACCGCGTGAACATCGCAGGCGATCCGGCCTGATCAATCGTGGTGATCGGCATCGCCGGAGTGGTGAGTGTGGGCGTCAGAAGTGCGTCGAGATTCTCGATCGCGGCGGCGAAGTCGATTTTCATTTGCTGCCGCTGTGCCAGCAGCTGCAGGTAATCCTTGGATGAGATCGCTGCGCCCGCGCGCACCCGCGGCCGCACGTCCTGGTCCAGCGGCTGAGCGTTGTCGTCCACCAGGCGGGCGAGTATCGCATAGGATTTAGCGGAAATGATCTTCGCGGTAGCGGCGCCCAGGTCGAGGATATCGATCGGCAGTGCCAGGTCGACGATGTCGGCGCCTAATCCGGCCAGGAAATCGACGGAGCGGTCGTAGGCAGAAAGAATCTCGGGATCGATCCCGACATTCTGATCCTTCGACAGACGGCCGAGGCGCAGGCCCTTTACGCCGCGCCGCAATTCCCTGAACGGATCGACGTCGCGCACGCCCGCTGTTTGCTGATCGTGCCCATCGGCACCCTGCAGGATAGCGAGCAACAGCGCCGCGTCCTCGACGTCACGGGTGATCGGGCCCGGCGTATCAAGCGTATGGCTCAGCGGCAGCACACCGAAGGTGCTGATGCGACCAATCGTGGTCTTCAGGCCGGTAATCCCGTTCCAGGCTGCCGGAACACGGACAGAGCCGCCGGTATCGGTGCCGATCGCGCACGGCGCCAGCCGCGCGGCGACGGCGACGCCGGAACCGGAGGACGAGCCGCCCGGCGCTCGATGCGTCGAGGAGTCCCACGGGTTCCATGGCGTGCCGAGATGCTGGTTGGTCCCCCATGCACCGTATGCGAATTCGACGGTATGGGTTTTACCGAGATTAATCATCCCCGCGGCCAGCAGTTTCCGCATCAAAGTTGCGGTCCGCGTGGCCGTCCGATGTTTCCACGCCGCGCTGCCACCCATTGCCACCTCGCCCTCGATCTCGACGAGATCCTTGATCGCGATCGGAATGCCATGGAGAGGCCCGACGGCATGCCCGGAGGAGATGGCCTTGTGTGCAGCCTCCGCGGCGAGGCGGGCGTTGGCGCGATTGACCGATACGAAGGCGTTCAGTTTGGGCTCTAGTCGCTCGATGCGTGAAAGGCACTCGTCTACCAGGTCGACCGGAGATAGCCGCCGCGCCGCGATGTCGGCCGCGAGCGTATGAATGGGCTGGAATGCAAGCGCCGTCATGAAAGTCTCCCGGGTAAACTATCATAAGGTTGAGAGGTACGAGCATCACACCGCTCCGGCTGTGGGGCAAGCAGCGAACCGGTAGTCAGTCATAGCGCGGCTGGTTGCACTGGGCGATGCCTTCGCCGGCCCGGGGCTTGATCCGGACAGCCCTGCGAGGCGAGGATGCATGGGGCCTGACCGGTCGGCGGGCCGGGGGAATTAGCGATGAGCCGGATCCAGCGCGTCGAACTCAGTTTGTTTGGTTTCGAGGTGGAGGGGCTTGGCCTGCCAGCCCACGGGGCCGCCGGCGTCGGCAACGTGATCGCGCGCAAGGGGTCCCGTATGCCGGCGCAGCGTTGGGCGGTGCGGATCGAAACCGACGATGGCGCGCGCGGCGAATACGTGACCCACTGGGTAGGAACACCGTCGTCGTTTGCGCAGGCGCTGATGCTTGCGCCTCACCTGCCGGGCCGTGATCCGGACCAACGAGAAGGGATCTGGCAAGACCTGAGGCGCGAGATCAGGGCCTACGACCACATGGGCCATGGGCCGCTCGACATCGCGCTTTGGGACCTGGCGGGCCGGCGGCGTAATGTTTCAGTGGCACGCTTGCTCGGCGGTTTTCGTACGCGGCTACCAACTTACGCGAGCAGCTACCACGGCCAGGACGAGGGGGGTGGACTCGACAGCCCTGCCGCATTTGCCACCTACGCGCGCGCCTGCCGCGAGCATGGCTTCGCCGGTTTCAAGATCCACGGATGGCACGATGGCGACGTACGCAGGGAGACGGCCAATGTGCTCGGGGTGCGCGCCGCCGTCGGCGACGACTGGCCGCTGATGCTCGACTCCGCCTCGGAACTACGGACCTGGACGGATGCGCTCTATGTCGGGCGCGCTTGCGATGAAGCCCGGTATTTCTGGTACGAGGACCCCTACCGCGACACCGGCGGCGCTATCGAGGGACACAAACGCCTGCGCGAACGCCTGGCCACGCCGTTGCTGGTCGGCGAGCACGTGCGGGGACTGGAGGCCAAGGCGGCCTTCCTGATCGGCGGGGGCGGCGACATCATCCACGCTGACCCCGAGTACGACATGGGGATTACCGGTGCGATCAAGATTGCGCATCTATGCCAATCGCTCGGCCTGGACGTGCAATACCATGCCTGCGGCCCAGCGCACCGCGCCGTGATGGCGGCAACACCGAACACGCATTTTTATGAGATGGCGCTGATCGGGCCGGAGATGCCGAACCTTGTCCCCCCGGTTTATGCCTGCGGCTACTCTGACGGCCCCGATGCTGTCGGCAAGGACGGCGGAGTGCCGGTGCCGGACGGGCCCGGGCTCGGGGTTCAATACGACTGGGACTTCATCGAACGCACTCGCGTGCAGCATCACGTGCTCAAGCTCTAACGGCGGCCGAGTGCCGCCGCGGTAGGCCGGCTTCGCAGGCGTCATTGAGCGTCGAAAATAGCGAGGGCCGACATCCCTTCTCTCTCTGCTGCCGCTGCTCTGTAACGGGCCTTCGTGCGTCACATCTATTGCGTGTAATTTCTTCGGGCTTTTTACTTGCTTTCCGAGCTTCTCGCGCGGTCAAGTGTTTGGTGCCTTGCCCGGCTTATAGCGTGGGGCGCGTTAAGACGTCGCGGTCAAGAATGGCCGTAAATTACTGATGCCACGGAGGCAATATTGTCCCAATCGTTATATTTTTCCCGTCCGTCATCATCCTTGCGCCGTGCTGTGCGGGATATTGTCATTCAAGCGCGAGATGGCCTACGACACAAGTATTTCCCACCGTAAACCCGGATGCATACTGCACAACGACCTGGGCTGGGCTCGAGACAGAGATCTATATCACGCAGACATTCATCCTCAGTTGACTATCGGACGACATGGCGAATTTGTAGTGAAGCCGGTAGTATCAGGAAAGTAATTTCCCGCTCTGGTTGTCTCAGTTGGCTTACCCCGCGGCAAATCGAGCCCAAGGAGCGGGCGTTTCACCGCAGAGACCTGCGAGCCGCAGCATATAGTCCGAATACCGTGTAGCAGTGATCCATGACATTTGTCAACTCACATAGTAATCATTTTTAATTCGGTCGCTCAACCTTGACAGTCCAAAAAATTGGGCATTAATATTTGTTTACAAAGAGCGGTCCAGAAATTGGCATCGCGCCGTTCTTGCATAGTAAGAGAGGTCCTTTGGACAATACGCACACGGCGGCCTCCCTATCCGGTTCGGGCTCAAGTCAGATGCAGACCGCCGGGCTTCCCCGGCGGGTGGCTGTGGTTCATGACTGGCTGGACAAGGTCGGTGGTGCTGAACGGGTCTTAGAACAGATTCTGCACTGCTTTCCCGAGGCCGATCTTTTCGCTCTCGTGGATGCGCTGTCCGACGCCGATCGGTCTATTGTGTTCGGCAAGAACGTCCACACCACTTTCATACAGAAACTGCCGGGAGCACGCAGATTTTTCAGATTGTATTTGCCGCTCATGCCGCTGGCTATCGAGCAGCTCGATCTGACGGCGTACGATCTGATTATTTCCAGCAGTTGGGCGTTCGCGAAAGGGGTGATCACTGGCCCGGAACAGTTACACGTTGCCTACGTGCATACTCCGATCCGCTATGCTTGGGATCAGCAACACAGATATCTTCGGCAAATGGGGTCCTCCCTGGGGCTCCGCCGGGGCATCGTCCGCATGGCCCTGCATTGGGTGAGGCTCTGGGACCTGCGAACCGTCGCCGGCGTCGATATCTGGGTGGCAAATTCGTCGAATGTCTCCCAGCGCATCCGCAAGACCTACCGGCAGAACGCGATCGTGGTCTACCCACCGGTTTCGACCGATGACTTTCCGTTGCGGCTTGGGCACCTCCGCAAGACGGCCTCCTCCTGCCGAGCCGCGGGCATTCTGCCGCTTGCGTCGACGGCACGCTGGACTACCGCCGTGGACGTGACGGTCTCGATGGCCGCCTTCACCGCGAAAATGAGACCGTCGATCTCTGGACCAACCACGAGGTGGCCAAAAACCCGTTTCTTGATCGAGTCGAAACGAAAGTCCTCGGCGTTGCCAATGGCATGCTCAAAAAGGCTCCCGCAGCTCCGAATTGGCTGAGCCTCCGAGCGTCGATCGCGACGACCGGCTACCGAGATCGGATCCGGGAGCGGTTCCAGGCTCGCGCCGTAGTTTCGTAGACGCCGCCATGAGCAAGCAGGAGCTCGGCATGACACTCGCCGCTGGTTCGACATATTTTACGCCGCATTCTCCTGACAGCAGTGTCACTGCCGTGACGACGGCATTCGAGCGTCGGGAGGGACCAGGAGCAGGTTGGCAGCGGAAGAAGACGCACGCCCGAGAGGCCCGGGTCGTGTTGGCCGCGGTGATTAGACTTATGGACTTTTTGGTCGTTCTGATGACCGGCGTTGCTGCTTACGCGCTGCCGCATCCACATGTGGAGCTCCCGGTCGATGTCTGGCTGGTTGCAGCACTGGCCGCGCTGTTAGCCAGCAATGTATTTTCTCTGAGCAGAATCTACGACTTCGCGAACCTGGTCGCACCACGCCGGAAAATCGCGTGCGTCCTTGCCGGCTGGTCCATAACCATATTTGTCTTATTCCCGGTCGTTTTGCAGATTAAAGCCTCGCTTGACGGCACGCTGAACTGGTTTGTCGTCTGGGCGGCGTCGTGCGGTGTTGCGCTCGTCCTGATCCGGGCCGGGCTGCGGATAGGGATGACCGGAGGCGACCTTCGTAACGCAATGGTTCTGAGGGTCGTTGTCCTGGGGAAGGACAGCAGCGCCCACGACGTTGCGGCTCGGCTACGTCGTTCGAGCGGCCAACAAACAGAGGTAGAAGTGCTATTTCCCGGCGACGGGGTGCGCGAAACCGAGGATCAATGCACCGATCATTTGATCGAACTGACGCGAATTGGTCGTATCGACGAAGTCGTGATTTATTGGCCCTTCGATCCGATGCCGGATCAGGAATTCGTCTTGAGCAAGCTTGGTCAAATCCCGGTCGACGTCAAACTCCATATGCTTGCGCCGCAGACATCGTTAACCGACGGACCTGAGAGGCTGGCGACATTGCCGGTGGTGCTCATTCAGACGCGCCCGCTTGCGGGATGGTGCTCGATACTTAAGCGATCTGTTGATGTGATCCTGAGCGTTAGTCTTCTCGCGGCGTTCTCTCCACTAATGCTTGTGATCGCCGTCGCCATCGCCGTTGATAGCCGCGGCCCACTGCTATTCAGGCAGCTTCGATTTGGCCTCAATGGCGAACCTATCGTGGTTTACAAGTTCCGCACCATGTATCACGACACAAGCCATTCAACGACCGTGACCCAAGCCAGTCGAGACGACCCACGCGTGACACGGGTCGGGGCATTTCTCCGGCGTCGCAGCCTCGACGAACTGCCCCAACTCTACAACGTCTGCCGCGGTCAGATGTCGCTCGTTGGGCCGCGGCCGCATGCCATCGCGCACAACGAGATATATGCGAGTGTGATTGAAGCTTATTCGGCGCGTCACCTGGTCAAACCTGGGATCACCGGTTGGGCGCAAGTAAACGGCTCGCGGGGGGCGACACCGACGGCGCAGGCGATGCAGAAGCGGGTCGAGTATGATCTGTACTACATCGGGAATTGGTCGTTAATGCTTGATATCAGGATCCTCTGTCGCACAGTCTGGTGCATGTTCCACGACCCTAACGCCTACTGAGGGTCCTCTCCTTCGACTAGCTGCGCAGGTCGAGCGAGACAGGTTGACCCGCAGACCCTCGGCGACGGGAACCTGGGTGCGGCGTTCGACGTTCTCACTGCATGAGCACGGAAGAACCAGATCCGCCTATCACCCCGTTGCCGCCGCGGCGGGCCCTGCCTGGCGGAGCCGCCGCCCTTCCTGCCGGCAGCCTGCCCAAACCGTTCCTCGGACCGCAGGGTGACGAAAACCGCGACCCGCCCGCGAACGCGCCGGCCCCGATCCCGCCTACCGAGACCGTTAAGGACCCTGACGGGACTCGCTGACAGCCCTGCAGGGGGTGTTTACCTTGACCAAACGCCGTCTTGGTCTAGAAGCGCCGCTGCAAGGGAGAGTCCGTTTTGAACACCATATCCGGCGTGAACACTTTTCGAAGCGGCCCTAATGAACGTGGGCGCTTCGGAGAATTTGGCGGCCGGTTTGTCGCCGAAACGCTGATGCCGCTGGTTCTGGAGGTCGAGCGCGCCTACAATGAGGCAAAAGCCGACCCTGCCTTCGACACGGACTTAAAGCATCATTTGACGCACTACGTCGGCCGCCCTAGCGCGCTGTGGTTCGCCGAACGGCTGACGAAGCAACTCGGGGGCGCCAAGATCTACTTCAAACGCGATGAGCTGAACCATACCGGCAGCCACAAGGCTAACAACTGCATGGGCCAGATCCTGCTGGCCCGCCGGATGGGGAAAACGCGCATCATCGCCGAAACCGGCGCCGGCCAGCATGGCGTCGCTACCGCCACGATGTGCGCATTGTTCGGCCTACCCTGCACGGTCTACATGGGTGCGACCGATGTGGAGCGCCAATCTCCCAACGTCTTTCGCATGAAGCTGCTCGGTGCCGAGGTAAGACCTGTGACCTCCGGCGCCGGCACGCTAAAGGACGCGATGAACGAGGCCATGCGTGACTGGGTCGCCAACGTCGCCGACACCTACTACCTCATCGGCACCGTCGCCGGCCCGCATCCATACCCGATGATGGTGCGCGACTTCCAATCGGTGATCGGCGAGGAGGCCAAACAGCAGTTGCAGGAAGCCGAGGGCCGACTGCCCGACGCCGCGGTCGCATGTATCGGCGGCGGCTCCAACGCCATGGGCTTGTTCTACCCCTTCCTGGACGATCCGACGGTGCGTCTGATCGGTGTAGAGGCCGGCGGCCATGGGATCGAAACCGGCCAGCACGCCGCCAGCCTGACCGGTGGCCGCCCCGGCGTGCTGCACGGCAACCGCACCTACCTGCTGCAGGACGACGACGGCCAGATTATCGAGGCGCACAGCATCAGCGCCGGCCTCGATTACCCGGGCATCGGGCCTGAACATGCCTGGCTGCACGACATCGGCCGAGTCGAATATGTGTCCGCTACGGACCAAGAGGCCCTGACTGCTTTCCAACTATGCACCCGCACCGAGGGCATCATCCCCGCGCTGGAGCCCGCGCATGCGTTAGCGTATGTTGCCAAGCTGGCGCCGACGATGGCAGCCGACGAAATCATCCTGATGAACCTCTGCGGCCGCGGCGACAAAGACATTTTCGCCGTTGCCCAACATCTCGGCGTCAAATTATGAGCCGCATCGCCGTGCGGTTTGCCGATCTCAAACGCCAAGGGCGGGGTGCGCTGATCCCATTCCTGGAGGCCTGGGATCCGGATCAAGCGACTTCCATGGCGCTGCTGCGTGGGATGCCCGAAGCGGGCGCCGACCTGATTGAAATCGGCATGCCGTTCACTGATCCGATGGCCGACGGTCCGACCATCCAGGCAGCCGGTAAGCGAGGCCTCGCCGCTGGTGTGAAGGTCGCTCATGTACTGACGATGGTGCGCGAGTTCCGCTCCGCTGACGAGACCACGCCGGTCGTGTTGATGGGATATTTGAATCCGATCCTATCCTATGGAACCGAGCGGTTCTGCGCTGATGCCGCCCGCGCTGGGGTGGACGGGCTGATCATCGTTGACCTGCCGACCGAAGAAGCCGACCTTCTGCTGCCGTATAGCAACGCCAGCGGGCTGGATTTTATTCGCTTGATCGCGCCTACCACGGACGACGAGCGCTTGCCGCACGTGCTCAGCGGCAGCTCCGGGTTCGTCTACTATGTGAGTATTACCGGGATTACGGGCACGACCAGCGCAACCGCAGAGCATCTGGAGGCCGCGATCCCCCGCTTGCGGCGCGCGACAAACCTGCCGATCGCCGTCGGGTTCGGGGTGCGCACGCCGCAACAAGCGGCTACGGCAGCTCGGGTGGCCGATGCCGCAGTCGTGGCTTCTGCGCTGATCGACACGTTGTCAGCAAATTTGAGCGCCGATGGAAGGGCGCTGCCGGCAGCGGTGGAAAAGGTACTGGATCAGGTGTGGGGGTTGGCAACCGCGGTGCGGCGGTGATGCTCGTGGGATAAGCCTCCAATCTCCCGAATTCGCACGTTGCGCGGGAGTTTGCGGAACCGGGAGTGACCGTCGGCCTCGATTGATGAGCACCATAGCATTCTCCACACTCTCGTGTGGCGGACACGTCGCTTTACAACACAACAGTTTGCACACGGTGACATAAAAATGGGGTTAATTTTCGTGGCGCGTCCGGCAATAGTCGGCGCGGGAGTTAAGGCATTTTCACTTCGCGATGAAACTGGATGTGCTTTCCTCCAAGGTTAGAACCGAGGCGATCCCATGACGGAAAGAAGTGCCATCCTGGTGGTGGAAGATGACCCGTTGGTATCAGAGGTCATTGCAGCCGCACTCGACGATGAGTACTCCATCAGCATCGTCGAGACGGCTTCCGAAGCCCTAACGCTGCTGCGGGCCGGGGGTATTCGGCTGATGTTGCTCGACTGTACGCTGCCGGGCGGCGTGGATGTCGACCTGATCCCCGAGGCCGACCGTAGCGGAACGCCGGTTGTGCTGATGTCCGGCGATCCTGGCCGGATGGCAAAACTGACAGACCAGCCGCGGCCGTTCGTGTTGAAGCCGTTTACACTGGTTGGGTTGCTCGAAACGGTGCGCGGGGTTCTCGATTTCGACACCGGGTTGACGGCGGCCCGGAGGGCACAGAGAGGCGTCTCGCCTTGTAGGAGTTGGCAATTGTGGAACCACGGTGCTCCTTGGGGAGTTGGCCTGAACAATCGATCGGATGAGCAATTTCCGCCGATGGAGACGGCATTCCGTTTGCTAAGTGTCGCCGATGACAGGCGCAGCAGGAACGATGGCAAGGGCGAGTAAAAGTGCGAGCTCGGCTCCTGAACCGATCCGAGGAGCGGGCGCTGACAAGACCGCGTTCGTGGAGCGGCTGAAAACCATTCTGCAACATTGGCCGAGTGCCGACCGATTGGCGCGAGCGATGGGTGTGTCGCCATCTGCATTCCGCAAATGGCTGAAGGGGGAGGCGGAGCCCAGCCGCGAACGTCTCGTCGCGTTGGCGCACGCTGCGAGCGTCGGTGTGGCGTGGCTGGCTGAAGGTGAAGGTCCTCCCCCAACCTTCGAACCGCCAGGCGACAATCGGCGCCGACCCGGCGGCCATGAGACGCCACCGGAAACCGACTGGCGTCAGTTTGTGTTGCTGCCACAGAAGCCAGAGGCAGCGGCAGCGGGCTCTGTTACGCCGCCTGATCCGTCGGGGACCGAGTGGATCGCTCTGCGCCACGACTGGATACGCGCGACTTGTGGGATCGAACCGAGCGAGGTGGCGCTTGAAATAGCGGCGGGCGATTCGATGACGCCGACGATCCGCGACGGGAATTTGCTGCTGGTTGACACCTCCGAACAGGCATTTCGCAACTTCGGTATTTACGTGCTGGAGATCGACGGACAGCGGTTGGTCAAACGGGTACAACGCAAGCACGACGGGAGCTTGGCGTTGATAAGCGACAATACTGCGTATCAACCTGACAATGTCGACAAGGCGGCGGCTGGCGACGTGAAGGTTGTTGGCCGAGTGGTCTGGTCTGGCGGCACGATGTAACACGGTTCTGTCAAGAATTGACGTAAAGGTCGCGACACAAATGCTTCACGGCTCTTGGTCGGTGCGGCTGCGGGCTGATTAGACGCTGTCCAGTGCCAGGGACTTCGGCGGACCCAATTTATGGGAGCACCGAGTAGGCTTATACGACGCCGGTTTCGTGCAGCCTTTTCAGCGCGTCGGGATCGACATCGCACAGCGACGTCAGCACCTCGTCAGTGTGTTCTCCTAACAAGGGAGGACGGATGACTTCCGCCGGTGAATCAGACAGTTTGATTGGGCAGCCAACCGTCTGATAGGTCCCGCGGGTCGGAAAATCGACGTCGACGATCATATCACGAGCACGCAGTTGCGGGTCCGCCAGCACTTCGCCGGTATCCTGGCACGCTCCGCATGGGACGCCCGCGGCACCAAGCACCTGCATCACCTCGTGCTTGGTGCGCTGGCGGGTCCAGGTCTCGATTATGGGGTTCAATGCCGCGCGATTCTCCCAGCGAGCTTCGGCCGATTGAATCGAGGATCGTTCGCCAGTTCCGGCTGGCCGATTGCCGCAAGAAACGGTTGCCACATTTGCGGCTGCGCGAAGATATAGACGTAGTCGTTCGGACCGCCGGGCGCGCAAGGATAGGTCGTTCCGGGGACAGTGCGTCCAAGTTGATTGCCGGTGCGCGGCGGCGGGTGGCCGAAGCGCTGGTGGTCGCGCAGGCTGACGCGAATCAGGTTGACCACGGCATCCTGCATGGAGACCTCGACATGCTGGCCTTTCCCGGTGACGTGCCGCTGCTGCAGCGCGGCGAGGATGCCGATCGCCATGTGCATGCCGGTTCCTGAATCGCCGATGGCCGGGAAATACGTACGTCGGCGGGTTCTCCGGGAAACCGGTGACCGCCATAGCGCCGCCCATGGCCTGGGCGATCGGCTCGAAGCTCTTGTATCCGCTGTACGGCCCGTAGGTGCCGAAGCCTTTGATCGTCGCATAGATCAGCCGCGGGTTGAGCTTTGACAGCGCCTCGTAGCCGAGGCCAAGCCGGTCCAGCGCGCCGGGACCGAAATTCTCGAGCAGGACGTCGGATTCTGCCATCAGGCGGCGGAACAGAGCTTTGCCCTCATCAGTCTTGAGATTGAGGGTCAGGCTGCGTTTGTTAGCGTTCAGGATCAAGAAGAACAAGCTGTCGCTGTCTGGCCGGTCACGCATGTTGGTGCGCGCCACATCGCCGCCCTTCGGTTCCTCGAGCTTGATCACGTCGGCGCCGAGGAAACCCAGGATCTGCGCGCAGGCTGGTCCAGCCTGGTTATGCGTCATGTCGATGACACGGATGCCCTTGAGAGCCTGGCTCATGCTATTGCTTCCTCCGCAAGTGTCGATTCCGTATCGAGTGTGGTCGCCCGGCGCAGGTCGCGCGGTTGGTTTTCGTCGTGCGCCCGTCCTCGGTGCATGGTCCAGCGGTTGTCCCAGATCACCAGGTCGCCTATCCGCCACGTGTGGCTGTAGACGAAGTTTCTTTGTGTGGCATGGGTGTTCAGGTCCACCAATAGCAAGCCGCCCATCGGCGACCGGCCAGCCGACGATGTGCGAGGCGTGTGCGGACAGATACAGGCTCTTCCGGCCGCTGACGCGGTTGCGGCGGACCAGGCGCTGGCGGGACGGCGGATATTGCTCGCGCTCACCCGCCGGGAATTCAGTGAATCCGATCTGTGCCCGCGACCAAAAAACATCGTGCTCCGCGACAAGCGGATCGACAACGTGCCGGGTTGCGTGCGGCAGAGCGTCATAGGCGGCGCGCATATCGGCGAACTCGGTTTCGCCGTTGCCCAAGGGACTGGGGGGCGGCAGGGTTACAGCGTGCAGCAATCCAAGCACGACCGGCACCGGCATATACGATGCATCGGTATGCCACAGCCGGTTTCCAAGGCCGTCCAGCCGACGTCGATCGTCAAGCGCTCGGACCTGGTTGTCCTCATCGAGGTTGGAGATATCGCCGATCTGCGGGATCGCGAGCCGTCGCCGGCCAGGACGCGCGGCGGATCGGCCGATCTCCAGGGGGCCAAAACACGCGGCAAAGTCACGCAGTTGCGCATCGGTCAGATGCTGGTCGCGGAAGATCAAAACCGGATAGGTATCCAACGCCGCCCAGATGCCGGCGATTACGCCGTCGCTCGATTGTTCCGCCAGGTTGAGGCCAGGGATTTCCGCTGCAAATCCGGGATGCAATTCCCGTGTCTTAAGGGTCATGACAGGCACGCCTCCGGCGTTATCCTGCGGAGGTTGCGACAGATGCGCAAGTTTCACGCTTTGAGGGATGCAAACCGGTGTGCCGTTTGGCTGCGATCGCGGCCCGATTTGCGCTTAAGTGTGGCCATTTTTACTCTGACGATTCCGTCTGAAAATGGTCTAATCCGTTGCTGGATCGCATGACTTGTTGGCTAGGGCGAAGCGTTCAGGTGGCGCACGATAAGTTAATGTTTGGGGTCATGACGGGCCCGCGCGCGAACGCCAGAGACGTTCTGTTCGGGATATGTTGTGCTATTTTTCTTGCCATGTCCCCTGCCCAACGGGTTAATACGGCCGCGGTTCGCGTTTTCGGCACGTCAGGGAGGTCGTTTTTACCGCGACCGCCGATCAAACCGCCGAGCAGCTAGGGCCAGGATCGAGAAGGTCAATCCACCGTGCGTCACCAATGGCGCATGTGCGGAGTGCTCGCAGGTTTTCGATACCGATCGATACCAGCTTCGAGCGGCCAGAACGATCCTCTCAAAAAATAATCACCTTGGATTTGAGCCGAAATGATAAAGTATGGATAATTTGATTGACAGATGCAATTTTCCCACATACGGTCGCACCAAATCAAACGTTGTCTTTAGCGAAATCAAGCCCTGCTATTAATGTTGCTTTAAGGGTTGACAGTTACAGTAACGACTGCGGACTACTTTATGTGATCACCACGACGGGACATTTGACATGTCTTACATCGCCGCCTCCGAGCCAGAGACAAATCGCCCGCTGATGAGCCGCGGCGCAAGGCCGGCGTTTGGCCAAGGGGCTGACCTGCTGGACCGCGCGGATGCCGATGATGGCGAATTTGGCCAGGAGATTGACCTGCGCCAGTTGCGCCATCACACGAAGAACACACTGCAGCGGATTCTTGGCTTGATTGCCGAGGCGCCGGGCCTGTCTGATACGCCGGCCGGCGAAAAAATCGCCCAGGATCTCGAGTACCCGAATCTCATTGTCGGCGAATATTTCCAATGCGTTGTTCGGCCTGACCGGTGTTCCGGGCTCGATGGGCGATAGGCTACGCCAACTCTCGGGTGCATTAGTCGAGATGATGCGGGGCCCGAACCAGAGCATCCAAATCGGTGTATCGGTGCGTGGACATTGCCCGGTCACCCTGCGTGACGCGGTCGTTCGCGCCACCCACGAGTTGGTAGGCAATGCGGTAAAGCATGGCATGAAAGGCCGCTCCACTGGCCGAATCGCGGTGCGTCTGATTTCCGACCGCCACGGCACCACCCTGACGGTAGCCGACAATGGTTGGGGTTTCAGCGGCACACCGCACCACGGGGAGGGTCTGTCCTTGGCTCGCGGCTTCGCTGACCGGCATGGCGGCTCGCTGGATCTTTGTGGGGGCGATGGGACGACGGCGACGCTGGAATTACCCCGCTAAGGCCCCTGCCCTTCCCGACTTGTCTCGCCGACGCCTCCCGGAGGATAGACCATTTACAACCTGACGATGCCGGCCGTAATGCTCAATCCTCCTCTTGTTTGATCGCATGATTCACACGCTTTGAACGTTCCGCTTCAGCGTGATCTAGTGCAGCTTCACCGTTGGGGCGGGCCGCTGAGAGCTGGTGCCGCCGATGGTTCGCATCGCCACCGAGGTTCCGCCATGCAGCGCGGCCTCATGCATTTTATAGAGTGACCGATACATAATCCGGGCGAACAAACCTTCGATGAACAGGCTTTTGCCGACCAGGAAACCCATCAGGCTGCCAACCGTGCTGTACTTCCCAAGCGACACGAGAGAGCCAAAGTCGCGGTAGTGAAACGGCTCCAACGGCTTGCCGTCGAGCAGCCGGCCGAGTTGCAGCACCATATGCGCCGCCATCTGATGCGCGGCCTGGGCTCGCGGCGGGACGGGAGCGTCGGTCCCCGGGCGCGGGCAGCAGGCACAGTCGCCGATGGCAAAGATGGCAGGATCGCGGGTGGTTTGCAGAGTTGCCGACACTACGAGTTGGTTGATCCGGTTGGTCTCCAACCCATCGATATCCTTTAGGACGTCCGGTGCCTTCACTCCAGCCGACCAGACCACCAGTTCCGAGGGTAGCAATTCGCCGGTCGACAGGACGACGCCTTCCTGCCGAACTTCGGCAACCCGTGATCCGGTCCGCACTTCCACGCCAATCGATCGCAGCAACTCCATTGTGGCGACCGACATCCGTTCGGGGAGCGCCGGCAGGATGCGGTCGGCGGCCTCGATCAGCACGATATGGACATCGCGCAACGGATCTATGTGGTCCAAGCCGTAGGCCAGGACGGCGCGAACAGTGCGGTGCAATTCGGCGGCAAGTTCCGTTCCGGTGGCGCCAGCACCGATGATGGCAACGTGCAATTGACCGGGCCGGACCGGTTCGGCTTGCGCATTGGCGCGCAGGCAGGCGTTGATCAGGCGGCGGTTGAAGCGCTCAGCCTGTTCGGGATTCTCCAATGGTATCGCATAGCGCTCTGCGCCCGGCGTGCCGAAGTCGTTGGTGACGCTGCCGATGGCCATGACCAGCGTGTCGTAAGGTAAGTTGGTCGGCGGGGTAATCTGGCGTCCTTCCTCGTCTACCATCTCCGCCAAGTGCAACTGTTTCGTGGCCCGGTCGAGGCCGATTACTTCCCCATAGGTGTAGTCGAAGTGGTGCCAGTGCGCCTGCGCCAGGTAGTTCAGTTCGTGCTCGGATCGCCGCAGGCTGCCGGCGGCAACCGAGTGCAGGAGTGGCTTCCACAGGTGGGTACGAGAGCGCTCGACCAGCGTGATTCTCGCGCGGCCCTTACGGCCCAGCGTGTCGCCCAGCTTGGTGACAAGTTCGAGTCCCCCTGCCCCTCCGCCGACGACGACGATGCGATGGCGCTGGCTAACCGGTTGGGCAGGAGATGTCATGCGATCGCCCCGCTAATCGCGTTAATCGTTGGGATGATAGGCGGTTGACGGTGGGACCGCCACACGGCGCTGGAGAGCCGCGTCTTCCATGCTGTGCGCAGCCATCCCTTTTGCCAACACGGCTCAGGCCGCGTGCACCGGATCGGCCGAGCGACTTTGCCCCGCCCCGCCCGGGATCGGCTGTGCGGCCTCGAACGCCCACATTGGCCGGCTATTCGGAACGCAGGGCACTCGGCGGGGCATATGGCAAAATTGCCCACGGCCAGCTAGAGGAGGGTGGGGAGAAAACTCCTTCCTTTGCCGCCGCTGGGCGTTAACTTCAACCGGAGACCGATTATGCATTTCGGCGCCTTGATGTTCCTCACGGACTATTCGATGAAGCCGGTGGACTTGGCTCGGGCCCTTGAGGCCCGCGGGTTCGAGTTGTTTTGGACCCCCGAGCACTCGCACATCCCGGCCTCGCGCCGCACGCCCTATCCGATGGGGGGCGAGCTGCCGAAGGAATACTACGCTGCTATGGACCCGTTCGTGACACTGACTGCGGCGGCTGTGGCAACGAAGACGCTAAAGGTGGGCACTGGCATCTGCCTGGTGAACCAACGTGATCCGATCCAGACCGCAAAGGAGGTGGCCACGATCGACCAGGTGTCCGATGGGCGCTTCTTGTTCGGCATCGGCATCGGCTGGAACCAGGACGAGATGGAAAACCACGGCAGTGTGTTCGACACACGTGCCAAGCTGGTGCGTGAGCGCATCGAAGCGATGAAGGAGATCTGGACCAAGGAGAAGGCCGAGTATCATGGCGAGTTCGTCAATTTCGATCCGATCTTCGCGTGGCCGAAGCCGGTGCAGAAGCCCTATCCGCCGATTCTCGTCGGCGGCGGATTTCCACACGCGGCACGGCGTGCCGCCCGCTATGGCGACGCCTGGGCGCCGGTGGGGATGGAACTTACAGATGAAATCATTGCCAAATTCCGAGCGATGGTAAAGGACGCAGGGCGCGACCCCGAGTCGTGCAAGATCGACCTGATGATGCCGCCTGAAGATCTGGACGCGCTGAAGCGCTATCGCGATAAGGGCATCAATCGCGTCGTGGCCTTCTTGCCGCCGGCCAAGGACGACAAGGTGCTGCCGATCCTCGATCGCTGGGCAGAGCTGATCCGGAAGGTTTAGTCCCAAGTTTGCGCGACGCGCCATTTCGGTGATCCTGATCAGCCCTTCCGGCCGATCGCGATCACCGATGCCGTTCCTGATCACGCTGTTCACCGTGCCTGAGGAGGGCATGGCAGACAGCGTGACGTGGCCTTCGACACCGCCCTTGTCGCAATCGGGGCGAGGTTCAACCGTCGGCCGAGCCCCTCGTTGTCGCGCGCCGTGACCTCAGAAGGTGTCCGGAGAGGGGTGGTCTGCGATACGTGACTTGCGCCTGAGCGGCATCCTCTTGCGTGGTAGGCGGATAACGGGGACGCTCTCCGCCGGACATCACGTCTATGTCAGAATTGGGCCCGAAACTGAAATATCAGGCGTTTGCTTGCTCACGGGGAGGTCCTGCTTGCCTCGATCAGAGAAACTCAAGGCGCTGACGATCTACAAACAGCAAGCGATGTAGTTCCAGCAGCAAAGGGGGATCTGTCGGGTACACTGTGACTTTCTGGCTGCAGACTGCTCTGGCAGGCCAGTCAAACTATCTTGTGGACTTACTGAGGACTGAGGGATCTGTGTTCAATTTTCGCCAACAGCGGACGATCGCGCTCCTCGTACGAGCGGCGCGCCGCTATTAGCTGGGCAGGATCGCCCCTGGAACACTCTATAAATGTGCCTGGCCCGTCACCGGGTTGGACCAGATGAGCATGCCCAACACGATCGCCCAATTCGGAAAGGCGTATTACGGTACGCTGGCGACGCCGCTCTATGGCGGAAGTTACGCACACCACGCCATCGCCACGGTCTGCAGGTCCCAGATCTTTGGATTATTCGATCCTAACGTGGGAAACTTCTTCGTTGCCCCGGGAGACGCACTCGAGCTGACGACAGCCTATTGGGCTGACGTCACGGACGACAAAGACAGCTACAAATATAAAGACAACCGACTTACCGTCGAGCACACTGCCGAAGGGCCAGGGGGCGGGTAGTCGACGGCCGATCATGCTGCGAAGCCGGGAAGTGCTCAGTCCAACGCCTCGGCGATGCGGCGCGCCAAGCGGCGGGCGACGTCGTCTTTTGCCAGGCGGGGCCAGGTCTCGATCCCGCTGGCGGATACCAGTTGAACCGCGTTCTCGGCCCCACCCATGATTCCGGTCTCCGGGGAGACGTCGTTCGCTACGATCCAGTCGGCGTTCTTCCGTTTCAGCTTGGCCTGGGCGTTGGCCTTCAGGTCGTCGGTCTCGGCTGCGAAGCCGACCACGAGGCGTGGCCAATTCGGTCCGGGGGCGGCGATGGTCGCCAGGATATCCGGGTTCGGCACCAGCGTCAGGACCGGAGGCGCGGCGTCCGGCTGCTTCTTGATCTTGCCGCTGGACGCCTGCTCCACGCGCCAATCGGCGACGGCGGCGGCAAAAACGGCGATATCGGCCGGTAGCGCGGAGTGACAGGCATCCAGCATTTGCCGGGCGCTTTCGACATGATGCACGGTCAGGCCGGGCGGGTCGGGGACACTCACTGGTCCGGCCACCAGGGTGACCCGAGCGCCCAGTTCGGACAGGGCCGCGGCGATGGCATGGCCCTGGCGGCCGGAGGAGCGGTTGGCAATGTAGCGCACCGGGTCGATCGGCTCATGTGTCGGGCCGCTGGTGACCAGTGCGTGACGACCGGTCAGTGGGCCCCTTGAGGGCGTCAGCATGGCCTCGATGGCAGCGAGGATCTCCGGCGGTTCGGCGAGACGGCCGGGTCCGAATTCGTTACAGGCCATCGGGCCCTCGCCCGGCTGGACCACCTGCACGCCGCGCTGGGTCAGCGTGGCTATGTTGGCCTTGGTTGCCGGATGCAGCCACATGCGCACGTTCATCGCTGGCGCAACCAGGACCGGCTTATCGGTTGCAAGTAGGACCGTGGAGGCCAGATCGTCCGCCAGCCCCGCGGCCATCTTGGCCAGGACGTTTGCCGTCGCTGGCGCCACGACCAATACGTCGGCCGCGCGCGAGAGCTGGATGTGTCCCATCTCCAACTCATCGGTGAGCGAAAAGAGGTCAGTGTAGACCTTCGACTCGCTGAGCGCCTGCAACGACAAGGGCGTCACAAACTGGCTGCCATTGCCGGTCAATACGCAGGTGACGCCGCAGCCTTGCTTGCGCAGCAGCCGGATGAGTTCCAGCGCCTTGTAGGCGGCAATCCCGCCGGAGATGATCAGCAGGACGCGCTTGCCGTCCAGGCTCACAGGCGCCAACCCGAATGAATGGCGGCGATGCCGGCGGACAGGTTGCGCACCTTGACCCGAGCCAGGCCCGCTTCGTGCATTATTCCGGCGAGGGTCTGCTGGTCTGGGAAGGTGCGGATGCTCTCGGCGAGGTAGCGGTAGCTGTCCTCGTCTCCGGCGACCATGCGGCCGAGGCGCGGCAGCACCTTGAACGACCAGGCGTCGTAAAATCGGGTCAAAGCGTAGACGGTGACGCGGGAGAACTCCAGGCACAGGAAGCGGCCGCCCGGTTTGAGGACGCGCCTCGCTTCGTGCAGCACGGCCGGTTTGTCGGTGCAGTTACGTAGACCGAAGGCGATCGAGACCCGGTCGACGCAGCTATCCGGCAGCGGCAGCTTCTCAGCATCGGCGACCACGAGGCTGACATCGTTGGCGAACCCGTTGTTCAACGCCCGGTCGCGGCCGACCGACAGCATGGAGCGGTTGATATCGGTCAGAAACGCGGGACCGCCGCCGCGCTTCAGCCAGCCGAAGGTGATGTCCCCGGTGCCCCCCGCGAGGTCCAGCAGCGTATGAGCCGGGCGCGGTTGCAGGTCAGCGATGAAGATCTGCTTCCAGACGCGGTGAATACCGAGCGACATCAGGTCGTTCATCAGGTCGTAACGCGGCGCCACGCTGTCGAAGACTGCACGCACCATTCCAGCCTTCTGAGCGGGATCCACACGCTGGAAGCCGAAATCGACGGTCGTTGCGGGATTGTCGGTCATGGCCCCGATCTATAGCCTGATTAGCAGATATGCCGGAACTCCCCGAAGTCGAGACTGTGATGCAGGGCCTGCGGCTGCGGCTGGAGGGACGGGTTTTACTGCGTGCTGTCGCTCGGCGGCCTGACATGCGATGGCCGCTGCCTCCGGGTCTGGTGACGCGACTGACCGGCGCACGGGTGATCAGTTTTCGCCGCCGGGCCAAATACATACTGATGCGGCTGGACAGCGGGTGGTCGGTGCTTCTGCATCTCGGGATGTCCGGGCGCATGGTGGTTGAGCCGGTCGGCCGCAACGACATCACGCTGCATGAGCACATCGAACTGGAAACCGATGACGGGTGGCGCGTTGGCTTCGTCGATCCGCGCCGGTTCGGATCTGTCGACCTGATCGAGACGGAGCGCGAGGACTCGCACCGCTTGCTGGCGGGGCTGGGGCCGGAGCCGCTAGGTGACGCGTTCTCGGTCCCAGTGCTGGATGCGGCGCTAGGGGGGAAGAAGACGCCGATCAAGGCCGCCCTACTGGACCAAAAGGTCGTCGCCGGACTAGGCAACATCTATGTCTGCGAGGCGTTGTTCCGTGCCGGCATCTCGGCACAGCGGGTCGCTGCCAGCGTCCCGGGCGCTCGGTCTAAACGGCTCGTGCCGGCAATCAAGCAGACGCTCACCGAGGCGATTGCCGCCGGCGGGTCGTCATTGCGCGATTATGCTCAGCCGAGCGGGGAACTCGGGTATTTCCAGCATGCCTGGAAGGTTTATGGGCGCGAGGGCGAGCCTTGCCCTGGCTGTCCGGGCAGGCCCGCCTGTGCCGGGGTACGGCGGATCGTCCAGGCGGGCCGCAGCACGTTCTACTGCCCGCGAAAGCAGCACTAGGACCTGTTGCGAAATAACCGAATCGTTGCCGAGGACGCATCCCCTACGGGACGCCAATTCCGTAAATAGAAGCTGAATCAATAACTTATCCTGTGTATAACTCACTAATCTACACCTCAATCTACACCTTTTCTAGACGTTTGCGGCAGACCCAGATTTGGACCGCGGCGACGTTTCGGTAGAGGGCCGGCCCCTTACGACGGAGGCAGCACGGCGTGCGCCGGTGTCTATCCGCAGCAGCGTCACAGCGCCCTGCGATCGGATCGCAAACCTGGCTGTTCGGCGGCGTGATCCGATCGTCCAGATAATACGACAGCGGCTGTATCTCTGGCTCATGGTAAGGTGGGTATTTCGGGGTGCCCAGCAGCTTGCGCACCATCCGGCAGGGTGTATGCCAGCCAGCGACGCCAAGGATCGCGAGCTAGAAGAGCGTCCCAACAAAGAATGATAAATATCATTCGGATCTTGCTGAGTTCCCCCGCCAAAGGGAGGTCAAGCCATGGAACGGGCCCTCTGGGTCAGACAAGTTGCCGCCTAAATAGGAATCGAAACCCTGGGGGCGCTGGAAGACGAACGTGGCTCGATACGGACAAGCGTACAAGGATCGGATAGTGGCGCGGCTGTTGCCGCCGGAGAGTTCATCGGTGGAGCGTGTCTCCCGTGAGGTCGGGATCAGCGTGGCGACGTTGGAGCGTTGGCGGGCCGCCGCCCTGGCCAACGGCGCGGTTGCTGGCAACCAACGCTGGACGGCGGCAGCACGGCTGGAAGCGGTGATTGTCACAGCTGCGATGGACGAAGCGGCTCGCAGTGCCTGGTGCCGCGAGCAGGGGCTGTATCCGGCGGAACTGGATGCCTGGAAGCGGGATGCGATCGCCGGCCTCGGTGAGCCGCGGGCGGCTAGCGCTGTGGAAGCTCGGCAGGACCACCGGCGGGTCAAGGAGTTGGAGCGGGAACTGCATCGCAAGGACAAGGCGTTGGCCGAAACGGCCGCCTTGCTGGTATTCTCAAAAAAACTGTCGGCGGTCTTCCACGACGGCGAGGACGCATGACCCGCCCGGAAGACCGCCAGATCCTGATCCGCGACATCGCGCAAGCCCGGGTGGAAGGCGCACGGCTCGCCCCAGCCTGTGCTCTGGCCGGCATTGATGCCCGCACCCTCCAACGCTGGAAAGCCGGCGAAGGTCTGACGCGGGGAGATCGCCGGCCAGATGCCAACCATTCGGTCCCATCGCACGCTTTGAGCGAGGCCGAGCGCGCCCAGATCGTCGCGGTGGCCAACGAACCGCGCTTCGCCGACACGCCGCCGGCGCGGATTGTCCCGGCACTGGCCGACGAAGGTATCTACATCGCCAGTAAGTCCAGCTTCCATCGTGTGCTGCGCGCACACGGCCAGATGAACCCCCGGGGACGGGCCCAGCCGCCGCGGACGTCGCGCCCACCGACCACGCACATCGCCACACGTCCCGGCGACGTCTGGTGCTGGGACGTGACGTTCCTGCCGGCACAAATCCAAGGACGCTGGTTCTACTTCTACCTGATCCTGGACCTCTACAGCCGCAAGATCGTCGGCTTCGAGGTGCATGACACCGACAGTGCCGAGCACGCGGCCCACCTGGCTAGGCGAACAGCGTTCGCCGAAGGGGTGCACGCCAAGCCGGTGCGCCCAGTGCTGCATGGCGACAACGGCGCAACCCTGAAGGCAACGACGGTTTTGGCCATGCTGCATTGGCTCGGCATCGAGCCATCCTACTCGCGTCCGCGCGTGAGTGATGATAATTCTTTCGCTGAAGCACTGTTCCGCACCGCGAAGTATCGGCCGGAGTTCCCCTCAAGGGATTCGCCGATTTGGATGCCGCCAGGCAATGGGCAGCGCGCTTCGTGCATTGGTAAAATCAAGAGCACCGCCACAGCGGCATCCGCTACGTCACCCCGGCGCAGCGTCATGCCGGGCAGGATGGCCCCGTGCTCATCGCCCGTCACGCGGTCTACCAGGACGCCCGGCAGCGCAACCCGCAACGCTGGAGTGGGTCGACCCGCAACTGGACACCGGCTGGCGCCGTCACCCTCAATCCGGAGCGCGACATCGTGGTTCGGGCAGCAACCTCACAAATCCAGCTTTCCGGTTCGATCGGCGAGCCTGCTTTCCCGCCCCGACCTGGCAGCGCCCAAGCCGCGGCGCGCAACGCAGGAGATGGGAGGAGCAGAGCCACCCGGAGCCACGCGCAGAGCGCCTTGGCGCACGAGCATGGCGAGGCTGGCGAGCACCGGACCTTCTCCGCAGGTGAGCACCGTGGCACACTCGGCACCAGTCGGAGGTTCGCATCTCCAGACATCTACGCCGCAAGCACAGCGGCATCGTCAATAGGAGAAATCGTTACGGGGTTTAAGCGGCAACTACGTTGACACTCGCCGCGGGTAGGCTAGCAGGGATCGAAGCATCAGCCGGAAAATGGGGTGTTAGTGCTGGTTTGGGCTTATAGTTCAATTGCGCCAGACGGCGGCTCAAGCTAAAGCAGCTTGGTGAACTCTCTGTGACTCTTCGCTCGCTTGCCCATGGGGCTAAGTCGCCTTCTTTACGCCGAAATATGTAGCCACTATCTTTTCTGCCATCCGGTTGGTACTGGCTGGAACGGTAGGCTGAGAAATTAAACTGACCAATTTTGGCAAACTTCTTTGCGAGTGCCTCATGTTCGAGATCCTCCCCGCGCTCGATCAGCATCCGAATAACTATGAGGAAGCTGTTGATATAGGTTGTCGAAATAACGCGATCTTGAATTTTTTTATCCGCCACCCATCGACTGGAGGCGAGATTACGGCGAATGGATCCCAGGACTGAATTTATAGTAGATACACAAAATTCGCTATATTCCAACAGGGCTTGGCTGTTTGTAGCATTGGCTACTGCCGCTTTGTCAGGGTGCTGCCAAATTGAAAACAGCGAGTCATTTCCACTCATTTTGACAAGCGGCCTTAAGCCATAACTCACAATCGACGAAGTTTTCAACTTTCCAACATCATAGAAGTTTTGTTCCATGAAGTTAGCAAGAGGGCCGACCCTCGATAGGCCACTCAGAACCCTGGCAGCGACGGAACTTATTGGAAAATGGAGCGATAACCAGACCTATTGCTTGTTTGAGGTCCGCCTTCGCATTGGTCTGTGTAGAATTGATCTCCAAGAACAACCTTGCCTCGAATTTCTCCCGATCAAGATTGTGGATGTTCGAGGGATAAATAATACCCGTTACCAGAAGGTTTTGCTGAACCCGGAGCAGAGCTATTTCCGGGTCATCTTGCGCAGTCTGATGATAGGCAAACACCCAGTGTTGTCCATCAATAATACCAATCGAATTGGCTCGATTAGGAATTTGGATCTTTACCGGAGCTGTATTCACAAGAGTGTGGGTGTCGATCGTCTTATTGTCGTCGGTGAGAGGATGTACATCTGATGGAAGGGTAACAATTATATTGTTGATGAACACCCTCTTCTGTGCCTTCAAATAGGCTCTGATAGATTTAATTTTCTTGGTAGAGATCATTCTTTGATACAGATTGTCGGAATTGCGCCAGCCGTCATTTCGTAAGACATAGCAAGTGCGTAGAAGAGCGTTCGCATCGGCATAGAACGAAACAACCTTAAATCCATCATCGAAGTTCGAGTGAGCCTCCGGCAAAATAGATCCCGTGTAATTAAGGGATTGAGTGCCCTGAGGAACTGCTCCGTCAACTCCTACCTTTAGCATATCTATGCTCAAAAAATTAAGGAGCTCGTATCTTGCGGAAAGCTTGATCGCATCCGTGACAACTCCAAAATACCGCAGAGCCCGGTAGTCCATATAGACTGGTCCGGGAACGTTGATCTTATAATTTGAATCAAAGTCGTGCATGAAACAATAAACAATCCTTATGATGACCAACGACGGGTGATACTTCGATGCGAGATGTGTTACTGTAGTCGGGAACTTGGTTTTCAAAAAAGCCAAGAATAGTTGGGGGTTGCCGAGAAATCTTATCATATATTATTTTTTTGTTCTTCAGGTGTGCCCCAATATTCGAACTTTGAGAGATCGTATACTCCGCCAGAGTGATAACGTTCTCGTACACGAAAACATCGTCAACATCGGTCGTTTGATTATCGAAGGTAAACTCCTTATCTGACATCTCAGCGATACGATGAAAGCCCGTTCGGGCGAATACACTTCTCACCAATGTTCGGTGGTCATTCTTCAGCTTTAGGTCAGCCTTCTGGGCGGGTGATAAGATCGCCTTCTTTTTCGCCTTTGCTTTTTTTATGGCAATCTTGATCGCCATTTATTTTGCCCCTATCCATTCGGCTGGCACTTTCGAAACCGCGTGGGTTGCCGGTGGTGTTTTGACAGCTATGCCCGAACGGCGGAGCGGCAATTGACCGTGACGCAATTCCGAGACACGTTGCTCGGTAAGCAGAATATATTCTGGGCTTTTGTCTATGCCTATTGCTTTGCGCCCTGCTTTCAGTGCCGCAATAGCCGTCGTTCCGGCCCCGACAAACGGGTCCAGGATGATATCTCCTGGTCCCGAAAATGCGAGGACACACCGTTCAGCCAACTCGTGCGGGAACTGACAGGGATGAATCGTTTGTTCCGGATGCGCAGCTTTGATGTTCGGAATGTCCCAAACGGGATTTGTCTCGAACATTTCCTGCGCGGAGAATATCCAGAAGTCCGATGGGTTTTTACCCAGCGGATTGCCGCTTGGTTTACCGGCTCGTGATTCGCCCTTTCCGGCCGCGTGCTTTTTGCCGGGATACAGCTGGGGAACCCGCACGAGGTCTAAGTTAAAGGTATAGGTGTCGGACTTGGTAAACCAGAGGAGCGTTTCATATCGTCCTGAGAACCGCTTTGTCGCGTGCAGCCCGAAATTAAACCTCCATATCACCCTGTTCCTGAGCTTCATTCCCAGGTGCATGAAGATATTGTAAAAGTAGAAATCGAGCGGGAACACCTCTCCGTTTGTACAAAATTTCCCACCTGCCAACAGAGGCTACCACCGTCTGCTAGTTTCAAGTAAAGCTTTTCGATAATGGGAGTAAGCCATTCAATATACTCTTCGAGCGACATCGGAACGTCGCGCTCGTATATTTTTCCAATGTTATAGGGAGGGGACGTAACGATAAGCTGGACAGTCCCATCCACGACTAGGTCCAGTATTCCAGGGCATTCCCAGTGATCAAGCGGAGGTCATCGCCGCTTCGCACGTCGTTCAGTTGACGCTTTGACAACTCTAAGCCCTCTCCCCCCGGCGCGCACTCGAGGTCACTATAGTAGTTCGGTCCAATTCGGCAACCGCCGCCTGGCGCGCCCAATCAGGATCTAAGGCATTGTTTTTCATAGCACAGAAGGCCGCGAGCGCCTGCTGGTATGCGTCATCGGCATCGGCATCGGCGACGGTCGCGGGGGACGGGTTGTCGTACGCGGCGCGAGCCGTGCGGTTCACACACAGCCGGGCGGGACACTCCAACCCGGACAAACGAAAGGCCGCCGGACCGTGGTGGATCCGGCGCCCATTGCGTTCCACGCGACCGGCGGTCAATGCATGGACGGCCTTGCTGGGATCGATCGCACGACCAGTCCATGGATAGGTCTGCGAGCAACGGTGTGCCCCCGAAGCGTTCGAGTCCTCTGGAACGGACCAATAGCAAGAACAGAGCACCGACAGCAAAAAGGATCTGGATCATCGCTCACCCGCCGCCCGATCCAACATCCCCAGCGCCACTTCGATGATGCGGCCGCCCCGAGTCGACGGTGACATCACCGCCCCGCTGGGCGACGTTCCACATCGCCCGCATCCTTGGCGCTGCGGGCTGGCGCGTTGCGTGCTGGTGCGCCAGTACGGCGCTCGGCATCCCTCGGCACCCGCCGTGCATCGGGTCGCCCGCCTGGATTTGCCGCGTTATTTGGACGATCGGAAGCCGCCGGACTGACCGGGCGATGGTCGGTAAGGGCAATCCCTCACTACGAACGCACCGCACCATGCCATCCATGGCGTCTTCCCGATCTTTGGTATTGTCGTCGCGCTCATGGCCGCAGACATCGGCGACAACGTCTAGTTGAAGCCCGCGCGCATCTACGTGAGGGTCCATTTTTCACCCACAGGGCGGCTACGCCCCGATCGGCGCGTGCCGGTCAGGGCTAAGATAGGCCTTCGCCTACCTAAACGGCTTGGCGGCGGCGGTGCCCGACTGCAGGATTGTTGCGGCCGGTCTCTATGCCCGCCTCCGCCGCGGGCGCTGAGCTCGGGCCGTTCAGACCGGGAGCCGTGCGCTACGCTACGGCGCCCCCGGATAGGTCGGAGGTCTTGCGCTGCAGGCTCGCCACGAGCGCATCGCCGCCGCCTTTGGATAGAAGGTGGCGGAAGTCGGAGCGCTGGACTGCTACCCGACTGATGGACCCCGCGGCGAGGACATCAACCACTTTCCAACCCGAAGGCGTCTGCTTCATGACATAGTCGAGATCGGTTGCGTCACCGTTGACCGGGGCGATGCGGCTCTTCACGACGACCCGATCCGCACCCAGGCTCCGCGTATCGGGCGAGACGGTAAAGGATTGGCCCGCAAAGCTGTCGAAATTCGCCACATAGCTGGCAACCGTGTAGCGGCGGAATGCGTCCAGCAGGCGGCCCTGTTGTTGCTGCGACAAACTCGCCCACTCAAGGCCGATCGAGGCAGACAGCACGGCAGGCAGATCAAAGGCCTGGTCCACGGCCGGCGCCAACATCTGGAACCGATGACTGAAGTCTGTCCGCGCGCCCGCTTTCATCGCGGCGAGCAACGCCACGTTGAATTGGCTGATCGTGCCGGTTGCGTCGGGCGCCGTTTCTGCAAACGCCGGCCGGGCCAGCGGCGATGCCGCTAACATCACGAGACCAAGCAGTGATCGCCGACCCATACCACGGGTTGTTGTCGATGTGGTAGCGGTGCCAGAATTTGTAACCATCACAGGTCATCCCTACGGTTCACTAAAACTCATCCAGAACCAGCAGCTTTGTCTTGTATAGAACGACTTGTTCTTCAGGTTTCCTGCTGGGACCATTCTCTTTTGGCGCGCGTAGGTGGGTCCGCAATGGTGCAGTGTTAAGAGGTAATCGGTGCATTGGATTTATGCGCAGGGTATTGAAATGGCATTGAGCTGCGGAAGATGGCCTGCCAAGGGAAGGTGGGATCGCTCCCACGGGACGGTCTGCTGGCGTTGCTCCGGCCGGGCCGCCGCAGCACCGCCCGGTAGGAGACTGGTTCTTCCACCCCTGTGCGTGCTGTCAGGCTTTGGTATATCCAAGCTCCTCATCAGCGACCAAAATTCGCCGCGTCCAGGAGAACTGCATCATGGCTTATGAGAACATCATCGTTGAAACCCAGGGCCGTGTCGGTCTAATCCGCCTCAATCGGCCAGCCGCTCTAAATGCACTATGCGATGCGCTGGTACATGAGATGGGCGAACAATTGCTGGCGTTCGACGCCGACAAAGCGATCGGCGCCATCGTGATCACCGGTAGCGACCGCGCCTTCGCCGCCGGCGCAGACATCAAGGAGATGCGCGACCGCACCAATCCTGCCGCGATGGTGGAAGACTTCATTGGCGCCGGTTGGGAATCCGTGTTGCGGATAAAGAAGCCGGTGATCGCCGCGGTAGCGGGGTTCGCGCTGGGCGGAGGGTGCGAACTGGCGATGATGTGCGACATGATCTTTGCCGCCGACACTGCGAAGTTCGGTCAGCCGGAGATCAACCTGGGCGTTCTGCCGGGCGCCGGCGGCACGCAGAGGCTGACCCGGGCGGTGGGCAAGTCCAAAGCAATGGACATGGTTCTCACGGCCCGCATGATGGACGCCGCGGAGGCGGAGCGAGCCAACCTCGTTTCCCGCGTGTTTTCGGCTGACCAGTTGCTACCGGAGGTGATGAAGATCGCCGAGCGCATCGCCGGCCTGTCTCCGGTGGCGGTGCAGTTCGCCAAGCAAGCGGTGAACCGGGCCTTCGAGACCTCGCTTGCCGAGGGCGTCCGACATGAAAGGGCACTGTTCCTATCCCTGTTTGGGACCCCGGACCAGAAAGAAGGTATGGCGGCGTTCGTGGAGAAACGGAAACCGGCGTTTCAGTTGGGGTAAGACTCTCGGGGTAGATGCTTATGGCGGCGGGTATCTATGATTTGACTTTCGTCTGAATTTTGATGACTGCTGGATTTCGATAGCGGGATTTCTTTCGCGTTACGCTCTTTGGCGGGCTATGTCGTGTTGGATGGACACAGCCCGCGGGCCTCGTCGGTCCGAACGTCATCCGGATTTTAATCTGCTTTTGGTCAGCCATAGTCCGGTCTGGATCAAGGCTGTCCACGACGCGACCCAAGCGCTGGGCGTTACCGACGCGCAGGCTTGTGGCGCGCGCGATGCCGTGGTGCGGCTGGCTGGGACCGCCGAGCATTATTCCCACCTTCTGGTGGACTACGACGATGCGGATGGGTTGCTCGGCGCGTTGGCCGATCTTGTTACGGAAGCCACGCCTCCTGACACGGATATGTTGGTGCTGGGAACAGTCGACAGTCAGTTTACAGGATTTCGTTCAGTCGAGTCCGCGACCTCGGGGTTCATCGTCGATGCTTTGCTAGCGAGTACGCCGCGCCCCAAAGCGATGATTGAACCGTCCGAACTGCGGGCGGTGCTGAGCGGCGCAACGATTGAAACGCGCTACCAGCCGATCGTTCGCGTCGCTGACCGCCGGCCAGTGGGTTTGGAGGCTCTCGTTCGCCTCAATCACCCGTTGAAGGGGAAGATTCGACCGGACTGTTTCGTGCCGCAGGTCGAGCAGGCCGGGCTCGGAGCCGAGTTGACCGGCCTCGTATGCGCGCGCGCCTTCAGCGACCTTTCCGGCTCTATTTTGGCGGGGCTCCACCTCCGGATTTCGGTGAATTTTCCGTTGGACGTCCTGCTGATGCCTGCCGCATTGGAGCGGTTGGAGGAGCAGCGTGCCGCCGCGGGCCTGGCGGCCGACCAGATCATCGTCGAGCTGACCGAAAGCCAGCCGGTTGAGGATGTCCCTGGCCTGCGTCGGGCTTTGGAACGTCTGCGCAAATTGGATTATGGGGCCGCGATCGATGATGTCGGGCCGGCGGTTCCTCGGCTCGCGCGGTTGCTTGAGCTACCTTTCAGCAGCCTGAAGCTGGACAGAGGCCTAGTGAGGCGAGCGGCTAACTCGGCTGAGGCGTGTGTATCCATTGCTAACACTATAGCCACAGCCAAAGCACAGCGCATCACCGTCACCGCCGAGGGCGTGGAAACTGAGGCTACCTGGGACCACATGGCTGCTCTCGGTGTCGACGAAATCCAAGGATTTCTGGTTGCTCGGCCGCTGCCGGTGGCGGCTGTACCGGTATGGCTGGAAGCTTGGATCGGCAAAGACGGCGCGGATACGTGAAAGCGTGCATTTTGCCTGAACAATGATTATATGCCCCAGCATGGATGTTGTCCTTACCACCAAATCCGAGCGCAAAGCCCGTGGGCAAGGGGCATCGCGGCGCGGCGAAATTCTTGACGCCGCCAAGCGGTTGTTCCTGACCGATGGCTTTGAACGCGCCACGATCCGCAAGATCGCCGCCTCGGTCGGGGTTTCGTCTGCGGCGCTCTATCTGTATTTTCCCGACAAGGACGCGATCCTGCGTGCGATCGCCGAATCCACATTCGAAACCCTGCTGGCGCGGCTGGAAGAGTCGCAGAGGCAGGCCGATACCGATCTGGAGCGGTTTCGGGCGGGGCTGCGGGCGTACGTTGCATTTGGGGTGGCTCATCCGGACGAGTACCGGCTGACATTTCTAGCGAAGATGATGGCGTCGTGCGGACCCGGCCGGCCGGTGGATCCTTGCAGCCACGTGCCCGCCGCTGACCGGTCCTTCGACATCCTGGCGACCAGCATTGAACAATTGATGCAATCGGGGATTCTAGGCGCGCCGATCCGGTCCTGACCGCCGAGGCGGTTTGGGCAAGCCTTCATGGCGTTACAGCATTGCTGCTGGATCAGCGGGAACATCTGGAGTCATTGAACAATTGATGCAATCGGGGATTTTTAGGCGCGCCGATCCGGTCCTGACCGCCGAAGCGGTTTGGGCAAGTCTTCATGGCGTTACAGCATTGCTGCTGGATCAGCGGGAACACCTGGAGTCAGAGGCGGATGCGCTCGTCACGGCGGTCATTGACATGGCCGTGAGGGGACTCTCGGCTCCAACATAAACATTGATAACTGAACATTGGTGAGTTAGAAGCGCGCTCCAGTCATGGAGGCGCATCGCCATGTTTCGCATCGCCGTTTGTGTGCTTGTCCTGTTGACTACCGCTGCCAGGGCCAACGAGGCGCTGCGACCAGTGCGGGTGCAAACCGTTAGCTTCATGCCGGAACAGGCGGCGGTGACCTATCCGGGTACAGTTCAGGCTCGGGTCCAGGCCAGCCTGGGATTTCGCGTTGGCGGTCAGGTCACCGAGCGGTTGGTGGATATCGGAGACCGGGTGGTGGCGGGTCAGGCGTTGGCGCGCCTCGATCCCGTCGACTCGCGCCTGAACGTGGAGGCGTCTGGCCAGCTTGTGCGCGCGGCCGAGGCTGAGGCGGTCAACGCCAGGGCAGACTATGGCCGATACCAGAGGATCGGGCCGAGTTCTCCGGCATGGCTGCCGTCCGAGTTCGACAAGCGGCAGGCCGCGCTGGATGGCGCCGAGGCGAGATTGGCGCAGGCGCAGCGGCAATTCGCCATGGCGCGGGATCAACTCGGTTACACGACGTTGATAGCCGATGCGCCAGGGGTGATTACCGATCTAAAGCTGGAGGTTGGACAGGTCGTTGCCGCGGGGCAGACCGTATTCTCCTTGGCTCATACCGCGGAGACTGAGATCGTCGTCGACGTTCCGGAAAACCGACTGCCGGATGTGCGGGCGGCGCGTTCGGTAACGATCAGGCTGTGGTCGCAGCCCGATGCGGAGCTGAAGGGGCGCGTGAGGGAGATCGGGGCTCTTGCTGACCCGGTCAGCCGGACCTTCGCCGTCAAGGTGACGGTTGTGGATGCGCCGACGAGGGGTAAGCCTGATCCGTTGGGAGCGGGCGCACTGGGCCTTGGTATGACCGCCGCAGTGCGGTTCGGCCGGGACAGCGGGACGATGATTGCCCGGCTTCCCGCCTCCGCCGTGGTTTCTGCTGATGGGGTGCCGTCGGTGTGGGTGCTGGACCCGGCAACACATCGGGCTGTGGCACACCGGGTACAGGTGTCGGCATGGTTGGGTGATGGTGAGGTTGCCATCGCCGATGGGGTCGAGGCCGACGCGCAGATCGTGACCGCCGGGGCGGCGCAGTTGGATGCCACCACGCCGGTTGTCGCCTGGGTAGGAGCGATCCGATGAACCTCTCGGCCTGGGCGCTGCGGCATCGTGCGCTGACGCTGTATCTGATCCTGGCGGTCGCCGCGGCGGGCGTGTGGGCTTACCAGTCGCTTGGGCGGGCGGAAGATCCACCGTTCACGATCAAGCAGATGGTTGTGCAAGTGGACTGGCCGGGTGCCTCGGCCGAGCAGATGGCGGGGTCGGTGGTTGACCGGCTGGAACGGAAGCTGGAGGAGGTTCCGTCGCTGGATTTTGTTGAAAGCAACGTTCAACCGGGTCACGCGGTCCTGACGGTTTCGCTGCGCGACGACACGCCGCCGGCGAATGTTTCCGACACCTGGTATCAGGTGCGCAAGAAGGTGGGGGACATCGCGCCGACTCTGCCGCAAGGGGTTCAAGGTCCTTACTTCAACGACGAATTCGGCGATGTCTTCGGCATTATCTATGCCTTTACCGGGGATGGATTTACTTTGCCGGAACTGCGCCATGTCGTGGAGGATGTGCGCGAAGACCTGCTGCCGGTGCCGGGCGTCGGCAAGATCGGGGTGGTCGGCGACCAGGAAGAGCGCCTGTATATCGATTTTTCACACCGCAAACTGGCGGAACTCGGCTTGTCCGTGCCCGACGTGATGGCGGTGGTGAGCAACGAGAACGCGATGGCTGCGGGCGGCTTTGTCGATACGGCGCATGACCGGGTTTATGTGCGGCCTGGCAACTCGGTAGACGGGGTGGAGGCATTGCGGGCGATCCCGATCTCGGCTGGTGGGCACCGGGTGAGATTGGGCGACATCGCGACCGTCAGCCGCGGCACGGTTGACCCGCCGGCGGCGACGATGCGGGTAAACGGCAAGCCGGCGCTGGGGCTGACGATATCGATGGCGCAGGGCGGCAACATTGTTGACCTCGGGCGGCGTATCGCGGACCGGATGCAGGCCGTTGCTCCGACTTTGCCGCTCGGGGTGACCGCCATCCGGTTGAACGACCAGTCTCAGGTGGTGGCGAAGGACGTCGCCGAGTTCCAGGAGAGTTTTCTGGAGGCGCTGGCGATCGTGCTGGCGGTCAGTTTTCTGTCGTTGGGTTGGCGCACCGGACTGGTGGTGGCGATCAGCGTGCCGCTGGTGCTTGCCGGGACCTTGGTCGGCATGAAGCTGTTGGGGATCGATCTGCAACGGATCTCCTTGGGGGCGATGATCATCGCACTGGGGCTGCTGGTTGACGACGCGATCATTGCCGTTGAAACGATGATGGTGAAGCTGGAGCAAGGCTGGGACCGGATGCGCGCCGGGAGTTTTGCTTATACTTCAACGGCTTTTCCGATGCTGACCGGAACCTTGGTGACAGCAGCTGGGTATTTGCCGGTTGGGTTGGCTCAGTCCTCGACCGGTGAGTATACACGCGACATTTTCCGGGTGGTTGGGCTGGCGCTGGTGCTGTCGTGGATTGTGGCGGTGGTGTTCGTGCCATATCTGGGCTCGATACTGCTGCCGGAGGTCACCCATAAAGCAAGTAATCCGGAACATGCAGTCTATGACACGCGATTTTACCGAGCGATGCGCCGGGCGGTGGGGTGGTGCGTGCGGGCACGGTGGTGGGTGATCGGCGGGACCGTGGCGGCGTTTGTGGTCTCTCTGGCTGGGTTCACCAAGGTGCCGCAGCAGTTTTTTCCGTCGTCCGACCGGCTGGAAGTATTGGTGGATCTGCGGCTGCCGGAGGGCGGGTCGTTTGCCGCGACTGCGGCCTCGGTTGAGCAGGTCGAGGGTATTTTGCGCGATCAGAAGGGAATCCGGTCATGGGTCGCTTATACTGGAATTGGGACGCCTCGGTTTTTCCTAGCCTTTTCCCCGCAGCTACAGACACCGAATTTCGCTCAGTTCGTGATCAATACGGACAGCGTTCCGGCGCGGGAGGCTTTGCTGAGCCGGCTGACGAAAGCCGTCCAAGCCGGCGACTTCGCGGACGTACGGATGCGGCCGTCGCGGCTGGAGCTTGGGCCGCCGGTTGGATATCCGGTGCAGTTTCGGGTCACTGGTCCCGATCCGTCTGTGCTGCGTCGCATTGCGGGTCAGGTCAGCCAGGTGATGCGGGATAATCCGCATGTCGGCAATGTGAGCGACAACTGGGGCAACCTCGGCAAGTCGGTGCGGATCGATATCGACCAGGACAAGGCGCGTTTGCTGGGGCTGTCGAGCCAGGACGTTGCTCAGACGCTGCAGACCCTGCTGCAGGGGGTTACTGTCACGCAATACAGGGAGAACCTTGATCTGATCCCGGTGGTGATGCGCGCGGTCGATGCCGAGCGGCGCGACCTGAGCGATTTGGCGAATGCGACGATCCGCGGGGCAAACGGGCGGATGGTCCCGCTGTCTCAGGTGGCGACGGTTCGCCCGGCGATGGAGGAGGCTTACTTCGACCGCCGCGGACGGATTCCGGCGCTGACCGTGCGGGGCGATATCTTGGACGGGGCTCAGGCGCCGGACGTGACGAATGCCATCGTGCCGATGCTGGATTCTATCAAGGCTGCCCTGCCCTTTGGTTATGCCATTGAGACCGCGGGTGCGTCGGAGGAAGCGGGCAAGGGGCAGGCCTCGGTCAATGCGGTGATGCCGCTGATGGTGCTGGTCATGCTGTCGCTGCTGATGCTGCAGATGCAGAGTTTCAGCCGCATGGCGATGGTGATTTTGACCGCGCCGCTCGGGCTGATCGGGGTGTCCGCGGCGCTGCTGGTGACGGGCGCGCCGTTCGGGTTCGTGGCGATGCTGGGGTTCATCGCGCTGGCCGGGATCATCATGCGCAATTCGGTTATACTGGTGGACCAGATCGAGCGGGATCAGGCGCAGGGATCGCATCCGGCGGCGGCTATCGCGGATGCGGTGGTGCGGCGGACGCGGCCGATCCTGCTTACAGCGGCGGCGGCGATCCTGGCGTTGGTGCCGCTGGCGTTCTCGGTGTTCTGGGGGCCGATGGCGATCGCGATCATGGGCGGGCTGGTCAGCGCGACGGTGCTGACGCTGTTTTTCGTGCCAGCGCTTTATGCGGCCTGGACGCGGGTGCCTCGGGCGAGGGGGGCGGTGACGTCGAAGACGTTGCCTCTGGGTTGGAAACAGGAGACCATCGGCGGATAGGTTTTCGGGAGGCCAGACATGGCTCGGAATATCGCGGTCGGCGTCGGGATCATGGAATACCCGTTCGAGACGTCCGATGGGTTCTGGCGCTGGGTCGATCTATGCGAGCAAGGTGGGCTGGACTCGATCTGGCAGACCGACCGGATCGTCAGCCGGACGCCGATTTTGGAGTGCATGACGACGTTGGCGGCGATCGCCGGGCGGACGCGGCGGATCAAGTTCGGGGTCAATGTCGTTTCGGTGGCATTGCGGGAGCCGGTGTTGCTGGCCAAGCAATGCGCGACGATCGACGTGCTGTCCGGCGGGCGGTTGCTGCCGGGTTTCGGGATCGGCAGTCCGCGCGGGGCGGAGTGGGAGGCGATGCACATCGACACCACGACGCGTGGACGCAAGACGGATGAGGCGCTGGAGATCATCAGCCGGTTATGGGCCGGAGAGGCGCTGGATTTCGTGGGACGGCATTTCCGGTTGAGCAAGGCGTCTATCGCGCCGTTGCCGGTGCAGGCAGATCTGCCGATGTGGATCGGGGGGTCGTCGGAGGCGGCGATCCGGCGGACTGCGCGGGTTGGCACCGGGTGGCAGGCCGGGCCGGAGACACCGGAGGTCGTGGGAGAGGTCATTGCCGGGATTAAGGCAGGGCTGCTGGAGACGGGACGGCCGATCGAGGAAGATCATTACGGGGCCGCGTTCGCCTTCCGGTTCGGTGGGCCGGACGATCCTGGGGTGGCTAAGGTGATGGAGCATTATCGGGCGCGGACCGGACGTGATCCTCGGGATATGTTCGCGATGGGCGACGCGGACGTGATCCTGAAGCGGTTGAACGATTATGTCGCAGTTGGCGCTTCGAAGTTTATTCTGCGGCCGGTCGCGGACGGGGATGCCGATATGCTGGCACAGACCCGGCGGCTGGTTGAGGAGGTGCTGCCGCTGGTTGCCGCACGTTGGCCGAAGCAGCGGAAGGTGGCGGCTTGAGGAGACGACGGCATCGTGAGACAGCGAGGTCTCTAAGGTGGCTGGTCCGGCGGAGCGGTTGCTTAAAGCGACTTTCCAGTTACGGTGTGGCTATGTCGCTCACGCCACCACCGCTGGTGGCCGCGATGGCCATGTCAAGACCAACGACGGCTTGTTGAAGGCCGCCCCGTCGGGAAGATCGCGCCAGCGCGAACTGCGTGGTTGCGAGCGCCATAAGCGCCACGGCGAGTCCACTGACCACATCTACGCCGTAGTGTGCTCCTTCGGTCGGCACAGCTGCGATCATCAACAAATTTAGGATGAGCACCGGCAGGGACCATTTCCGGCCACGCGCCATGTTTATAAGCAGCACCGCCATCGCGGTATGGAACGATGGAAATGAGACGATGCCTTTGGTTTCTCCTATCGTCACGAGTGTGTGGGCTCGCAAGGCAAGGATATCATGTCGCCACGGCTCGACCACGCCGACGCCATACTGAGACCATGCTCCCACCGCTGGCAGCAATACCATGATCGGAACGATAAATAGGACCGACAGCATACCGGCCAAAAGGAGTTCATGGACGCGTTTCGGATCCGCATAAGAAAAATAAAGGATCAATACAGAAATCTGCACCGGAAAGCTCAAGTAGGCATACGCAAGAGCGGAATGAAGCCTCGGATTGGCACTGATCATTTCGAACCAAGCAGGCCAGTTGAACCCGATGGCGCTATCCGCTCGACTGAGCAGCGGGTCGGCCAAAGGGAAGTGAGATGCCGCCATTGCAGCATACGTGAGGATGGCACCAACATGAGTGAATGCACAGATTTGAGCAACCGAAATAAAAAGGAGACTGATTGAAGGGAATGCGGTGAAAAGTAACAGCCACAATACACAGCAACCCTATGAAATTGATCGCTGACCATTCCGCACTGACGGTCATTCCTTCGGCAACGAGTAAAATGCCGTCAATCACACCCGTGGCGGCGATGAGCGACCAAATCGCAATTTGAACGCGCATCGTGCATCTCCAGTCTGCGAGGAGTAGAACACGAAGCTGCTAATAATTGGTTAACTGAGGTGGTTCCACCATGTCCGCATTTGTCAGAGTCCACTCAAAAGATCGTCGCGCGCAGCATCCCCGCTGAATATAAATCCGTTAGAAGAAATCAGGGAACCGAAGTGCCTTGGCCGCACTGGTCCTTCGTTCGCTTCTACCGCCCGGATGCAGCGTGGAGCGCGACGGCGACCCCTACCCTACTTTGCGGAATTTCCTGAGCGACCGCAGATTGTCCGGCATCGGGTCCTTCGGAAACCGTTGCGGCCACTGCGTCCACGACACCTCGCCCACGTAGATGTCGCCACGGCTGTCTACACATAGGCCGTGTGGCGCCAGGAACTGGTCGATGCCCAGCCCCGCCCGCAGGCCGCCAAGCCGCGAAAGGCGCTTGCCGGCGTTGTCGACGATGGTGACGCGGGGGCCAAGGTTCGGGACGTCACGGTTGACCGGCTCGACCGGGCCGAGTTCGCCAACGTAGCAGATCGGGCATTTCCCGCCGGGCATGAACAGGCCGCAGGGACGGTGCAGATTGTTCCACTGGGTTTCGTATTTGCCGTTGCCGTCAAACACCTGGACGCGATGGTTTTCCCGGTCCGCGACATAGACCCACCCGTCGGCGTCGCAGGTGATGTTGTGCGGAATGTTGAACTCGCCGGGGTCGGTGCCGGGGCCGCCCCAGGACATCAACAGGCGCCCATCGGGGGCGTATTTGTGGACCCTTGCGTTGCCGTAGCCGTCGGACACGTAGACGTCGCCGTTGGGGGCCATTGCGGTGTGGGTGCAGCGATGGAAGGGTTCACCGCTCATGTAGGGGGCGGGTTTGCCAGGGGTACCGAGGGTGAGCAGGACTTTGCCGTCCAGGGTGCATTGGCGGACGGAATGGTCGGCGTCGTCGGTCAGCCATAGCGTCTCGTCGGGGGCGACGTAGACACCGTGGGCGCGGGGGAAAACTCCCTCGCCCCAAGAGCGGAGGAAATTGCCGTCGCGGTCGAACACGATCATCGGGTGCTCGCCGCGGTTGAAGACGTAGACGTTATCCTTGCTGTCGACGCCGACGCCGCCGATTTCCTTGAACGACCATCCGGGGGGAAGCTTCGCCCAATCGTCGACGGGCTCGTATTGGTAGTCGCCGCTGCCCAAGGTCACCATGTTCGCTCCCTCCTCGTGCCGTGTTTGAGGGAAGCTTGTCACGGGATGCGAGCCAAGGCCAGACTGCCGGCTGTTCCAGCACTGGCAGGCGCAAACTCGATGTCACATGAGACCAATGCTCTCGCGCAAATCCACCGGCAGATCATGTGGAACCGATTGATCGCGGTGGTGGAGGAACAGGCGCAGATCATGATCCGCACGGCTTTCTCCACCACGGTGCGGGAGGCGGGGGACCTGTCGGCGGGGATCTTCGACCTGCAGGGGCGGATGATGGCGCAGGCGGTGACGGGGACGCCCGGGCACGTGAACTCGATGGCCGAGAGCGTTGGGCACTTCCTGAAGAAATTTCCGGCGGCGACGATGCGGGCGGGTGATCATTATATCACCAATGATCCCTGGCTCGGGACCGGCCATCTGCACGATCTGACGGTCGTTACACCGGCGTTTCACGATGGAACAATTGTCGGGCTGTTCGCCAACACTGCGCACGTCATCGACATCGGCGGCCTAGGCATGGGTCCCGAGGGGCGGTCGGTTTACGAAGAGGGCATGTACATCCCTATCGTCAAGTGTTTCGCAGAGGCCGAGCCGAACGAGACATTCTTCGCGTTCATCCGGGCCGGATCGCGGCTACCGGTGGAACTGGAAGGCGACATCTACTCCTTATGCGCGTGCAACGACGCCGGGGCCAGACGGCTAGCGGAGATGATGGACGAGTTTGAAATGACCAGCCTGGATCCGTTGGCGGATTTCATCTTCGACAGCTCGCTTCGTGCCACGCTGGCGGAGATCGCGCGGCTTCCCCGGGGCGTTTACGCCGGTGAGATTTATTCCGATGGGTATGAGGAGCCGGTGCGGCTGGCGGCCTCGATGGCGATCCTCGATGATGGGATCGAGGTGGACTTCGCCGGGACATCAGGACTTTCGTCGCGCGGCATCAATGTGCCACCGGCTTATTGCAGGGCGTATTCCTGCTTTGGGATCAAGTGCGTGGTGGCGCCCGGAGATTCCGAACAACTGGGCCTCGCTGGCACCGTTTCGGATGAATATACCGGAGGGCTGCATTCTGAACGCGCCGCGTCCTTACCCGGTTTCGGTTCGGCATGTCATTGGCCATCTGCTGCCGGACCTGATGATGGGGTGCCTGCATCAGGCGGTGCCGCACCGGGTCACGGCGGAGGGTGCGTCGGCATTTGGAACCCGCCTCTGCGCGGCGGTGGTGCGATTTCCGGCCAGTCGCGCAGCAACAAGCCGGTGGTGGCGGATTTCGAGATCATCACGTTCAACTCCGGCGGCACCGGGGCGCGGCCGACGCAGGACGGATTGAATGCCACCGCTTTTCCGTCCGGCGTGCGGACGATGCCGGTGGAGGCGACCGAGAACGTCGCGCCGATCATCGTGTGGCGCAAGGAACTGAGACCGGATTCGGGTGGTGCGGGGCGGACGCGCGGCGGGGTTGGACAGATCATGGAGATAGCGACGAAGGGCGACCTGGAGTTCGCGGTGAATGCGAGCTTCGATCGAATTGCTAATGTGCCGAAGGGCCGTGAGGGTGGGATGAACGGGGCGCCCGGCCGGGTCGCTCGCAAGAGCGGCTTGGTGTTGCGGACCAAGGGGCTTCAGGTCATTCCCGATGGTGAGCGGCTGATCCTGGAGTTGCCGGGCGGCGCGGGCATGGGCGATCCGACGGCGCGCGATCCAGTGCTGGTCGCCCGGGACGTGCGCGATGGGCTGGTCTCGTCCGCCAATGCACGGTTGCTCTACCGCGTTTCGGTCGCAGCGGACGGCTCGGTCGACGAGGCCGCGACGCAGGAACTGCGCGCCTGAAGTTTGGGTTCCTGGAACCGTTGCGCGTCAGCCTGGCGCGACGGGTTGCTGGCTGCTCGTTGGGCGTCGTAGGCTAATCGGGTTCTTAAAAGTCAGCGCGTAATACCGATGATTGATCGGTTCGAGCTTAGGCGGGGAGAGATACGTGAGCGAGGCGATCGAAAAGTCGGCAATGCGCAAGATTTATCTGCGTCTGTTGCCGTTTGCCGTGTTCAGTTATTTTCTTGCCTACATCGACCGCATCAACGTGAGTTTCGCCGGTCTGACGATGCAAGGGGACTTGCGCATGTCGGCGGCGGCGTTCGGCTTCGCGGCCGGAACGTTTTACTGGGGCTACTTCATCTTTGAAGTGCCGAGCAACGTGATCTTGGAAAAGGTCGGCGCGCGGCTGTGGATCGCCCGCATCATGATTACGTGGGGTATTCTTCGCCGGTGTTACGGCGCTGGTAAGCGGTTCGACAAGTTTTGCCGTCGTCCGTTTCTTCCTGGGCGTTGCTGAAGCGGGGTTCTTCCCAGGTATCGTGCTTTATTTCACCTATTGGTTCCCGCGCCACCATCATGCTCGGATTGTCTCGGGCTTTCTGATCGGGCTGCCGATCGCGGTGGCGGCGGGTGCGCCGATTTCGACAGGGATTTTGTGGCTCGACGGGATGTTCGGACTGCACGGCTGGCAGATCATGTATATCGCCGAAGCGATACCGACCGTGCTGATTGGTGTGGTCACGTTGTTCGTGCTGACGGATCGGCCGGAGCAGGCGAGGTTCCTGACGGCCGAGGAAAAAACTTGGCTCGCCAACAAGCTGTTGGCCGAACGCCGTGCGAAGGAGGAAGTGAAGACCTTCGGCGTGTGGCAGTCGATGTTCGACCCAAAGGTGCTGCTGCTATCGCTGAACTACTTCGGCATCGTCGTCGCGAGCCTGGGTATGCTGATTTTCATACCGCAGATCATCAAGTCGATCGGCGCGGGCAGCAGCAACATGGCGGTGGGTTGGCTGACGATGGTTCCCTATTTGTGCGGCGGCATTTCGCTGGTCGTCTGGGGCCGTATCTCCGACCGCATGCATGAGCGCCGATGGAATCTGCTGGCCGCTTGTCTGGTGTCCGCGATTGGACTGTTCATCGCCGGCTATACGATGGGATCCTGGTGGGCGATGGTCGGGGATGTCGCTCGCAGCGATGGGCTTCTATGGCTCGAAAGGGCCGTTCTGGGCGATGCCATCAATGTTCCTGACGGGCACCGCGGCGGCGGCCTCGATCGCATGGATCAACTCAATCGGCAATCTGGGAGGGTTCTTCGGCCCCTGGTATGTCGGTGTGATGAAGGATGTGACCGGGAGCTACGCTGGTGGGCTTTACGGCTTGGCACTATTGTGTCTGGGTTCCGCGATCATCTGCGCCTTATTCCTGAATATTCCGAACGTGGTGGTTGCACGGACGGAGCAACCGGAGGGGGTTCACGCGGATTAAGCTAACGCTTCCTCGGGACGGAGATTTTCTTCGGCTGGTCGGCATCGGTTATCGCTTCATTGCGATATCCGGCGGCCGGGTGCCGCAGCCGCGCCGACGGAGTGACCGGGCTGTCTTGATCTGTAAAAGTATGGACTTGATCTGACGGTCGGGTTTTCGCCGTGGTGGGTGTCCGACGAATTTGTGTCGTCCGATGTCACGCCGCCTGCAGCAACTTTTCCTTTGCCACTGGCAGCATGTCAATGAAGGTCTGCATTGGGGTTTTACCGTAGCACCACCTTCCTTGATGAGTTCGCACCGAGTTGTAGTCGCGCACCCAGACCTGGGTTCGCGGTGGTGAGGCAGGCGGTCGGAATTTCGCCAAATATCTCAATCGTTTACGATGGGCGGATTCTGGGCGTGTGCCTAAGCCGCGGCGGTTGCCGAAGGCGGTTCCTTGACCGAGAGGATTGGCTTAGGCACTGATACCTTTAGAGTTTTCAGCATCGCAGACAGCTCGGCGGTGATTTTCGACCGCTGAACAATAACCCGGCCTTCACAGCGGTAGCATACCGCCTTCAGCCCACCAAGCGCATGGGCAATTCGCGTCCAGGGAAGCTGACAGCGCATCTCAGCCGCCCGTTGCACCTGCAGCGCCAATACACACAGCTTGACGTGCGCCTCGATCCGGCGCGGCGTCCAATGAAACATCGGCCGCACCTGCAAACCCGTCTGCTTTATCCGCCGGAAGCAGGACTCGATGATCCAGCCACCTTTGTAGCCAAGTGCGATGTCCTCGGCTGACAACGTGTCGTCGTTGCTGATCACCACGAACTTGCCGTCGAACTTCTCCGCCGCCTTCATCTTCGCTGCGTCCAGCCGCGGACGACCGCGCTCGTCTTCGCTCAGGTACCGGCCGTAACAACGCGAGGCCATCAACTCACAGGCGGCTTTGGGATGATCCTCCTGACGTTGCTCCAGCAGCGCCAGTTCAGCATTGAGTTCGACTAGCAACTGCGCCCGACGCGTGCGCTCACGCTCTGCCTCTTGCGGGTTGAGGCACAGCACATAGCGCTTGCGCCGCTCGCCATCGCCCACCCACACTTCTTTGACTTGCAGATTATCGGCGACCGGCTTGTAGCGGCCCGGTCTTGTCAGCACCTCATCTTCGATAGCGCGTATCCGGCGCATCGGCACCGCCAGGATGTAACGACCCAGTCCGCGGCTGAGTTGAGCCAGGTTGTCGGCCGAGTACATCCCGGCATCACCGACAAACAAGCAGCGGCCGAGCCGCCAGGCGCGCAGATCATCCTTGATGCGCGCGACCGTCGTCACGTCGGCGGTGTTGCCCGGCAGCACCCACGAGCGCACCGGCATTCCATCGCGCGTGACGGCGAGGGCGATGATCACCTGCGGCTGGTTGTCGCGGCCTTCCTTGCTGTGGCCACGTTTGCGCAGCGGCGCATAGAGGCGCCCCGCCCATTCCTGCTCGTCTTCATCGGGGTCGTCGATCTCGAAGTAAGCGGTGGTTGTATCGTAGAAAATTAGATCGACATCGAGATGGAATAAGTCGGCGGCTTTGAGGAACACATCACGCTCGATCTCCTCAGCCCACACCGTGAAGAAGTCGAGCGCACGATAGCATTGATCGACCGCCAGACCGGCGGCGTCGGGAAGCCAAGTGATATCAGGCAGCCAGCGTTCGGCGCAGCCCAGCTTGGAAACCGGGTCGTCGAGGCGGTTGGCGGCCATGGCGAACAGCGCGGTCTCGTGTGGCGCAGTCAGCTTGGCCTGTTCGGCGCATCTGCGGATGGCTGTGCCGATGCCGAGTTCTTCCCAGAGTGAGCGGGCGGCGAGTACGACACCAAGTTCGAACACTCGCTCGATCTCGATCTCCGCACGATCAGATGCCGTCGCACTGCCGGCGGTGTCATCACCGTCATCGAGGACGCGGTTGATGCTTTTGACCAGCCGTTCGAGTTCGGCTCGATCGAGTTGATCGGCCCGGCCGAAACTATTCACCACATGGGCTTCTCGCCGCTTTGCGTCGGCGTTCCAGACGCTCTCGGCGAGGGCGTAGTAGGTGACGGATGAGCCGTCGCGGTTATGACGCTGGGTGACGCGCAGATACATGCCTCACGGATAGCGCGATTCGCGAACTTCGGCAATGCTGAAACTACCCAGTCGTGTGCCTAACTTTTTGAGCAAATTGCGGCTGACTACTGACCCACAACCAAATCATATCAATGATTTAGCGCAGCCGCGGACCGCCGAGTATGCCCCATGACCGCGAACCCAGGCCAGACGTCAAGATCGGCCTGCGAACGGCGAGATTGCCAGGCCGCGCTGGCGTAATTCATTGGACACCCGCGCCTGTCCCCAGGTTGGCTGCTCAATGGCCAGTTCCACGACGGCGGTTTCGATAGCGCTGTCGACGCGGTTTTTCAGGATCGGCTTCCGGCGGCTGATTTCCATCAGCGCCACCTCGCCGCCGGTATCATAGAGGTCCTTGAAGCGATAGAAGCTATCGCGGGAGAACCCCATGATCTTGCAGGCCTGGCTGACATTGCCGAGTTGCTTGGCGAGTTCCAGCACGCCGACCTTGCCGCGGATGATTTTCTGGTTCTGTGTCATAAAGGGGCTCCAATGTTTGCCCTTGACCGATGTGTCGGCTCTTGCGGTCGGCTCCGCCTCCCTGCAAGCCAACACATCGGTCACCTTTGCCCCACCGATTGAACCCTACTTGTCAGTTTAAGTCTAGACTTCTAAACTTTTCGCACGGTGACCTGATCGCCCTGGTCCAGGCGCAGCAAGCGCAGATCGAGGCGCAGGCTCAGCAGATCAGCGTCCTGACGGCACGTATTGTGGAATTGGAAGGCAGGCTCGCGGCTCCGGCAAAGACGCCTGACAACTCGAGCATCCCGCCCTCGAAGGGTCAGAAGTCGAACCTTCCCGACCGCCCGAAGAAGCCGCGTGGCGGTCATCCTGGCGTCGCCCGCGCGTTGGCCGAACACCCGGACAGGATCATCGAGGCGACGCTTGCTGCCTGTCCGCACTGCGCCCACGCATTCGGCCCCGCCGACCTGCTGGATATCCATGCCTACGACCACATCGACCTGCCGCCGCTGCGCCCCATCGTCACCCGCGTCAACCGCCATCGTGGCATCTGTTCCTGCTGCCAGAAGCGTGTTGGCGCTCCAGCGCCAGAAGGTTTCGAGGCCGGCTCGCCGTTCGGGCCCGGCCTTTCAGCGCTCATCATCCACCTCCATGTCACCCAGGCGATCGGTTTTCAGCGCCTCGCCCGGCTGATGGTCGAAGTGTTCGGCGTGACCATCAGCGAGGGCGCCATCGCCAACATCCTGGCCCGTGCGCGAGCGCCGCTGGTTGTTGCCGCTTAGCCGCTGGCGCAGGCGGTGCGCCCTCCGCGCGTGTCGGCGGCAAGACGTGGTGGCAGTGGGTGCTGCTGTCCTCCACGGCAATCTATCACGTCATCGTCGATACACGCGCGGCGGGGGTGGTGACCGAATTCTTGAGCGGTGCGCAGCCAGAGGTCTGGGTGGCCGACCGCTATGCGGGGCAACTCGGCCACGGCGCGGCCCGCCAAATGTGCCTGGCACATCTATTACGCGACGCAAACTATGCCATCGAGGAAGGCTGCAACGGCTTCGCGCTAGAGTTCAAATGGCTGCTGCTGCGTGCCATCTCCATCGGCCGCCGCCGCCCCGATCTCAAGGACAGCACCCTGCATCAGTACAACGCCGATCTCGAACGCCGGCTCGACCGGCTGCTGAGCCACCAACCCCACACACCGGCATCACGCCGCCTGTTCAAGGCCATGCGCCGCGACCGCCACGACCTGTTTCGTTTCGTCACCCGCCGCGATGTGCCCTATACCAACAATGCCTGCGAGCGCGCCCTGCGCCCATCCGTGATCTTCCGCAAGGTCACTGGATGCTTCCGCTCGAAATGGGGGGCTCAGGTCTATGCCGCAGCCGCCTCCGTCATCGCCACCGGACGCCTGCATGGTCTGACCGCTCTCCAGGCCATCAGCAATGCCCTGGCGGGAAACCCCGTACTACTCCCGCCCTGACAAATGGCCGACAAAAGATGGAGGTGAGAAGCTATGGGGCAGCCGGGGATGAGGGCAGCATCGTTCCCTCAACACCATGGATGGAGCGCCTGATGCCACAGCCAGATGATCTGAGCAAATCCCTGACGCCCTTTGTTCAAAACAACACCCTCGTTGCCGTCGTCGAGTTGAGCCTATCGAGCTGGCTAATAACCGGACTGCTTCCAGGTGTCGCTCGCCATCCGCTAAAGAAGCTTGATCCGGACGAAGCAGGACTGCTGCGGCTCCTACACCGCTGGCAGGAGAAGCTGCGAGGAATGGCAGCAAAGTCGACCGGATTGTCGTGGCTTATGAGGCGGGACGCGACGGCTTCTGGCTGGCGCGCTGGTTACGGACGCAGAACATCGAGACTTACGTCATCCACTCGACGAGCGTTGCTGTCTCCCGCGAGCATCGGCGAGCGAAGACCGATCGGCTCGACACCGCAATGTTGATGCGCGTGTTCATCGGATGGCTGCGTGGTGAGTGTGGTCATTGCAGCATGGTCGCTATCCCGACAATGGATCAAGAAGATGGCAAACGCCCACACCGTGAGCGTGAGAACCTGGTCGGAGAGAAGACGCGGATCATCAACCGAATGAAGGCTGCGCTGATCCGCCTTGGCGTTCGCGGCTTCAAGCCGGAGCTGCGCCGAGCGCCCCAGAAGCTGGACGCACTGCGGACTCCTGAAGGCCTGCCGATCCCGCCGAACACCCTCGAGGAAATCCGCCGTGACATGGCGCGGCTGGCAATGGTCCGTGAGCAGATCGATCTGATCGAACAAGCCCGCCTGATGCGCATCGAGCAAGCCCCCGAAACCGGGCCACACGCGATGGTTCGCTTGCTGGCCAGCATTATTGGTGTCGGCGTCGAGACCGCCGATATGCTCGTCCAAGAAGTGCTATCCCGGCAACTGCGCGATCGCCGAGCGGTGGCGCGCTATGCAGGGCTGACCGGTTCGCCAGACGAAAGTGGTGCCAAACGGCGAGAGAAGGGGCTGGCGAAGTCGGGCAATGCCCGGGTACGCCGCGGACTGATTCAACTCGCGTGGCGCTTCCTGCAGTTCCAGAAAGATAGCGCACTGGCGCAATGGTATCGTATCCGGACCGAAGGGCCAAACGGGGCTCGCAAAACCACCATGATCGTGGCCCTCGCCCGCAAGCTGCTGATCGCGATGTGGCGACTGGTCACCACCGGCGAAATCCCAGACGGCGTGCGCATGCGCTCGGTCGTTGCGTGATCGGCCGACAGAGATGACCAACACAAATACAGTTTCAGCACCCCGCCGCGCTTGCGCCGAAGGACGCTGATGACGATCCGAGGTGGTGGCAACCCGAGTAACTGCGTGGCTTGGACGCCGACGTGAGAATGGGCCCGCTGCCTCGGAGCTCGCTACTGAAGCGCATGGCTGCTTCATGGTCCGGACCTCGGGTAGGTCCAACCGAATACAAGGTTGCGGCGCGAGGTTCGCGCACACTCGGCGGGCTCCCCTCGGTTCGGTTTGCTTACCTTCTGGCTCGGCCAGACACGAAGAAGGCGCCACCATCGAAGCTGCGCCTCCGCCAAGGCCATTATAATGCGTCACGTGACGAGTTCTGCGGAATGGAATGGATGGAGAAATCCAGCAATGAAACCGGGACCGAAGCCATTGCTGGGTTCGACGATGAGCCATGCGCAGAGGCAAGCCCGCTACCGCGACGGGCATGCCGACGGCGCGCCAAAGCTGCGTTACCGCAAGCCTGCCGACCGCAGCGCTGGCGTGATGCCGTGGCCGAACTGATGGAACTTCAAGCCGACTTATCAGACATGGCTCGATACTCTGCCGGAAGGCCTGGCGGATACCGCAACGGCAGATCGACTGCGTACAGTGTGCGAACTTGACTTGTCGGAACTGGTGAGCGCGGAACCCCCGCGTGGCTTCGGACGGGACTGATGATGTCGCTACAAACGCCGACACTCTAGGCGGCATCACTTCAGGCCCAGTAGAAGAATTCTATTGACAGGAAAAACCCCATACAAAGTAGTTACCGCGGTGGAGATAGAGGTTGGAATCGCCCCAGGCGTGGAACTCGGACGACAGGGCCTGGTCAGCCCGCATGTTGCCGGCACCTTTGCACGCATGGTGGACGAGGAGACGAGGATGACGGCGAGGCCGTGGCGACGCTTCCGCGCCAGTGCGCGACGGTCCGGCGGTCGACGTTGACTGCCTTGGCGAGCTTGCCGAGCCGAGGACCTTGCTTTCACTCAATTCACCGCACCCGCACGTTCGCCAAACGATGCGGACTGAGCTTCGTGTATCTGACCGTATTCCGAATGTCGCGATGACCGAGAAAATCTTGGATCAACCGCGTGTCCAATCCCTCGTCAGCCAACATGTGCCCTGCTGAATGCCGCAGCATATGCGGGTGGACGTGAAATCCTATCCCAGCGGCTTCAGCCGCCTCGCTGACGATCCTGGCTACCGTGTCGGCGTTGATCGGACCACCGCGCTCGCTGACGAACACGAACGGTCCATCCATCACCTCCCGCAGCGTTGGGTCGCAGGTAATCGCGTTCGGTTGGAAGGCGCTTTTCAGAAACATGCGAACTTTTGCCGACGGGGAGGCTCTGGCGCATGACTGGAACTCCTAGACCGAGCTGGATCGACGAAGCCGTTTTGGGACCGTCGTTCGGACGTATAGGTATAAGTCCGCATATTTTCAACCGGCGACCCAATGCTCTCCAGGGGTTTCACATGTAGGCGTATCGAAGTGAGCATCCACAAGACGAATGCCGGAGGCGGATACAATCTGATGGAGAAGCTCAAACGAAAACGGCGCAAAAAAGCGGTCGAAGAAATAGGCTAGTGGCGGTTAGCGTCTTGCTTTGGTAGCCGGGAGCCGCAGGGTGAGCTCCTCTGGCGTCACCGGCCCACAGCTGACGATCGCTGCAACTGACCGCGTTACCGCAGGATGTTGCCAGCGCCGGGGTAGCACGATCGGTTCGGCCGGGCGGGAATCGACGCGGTATGCCTGCTTGATCTGCGTGCGGCCAGAAAGGCCGCGAACGTCCGGGTGGGCGACGCGAGCATATTTGGAGGTTTCGCAGAATAGGTTTTGGCAGTCGATGGGGTGGAGTTTTCGATCGCTTAGGCGCTGGAAAGTGAGCCCGAGGCGATCGAACTCAAATTCTTGGTTCTCGACCATCCACTGAATTATGGCCGCAGCAGATCGCTGACCAGTGCTTACGAAGCACTTGGAGATACCATCGAGGTCGATGGCGTACTGAAACGCCAGGAACGGGCCCAACCCGGGATAGCGAAGGAGCCGCTCATAAACTTCGGCGAGTGATGGAGCCTGGCGCAGCCGGTCGGGCAGTCTATCCTTCATCATACGCTCGAGAAGCGCGAGATGATTACTATGCTTGCGGACATGCCCAAGGTTGGGCGGCGGCATTATGTAGGCGGCCGAGTAGATCCGTTGGCCCCGCGCCCTCCGCTCGTCCAAAACCGCAGTTGCCTTGGCGAGGTTGAACGTCCGCCACACAAGCGGGCTGAAGGCCGCTTCAAGCGCTTCCCAGGTGTCAATGCGGTTGAACAGCTTAAACAAGATTGTGCGGAAGAAGAGCTCGCGCGGATCCTGGCTTCGGTCGGCGCGCTGTTGGACATCACGGATTAGTTATTGGCTCACTCAATCCGCAACTCGATAGGCGTTCGTGAAACGATAAGAGCGAAGCACGAAATCAGCCGTCCAAGGGCCGGGCTCGCCCGCGATCCGACGCGCCAAGATCGCTTGTCGTTCCGCGGCGAACGACCAGTATGAATCAAGAACTACGCTCGGAACCATCTCACTCGCCGTTGTTAGGCCGCGGCGAGTGTCTGCCCGTTGCCTACTGTCGGGGAGTCGCTGGCTGCGGCGCCTGCGGTGGGATGGTAGTAGCCGATCCTTCGGGGTGAGTTAAAGGCTGAGTTGGCAAGGCCGGGCGCGGGTCAGCGCGTCCCGTAGGAACGGCGGGAGCGGGTGCCGCCCGACCTATGGCGGGAACGGCGGGAACGGCCCGCAGCACGGTGGCTCCCCGGATGAACCAGCCGACCAAAGCGGCGACGATGATCAGGCCTTTAACGCGCACGAGATTCTGCTCGTGGCTAATCGTGTCCATCCGTTTCTCGGTCGCCTCGATCTTCGCCAGGAGTTCCGCGAGCGATTGGATCTCGCCAGCAATCGGGTTCATCAACTTAGTCGGGATATTATGAAAACCCAGGCCAGACTTGGCGAGAGCGGTTTCACGATCAAGGTCGGCATACCAGATGAGGAAACAGTCGTCGCCACGCGCGAGGTGGACGGGGCCAGGCCCGGCGTTGAAGACAGAGAAGGACCAGGCGGCCGTCGTAGCCGGGGTCGACATGGAAGCCGGAGACGTTGACCAGACCGCGAAACTTGACCGTGGCCCTGACGGAGATGAACGCGAGCGCGTTGTTGGGCACCTTCACCCGCTCCTCGGTGAGCAAGAACGCGAACTGGCCGGGCGGCACTGTGAACGCTTCGCCGAGATCGAGCGGCACCTTGGTCTTCGTCGGCGCGTCCTTCACCCGTGGGGGAGACGTAAGCCTCTGGTCCGACACGCAGACGGTAGGCCGCGCAGTCGATCTGTGCGGCATCGAAGGGTGTGATGAGACTTGGCAGTCGATCGGCGAGGGTCTCGCCGCTCCAGAATGTCATTGGGCGACAGCCGTCGACGCTCCGCGTAGATGGGCGTCGAAAATGGATCGTTCTTCCACCATGCGCAGCCGGACGGCGTAAAGCGCGGTCAGGTCGAGCGAATGGGCTGCGGCCGCGGCCACAACCCGCTTAAAGAGACCCAGATTACTCTCACGCATCGCGGTCCGAAACGGAAACAACTCCATGTGATCCCGCAACTCGCACGCTTTGGCGAGCGCGCCGGCCTGGCGAGCAAATGAGCGAAGTAGTCCGGAGACATCGTTCGTTGTTCCGAGCTCGCCCGCGAACTCCTGGCCGGCGGTCCGGAGGTCGAAATCGGCGGCAAGAGCCCCGAGATCGCGCCCGAGGTCCTGATTGAGCGTGTTGGCCGTCGCCAACGTGATGATGAACGCGTCGATTAGGATGCGCGATACGCGTTCGGCATCGTTTCCATCTATGTCGGCGAGGTAACCAACATACTTGGCCATGTGCAGGGCCATGTGTTTAACGCGTTCGCCGAGCGGGAGAAGGACGACATCTTTGTGGTAGCGCTCGTCGTGCAAGAGTTGCGTCCATTGCAGGTCGAGCAGGGGTGATGATGCGACCACGGGCGCCGGCCAATCGGGCCAAGCCATCGGCGCGCGACATACTAAATCGTATTCTCGCCTCCAACATGCAACACCGCTATCCGAAATCGGACCAATTTGTCGGCCCAATTTGGCGGGGCGATGCGGGGGACGCCACCTTTCTGCGCTTTTACAATAGCAGAGATCTGATGATGTTCCGTCTGCTGTGTCCCATGCCGATGGAACTGCAACGAAAGGTCATTCAATGGGCATTATCACCCCAGGCGGTCACACCGAATTTCGTCCATGACCAATTTGGCGAAGCAGGTCCAACCACGCGCGGCCCGTAGCCAGCGGCACCAAGCGCCGGTCGACGCCGGGCGCCAGGAAGAAGGGTGACACAGTATGGCTGAGCCGGATCACCAACGTGTCGAGCGGCAGGATGCCGAAGGCGAGACGCTCGACCAGCGCCGCTAACTGGTGCTCCAGTGTGGCCATGTCGTGCTGGTCGAAATGTGCCAACCACCGGCGCGCGGCGAAGAGGTACGGCTATATGCCGTGGCTTACGGGCGCGGCGATCGCGGCGGCGCCGATCGCTTCCGCCATTTCGCTGCCGGTTCAGCGTCGGGAAGCTCTCCAGGGTCTGGCGGATGAGATACGCGTCGATCTTAGACGGGCGTGGCGGCGGTCCGGTCCGCGGCATACCGGCCTGCGCCAGCACCCACCGCACCACGCTGTGGTGGATGTGCAACTGACGCGCGATGGTGCCCATCGTCCATTTCTCGGCGTAATAGAAGCGCAGGGTCTGTGCCTCGATGTCGGGCGGTGTCACCATGTTGGGGGCCCATCCGCTTGGGTCGCGCTACAGCCGTCTCGGCGACGACCGCGGCGGCGCAGGAACCCCTGGCGGACGAGTGGCGCGCACCGACGACCGATGATGTTGTAACCGCGCTTTTGCAGGCTTTACGGTAGCCTTTTCAGATCCCTCATGGTTCGACGTGCAGTACGCCACGAATTTTCTTCGCGATACGCTTGGAGTAACGGTAAGCCGTTGCTTTTCGCCCGGCCTCGTAGACGCGTACCCATGAAGGGGAATCCAGGGTAGGCCACCGGGAGCCGTCCTGGCGTCGTGGGTGGCGACGTCAGGGGTGCTCCGAGGACCGGCTCTGGGTGGTCGCGAGAGGGTTTTTGAACGTCGTATATATCGTTGATCGAGCGGAGTGAGATGTGGTCCAGGTGCCCAAACGGGCAAACCAATCCGATTACTGTCCACAACAGGTTGGGTCTGGGCCTACATGTATGTCTGTGCTAACAGTTGATACGATCTAGCGGCGCGGGTGGTGCTTATGTTGGGAAGCGAAAGTTTGACCAGAGAAGAGCTTATTCGCTGCCACTTTAGCCACAGCATGCATTTGCTAGAGCTTGGTCCGAGCCACTCTCCTATCCTACCCAAAGCAGAAGGCTGGCAGACTACCATCGTCGATCATGCTGCGCAGGCCGACCTTGTGGTAAAGTACGCTGCCATGGGTGTGGCAACGGTGAGCCGCATCGAGCCTGTCGATTTCATTTGGCAGGATGGTCCTCTTACAGCGCTCATACCGCAAGCGATGCACGGCAGCTACGACGGGCTTGTCGCCTCCCATGTCGGTGAGCATCTTCCCGACCTCATTGCATTCTTTCAGGACGCGTCCGCCCTCATGAGGCCGAACGGCGTGATGGCACTAGCGTTGCCAGATAAGCGCGTCTGCTTCGATTTCTTTCAGCCACTCACCACTACCGGTGATTTGGTGGCGGCCCATGTCGAGGGCCGAACCCGACATCAACGCCGAACCTTTTTCAATCAAGCGGCATATTTCGTTACGCGTAACAATGAAGGCGGCTGGGCACATACCGGCAATACCGTGCCGCTTAGTCTCGCCAATCCGCTGTTGCAGGCGCAACAGGCATACGATGCCGCCGACGAGAGTCCCGCTTCAGATTATCGTGACAGCCACGCATGGACATTTACGCCAAAAAGCTTCGAGTTGCTCATACTCGAACTCAATCTACTCGGTCATATTAATTGGGCAATCCGCGCTATCGAAGCCGCGCCAGGTGTCGAATTCTACGTTTGGCTGGAACAAAAGCGGATAGCGATGCCAGAGGCTGCCATCAATCCGCTGCGGCTGTCACTGCTTACCGCCATGATATATGAGATGATGGATTCCGTCGCTCAGCTCGACGAGGCACCTGCCCCGACGCCAAACCGGATCGCCGCGAGTAAAACGGCCAAGCTGGCACCCAGGCGTTCACTTAGCATCGCTGTGATTATTCCACTTTATAATGGTGCTCGTTACATTGAGCAGGCACTGAACAGTGTGTTCAAGCAGACTTTGCCCGCAACGGAGGTCATCGTGGTCAACGATGGTTCAACTGATGACGGTGACGGTATCGCTGTTGTCGATCGGCTGGCGCAGACCCACCCCTTGACGCTATTGCACAAGCCAAACGGCGGGCAATCTTCGGCACGAAACCTCGGGGTGCGCCAGTCCAAAAGCGACCTGATCGCCTTCCTTGACCAAGACGACCTTTGGTACGACAACCACCTCGAGGAACTCGTCAAGCCGTTCCTGGTCCCAACTGAGCCGGTGCTCGGCTGGGTCTATTCTGATCTCGACGAGATCGACCAGAACGGTTTCCTGATCTGCCGCTCTTTTCTCAGCACCATCCCGGTGGTCCAGCCTAAGCGGCATATTTTTGACTGCATCCGCCAAAATATGTACATTCTTCCGTCGGCCTCGCTCATATGCCGCAAAGCCTTCGAGGCGGTCGGCGGCTTTGATGAGCAGTTGTGCGGCTACGAGGACGACGACCTGTTCATGCGTATGTTCCGGCTTGGCTATGACAATGTTTATATAGAACGAGCTTTGGCACTGTGGCGGATCTATTCCGGGTCGACTTCGTACACCCATAGGATGGTGCTCAGCCGCAATATCTACATGCTTAAACTGCAAGGGATGTTTCCCGACGACATCTTGCGGGATCGATACTATATGCGCGACATGATCGTGCCCCGCTTCTTCGATCTGGCCATGCACGATTATCAGGCTGCCGTTCTCGCTGGCGATCCTGACGAAGCGAATGTCGAGGCTGTCTGGAACGAGGTTATTCTTCTAGCACGACGTAGCAAGAACGCGCCGCCACGACTGCTGCAACATGCGCTTAATCGCTATAAAGCTGCGCTACTCAAGGGCGCCAAGGCAAAAATCGCTACCGCCTGGAAAGAGGCTGCAGAAGTGGTAGCGCTTATGCCGCAGAAGCGTCGATTGTGTAGCACGCTAAACTTTCTGCGCAACCCAACAGTGGCTAAATCAGCATTTGCACTGCGTCGCTTCGTACGGCCCGCGGTGCTGTGGGCCTTCCGATAGAGGATGCTCGGTTGGCGGCTGTCTCTAAATCGCCCCACTACCATAAGGCGGCCCTCGGTATGTATCCGCGTCATGCGGCAAGTGAAAAAGCCGCCAACCCACCGAGAACGCAGCTGGCAAGCGGACAGCGCTGCCGAGATGCGCGATTTGCGCGCTGTCGACATCGGCGGGGTCGCGTTCACGTCGATCCAGAAGTTCCGTGGCGAGGGCTTTCGACACTCGACGGGCGCACTCCTGATGGGCATACAGAGCAACTGGGGGATAGAGAAACTGGCAGCCCTGTACCAACCGGAACTAAGCCACCCATCCCGTTACAGTCTTACAGTCCTGTCCGCCCGTTGGATCGTCAGGCTCTCGACAGAGATGTTCGTAGTCAGCGACACCAAACCAACCGACGTCGTTATCAGCGTGAACACCCACAAGAACGTTCATACCGTTGCAGCCGTCAGCGCGCGTTGGGCGTCCGAAGCCCAGATCGGCCAGACCGGCTTGCTCATCATATTCGAGGCATGCGACCTCCACCTCCGTCGTCTCCCCGGCCTCCAACTCCGTCACCAACTTGAAACCCCACAGTTTTGCATGGCCCCGTGGCACCGCGACATTCCGCTTGCTGTTCGGTGACGAGCCAATTCGGATTCGGCGGTTGCTCACCGGTCCCTGTCAGAACGGGGGCGTAGCAAGGAGCACCGCCCCCTTCAACCTCGAGGCCGCGACCCGTGTCGCCCGAACTGGCCTATGTAACGGCGCGGTATCCGGCGCTGGCGCCGTTGGCAAGGTTGCGGACCGAGGCGCGCCTCACCGCGATCGGTGCCGCCAGCAGGTCCTCACGCTTGAGGGCTCGTTCGGCGGCGAGGTCTGGGTTGCGGCAGACCGCCAGCCGCTCGCCGGGTGAGTTGCAACGCGCCGCTGTTCAGCAGATCCCTGATGGCCGGCGCGCGCAGCCAGGTGAGGTCATGACCCGCGGATTTTAGGTTCTTGTTCCGTCTTCGGTAGTCTTGTGCTCGCAGGACAAGGGTGAACTGGTGGCGAAGCTGATGTGGCGGGTCGAGAAGGACTTCGCCAGCATCCAGGCCGTTGTTGCAGGCAAGCGAAATCCGTTGCGCGCCGCAGCGGACATCGCCTCTAATGGTGCCCTGGGGAAACCTATAACATGAGAAAGCATTCGCTCTCGATATCACCAACACGGCTTCAGCTTCACCCGCAAAACCGCGGCGATTCGCCGCCGAGGCGGCCACAGACGGGCTCTACGTCGTGCGCACCAGCCTGCCCGAAATTCCATGGCAGGAACGTCTCCGGTATTGCAATGAGCATTGCATGAGATACCTCATGCGGGCCAATGGGGGCGAATGCCGCTACAACCAACTCACGGGTCGCAGTTCCTTACTTAGACAATCATAGGTATCGTAACCCTACTGAATGCGTCCATAATATCTGGGGATCGAATGGTCACAGGTACGAGCCGCTAAACCGGGCGGACAGGCGCTGGATTATCTCCGGACCGAGCCGCGCTTCGAAGAAGTGCCGCATTCCATTGCGGGGGCGCCCCCGTCTATCGGCTTTGTGGACCCGGCCGGAGCCTCCGCTGACGGATCCGACAAAAGCGATCCCCTCTAGACTACGATGAAGGAGCCCACCAAGCCACATTGGCCATAGCTACTGGCGTTTTACAGGCTGATATTACGCCGGCCGCACTGCCACACCCTAGCAATGCGACTGCGTCCGACATCGAGAATGGGATGCCCGTGATGCATGAGCTCCGAGGCCGTATTGAAACGGCCACTAAGGAAACAATTCGTGGTTGGGTTGGGATCCGGCCTTGATTAAGAGTACCCAAGGAACCCCACTCTGTCGTCCGCTATTATTAGCCTTGCAGAAGCGTTCCGGTATCGTTCTACCCTGTAGCGACAATTTGCACCGATATTCTTGTTACCCGATGCATATCAACCGCCGGACATAGTTCGCGCCGGCAATTAGCGGCGTGTATCGGATGGGACCGTCCAGACATTGGGGGATCATGCCGCTTGGGCAAGGACCGGGTCTGCCTTGGCGGTCGACCCGATGCCAAACTCGGCACCGAGCGTGCCGTTATAGAGGCCGCAGCGAGCTTGGAGCAGCAGATCGGCGCTGTCGCGCGACCATCGCATCTGCTGAGACTTTTCATGCGTCGGTTTACCAGGAAGTTCGCCGTGCCTTCGGTGATCGACGTTCCGACCCGTTTTCGATCGACGTTCCGACCCGTTTCCTGCATGATACTGTTGGCATAGTTGACCTGTGGGGTTTATTACGCCGCCAATGCGATTGTTTCATCGTCGTTTTTCGCCCGTCTAAAATCCATCACCGAAGCATCGGGCAAGCGAGCGATGAGCGAATCTGAATTCAGGTTGAATCAATTTTCCTTGAAAACGTTTTTGATAAAGACCTGTAGTTGCAGGTGTGGCCGGCTATTTTGATTAGGTGCTGTGTATGTCCGACGTAACGATCCCAGGTGGAAATAACACGGCGCTGACGCTTCAATTTGGCAGTGCCGACGTGTCGGCGGCCGCAACAGCGGCGATTAGCCAAATTACCGCCGCAGGATCCACCCCCCTCTTCTCGGCCAACGGCACATTGCCACCTCTGTCCGGAGACGAAACACGCTTCGTGGTCACCTCGGGCTCTGGGTCATACGCCCTCACCAGCGGCTACACGGGCATCCTCATCGGCCTGATTTTATACTCTCCGAAGATGATCGATTCCACCATGCACTGCCTCCTGAATGGGGGGGCTATGCCCTACGACGCATTCCTAGACGAGCGACGGCGGCGCATGGCGAACGTCGTCCGCGCGGCGTGGGACCGACTGCGTAGGGGATCACGGTCGGCGCAAGTCATGCCAACCATAACTGAGTTGATCACGGGCGGTGAGACCGAGGGCGTGGAGTTCAAATCGACACTTCAGGTCTTGGCTCAATGAACCCGGTTTCCAAACAAATGTCTGTTTGCCGGAAGGCAAAAGTTGCCGGGGTAAGATTGAGCTGTTCGGCCAGACGATCGACGGCATCACCCTAATTGGCGTCGTGCGTCGGGCAAGAGGTCTTTGCGTTGTCGGTTTAAATCTCGTTCCTATATGTGATAATGTCCTTTGTAAGATGGTCCCATGCTCGCTTGGTTCCTTATCCTCTTGGCATGTCGCTCACCCATCTGACCGGGAGATCGAAAGCCGCCGCCTGCTCCTCGATCCACTGCCGGGCTTCCTCAGGCGAGGAGCAGAATTTCTTGGCTGGTGCCCGCCCCGCGAAATCTTTGTATGCGCCGGGAGAGAAAGAGGATTTAGGAATTCCGTGGGGGGGATGGGGGCGATCTACACGCAGGCCGTGGTCACCTACCATGACATTGGCGAGCACAGCCCCATCGCCGACGCCTACCGCTGGTTCGCTGATGAAACTCCCGCTTCGACCGACCCAGAGACGGAGGAGGCGCCGCTCGACGCCTTGACGCCAATCCCGCAGTGTGATGAGGATTGGGCTGCGAGCAGCAAGAGTCACGCAGCGGGAAGAGGAACTGGACAGCAAGCAAGAAGAGTCAATCATAGATCTTCCACTTCCAATTCTTGATCCGCTCACGACTACGACAGACGGTAAAACGATCGCCGTTGTCTATCTGGCGCGATCAGCGGACGGGTCTGTGAGCGATTTCGAGCCGTTCATCAGGTCCTACCGACAGCATGATGCGAGAATTGCCCACGACCTGATCATCGTCCGAAAGGGTCTCCATGAGCTATCTGGCTCTCAGACTGCGCTGACTGAGATGCTGAGCGGCATTCCGCATCGCGCGGTGGATGTTTTGGATGATGGCTTCGACATCCAGGCCTATCTCAAGGTGACGCCTTATCTGCGGCACGACCGCGTCTGCTTCCTGAACACTTTCTCGGAAATCGGAGCCGCCAACTGGCTGAAGAGCCTCAACGCGCCGCTTGACCGCGACGATGTCGGCATGACTGGAGCGACCGGGTCATACGAGAGCCTTTTCACGTCGCTATTTTTTCTCTACAAGGTAGTGTGGTTGACTTCTGTCCAAAGCATCCAATACTCTCCGAAGATTGCCGAGCAGTTCCGTGAAATACTGCGCGGACGCCGAATTGGCTCGGCAAGCGCGGCAGCATCTGGAGGCAGATCAAGCGTGAGTTGGCACGTCCAATACTCGGGCGCCCCTTCGATACCGATGAGATAGAAGCAGGATTTCGGTACGAAGTGGCAAACGCTGACGCGACCTGGAGCGCCGCTCTTTCCATTTCGGGACTTCAAATCGTTCCCGAACCCGCATCTTCGCAGCAACGCTTTCATGATGCCGCGTCAACTGTTGATCGATCTCGACTTCAAGCTGGACAATACTAAGGCCGCTGCCAATCGGTTCGAGAGTGGTCCGGATGGATTGCCGACAGCTCTGGCGCACCGAGGCTTGTCCTGCGTTCTCGTCGGTGCCGACGGCGTCGGCTTTGAAGTCGCGGACTGGCCGAAAAGCGTTACGTTTCGTCTGGGCGATCAGGCCAACGTGCTGGTGACCGACAACCAGACGCGTGGCTTCGCGGCCATGTCGAAATGGCAGAGGGCATTGCATGAGCGTATGACCTGGGGTGACTTTTTGTCCACAGAATCAGCCAAAAATCATCGATTTTGGCGTGGAATTCCCCCGAGACACCCTTGATCTTGCACCGTCTTTTGCGGGACCTCGGTCCGTTGCCTCAAGCGCGAAAGACCTGTTCTTCTCTGTCGTCATTCCCACCCACAACCGACTTGAGCTGCTCCGCGATGCACTTGCCTCCATCTCAGGGCAGCCTGGACAAAATTGGGAATGCGTGATTTTCGACAATGCCTCTGAAGAGCCTATTGCGGACTATATCGCCTCACTCAACCATCCACGTGAGGTGGCCCCCGAAAACTGGACAGGTAGCTAAGAGAGAGTCTCAGCTTGGGATGGCCGTTTGGCCAAAGGTGAGACATGGCAAATACACGGAAGAAGCACAGTCCTGAATTCAAGGCGAAAGTGGCTCTTGCGGCGGTGCGGGAAGAAGGGATTGTGGCCGAGCTATCGAGCCGGTTTGGCGTTCAGGCCTGCCAGATCCATGCCTGGAAGAAAACGCTGCTGGACGGGACGGCGGGTTTGTTTGCGGCAAACAAGGGCGCACCCAATGGCGATGAGGCCACAGCCGAGGCTCAGATGGCGCCGTTATATGAGAAGATCGGCCAACTGACGGTGGAGCGGGATTTTTTTCGCAAAAGGTCTGGGCCATGAGCCCGGCCGACCGGCGTGCGCGGGTGGACCGGGATGACCCGGTTCTGGCGATCGTTGCGCAGTGCCGGCTGCTGAAGATCGCGCGCTCGACGCTGTATTACCGGCCGGCGCCGGTTGACCTGGATGATCTGGCGGTGATGCGGCGGATGGACGAGCTGTATCTGGCCTCGCCGTTCTACGGATCACGCCGAATGGTTGCGGTGTTGCGGCGCGAGGGCCTGGTTATCAACCGCAAACGGGTGCGGCGGCTGATGCGGGTGATGGGGTTGGAGGCGATCTACCAAAAGCCGAACACCAGCCGAGGCCATCCGGATCACACAGTGTATCCATACCTGTTGCGGGGCCTGATCATCGACCGGCCGAACCAAGTGTGGTGTGCCGACATAACCTATATTCCGATGGCCCGGGGATTTGTCTACCTGGTGGCGGTGATGGACTGGTTCAGCCGGCGGGTTCTGTCGTGGCGTCTGTCGCTCACCATGGAAGCGGACTTCTGCGTCGAGGCGGTTCAGGAAGCGATGGCCAAACATGGCCGGCCGGAAATTTTCAACACCGATCAGGGTGTACAGTTCACCAGCGCCGGGTTTCTGGATGAGCTTGAAACCGCGGGCGTGCGGATCAGCATGGATGGCAAAGGGCGTTTCTTGGACAACATCTTCATCGAGCGGCTTTGGCGAAGCCTGAAATAAGTTGTGTGCTGTGAACGTTTCGTCTCCGCTTGAGACGAAGCGGAGCTTTACCCGAGATGGGGGTCGGCCCCCCGAAGTCGGCCTGCAGGGGCAGGCTTCAAACCGCCACAAGCTGCGGGGGTAAAGAGCCTTCGTGGTGAGCGTTGCTGGAAGGCGGAAGCTATTCCGTCAGGTGGGTCTTGAGGAGACGAACGCGAGTGAGTGCGCCGGGAGACCGGCAAGGAGTAGGTGGTGCAAGTCCACTGCGGTGAAGGAGTAGCAAACCACACCGGCCCCGAGCCGTGCGCACGCGTTCGCGAGGACGTGGGCGAAGCGTCGGCAGGGGAGCGCACAGGCCAGCCATCGAGCCGCGAAACCGTTCTGATCCCGGGTGCCGACGATGTTTGCTTATCGGAAGGCAATACGACCGGGCGCGCTACTGCGAGCGCCCGTCCAACTCGGCGTGGTCTAAGACCCTGGCATGTGCGGAAGTTCCTTGGGCGGGAACCGGGAGATCTCTGGATCGACCATCGGCCTTTGGGTCGCATGGTCCGTGGCGGGAAGGTGAGGAACCGTAGCCGCTGATGAACGACCCAGAGAAGTCAGATCCCAGAATAGTAGCAACGAAGCCGACGAACAAAGCCGGGCGACCGGGGGCGGAGTTGGTGGAGCCAAGGCTGGGAACCAAGGGGAACGCGGGTCGGCAAAGCACGCACCGGTCGCAGAACCGGGCTCGCGTGACCCAGGCGCTGGACCGCGTACGGCACGCCGCAAGGCAAAGGAAGAAGGAACAGTTCACCGCACTCCTCCACCACGTTAACGTCGATGCACTCCGGACCGCGTTCTACGCGCTAAAGCGCAAAGCCGCCGCCGGGGTGGATGGCGTGACATGGCAAGACTACGAGGCAGATCTCGAACTGCTCGAGGACCTGCATGGTCGGGTCCATCGGGGAGCCTACCGACCGCAACCATCCCGCCGGACGTATATAGGGAGCATGCAACCTTCAATCCCTCTGGCAGCAGCACGGTATCCGTCTCATTCACCGGCGCCACGGGAAGCGGAGCCAGCACGAAGCCGTTATTGTCCACGATCGCGATGATCTTCTCACCCTTCTGATGTTTGTGGCCGGAATAGCCGATGCCATCGCCGCCCTTTTTGGCAACGGTATTGGTGCCATCGCCATGCAGGATGTTGAGATCAAGGTGGTGTTGCTGCGCCAGATGCCGCACGCTGGCGATGAACGCCTGATCGAGCGAGCCATCGTCAGCCCATTTCGCGAACACCTTGTAGATTGTCGTGTAGTGGATAAGGCCGGTCCCGTCGCTCGCTCTGGGCACTGGCATGCACTTCCATTGCATACCCGTATAGAGGACCCACAGGATCAGATTGAAGACGCGGTGATACCCTAGTTTGCACTTCGGCCCGCGCACTGGCATCGACAGGTGCGGGAAGATAAATGCGATGAACTCCGGCCCAGAGAGTTGCACCGGAATAGGTGTCGTGGCGAGGCTTTTTGTCATATTGCTCATCCGGGTCAGCTTGGCGAGAAGCATGAGCGGCCCTCGCCGGAAAGTCCAAATATTGGCTATAATACCAGTAGTTAAGGAAACGTCGAAACTCGCAACCACCTACATACATCACATTCGGAGGGGAGCATGGACATTGACGCGCCGGTTCCAGGTTCTGTTCCTGATACGACCGTTCGCGATACCCCGAAGACGCTAGCACCTCGGCCGATCGTCCGCGCCGCTGTCCTGGGCGTCAGCTGTATCCTTGTCGGTCTGCATTCCGCGGCGGCAGCCGAGACATACTACTACCCAGCGAGCTGCAGTGGCTCCTATTCCAAGCAAGGCAGGAAGGAAGTGGATCTCACGACGGTTGCCGGAACGCCGATCAGGTGTGACGGGGCTGTCCTGACATTTCCCGACAACGGGCATATTCTGATCCAGGTGGCGGAAAAAGGCGCCGGCCTGACGCCGCTCGGCTTTGCTGGCGACGGCCTCGATTACAAAATGAACCCGAATTTTGCGACGCTGCCGTTATCGCGGATCTATATGCCGCCCTTAGGCAAACCAGCGCGACCCCAAATCTTCGAAGGAATTCATGGGAATTGTTTTCTAGGCTGGGAGTTAAACATCAGGAATCTATCTGCAGTTATCTGCTCGGCTACGATAGACTTAGGACCTCAGGAGCTGATTTACTTCGTTAACATCCGGATTAAGGGTGCCGGCCGACGGGCGCGGTAGGGCTGGTGGTAGTCTGGCTCGTCGTCGAAGTCTCTACAGCGCTTGACGATTTGCCAGCAAAACCAGCACGCTCTAGGTCACGGCTTCCTGCCCCGAGTGATATGAATATGGGCGCGGAACGCGGCGACGTCTCGGCCTGAGCGACCCTGGCGCGCGCGTATAGCCGCATGTCCGGGCCGCTGTCGATGTGCGGATTAGGTGCCGTCATGTCCGGCGAGCCGAGCAACTTTCGGGTGCGGTCGCGGGGGATGGCTGTGTGACCTCTGGGTTCAGCGCGCCGGGCGTCCTGGCCGGATCGGGCAAGGCGGTCTGTCCCAGCGCCCGGCGTCGCCGCCACTAGAGCCAGCAGGACGGCGACTCGGGGATCATGAGAAGTCGAAGTCGGGTTAGGACGACGTCGCACCGCCGGCCTGGGGGGCAGTTCAGTGCGGGAACGACACGTGCTGGCCGTGCTAAGTTGCCTAGCCAATGATGTGGCAGACTTTTATGGCTATTGCCGGGTCGAGTTCTGTCGAGACGCAGAGGGTGAGGGGTGAAATTCAATTCGGACTTCCCCAGCGCTGTGTTCGTTAATGCAAGAGCGGGCCATCACGAGCCTCATTGGTTACTGACACACTGCAATCTGACCCTGATGCAGCGCTACCGCGCCAGGGGGGATAACCTGGTATGGGGGATAAGCCGCCAGATAGCCGGGTTGCTGGTCTGCTCGTATTTCCGGCGACGGCGTTGGTCGGCCGCAACCGGACAGCGCCATTAGCAATGCACCGGCGATCGCGAGCAGCGTGCGCATTAGCGCAGGGCTAGCCCGATTTGATCGATGGGAAAATCCATCGCATTTTCGGCAGCTTCTTCGTAACTATCAAAGCCACCGCAGCTATCGGCGATGCTGTTTACCCAAGTGTAAAACTTCTTTTTATCGCCCGATGCAGAGACAATTTCCTCGTGCTCGATGATCTCAACCATTTCGGTCTTCCGTCTCCTGTTCGCTCTTTGTAGGTTTCTGTGTCGCGTGTGTCAATACCAAAAAACCTTTAGCACTAAAGGTTTATGTATGCTAGGACTGGCGTCCATGGCTAAGCACCCGCCCCTTACCGAGCCCGTCACACGCAAAAGCATGGCCTTACCCGACACCATCTGGGCGGCGATTGATGACATTCGACGATCGTGGCCTGGCGCCGTTCCGTCCGAGGTCGACGTGGTGCGCACGCTGCTGCGCGAGGCAATCGGCGCCCGTGCGGCCAACGAGGCCGCTGTTGCTCTGCCGGCGACGGTCCCAGCAAAGGCACCAGCTAAACGGAAGGCGCCGAAGTGAGTTACACCGGCGTTGGGAGACGGACCATGTCTGACCAGCAGATGGCTCGAGTACCCCCTGTCATTGATTCTGCGGCAAATCTCTAACTCGCTCACTCCGCAACGACGGAGATGCTTCGTGACCGGCGTTGGAGCACATGGCCGGTCCAGGGATGATAGGATGGCCTCCACCTCTCTGGTTCTGATTATCCCGATGCCGCACAAACACAACGCCGAGCGCCGTCACCACATCCCGAAGATGTCGTTCAAAGTGCAGAACTGGCCGGCCTACGAAGCGGGTTTGCGCCGGCGGGGCAGCTTGACGTTGTGGATCGAGGACTCAGCGCTGGAATGCTGGCAGACCACTGGGCCGAGCGGGCAGGCTCGGTATATGGACGCAGCCATCGAGACCAGCCTGATGCTGCGTACGGCGTTCAAGCTGGCGTTACGCCAGACCGAGGGCCTGATGACGTCGGTGCTGATGTTGATGGGCCTGACGATCTCAGCGCCGGACCACAGCACGGTCAGCCGCCGGGCGGAGACACTGCCGGTGATCCAGCCTGCCACCGTGCCACCCGGTCCGTTGCACGTATTGATCGACAGCACCGGGCTGCAAGTCTACGGGGCGGGTCAATGGCTGGAGGCGAAGCATGGCGCCAAATCGCGCCGGAAATGGCGCAAGCTGCATCTGGCAGTCGATGCTGCCAGCGGCATGATCGTGGCGCAGACGCTGACCGACCAAGATGCCGACGATCCGTCCCAGGTCGGCCCGCTGCTCGATCAGATTGACGAACCGATTGGCCAGGTGACGGCCGATGGTGCGTATGATGGCTCACCCACCTACCAGACAATTGCAGCGCACAGCGATGGCATCGAGGTGGTGATCCCGCTGCGCTCGACGGCTGTCCCGAGCGGCGAACCGGGTCCGCCGACACAGCGTGATAGCCATCTGGCGATGATCGCGGAACAAGGTCATCTGGCTTGGCAGGCCACAACCGGTTACGGCCAACGGTCCTTAGTAGAAACGACAATGGGTCGTTACAAGTCGCTGATCGGACCACGGCTGCGAGCCCGCGGCTTTCCGGCTCAGCAGACCGAGGCTGCCATCGGCGTGGCGGTGCTGAATCGGATGCTGGCGACCGGACGCCCGGATTCGATCCGTCGCCAGCCGGTCATCGCATAGCAGCTTGGGATTTGGGGTCCTCTCGCCCTCCGTCGGGAAGTGCAATGCCAATCAGCGGTCTTTTGGGTTGCAGAGTCGCACGGAAACCGCCGGTGGATTCGGTTCGGAAGGGCGTCCAGTGCGGGAGGCGGCCAACCCTCCCCAGGTCAGTCTTGAGTCAGGCTTGCCGGGGTTGAATTGGCCCGAGGCCCAGCGGCGTCAGCCAATGCGGATGGCCTTGGCCGGTCATCAATTCGCGCGGGCTCTTGCCGTTGCGTTCGGCACGTCGGCTGCGCATGAAGCGCCGATGGTTCAAGAAGAACCGTAGCAAGTCCAAGTAAGAACCACCGAGGTGGCGGCGCAGCGTGAAGTAGTTGCGCAGTCGTGAATTGAGGTTCTCGACCAGCGAACTGCTGCGCGGTGTTTGCGCCATGGCCTGGCTGACGGCGTCGAACAGCCGCTGGAATTGGTCGCCCAGCTTCGCCCGAAGTCGGTTCCATCCCTGCCAATAGGCGGTCGAGGTGCTCGACAATCGGTGCAGCACGCACGCTTCACGCGCGAGGGGCTCAGGGATGACATGGGCTTGCGCGATGTCGGCCAGCTTGGCGTCGAGCACGCCGGCGAAGGCGAGCAAGTCCTCGCGCTGGTTCTGCAGCGCCACGCGCAGCGGGCGAATGCGCCGCACGTCCTCCGGCTCTCGTTTCGCCAACTCCTCGACGATGAAGTCGAACAGCATCTGCCGCGTGGCCAGGGCCGGCCGCATTGCCTCACTTGAAATGCTCCCCAGTGTCGGTCTGTTGCCTCACGTAATTTGCTCCCCGCCGGGGTTCGGCGGGGGCGAGCATGAGGCGGATCAGCATGGCGACACGGGATGAGTTGGTGGCGGTGGTGGCGGAGCGGTACGCCCGGTCCGCTCGCAAAGATCGCAGCCGCATTTTGGACGAGTTCAAAGCGGTGAGCGGTCTGCATCGCAAGCATGCGATGCGTCTGCTTCGGATTGGCAGTGAGCCCTCCGGCCCTCGTCGGAGACGTAGGGTTTATGACGACGCCGTGCGCGAGGCGCTGATCTTGGTTTGGGAGGCGTCGGACCGGGTATGCGGCAAGCGGTTGCGACCGTTGATACCTATCCTCGTTAAGTCAATGGAGCGGCACGGTCATCTCAAACTCGCGCCGGAGGTGGGAAGCGGTCTGCTGGCAATGAGCGCGGCGACCATCGACCGATCGTTGTGCAAGGTGAAGGAGCAAGCAACAGGAGGAGCGCGTCGACGATCGGCATCCTCGACCGGGGTCCGGCGCAGCGTGCCGGTTCGAACATCCGATGGCTGGGATGATCCGGCACCTGGGTTCATGGAGGCCGACCTGGTCGCGCATAGCGGGCCGACGGCAGAAGGCAGTTTCGTGCAGACGCTGACATTGACCGACATTGCGAGCGGCTGGACGGAGTGTGCACCGTTATTGGTCCTTTGGGAGCAGACGGTGTTGATCGCGGTGTTGAGCGAGGTCCGCAAGCGGATGCCGTTTCCTCTGCTCGGGTTTGATACGGACAACGATAGCGTGTTCATGAATGAGACCGTACAGTCCTATTGCAAGGACGCCGGTGTGGAGTTCACACGCTGTCGGCCGTATCGCAAGAACGATCAAGCATGGGTGGAGCAGAAGAACGGCGCAGTTGTGCGCCGCATTGTGGGCTACCGACGCTACGTGGGCCTGGAGGCGGCAGCGGCGTTGGGTCGACTGTATATGTCGGTTCGTTTATTTGTGAATTTCTTTCAGCCGTCTTTTAAGCTGGCCAGTAAGAAACGTGATGGAGCGAGGGTCACGAAGCGCTACTACCCACCAGCGACGCCGTATCAGCGGCTGCTGGCCGATCCGCGTACGAGCGAGACGGTACGAGCTCGTCTCAGTGCTCTACAAGCAACTCTGGATCCGGTGCGGCTGTTGAGTGAGATCCGCCTTGCCCAGAAGCAGCTCGTCGAGATTACCGATCGGCCGGTAACTGGCGAAATGGTGTCGGTGAGTGCGCCAACGCTGGAGCAGTTCCTGGAAGGCCTTCGAACGTCGTGGCACGAGGGTGAGGTACGTCCGACGAGTAAGCCGAAAGAAAAGGGCCGCAAATATTTGCGGACTTGCCCTGATCCGTTCCTGTCGGTGACGGCGCAAATGCGTGAGTGGTTCGACGTCGAGCCATGGCGGACGTCGCGAGAACTGCTCGAGCGGCTTCAGCGGAAGCAGCCAGATATCTACCCGGACAAACTGCTGCGAACGCTACAGCGCCGTGTCAAAGTGTGGCGGCGGGAAAATGCACATCAACTGGGCATTGGTGCACTTCCCGACGGAGGGCGAGAGGACCCCAAAATCCCAAGCTGCTATGCGATGACCGGCTGGCGACGGATCGAATCCGGGCGTCCGGTCGCCAGCATCCGATTCAGCACCGCCACGCCGATGGCAGCCTCGGTCTGCTGAGCCGGAAAGCCGCGGGCTCGCAGCCGTGGTCCGATCAGCGACTTGTAACGACCCATTGTCGTTTCTACTAAGGACCGTTGGCCGTAACCGGTTGTGGCCTGCCAAGCCAGATGACCTTGTTCCGCGATCATCGCCAGATGGCTATCTCGCTGTGTCGGGGGACCCGGTTCGCCGCTCGGGACAGCCGTCGAGCGCAGCGGGATCACCACCTCGATGCCATCGCTGTGCGTTGCAATTGTCTGGTAGGTAGGTGAGCCATCATACGCACCATCGGCCGTCACCTGGCCAATCGGTTCGTCAATCTGATCGAGCAGCGGGCCGACCTGGGACGGATCGTCGGCATCTTGGTCGGTCAGCGTCTGCGCCACGATCATGCCGCTGGCAGCATCGACTGCCAGATGCAGCTTGCGCCATTTCCGGCGCGATTTGGCGCCATGCTTCGCCTCCAGCCATTGACCCGCCCCGTAGACTTGCAGCCCGGTGCTGTCGATCAATACGTGCAACGGACCGGGTGGCACGGTGGCAGGCTGGATCACCGGCAGTGTCTCCGCCCGGCGGCTGACCGTGCTGTGGTCCGGCGCTGAGATCGTCAGGCCCATCAACATCAGCACCGACGTCATCAGGCCCTCGGTCTGGCGTAACGCCAGCTTGAACGCCGTGCGCAGCATCAGGCTGGTCTCGATGGCTGCGTCCATATACCGAGCCTGCCCGCTCGGCCCAGTGGTCTGCCAGCATTCCAGCGCTGAGTCCTCGATCCACAACGTCAAGCTGCCCCGCCGGCGCAAACCCGCTTCGTAGGCCGGCCAGTTCTGCACTTTGAACGACATCTTCGGGATGTGGTGACGGCGCTCGGCGTTGTGTTTGTGCGGCATCGGGATAATCAGAACCAGAGAGGTGGAGGCCATCCTATCATCCCTGGACCGGCCATGTGCACCAACGCCCGTGATCGCCGGCAGACTGCAGCGGGATCGACGCATGAATATCACCGTCTGAAAGCGCTGATGCGGGAATTGCGTACCCTCGGGAACGAGCGCGATCTTCGCCCGACTTTCACCTAGAATTCGGATTGTATCTGGAGACATCGCGATCGCGACATCCCCCTCGCAGGTGGCTTCCCGTCGGATGCACTGCACGGGAGATCTCCAAGTCGCCGGCGCCGATTACGCGCCCATCCAACGCTGCAGCCAGTGCGCGAGCCTTCATTGTTTCGCCATCCGATCTGTGGCTCGAAGCAATCGGCACGTAGCACGTAACGCCAGTACTCGCGATGCCCCACATAGCCGTCGCAGAGGCAGCCGGACAGGTCACCGCCGGCCTGTCACCCAGCGGGTCGCCCCCCCGACGGGTCCCCCCCGTCCAGTCCAGTCAAAAGTTCGAGGCCGCATTGAACGCGGTTGGCGTATTGACCCGCAGCGGCACACCGGAGACCAGTTCAAATCGATTGGGACTGGCTCCGTTGCTGTGGACATCGTCGCAGGTTCGTGGGCATTTGAACCCACGCATGGGCTGGTATCGACCTTTGATGCGACGGTGATCCTGCTCCAGTCGGTTGTTCAGGTAGCGGCTGGTGCGGTGCTTCACGCCTTCACCCAACTTCGTCCGGATCGCGCGCGGGTAGCTGTCGTGGCCATCCGTGGTCACCCTGTCAGGGATAACATCGGTGACTGTCTTGGCGGATTGGAAGAACGCCTTCGCAGCCGCCATGTCACGGTGCTCGCTGAACATCACGTCGACCAGCGCGCCGTTGCGGTCATTGGCGCGATAGAGATCGCGCCAATGCCCGTGCACCTCGATGTACGGTCGAGTGGCGCGGGGCAGTTGCAGCCCCGCGCTCTCTCAGGTAGGGTTGAGGACTTGCGCGCCGGTCGGCCGAGGTGTCCCGACCGTCCCACCTTTCCAGCCCCCTCCACGTCGCACGCAACGTGCAGATTTCCCGCATTGCGCGCCCCCATCCGCTTCATGCCGAGGTTTATGGGACCTATCCTGCCGGGGCGACTTTCGGCCCGTCGCGGCGCACCCGATAGCCGTTAAACAGCTTCAGGATGTTATACAGCCACGGCCTACTCCATCGGTCCCAGCCGAAGCCCCGTCGTTTCTGAGCGTGCGCCAAATGGCGCCTGACCTTCTTCTCCACCCAATCTTTGATGTGGCCGAAGCACTCACTGGAGTGCCCGACCACGAAGTAGTTCACCCACCCCCGCAGCATCGGATTGATCAGGCTTATCACCCGCTCAATCGGTTGCGATCGGTGTCGGCGGAACACCTCCTTGAGCTCCCGCATCAACGCCGTCCGCTTTTTGAGCTTGGGCGTGTAGTGCGGCCGCATCGCTCCGCGTAAACTGCGGAGGTAGCGGAAGTCGAAACCCAGAAACCCGAAGCTTTCACCTCGCTCGAGGTCGACCATCCGGCTCTTTTCATCATTGATTTCCACCCGCAGCTTGTCGAATTCCTCCCGAAGCCGTCTGTTTACCGCTCCAATCAGCCAGTCATGCCGCTTGTAGGCGTCGATCAAGATCACCAGATCGTCTGCAAATCTCGCATATTCGATGTAGGTGTACTTGCCGTTGCGTGTGACCTCCCGCGCCCGCTCCAGCATCCGGTCCACCTCATTGAGGTAGATGTTACTGAGCAAAGGCGAGATGACGCCCTGAACGCAAAAGGTAACTTTTGTCTTCTAACCCGCCCGATCGGTTTGGCGGCGACTTTGGGTCGTTGTCGTTTGGTGGTTGGGAGACAGGAATGGAGTGGCGAACGATGATGCTGTCGTCCCCGATCAGTATCTCCTTGACGATCAGGCGCACGATCCGCTGCCGCTCCTGAATGTCGAGGGTGTCGGCGGTGCTGCGCAACTTGGCGAGAAATGCCGAGAGGGTCTCAGCGAGACGCAGATAGACGGCGCGATCGTTGACTTGCTCGAGGATCGCCTGCAGTTCTGTCTGTAGGGCGTGCTCCCGGTGTCGCAGTTCCGGCATGCGTTGCCGCAACTCGTCGAGCGACAGAAGCTCTTCCTGGTAGGCGGTCAGCAAGCGGTCGATGCTTTTGCGAGTATGCGCCATCTCTCGGTGCAGGACGTTTTCCCGCTGCCTCGCCGGATCGGCCGTTCGTGCCGCCGCCAGCCGTCGGTCGAGTTCGGTCTGGATCAAGCTAGGATCCTCCAGCAGTCGGACGATTTCGGTCCATACAACCCGATCGACGAGATCCTGACGTACTGGCCGGTTATCGCACACTGGTCCGCCAAGATGCCGCCAGGCGTCAGACCCCAAGCATCGGTAATAGTGGATTTTACGAGCGCTCGACCTGGTCGATGTTCGCGACATCGCGTAGCCGCATTTGCGGCACGACAGCAGGCCCTGCACGATGCTAGGTTCGATCGTCCGACGTGGCGCAAACGTCTTGTTTTGCTGGAGCAGTTCTTGGGCTCGCATGAAAGTATCATCCGCAACGATTGCGGGCACGGCAATTTCAATCCAGTCGGCGCGCGGTCGTTCGTGGTGAGCGCTGTCGCGCGAGCCAACGCCCCCGCGCAGCCGGAGTGTTCGGGTGATGCGTTGACGCGGCGCAGTCTCGGTCTTCCCGAAGCACGCCGTCCCCTTATAGGCAGGATTGCGCAGCATCGCCCAAACCGTGGAGCGCTCCCAACGCGAGATTTGCTTGCGCGTCGGAATACCGCGCTCATTGAGCTGACGCGTGATCGCGCCAATACTTAGGCCAGCACCGACATAGCTCTGGTAGACCATCCGCACGACAGCGGCTTCGGCATCGAGGATTTCATATCGGGCGGCCGCGTCGTCGCACTTGCGAACGTAACGATAGCCGTAAGGCGCGCCGCTAAGAACGTTGATCTGTCCCTGGCGGGCGCGATGGCGCTTTCCGCGGCGGGATCGCTCAAGGATCTGTGCCCGCTCGTATTCGGCGATCATGCCCTGGAATTGCACCAGCAGTTGGTCCTCCGCAGTCGCTGCCTGTGGCGCTTTGATGAAAACGGTCTCGACACCTTGGCGCGCGAGTTCTTCGATCAGCAAGACCTGATAGGCATATTTGCGGCTCAGCCGATCCGGCGCGTGCACCAACACGGCTTCGATCTGACCTTCCGCCGCAAGATCGCGTAACCGCTCCAGCCCGGGTCGAACCAGCGAGGCACCGCTATAGCCCTCGTCTTCGAAGACCCACTCCGCCGGCACCTGGTAACCGCGGTTCCGTGCAAACTCGATCAGCGCCGCCGTCTGGCTCGCGATGGTGCTCTCCTCCCGCTGCTTGTCCGACGACACCCGCGCATAGATTGCCGCGACCGGCATTGTCACTCTCCATTATCTTTGAACCCTCGCCAGCAATCCGCACCTGGTCGGGAACCAGCCGCTCGTAGACTTGCTGAAGTTTGTTACTGAGCAGACGATCAAATGCGTAATCGAGCTGAACTTGATACCGATCCCGACGCGACCACCGGTCAGCCATGCCCGCGTACGGCGGTCAGAAAAGCCGTGATCGCCCGCGTGACGATCTCGCTGAGTGTCAAACCGCTGATCACTGAATAGGCCCGCACCTCGCGGACAATATCGGCCGGCACCTTGAATGTGATCGGCACCGATGGCGCAATGACGGGCACCGGATGACCGATCGTCTCCGCTTCCTGCAGGTAGCGATAAGCCTGGCGTCGTGAGAGCCCGAACTGGCGCGACAGCGAGACGGCCGCCTCGCTCATGCCCATTCCGCGCGCCAGCAAGCTGTGCGCCGCATTCAGCCGTTCTGACTTCTGGGCATCGGTTGATCGCGCCATATGACATATAGATATTACCTTTTGCGACGTAAATCAAGCACATTTCCAGAACGCCAATGCCGAATCTCGCGCTCAAACCGGAAGTTACCTTTTGCGTTCAGGGCGTCATTACTCCGCCTTGCGGAACGCCCATCTTGCCAGAAGCTTTCAGCATAATCTCGGCATTGCAAATATAGCGCGTGTCCCGACGCGCATGATGCAGCACCTTCAGCCTGCGTCCGCAGTGTCCACAGCGGAGCAATCCAACGAGCAGGCCTCCGCCCTTGCGCACCGAGCCTGCCACCATCGTACCCTTCATGTTGGCATTGCCCGCGATAATCTTCTGGTTGCGATCATACTCCTCCCACGAGATATAGCCCTGGTGGTGGTCGCGGATCAGCACCTCCCACTCCTCCCGCCGACGCGCGACACCATGAATAACGACTTTGCGTCCGCCTTCGAACCGAACTCGCGAACCGGTGCGCCCAAACACATAGGCTCCGGCGTAGACCGGATTGGTCAGCAGCCGATGAACCGCATGGTAGCGCGGCGGACGCCACTGCACGGCCCGACCCTGGGGACCGTAGACCGCGACCGGCAAGTCGATCCCCTCCTGCCGCAGCCATAAGGCGAGCTGGCGCACGCTGCCGATCTCGCTGAACTTGCGGAACACCATCGACAGCGTCTCATGGATCCGCCGATCAGCGTCCTGTTCCAGACGACCATCGGCTCCGCGTCGATAGCCAATCGCGGCCGTGGTGTGCAGTTCGCCGCGCGCTGCCTTCAGACGCAACGCCTCTTGCGACCGCTGCCGGAACATCGACAACTCGAGCTCGCTGAAGGTGCCTTTCAAGCCAAGCAACAACCTGTCGTTGATCAGTCGTGGATCAGTGACCCCGTCCTCGTCAATGATCAAGGTGTTCACGAAGGCGCAGAATTCCAGCAGCGTGTGCCAGTCGCGGCCGTTGCGTGCCAGCCGCGACGCCTCGATCGCCAACACAGCGCCGGCCGTGCCGGCGCAGATTGCCGCAAGCAGACGCTCGAAGCCGGGGCGGCTTTGACCGCCGCCCGATCGGCCAAGATCATCATCAATGACAACGACGTTCTCCCAGCCGAGCGAGCGCGCTCGTTCCACCAACGCATATTGTCGCCGTCGGCTTTCGGGGTTGTTGAGCAGCTGATCCACCGTTGATTGCCGAACGTAGACGTAAGCGTCGCGCGCTAGATGTTCTGCGTTAATCTTATTCATCGGCGGCCTCGAGCGACCGACCCAGGTCCCCGGCTGCAGCGATGTGCTCCGCCATCAGCAATTCAGCAGAGCCATCACTTCCCCCGAGCCGCCCGAGAGATTCGGCTCGATTTCGAGCGCATTGACCGTGAAAACAAGTAGATCGAGTTGTCGGTGGCTGGCTGGTCGGTTGATCATTACACTCCCCTCTCATCAGAGTCGCAGGCGACAAGGATAAGAGTGCGCCATCAATCGTTCTGCGCAGTGTGAACAATGCCTCGAGCGTCAGACGAGGCGTCTTCACGATCGCAATTTGTGCCGCCCATGGCTCGGTCATCCAAGCCGGCAACAACGTTCGCGTGCCGTCGGGCTGCTGGATGACGAAGTGGCTGCTGCCACCATGCTGCAAACGGCGGACGACAGCCACGCGTTCACCTGCACGCGGGTGATGCGGGTATTGTATCAGGACGTCGAAGCGCTGTTCTTGGGCGGTATGTCGCGGTCTCGAAAGGGACAATGAGCGAGGCCGAACTCCACATTATTCGCGGCCGCTTGCGTGGCGGCATCCTTAATAAGGCACGTCGCGGCGAGCTCGAGATCCGCCCACCAGTCGGCTTGGTCTATCGCCCCGACGGCAAGATTATCCTCGATCCCAATATTGAAGTGCAGAACGCCATTCGCATGCTGTTCGAGACCTTCGATCGAACTGGCAGCGCGATGAAGACCGCTCGCTCCATTCAGGAGCAGGGTCTGCAGTTCCCCTCGCGCCTGCACTATGGTCCCAACCAAGGCGAACTCGTCTGGGGGGAGCCGAAGCATTCGCGTGGCCTGCAGGTCCTGCACAATCCACGTTATGCCGGGGCCTTCGTTTTTGGCCGAATGCACACCCGTCGACGCGCCGATGACATCATCGAGCTGCCAATCGAAGAGTGGAAATTCGTGATCAAGGGTGCGCATGCCGGCTACATCGACTGGGAGCGCTTTGAAGCCAACCGGCGGCGCCTGATCGAGAATGGCCGCGTCTTCCGATCCGACCGGCGAAGCGGGCCGCCTCGCGAGGGGGCGCTGTTGCAGGGACGAGTGCTGTGCGGCATTTGCGGCAATCGCATGGGAATCGATACCACCAGGTACGCGGCGATGTCCGGGGCAAACCTAGTTACATTTGCAAGGAGCAGCTCGTCCGTCGTGGCGGTGAGGTCTGTCAGACCATTTCGGGCAACGTGGTTGATGCCGCCATCGGTGTTCTTCTCGTCGAGTTGGTCATCCCCATGAACCTGGAGGTGACTTTGGCGGTCCAGCGCGAGCTCGAAAGCCAGGCCGCCGAAATCGACACAATGCGCCGCCAGCACGTCGAACGAACCCGATATGAGGCCGAGCTGGCGCGCCGCCGATACATGAACGTCGATCCTGACAACCGCCTCGTCGCCAATTCGCTCGAAGCCGAATGGAACGAGAGGCTGCGCATCCACAGCGGTGCCGCCGCCGAATGCGATCGGCGGGCCCAGGAGCAGGCCGCCGCGCTGGACGACGAAGCGCGCCGCCGCATTCGCGAACTCGCCGAACAATTCCCCCGCGTCTGGAACGACCCCCGCGTTCCCTCGGCCGAGCGCAAGCGCATCTTGCGTCTGCTCGTCGAGGACGTCACCCTGCTCAAGGGCCAGACAACAATCACCGCCAATGTCCGACTGTCCGGCGGTGCTATCCGCACCCTGACCCTGCCGCGTCCGCTATCCATAGTGGAGATCCGCAAGTTTAAGCCTGACATCGTCGCCGAAGTCGACCGTCTGCTTGATGACCATCGCGATCAGCAGATCGCCGATATCCTGAACCAACGCGGCTTGCGAACAGGCGAGGGGAAGCCCTTTAGTCAAAGGACGATCGCTTTTCTCCGTGAATATCACAATTTATCAAGTCACCATGCCCGCCTTCACCGGCGAGGTCTGCTGACCACGCGGGAACTCGCCGCACGATATCGGATTACCGACGCCACCGTCCGTGAGTGGGGCCGGCTAGGTCTGATAAAGAACCACTATGCCGACAGCCATATGTCCGCACTCTGGGAAATTCCCGCCGGCTTTATAATTGCCAAAGCGAGACCTGGAGGCCAGGGAGCCCCGCATCTCGTCCCCACTACCGTTAACCAAACGAATGGAGCGTAGTATGAAACACAGGCCTTCGCCTGCGGACTGTTGGCGCAGATGATGTCGATGTTCAGCTCCGACAGCACTCGGCCGAACTGCGTGACGCGATCACCGCCGATCGCGTCCTTGGCGTTGACGCGAAAGATGCCGTGTTTGTCGCTGTAGAACGCCAGTGGCTTGCCGTGCCTCTCCAGATAGTCCTTGGTCGCGCGGAAGTAATCGAACGCGGACTCGGAGGCGACGAACCGCAGTCGCATCAATCGGCTGGTCGCATCATCGACGAATGCCAGCAGCGTACACATCTCGCCGCGGGTCTCGAACCAGCGGTGTTCGGAACCGTCGATCTGCACGAGTTCGCCCAGACATTCCCGTCGTCGTCGCGGCTGATGCGGGGAGGGCAGCTGGTGGCGGCGATCAACCCACAGTCCCTCCGCCATCATCCATTGCCGCAGTGTCTCGACGCCGATCCACAGACCATGACGGGCGATCAGTTTTTCCGCCGCCAGCGTCGGTCCGAAGTCGATGTAATGTTCGCGCACCAGGCTCAGCACCGTGGCCCGGAAGGTCTCCACGCTTGCGGTTGCTCGGCCGACCGCGTTTGCGCGACGCCAGGCCGGCTGGGCCATCCGCCGAAAATACCCGCAGAAGGCGGTAAATCTGACGCCAACCCAGCCCCATCAACATCGCAGCGGCATCAACCGTGAGCCGATCATCCGCGAGATCGATCATCACACGCAGCCGGGTCAGTTCCCGATCGCTCATCTGGATCACACCCGCCATCGCACGTCACCTCGAACGTTCCGACGCTACGGGATTCTGAGATTTGACTTAAGTTCAAAGGTCGTGGCGACAGCAAAACCCGCGGCCATGCTTTCGAATTGTCCCCATCCGGCCCGCATGGTCTTG